>OY968773.1:2992500-4150818 GCA_963695315.1 uncultured Gammaproteobacteria bacterium
GAGCAACGACGGGAAAGTTACCGGCTGAACGCAATTCGTCCATCCACGCGTCTTGAGATTCACCGCCGCCTCGCTCTTGCCCGCGAGGCCATCGAAGACAATCTGGCGGCGCCGTGGACGCTCGTGACGATGTCGCGAACCGCCATGATGGCGCCGCACCACTTTCACCGCTGCTTCCATATGGTCTTCGCAGAAACACCGCGCCGCTGGCTTTCGCGCCGGCGCGCTGAACGGGCCATGGCGCTCCTGCGTCATACGCCTCGCTCGGTCACTGAAATCTGCCTCGCAGTGGGCTATGCGAGCGCGAGCTCATTCAGCGGCTCCTTTGCGGCGCGCTATGGCCTGCCGCCCTCGCAGGTTCAGCGCGGGCAACGGTTGTTTCAGTGAGGCGCTTCGGATTTCAAACTCTCACCCTGCGGGCTTTGCTTTCTCGGGCGCGATGCCTTCGACCAGCAGCAGCCGGCTTTTCATTGAGTTTTGTCGGATGGGTTTGATCGCCGAATAGGCGGGCGAGTCGTACCACGCACGCGCCTGCTCCACGCTGTCAAAGCCGATCACCACGATGTAGCCCTTGGGCGCGTCGCCCTCGAGAGTCTCGACCGCGCCGCCGCGAATGACATATCGGCCCGTGAAAGGCACGATCGATTTTGGTGCTTCCTCGGCGTAATGGCGTGCGGCGACGGGATCTGCAACCTTGGCAGGGTCTTTCTCGACTTCCGCGATTATGTACGCGGGCGGCGCTTTAGCTTGTTCAGCCCGTATCGTTTGAATGGCTGTTGCGCCAACCGCAACTCCAGCAAGGGCTGCGAGCGCCAACTTGTGATGGGTCCTCAAGACTCTTCTCCTTTACAGGGGGGTGCGGTTGGTTCACATCATCCGCAAGAGTCTCGCAAAGCCGCGAGGCGTATGCTTCTTCCGGTTTGCTAAATTTGCGGCTCTGCCGCCAGGCCTTCAGAGCAGCCGCTGCGGCTTCGCACAAGAGCTGAAGCTCGTACGGGTACACTTTTAATGATGAGAGTACGCATCGATTCTCTGGTTGAGACAGATGGATCCACTACAGACTGATCCAGCGGCCCCGGCCGATAACGGCGACGACTTCAGCAGCGATGCCTTCCTGAGCTACGCATCGGCGGATGCCGCGGTCGCAGAACGGGTGTGCTCGCATCTGGAAGGCGCCGGCATGCGCATCTGGATAGCACCGCGCGATGTGCCGGCGGGCGCCCAGTACGCCGATACACTGGTGCGCGCCATCAACGCCTCGCGCACCTTGCTGCTGATTCTCTCCAAGCATTCGGTGGACTCGGCGCACGTCGGCAAGGAAGTCGAGCGCGCTTCCTCGAAGCGCAAACCCATCGTTGCGATTCGGCTGGATGCCGCACCACTCACCCCCGCCTTCGAATACTTCCTGTCGGAGTCGCAGTGGGTCGATGCCCGAGAAGGATTAGACGCCGCGCTGCCGCGACTCACGGATGACCTGCGTCAGCTGGTGACTGGCGCTCGCACCGGCAGGGGCGCGCGCGCCGATCGTTCGATGCCGGCAGTGCCGGCTAAATTTCGCAACGGCGTACCCGCGCTTGCACTCGCAGCCGGCGCTGTGGCTGCGCTGCTCCTTGGTGGATGGTGGCTCGGTAGGTCGCAGGGCTGGTGGGCTCGATCTGCTGGCGCGACCGGCGCGCCTACTGCCACGGCAACGGCGAAATCGGTTGCGGTGCTGCCGTTCGCGGATCTCTCCGAGAAAAAAGACCAGGAGTATTTTTCCGACGGACTCTCGGATGAGCTCATTGACCTCCTCGGCAAGATACCGAACTTGCGTGTTCCGGCGCGCACGTCCTCTTTCTACTTCAAAGGCAGGCCCACGACGCTAGCCGAGATTGGCAAAGTACTCAACGTTTCACACGTGCTCGAAGGCAGCGTGCGCAAGTCCGGAACGGCGCTGCGCATCTCTGCCGAGCTCGTCAACGTTGCCGATGACACGCGGGTGTGGTCTGAAACGTATGACCGCACGCTCGATGATGTCTTCAAGGTGCAGGATGACATTGCCGGCGCCGTGGTCACGGCACTCAAGGTTGCGATGCTTGGCGATGTGAAGGCGCGCGCGGCGCCGACGAACAATAGCGATGCACACCTTGCGTATCTGCGCGCGCTCGAGTGGAACCGGGACGCCGCCGGCTCTTACGAGGAGGCGCTGGCCGCACTAAAGAAAGCGGTGGAACTTGATCCCTCGTTTGCTGACGCATGGGTAGCCTTAGGCGGGCTCTATATAGGCGGGTTCGTCGGGGACGGGTACGGCACCTACGAGAGCGTGCGCCGCGAAGCAGTCGATGCCCTGCAGCGGGCTCTCGCAGTCAACCCGCGGCTTGCGACGGCGCATTCCAGGCTGGCCGAGGTCTATTACCAGATGGACTGGACGCCTGCGCCGGCCCGTGCCGAACTTGAGCGCGCACTCGCGATCGACCCGAAGGACTCGCACGGCGTATGGCTCAAAGGCTACATGGCCAACTCCGAAGGGCGATTCGATGAGGCGATTGCGATGCACAACGAGAGCCGCGACCTCGATCCGCTGCAGGCCGATAACTATCGCCAGCTCGGCAACGCCTATTATCGTGCCGGGCGGCTCGACGCAGGAGTCGCGGTGTTGACCGACGCCGTGAAACGCCTTCCGGGAGCGACGACCATTCATTATCGACTGGGCCTGCTGCTCCTTGCACAGCACAAGCCGGAAGCGGCGCTGGCAGAGTTTTCACTCGAGCAGCAGGCCGACTTTCACCTGCTCGGTCCGCCGCTGGCGCTCGACAGGCTCGGGCGCAAGGAAGAAGCGGACAAGATCCTGGGCCAGGCACTGACACGTGACAGGATAGTCAATGGAGCTGCCTATCAGCTCGCGATCATTTACGCCAACCGAGGTGATGCCGATCGGGCGTTTCAGTGGCTCGAGCGCGGAGCTCAGCAGCGCGATGCGGGCATGCTATGGATGAAATACGATCCCTTGCTGCGGCAGCTCAGCCACGATTCGCGCTTCAAAACGATCCTCGCCAAGATGCATCAGAGCTGACGGGTTCGCTATTCACCGGCAGCGCGCAACCGCTTGCGGTCGATCAGTGCGGCTTCGCCACGAGCTGCAGGCGCGCGAAGCGCCGCGAGCCGACCTGAAAGATGTGGTCAGCTCCGGGTAACAAGACCAGTCCACGATCGGTCACCCGCGCGCCATCGATGCGCACCGCTCCCTCATCAATCTTGCGATTCGCCTCCGAGGTGCTGGCGGATAGCCCTCCCTCCTTCAGCACATTCGCAAGTTTGAGTCCGGCAGGTTCGACAGCGAGCCGCTGCGGTACAAGGTCGGTGGGTAATGTTTTCTCGCGAAAACGCGCGATGAAAGCGGCGAGTGCCGCCTGCGCCGCCGCCGCGCCGTGAAAGCGCGCGACGATCTCCGTTGCAAGCTCAATCTTCACGTCGCGCGGATTGCCGCCATCAGCGATGCGCTGCTTGAGTTTGGCGACCTCGGGCAATGCCTTGAAGCTCAAAAGCTCGAAGTAGCGCCACATGAGCTCATCCGAGATCGACATGAGCTTGCCGAACATCACCTCCGGCGGGTCGGCAATGGCGACGTAATTGCCGAGTGACTTCGACATTTTATTGACGCCATCCAGGCCCTCGAGCAGCGGCATCGTGAGGACGATCTGCCGCTCCTGTCCGAAGGCCTCCTGCAGGTGCCGCCCGACGAGGAGATTGAATTTCTGATCCGTGCCGCCAAGCTCCACGTCGGCTCGCAGGGCGACCGAGTCGTAGCCCTGCACCAGAGGATAGAGAAATTCGTGCAGGCCGATTGACTCACCATGCTTGTAGCGCTGCGAGAAGTCCTCGCGCTCGAGCATGCGCGCCACGTTGTACTTGCCGGTGATCTCGATGAGCCGCGATGCGGGCATCTCGGCGAACCAGCGCGAATTGAAATCGACGATGGTGCGCTCGGGATCGAGGATCTTGAATACCTGCTCCTTATAGGTGAGCGCATTGCGATCAATCTCCGCGCGCGTGAGCGCCGGCCGCGTCACATTGCGCCCGGAAGGATCGCCGATCAACCCGGTGAAATCCCCGATCAGGAACACCACCTCGTGCCCGAGCTGCTGAAACTGGCGCATCTTGTTCAAGAGCACGGTGTGCCCGAGATGCAGATCCGGCGCCGTCGGATCAAAGCCCGCCTTGATGCGCAGCGCCCGCCCGCGCGCCAACTTCGCGAGCAGCTCCGCCTCGACGAGTACGTCGACCGCGCCGCGCTTGATCTCGGCCAATTGGGATGCGAAGTCGCTCATGCCCGGATCGTGTTCAGCTTCGCGGCTTGATGATATTTGACAGCCGGTCTTCGGTGTTCGGCAGTCGCGTGAGCACCGGATATTTAAGGCCGCCGTGGTAATCGACGCTGACCGTGGTGAAGTAGTCGAGGTTCTGCACCAACAGCGCCAGCGGCTTCTTGCCATGCTGTGCTTCGCGGATCGCATCGGCGAGCCGCTCCGGCTTGAACTCCTCGCCATTGACGGCGAGGAGCTTCATGCCCGGGGCGAGGCCCGCCGCGAACGCCGGACTGTTCCACAGCACGTCCAGAAGCTCGCTATCGCGGTGCTCATCGGTGCTGATCAGCACACCGAGAGATGCCATGAAGTCGGCGCGCTTGCGCTCCTTGTCATCCGCCTTGGAGAACTCGCTGGGCTTGTCCGCGTAGGTGAGCTGCCAGCCGCCACGAGTGATGCCGTCGAGCGGCGCCTGCGGCTGTTTGACATCGAGGTGGCGACGCAGAAACTGCCGCCAGTCCGCCGGCTGCACGGCATTTAGCGCAGCGACGATATCGTCAAACGTATACGTATTGGCGGGGATCGCGCCGTCGTTCATGCCGTAGAAGGCGTGCGCGAAGTCATCGAGCGAACGCTGGCCATGGCTCTTCTCGCGAATCAGCGTGTCCGCATCGAGCCACAGCAGCTCGCCCTCGTCGTAGAAATCAACATCGCGCTGCCAGTTGGACCAGGCTGTTGGGGTGTAGTACAGAATCTGCGCTTCGTCGGCCGTGTCCTGCAGCGGGCGCCAGCTGCGGCCCGGGCGCTGCACCAGGCCTGCCGCGCTCGCGGCCAGCGCCTCGCGGTATTGCTGCGCCGAGCGCATGTTGGAACGCGCGGCCAGCACATCGCCGTAATACTCGGTGAGACCCTCGTAGACCCACAACAGGTCATCGCGCATCGGCACGTTGAAGTTCGGCGTCCATAGATCCGCCGGACGACGGTACTTGCCGTTCCAGGAGTGCACGTACTCGTGCGGCAGAAGGCTCGTGTGCGCGAGATAGCCCTCCGGGTCGGTGAAGAAATCGGTAGCAGTGCGATCGTCGCTCGACTCGTGGTGCTCGAGGCCGAAATGGCCGGTGTTCTCGGAGAGCGTCAGGAGAAAGTCGTAGTGCCCGTAGTGACGCGCGCCGAAGAGCTTGTAAGCCTGCTCCACGAGCGCACGATGCTGCGCGATCTGCTGCTCGCTCATCGCAAGATCCGTCGCATGATCGGCGACGATGTCGAGATGCACGCCAACGTGCGCGCCCGGCGCCAGATCAACGCGACGGAAATTGACGCCGGCGAGCAGCGGTGAGTCGATGAGGGTTGCGAGATTGACGGGCTTGAAATGTGTCTCGTTGCCGGCGCCACTGGCGCGCTCGAGCGCCGTGCCGAATTGCCAGCCCGGCAGAAGCTTGATGCTCGGCGCGAATTCGATGCTGTGCGATCCATAGCCCGCGGGGTAGAACAGCACCTGGTTCCACTCGAGGACCGCGATTCGCGGGGTGATCGAGGCGCTCTGGCCGAACTCCCCGCCGCCGAGCGGCGAGAGAAACTCGAAATCGACATCGAGGGCGCTCACGCCGGAGGGCACGCTGAGGTGCAGCGTGTACATATCGATGAGATCACGGTGCCAGGCGATATCGGTGCCGCGGGCGCTGATCCTAAGGCCGGTGATGCCGGTAATGGGCCCGCTCGGGGCATGTTCGCCCGGAATCCACTTCGGGTAATAGAGCGCAAGCGCGCCCGCACTCACCGGTATCGTCTCATGCACACGCACGATCTTGCGGGCCGCATCGCTCAGGTCCACCGCCAATGTCAGCTGTCCGCCGTAGGGCTTATTGACAATCGGGAGCGCAGCGCTCTGCTGGGCGCGCGGCGCTGCGGCGCCCAGTAGCGCGGCCAGTATTCCGGCGCACCCCAGCAGCCGCTGATTCCTGTTATTCATTGATGGCTTGCCCCCTCGCTGGTTACGAATGCGCGCCATTATATGTTGAGATCGAAAGCGCGCCGTGCAGATGCAGCATCGGCACCCCCGCATGCAGCTCGCGCGCGGCTGTTAGCGCCTGCGTAGACGCTGGGCGCAAAGGATGCTTAAGTGTCGCATGCGCCGCAGTTTCACCGCATGGGCAGCAGGGATCGCCCCGTCGCGCACACGCTGGCTGCAGCTTGCGTGCTGCGCCGTGCTTGCCTGGGCCTGGTGGCGCGCCACCCCAGCAGTTTACATTGCGCCCGCGCGGCCTGCCGTGCCGCAGCCCGTTCCGGCGGCTCTGAGCACGCCAGCTGCGCCGCCGGCAGCAGCCCCGGCCGACACAACCCGCGTATCCGTCGTGGTGCAGGCACGCGATACGCTCGAGAGCATTTTCCGCCACCTGCAGCTCGATCTTGCCGATCTCGCCTCGATGCGCGCGCTGCCCGGCGTGCGCCAGAAGCTTGACTCGCTAAAGCCCGGCGAAGAGCTACGCCTCACCGAGCAGGAAGGCGACCTCGTCGGATTTGAGCGCCGCTTGAGTAGCAGCGAAACGCTCAAGATCAGCCGCGATAAGCATGGCTTCGCTGCCGACGTACTCAATGATCCGCTCGAGAGCCACGTGCGCACGGCAAGTGCCGTCATCGACCGCTCACTCTTTGATGCGATCGCCGCGGCGGGCGCACACGATCAAACCGCACTCGCGCTCGCGCAGATCTTTGGCTGGGACATCGACTTTGCGCTCGACATCAGACCGGGCGACTCGTTTGTCGTGACCTACGAAGAGCTCTACGAGAATGGCCGGTACGTCAAAGACGGGCCGGTGCTCGCGGCACTGTTCAGAAACAATGGCCGCGTGTATCGCGCGGCGCGCTACACCGATCCGACCGGCGCTGCCAACTACTACACGCCAGAGGGCAAGAGCCTGCGCCGCGCCTTTCTGCGCACGCCGGTCGACTTCACGCGCGTGAGCTCCACCTTCGACCTGCACCGCATGCACCCGATTCTGAACACGATCCGCGCCCACAAGGGTGTCGACTATGCCGCCCCCATTGGCACTCCGGTGCACGCGGCGGGCGCCGGCCATGTGCGCTTCATGGGCGTCAAGGGCGGCTATGGCAATGTTGTGGAAATTGATCACGCCCAGGGCATTGTCACCGTCTATGGTCACTTGTCGCGCTTCGCCCCGGCCGTCCACGTCGGCAGCCGCGTCGCTCAGGGCGAGCTCATTGCCTTCGTGGGCATGACCGGACTTGCCACCGGTCCCCACCTGCATTACGAATACCGCGTGAACGGGGTATTCAAGGATCCGCAGAGCGTGCATCTGCCCGATGCACTGCCCATCGAGAGCGACTGGCTCGAGGATTTCGCGCAGAAATCTGCGCCGCTCTTTGCCAGCCTCGATGGCGCGAGCGTCATCACCCTCGTGTCCCGCTGATGGACGCTCCCTGTCACAGCAGTGTTACGGCGGCAGGCGATGCTACGCGCCCGCAACAGCACGCCCCTGCCATGAACGCACCGGACCTGAAGGCTCCCGAGTACTACATCAATCGCGAGCTGTCGCTTCTCGAGTTCAATCAGCGCGTGCTCGCGCAGGCCTTCGATGAGAAGGTGCCGCTGCTTGAGCGCTTGAAGTTCCTGTGCATCTCCTCGAACAATCTCGATGAGTTCTTCGAGATCCGCGTCGCCGGCTTGAAGCAGATCCAGGAACTGGGCTCGCGGCAGCTCGCGCCCGACTCGATGACGATCCCGGAGCAGCTCAGCGCCATCCATGCGCGCGCCTTGAACCTCGTCGCCGATCAGTATCGCTGCTTGAACGACATCCTGCTGCCGGCGTTGTACAAGGCCGGCATCGCGGTGCTCGGCCGCGCCGAGTGGTCGCGGGATGTGGAGAAGTGGCTCGAAGAGTACTTCGTACACGAGGTCGAGCCGGTCTTGAGCCCGCTCGGGCTGGATCCGGCACGACCGTTCCCGCGCATCCAGAACAAGAGCCTGAACTTCATCGTGCGCCTGCAGGGCAAGGATGCCTTCGGTCGCGACAGCGAACTTGCCATCGTACAGGCGCCGCGCTCTCTGCCGCGCGTCGTGCCGGTGCCGCGCAGCGGCGAGCGCCAATCGCTCGTGCTGCTCTCGACAATCGTCAACGCCTTCGTCCATAAGCTCTTCGCCGGCATCGAGGTGCTGGGCTGCTATCAATTCCGCGTCACGCGCAACTCGGATCTCTTCGTGGATGATGAGGCGATCGACGACCTTCGCCGTGCGCTCGAAGGTGAGCTTGCGCAGCGCCGCTACGGCGCCGCAGTGCGTCTGGAGACCTCGCCGGACTGTCCCGAAGACATGATGCGCTTCCTGCTGAAGCAGTTCTCCTTAAGCGAGCACGACGTCTACCAGATGCCAGGGCCCGTCAATCTCAACCGCCTGTCCGCGGTTTACGATCTCGTGCGCCGGCCCGATCTGAAATATTCCATCTTCACTCCCGGCCTGCCGAAACGCCTCGTGGGTTCACCTGATTTCTTCGAGGTCATCCGCAGCAACGATCTGCTGCTGCACCACCCGTATCAGAGTTTCGCCCCGGTGATGGATTTTGTGCGTCTGGCGGCCGCCGATCCCCTTGTGCTTGCGATCAAACAGACGCTCTACCGCACGGGTCACGACTCGCCGGTGGTCGATGCGCTGGTGGCAGCCGCCAATGCGGGTAAGGACGTCACCGTCATCGTGGAGCTGCGCGCACGCTTCGACGAAGAGGCCAACATCGAACTTTCGAACCGCCTGCAGGAGGCCGGCGCGCACGTCATGTACGGCGTGGTCGGCTACAAGACGCATGCCAAGCTCACCCTCGTCGTGCGCCGCGAGGCGGGTGGCATTCGCCGCTACTGCCACCTCGGCACCGGCAACTACCATCCGCAGACCGCGCGCGTCTACACCGATTACGGGCTGCTCACATGTGACCCGCAGATTGGTCAGGACGTGCACGAGCTTTTCTTGCAGCTGACGAGCCTCACCCAGACACCGAAGCTGCACAGCCTGCTGCAGTCGCCCTTTGGTCTGCACCAGGCGATCCTCGCCAAGCTCGAACGCGAGAGCGAGCATGCGCGCGCCGGCCGGCCCGCGCGCGTCATCGCCAAGATCAACGCGCTCGTGGATCCGCAGGCCATCGAAGCACTGTATCGAGCGTCCTGCGCCGGTGTGCAAATCGATCTCATCGTGCGCGGCGTGTGTGCGCTGCGGCCCGGGGTGCCCGGCGTCTCCGAAAACATTCGTGTGCGCTCGATCCTCGGGCGGTTTCTCGAACATTCACGCGTGTTTTACTTCGAGAACGCCGGCGACTCTCAGATGTACTGCTCGAGCGCCGACTGGATGGAGCGCAACTTCTATCGCCGCGTGGAAGTGGCCTTCCCGATCCTGCGCCGCGACCATCGCGAGCGCATCCTGCGCGATCTCAACTGCTATCTGAAAGACAACTGCCAAGCGTGGCTGTTGCGCGCCGATGGCACCTATGTGCTCGCGGCGCCGCATGCGGATGCGCCGCTTATCGCGCAATCGGATCTTCTCGCCCGCTACGCTGCAGCCTCCGGCGTTAGCCTCTAAGAGATCTGCGCACCATTGCCGTGCGGCTGCTGATGCGTTCCCGCAACAGCAGAAATTTGATGAACCAAAATGGATTGCGCGCGTTACCTCTGCTCGCGCTACACCCGGCTTCGGCACGCGACATCGTGTTGCAACGGCGCGCAGCTCGAGTTTTTGCAATGACGCACTCAACTTAAGGGAGGGTCCGCTGAATGGAGAGGACGACAATGAAAGGCCTGGCTTTGCTGTGCTTATTGATCGCACCCGCAATTGCCGCTGCGGATGACGGGACTGAATGGTATTTGACGCCGCAGGTGGGCGGCATATGGCCCGATCATCGTCGCGAAGATGGCCTGTTGAAGGATCACGACTGGGATTACGGCCTCGCCTTGGGCAAAGAGCTCGGTGCGCACCTCAACGCCGAAATCAACCTCAACGGTACGCGCATCGGCGATCGGCTCGACGCAGCTCACCTCGACATCTTCGAAGCCTCGTTCGATGTTCTCGGGGTTCTGAATCGCGGCGGTGTCATTGCGCCTTACCTCAGTATTGGCGCGGGCGCGGTGCGCGATAAGCTCCTCGATAGAGTGGGGCCGGGCTTCATCCGACAAGATGATTTCGCGGCCGAAGCGGGCGCGGGACTCTTCATCAAGCTCTGGCAAAACAGCGCCGGCACAAGCCAACTGTCGCTGCGCCCGGACTTCAAGGCGCGCTTCGACGATCCTGGCCGCGACGGCCACTTGATTGACTACATCGGCACCGTGGGCCTGCAGTTCGGATTCGGCGGTCACGGCAATCCGCCGCCCCCGCCCCCACCGCCGCCGCCACCCCCGCCACCGCCGGCTGCGCCCCCACCCCCACCCCCGCCTCCCCCACCGCCGCCGCCGGATCGCTACAACCTGCAGCCGCGCGCCTCCATCACGCTCGAGGGTGTGACGTTTCAGTTCAATTCAGCCGAGCTCACACCCAACTCGCACGCGGTGCTCGATGAGGTAGCGGCGAGCCTGCAAAAGCATCCGCAACTCAAAGTCGAGCTGCAGGGCTACACCGACAGCACCGGCCCAGCCGACTACAACCTGAAATTGTCGCAGCGCCGAGCGGATTCGGTGCGCGGCTACCTCATGAGCAAGGATGTGGCGGCGGAGCAGCTGACGGCGAAGGGCTACGGCATGGCAAGCCCCGTCGATACCAATAAGACGCCGCAAGGACGCGCGCACAATCGCCGCGTCGTGATGTACGCGACCGCCAATCCCGGCGACGTGAAAGTTGAGGGCCAGGGAACGACCGGACAGTAATTGCGCACCCCGACCGACTGCCCCCGCACGCTTCCAGGGGAGCGTGCGGGGGCTTTTTTTATATCAGCTGCCGCCCGCGGAGAACACCCGCAGCCGCAGGCCGTGACTCTTCAAATAGTCGATCTCCTGATGCAGGTCGGCGGTTGAGAGCGGATGCTCTTTGAGCCAGCGGTTCGGGAACCTCACCACCAGAGAATTGGCGGTCGCGGTGAGCTCGATATTGGGAAGCGCGGTGGCGCTGCGGCCGCGGTGCAGGAGCACCGCGAGGCGCAACAGCACGATGAGACGCACGGCTGTGCTATCCCATGGCGGCAGCAGATCCTCGAGCTTCGCAAGCGAGAGCTTGCGCCGATGGCTGCCGACGAGGCACGCGAGCAAGCGCTGCTCCTCGCGCGCAAAGCCCGGCATGTCCGCGTTCTCCAGAAGGTAGGCACCGTGGCGGTGATAGCCGCTGTGCGAGACGTCAAGACCAATCTCGTGCAGCCGCGCGGCCCACTGCAGCGCAAGATCGGCGAGCGTATCGTCGAGGCGCCACGCGTGCCGCACCTGCGCGAGGAACACAAGCGCGGTGGCCTCGACGCGCTCCGCCTGCGCGAGATCCACGTGATAGCGCTGCTGCATCGCGTGTACGGTGCGCTCGCGCGCATCCTCATCGGTCAAGCGGCCCAGCATGTCGTAAAGCAGGCCCTCGCGCATCGCGCCCTCGGCAACCCGCATCTCATCGATGCCGAGCACTTCAAATACCTCGGCGAGAATGGCCGCGCCGCCGGGAAATACCGCGCGGCGATCCTCGGTGACGGCCTGCAGGCCTCCAAGCTCGCGCGTGTGTCCGGCATCGACGAGATAGTTGAGGACGCGCTCGAGCCCCTCGGGCTTGATGGTCACCGCCTGCGGATCAAGCTCGCGCAGCGCCTCGCCGATGGCGCGCACGGTTCCGGAGCTGCCGACCGCATGATCCCAGCCGCGGCGGCGGATCGCTGCCTGCACGGGTTCAAGTTCAAGGCGCGCGGCCACGCGCGCCCGCGCCAGGCGCTTCGATGAGATCCGGCCATCTTTGAAGAAGCGCTCGCTGATGCTGACGCATCCCATGCGCAGGCTCTCAAGTTCGAGCGGCGTCAGCCCCTCGCCGACGCAAAGCTCCGTGCTGCCGCCACCGATGTCGACGACCAGGCGCTTGCCGGGCTGCGAGGGCATGGTGTGCACGACGCCGGAGTAAATGAGCCGCGCTTCCTCGATGCCGGAGATGATCTCGATCGGGTGCCCGAGGGCTTCGCGCGCGCGCTCGAGGAAGGCCTGCTTGCGGTGTGCCACGCGCAGCGTGTTGGTGCCGACAACCCGCACGCTGCTCGCGTGCATGTCGCGCAGGCGCTGACCGAAGCGCTGCAGGCACTCCAGCGCGCGCGCCGCGGCATCCTTGTCGATGCGGCCGTTCTCCTCCACGCCCGCGCCGAGGCGCACCATCTCGCGCAGGCGGTCAATGATCAGGAGCTGCCCGTGCGCGTAGCGCGCGACCACCATGTGGAAGCTGTTGGAGCCCAGATCTACGGCTGCGAGTACGTCCGGGACCGGGTCGCGCCGCGGGCCTTGCGCTTCTCCGCAGCGACACGAACGACTGCGGCCGGACTCACGCCCCCTTAATCCTGCGCGCTCAGACCGAAAATGAAGAGCCGCAGCCGCACGTGGTAGTGGCGAGGGGATTGCGGATCACGAACTGGGCCCCTTCGAGCCCGTCGCGGTAGTCGATTTCGGCGCCCGTCAGGTACTGCACGCTCATCGGATCGACCAGCAGCTTCACGCCCAGGTTTTCGACACAGGTGTCGCCATCGACGATCTGCTCATCGAACTCGAAACCGTAGCGACAGGCCTGAGCAGCCGCCGCCCTGGACGAACACGCGCAGCATCAGCTTCGGGTTGCCCTCACCCTTGATCAGATCGCCGACCTTGCGTGCGGCCGCATCCGTCAGTACGAGGGCCGGTGCCAATGCTTCCACAGTGTCCATGCGGTTCGCCTTTTCCATAAAAATACACTGTCACGACAAGAGTTTAGGGCCCTATGGACCCGTGGTCAAAAGCACTTCCGAACTCTGCGACGCGGCGCCGGCCAAAGCCGCCAGCGGTACCAGCTTTCCCATTATTTCGGCGCCCAGGCTGATTTCAATGACGCCGTAGTAAACATCGCCATGGACGCGGGCGCGCGGTCCCAGAACCACGTGCCCGGGGGCACGGACAGGGCCGGTCACGGTCCCGTCGAGGATCAGGTTGCCCACTTCGACGGCGCCTTCGATGCAACCATACTCCCCCACGGACAAGGTGGAGTCTGAGGCATGCATGCGCGCGCACATCGCCCAAGATGCGGCCATCCACATGCAGGCCGCCGGAGAACTCGAGGCCTCCGCTGAGGCGTGCGGTCCTGCCGATCACGGTGTCGATCCTGGGCATGGCTAGGATGCGTCCACGTTCCACAAGAAGGTCTGCGCGAGGGGCGCAATGCCCTTGCGGTTCGAGCGTACTTCGACGTTGAGCCGTTCCGGGCGCATTCCCGCGAGGGATCGTGATCTCTTGGTCGAGGTTCTGGTAATAGCGAAAGCTGTAGCGCAATTCGCGCTGCGCCCCGGCGGTGAGCGCCGCAAGGTTCAAGCTCTGCTCCTGGCCCTGCGACTCACCCTCGAGCTGCAGCACCGCCGAACCGTTCACGACATCATCCGCGCGCGCCGAACGCACCAGCGTCAGGTGCACCCGAAAGCGGGCGGGCTCGGAGGTCGCACCGATGCGTAGCTGCTGAATGCTGATCGCCGAGCGCCGCTGCGGCGCTCTGATTGCCGACGCCGCGATAAAAGGCCAGATCCTGCGCCTGGCGTGCCACCTGCGCCTGCAGATCTCCGATCGTGCGCGACACTTCGGCCTGCTCGCGCGCCCAGCCGATGCGCTGCGTGTCGATCTCTGCAAGGCGCAAGTTGAGCTCGTGATTGTCCTCTTTGAGATGCTCGATGAGCGCCTCCAGCTCGGCGCGCTGCTTCGCGGTCGCGAGCCTATCGTAGCCCGCCTCGTAGCGCCCGAACTCAAAGATGACGTAGAGCGCAAACAGGCCCACGAGCGCGGCCGCCGCGATCGCCAGCGACGCGGCGCATTGGCGCGTAGGTGCGTACGACTACGGTATTGCTGACGGCTTCGCGCATCGCGGTGAGAACCGCTGTCAGCCGGTGGAGGCCTCGGTCGTGCGCGCGGCGCCGCGCTGACCGCGGGTCACCTCGGCCCACCAGGGCGGAGTGGCGGTACGCGCCCCTGAGCAAAGGCATTCTCGGCAAGCTCGGTGAGCGCGCGTGCATACACGGGGCGCTTGAAGTAGATCACTTCGCGCACCGGCTCCCAGTAGTCCACCCAGCGCCAGGCATCAAATTCAGGCTCCGCGGTCTTGGCAAGATCAAACGCCGCATCCTCGCACCGCAGTCGCAGCAGAAACCAGCGCTGCTTCTGCCCGATGCAAAGCGGCGTGCGATGGCGTCGTACGTAGCGTTGCGGCAGGCGATAGCGCAGCCACCGCGATGTGCTGGCCGCGATCTCAATGTGCTCGCCCGCCAGTCCCACCTCTTCGTGCAACTCGCGCAGCACGGCGCTCTTCGGCGCTCTCGCCATGGCGAACTCCGCCTTGCGGAAACTGCCAGCCGCGCCCGCCCATGCGGCGTCCCAGAAACACCTCGCCGTTGCCGCGCATCAGAACGATGCCGACGTTGGCGCGGAAACCGTCCGAGTCGATGACGTCGTTCATGGCCTGCTGGCAAGTCTGCCACAACCTGCGCTTGTCGTGAGCAAGCTCGGCCTTTTAGGCTAGCGCGCCTACAGCCAAGAGAGCGTGAACCGGTCGATGTTGAGAACTGCCGCCTTGCCATCGACCACGTGGAGGCGCATGGGCGTGCTCGCGACCCTGGCTATTGTCGTGTTCTGCGCATCCCTTATGACAGGCAGCTCCGGGATCGGGCTGTCGCGCATGCTGCATGCCCTCGCCGGTGCGCCCGGACGAGCAGGCGCGCAGCGTGCTCCTACAGGTGCGCCTGCCGCGGCTGCTCGCCGGCTTCGGGGTGGGCGCGCTGCTGGCGCTTGCTGGAGTGCTGCTGCAGGCGCTCTTCCGCAACCCGCTCGCCGATCCGTACGTGCTCGGGGTGTCAGGCGGCGCGGCGGTGGGCGCCTTATGTGCGATGCTCGCGGGCGGGGCAGCGTTTGCGGTCCAAGGCAGCGCCGTTGCCGGCGGCTTTATCGCCATCGCCACGGTCTATTTTCTCGCGCGCGGCGGCGGCACGGGGCGGCTGCTGCTGACCGGCGTCGTGGTCGCAAGCGCCTGCGGGGCACTCGTGAGCGTGCTGCTCGCGCTCGCCACCTCAGTGCAGGTGCGCGGCATGGTGTTCTGGCTCGCAGGCGATCTTGGCTGGGCGCTCGAGCCGCGCGCGAGCCTTGCCGCCGCCGTGCTTGCGGCACTCGTCGCCGTGGCCGTGGCGCGGCCGCTCAATGTGATTGCCTCCGGGGAACTGCGGGCGCGCGCCGTGGGTCTTGAGCTTGAAACCTGGCGCCTGCTGCTCTTTGTGGTGTGCGCCGCATTGACGGCGCTCGCCGTGGTGAGCGCCGGCACGGTGGGTTTCGTCGGCCTCATCACGCCTCATGCGGTGCGCCTGGGCTTCAGGACGAGCGATCACCGTATCGTCGCGCCGGCCGCGGCGCTTGCCGGCGGCACGGTGCTCGCGGCGGCGGATCTGGTCGCGCGCACTGCGCTCGCCCCGCGCCAGCTGCCGGTCGGCGCCATCATGGCGCTCATCGGCGCGCCGATATTCCTGTTCCTGCTGCGCGCCAGGAATCCCAACACGCACTAATGCAGTATTTCAGCGCACCAGCGCCTGCGCGATGACGACCTGATTTCTGCCCTGGCTCTTGGCGCGGTAGAGCGCGGCGTCCGCCGCGCCGATCAGCCGCTCCCCGAGTGCCTGATGATCGCGCAGCACCGGGGCGGCCTCGGCAGCGGCGACACCGATTGACAGTGTCGCGATGCGCGTCTCATCGGCCGCCACTGCAATCGGCTGCGCGCGCACCGCGTTTAAGATGCGCTGCGCCACGCGCTCCCCATCGGCGGCGCCGGCCGGCTGCAGCAGCAGCGCAAACTCATCGCCGCCGAAGCGCGCGCCCGCATCCGAGGTGCGCATCTGCGTGCCGATGCGCCGCGCCACCTCGCGCAGCACGGTGTCTCCGGCGAGATGTCCGTAGCGATCGTTCACCTCCTTGAAGTGATCGACGTCGATCATCAGGATCGCGAGCGTCTGGCCAAGGCGCTGCACCCGCGCGAGCTCCTCACGCAGCCGCGCCTCAAGGTAGCGGCGGTTGTAAAACCCGGTCAGAAAGTCGGTGAAGCCGCTGCGCAGCAGCCGCGCGCGGTTGACGCCGTTTTCCAGGCACATCGCCGCCACGAGCCCCAGAT
This sequence comes from uncultured Gammaproteobacteria bacterium, assembly GCA_963695315.1. GTDB lineage: Bacteria > Pseudomonadota > Gammaproteobacteria > Steroidobacterales > Steroidobacteraceae > PALSA-1196. The sequence continues at coordinate 3,009,094 of OY968773.1, forward strand.
GCTGCAGAAAATCGGTGGCGAGATCGCGCCCGAAGCGCGTCGCATCCGCGCTGCCAAACATCAGCACGCCCTGCAGCGCCTCGTGATGGCGCAGGGGAATGAGCGCCAGGCTCTTCAGGGCCTCGCCCCCCGGGAAAAGCGCGCGATGGCGCGCCGCATCGTAAGGTCCGAGCCACGTGCGCCCGAGGACTGCGACCGCCGGCGCCAGCTGCGCGAGATCGTCAACGAGGTGCAGCTCATGCGCGAGCTCCTCCAGCACCGGCTCGCCGAACAGGAGGTGGCGGATCTCGTGGTCGGGGTCGCGCAGCGCGAGCGCCACCGCTTGCAGCTGATAGGAAGCCTTGAGGCCGCGAATCAGGATCTTGAGGAGCTCCGCGAGCGTGCTCGCGCGCAGCAGCTCGAGCTGGCGTTGCTGCGATTTTTGCAGAATCGCATCATTGCGCGCGACTTCCGCCTGCAGGTGCGCCAGACGCGTGCGCAGCGCATCGGCCTCAGCCTGGAGCACGGTCAGATTAGCCGTGGCGGATTGCATCGCGCACACACCCCTTGCCTAAGCGCTGCCGGCCGCGGCCCTTCAGGCGCGCCGCTCGGTGAGAATCTTGCGATCCTCAAGGTAATCGTGCCCGCGCCGCATCAGGGCGACGAAGGCCGCATGGTCCTGCGAGAGCACGGCGGTGCGGATGCGCTCGACTGCCTTGGAGAGCGCCTCGAGCGACTCTGCGCCGTAGTCATTCAGACTCTGGATCTCATAGTAGAGATCCGGACTTTCGCGAGCCACCCGGCTCGCAACATCAAGTTGCGCATCGAAGGTCGTGCTTGAAAGCCGTGCGAGGCGCGGCGCGGCCTCCCCGCTGTCCGCAAGCGCGGTGAAGAAGGCGATATTCAGCGCATGCGACAGGCCGAGCACGTAGGCAATCAGGCGGTCATGGTCATCGAGGCTCATGACGATCCGCTCGGCCATGGTCGGCGCGAACAGCTGCTGCACCGCCTCAAGCGCAGCCGCGTTGCCGAGGTCGACGAAGATCACGTGGCGCCCGGACAGCAGCTCGGTATCCGGACCAAACATCGGATGCACCGAGGTCACCTTGCAGCCGTGGGCACGCAGCGCGTGCAGTCCGGCACGCAGCGGCGATTTCAGCGAGCCGATATCGAAGATGACGCCCGGCGGGCGGCGCAGGGCAAGATCCTTCAGGATGCCATCGGTGATGCCGAGCGGGGTTGCGAGCACGATGAAATCGTGCTGCAGGTCGCTCTTGCGCCAGTCCTCGATGCCCGTGCCGCCAGCGCGCATGCCAGCCGGATCGGCCACTTCGACGGCAAAGCCCTGCGAGGAGAGAAACTCGACGAACCAGCGCCCCATGTGACCTGCGCCGCCGATGAGGAGCACTCGGCGGCCGCTGCCGGCGCCGTGCGCGGCGACACTCGCGCGCTCCTGGGTGGTGAGCGATGAGCGGATGAGAAGGCGCAGCAGATCCTCCGCGAGCGTCGGCGCAAGGCCGAGTTCGGCGGCCGCGGCACGCACCCCGAGGATGACCTCGCGCTCGCGCTCAAAATCGCGGGTCGGCCGGCCGGTTGCGCGTTTCACGCGCGCGACCTCGGCGCTTAGCGCCTTGCGCTCCGCCACGACGCCGAGCAGACGCCGGTCGATGTCGTTCAGCCGCCGCCGCAGATCCTCCAAAGTTGTGTCATCGCCCGGCATGCCGCCCTCAGCAGTTCGCACGGCAGGGTCTCTTGTAGCGGCCGGGACCGCGCGCCGCAAGTGCAGCGAATGTGCAGAGGCTCTACCATCTGCCCGGCCATGACCGCCGCGCGCGCCATTCTCTCCGATCCGCCCCCGGCCGAGCCGATGCACCTCGTCGCGCTCTGGTTAGCCGAGGCCTGGGAGCGGCGCGCGCAGCCCAACCCCAACTCCATGGTGCTGGCGACGGCTGGCGCCGACGGGACGCCGTCGGCGCGGGTGGTGCTGTGCAAGGGTCTCGCCGAGGAGCCCGGATATCTCATCTTCTATACGAACTATGAGTCGCAGAAAGGTGCTGAGCTCATCGCCCGGCCACGCGCCGCCGCCGTCATGCACTGGGATTACCTGCAGCGACAGGTGCGCATCGAAGGACCGGTGACGCGCTCGCCCGTCGCGGAGAGTGACGCCTACTTTGCCTCGCGGCCCTGGCCGAGCCGCATCGGCGCCTGGGCGAGCGATCAGAGCCGCCCCATCGCCTCGCGCGCGGCACTCATCGCAGCCGTCGATGCTACCGCCCAGCGTTTTGGCACGCCGGATCCGGCAACCGCCAAGGACGACGGCAAGGATTTCCCCATCGCGCGGCCGCCGCACTGGGGCGGCTTTCGGCTCTGGGGGGAAAGCGTCGAGCTTTGGCAGGAGGGCACGGCGCGCATTCACGACCGCATCCTCTGGACGCGCACGCTGCGCGCCGCGGGCCCCGAGAGTTTCAGCGCCGGTGCCTGGTCGCTCGTGCGGCTGCAGCCCTAGTCGCAATGGAAAAAATGCAAACAACAAGCCGTGACGGCTATGGGCCTCTTGCGGCCGGCCTGCAGGCAAACGCGCTGCAGGTGCGCGCCGGGCCACGTACGCTGCTCACGCAGTTTGATGCGACGTTCGCGCCGCGCGAGCTCACCGCAATACTCGGCAGGAACGGCTCCGGCAAGACGCTCACGCTGCATACCCTGGCGGGTCTGCGGCCGGCGGCGTGCGGCCATGTGAGCCTCGATGGCAGGCCGCTCGGCGGGCTCACGCGCCGCGAGATTGCGCGCCGCATCGGCGTGCTGCTGCAGGATCCGGAAGAAGGCTTTGCGAGCACGGCGCTGGAGAGCGTTCTCATCGGGCGCCATCCGCACCTGTCGGCCTGGCAGTGGGAGGGCCGCGAGGATGAGCGTGTGGCACTGGCCGCTCTTGAGCGCCTCGATCTTGCGGACTTCGCCGCGCGGCGCACCGACACACTCTCGGGCGGCGAGCAGCGCCGGGTGGCCATCGCGGGCCTCCTCGCTCAGGAGCCCGGCATCTACCTGGTCGACGAGCCCACCAATCATCTCGATCCGCATCATCAGCTCGTGGTGCTCGAGATCCTGCGCGAGCTTGCCACGCGCGGCGCCACGGTCGTCGCCTCGGTGCACGATCCGACGCTCGCGGCGCGCTTTGCCGATCGCATTCTGCTGCTCTTCGGCGACGGCCGCTGGCGCCTGGGCAGGACCAGCGAAGTCCTCTGCGAGCAGAGCCTGAGCGAGCTTTACGCGACACCGATGATGGAATTGACGGCCGGCAGCCGGCGCGTGTTCGCGAGCATCTGAGCAAGATCGCGCGCCACGCGCTTGAGAAGGTGGCGGCGCGCGCAGGCGATAAGCCATCCGCTCCTCTGCCGGCCTGCCGCACCCTTGCGAGCACCTACTTGCCGGTCAGTCCGGCTCGGTGCGCGGCTCAGGCGAGGCGGCCAGCAGATGCGTGACGATGGGGGCGGCTCGCGTCAAGCGCCGAATCGATTCCTGCAACTCCCGATCGGTCTTGGTGACGCGCTCGTGCTGGCGCAAGTGCTCGAGCCAAGATTCCAGATGGAAGGTCTCGACAAACCGCCCCGGACGGGCGACGTCTTGGTAGATGGCCCACGCAAACGCACCGTCGCGTTTGCGCTCGTGGCTGAGCTGCTCCAGGGCCGAGAGGAACGCGCGCCGATTGGCCTCGGCGACGTCGTATTCCACGGTGACCATCACCGGGCCGTCGCTCGACTGCGCGTCGAGCAGGGTGGTCGGCAGCGGCCAGTGCATCGACGGGGTGAGGTCGATTGCCTTGCCATGTTGCAGCCGCCAGCGCCAGGTCAATGGAACGGCGAGCAGCAGGCCGCCCGATGCGATGCAAAAAGTAGCGGGCAGGCCGAGCGAGCCCGCGACTTGCCCCCACAGCGCACTGCCGAGCGTCATGGCGCCGTAAAACCACGTCACGTAGATGGCAAGGCCGCGGCCGCGAACCCAATCAGGCAACGCCAGCTGCGCGGATAAATTCAAGCTCGCGACGACGATGACCCACGATGCGCCACCCACGAAGCTCGCCGCGAGTGCGATCGCGGCGGAGTGCGCCGTCGCATACAGGGCCATCGCGAGCACCGTGCCGAGGTAGCCGGCCAAGACGGCGCGATCGCTGCCGAGGCGCGCGCGCAGCCGCCGCAGCTGCATCGCGCCCACGATGGCGCCGACGCCGATCATGCCCAGCAGCAGTCCGTAGAGCTCCGGACCGCCGGCGATCTGCTCGCGGGCGAGCAGTGGCAGCAGCGCCCAATAGGCGCTGGCGAAGATAAAGAACGCAGCCGCTCGAACCAGGGTCGCTCGCAGCCGGGCATTGTGGCGCGCATGCCGATATCCAGTACGCATCGCCGCGTAGAGCCGCTCAGCGGGCAAGTGGCGCGGCGGCTTTACCCGTGGCCGCCACCACAGCAGAGCGCCGATGACGCCCGCATTGCTCACAGCATTGGCCCAGAATGGCGCGGCAATGCCCCAAGCTGCGATCAACACGCCGCTCACGCCTGAGCCGACCGCGCGGCTCACATTGATGCCGGCGCTATTGAGCGCGAGCGCCGGCGCGAGGTGCTCCTTCGGCACCAGCTCCGGTACGACCGCCTGCCATGGCGGAGCGCTGAGCGCACCGGCGACACCGATGACAAACACGAACGACAGTAATACCTGCGGGCCGACGAGACCGCGCCACACCAGTGCAGCCAGTAACGCCGAGAGCAGCGTGGTGGCGATCTCCGCGACCAGCAGAAACTTGCGCTTATCGACGACATCGCTGAGTGCGCCGGCAGGAAACGCGAACAGCAGTACCGGCAGGTTGTTCGCCACCTGCACCAGCGAAACGATGAGCGGATCCGTAGTGAGGCTGGTCATCAGCCAGCCCGCCGCCGCCGAATACATCCAGGTGCCGATGTTTGAGACCACGGTCGCGCTCCACACCACGGAGAAGACGGGGTGCTCAAAGGCAGCCCAGGCCGAGATCGCGGGCGGGGCTTGCGCGCTTGGCGATGATCCAGGCGAGACCAAAGGTATTCTTGTGCTCCGTGGCGCTCTGACGCGACGAGCACGCAGGTCGCATGACTCCGCCGCAACGCAGACACCGGCGCCGCGCGCAATCGTTGCGGCGCCGGCGAGGCGAGTGTATAGCACCCCGCGCGCCTTCATTGAAACCGGCGCGCAGGTGCGCGGCGCAGCACCGTGGGGCCGCGGGCGGATCCTGCGATGAAGCACCGCGGCGGCGCGCGCGCTTGTTACGTGGCGGCGCGATCTAACAGGCCGCGCACTTCCTCGTGCAGCACGCCATTGCTCGCCAGCACGGATTCTGTTGCGAGGCTGACGGCTCTGCCTTCGAGATCCGTGAACGTACCGCCCGCCTCGCGCACGATGACCGACACGGCCGCAATATCCAGGATGTCGATGTCGGATTCGATGACCACATCGAGTGCGCCGCGCGCGAGCAGATGATAATGGACGAAGTCCCCGTAGCCACGGCCGCTGTAGACGCGTGCGAACAGCTCGCCGAGGCGCGCCCAGGTGGGCGAGCTGGCAATGCTGCGCAGGTTGCCGGTCGACACCGTGGCGCGCGCAAGCTTATCGACGGCGCTGACATGGATCGGCCGGCCGTTCAGAAATGCGCCGGCGCCCTCTTGCGCCCATGCAAGCTCGCCGTACACGGGCGCGCTCGAGACTCCGAGCACCACCCGCCCGCCACGCCAAAGTGCAATCTGCGTTGAGAAGAACGGCGTACCGCGCACGAAGCATTTGGTGCCGTCGATCGGATCGACGATCCAGATCGCCTCGGCGTCCATCGCATGGCGGCCGGTTTCCTCACCGTAAAATCCGAAGGCCGGGAAACGCCCACTCACAAGCTCGCGGATGGCCCGCTCGGCGAGCACGTCCGCCTCGGTCACCGGGGAGTCATCCGGCTTGATGCGCACGCCGATGCCGCGCCCGTAGTGCGCGCGGATAATCTCGGCCGCCGCCTCGGCGGCATCGAGTGCGGCCTGCAGCTCCTTTGATACCATGCGGCACATCCCAATGACGTGTACGAAAGCCTAACGCAACGGAGCGACCATGGGTAACCGGCTGAGCAAGATCTATACGCGCACCGGCGATGACGGCACGACGGGCCTTGGCGATGGCAAGCGCGTTGCCAAGGATGATGCGCGCGTCGAGGCCTATGGCACGGTCGATGAGCTCAACTCCGCGATCGGCGTGATCCTCGCGGTGCCCGAGCTGAGCGCACGCATCGCGGGCGTCTTGACTGAGGTGCAGCACGACCTCTTTGACCTCGGCGGCGAGCTGTGCATCCCCGGCGCCCGCGCGCTCCAGGCCGCGCAGGTCACGCACCTTGAGGACGTGCTCGATGCGTTCAATGAGGATCTGCCGCCACTCAAAGAGTTCATTCTGCCCGGTGGCGGCCCGGCGGCCGCGGCTTGTCACCTCGCCCGCACGATCGCGCGGCGCGCCGAGCGGCGCGCCTGGTCACTTGCCCGGAAGGAGGCGCTGAGCGCCGACCTCACGAGCTATCTGAACCGGCTTTCGGATCTGCTGTTCGTGCTGGCGCGCGTGCTGGCGCGGCAGGAGCGCGGCACCGAAGTGCTGTGGCGCCACGACCGCGGGCGCAAGTCCTCAGAGCAGTAGCGCGTGCAGGCGAGCCCATTCGAACGAGGGGCCCGGATCAGTCTTCCTGCCCGGGGCGACGTCGCTGTGCCCGACGATGCGTTCGCGCGACAGGGCGGGGTACGTGGCCAGCAGCGCCCTGAGCAGACGGCCCAAAGAGGCGTACTGCGCATCCTCGTAGGGCAGCTCGTCCGTGCCCTCAAGCTCAATGCCGATCGAGAAGTCGTTGCAGGCGTCTCTGCCCTGGTACTGCGATGCGCCCGCGTGCCAGGCGCGCTTGTCGAACGGCACAAATTGGACGATCTGCCCGTCGCGACGGATGAGTGCGTGCGCCGAGACGCGCTGCTGCGCGAGGTCGCGGAAAAAAACGTGCGCCTGTGGGTCAAGGTTGCCCGTAAAGAGCTCTTCGATGCAGGCGGAGCCGAACTTGCCCGGCGGCAAACTGATGCCGTGCACGATGATGAGCTCGGCGCTCACGTTCCTCGGCCGCGCATCAAAGTGCGGCGACAGCACCTGTCTCACCTGGGCGGCGAGCCCCGTAGCGCGGTCAATTTGCATGCCGGAGAATTCTGCCACATAGCCACGCGCCGCCGCGGGAAAAACCTATGAATGAGCGCAACGCGCCCTACGTCGCGCGCGATCTTGCGCATGTTTGGCATCCGTGCACGCAGATGAAGGATCATGAGCAGCTGCCACCCGTGCCGATTCGCCGCGGCAAGGGCGTGTGGCTTGAGGATTTCGCCGGCCAGCGCTACCTCGACGCCGTGAGCTCCTGGTGGGTGAATCTCTTTGGCCACTGCAATCCGCGCATCAATGCGGCCATCGAGGCGCAGCTGCACGAGCTTGAGCACGTGATTCTCGCCGGCTTCACACACGAGCCGGTCATCGCCTTGAGCGAGGCGCTGGTCAAAGTGGCGCCCGCCGGGCTGACGCGCTGCTTCTACGCCGACAACGGCTCCTCGGCGGTCGAAGTCGCCGCGAAGATGAGCTTCCACTACTGGCGCAATGTCGGACGCGGCGCGAAGCGGCGCTTCATCACGCTCTCCAACAGCTACCACGGCGAGACCCTGGGGGCGCTCGCGCTCGGCGACGTCGAGCTCTACAAGGCGATCTATCAGCCGCTGCTCATGGACGTGCGCGTGGTCGGCTCGCCCGACTGTTTCGGGCGCGCGCCGGGCGCAACCTGGGCGGAGCATTCGCGCGCCAGATTTGCACTCATGGAAGAGGCGCTGGCGCAGCATCACGAACAGACCGCGGCGGTGATCGTCGAGCCCCTCGTGCAGTGCGCCGGCGGCATGCGCATGTACGATCCGGTCTATCTCAAACTGCTGCGCGCGGCCTGCGATCGCTACGCGGTGCATCTCATCGCCGATGAGATCGCGGTCGGCTTTGGCCGCACCGGCACCCTCTTTGCGTGCGAGCAGGCGGCGATACGGCCTGACTTGCTGTGCCTGTCGAAGGGGCTGACCGGCGGCTATCTGCCGCTCTCCGTCGTCATGACGACCGATGAGATCTACGCGGCCTTCTACGATGAGTACGTGAAGCTGAACGCGTTTCTGCACTCGCACAGCTACACGGGCAATCCGCTCGCCTGCGCTGCGGCGCGCGCGAGCCTTGCGATATTTGAGACCGACGGGGTGCTGGCGCGCAACCGTGACCTCGCGCAGCGCCTGCGTGCGCGCACCCGTGCGCTCGCGGAGCATCCGCATGTCGCCGAGGTGCGCCAACACGGCATGATCGCCGCGATCGAGCTCGTCAAGAATAAGGCAACCCGTGAGCCCTACGCCTGGCAGGAGCGGCGCGGACTCATCGTTTATCGTCATGCGCTCACGCGCGGCGTGCTGCTGCGCCCGGTCGGTAACGTCGTCTACTTCATGCCGCCCTACGTGATCACGCCCGAGGAGATCGACCTCATGGTCGGCGTAGCTGCCGAGGGGCATCGAGAAGGCGACGTGCGACTGACGCGCGTCTATGTCGCGCAGCCTCTGCAAAGTGGCATGCGCTGCCGCATCGCAGGCAGCGCGGCCAACCACCTGCTGCGCGTGCTGCGTCTCGGCGTCGGTACGGCGGTGACGCTGTTTGACGGCACGGGCGGCGAGTACGCTGCGCGCATCGAGTCGGTGCTCAAGGACGCGGTTGTCGTCGAGGTCGGCGCGCATGAGCCCACCGAGCGCGAGTCATCCGCTGCATGTGACGCTCGCCCAGGGCATCTCGCGCGGTGAGCGCATGGACTGGGTCATCCAGAAGGCGACCGAGCTTGGCGTGCGGCGCATCGTCCCGCTCATCACGCTGCGCAGCGTGGTGCGGCTCGATGCGCGCCAGGCGCAGCGCAAGCTGCAGCACTGGCGCGGCATCAGCATCGCCGCCTGCGAGCAGTGCGGACGCAATCGCGTGCCCGAGCTCGCCGCGCCGCTTGAGCTGCGGGAGTTCCTGGCGGACGCATCCTCGGCGGCGACGCTGGCTCTGGTACTGGCGATCACGGGCAGCACGCGTATCCGTGAACTCGACAGGCGCGAGAGGATTACGCTCCTCGTAGGGCCGGAGGGCGGCCTGCGCCGAGGAGGAGCGCGCGGCGGCAATCGCCGCGGGTTTTCGGCCCGTGCAACTGGGGCCGCGCATCCTGCGCACTGAAACCGCTGCGATCGCGGCGCTTGCAGCCCTGCAGCAAGCGTTCGGCGATCTGTAACGCCTGCGCCGCCTGAGTCATTGCAACGCGAGCCTACCGGTCGCACGGAGCTATTGCGCGCGCTCGCGCGCGCGGTATTTGCCGAGCAGCCATTCAGGCACGCAAGTCAGCGCGATGCTCCCGGCGACCAGCACGAGCGACAGTGTCGACCATCCTCGCGGGCCGAGTGGCAGCACTCCGATGCCATAGAGGAGCGCCATGACGGCGAGCACTAGGAAGAACGGACCGGTCAGATAGCAGTGAATGCGACCGCAGCGACGTGCGTTCATCAGGCAGCTCACGCCCATGAACGTGAGCGCCACCGGCCATACGATTACGAGATAGCGCGTGGCCATCAACGGGCTCGCGAGCAAAACCATCGCGGGTATGCCCCAGATCAGCACTCCGCGCACGCCGCGTGTCCAGTCGACGCGTCCTGCCGCGGGGGACGCCGTAGGGCTCATGGGTTCGCAGGCGTGCTGCAGCACGCCTGCTTTGCCTGCACGGGAGGACAGGGCACCGAGCCGTAGGAGCAGAACACGCAGCAGTCGCGCTCTTTGGGTCGCAGTACGACACCGCAGCCCAAACACTCGTAGAAGTAGATGCACGCATCGCGCGGCATGGTCTCTGTGGATTGATGCCCGCAGTTCGGACAGGTGAGCTCACTGGTCGTGATCATTGAGCGCCTTTGCGCACCTCTCGCCATTGGCGTTCGAGGAAGAGCGCCTCAGGCTTGCGCACTCCTGCCCCGCGAGTCAAGTGATGTCGCGGTCAGCCCAGCACGCTAGACTTGCGCGCAACAACGCACAGCCGCGATGAGTTCTATGCCGAAGTGCGCAGAATGTGGCGAGCCGCATGTTCGAAGCGTTTGAGTGTTTCGTCTGCCGCCAGGTGATGGCGCTCCTCGGCGCGGATGCGAGCCGCTGTCCGGGCTGCGGCTCCGTCCACGGCAAACTGATCCGCCGAGCTCACCTGAGCGCCGCAATGAAGAGGCGGCGGCGGCGCGCGCGCGCAGCGGCACGCGTCAAAAGAAAATAGCCAAGAGCCCGTCTGATCGAAGAATCCGCCACCGTCACGCGTTGATGTGCGTCTCCTGCGCGATCATCTCTTCGAGACGCTCAAGATCGGGCACCAGCGGCGACTCGTTCACCATGCGCACGTAGCAGACGATGGGCGCGCGCTCTTCGACGGCGCGTGAATTGTCCGGCCGCACGACATCGGAGCTCACGCGCACGAGCTGCGGAAAGCCCTGCGAGACGATCCCAAAATAGCCGCCCTCGAGCCGCGCGCCGATGCAATGAAAAACCACGATGCGCGTGCGCCCGGAAGCGGGCGGAATGTTCTGGCCGCAGGCACCTTCGAACGAGACGAGCGGCACCTGCCGGCCGTTCCAGGTAACCACGCCGATGTACCAGGGCGGCGCACCGGTCATCTCCGAGGGCGTATGAAAGCCGATCACTTCGGCGACGCAGGCACGCGGAATGATGAGCCGCCCGTCGACGAGCGGAATCAGCAGGCTGTAGACTTCTTGAACCCGTTCGGCCATCGCGTGCCTCTAATTGGAGCGCGCTCAGCGCCGACGACGTTCTGCGCTGCACGGCGCCGCTCGACGAGCGGCGCAATCGCATCGAGCAACTGCGCCTCCTGGTAGGGCTTGCTCAGGTAATCGTCCACGCCGATCTCGATGGCGCGCGCGCGATGTTTCTCGCCCGAGCGCGAGGTGATCATGATGATCGGCACATCGCGCAGGCGCGGATCGTTGCGCACATGCGTGGCGACTTCATAGCCGTCCATGCGCGGCATCTCGATGTCGAGCAGGATGATGTCGGGGACGTGGTCCTGCAGCAGCGTCACCGCATCCATGCCGTCGCGCGCCGTCAGCACACGCATGCCATTTCTCTCGAGGAGCCGCTGCGTCACGCGGCGCACGGTGATGGAGTCATCGACCACCATCGCAAAGGTGCGCCGGTCGCCGCGCTCGCGCGCCACGAGCGGCTGCGCACGCGCGCGCCATTCGCTTCTGACCAGCGCGCCGATGTCGAGAATGATCGACGATGCGCCCATCGCCGAGGATGGTTGCGCCGGAGATGCCCCGGATCGCCGAGATCTGCGGACCCACCGATTTCACGACGATCTCGCGGCTGCCGATCAGCTCCTCGGTGATGAGCGCGGTGGAGTGCTCGCCGGCGCGCACCAGCACCACCGGGATCGTCACGTCCTGTTCCGGCAGCGGCGCGGGCTCCAGTCCCACGAACGTCGCCAGTGACTGGAAGCGGTACTTCTGGCCTGCCGGATTCGAATGCCGGCGCCTCGCGCTCCGAGGTGCGACTGCACTTCGGCCTTCGTGCATGCGCAGCACCCCTTCGACCGTGGGCAATGGCAGCGCGTAGTACTCCTGTTCGATGCGCACGACGAGCGCGTGGCTGATCGCCAGCGTAAAGGGCAGGCGGATGGTAAACGTCGTGCCGACGCCCGCCGTCGACTCCATGTGCAGCGCACCGCCCAGGCGCTTGATCTCGGTCGCAACCACATCCATGCCGACGCCGCGGCCGGCCTGCTGGGTGATGAGGCCCGCGGTGGAGAAGCCGGGCTCGAGGATGAGCTGCATCGCATCCTCATCGCTCAAAGCCTGCTCGGGCCGCACGAGCCCGAGCGCGACGCCCTTGTCGCGGATCGCGCGCAGGTTCATGCCGCCGCCATCGTCGCTCAGCCGCACCAGCACCTCGGCGCCCTCGCGCCGCAGCTCCAGCCGTATGCGACCGACCTCTGGCTTGCCGCGTGCGAGGCGCTCTTCGGGTGCTTCGATGCCATGGACGACGGCGTTGCGCAGCATGTGCTCGAACGGCGGCAACATGCGCTCGAGCACCTGGCGGTCAAGCTCCCCGGCAGCGCCCTCGACGATGAGCTCGGCGCGCTTGCCGCAGTCCGCCGCCGCCTGGCGCACGATGCGTGCGAGGCGCTGCACGTGCCGCTGGAACGGCACCATGCGCGTGCGCATCAGGCCGTTTTGCAGCTCGGTGATCGTGCGCGCCTGCTGGGTAAGAAGGTTCTGCGCTTCCTGGGTGAGCGTCTCGAGGAGCTGCTGGATGCTCGCGACATCGCTTGCCGTCTCGGCAAGTGCGCGCGAGAACTGCTGGATCGCTGAGTAGCGGTCAAGCTCGAGCGGATCAAAGTCGGCGCGATGCCCGCCGCCCTTGTCCTCGTGACCATGCAGAATCTGCGTCTCGGTCTCGATCTCGAGCTTGCGCAGCTGCTCCTTCAGGCGCGTCACCGTGCGCGACAGCTCTCCGAGGTTGAAATCGATCGATCCGAGCTGCTGCTCGAGTCGTGCACGCGCGATGCTGACCTCGCCGGAGGTATTGAGCATCTGATCGAGAAGCTCGGCATCCACGCGCGCCATCTCGGGCCGATCCCCCGGCGGCACAGGCTCGCGCCCCGGTGGCACGGGCTGCGGCGCGGTGAGAAATTCTTCCACGATAGCGGGCGCTGTTGCTGCGGGCGCCGGCGGCGGCAGAATCGCGGCCGGCGGCGAGGCGGCAATCTCCTGCTCGAAGGCGGGCTGAGCTGCCGCCTCCGACGGCGGTGGCGCGGGCGGTGCAAACGTCGCGGCCGGCGGCGAGGCCGCAAATTCCTGCTCGGAGGCGGGCTGAGCTGCCGCCTCCGAGGGTGGCGGCGGCGGCGGTGGCGGCAGTATCGCAACCGACGGCGGTACGACGAACGCCGCGGCGAGCGGCACACCCTCCGCGATGGCTGTGGCTGCGGGAGCGAGCGTTTCCACTTCGGGTAGCTCGGGCGCGCTCGGCTCCGCAGGGAGTGCTGCGGCTATGGGCTCGCGCAGCGCTTCGGAGGCGTCTGCAGCGAGCGCGTCCGGTGGCAAGATCTCCAGCGCCGACGCGGGCACTTCGGTGAGCCCAGCGGGAACCTGCACCACAGACTCCGAAATCGCGCCCTCGATTGCGGGCAGCTGCGCGGTTATCTCGAGCGGCAGATCAAAAACAGTGACTTCCAGGGACGCAGGCTCAGCCGCTGGCTCGGCGGGCGCTGAGATTTCAAGTTCGGGGGGCTGAAAAGGCGGCTCCGGATATGGCGCGGCGGCAGGAGGCGGTTGCGCTGCATCCTCAAATACCTCAAATAGCTCGGATGCCTCGAGCGGCGCAGACAGCTCATCAGGCGCAGGCGCCTCGACGCTCTCGTGTGGCGCCGCGGGCTCGGCGGCCTGCAGCGCAGCGGAGCCCGGCAGCGGTGCAGGGGCCGACGCGTCCTCGATGCCAGCTTGCGGCGCATCGCCCGGCGTCAATGTCTGGATGCGCGCGATCGCATCGCGCGCGGACTCAAGCGCGCGGCCGCATCGCGACCGCGTCACGCATGCGCGCAAGCTCATCGACACTCGCCTGCAGAACACTCAAAGGTCGCCGGCGTTGCCGGCACCAGGCCCTGATCGATCTGCACGACGAGTGTTTCAAGCTCATGGCTCAAGTCGCCGACTGGCTGGATGCCCGCCATGCGCGCGCCGCCCTTCAGCGTGTGCAGCGGACGCTTCAAGCGCCGCGCGCCATTCGGCGCTTTGCGGATCCGCGCGCCAAGCCGCGAGAGCGCTTTCGGCGCTTTCCAGAAGCTCGGTCGCCTCCTCGGTAAAGATGCTCGCGATCTCCGGATCAAACTGCGCCACGGCATCGGGCTGCGGCTGCAATTGCGTCTGCTCGGCCGCATGCGCGGCGTGGCCGCTTCGGCGATGCGCCGATCGAGCGCACCGTGCGCGTAGGCGATGCGGCTCAAGAGACTCTCGTGAGTTTGGAAAAAGCCCGTCGACTCATTGAGATTGGCCGCCACCGACTCCATCGCCGCCATGCAGTCGGCGAGCAGGATGAGATCGCCCGCCTCAAGTCCAAGGCCGCTCTCAAAGGCCTTGCGCAGCCACTGGTCGAGCGGGTGCGCGAGCCGGATGCCATGCCGCGCCTCGGCCATGTTTGAACTGCCCAAGAGCGTATGCACGGCGCGATAGACCTCCTGGCGGCAGCGAGTGCGGCGGCGGCGGCGCTGCTCTCGCGCTCCAGATACGCGCGCACGCTCGCGACGTGCGCGCTCGTCTCGCGCGCATAGATATCGGCGAGCACCGCATCGCCGCTCGCAGGCGCGCGCGCGGGCGGCTCGTCATGGCGCGGCGCTGCGGGCTCGGCGCGGCGCGGGCTCATCCGCGTGCGGCGCTTCGGGCGCCGCCACCGCTTGCGGCGCGACGGGCCGTCCGCCGGCGGCGCCGCAGGAGTCTGCCGCTGATGGGCCGCAAGGGCATTGGCGCGCGACAAGATCTCGTCCGCATCGTGCGCCTGCGCAACGCCGGTCTCGAGCTGATCGATGAGCCGCGGCAGGGTGCCAACCGCGCCGCTCAGCGTCGCAAGGATGGGCTGCGTGCGCGTCAGCGTGTTGTCGAGCAGGCGATTCAAGAGATTCTCGATCGACCAGGCAAACTCGGCGAGTTCGCGCGCGCCCACCATGCGGCCGCTGCCCTTCAGGGTATGAAACGAGCGGCGCAGCGTGACGAGCGCCTCGCGGTCGAGCGGGTTCTGCTCCCATTCACGATGGCAGCGCGATGATCTTCTGCAGCTCCTCGCGCGCCTCCTCGATGAAGAGCTTGAGCAGTTCCGGATCGGCGGTCTCTGCGAAGGCGACGCTCGCCGGCTCGCGCGCGCCGGAACGGGCACCACCGAGGGCGCGCCGCTCAGCGCTGCGGCAGCCGTCTTCATGCGGACGCGCCAGCGCACCGTGTGGGCAAACGTACTCGCCGCGATCGGCTCCACTGTCGGCACGGCGCCGCCGGCTCCGCCTCGAGCGCGCGCAGCGCGCTCTCGGCATTATCGAGCATGTACCAGGGATCGCTGCGGCCGGACTGCAGCGTCTCCATGTAGTACTCGACGCTCACGATCGAATCGGCAAGCCGGTCCATCGCGAGCCGAGCGCGAGCGAGCGGCCGCCCGGCTGCATCACGCGCTTGAGCTGCACACCGATCGCCTCGAGGATCTCCACCGCGCGCGTCTTGCCGAGCATCAGGAGGCCCGCCTTCAGACCGCGCATCAGCTCCTGCCAGCTATCGAGCGTCGCCGCATCGATCGCGCCGACCACCGCCTGGCTCACCGCATCCTTGATGCGCGCAAGGTTCAGGATGCACTCGCGCAGCACGGCGCTTTGCACCTGCTGGAACTCCGCATCCTCCTCGGCGCCGCCCTCCGCGGCCTTGGGCCGGATCATCCCCACCAGCTGATCATCGAGCTTGTCCTCGACGCCGATGAGCGCGGCGGCGATCTCAACGAGCACGCGACTCTTCGGGCTTGATCTCCCCGGCGACGATCCGGTCGAGGCGCTGCGTCTCCACCATGATGCTGGTGCGCAGTTCGCCGAGGCCGAGCACGCCCAGCGTATCGGCAATCTTGCGCAGCATCGCTGCCTGCGAGCGCAGCTCCTGCGGCTGGCCTGAACCGCGGCGCACGAAGATGTCGAGGACGTCTTTGACCTTGGAGAGGTCCTCGCGGATGGCGGCGGCGACCGTCTGCATGAGCTTGACGGAGGGTGCGGAGAGATTCTCGCGCTCCTCCTCGATGCTCTCATCGACCGGCAGAAGCTCGGACAGACGGAATGAGGCACGTACCGCCATTGCGCGCGGACCGCTCGTCAGCGTGCGGCCGACGTAATAGAGAAGATTGTTGAGCAGCTCCACGGGCGGGGACTGCGTGTAGCGCGATTCGCCCTGCTCGTAGAGCCGCTTGATTTCCCGATCCGCAAGCCCGAGGAGGCGCTTCACCGACACGCCGCCCTCGAGCGCGCCCTCCTGCAGCATCTCGATGACCGCGCCGACGACCCACCACAGCTGAAATACCTCCTGCTCGGTGGCAATCTGCTCAAGCTTGCATCGACACCGCGGCGATGATTTCCAGGTTCTGCTCGATGCGCTCGCCGCGAATCCAGCCGATGAGCCCCACCTGAAAGCGCGTGCGCAGTCGCCGGCCCCACTGCTCGATGGTGAGCGGCTGCTCGCCGGGCGCTGCTGGAATGGGCGTCGCCTGCTTGTCGGACTTGAGATTGAGCAGCAGCAGCGTGCCTTCGGAGAGCAGCGCGCTGCCGCGCACCGCGCGCAAATCGTTGAGCAGCGGCAGCAGCACCAGCGCCAGATCGCGCCCGCCGGCGAGCACACGCTCAAGGTAGCTGGGCAGCTGCACCATGGCCCGCATCAGCGCATCGAGGCTCTCGGCCTGGCTCTTGCGCTCGGTGGAGGTGGCGACGAGATAGTGCGCGACGTGCTCCATCTCCTCGGCGAGCAGCGCCGCACCGTAGATCTCGAGCACGCGCAGCACGCCTTGCACCTGGTGCAGCTCGAGCGCGCAGCGCTCGAGGAGCGCGAAGTTGAGAGGCTGCTCGACGTAGTTCTCAAGGGCGGTGCGCGCCTCGGCGAGCGTCGCATTGAGCTCACGCCCTACGAAATCGAAGGTTTGCAAGGCAACGTCCGCCATGGCCTCGCCCTTATGTGCCGCCCACTGCCGAGCGCGGGCCGCGGGTCAGCTTGGCTTCCTCGGGGGTGCGGAAGGCGCCGCTGGCCGAGGCCAGCGGCTCAGGCGAGCTGGCAGAGGTCGGCAGGCGAAAGCCCGACGCCGAGCGGCGCAGGCCCGCGGAGAGCTCGCCGAGCTTGGCGATGGCGTCTGAAGTGGCGGTGGTCGAATCGGCGGTCTGGGCGCTGATTTCCTTCAGCACCTGCATGTTGCGCGCGATCGCCTGCGCGGCGCTCGTCTGCTGACGGGCGCTCGCGGAGATGTTCTGCACGAGGCTTGCGATCTGGTTTGAGACTTGCTCGATCTCCTCCAGCGCCGCGCCCGCGTTCTCGGCGAGCAGTGCCCCGCCCACGACGTCGGTGGTGCTGCGCTCCATCGACACGACCGCCTCGTTGGTGTCGGTCTGAATCGTGCGCACCAGCACCTCGATCTGCTTGGTGGCATTGGCGGCGCGCTCGGCAAGGCGCTGTACCTCATCGGCGACGACTGCAAAGCCGCGGCCCGCCTCGCCGGCCATCGACGCCTGGATCGAGGCATTCAGCGCCAGAATGTTGGTCTGCTCGGCGATATCATTGATGAGCTCGACGATGTTGCCGATCTCCTGCGAGCTCTCGCCGAGGCGCTTGATGCGCTTGGAGGTCTCCTGAATCGTCTCGCGGATGGTATTCATGCCGTCGATCGTGCGCCGCACCGCATCGCCGCCCTTGTGCGCGACCTCCACCGAATGGCGCGCGACATCCGCGGCACGCTCGGCGTTGCCGGAGACCTCCTCGGTCGAAGAGGCCATGCCGCCGGCCGACTCGGTCGCAGCGGCGATCTGCTTTGATTGCGCGCCGCTCGCCTTCGCCAGATGCTGCGCGAGGGCCTGTGTCTGCCGTGTCGCGCCATCCACCTGCAGCGAGGAGTGATTGATCGTCGAGCACCAGGCCGCGCAGCGCCTCGACCGCATAGTTGATCGAGTCGGCGATCGCCCCGGTGATGTCCTCGGTGACCGTCGCCTGCACCGTCAAGTCCCCATCCGCAAGGCTTGAGAGCTCATCGAGGAGGCGCAGGATCGCCTGCTGGCTGCGATCGTTCTCGGTGCGCTGTGCATCGATCGCGAGGCGCTGCTGGTTGGCCGCTTCACGCTGCTCGCGCACCTGCAGCCACGTGATCGCGAGCGCGATGAATGCCGCGATTGCCGGCACCAGCGGCACCCACCAGGCGACTGCGAGGCTTGGCAACGCGCCGTGCGCGAGCAAGCAGGCCGCCGACGGTTGCGCCGAGCAGCACGATCGCGGCGGTGAACCAGGCGTCGACCGGGCGCATCAGGCGGCAGCCTCTGAGAAGCTCGCGCTCTCAAGCAGCATGCGCAGGCTCAGCACCGGCCATTGCTCCCCGCCGTGGCGGAACACGCCTGCGAGATAGCGCTCGCACTGCGCGAGCGTCTGCGGCACATCGCCGAAGAACTCGTTCTCCGCGAAGCGCCGAAACCCCAGGACTTCATCGACCACGAGTCCGGCCGGGATGTCGCGGTGATTGACGACGATAATGCGCGTGTTGCGCGTCATCACCGTCGCACTGCCGCCGAGAAACTGCCGCAGGTCAATGACCGCGATCAGCTGGCCGCGAATATTCGCAAGCCCCTTGACCCAGCTTTTCGCGCCGGGCACGCGCGTCAGGCTCGCCGGCACGCTCGCAACCTCGCGCGTCTCCTCGCGCGCGACGAGGTAGAGCTCGCCGGCGATGCGCAGCGCGACTCCGACCCACTCGCGCCCGACCGCGCCCTCCTGGCGGCACCTGGGCGGAGACGGCGCGCCCGCGCCGCTCGAGTTCCGCCAGCAACTCGTACGGCCGGTCCCGTAAGGATTTGAGAGCAACGTCCGACATGAGATCTACTATCAGGCGGCGAGCGTCGCCTGCGCCTTGGCGACAAGCTGGTCCGGAGATATGGGCTTCACCATGTAATCGATCGCTCCTTGGCGCAGGCCCCAGATGCGGTCGGTCTGCTGCCCCTTGGAGGTCACCATGATGATCGGGAATGGAACGCGTCTTCGGGTCGTTCGCCAGAGCCCGCGTCGCCTGATAGCCGTTCATCCCGGGCATGACGATGTCCATGAAGATGAGATCCGGACTCATCTCGCGCGCCAGACGAATGCCCTCGGCGCCATCGGCCGCGGCCGCGGTCTTGTAGCCGTGGCTCTCGAGCGCCCGCTGCATGACATGCATCTCGGTGGGCGAGTCATCGACGATGAGTATCAGCGGCATCTGAATCATCTCCCGATATGCGTCTCGATCGCGTTCAGCAGCTCATCCTTCGTGAAGGGCTTGGTCAGGTAATGCTCTGAGCCGACGATGCGACCGCGGGCGCGATCGAACAAGCCGTCCTTCGAGGACAGCATGATCACCGGAATCTGGCGGAAAACCTTGTTGTGCTTGATGAGCGAGCAGGTCTGATAGCCATCGAGGCGCGGCATCATGATGTCAACGAACACGATGTCGGGCTGATGGTCGGCGATCTTTGCGAGCGCATCAAATCCATCGACCGCGGTGAACACTTCGCAGCCTTCCTTCGCGAGCAGCGTTTCGGCAGTGCGGCGAATGGTCTTACTGTCGTCGATGACGAGCACCTTCAGACCCTGAAGCTTCGAGCTGCTGCCAGCGGGGACCGTGTTGAAATTTCCTGCCATAGGCGTGAGCGTTAAGCGAGCCAAGCGAGCGTGATTTGCAGCAGAGTTTTTAACATATCGGTAAACCCCCTGCTATGCCACGCTCGTCACGTTTTTGCGAGTCGGGCGCACAGCTTTGCGGCTCGTTTGGCGTCGCTTGGACATATTCGCCTCAACGTTAATCATAATCTCAAAGCTCGGTTACCATTCGGCTCCATGAGAACCCCGCGCCGCCTGGCTGTCGTCATGGATCCGATCGCCGATATCAAGCATGCGAAGGACTCCACTTTGGCGATGCTGATCGCCGCGCAGGCGCGCGGCTTCGAGCTCTCCTATGTCGAGCCGCGTGATCTGCGCGCTGCGCGACGGCAAAGCTTTGGCACGCGTGCGGCCGCTCACGGTGCGCGCCGATCCGGCCTCGTGGCACACGCTCGGCGAGGCGCGCAGCGCCGCGCTCGCTGAGTTCGACTGCATCCTCATGCGCAAGGATCCGCCCTTCGACATCGAGTACATCTACGCGACCTACATTCTCGAGCGCGCCGAGGAGCACGGTGCGCTCATCGTCAATCGGCCGCGCGGCCTGCGCGACATGAACGAGAAGGTCTACACGGCCTGGTTTCCGCAGTGCTGCGCTGCGACGCTCATCACCCGCGACATGGAGGAAATGGCCGCGTTTCTCGCCGAGCAGGGCAAGATCGTCTGCAAGCCGCTCGATGGCATGGGCGGCCGATCCATCTTCGTCATCGAGCGCGACGATAAGAACGCCCGCGTCATCTTCGAGACGGTGAGCGACTACGGGCGGCGCTTTCTGGTCGTGCAGCGCTACCTGCCGGAGATCGCCGCCACCGGTGATTCGCGCGTGCTGCTCATCGAGGGCGAGCCCGTGCCCTACGCCCTTGCGCGCATTCCCTCGGCCGCCGATCACCGCGGCAACCTCGCCGCCGGCGCCCGCGGCGTCGGCCGGCCGCTCGATGAGCGCGATCGCTGGCTCGCGGGGCAGATCGGACCGCAGCTTGCGCAGGCGGGCATGCTGTTCGTGGGGCTCGATGTGATCGGCGGATATGTCACGGAGATCAACGTGACGAGCCCCACCGGCATCCGCGAGCTTGATAAGCAATTTGGCATCGATATTGGCGCACAGCTGATGGAGGCGATCGCGCGGCGCCTGGATGCACGCTAGCCGCGCTGGGACGCTCGACACGAAATCCGGCCGGCGCGTCCCGCTATACTCGTAAATCTCTCACGCAGCGCAGCATCGGACCAAAGAGTGGCATCGAGGGCTTTGCCGGTACGCGAAGGAGTCGCCCCAGTACGCGACCGTCTGGTCGTTACCTTCTTCTTTGCGGCGCTTGCGCATGCCGTCCTCATCCTGGGCCTCACCTTCAGCGCTGCGGTGGATCAAAACACGACGCCGCCCGGGCTGCAGGTGCTGCTGGTGTCCGATGAGCTGCCGGAGTCCGCCAGCAACGACACGGCGGTCTACCTGGCGCAGCGCACGCAGAAGGGCTCGGGCAACACGGATGAGCATGTCGCGCCGCGCAATCGCCCCGCCGCGCTTTCCCTGCCGGAGCAGGCCGGCAGCGACACGGGCGTCTTAAATGCGCCGCAGGCGGCAAGCAGCGGCACGAGCGAGGAGCGGGTGCTCAGCAGCAGCGCCGGCAACTCGCTGGTGCACTACTCGGCCGAGGATGATGCGGGCAGCGCGGCCCAGGAGCAGCAACCGATGCAGCTCGACGGACGGCGCACTGATGAGGCCGGACCGCAAGAGGACAGCGGGCCCGCTCAGCTCCAGGGAGCGCGGCGCGATGAGCTCTGGGTGACTCCGGATTCACGCGCTGCAAGCCTTGCGCCGTACCTTGACGCGTGGCGCCACAAGGTTGAGCGCATCGGCACGTTGAATTATCCAACCGCAGCGCGTCGCTCGGCCCGCGTCCGCAGCCCGGTGCTGGAGGTGGCGGTCAACTGCAAGCGGTGCGCTGGAACGCGCGCTCATCAGCCAGTCAAGCGGCGATGCGGAGCTTGATCAGGCGTCGCTCGCCATCCTCAAGCTTGCCAGCCCCTTCGATCCATTCCCGCCCGAGCTTGAGCGCCAGTACCGCGTGTTGCGCTTTGCCTACGAATGGCAGTTCGTCGGCGGCCGCGTGCAGGCGGGCGGCGTGTCCGTGGTTCCTTGAGCAAGCCCGCCGCGACGCCCATACTGCACGCCATGGACGATGCATCGTTTACCAATCAACTGCTGATCGCGATGCCGACGCTCGACGATCCGAACTTCGCGCAGGCGGTGACGCTGATCTGCGAGCACACCGACAAGGGCGCTCTCGGTATCGTGCTCAACAAGCCCCTGCCGATGAAGCTGCTGGAGGTGCTGCAGCAGATGCAGCTCGAACCCTCGAACACGGAGATCGGCGCGAAGCCGGTGCTGCGCGGCGGCCCGGTGCATACCGATCGCGGTTTCGTGCTGCACCGGCCGGGCGGCGAGTGGGATCACACGCACAAGGTGTCGGATGACATCCAGGTCACCACCTCGCGCGACATTCTCGCGGCGATGGCGCGCGGCGATGCGCCGACGGATGCGTTCATCGCGCTCGGCTATGCCGGCTGGGACTCGGGCCAGCTCGAGCGCGAGATGCGCGACAATGCCTGGCTGTCGATGCCCGCCGATGCGCGCGTGGTCTTCGAGCTGCCGTTCGAGGAGCGCTGGCTTGCCGCGTGGCGCATCGTCGGCATCGACGTCGACAAGCTGAGCCCGGACTCCGGTCATGCGTAACCGCGGCGCTCCCGCATGCTGCGCGCGGCGGGCATGAATGACGTCCGAACGATTATCGCCTTTGATTTTGGTTTAAGACGGATCGGGGTCGCCGCAGGCGACACTCTCACCCGCAGCGCCGCGCCGCGTGCCGCGATCGCCGTCGGCGCGCGCGGCCCCGACTGGGATGCCATTGCGCGCGAATTGCGCGCGCTGCTGCCGCAGCTCCTCGTCGTCGGCGCTCCGTATAATGTGGATGGCACGACGCGGGGCGCTCGCGCCCGCGGCGCTCGCCTTCGCGGCTGAGCTCGAGCGGCGCTTCGCTCTGCCGGTGGCACGCGTCGATGAGCGCTACTCGTCGCTCGAGGCGGCCGCGGCGCTCAAAGTCGCAGCGCGGCCGCGGGCAGCGCGGCCGCATCCGCCGCGAGCACATCGACAGCGCCGCGGCGGCGGTGATTCTCGAGCGCTGGCTGCGCGGTGAAGGGGGAGAAGCATGAACGATGTGAGTGGTGCCATCGCGCAGCTGCGCGTCAGACGGCACGCTGCGCCATCTGCTCACGCTCGAGGGCCTGTCGCGCGCGCGAGCATCGAAGCGCTCCTCGATGCGGCGCAGAGCTTCGTGCGCGCGCCCGGCGAGCGCGTGCCGCCGAGCGACTCTGCTGCGGGCGTAACGGTCGCCAATCTCTTCACCGAGCCTTCCACCCGCACGCGCGTGTCATTCGAGCTTGCGGCAAAGCGCCTCGGCGCGCAGGTGGTCAATCTGGAGGTGCAGCTCTCCTCGCGCGTCAAGGGCGAGAGCATGCTCGATACCGTCTATACGCTCGAGGCGCTGCATGCCGACGTGCTCGTGATCCGCGAGGCCGAAGCGGGCGTGCTCGAGCTCGTCGCAAGCCACGTCGCACCGCATGTGAGCGTGCTCTCCGCGGGCGAGGCGCATCTCGCACATCCCACCCAGGGGCTGCTGGATGCGCTCACCGTGCGCCAGAAGAAGCAAGCGCTTCGACAATCTCGCGCATTGCCATCGTCGGCGACATGCGCCATTCGCGCGTGGCGCGCTCGGCCTATCAGGCGTTCCGCGCCCTCGGCGTGCCGGAGCTGCGCATCGTTGCGCCGCCGGCCTTCATGCCGGAGGCGCGACGAGTTCGCAGGCGCTGCGCGCTTTGGCACGCTGAAGACGGGGCTTGAAGGATGTGGACGTCGTCATGATGCTGCGCATTCAGAAGGAGCGCATGACGCAGGCGGCGCTGCCCGACGGCGATCGCTACTTCGCGAAGTTTGGCTTGACCCCCGAGCGCCTCGCGCTCGCCAAGCCCGACGCCATCGTCATGCATCCGCAGCCGATGAATCGCGGCATCGAGATCGCATCCGACGTCGCCGACGGGCCGCAGTCGGTGATCCGCGATCAGGTGCGAAACGGCGTCGCCGTGCGCATGGCGGTGCTCGCGGCGGTCGTGCGGCCGCGCACCGGGCGCGCGCGCGTGAGCCAAGAGCAGCGCGGCACGCATCTTCCTCGAGGAAGGCCGCGTGCTCGAGCAGGCGGCATTCGACGCCGCGGCAATTCGTCATCCGCATCGAGGCGCCGCAGTGCGCCGCGCACGCAACTCCCGGCAGCTTCGCGCACGTCACCTGCGATCCGAAAATCCCCATGCGCCGGCCGCTGTCGCTGATGCGCGCCGACACCGCGCGCCGGCAGCGTGGAGATCCTCTACAAGGTCGAAGGCGCAGGCTTGCAGGCCTTGAGCCGCGTGCGCCCCGGCGAGCGCGTCTCGCTCCTCGGTCCCATCGGACATGGCTTCACGCCCGCATCCCGACAGCGCGCCGCGCGCTGCTCCTGTCGGCGGCGGCGTCGGCATCCCGCCGCTCGTGTTCCTCGCCGAGCATTTGCAGGCGCGCACGGATGCTGCATGGCAGCCGCTCGCCTTCATCGGCTCCGAGATCGCCTTTCCGTTTCAGAAGCGCAGCGCGCGCGCGCCACTTGCGGGCATCGCGCCGATGTCAGCTCCTGCATGCCGCTGCTCGAGGACTGGGGCATCGCAAGTCGCCTCGCAAGCCGCGCGGGATTTGACGGCTGCTTCAACGGCTTCGTGACCGAGCTTGCGGATGCGTGGCTGCAGACGCTCGAGCCGCGCGCGCGCGCGGAAGGTGGAGATCTTCGCCTGCGGGCCGACGCCGATGCTGGCGGCGACCGCGCGCCTTGCGCGCCGCCATGGCGTTGCCTGCCAGGTGGCGCTCGAGGAATTCATGGCGTGCGCGGTCGGCGGCTGCGCGGGCTGCACGGTGCTCGTCAGCACACCCGGCGGGCGCCGCCATGAAGCGCGTGTGCGTGGACGGCCCGGTATTTGACGCCTACACGGTCTTCGGCGAAGCGCCGTAGCCCGACCCGCTGAGCGACGCGGCAGGGTGGTGCCGCGCCGTGCCTGCGCCACGCACCCTGCCGCGCCGTCAAGATCAGTGCAGCAGATTCAGCGTGTTGCGAGGCGTCATCGACGAAGTACACGCCGCGCGCCGGATCAAACACGAGGCCAAACAGCGCGCCATTGCCGGGCGGCGGGCCGCCCGTGTCATCGAGCAGCTTCTTCGCGACCTGCATGCCTCGCGGAGTTGATCTCGGTGATGAAGCCGTCGGCGCCGTTGACGGTCAGCAGGTGCCCGGTGCCCACGGCGACGATGAGGCCCGAGGGCGCGTTCAAACTGCCGCCGCTTGAGAGCGTCGTGCCGCGTGCCGTCGGGCTGCGATGCGACCGAGCGGATGCGAGATCGACGCGTAATGCGGTTATTGAGCGTGTCGGCGACATAGAGCTGCAGCGCGCTCATCGCACTCCGCAAATAGACTCATCGCCGCAGCTTGCCTCACTGAGCGCAACGCCGGTCGGACCGATCACGAGCGCCGCAGGATCGGTGCGCTCGGAGAATCCGGAACCGACGACCGTCAGCGATTGGATCGCTGGCAGCTGATTGGAGGCAAGCTCCAGAACCACGCGGACCACGGTGCCCTCCTGCACTACCTGGCCCTTCGCGGCCACGGTGCCGTTCAGCACATTCGTGACGAAGAGATCCGCCTCGCCGCGCGCGCTCGAGTGCCGTCATGTCCCAGGGACCGTTAATGAGCGAGCCGTAGATGGTCTCGACGGGGTTACCCATGCTGTCGAGCACGATGAGGCAGCCGGCTTTGGCGGTTGGAGATTTGCCGTTCGTGGTCGGCAGGCTACCGACGATCACCCAGCCCTCGTTCAGCACCACGAGCGCGGTCGTAAGTCCAAGCCCGCCGGGGCAGGGGCCCGGCAGCGTCGCGGCATGAAGCGCCGCGAAGAGTGCCTGACTGCCGTTCGGCGCCATGTCCACGATCGTCGTGCCAGTGCCCTGCGCGTTGGTCGAGTTGTTGAAATTGCTGATCAGAATGTGCCCGGCCGTCAACTTGCCGACCGAGTACTTCACCTGGGCCATCCCGTACGGATTGACGTCGCCATTGCCAGGCACGGTCGTACCCAGAACGCTGTTGTGCTTCAGGCCCCCCAAGATCGAGCCGTCGGAGCCTACGGGGGTCTGCGCGCCGGCGAACAGCGCCGCCGTCAAACACGCTAACAAGGCCGCGATTGGCGCGGCGCGGCGCGCTCGCGCCTTAGATTTCATTTTCATCTCATCATCCCCTCTAGCTGTGCCGTAGATTTCGAAAAAGTCGGGGCTGACAGCCTCGCGGTCGCGGCCCGCACGACATTCAAACGCATCCGAGGGTGCGTACCCGTGGCGGGGGAATTGGTTCAATGCGCGCGCGATGCTGCGGCGCAGCGGGCGCAAGGACAGCCGGCGCGGGGCGTTTGTGCGGCAAAGCTGCGGCGCACGCCGCGTGCGTTAGCCGAAGTTGATCTTGGC
This sequence comes from uncultured Gammaproteobacteria bacterium, assembly GCA_963695315.1. Taxonomy (GTDB): domain Bacteria; phylum Pseudomonadota; class Gammaproteobacteria; order Steroidobacterales; family Steroidobacteraceae; genus PALSA-1196. The sequence continues at coordinate 3,035,191 of OY968773.1, forward strand.
TTCGAGGTTGGTGCGCGAATCGGCGTTGGCGAGCGCCTCTTCGAGGCTGATCCGTTCCTGCTTGTAAAGTTCGTGCAGCGCCGAATCAAAGCTCTGCACCCCGCGCTCGTTGCTGGCGATGATCGCTTCCTTGATACCCACCACATCGCCCTTCTTCACGCAGCTCGGAGATGTAGGGCGTATTCAGCATGACCTCGACCGCAGCCACGCGCTTCTGATCCTTACCAACTACCAGGCGCTGCCCGAGGATCGCGCGCAGATACTGCGACAGATCCAGAAACATCTGGGTCTGCTGCTCGCGCGGGAAGAGGTTGATCATGCGGTCGAGCGTTTCGGCGCAGTTGTTGGCGTGCAGCGTCGCAAGCACCAGGTGTCCCGTGCCTGCCAGGCTGATCGCGGTCTGCATGCTCTCGCGGTCGCGGATCTCACCAATCAGGATCACGTCGGGCGCGGCGCGCATGACGCCGCGCAGCGCGGCCTCGAAGGAGCGCGTGTCGAGGCCGACCTCGCGCTGATTGACGATCGAGCGCTTGTTGGTGTGCAGAAACTCGATCGGATCCTCGATGGTGACGATGTGGTCGGAGGAGTTCTCGTTACGGTAGTTGATCATCGCGGCAAGCGTGGTCGACTTGCCGGAACCGGTGGCGCCGACCATGAGCACCAGGCCGCGCTTTAGCATGCAAAGATCACGCAGGCACTCCGGCAGGCCGAGCGCTTCGAGCCGCGGCATGTCCGCCGTGATGTAGCGCAGCACGATCGCCGGAAAGCCGCGCTGCATGAAGATGTTGACGCGGAAGCGCCCGAGTCCGTGCTCCGAGAGCGCAAAGTCGATCTCGTAGTCGCGCATGAACTGCTCGCGCTGCGAGCCGCTCATGATGGCGTAGGCGGTCTGGCGCACCGTCTCGGGCGAGAGGACTCTGCTTGTTGATCGGGACGATGTGGCCTTCGATCTTGATCTTGATGGGCGCGTTCGATGTAAAGAACAGGTCGGAGGCCTTCTTCTCCACCATCAGCTTGAAAAGCGGCTTGGTGTTGAAGGTCGCAACCGGCGATGCCACGGTTGAAAACGGTCCGCTGTTGGATAGCGTGCGCTGCTGGCCGGTCGTTTCAAGCAGCAACGGATCGACAGGTTCATTGGGGGTCAACTTTGCTTCGCCCGCGCGCATCCGTCAGATCGTCCGTCCCTGCTCTTCCTCGACGATGTGCAGACTGCCCACGTCGTCGACGTTTTTCACCTCGCGCTTGCTCTCCAGCTTCACGCGCAGGCGCAGCTCGTTCTTCGAATCAGCGTTGCGTAAGGCATCCTCGTAGGAAATGAATCCGCTTTCAAATAGCTCGAACAGCGACTGATCGAAGGTCTTCATGCCAAGGCGCGTCGAGCGCGCCATGACTTCTTTGATCTCCGCGACCTGCCCTTTGAAGATGAGATCCTGGATGAGCGGCGAGTTCAGCATGATTTCCATCGCCGCGATACGGCCGGCGCCGGATTCGCGCGGAATCAGGCGCTGCGCCACCAGCGCGCGGATATTCAGAGACAGATCCATGAGGAGCTGCTCGCGCCGCTCGTCCGGGAAGAAATTGATGATGCGGTCGAGCGCCTGGTTGGCGCTGTTGGCGTGCAGCGTCGCCAGCACCAGGTGCCCGGTCTCGGCAAACTGGATGGCGTACTCCATCGTATCGCGGTCGCGGATCTCGCCGATCAGGATCACATCGGGCGCCTGGCGCAGGGTGTTTTTGAGCGCGCTGTGCCAGGAGTCGGTGTCGACGCCGACCTCGCGGTGCGTGATGACGCAGCCCTTGTGCTGGTGGACGTATTCGACCGGGTCTTCGATCGTCACGATGTGGCCGCGCGTCTTCTCGTTGCGATAGCCGACCATCGTGGCAAGCGTCGTCGATTTGCCCGAGCCGGTGCCGCCGACGATGATGCACAGGCCGCGCTTGGAGAGCACGACGTCCTTCAGAATCGGCGGCAGCTCGAGCTCCTCGAAGGTCGGGATCTTGGCGTTGATGCGGCGGATGACGCAGCCCGGTGGCGCCCTGCTGCACGAAGGCACTGACGCGGAAGCGGCCGATGCCCGGCGGCGCGATGGCGAAATTGCATTCCTTGGTGGCGTCGAATTCTCGCGTCTGCCGGTCGTTCATGATCGCGCGCACCAGGGTGGCGGACTGCTCGGCAGTGAGCGCGCGCTCGCTCTGCGGGCGGATCTCGCCGTCAATCTTGATGGCCGGCGGAAAGCCCGCGGTAATGAACAGGTCCGACGCTTTCTTTTCGATGACGCGTCGCAGCAGATCCTGCATCAGCTTGATGGACTGATCACGATCCATAGTGTGTCGCTCTTTACAGAGCGTCCTTATTTTGACGCCTTGTAGCGCGCCTCTTCCTTGCTGACAAGGCCCTTGGCGACGAGCTCGGTTAGACATTGATCGAGGGTCTGCATGCCCTGCGCCTGGCCGGTCTGGATGGAGGAGAACATCTGCGCGACCTTGCCCTCGCGGATGAGGTTGCGGATCGCGGGGGTGCCGATCATGATTTCGTGCGCGGCGATGCGGCCGCCGCCGTTCTTCTTCATGAGCGTCTGCGAGATGACCGCGCGCAGGCTCTCCGAGAGCATCGAGCGCACCATCTCCTTCTCGGCCGCCGGAAACACATCGACGATGCGGTCGATGGTCTTGGCCGCGGAGCTCGTATGCAGGGTGCCGAACACGAGGTGTCCGGTCTCGGCGGCGGTGAGCGCCAGGCGGATGGTCTCCAGGTCGCGCATTTCGCCGACCAGGACGACGTCCGGGTCCTCGCGCAGCGCCGAGCGCAGCGCCTCGGTGAAGCCGAGCGTGTCGCGATGCACTTCGCGCTGATTGACGAGGCAGCGCTTGGACTCGTGCACGAACTCGATCGGATCCTCGATCGTGATGATGTGATCGGGACGATTGTCGTTGCAGTGATTGACCATGCCGGCAAGCGTCGTCGACTTGCCCGAGCCGGTCGGTCCGGTCACGAGCACCAGGCCGCGCGGCAGCATGCACAGGTCGCGGAAGATCTTCGGCGCAGCCGAGCTCATCAAGACTCAGGATGACCGAGGGAATGTTGCGAAACACCGCGCCGGCGCCGCGGTTCTGGTTGAACGCGTTGACGCGGAAGCGCGCAAGCTTCGGAATCTCGAAGGAGAAATCGGTCTCGAAGAACTCTTCGAAGGCCTTCCGCTGCTTGTCGTTCATGATGTCGTACACCATGCTGTGCACTTCCTTGTGGGCAAGCGCCGGCATGTTGACCCGTTTCATGTCGCCGTCGACACGGATCATCGGCGGCACGCCGGCGGACAAATGCAGATCGGATGCGTTGTTCTTGACAGCGAACGCCAGGAGCTGCGCGATATCTACGGCCATTAGGACTCCTCGCGGACGACTGACGGCGGACGATGCGTTTCGCAGAGCGCGAACCCGCCAGCGAACGTGCGGCATTATAGCGGAGGGGTTCCGCTCCAATATGTTAATGGGTCCGCAGAATTTGCCGGAAAACATCCGTCGAGGTGCAGGAGCGCATCAAACGGGCGGCCAGCGCCAGTGCGGCCGCAACGTCGACTCGGTCACATTACTGGCGGTGTGCAAGTCCCAGCCGGCCGAAATCGTGCGCGCGGCGGCGCGCTGCAGGGCCTTGCGCGATTTCGGCGAGAGCTACGTGCAGGAGGCGCTCGGCAAGATCGCCGGCCTTGCCGATCTGCCGCTCACCTGGCACTTCGTCGGCCGCATTCAGACGCAACAAGACGCGCGAGATCGCCGAGCATTTCGCCTGGGTGCACGGCGTCGATCGGCTGCGCATCGCCGAGCGGCTCGCCGCGCAGCGGCCGTATCCACGCGCCGGCGCTGAATGTGTGCCTGCAGGTGAACCTCGGCGCGGAAGCCTCCAAGGGCGGCGTCGCGCCCGCTGATGCTGGCCGCGCTTGCGGCGCCAGGTCGCCGCGCTTGCCGCGGCTGCGACTGCGCGGCCTCATGTGCATCCCGCCGCCCGACGCAGACTGCCGCGCGAGCAGCGCCGCGCTTCGCCGAGCTCGCCGCGCTGCTCGAGGAGCTGAATGCCGCGGGCGGCGGGCCTGATACGCTGTCCATGGGCATGAGCGCGGACTTCGAGGCGGCGATCTGCGAGGGCGCCACGATCGTGCGCATCGGCACCGCGCTCTTTGGGGCGAGGCCGTTAAGCGCGCATTCGCTACAATCCGCCGCCATGGGAGCTCATCATCTGGCGATCCTGGGCGGCGGCCACATGGGCCGCGCACTCATCAGCGGGCTCCTGCGCCGCGGGATCGCGGCCCGAGCGATCTCGCGGTGGCCGAGGTCGACGCGGCGACCCGGGCGCGCCTGCAGGCGCGATTTGCGCGTGCAGCGCCTGTGCAGGAGACGCTCGCGGCCATCGGCGGTGCCGACGCGTGGTCGTCATCGCCGTCAAACCTCAGGACGTCGCGGCGCTGCTCGCGCCCGCTGCGCGCGCTCGCTGCAGCAAACGCCGCCCGCTCGTCGTATCCATCGCCGCCGGAATCCGCATCGCATCGCTGCAGCAGCTGGTGCGGCGCCGGCGTCACCCGTGGTGCGCGCCATGCCCAATCGCGCCGGCGCTCGTCGGCGCGGGGGTGAGCGGGCTGTTTGCCCCGCCGGAGGTGAGCCGCGACTGCGCGCGCCGCCGCGGCGCAGGTGCTGCGCGCGGTGGGTGAGATCGTGTGGGTGCAGCAGCGAGGACGCGCTCGATGTGGTCACGGCGCTCTCGGGCAGCGGACCTGCGTATTTCTTCTCGCTGGCCGAGGCGATGATGCAGGCCGCGCGTCGCCCTCGGCCTTGAGCGCGAGGCGGCACGCACGCCTGGCCGTCGGCACGCTCTACGGCGCCGGGCCTGCTCGCGCAGGCAGCGACGGGGATCTTGCGCGCCTGCGCGCGGAGGTCACCTCCAAGGGCGGCACGACCGAGGCGGCGCTGCGGGTGTTCGCGGCGGCGGATCTCGAGCGGCATCGTGACGCAGGCGCTGCAGGCTGCGACGCAGCGCAGCCGCGAGCTCGCCGCGCAATTCGGCTAGAGTTCGTCTCATGAGCGCATTGATCTACATCATCCAGTCGCTGCTGACGCTCGCTCTGTGCGTCGTGCTGCTGCGGCTGCTCCTGCAATGGTCGCGCGCGGATTTCCGCAATCCGATCTGCCAGGCGATCGTGCGCCTCACCAATCCGCTCATCATGCCGCTGCGGCGCATGCTGCCGCCCGTCGGCAAGATCGATACCGCCTCGGTGGTCGCCGTGCATCCTGGTCGCGATCGTCGAGGTGGTGATCATCACGAGTCTTGCCGGCGTGCCGCTCGATCCGCTCTATCGTGCTGCGCGCGGCGCTCCTGGAGATCGTGACCACGGCGCTGTGGTTCTATTTCTACGCCATTTTCCTCTACGCGCTCATCTCGATGGTCGCGCCGGGCGGCTACTCGCCGCTGCAGTCGCTGCTCGCGGCGCTGTGCGAGCCGGTGCTGCGGCCGTTTCGCCGCTTCATTCCGCCGCTCGGCGGAATTGACCTCTCGCCGCTGTGGGCGGGGATCCTGATTCAGGCCATTTTGATTCTGCTGCGCTGATGCGCGCGCGTGCTGCGCCAATATCTTAGGGCGCGTTTCGCAACGAGAGTCGAGCACTGAAAAAGTCCGCGTGCGCGCGCGTGCACGCCAAGGCGGCGACGCTTCTTGCAACGCAAACGCTGGAAAAAAAGGCATTTCAAGCGCGTGCAGCGAACAAGAAATCGCTTGCGAACGCGCGCCCATGTGCTATTTTCCGCGCCGATTCGTTCAGCGCGGACCAAAAGCCGCGCTCCCGTGACAACGTCTGAGGAGTAGCGAAAAATGGCGAAAAAAGGTGGCGCACCGACCAAGTCGGAAATTCTGATTCAGATTTCGAAGGACACGAGACTGTCCCGCAAGCAGGTCGGTTCCGTGTTCGACTCGCTGGGTGGCGTGATCAAGAAGAGCCTGCGTGGCAATGGTCTGTTCACGCTCCCCGGCCTGCTGAAGCTGAAGGTCGTGAAGAAGCCCGCCACGAAGGCGCGTGAGGGCGTGAATCCGTTCACCGGCGAGAAGATGACTTTCAAGGCCAAGCCCGCGAGCAAGAAAGTTCGGGCCGTGCCGCTGAAGAGCCTGAAGGGAATGGTCAATTCCTAAGGCGCCGTAAGGCAATCCGGCAGACTTCGAGAAACCCGGATGAGCTTAGCCTCATCCGGGTTTCTCACTCTCGCGCCGAGCCCCCGCTCGCGCGCAAAATCAACGCACGACCGCTTGCAGCTCGCGCAGCCGGCCATGGAAGAAATGGCCGACGCCCGGAAGCACGCTTCACCGTCGGGGCGGGCGCATGCTGCGCGGCCCACTCGAGCACGCGCTGCGGCTCGACGAGCTCGTCGGCATCGCCCTGCACGATGAGCCACGGGCAATCGGGGGGCTCGATATCGCTGACGTCGATGAGCCGCACGGCCGGCGCGACGGTGACGAGGAGCGCGGCGTCGCGCGCGCCCCGCGGCGCGCAACGCCACCGCGCCGCCGAAGGAGAAGCCCCGCGAGCCAACGCCGCGCCCCGGGCCAGCGCTCGCGGCCGTCGGCAATGACGGCGAGCGCATCCTCGCTCTCGCCCGACGCCGTCGGCGAAACTGCCGGCGCTTGCCCCGACGCCGCGAAAGTTGAAGCGGATGGTCGGCGCGCCGAGCTCCTGGAAGGCGCGCGCGAGCGTATGCACGACTTTGTTGGTGCAGGGTGCCGCCGAAGAGCGGATGCGGATGGCAGATGACGCCGAAGGCGCTGCGGACGGCATGCGCCCGGCGTCTCGATCAGCGCCTCGAGCGCGCCGGCGGGCCCTGCCAGGCGTCGCGCGCTCGGCGCGACGCGGCGGCTTACTCGATTCCAAGCAGCTCGACGTCGAATACGAGCGTGGCGCCCGGCGGAATGGCCGCCGCCCGCGCCCCGCTGGCCGTAGCCGAGCGCCGGCGGAATGACGAGCCGCCGCTCCCGCCGACGGCCATGCCCGCCACGCCCTGATCCCAGCCTTTGATCACCTCGCCCGCGCCGAAGCGAAAGCGAAACGGCTCGATTGCGATCGCGCGAGCTGTCGAATTTCTTGCCCTTGTTGTCGCGCGCGCGCCTCGGCAAAGAGCCAGCCCGTGTAGTGCACCACCGCCGTCTGCCCGGCTTTGATCGCATCGCCGCTGCCCGTCTTGATGTCGCTCATGATGGCTTGCCGCCTCGTGTACGCCTGCCAAGCGGATCAGCAGGCGGTTCAGCCGCTGCACGTACTCCGCCGGATTTGCCAGCTGCCCGCCCTCGGCGAGCGCGGCCTGATCGTAGAGCAGTTCAGCGAGTTGCGCGAATTGCGCGCTGTCCTTCTCCGCGTCGAGGTACTTGACGATGGGGTGCGCGACGTTGAGCTCGAGCATGGGCTTGGCATCGGGCGCCTTCTGCCCGGCGGCGGCGAGCAGGCGGCGCATGGTCGTGCGCAGCTCGTGCTCGCCGAGCACCAGGCACGAGGGCGAGTCGGTGAGGCGCGTGCTGACGCGCACCTCGAGCACGCGCTCGCCGAGCGCATCCTTGACGCGCTTCAGCAGGCCCTTGCTTTCCTTCAACGCGGCATCCGCATCGTGCTTGTCCGCTTCGCTTGCGAGCGCCCCGAGCTCAAGATCGCCGCGCGCGGCGTCCTTGAAGCGCTTGCCCTCGAAGGCCTCCACCTGTCCCATGATCCATTCGTCGATGCGGTCGGCGAGCAGCAGCACCTCGATGCCACGCGCCTTCAAGCGCTCGATGTAGGGGCTCGCGCGCGCCGCCTCGATGCTCTCGGCGATCAGGAAGTAGATGCGTTCCTGGCCGCTTTGCATGCGCTGCGAGGTACTGCGGCGAGGCTCACCGTCGGCTCGTTGCCGCCTCATGCGTGCTCGCAAAGCGCAGCAGCGGCAGGATCTTGTCGCGGTTCGCAGGATCCTCGGCAACGCCCTCCTTCAGCACCGCCCCGAATTCCTTCCAGAAGGTCTGGTATTTCTCCGGCTCATCCTGCGCCAGGCGCGCGAGCATCTCGAGCACGCGCTTGGTGAGGCCGCCCTTGATGACCTCGACCTCCGCATCCTCCTGCAGAAGCTCGCGCGAGATGTTGAGGGGCAGATCGGAGGAGTCGACCACGCCCTTGATGAAGCGCAGGTAGAGCGGCAGGAACTGCTCGGCGTCGTCCATGATGAAGACGCGCTTCACGTAGAGCTTAAGTCCCGCGCGCGGCATCGCGCTGCATGAGGTCAAAGGGCGCGCGCGCGGGCACGTAGAGCAGGCTCGTGTACTCGCGCTTGCCCTCCACGCGGTTGTGGCTCCAGAGCAAGCGGCGCCGGTGAAGTCGTGCGCGATGTGCTGGTAGAACTGGCTGTACTCCTCGTCCGTGATCTCGGCTGCGCGGCCGCGCCCACAGCGCCTTCGCCTGGTTGCACGACTTCATAGTCGAGCGACGCCTCGCCCGGCTTCTTCATCAGGACCGGAAAGCCGATGTGGTCCGAGTAGCGGCGGATGAGGCCGCGCAAGCGGTAGGGCTCGGCGAACTCCTTGGCATCGGCCTTCAGGTGCAGGATGACGCAGGTGCCGCGCTCGCGCTCGGGTAATCGTCTCGACGGTGAACTCGCCGTCGGCGCCGGATTCCCAGCGCACGCCACTCTCCGCAGGCTCACCCGCCTTGCGCGTGAGCACCTCAACGCGCTCGGCCACGATGAAGGCGGAATAGAAGCCGACGCCGAACTGGCCGATGAGCTGCGAGTCTTTCTGCTGATCACCGGAGAGCGCGCGGAAGAACTCCGCCGTGCCGGACTTGGCGATCGTGCCCAGGTGCGCGATCGCCTCCTCGCGCGTCATGCCGATGCCGTTGTCGCGGATCGTGATGCGTGCCCGCGTTCGTATCCGCGTCCACCCAGATCGAAAGCTCCGAGTCCGAAGCGAGGAGCGCGGGCTGGGCGATCGCCGCGAAGCGCAGGCGGTCATTCGCGTCCGAAGCGTTCGAGATCAGCTCGCGCAGGAAGATCTCGCGATTGCTGTACAGGGAGTGAATCATGAGCTTCATGAGCTCGCGCACTTCGGCCTGAAAGCCGTGCGTTTCTTTCTGCGTGTCCGCCATGAGCAACCGATCCCGTGTAGATGCGCGCCAGAAGCGCGATCTTGGGAATCAGCGGCGGATTTTCAAGCCGAAGCGTGAGTTTTAAGGGTTCGGCAGGCTCTTGCGATAGCCGCCCCAGAGCGTGGCGGTAAGCCCCAGGAGCGCGGCATTGATGTGCGAGTGCGGCATGAGGAGCCACAGCGCGAGCGCCGAGCCTGCGCTTAGCAGCGGGCCTGCGTAGGCGGCGAGCTCCGCCGCCGCGGCCGCGGCAAGATGCCGGCCCGGCACCCGCCCAGTCGTCGATCTCATCCCACAGTAGGAGAAAGCGTTCCATACGCGGAGGACTCTACGGGCTCGCCCCCCGAGCAGGCGTGCGCGACCTCACACTCATTGCAGCAAGAGGCGCACCTTGCGGTCAGTACTTACGTGCGCGTAGCCTTAAATCGCGTTCGTGTAATACATAAGTAGCCACCATGCAACGCATCGTCGTCCTGAACCCAAAGGGCGGATCGGGAAAGACGACCATCGCGATCAACCTCGCGTGCTATCTGGCGTCGCGCCAGCAGAAGCCCGTGCTCATGGATCTTGATCCGGCAGGGCTCCTCGCTGCGCTGGGTGCGCAAGCGGCGCGCAACCCAGCCGCCGATCGAGGTCGTGGCCGCCTTCGAGAACGACGGCCGCACGACGCGCAGCTTTCAGCTGCGCCTGCCGGCCTCGGCGACGCACGTCATCGTCGACACGCCCGCGGCGCTGTCGGCGCCCGAGCTGCCGGACATCACGCGCGGCGCCGACAAGATCCTGGTGCCGGTGCTGCCCTCGGACATCGATATCCATGCCTGCTCGCGCTGCATCCGCGATCTGCTGCTGGTGGCCAAGGTACGCCGCGAGGATGAGCGCATCGGCGTGATCGCCAATCGCGTGCGCAGCAACACGCTCATCTACCAGACGCTCATCCGCTTTCTGCAGACCTCGGGATTCCGATCGTGGCGACGATCCGCGACTCACAGAACTACGTGCGCGCCGCGGAGCTGGGCATCGGTGTGCATGAGATGAAGAGTTACGTCGCGCGGAGAGGATCTGGAGCAGTGGACGCCGCTCATCGAGTGGCTGGAGAAGCCGACGGCCGCGCAGCGCCGATCCGGGTGCCGCGGCGCCTTCCATCGCCATGGCCTGAGAGTGGCGCGGGCCGAAAGATTACTTCTTTTCGTCTTCCCAGCTGTTGCGCATCCGGTCGGCCCAGTTCTTGTAATTCGCCCACGAATACAGGTTCTGCGTGATCGCCGAGTGGCGTGCACGCGCGCGCTGCGTGCGATCGAGCCAGTTCGTGTACGTATCCGGTGCGGCGCGGCGGAAAAGCCGGCGAAGGCGCATCGGTTCTGGGTGTCACCGGTGTCGCGGGGGCGGCGGGTAACCCGCGCTCCCGGTTTGATGAACTCATTGTCCGCTCCTGAATGTGTTCGCCTCAGAGACTACGGCTTCGCCACGCGCGCCGCAGGAACTGGTTCACGAGCCTTGCGCAGCTCGCGTTATGTCAGGCGACGAGGCGATAGCAGGGGCGATAGATGGTTCCCGGAAGCTTCATGCGGCGCTGCGCGACGAAGGCGGACAGCAGCTCATCCAGCAGCGCCATCACCGCCGGATCGCCGGCGAGCTCATAGGGCCCGAGGCGCTCGATGGCGCTGATGCCGTACTCCTTGACGTTGCCCGTCACGATGCCGGAGAACGCGCGCCGCAGATTCGCGGCGAGGTGGTGCATCGGCTGGTCGCGGTGCAGCGCCAGTGCGCGCATCGACTCGTGCGTGACCTCAAACGGCCGCTGCAGATCGGGCGCCACCGACGAGTAGCCAGTTGAAGTTGTAGGAATCGTTATGCTGCTTGCGATATAGCCGCACGGTGTCCATGCCGTGCGCCAGATGGCGCGCGACTTCGGCCGGATTGCCGGTGATCACGGTCAAGCGCTCGAGCGCCTCCTTGCCGAGCGTGCCGCGCAATGAAGCGCAGTGATCTGCTCGAAGTACGCGGCGCTCTCGCGCGGACCGGTGAGTACCACCGGCAGGGGCTGCGCGGCGTTGGCGGGATCGAGCAGGATGCCGGCGAGATAGAGGATCTCCTCGGCCGTGCCGGCACCGCCCGGAAACACCACGATGCCGTGCGCGAGGCGCACGAAGGCTTCGAGGCGCTTCTCGATGTCCGGCATGATGACGAGCTGGCTGACGATCGGATTGGGCGGCTCGGCGGCAATGATGCCGGGCTCGGTGATGCCGAGGTAGCGGCCGTGATGGATGCGCTGCTTCGCGTGCCCGATGGTCGCGCCCTTCATCGGGCCCTTTCATGGCGCCCGGGCCGCAGCCGGTGCACACATCAAGGCCGCGCAGGCCGAGCTCGTAGCCGACCTTCTTCGTGTACTTGTACTCATCGCTGCCGATCGAGTGCCCGCCCCAGCAGACGATGAGATTCGGCGGCTTCTTCACCTCGAGCAGGCGCGCGTTGCGCAGGATCTGAAACACGGCGTTGGTGATGCAGTTCGCATCGGTGAGATCAAAGCGCCGCTCCTATGATGTCGTTCGCGATGTAGATGACATCGCGCAGCACCGCGAACAGGTGCTCCTTGATGCCGACGATCATCTCGCCGTCGACGAACGCATCGGCGGGCGCATTCTTCAACTCAAGCTTGATCCCCCAGGCGTGCGGCACGATCTGGATCTCAAAGTCGCGGTGGCGGTCAAATATCTCTTTGGCATTGTCCGTGTCGGCGCCGCTGTTGAGCACTGCGAGCGCGCACTGGCGAAAAAGCGCGTACAGACCGCCGTGACTCGAGTCGAGGAGCTTGCGCGATCTCATCCTGCGAGAGATTCTCAAGGCTGCCGCGCGGCCCCACGCGCGCATCGACGAACTCCGGCATCGTGACCGTGGCTTCCACGCGCGATGGATCGACCGCGCGCATTACGGGCGTATTTCGATCGGCGTGTTGTCGGGCGTCAGAAGCCAGATTTCCACCATGTCGGCATTGCTGACGGCAATGCAGCCGTCCGTCCAGTCGTGGCTCTCGTAGTACTCCGGCGGGTGCTTCAGGGTATTCGGCAGGCCGTGAATCATGATACTGCCGCCGCTGTCCCAGTGATTGTGGCGCGCGCGCGCAAGATCAACGTCGTTCGGATACGACACCTGCACGGAGAGGAAGAAATCGCTCCGCGCATTGCGGCGTGACAGGAAGTAGCGCCCTTCAGGCGTGCGGAAGTCGCCCGAGCGCTGCTTCTGTCCGATGGGATTCAAGCCGAGCGCGATGCGGTAGGAGCGCAGCACGCTGTAGCCGCGCATGAGATCGAGGCGCCGCTCGGCCTTGTGCACCACGATGCGATCGGCCATCGGCAGCGGCGCCTCCAGAGCGCTGTTGACGCGCTGCGGTTGCGACAGTGAGTCCGCGTGCGCGCTCGATGCGAGGAAGCCGGCCGCAAGCAGACTGGCCAGCAGACGCTGTGGAGACATCATCCTTAGATTAAACAAGTACTTGCATTACAATCGGGGATTATAAACGCTCTGACCTCGACAGGCGATGTGCACCCGTCACAGCGCACTTCCTATAATCATGACCCTTCAAGAAGACACACCCATGATGCGTACACCGCTCATCGCAGCAGCGCTGCTCGTTCTTTGCGCCTGCACCGCAGGACCCGGGCCACCCGTGAGCGACAAGCTCGATGCGAAGACCGGGTCCACGGTGAGCGTGATGCGTGAGCCTCTCGAATTATTGACATCCGGCTACATCGGCACGCATGGCGGGGCATTTGCCTTTCTCGGGCCTTTTGAGATCGATCAAATGGGCGCGCGCACTTTGTACTTGTGGGTGCTCGTGCCGCACGATGTCTCAGCGACCGCGGTACCGGTCATTCACTGCAACGACGGCGTCGTGACGCTGCCCGTGAAGAGCGCCGGCCTTGCGGACCTGGGGCTTGCGCAGTCGCCGTATGATTTGCCCGATCCGTGGGGCACGCCATGGTACTTCGCGCTCGATGATCAGACGCTCTTGTGCCTTGCGCACGCGTACACTATCACCCTTGACATTCCGAGCCTGCGCGGCGACCTCGAGACCTTCGTAGCTGAGCATGCGAAGAGCGCCGACGGGTTTCCCATGCTCGCGAACTTCGCCGAGCGGCGCGCACACGCCGGGCCTCTAGCCACCGGCGGCACTCACCTCTTCGATCCGCGGCAGCACGATCTGCGTGCCGGGGTGCAGCTCCGCAAGATTGAGGTCGGGGTTGTACTGCTGCAGCAGCCACAGCGGCAGCTCCGGATTGTGCTGCGTCACGGTCCAGCCCGAATCCCCGCGGCGCGCGAGGTACGTCTCGGTGCCGACGATGCGGTGCGCAGCAAAGTAGGTCGCCTCCTGCGTGCGGTGATACTCGCGGCGCTTCGCCTCGAAGTCCTCGCGTGACACGTTGACGAATTCAAGCCTGATCTTGTGGCCGATCAGCACCGGCTTCTTGAACGTCAGATGATTGATCACACGCAGCCGCGCCGCGCTCGTGCCGAGCCAGTCGGCGTAGTGCCCGAGCGTCTCATCCGTTGCGACCTTGATCGTGTCGTCCTTGCCGATCGCGTAGTCGGTGGGATCGGCGGTCGCCGCGACCTCGATCGCCGGACCCAGGGCCGGGCTCAGCGCTTCGGCCTGCGCGGCGGAAACCGGCTCGGCGCGCGCCGCCGGACGGCCGACGTTGGCGATCTGCTCGGCATCAACGTCGCTCTCGATCTTCGCAAGCTCAGCCGTTATGGCTCCCGTCGGCGGCGCGGCCGCGGCGAGCAGCGGTGGTGTCGCAGGCGCCGCCGGCGGTTGCAGTGCCGGTGGCGCAGCCGTGGCACCCGGTACCCGGGCAATCGGCGCGGCGGCCGAGGGCTTGGCGGCGGCGGGCGCTGACGGTGCGGTGTTGGCCGGCGCTGCTGCCGGGGCTGCCTCGTTACGCGCAACGAGCGTCGCCGCCGGCTGACCCGAGGGCACCACGAGCGAGCGGCCGGGACGCAATTTCGCGTTTGGGGTTAGGCCGTTGAGCTGCGAGAGCTCCTCGGTACTCACGCTGTAGCGCGCGGCGATCAGCGCGAGCGACTCGCCGCGTTGTACGCGATAGCGCCGTGGCTCAAGCTGCGAGGCGAAGAGCTCGCGCGGCGAGAGGCGCGTCACGAGCTCCTCGCTGCTGAGTTTCTCGGCGTCGGCCGGCACGCGCAGATGGTAGCCCTTGGGTACATGGCGCTGACCGTTCCACACCGCCGGCAACAGGGCGGGATTGAGCGCCTCGAGTTTCTGCTGATCAATCTTCAGGGCGTGCGCAAGCGAGGCGAGCTGCACGTACGCCGGCACCACCAGCTCCTGGAATTTCAAGGCGTGGCTCGGCTCAACGTTGCCGAAATATTTCTCCGGGTTGTGGTCGATCTCCAGCGCCGCGAGGAACGAGCAGTAGAAGTTGCGCGAGGCGAAGCCGAACGTTCGGCCCTTGTAGTTGCGGATGATGGTGACGATGTCGTCGGTGCCAAGCGTTTCCTTGGCGCGCCGCACGCCCTCGGCGCCGTGGTTGTAGGCGGTCAGCGCCAGCGGCCAGGTGCCGAGCAAATGATAGTTGTAGGCGAGCAGCTGCGCGGCCGCTTGTGTGGAGCGAAACGGATCGAGGCGGTCATCAACCGAGCTGTCGATGTGCAGATAGCGCCGACCGGTGGAGCGCATGAATTGCCACAGGCCTGCGGCACCGACTTTGGAATAGGCCGCCGGATTGAAGGAAGATTCAACATGGGGCAGCACGGCAAGCTCGGGCGGCAGTCCCATGCCAGCGAGTGTGTCGACGATGTGCTGCTGCCAGGCTCCCGAGCGCCTGAGGCCCTCGCGGAAACGATCCGACTGTCCGAGCTGGAAACGAATGTGCTCGACTGCCTCGAGCAGCTGCTCCGAGCTTGCCTGTGCGCCCCACAGATCGCGCACGCGCTGCTCTTCGGCAGAAAACGCGCCGGTGCCGCCGGCGATGTGCCGCAGAACTTCCGCGTAGTGATCGCGCGCCGCCTCGACAATCCGCTGACGCTCGTGCGGTGCAGAGCTTGGCGCGAAGCGCAGCGTCTCGTAGACCACCGCGAGATTCTCATCATCGTGCAGAAAACCGGAGTTGGTATCGATCTGCGAGTACACGCGGATCCAGAACTGCACCGCGGGCTCAAGTTCCGCCGGGCGCGGCATCACCTCGTCCGCTGCACGCACCGGCAATACGATGAAGGCGAGCAGCGCACAGCTGAGAAGGATTAAGTCCGCGGCGCGTACTGCGCGACGTGGCAGAGAGCGTGTCGAGTTCATTTACACTGTTCAGGCTTCAATTTGTGGCGACCATTCAATGTCTTGCGAGGGTAAGCCCGCAGGCGCCGCTCCCCGCAAGTGCAGGGGTGTCGACTATCTTGACGAACCCGGTTTTGCACCTGCATGCATCCAGCCGCGCGCCGGGGCGCAGGGTCGCATAACGGGCGTCGCGTCACAGTTGAACCGCGTCGCAGACAGCACATGTCACATCGGATGCGTGCTGCAGGGGTCTGGCATAGGCGTTGCACTATCCAATACAACTGGCCACATTTGGCCCAGATGAGGAAGGAACGCTAGCGGCTTCGAAAACAAGACGACACAAGAATTGCCCGATTGATGCGGCCCTCCACCCGCAGACAGTCGGCGAATCGGATAACGATAACAACAAGTCTTCACACACGAGCAAGCGAACCCTTAGCCCCGCACCCGCGGGGCTTCTTTTTTAGTCGATCAGCCGCACTTGGAATCGCCGCAGTTCAGGCACGTCATGCAGTTGTCCATCATGACGACCGCGGCGGTGCTGCACTTGCCGCAAAGCTGCGCCCCATCGGGGAAGTGTGACTTGGCGAACGCATCCTTCTGCTTGGTGCGCGCCTCGAACTCGGCGCGCTTCTCGTCGATGAGCTTCTGCTGGTGCTCATCGAGCTGCGGCTTGCGCATGAGGCCGATGCTCTGCAGATGGCGCTCGATGACATAGCCAAGCTCGGCAATGATTGACGGCATGAACTTGCCGCCCGGCTGCCAGTAGCCGCCGCGCGGGTCAAACACGGCCTTGAGCTCGTCAACGAGAAAGGTGGTGTCCCCGCCTTTTCTGAAGACCGCCGAGATGATGCGCGTCAGCGCCACGATCCACTGGAAGTGATCGAGGTTCTTGGAATTGATGAATACCTCGAACGGCCGGCGCTGCTCGTACTTCGTGCCCTCGTTCAGCACGATGTCGTTGATCGTGACGTACATCGCATGGTCGGAGACCGGCGTTTTGATCTTGTAGGTCGAGCCGACAAGCATGTCCGGACGCTCCACCTTCTCGTGCATGCGCACGACTTTGGCGGTGCGGCCGTTCTTGTCCTGAAACTCGTCCGGGTCCAGAACGCGGACCGGCTTGGTCTCAAGCGGCTTCTCTTCGGGCTTCTGCACGTCGTATTTGACGATTTTCTTCGCGATCTTGATGCTCATTGCGGTACTTCCAATTGACTGTGGGCGGGCAGGTTCAGGCGAGCGGCGAGGATCGAGCCTCAGTAGCGACCAAAATACCCATCACGCAAACTGTCGAACAGATTTGCGGCCGTGTGCATCTCACCGTCGTAGTCAATCTCCTCATCGCCACGCGCTTCGATGACGCTGCCATCCTCGAGCGTAAATTTATAGACCGTATTCTTCAGATCCTGTTCCTTCACGAGCACGCCCTGGAATGCTTCCGGATTGAAGCGGAACGTCGTGCAGCCCTTCAGCCCCTGCTCGTAGGCGTACATGTAGATGTCCTTGAACTTCTCGTACGGGAAGTTGGTCGGCACATTCGCCGTCTTGGAGATCGAGGAGTCCACCCACTTCTGCGCGGCGCTTTGAACGTCGACATGCTGGCTCGGCGTAACGTCGTCCGCCGCAATGAAATAATCGGGCAGCTTCTCCGCCGGATTGCTCGCTGCCGGCATCGCCTTCGGATTGACGAGCTCCCGATAGGCCAGCAGCTCGAACGAGCAGACGGCAACCTTTTCCTTCGACTTCTTGCCGTCGCGGATCACGTTGCGGAAATAGTGGTGCGCGAACGAGGGCTCGATGCCGTTCGAAGCATTGTTGGCAAGCGACAGCGAGATCGTGCCGGTCGGCGCAATCGACGTATGGTGCGTGAAGCGCGCCCCCACTTCCGCAAGTTCGTGCACGAGCTTCGGAGAAACTGCCGCGATGCGCTGCATGTAGCGGCTGTATTTGGCGTGCAGCAGGCGGCCGGCGATGTGCGCTCCCGCCTTCCAGCCGTCGCGCTCCATCTCCGGGCGCTTGCGCAGCATCTCCCGGGTGACGACGAATTCCTCGTTCATGATGGGCGCCGGACCCTTCTCGCGCGCAAGCTCCAGTCCCGCCTCCCAGCCTGCCACTGCCATCTCGCGCGTGACGTCCTCGGCGAACTTCAATGACTCGGGCGAGCCGTACTTCATGCCGAGCAGGGTGAGCGTGCTGCCGAGTCCCAAATAGCCCATGCCGTGACGGCGCTTGCGCAGGATCTCGTTGCGCTGTTTCTCGAGCGGCAGCCCGTTGATTTCAACGACGTTGTCGAGCAGGCGTGTGAATACCTTCACCACCTCGCGGTACTCGGCCCAGTCAAATTCGGAGAACTCGCTGAACGGATGCCGCACGAACTTGGTTAGATTGACGGAGCCCAGGAGGCACGCGCCGTACTCCGGCAACGCCTGCTCTCCGCAGGGATTTGTGGCGCGAATGTTCTCGCACCACCAGTTGTTGTTCATCTCGTTGACACGGTCAATTAGAATGAAGCCGGGCTCTGCAAAATCGTAGGTGGAGGTCATGATGAGATCCCACATACGCCGCGCGCGCATCGACTTGTAGATCTTGCACGCCACCAGGCCTTCGTCATTGACGACGTAGTTCTCGTGTATTTCCCACTCGCGCCAAAGGAATTTGCTCTTGTCGGTAAGGTCATGCTTGTCCGCTTCGACCTCCTTGCGCGTGATCGGAAACGCGAGCGCCCAGTCGCGATCCTCGCGCACGGCCTGGATAAACTCATCCGTAATGAGGAGCGACAGGTTGAACTGCCGCAAGCGGGCCGCCTCGCGCTTGGCGCGGATGAACTCGACCGCATCGGGATGCCCGACGTCGAACGTCGCCATCTGCGCGCCGCGCCGGCCGCCGGCGGAGGAAACGGTGAAGCACATCTTATCGAAGATATCCATGAAGGAGAGCGGCCCGGAGGTGTAGGCGCCGGCTCCTGAGACGTACGCGCCGCGCGGCCGCAGCGTCGAGAAGCAGTAGCCGATGCCCGCCCCGGACTTGAGAGTCAGGCCCGCCTCATGGACTTTTCTCAGTATGTTGTCCATGGAGTCCTGCACGGCGCCTGACACCGTGCAGTTGATCGTCGAGGTAGCCGGCTTGTGTTCGAGCGCACCGGCGTTCGAGGTGATGCGGCCCGCGGGTATCGCGCCGCGCCGCAAGGCCCACAGAAAGCGCTCGTACCAGTGCTCGCGCACCTCCTCGCTCTCAACATCCGCAAGAGCCCGCGCGATGCGCTTATAGGTATCGTCCATCGTCTTGTCGATGGGCGCGCCGTCTTTCGCGGTGAGGCGATATTTCTTATCCCAAATATCGAGCGACGCTTCCTGAAAAGGCACGGCATCGAGATCTTTCGGGTCGACTTTCATCACGGTGTTCATGAATCCGGGGCACTCCAATCATTGTGCTGCGGCCAACGGATCACGGGAAAGCGCAAGGTCCAGCCCCGCAATTGACTGGCCGGCGAGCGGCAGTTTTTGGGCTGCTGTCAGGCAGCGCTCCCCCCGAAATCCTACCCCCCCGAGCGCCGGATCTTGTTGCTTGGAGAGACCACAAGATCTTGTGTCGGGGGACGAAGATTAGTGAGCTGTCATAGTCCCGTCAAGATTCAATGCGGCCAGATTTATAGCTATATATATGATGTTAATTCATATACTTACAAAATAATGCGCCGCGCGACCGAGGTCCAAAATCAGCACTTTTGATAAAAAATGCCCACCCCTAGATCTTGTGCCCTGGCCATGCACAGCTTTCGCACAGGATATTCAGTTTTTTCTTTCCACGAGCTGCCTTGAAAGCATCTGCCACGGCCACAGTTACAGACCATTCGCGCGCTGTGCGCATTTATTTGAGGGACTTGCCATGACGATTGTGCAGTACGAGCCGTGGAGGCTCTTGAATCGATTTCATCGCGACTTCAGTCGCGCATTCGGCGAGGACGGCTCGGTGTCCGAGCCGCAAAGCTCATCGGATCTCACCTGGCTTCCGGTCGTTGACGTGCACGAAGAGGCGGAGCGTTTTGTGGTCCGCGCTGACCTTCCGGGCGTGGAGCCGAAAGACGTCGAGATCACCGCCGACAAAGGCGTGCTCACGATTCGCGGTCAGCGCCATGCGGAGAAGCGTGACGACGTGAAGGGCTACGAGCGTGTGGAGCGTGTCTCCGGTGCCTTCCTGCGCCGCTTCACGCTGCCCGAGGGTGCCGATGCCGCCGCCATCAAGGCCAAGCAGCTCAACGGTGTTCTCGAGATCACGATACCGAAGCAGCCGCAGGTTCAGCCGCAGCGCATCTCGGTAGAAGCCGCCTAATATCTCTTTGGGAGATCGGCTCGGAGCGGGCGTTCGCCCGCTCCGAGTTCGGCAGCCCTGCGGCAACTGCGGGCGACTGCCATCATCGTGCGCGTCGATCGGCCGCGCGCCACGAACCATCGTCAATTGCGCGCACCACGGAATATGAGCTCACGGCTCGTCGGGCTGTGGCGCGCTCAGGCGAGTCTGCTGCTCCTGCTGCGCCGAGCGCACGCACAACTCGCGGTGACGCTCGGCTTGCGGCTCCTTCGCAAGCGCGCGCACCGCCGCATAGAAGCGCGGCAGATCCTGATCCTCGCGCGCCAGCAAGCGCTCGAAGCCCGGCACACAGTCAAAATACGTCGCAACGGAGGCGAGGTGCGCATTGTTGAGGCCCTCCTCGAGCCATTCCCCGTAACCTGAGCTCACTTCCTGGCGGTGCTCAAGGTCGCGCATCTCCTGAGCCAGGGCCAAGAATTCATCATGCTTACGCGCCCGCATGACGTCGGGCGGCAGCTTCGCAGCATAAAGACGGGCCAGTTCCATACGGCGTCGCGCGATCAGCAGGTTGAATTCAAAGTCGCGGGCGCGCTCCGCGCGATAGGCGGCAAGCTCGGCAGCGCGCCCCTTGAACGCAAGCCAGCGCGCGAGCCCAGTTTCCTCCACGGTCACGGCAAAAGCTTCGTTGAATTCACTGTCGCCCGCGACGTAGATCAGCTGGTGCGCGAGCTCGTGGAAGATGATCGCGGCGAGCTCACGATCGCCGTAAATCAGCATCGTATTCAGCACCGGGTCTGCAAAGCGCCCCAGCGTCGAATAGGCCGGTACGCCTTCGACCACCACATCGAAGCCGCGTTTCTTGAGCCCCGCGGCGAATTTGTCGGCGTTTTGCTTCGCAAAGTACCCGCGATAGGCCACGCAGCCGGCGATGGGAAAGCACCACTGCAGAGGCTCAACCGAAAACTCCGGTGCGGCAACCACGTTCCAAACGACAAAGATGCGCCCGAGATCGGCGTAGGAGCGATAGCTTTTGTTGTCGGGCAGGGCGAGCTGCCGGGTTGCAAAGTCGCGCGCCTCGCTGACCGCCGCGAGCCGCGCGCGCACGGTTGCCGAGGTATGCTCGTCGGCCATCACCACCGGGATCGGCCGGCGATCGTGCAGCACTTCCCATTCGCCGCGCGCGGCTTGCGCAATGTAGAGCGTGCCGCAGCCTGGCAGCGCCACGAGCAGCAGGCACACGAGCGTGGCACGCGCGGCAAGCAAGCCGCTCACCGGGGCCGATCCTGCCGCCGTGCGGGCGGGCGCGAAACTCTCGGTTACCATGGCGTGCATGCAAGTCTACTTGGTCGGCGGCGCCGTCCGTGACGAACTCCTCGGCATTCCCGCGCGCGAGCGCGACTGGGTGGTCGTCGGCGCTCGGCCCGAGGAGCTGGAGAAGCTCGGCTACATGCCCGTTGGCCGCGAGTTCCCGGTGTTCCTGCATCCGCACACCAAGGAGGAGTACGCGCTCGCGCGCCTGGAATCGAAGGTAGCGCCGGGTTATCGGGGATTCGCGACGCGCTTCTCCGCCGCTGTCACGCTTGAAGAGGACTTGCGCCGGCGCGATCTCACCATCAATGCCATCGCACGGCGCGAGAACGGCGAACTCATCGATCCCTATGGGGGCGCACGGGACCTCAAGGCCCGCATCCTGCGGCACGTGTCGGAGGCCTTCGTCGAGGACCCGGTGCGCGTGCTGCGCGTCGCGCGCTTTGCAGCGCGCTTCGGCGAGCGCGGCTTCACGGTGGCTCCCGAAACCATGCGCCTGATGCGCGCCATGGTGGCGAGCGGAGAGGTCGACGCGCTCGTGCCGGAGCGCGTGTGGCAAGAAACCGAGCGTGCGCTCGGCGAAACACGCCCGGAGATCTTCTTTGAGACCTTGCGCGAGTGCGGCGCGCTCGAGGTCATTTTTCCGGAAGTTGCCGCGCTCTTTGGCGTGCCGCAACCGCCGCGCTGGCATCCGGAAGTGGATACCGGGATCCACGTGATGCTGGCTCTGAAGGCCGCGGTACGCCTTGGCGCAGCAACGCCGGTGCGCTTCGCAGTACTCATGCACGATCTTGGCAAGGCCGCGACGCCGCGCGCGCAGTGGCCCTCGCACCACGGGCATGAAGAGGCCGGCGTGGTGCGCATCGAGGCGCTGGCCTCAAGGCTGCGCATCCCCAAGGAGCACACTGAGCTTGCGGTGCTCACCGCGCGCCACCACGGAGTCGTGCACCGCGCGCTGGAGCTGCGGCCTGCGACGCTGCTCGAGTTATTGGAGAAGACCGACGCGGTGCGTCGGCCGGAGCGTTTTCGTGCGCTCCTCACCGCGTGTGAGGCGGATGCGCGCGGTCGCACCGGCCTTGAGGAGCAGCCCTACCCCCAGGCAGAGCTCTTGCGCCGCGCCCAAGAGAATATCGCCGCGGTGAGTGTGCCTGAGGAGGAGCGCGCGGGTCTTGACGGCAACGCCATCAAGGAGCGGCTGCGCGCGAAGCGCCTCGAGGTGCTCACAAACTTTGTGAGTCAAATGCGCGCGCAATCTAAAGCGAAGATGTCAGATCCGGCAGCGTGAAGCCGCCGAGCGGCTGAGGAAGGCCGCGCCCCAGCGCCATCACCTTGAAGGCCTCGCCCATCTCCACGGGCAGGAGCAGCCGCGCCGCCTCGCCCGTGCGCCGCACGCGCGTGACCTCATCGGCCGCGCCGCCGAGCAACTCCTCGATGCCGGCGCCGATCAGAAACCCGGCCTGCGTCGTAAACCCATAGAGAGTGAGGCCCGCCGCCACACTCGCCTCGGCGACGCGCGTGAAATCCACCCAGGCGGAGATATCCTGGACGCCGACCAGAATGAAGGGATTCGCGTGCGCGCGGTGTTTGAAGTGACAGCGCAACGTGCCGTCGAGGCGCTGCGGATGGTAGTACTGCGTGCGCGGCAGTCCGTAGTCGATCAGCAAGACGACGCCCTGCTGCAGGCACGCAGCGACGCTTGCGATCCACGGTTCTATGCGCCAGCACACCTCCGAGCGGTAGCCATCGGCAAGGCCGATCTCGCGCACCAGCGCCTGTGCATAGCGCGCGAGCAGCTCATCCGGGAAGGCCTCGCGCTCGACGAAACCGCCGTCCGCGCCCACGGCGACCCCGAGCGAGCGCACGCCCTTATCGTGGACGACAAAGCGCGCGCACGGCAGCGCATCGAGCACTTCGTTGGCGAGCACCACGCCGCGCAGCGGCTCCTCGGGCAGCCGGGTCGAGCCACACGACGCGCTCGCGTAGCGCCGCCGGCAGCTCAGCCAGGCGCGCGCGCTGCCGTGCAGCAAGATCGGCGCTCACCTCCAGGATCGCGTACCGGTCCGGCAGCGCCCCAAGCTCGGCGAGCGCCTCGAGCACGGTCGCAGCCATGGCACCCGATGCCGGCTCCGAACTCAAGCACCCCTCCCCCGGTCACGGCAAGCACTTGCGCGCACTGTCGGGCGAGGCACTGCCCGAATAGCCTCGACATCTCGGGCGCTGTCACGAAAATCACCGCCCGCCCCGAGCTTGACGGCGCCCGCGCTGTAATACCCGAGGCCCGGCGCATACAGCGCAAGCTCCATGAAGCTATCAAAGGAGAGCCAGCCGCCGGCGGCGGCGATGCGCGCGCGAATGAGCTCGGAGAGTGCGTCCGAGTGCTGCCGTTCCTCCTGCGAAAGCAGCGCGATCATTGAGCGCTCCGAAGATGTGGTCATAATTGCCGGCCATGTCCCATAAGACCCAGATGCCGCTTGCCGGCCGCGCCGTACTCGTCACCGGCGCCGCCCGGCGCGTCGGTGCCGCGATTGCCCGCACGCTGCACATGGCGGGCGCTGATGTGATTCTGCACTACCGCACCTCCGCTCGGGCGGCGAGCTCGGTCGCGCGCGAGCTTGCGCGCGCGCGGCGCCGGATCGGTAGAGACGCTGCAGGCGGATCTGCTCGACGCCAAGCAGCTTGCGCCGCTCATCGAGGCGGCAAGTCGCGGCATTTGGGCGCCTCGATGTGCTCGTGAATAATGCCTCGACGTTTTATGCAACGCCCATCGGACGCGTCACAGCGCAGCAATGGGACGATCTCATGGGCACGAACGCGAAGGCGCCGTTCTTCCTCGCCCAGGCGGCTGCGCCGGCGCTGCGGCAGCGTCACGGACTCATCATCAATCTGCTCGACATTCACGCCATGCGGCCCCTGAAGCACTATCCGGTGTATCGACGGCCAAAGCCGCGCTCGTCATGCTGACGCGCGCGCTCGCCCGCGAGCTTGCTCCCGAGATCCGGGTCAACGGTATCGCGCCGGGCCCGATCCTCTGGCCCGAGGAGGCGCCGG
Source organism: uncultured Gammaproteobacteria bacterium (assembly GCA_963695315.1). Classification (GTDB taxonomy): domain Bacteria; phylum Pseudomonadota; class Gammaproteobacteria; order Steroidobacterales; family Steroidobacteraceae; genus PALSA-1196. Next base: position 3,059,269 of record OY968773.1, read on the forward strand.
AGCCGACGCTGCGAAGAAAAATCATTGCGCAGACACTGCTGAAGCGTCAGGGCTCACCGCGGGACATCGCCCGCACGGCATTATTCTTCGCGGCCGACGCGCCGTACATCACCGGCCAGATTCTGGCGGTTGACGGCGGTCGCTCGATCGGCTGGTAGCATCGGGCGTCACGCGCTCGAGTGGATGCGCGCGCTGATCAAAGCGCCGCCAGTGTTCGCCGATCGTGAGCCCCGTCTGCGGATGCTTAAGATGCGGCGCGATGTCGCTGAGCGGTCCCAGCATGTAGGCGCGCATGAGCAGGTCGGGGCGCGGCAAGGTGAGTCCGGGCTGCTGACAAACGAGGTTGCCGTAGAGCAGCACGTCAAGATCCATGCTGCGCGGTGCCCAGCGTGGAGCATTACGCGGGCGGCCGCAGAGCGCCTCGATGGCACGCAGCTCAGCGAGCAATTGCTCCACCGTAAGCTGCGTGCTGAAGCCCGCGACAAGATTGATGAAGTCCGCGCCTTCAAATCCCAGCGCCTGATTGCGATACCAGGGCGAGAAGTGCACATCGGCAAACGCGCGCTCAAGCGCGAGTGTCGCGAGCGCCAAGTGTTCCTGGGGAGCAATATTGCTGCCGGCGGCGACGAAGACCTGGGGCACGGGAGCGGCTTTAAGGCGGCGCTGCGCGCGCCGCCGCCACGTCGTCGGCGCGCGTGCGCTCGACCGTCACTCCGACCTCGCGCGAGCCGCGGATGGCCCCGGCTTGCTCACGGTGACCCGCAGCCACGCGATGGCAAATTCGGCGAGGATGAGCTCGGCAATCCGCTCGGCCAGCGTCTCGACGAGATTGAATGACGAGCCGGCGACGAACGCGATCACTCGTTTGGCGACCGTCTTGTAGTTGAGCGTATAGGCGACGTCATCACGCACGGCAGCCGCGCGGCAGTCGACCGCCATCTCAATATCAATGACGATGCGCTGCTTGACGCGCCGCTCCCAATCGATGAACCCGATGATGCAATCGACCGCAAGGCCGCGCAGAAAAATTCGATCGCCCGGGTGTGGATCACTCATAGCGCCTGCAGCTCCTCGAGCGGCCATCGTGCGTGCGCCTCGATGGCAAGGTCCGCATGTTGACCGGCTGCCAAGCGCTTAAGTCCCGCGATCGCGATCATCGCGGCATTGTCCGTGCAGAATTCGACGCGCGGATAGAACACGCGTGCAGCGCGCGCCGCAAGCGCCGCTCGCATGGTCGCGCGCAGGTGCTGATTGGCACCGACGCCGCCGGAGATCGACAAGCGTATCGCGTCCCGTCTCATCGAGCGCGCGCAGCGCCTTGGCAACCAGCGTCTCGACGATGGCTTCCTGCACTGCGTAGGCGATATCTGCCTTGGCCGCCTCCGTGAGCGGCCGTGCGCGCACCGCGCGCAGCACCGCAGTCTTCAATCCCGAAAAACTGAACTCGAGGCCGGCGCGATCGAGCATCGGGCGCGGGAACGAGAACACGCCGGCGCGGCCGCGGGCGGCGAGCTGCGCAAGCTCGGGGCCTCCGGGATATGGAAGTCCCAGCAGTTTTGCGCGTCTTGTCGAACGCCTCGCCGGCGGCATCGTCGCGCGTCTGCCCGAGGATCCGTAGCTGCCGATGCGCGCGCACGTCGATGAGCATGGTATGGCCGCCGGAGACGAGCAGCGCCACGTGCGGGAACGGCGGCGGCGCATCCTCCAGCAGCGGCGCGAGCAGATGAGCCTCCAGGTGATGCACGCCGAGCGCCGGAATTCCCCAGCCGTAGGCGAGGCTGCGACCGAGCGCGGCTCCCGTCAGGAGCGCGCCGAGCAGGCCCGGCCCTGCCGTGTACACCACGCCCGACAGACTCGCGCGGGCTCGGTTGCGCCGGAAGCCAAGCGGCTCTTCACGAGCGGCAGCAGACGGCGCACGTGATCGCGCGAGGCGAGCTCCGGCACCACGCCGCCGATAGAGGCGATGCAGCTCCACCTGGCTGAAGAGCTCATGCGCAAGCAGGCCGCGCGCATCATCAAAGATGGCAGCCGCGCTCTCATCGCAGGATGATTCAATCGCGAGTACGCGCATGGGGGCTCACCGGTGCCGCATCGATGCGCCGTGCGGCAGAGCCTGCGATGCTGCAGGCAACCGAAGCGTTCTGGCAGGTGCCGACAGGGTTGGATTGGAGGGTTGCAAGACGCTTTTGCCTTTTGCCACGCGGCTCATTAGAATCGCCGGCCGAATGCGGCGCCGTGTGCCGCACTGAAAACTCAATTAAATCAATGGATTAGAATTTCGATGCCCAGCGTTCGTATCCGCGAGAATGAATATTTCGATGCCGCCCTGCGCCGTTTTAAGCGCGCGTGCGAGAAAGCCGGCATTCTCACCGAGCTGCGCCGGCGCGAATTCTACGAAAAGCCCACGCAAGAGCGGAAAAGAAAGAAAGCCGCCGCCATCAAGCGGCACATGAAGCGCGTCTCCAGGGACGTCGTTCGCCCCGCCCGTTGACGGCACCCGCTCGACGACCATGTCGCTGAAGGAGCGTATCACCGAGGACATGAAGAGCCGCGATGCGCGCGGCCAGAAGGAACGCCTGGGCACCGTGCGCATGATCCTCGCCGCCATCAAGCAGCGCGAGGTTGACGAGCGCGTCAGCCTCGATGATGCCACAGGTGCTCGCGGTGCTCGAAAAGATGGTCAAGCAGCGCAAGGAATCGATCGCGCAATTCGAAACCGGCGGCCGCGCCGATCTGGTCGCCAAGGAACAGGCGGAGATTGCGCTGCTGCAGGAGTACCTGCCCGCACCGCTCTCGCGCGACTGAAATCGAGGCGCTCATCAGCGCGGCCATCGCCTCGACCGGCGCCGCCTCGATCAAGGACATGGGCAAGGTCATGGGGCGTTGAAGGGCGAGCTTGCCGGCCGCGCCGACATGGGCGCGGTCAGCGCCCGCGATCAAACAGAAGCTCGCCTAAGAGCACAACGTCCCTTTCACGCGGTCCTCATGAGCCGCATTCCGCAAAGCTTCATCGACGAGCTCATTGCCCGCGCCGACATCGTGGAGATCATCGGCCTGCGCGTGCCGCTGAAGAAGGCCGGCCGCGAGTTCAAGGCCTGCTGCCCGTTTCACGGCGAGAAGACCCCTCCTTCTAGGGTCAGCCCCGACAAGCAGTTCTATCACTGCTTCGGCTGCGGCGCGCACGGCACGGCGCTCGGCTTTCTGATGGCCTACGAGCGCCTGAGCTTTCCCGAGGCGATTGAGGAGCTCGCCGAGCGGCTGGGGCTTGAGGTGCCGCACGAGGCAGCCGCCGGCGGCGCTGCCGCGCCGCGCGGATGATGATCTCTACAGGCTGATGGCGGGCGTCGTCGGCTACTACAGCGATGCGCTCGCGCGCGATGACGCGCGCGCAGAAGTACCTCGCGCAGCGCGGGCTTGACCGGCGCCGACCATTGCGCAATTTGCGATCGGCTACGCGCGCGATTCCTGGAATGACGTCTTGAAGCGCTTCGGCGGCAGCGACGCGCGCGCGGCGGCAGTTGAGCGACCTGGGCCTCATCATCGAGCGCGAGGGCGGCCAGATCCGCGACGGCGAGCGTCATTACGATCGTTTTCGCGATCGCATCATGTTCCCGATCCGCGATGCGCGCGGGCGCGCCATCGCCTTCGGCGGACGGATCATTGATCAGGGAGAGCCCAAGTATCTGAATTCGCCGGAGACCGCGCTGTTTCACAAGGGTCGCGAGCTCTACGGTCTCTACGAAGCGCGCCAGAGCCGCGCACGCCCTAAAGCGCCTGCTGGTCGTCGAGGGCTACATGGACGTGGTGCGCCTGCATCAGGCGGGCATCAGCTACGCGGTCGCGACCCTCGGCACGGCGACGACGCCCGAACATCTGAAGCGCATCTTTCGCCTCGTCAACGAAGTCGTATTCGCATTTGACGGCGACCGCGCCGGCCGCGCCGCGGCGTGGCGCGCCTTGCAGCACACGCTGCCCGAGGCGCGCGAGGGCCGCGAGATCCGTTTTCTGTTTCTGCCCGAGGGACAGGATCCCGACTCGCTCGTGGGCGCCGAGGGGCGCGAGGACTTTGAAAAGCGCCTCGCCGCGGCGCTGCCGCTCTCGGAGTACCTCGTGCGCGAGGTGAGCAGCGGACATCGATCTGTCGCATGCCGACGGCCGCGCACGCTTTGCCGAAGCCGCGCGCCCGCTGGTCGCCGAAGCTGCGCAGGGCGTGTATCGCGAGCTCGTCCTCGAGCGGATCGCCTGCGGCCATCAAGATCTCCTCGACGCGGCTGCAGGAGCTGTGGGGCGGCGAGCGCCGGCGCGCGCTGCCGCCCGCGGCGCCGCAGCGCGCTGAGCCGCGCTGCCGCATCAGCGCCGGGCGCGGCAGTCTCGTGCGCCAGGCGATTCGCTGGCTGGTGCAGTTCCCGGCGACTGGCCGCGCGCGTGAGCGCGCCGGAGCGAGCGGATCTTGATCGCTGCACGAGCCCGGCATCGAAGTACTGCGCGAGCTCATCGACGATCTGCAAACGCACTCCGGCGCAGATTTCCGCTCAAGTGATCGAGCGCTGGGCCGACCGGCCGGAGCGCGAGTCGCTTGAGAAACTTCTGCAGAAGGAGGAAGTCATTACCGAATGCACCCGCCGCCGCGGCCGAATTGCGCGCCGCGCTCGTCAAACTGGCCGAGCTTGCGAGACTCCCAGCGCCTGCAGGAGCTTGAGCTTAAGAGCAGGATCGACTACGCTCGATGACCCAGAACTCCAGGAATTTCAGAGACTTACGACGAAGGGCCGCGCACCGGCAAGGCGCCCGGCTGAAAGCGACGCGTTGGCAGGGAGGTGCGCGTCAAATACAATTGCGGGCTTTGCTTTGGCGCCCCTTGTACCGCCTCGTCACGGCACACACATAGGGGAATACTGATGAGTCCGCTCGATCGAACATGACACGCAAGCAAAAGACCCAACCCGCCAGCAAGAAACGCGCTTCCACCGAGCGCAAAGCCGTCAAGGCCGAGCGCGCCAAAGAAAGCAGCGGCGCTCGCGCGAAAAGGAGCGCCCGAAAGCTGCGGCTCCCAAGAAGCCGGACGCACATGCGCGCGCCGAGCCGCGAAGCAGCGCCGAGATCAAAGTCGAAGCCAAGGCGACGGCCGTGCAAGAGGCGGCGCGAAGACGCCGCCTGAGAAGAAGCTGCTGGGCATCGAGCGACGCGTTCCGGTCATGCCCGAAGAGCGGCAGTCGCAGCTGAAGCTCTTGATCGCGCGCGGCAAGGAGCAGGGTTACCTCACCTACGCGCAGGTCAACGACCACCTGCCTTCCGAGATCGTCGATCCCGAGCAGATCGAAGATATCGTCAACACGATTAACGACATGGGCATCCCGGTGTACGAGAAGGCACCGGACACCGAGGCGTTGCTCGCCGCGGAGCCCTCGGCTCCTGCGGATGAAGAGGCGATTGAAGAGGCTGCCGCCGCACTTGCCGCGCTCGACGCGGAACTCGGCCGCACAACCGATCCGGTGCGCATGTACATGCGCGAGATGGGCACGGTTGAGCTCCTGACGCGCGAAGGCGAGATTCGCATCGCCAAGCGCATCGAGGAAGGCCTCGAAGCGGTGCGCACGCGCTCTGTCGATGTATCCGGCGACGCACGATTTCCTGCTGCGCGCCTACGAGCCGGTGAAAGCCGGGCAGGCGCGCCTCGTCGACGTCATCGTCGGCTTCATCGACCCCAATGCGCCCGACGTCATCGCTCAGCCGCAGAACCCGACGAAGCTCGAGATCGTCGAGGCGGAAGCCGAATCCGAGACGCGAAGAGGAGGCCGAGGACGGCGACGACAGCCGAAGAGGCGGTCGACACCGGGTCCGGATCCGGAGGAAGCCGCACGCCGCTTCGCCTCCATTGCGCGCCTGCACCAGCATTCGCTGAGCGCGCATCGCCAAGCACGGCGCGCGTGAGCCGAAGAGTGTTCAAGCTGCGCAGGAAGCTCGCCGCGCGAATTCATGGAGCTCAAGCTCTCGCCGCGAATGTTTGATGCGCTGATCCTCAATCTGCGCACGCACGTCACTGAGGTGCGCCAGCTCGAGAAGGAGATCATGGTCATCGCGGTGCGCGATGCCGGCATGCCGCGCAAGGATTTCATCTCCACCTTCCCGAAGAACGAAACGAGCGCCCGCTGGCTTGCGAAGCACATGAAGAGCGGCAAGAAGTACTCCGCGGCCTTGGGCAAGTTCAAGGATGAGATCGAGCGGCGGCAGAAGAAGCTGCAGACCTCGAGGGTCAGTATCACCTCACCGTCAACGATATCAAGGAAGTCAACCGCGACGTCTCGATCGGCGAGGCCAAGGCGCGCCGCGCCAAGAAGGAAATGGTTGAGGCCAATCTGCGCCTCGTCATCTCGATCGCCAAGAAGTACACGAATCGCGGCCTGCAGTTCCTGGACCTGATCCAGGAGGGCAACATCGGCTTGATGAAAGCCGTCGACAAGTTCGAGTATCGCCGCGGCTACAAGTTCTCGACCTATGCGACGTGGTGGATCCGCCAGGCCATCACCCGCTCGATCGCCGACCAGGCGCGCACCATCCGCATCCCGGTGCACATGATCGAGACCATCAATAAGCTGAACCGCATTTCGCGGCAGATGCTGCAGGAGATGGGACGCGAGCCCACGCCCGAAGAGCTCGCGGTGCGCATGGAGATGCCCGAGGACAAGGTGCGCAAGGTGCTGAAGATCGCCAAAGAGCCGATCTCAATGGAGACGCCCATCGGCGATGACGAGGATTCCCACCTCGGTGATTTCATCGAGGACACCTCGGTCTCCTCGCCCATCGACCAGGCGACCGTGGAGAGCCTGCGCGAGACCACGCATGCTGTGCTTGCGCAGCTGACGCCGCGCGAGGCAAAGGTGCTGCGCATGCGCTTCGGCATCGACATGAACACCGACCACACGCTCGAAGAGGTCGGCAAGCAGTTTGATGTCACGCGCGAGCGCATCCGCCAGATCGAGGCGAAGGCGCTGCGCAAGTTGCGCCATCCGAGCCGTAGCGAGCAGCTGCGCAGTTTCCTGATGGATGACTGACGAGCCCCCGCGGTTCATCAGCTGACGCGCGCCCGAGCGCGCTCTCTTTTTAGGCTCCTTAATTAAGGGCGCACAACCCTACGGCGAGGATGCAAGCTCGAGTGCCTCGAGCCGCGGACCCTCGATTCGCCCAATCCGCAGCGACGCGTCGTACAGCACGATGCCGAAAGCGCTGAGCGCAACCGCCAGGATGATGGCTGACCTAATGTGGCGCGACTCGAAGTTGCGCAGGGCGGGTGCGTAGGCGATGAGCGTAAACGCCGCCGCCACCACCACGACGGCATCGACGCTCGTGCGCTGCCAGTAGCTGCCGCCCAGATGCAGCCACATTCCAAATTCATCGAAGGTAAGCGCCATCGCGATTCCATAGGCAAGCGCGGCGCAGCGCGCCTCCCGCCCCTGCGGCGCCCGCAACAGCAACCATGCGCCGACGGCCGCAAGCAGAAAAATCCCGTAGTTCAGGTGGTGCACGTGCGTGCCGCGCAGAAAGAAATACAGGTTAGGAATGCGCTGCGCCATGATGAGCAGCACCATCGTGCGCGCAGCGATGAACGTGATAACGAACGCGAACAGCGCATAGCGCGCTAGCTGCGTAGGGCCGGCGGGCAGTGTTTGCGCAGCGGGCATGGTCAGTGCAGGCGCGCGAGCGCGAGGCGCACGCCGAGCACGACAAAGAGCGCGCCCAGGCAGCGCTTGACCCATCGCCCGATGCGCTCGGTCATGGTGAGCTGACGCGACAGCGCCGCGGCCGACCAGGCGACGAGGACATTCCACGCCGTGCCGGTGGTGTTGAAGATCGCACCCAACATCAGGAACGCCTCAATCTTCGTCGTGCTGCCCGCGTCGATGAACTGTGGCACGAAGGCAAGAAAAAACAGCGCCACTTTGGGGTTGAGCGCGTTCGTCAAGAATCCCTGCCAGAAGATGCGCCGCCGCGGGACGCGCTCGCGCACCGGCGCGACCTGCGCGCCGGGGCCGCCGCGCGCGCGCATGAGGCCAATCCCCAGATAGGTGAGATATCCGGCACCCAGCCACTTGATGGTCGTGAACGCGGCGGCCGAGGTCGCCAGCAGCGCCGAGAGGCCGAGCGCCGCGGCGAGGATGTGCAGGCAGCACCCGGCGCCGACGCCCAGTGCCGCCCACACGCCGGCGCCGAAGCCGCCGGCGGCACCCCTGCCAAGGATGTAAAGAAAGTCCGCGCCGGGCGTGAAGTTAAGTAGCAGCCCCGCGACGATGAACAGAGGGAGGTCGTGTATGCCAAACATAAAAGTTCCGGGTGGCGCTTATGCCGCCAGAGACAACAGATGCGCGGCGAGCACATCGGGAGCTGAAAAAAACGGCGAGTGATCGGTATCCAGGGAGATGATCTGCCGACACGGAATGGCGCCGTACATGCGTCGCTGTTCATCGAGCGACACCGCGCGATCGCGCCGGCATTCGATATACACGCGCGGCACGCGACCGAAATTGGCGGCGGTTGTGTGCAGCGGCGTTGTCAGCGGCGCCACGGCTTCCGGCGCCAGCAGCGCTTGCGCAAGAATGACATCCTCATCTGAACATTGCCCATAGAGCGCCTCGCGCACCACGCTCTCGCGCAGCGTGCAGCTCTTGCGATCAGATGACGTCACCATGTTGGGCACGACCAGCGAATGCGCATCCTGCAGCGCGCGTTGCGACACCGATGCGCCATCTTCAAGAAGGTAAGCGGCAAGATAAACCAGCAGGCGAATCTTGTCGGGGCGCGCTTCGGCCGCCGCACTGATGAGGGCCCCGGCGCGGCTGTGCCCAACAAGAATCACCGGCTCGGCATGCGCGTCAAGATGCTCACAAACGCTGTCGGTCCATGAACGCAGCGTGACCATTTCGGGCGGCGTGCGATCGCGCCCGAGGCTCGACAAGTCCGGCGCCGTCGCGTGTTGCCCTGCCGCGCGCAGCCGTGCGATGACTTTGTGCCAGCACCAGCCACCGTGCCACGCGCCATGGATGAGGAGAAACGCGCTCATGCGACGCGCCCGTCGCAATCAGTGCGTGCGCGAGCGAGCTGCCGGAGCCTTGCGGGCCTTCGATGCGCGTCGCGTCAAGAGCCGGCGTAAGCGCGACTTCAGCGAGCGCTCGGGCTCGATGGCTTTCAGCACCGAGCCGAAGTGCGTGCGCGTCTCATCGAGTGCGGCGCTTTCGACGCGCCGGTAGGCCGCAATCAGTTCCTTGGCAAATGCGCTCAACTGCACGCCGCCGCCGCCCACGCCGCCTACGCTTGCGCTCGCCACCGGCTCGCTGAAAGAGTGGTTGAGGTCGTCGAGTAGCTGCCAGGCCCGGCGATAGCTCAGGCCAAGTTCGCGCGCGGCCTGCGACAGGGAGCCGGCCCGCTCGATGTGCTCGAGCAATGCGACCTTGCCGGGTCCGAGCGAACTTGCCGAGCCGAAGTCGATGCGCAGACGTATGTCGAGCCGCGTCGTTTCCGTCATGGGCTTATGTTACCGCGCCTTCGGCCGCCCGAGGGGCTGTTGCGATGAAGTGCTTCGCAGGCCTGCGATGCGTCCATTAACATACGCGCCGGCCACGGTGTGGTCCGAGCCGTCGCACGCGCGTTTGGCGCGCCGTGCACCCGAGGCGATTGCCCCATCCGATCATGGAGACTTAATTCGTGAAACCCCTCCGCTCCTGCATGCTGGCGCTGCTGCCCTTGGTCACCGGGGCCGCATGGGCCCAGGATTTCTCAGCGCAACCTTCGATCTGGGCCGGCAAACCCGACGGCAACGCGTTCGACAAGATTGAGAACGACCATCTCGCTGCCGCACAGCGCGCCATCGATGCGCTGGTCGCCGTCAAGGCGCCCCGGACCATCGACAACACCCTGAAGCCGTTCGATGCGGCCGTGATGCAGATGGATTCTGCGGCGTATCTTGCGGGATTGATGGAACAGGTCCATCCCGAGGAGGCATTCCGCAACAAGGCGAGCGCAATGGTGGCGAAGGCGAATGCCGCGCAAACCGCGCTGGCGCTCAATCGGGACGTGTATCGGGCGCTTGCGCATCTGGAGCTGTCGGGTTCGGATCCTGCGACTCATTACTATGTGCAGCGCCAGCTGCTGGAGTTTCGCCTGGCCGGTGTCGATCGGGACGATGCGACCCAGGCGAAACTGAAGAAGCTGCAGGATGACCTGATCAAGGAGCAGTCAGCCTTCGAGCGCAACATCTCGGATGGTGAGAACAGCATCGAGGTGACCGATCCGGCCGATTTGCAGGGCCTGCCGCCGGACTACATCGAACGGCACAAGCCCGGCGCCAACGCCAAGATTCAGATAGCGACTACGTATCCGGATTTTTATCCGGTCATGAAGTTCGCGAAGAGTGATGAGCTGCGGCGACGGCTCAACCTGGCATTTGATACCCGCGCCTATCCCAAAAACACGGCGGTCTTAAAGGCAATGATGGGCACGCGTTACGAGCTCGCCGCGCTGCTCGGCTACCCCTCGTGGGCGGACTACAACGCCCAGGACAAGATGATCCGCAGCGGCGCCAACATCGCCAAATTCATCAGCGATCTCGACTCGGCCGCGCGGCCGGTCATGCAGCGCGAACTGGCCATGCTGCTGGAGGCGAAGCAGAAGGTGCACCCGGGAGCCACCGAGATCTGGGACTACGAGAACTGGTACTACCCGGAGCAGGTGCGCCGGACGAAGTTTGCATTTGATTCGCAGTCGGCGCGGCCGTATTTCCCGTATCAGCAGGTCAAGCAGGGCATCCTCGACACAGCGGCGAAGCTCTTTCACGTGACCTTCCGCCAGGAGCAGAACGCCTCGGCGTGGGATGCGAGCGTTGAAACCTGGGACGTCCTTGATGGCGGCAAGCCGATTGGGCGCTTTTATCTGGACATGCATCCGCGGGCGGGCAAGTACAGCCACGCGGCGCAGTTTCCGCTCCTCGATGGTGTGCGTGGCAAGCAGCTTGCCGAGACGGCGCTGGTCTGCAATTTCCCCGCGCCGAGCGCCGCCGATCCCGGTCTGATGGAGATCGGCGACGTTGCGACGTTTTTCCACGAGTTTGGCCATCTGATGCACCACATACTCGGTGGCCAGCAGCGCTGGGCGGGAATCGCTGGCATCAGCATGGAAAATGACTTCGTCGAGGCGCCCTCGCAGATGTTGGAGGAGCTGATTAGAAGTCCCGCGGTGCTCGCCGGGTTTGCCAAGCATTACAAGACCGGGCAGCCGATCCCCGCTGAGCTCGTTGCGCGCATGAACCGTGCGGCGGCATTCGGTCGTGCGGGTTTTGTCGCCAGACAAAACGCGCTCTCGGCCATCTCCTACGACATCTACAAGAGCAAACCCGCGGATGTCGACCTCGATAAGGTCAGCGAGGAAGACTACATGCGCTACGGGGCGATACATCGCACGCCCGGCACTCATATGTATGACTCCTTTGGGCATCTGGGCAACTACTCTTCCATGTACTACACCTACATGTGGGACAAGGAGATCGCGGAAGACTTTTACGCGCAGTTTGATGTCAGAGATCCGTTCGCCGGCAACACCTCGATCCGCTACCGCCAGAGCGTCCTCGAGCCGGGCGGCTCGATGTCCGCGAACGACCTCGTGAAGGGCTTCCTCGGCCGAGCGCAGAACATGACGGCGTTCAAGAGCTGGATGAGCGAACAATTCGTCCCCTCCGCGGCGAAGGCGCCGTAGCGCGGCGCGCGACGCGCAACGTCCCCCGGGGCGCCGCGTTGCTTATCCGGCGCACAATCCCTATCGTTAGGTTCACACGAACATAACGTCGGGGCCCTGCTCATGAAACCATTGCTGCGCGCCCTCCTGATCGGCGTGCTCGCACTGTCCGCCTCTGCGGGGCGCACCGCGAATGCGCCGCCCGCGCTGGTCATCTTCGGGGCGGCCTCGCTCACCAATGCCCTGCAGGACATCGGCGCTGAGTACAAGCGCAAGACCGGTCAGGAGGCCAGTTTCTCCTTCGCCGCAAGCTCGGTGCTTGCACGGCAGATCGAGGCCGGCACGCGCGCCGACGTATTCTTCTCCGCTGATGAGGACTGGGCCGACTACCTGCAGGCGCGCATGTTGATCGATCCGCACTCGCGCCACGATATCGTGAGGAATCGCCTGGTGTTGATTGCCCCGGCATCGAGCGACATCAAGCTCAAGATCGAGGCGCATTTCGCGCTCGCCGCTGCGCTCGGCGATGGCCGCCTGGCAACCGGCGATCCCGGCTCCGTACCGGTGGGACGCTATGCGCGCGCGGCCCTTACCAGGCTCGGCGTATGGGACGAGGTGGCAACGCGTATCGTCCCCGCCGAGGATGTGCGCTCGGCTCTCGCCTTCGTCGCGCGCGGCGAGACGGCGCTCGGCATCGTCTACCGCACCGACGCGCTGATCGAGAAGCGTGTGCGCATCGTGGACACCTTTCCCGAGGACTCGCATCCGCCCATTACCTACCCGGCCGCGCTCATCGCAACGGCCAAACCCGGCGCGCGCGAGTTCCTGGCTTTCCTACGCAGTGCTCCGGCCCGCCGGATTTTCGAGCGCTACGGGTTCGAAAATCTGCCGTAAGGGCGCGCCAGGCGCTTCGGCGCACCGGCCGAGCGTGTTATCGCAAATGGCGCCGGCTGGCACGCATGCCGATGCTAGACTCGCGCGCGGTTTTTCGCATGCCGCGTCAAATAGCATAGGTCTGCCGCCATGAACATCCCTGCCGCCACGTTAGCCCTGCGTGCCTTTGTGCTTGCCGGCGCACTACTCTTCGCATCCTCGGTGTCAGCAGCCGACCGCTACGATGCGGCGGTCGCCCATGCCAGCCGCAGCGCAGCGGACCTTGAGCGCGATCCGAAGGACCAGCCGGCCCAGGTGTTGCGCTTGGCCGGCATCAAGCCCGGCATGCATGTGATCGACGTGCTCGGCGGCAATGGCTATTACAGCGAGCTCTTGAGCTACGTCGTGGGGCCGCAGGGGTCGGTGCTGATGATCAACAATGCGGATTTTGACAAATACGATCCCACCTGGCAGCAGCGCCTGGCGAACAACCGACTGCCCAATGTTACGCATCGGACGGTGGATATGGCGGCGATGCAGTTGGGGGCGGCGCAGTTTGACGCGGCGCTCCTCATCAAGATCTATCACGATTTTTACTGGCAGGATCTGCTGAACGGCCCGCCCAAAACCGACGCCAAGACCATTCTCGAGCAGATTGCAGCTTCCCTGAAGCCGGGCGGAATCCTCCTCGTCGTGGACCATGCGGCAAAGGCCGGCACCGGCTCGAATGATGCCGACGCGCTGCACCGGATTGATGAAGCGTTTGCGCGCCAGGATATCGAGTCCCACGGCTTCAAACTCATCAAGCACGGGGACTTTCTGCGCGATCCCTCCGACGATCGCACCAAGATCTCCTATAAGCCGCCGGCGCTCGGCCACACCGACCGGTTCGTCTACGTATTTCGTAAGCACTCCTGACGCCCCCGGGAACGGGCCGCAAACAGCGCGGATCCGGTAGCTGCCAGCGCCTGCGGGGCGGCGCACGCTCTGTGCCCGGCCGGGACGGCGCTGGGGCATTGCACTTGGGACGCCGCGGCACCATGGTGGTCTTTACCGACTGCTTCGAGCCAGTCGCCGCGGCAATCTACAATCCCTCGCGAGACCATGTCGGCCGTCGCCATCGAAATCTATCGCTCGCCGCGCAAAGCCCTTTGCGACGAGCGCGCTTTGGTGCTGCTGGCGCTTGGCATCCCGAGCACCGTGCGCATCGGCCCCGGCCAATTCATCCTCGAGGTGGACGCGGCTCAGTTTGAGCGAGCACTGAGCGAGCTTCGACACTACGAGGCCGAGACTCGTCCGGCCGCCGGCGCGCCGCCCGCGCGCAGCTCGCTGCCCTACCCGCACGCCTGGGTCGGCTGTGCTGCGTATGCGGCGGTGCTGCTGGCGGTCAGTTACGCGATCTCCGCAGGACTCTTTCGCCTCGACGCGTTTGATCTCGGCGACCTGGATGCCGCGCGCGTGCAAGGCGGCGAATGGTGGCGCGCATGGACGTCTCTCACGCTGCATTTGGATGCGGCGCATCTGGCGGCCAATCTTGGCGCAGGGGTGTGGTTTGGTTACCTTGCGGCGCGTGAGCTCGGAAGCGGTTCCGCATGGTTCCTGATTGTGAACGGCGCGGCCCTTGCGAACTGGTTGGAGGGCGCACTGGGGCCCGTGACGCACCGCGCCGTGGGTGCCTCTACCGCAGTATTTGCGGCCCTCGGAATGCTGGCCGCACATACCTGGCGAACGCGCCTGCACCTCCCGCAAAGATGGGCGCTGCGCTGGGCGCCGCTCGTCGCCGGGATCGTTTTGCTGGCCTGGCTCGGCACCGCGGGCGATGGCACGGATGTGGTCGCGCACGTGATCGGTTTCATGGTGGGCACCCTGATCGGCGCTGCCGCGGCAATGCCGAGGCTCAGCCGCGTGCTGCGAGGCATCCCTCAGTGGTTGGCGGGGCTTGCCGCGCTCGCCTCGCTCGCGCTCGCCTGGACATGTGCGCTCCGAAGCTAACGCGCACCGCCGGCCGTGTTACCTCACGACCTGCGTGTATCCGATGGCGCCGGGCCGAGTGACCCGTTGAGCGAGTCCCAGGCCGCACCGCACTTGTGCTCGCAGGTCTGACTGAACATGCCGTAGCGGCAACTGATGTGCAGCTTGCACGGGGCATGCAGCCGTGCGGCGAGACTGCCGCTGATGGCTGCCTTGCCTTCACCCGGCGGCAGCAGCACCGCCGGCACGGCTCGCGTCTGCGCGCTCGTCTGGGCCGCAACACTGCCGAGTTTTGCAGTCAGCTCATCGACCGCATGCTGAATATCCGCGGCGGGCTTCCTAAGCCCGATGAGCTGCAGGATGTTGACATCGACGGCACTGCCGACCACAAATTCAGGGGTCAGCACGATGAGCGGATTTCTCTGATTGGCGCCCTGAAGCATCACCTCGCAGGGAACATCGTCGTGATCGGTTGCGACATCAGCCCTGATGTTGGCTGGATTGGCGGGAAGTGACTCGGCGTCCTTGCCGGTCTCGAGATACTCGAACGCACTCTTGGCGATGACCTCGCAGACGCCGCGGACACTTCTCTGATCGTGAAGCGACACCGTCTGCACGAGCAGCTTCAGATCGCCCGTCGCGTCAGACTCAGGCGCAACGACGACCATCTGCGGATCGTCCTGATCGATATAGTTGTGCGCGTAGGCGTCGCAGTGCTGAATCGAGATGGAGTTCTCGAGCTTCTCCGCGGCCGACTCCTTGGCGAATTGCCGCGATTCCCGATTTTGTCTTGCCGCGGCACAATCCACGTGCAGCGCGAGCTGCTTTGCCGCCATTTTGACCGCAAACGGCTTATTGCTCTCGGCGGCACTGAGCTGGCTCACCCCGAGCATGAGCAGCGCGCCAAGGGTAATGCTCCAATCTGAGCTACGCATCGAATCCTCCCCCTTTTCTCACCGGGCAATAACCACGCGACGAGCGGCTACTATCGCACGCGCCCGGCATGATTGTCAGCCATCCCAGTAACGTGGCTGGGACTGCAACGCTCGATGGCGCGCAGCAAGACAGGTACGCGAAATCGTTCGAGCCGCGGATGATAACGATGGCCGCGCGTCCTGCTGCACAGTGCTGCGCGGGCGAGGAGCGCGGCGCGTCTACTTCAAATAGCGGTCGAACCACCCGAGCGTGCGTACATCGATATCGGCGAGGTGCGCCGGATCATGGATGGTGTGACCTTCGTCCGGGTAGATTACGGTTTGCGATGCGATGCCGAGTGCCCTCAGGGCATGGCCAAACTCCTGGGTCTGCGGCGCCGGGCACTCGATATCGGCGGCGCCCACGTAGCTGAATGTCGGGGTTCGCACCTCACGAATGTAAGTCATCGGCGAGGAGCGCGCATACACCGCCGGGTCGTCGTAAACCGAGCTGCCAAAGAACGGAATCATCCATTCATCGATGCCGTTCTCGCCGTAGTACGACTGCCAGTCGGCAATGCCGGCGCCAGCAACCGCCGCCTTGAAGCGCCGCGTTTGCGTCACGGCCCACATCGTCATGAAGCCACCATAGCTGTGGCCGGTAATGCCCATTTTCTCCGCATCGATCGGTCCTGCGCGCACCGCGGCATCGGTCCCGGTGAGGATGTCACGCAGATCCCCATAGCCAAAATCGCGCACGTTGGCCCGCGCAAATGCTTCCCCGTGACCGTAACTGCCGCGCGGATTGGGCAGCAGCAGCGCATAGCCGTGCTCGAGCAGCATGCGGATGAGGCCCGCTGCCGGAAATGTTGGACGGAACGCCGCCGACGGGCCGCCGTGGATCACGGTAATGAGCGGCAGTTTGCCTGCCGCCTGAGCATGCTCAGGCAGGAGCAGCCAGCCGTTAATATCAAACTCATCGCTCTTCCAGGAAAGGCTTTGCGCCGTGAAGGGCGCCGTAAGCTGCGAGTTCGCATGCGTCAGGTCATGCCATTTGCCGATCGGGCCGATTGCAATCTCCGTGGGGTGCCTGAAGCTTTCATGCGCGAACGCGACGACCCCAGCGGGGCAGCCGCCGGAGAGCACCTCGGCACGGTAACCGATCATCTCCTGAGCCTGCCAAAGAAGCCTGCCGGGGCCTTTGACGTCAGCGGCTCCAAAATCGAGGAGTTGAGTCTCGTCGGCCGCGATCGTTGCGGCCATGAGATGGCCGTTACATCCCCAGTGAATGTCGGTGACGGAGGCTTTCAGATCGGGTGTGATATTGATCGCGCCGCCTCCGCTAAGCGGCAGCGTATAGATATCACCGCCGGTTGCGCCAAAGTCGCTCATGATGCCGACGATCATGGCGACCCGTCTGCCATCCGGCGATACCCGCGGCGTGGCGAGTTGCTGTTGCGCGTTTTCGGGTGCGAACAGGATGCGTGGCTCGCCGCCTGCGCGGTCGAAGGCGTAGAGCTTCGCCAGCCACCAGTTGTTGTCGCCATCGCCGGCGGCAGCGGTGGCGACGAAACCGCGGCCGTCCGGCCGCCAGTCGTATTGGTAGATGAAAAGATCGGGCGGCGACACCCAGTGCAGCGCGCCGTGCTCAAGTATGGCGATGCGCTGCTCCGGCGGCGGCGCGCCAAGGTCGCCGACAATGGCCGCCCCGGCTTCGACCGCGCCAAGTTCCTTGTTGGCATTTTCGGTTGCCAGCATGGCGAGCTGCCCGTCGCGGCTATAGCGCAGCGCGGCAATCGTTCCGCTGAAGCTCAGCAGCTGCGTCAGATCACTGCCGTCGGAGTTGACCGCGTAGACCGAGCGCGCATGCGAGCCCGGCGTGCGTAGCGCAAAGCTGACCTTGCGCGAATCCGGTGTCCACTCGACTGCTGAGGGCCAGCATTGCGCGGCCTCGCCGCAGGGCAGTTTGACGAGTACGGTCGTCTTACCATCGGCGCTGCGGATGACGAGGCTGCGCACCCCCGGCGCGCCGCCCCATTGGGACGAATCTCCCTCGATCGATGCAACGTGATGTCCATCCGGCGAACCGCTCACCTCCATGAAAACATGCTCGGGCAGCGACGCCGGCGCGCTCCTCGCCGCGCCCGCGGCGAGGAGCGCGGCCGTGAGAAAAGCCGCAGAGCGGATCGGCGAGCAGCGGGGTTCGCGTACGAGCCTCATAAGGGACAGGTCTCTTTCTAGGTAGGGCGCGGCACAAGAGTATGAGCCTTGGCGGTCGGGGAGCAACGTCGCTGCTGCGGAAAACCGCCGCGGTCAGATCGCCTCAGGCCAATTCGCTCGCGCAGACAAACACCTGCGCCGGCGGCACATTGCGGCCCTCGAAGCTGCGGCGGACGTGACGAAACGTGCGTCGTAGCACGGGCAGCACGCGGCTCGTGAACTGATAGACGTGAAACGCTCCGCCTGGCTCAAGCGCCGCGCGCGTCTTGGCGGCAATGTCGGCGCGCACGCGCTCCGGCATGCTGCCAAGCGGTATGCCCGATATGATGTAAGTTGCCTTGCTGAATCCCAGGCACTGCAAGACTTCGTGCACATCCGCCGCTGAGCCGTGCGCCACATGCAGCCGCGCATCCGGCAATGAAGATCGCAGGTAGCGTACGAAATCCCAGTTCGTCTCGATGGCGATGAGACGCGCATCGCTGCGCATGCGCCGCAGAATCTCGCTGGTTATCGTGCCGACGCCGGGCCCATATTCCACGATGACTCGGGCGCGCCGCCAGTCAATTGGCTCAAGCACCTGGTTCACGAGAAATCGTGAGCTCGGAGTGACTGAGCCGAGCATGTACGGATGCCGGAGAAAGTTCTTGGCGAACAGCAGCAGTTCGGTAACGTGCGATCGTGTGCTTGGTTGCATGGCGTGGTGACTCCCGCAGGTCAGAAACGGCTTTAAACAAGCCCGCGGCGCGCGTCCGCCGCGGCAGCCGCCCGTATGCCAACAAGTTTCATGCCGGAAGCCCCACCCAACGTGCACTTCTGTGCCACAGGTACTCCTGCACCCGTGGGTCGCTGGCGAGCGCCGCCGCGGGCTGGATCTGCTGGTGTTCGTCGAAGTAGCGCCCGCTCTGGCCGGTCACGTCACTCGAAAGGGCGACGTAGAGGCTCGTGCGCGCGCCCCTCTCGCTATCAAATACCGTGCGGGTGATCAGTGGCTTGATGGCACTGAGCCACCATGGCAGTAGATTCGTCGCTACCACACCCGGATGCAGGCAGTTGACGCTGACCCGCGTGCCTGACAGCCGCCGCGCGAGCGCAAACGTATGCAGTACGTTTGCGAGCTTGGACTGCGCATAGGCCGCCATGCCGTTGTAGGGCGCGCGTGGATCGGTAACCCGTCCGAGGTCGAGCCACCCGCGATAGTGGACCTTCGATGCGACATTGACGATCCGGGCGGCCTCGGTCAGGCGCTCACGCAAAAGGGCGGTGAGCAGGAACGGGCCAAGATGATTGGTGGCGAAGGTGAGTTCAAATCCATCCGCAGACAAGCGGCGCGTAGCGCTCACGACCCCCGCGTTGTTGATGAGTAGTTCAATGCGGCCGAATTCGCGCCGCAGGATCGTGGCGCTCGCGCGCACGGTTGCGAGCGACGCAAGGTCGCAGTAAATCACGTGAACCGCGGCGCGCGGCAACTGCGCAACAATCTGCGCCCGTACACACTGCGCTGCGGCGACATTACGACACAGCATGACCACCGTGCGTCCTGCCCGGGCGAGCTCGCGGCTGGTGACGCGGCCGATGCCGTGAGTGGTGCCGGTGATCACGGATATGTCGTTCACGGGTTACGCCGCGGGCAGCGCTCGAAACGAGCGGGTGCAGCGCTGCCGGTAGCCTGCCGCCAAGAGCTTGTGTCTACCTGAGGGGCGATCTAAAGCTCCAAGCAGCTGCAGCGTCATAGAACTGTCACCGCGCTGCAATACTTTGCCGGCGGGGCGCTAACGCGGGCGCCCCGGTCGTAACCGCGAGCCCCCCAGAGGAGGCTCCCAGGCAGGCGCATTTATGCTGTGGTACGTTGCAGGCGGGCTGATACTGGTGCTGCTGCTGCACAAGGTCCGGCAGCGGCTCGTCCTGTCGCGTGCCAAGCACCCCTCGCTTACCGGCCATGCGCGTCTCGCACGCTACATCGCGGGCCTGATCCCCTTCTACGAATACGACGAAACCGGCTTCTTCGGAGCTGATGATGCGCCGGCGGCGATCACAGACCAGCGGCGTGCGGGGTTCACGCGGCTCGCCGAGCTTTATACGCAGCGCTATCCGAAAACGGCGGCGCTGACCCGCGAGGTCCAAGGCAGCATCTCCGATGCGCAGTTCACCGCACGCTACCGTGTGCCGTTTCAATTCAGCCGCCGCGTGCGCGAGCACTTGCCCATGGGCACGTTTCTGCAGTCCTCGTCCGGGGTTACGCTGACCGACACCGACGGCAATGTCTTCTTCGACCTCACGGGCTCGTACGGCGTCAATCTCTTCGGCTACGACTTCTACAAGGAGTGCATCGCAGGCGGCAGCGAACGCGTGCGCGATCTTGGTCCGGTGCTCGGCGCGTACCACCCGCTCGTCGCCTACAACGTGCGCAGACTGCGCGAGATCTCTGGTCTTGATGAAGTGTCGCTGCACATGTCGGGCACCGAGGCCGTCATGCAGGCGGTGCGTCTGGCGCGCTACCACACAGGCCGTACGCATCTGGTGCGGTTTTGCGGCGCCTATCACGGCTGGTGGGGCGATGTGCAGCCGGGGATCGGCAACCCGGTGACGGAGCGCGCGACCTATACGTTGCGCGACATGGATCAGGCGTCGCTGCGGGTGTTGCGCACGCGGCGCGACATCGCCTGCGTGTTGGTCAATCCTTTGCAGGCCCTGCACCCCAATGTCAGCGCGCCCCGCTGATTCGGGACTCATTCACAGCGCGCGCGGTGCGCGTTTGGATCGCGCCGCCTACACCGCGTGGCTCAAAGAGCTGCGCGCGGTCTGCGTCGCGCGGCATATCGTGCTCATTTTCGACGAAGTATTGATCGGCTTCCGCCTTGCTCCCGGCGGCGCCCAGGAATACTTCGGCGTGCGCGCCGACATGGTGACCTACGGCAAGACGCTTGGCGGAGGGCTCCCGATCGGCGCCGTCTGCGGGCGCGCTGATTTGATGAAACGCTTCTGTGAGGACCGGCCGGCTGATATCTGCTTTGCGCGCGGCACCTTCAACTCGCATCCGTACGTGATGGGCTCCATGTATGAGTTTCTGCAGCGCCTCCAGAGTGAGCCCATTCAAGCCATCTACCGCGACCTCGAAGCGGTCTGGGATCGCCGCGCCCGTGAGCTGAATGAGCGCTTGAACGCGGCGCAAGCTGCCTGTTCAGGTGGCGCATCTGTCGTCCATCTGGACGTTCAACTACCTGCAGCCCTCGCGATACAACTGGATGCTCCAGTACTACCTGCGCGCGGCGGGCCTGGCTCTGAGCTGGGTGGGCAGCGGGCGCGTCATCTTCAGCCTCAACTATACGGATGCCGATTTCGCTGCCGTGGCCGATAGAGTGCTGGCAGCAGCCGCGGCGATGCAACGTGATGGCTGGTGGTGGCATGCCGAGGCGGTGACCAACAGCGCCATCAAGCGTCGTGTGCTGCGTGAGCTGCTTCACGCGCGCTGGGCGACTTCCTCCATCGGGTCAATCAGCTCACCGCGCAGCAAGTACAGCGGCGCGCGGTGATACAGTTTGATGTCGTGGAAGGGGTCGGTGATGATCTTGGTCAGCCAGACGAGAGATGTTTGCAGGTCCTGCTGGAAGTAGAGCTGCACGCACCGGAATGCCAGCGCGCCGAGACCCAGCGCAAGCCACAGCTCGCCGACATGGCGCACGAAAAGCCCGCTCTGGGAGCGCGGAAACACCCCAAAGAGACTCGGGTCCAGCCACAGCAACAGCGGCGACAATGCCCATAGCGACAGCAGTACCGCCTTGCGTCTGAGGTTGTAGCCCACCTTGATGTCCTCCTTGTGCTCGTGGGTCGCCTGATTGACGGTGTCATAGTCCTTGGGCTCAAAGAAGAAGTGGCCGATCTGGCGGCTGACCATCGCCACCAGCCAGCCGATCAGCGCCGAGGCGGCCGGACTTGCAAATACAGCGACATAAGCGGTCAGGAAGCTGAGCGCGCTTACCAAGTGCAGCGACTGGTTGATGCGACTGTGATGGTAGTAGCGATGGTCGTCCCACCGCTGGATGCGCAGCTCTTCTAGGAAGTTTCGCATTCGCGTTTCCTTAGTTGACGCCTTTAAGGCACGGGCATGAAGCAGATATATGAGAATAATTACGGGATCATGACGGTCGGCGCCGCGCCGTCGCAAATGTGCTGCAGCAGCGGCAGGTCGATGACTGCACAAATCTTCAATTGCCGCATCACTCGTTGAGGATTTTCATCTACCGGTCACAAAGGCCGGTAATGATGCGCTGCGTGCTCAAACCGGTAGGAGAGCGTCACAGTACTGCATAGCGGCAACATCTGCAGCGACAGGATGCGTCTAATGAGGATCATGATCGTAAGCGATGCGTGGTTTCCGCAGACGAATGGCGTCGTCAACACGCTGGCGCAGACCGCGGCGTGGCTCAGCCGCTTCGGCCACGAAGTCAGGCTCGCAACGCCGCAGGACTATGCCACCATAGCCTGCCCGACTTATCCGGAAATCCGCGTCTCGGTGCTGCCGATGCGCCGGCTTGCCGCCAGCATCGCGCGGTTTCGGCCGCAGGCGCTGCACATCGCAACTGAGGGCCCGCTCGGCTTCGCCGCGCGGCGCTACTGCCTCAGGCACCGTCTGCGCTTCACGACCTCCTATCACACCCAATTTCCGCAATATCTGCGCTCGCGCTGGCCGATACCGCTCACGATCTCCTATTCGGCTCTGCGTTGGTTTCATGCCGCCGGCCATAGCTGCATGGTTAGCACGCAATCATTGCAGAATGAGCTCACTGCCCGCGGCTTTGGCAACCTGGTGCGCTGGCGCCGTGGGGTCGATACGCAGCTCTTCCGGCCGCGCAGCAAGGACTTCTTGACTCTCAAACGGCCGATCGCCGCTTTCGTGGGCCGCGTTGCGATCGAAAAGAACGTCGAGGCCTTTCTGCAGATGCCATGGCGCGGGGCCAAGATCGTGATCGGTGACGGACCTGAGCGGCAGCGACTGCAGGCCCAATATCCCCAGCCCGTCTATGCGGGCTATCGCTTCGGCGAGGACCTGGCGGCGCATCTGGCTGCCGCCGACGTGCTGGTGTTTCCGAGCCGCACCGACACATTCGGCCTCGTCAATCTGGAGGCGATGGCGTGTGGTGTGCCGGTAGCGGCTTATCCGGTCACCGGACCCGTTGACGTCGTACAGGACGGCGTCACGGGCGCGCTGGATCAGAACCTCGGACGGGCCGCGGCAAGAGCGCTCGGAATTAGCCCGCGTGCGTGCCGCGCGCGCGCGCTGCAATCCAGCTGGGACGGGTGTACGCGCGAATTCGAGAATAATCTCGTAGCCTGCCGCCCAAACCCCGCGACGCGGCCCACGGCAGTGACCTGCGTGACCGGCCGCGCGACGCCCTGAGCGCATCACGCGCTTGTGATGTCGCTGCGCAATAGTTAGCACCCGTCCGGTGCACGGCCGGCCTGTTCCGCGCTACCATTGAAACCGGCATCCCTGCTCCGGGGGTTTTGCCCTGATCGCGTTAATAACAAAGGGGACTCACCATGCGCTTGCGTCTTGAACACGTTGCTCTGGGCACTGTGCTGACATTGGGACTTGCCGGCTGCGGCGCGCGCGCCGCCGAACCCACGGAGGCGCAAATGAAAGACGCCATGGAGTACGCCATCAATCATCCCCCGGGCATTACGGTCAGCGAGCCCGGCAAGATCACGTTCTTCAAGAAGGAAGCGTGCGACGAGCCGACCAAACAGGGCTACAACTGCACGTTTGAAGTACAGGTCACTTCCACGAATATCGGCATGTCGATGTACAACAATATTCCAAAAGGCGTCTTCTACAAGGACGATTCGGGCAAATGGCAGATGCGCCCGCCGTTCTAGATCCATAAGCACAGGGGCCAAGCGCGCGCCTGGCCCTTCTCGAATCGCATCTTTAGCTCGCGGCCATGCAAAAGCGTCGCGGGTTCAGCGCACCGCCCGGCAATTTCAGCCTTGCCGTGCAACCTGACGAGCGCGGCACTCATGTGCGCTGCCAGTTTCTGGAGCGCGGGAAATAAACAGAGCGATTTTATACCGGCTTCCGGCGACTCTCATGCGCGTGCAAGGAATTTTGCCATCGGCCGCCAGTAATTGACGTGCCAGCCGTTGGCCAAGTGTGCCCCTTCTCCATCCGGGAAGCCGCGATGATCGAATACCAGTTTCGACCCAGCCGGTGTGTCGATCAACGCGAAGCTCGCAATCGAATAAGCGCCGGCCGGCCAGCTTGCAGCGCGCCAGACTTGCACGATGCGCTGATCCTGTTGCAATTCCACGTTTTGGCCGGTGACGTAGCCGCCGAACAGGACGAACGCTCCACCGGGAACAGCGTTGATGGAAGTGGGTCGCGCGTCCGCGGCGGTCAACAGGCTCGCGGCGTCGCTGAGACGCGTGACTGCATCAAACTGCTGAGTGTCGGTGAGTGCGCGATACACTCGACGTCGATCGGCGGCAAAAGAGATCTGCTGGTGAATCGATTCGCAGGCGCCGGACAGGCTATCGGCTAGCTTCGGTGACGGCTTCATGTCGGCCGCTACCACGGGCTTGGTCAAGCACACTCCGGCGGACATGCCGAGCGCGCCTGCGGCGAATGCGCGGCGCCCGATCATTGATGGCTTCATGGGGCCTCCTTCGCTGAATCAGCGCTCTTAGCAGGGTATTGAGATACGCACAAGCGGATCGGCGACAAGGAGCCTATGACTTGGAGCGTGGCATGCTCCTTCATAGAATCATTCCAGATCGAGTCGGCCGGGTCTGAGCTTAAACATTCTTGCGCCCCTCGACGCTCGACACCGATTTTCGACAGATAAGCGTCCGCGCTCGGTGTTCGAGGCCATGCATGCTCTCATGCTCACCGCCTAGCGCGCTTGCAATTGCAGCGTCGGCACCTCGGGAGCGACGCCAGATGGCGCTCATGGAAACAAAATGGAAGGCTCGAGACCCAATAGTGCCTCTGCGGTCTGGCGGAATCGCGCTAAACTATTGATTCGCAAAGTGCGCGGAGGTAGCGAAGCGGTTGAACGCACGGGTCTTGCAAACCGGTATACCCGCAAGGGTATCGTGAGTTCGAATCTCACCCTCTCCACCGTAAGAACAATGAGAGTGCTGCGCCTGCACGAGAGGCGCGCTCAGTCGGTAGCTCACGCAGTGCGAATCCCATTATGACTGACGTGCCAGTCCTTAAGATTTTCCTCTCTTCGCCTGGCGATGTCGCCGAGGAGCGCGCGCTCGCGGAGATCGTGTTTCGCAGGCTCGCAGCCGAGGTTGCCAACGCCGTGCGCCTGTCCATTGTGCTCTGGGAGCACGAACCTCTCTTCGCGCACGCGGGCTTTCAACAGCAGATCGAGCGCCCTTCCGAGTGTGACCTTGTGATCTGCATTCTGTGGTCACGGCTGGGTACGCGGCTGCCGTCCGACTACTCACCCGAGCCGGGCGTGTTACCGCCAACGGGCACGGAATTTGAGGTGCAAGATGCGCTCGAATCCTACCGTACCAGCGGTAAACCGAGCCTCATCATCTACCGCAAAATCCCTCCCCCGCAAGTTGAGCTCGGGAGCCTCGACTTTGCCGAGCGCACTGAGCAATACCAGCGTCTCGCCGACTTCTGCCAGCGCGTGTTCTTCGACTCCCAAGGCGCTGCCATTGTCGCGCACAACACGTTCACGGATAGTTTCGAGTTCGAACGGCGCCTCTCAGAACACGTGCACCGCTGGCTGAAGAAGCAGATCCACTCAACAAATTTGGGTGGCCTCGCTCCGCTCTGGCAAGGAAAATCCCCATTCCGCGGCCTGCAGGCCTTTGAGGCCGAGCACCAGGCGATTTTCTTTGGCCGTTCGCAAGCCCTAAGCGAACTCGTACGCCGCCTGCGGGAGACAGAACTCGCCGCACCCAATGGTGCGGCGGTGCGGCTCTTGCTCGTACAGGGCATGAGCGGCACCGGCAAATCCTCGCTATTCAACGCGGGCCTGCTGCCGCTCCTCGGCCTGCGGCCGATCGAACATATTGCTGCCTGGTCGGTGCTGTCCCTGCGGCCTTCTGAGTCCGATCCATCGATGCGCGAGCTCGATCCGCTCGGTGTTCTTGCCGCGCGTCTATGCGAATGCTTGCCGGGGATCGCGCGCTTTGGGACCCCGGTAGCAAAACTTGCAGAGCTGCTCTGTAACCGACCCGCCGAAGCTGTGGCACGCATCGAGGCTTGCATGGCTGCCGATGCCGAACGGGCCGGCCTCGAACCGCAGCGCGCTCGCATCCTCATCTATATCGACCAGCTCGAAGAGGCATTCACGCTAGCGAACGCCAGTGCGATCGCAACGCCACTATTCGGGGTAATCGTTGCGTTCGCACGCTCGGCATCGGTGTGGGTCACGGCAACCGTGCGCAGTGACTTTGTGCACCGCTTCGAGGAGTACCCCGAGCTGATGCTGTGCCTGGCTCGCAATCCGCCCTTCACGCTATTGCCGCCGCGACCCGATGAACTCGCGGACATGATTCGCGAACCCGCGCGAGCAGCGGGTCTGGTCTGGGAGCAACGCGACGGCGTGTCTCTCGACCAGGAGTTGTTGCGCGATGCCACCGGCAACCCCGAAGCCTTGCCTTTGCTGGAATACACTCTTACGGAACTGTATGAGCGGCACGCGCGCGACGAACGAGTACTGCGCTGGTCGGATTATGAAGGAGGCTTAAGGGGAGCGCTCATTTCTGCAGCGGAGGAGGTGCTCGTCGGTTCCAGCGGCGATGTTGATACGTTGTTTCGCGATGTCATGCGCGAATTGGTTGGCGTCGCGGAGGATGGTACGGCGACGCGGCGCTATGCGCCGCTTGCGCGCTTTGCCGAGGGCAGTGCAGCGCGCACATTGCTCGAGCGCTTGGTGGCGCGTCGCTTGTGCGTGACGACCGATGAGGGGCGTGGCGATGGTCCGGTGACGCGTCTGGCGCACGAGGCGTTAATCCGCTCTTGGCCACGTGCCCAGCGTTGGTTGGAAGAGGAAACATCACTGCTTAGGATTCGGGACGAGCTTGCACGCGACGCAGCCGTCTGGGACTACCACCAGCGCGCCGACGCCTGGCTCGGCGCCGCGCCGGAAAAGCTTGCGGCGATACGCCAGATCGAACAAGCGCAGCTGATGCCCGATGGCGCGGCCGTCGACTATGCGCAGCGCTCGAGACGCCGCGCGGCGCGCAACAGTTTGCTGCGGCGAACCGCGATGGCAGGCATCTGCTTATTGACGGTTCTCGTGGCCATCGCCTGCTGGGTCGCGCTTAAGCAACGTGATAGGGCACGCATTGAGGCCGTAACCGCCGACCGTACTACCCGATTCATGGTGTCGCTGTTTCAATTGGCTGATCCTGGTGAGAACAGCGGCAATGCGGTAACAGTCAAGCAAGTTCTCGACAAGGGTGCGCAAGAGATCCGCGCGGACAATGGCTACAACAGCCTTGAGCGCGAACCGCGCGTGCGCGCGGAGCTTTTGACCGCAATGGGCGAGGCGTATTCGGGGCTTGGCTTGTATAAGCAGGCCGAGAACCTGCTCGGGCAGGCACGACTAGACCAAAACTTTGCTGCAGTATCCGATGAGGCGCGCGTGCGCACGCTAGTCGCATCGGGCTCAACGTCGTATCTTGCGGGTAAGTACCCACAGGCGGCCGAGACGCTGCAAATTGCGGTCGACCTCGCCCGCGAACACCTCG
Organism: uncultured Gammaproteobacteria bacterium; assembly: GCA_963695315.1. GTDB lineage: Bacteria > Pseudomonadota > Gammaproteobacteria > Steroidobacterales > Steroidobacteraceae > PALSA-1196. Next base: position 3,086,682 of record OY968773.1, read on the forward strand.
CCTTGTCCGATCCGCTGCGCTCGCAGGCCCTCAGCAGTCTCGCCGACGTCATGGTACAGCTTGGAAAATTTACCGAGGCCGAACAGCTCTGCCGTGAAGCGCTGCGGGCCGATCGTAAGCGTGGCTCGCAAGAGGCCGCAATACTTGCGCAGACGCTTGATTCGCTCGGCAAAGCCTACTTCTACAGCGGCGACCTCGCCGCGGCCGAGGCGCCGATGCGCGAAGCGCTAAAGCTGCGCGAACAGACCTTCGGGATGCGCCACTCACTTACTGCGCAGTCGCTCGGCGATCTCGGCGTGCTGCTCTACCAATCGGGCCGCTTTGAGGAATCCTTAGCAGTGGACCGCCAGGCGCTGCCGATTTATCGGGCCGTATACGGCGCGGAGCATCCAGAGGTGGCAACGATCATCAACAACATAGGTCGTTCCGCGCTTATTGCAGGCCATATTGACGAAGCCGAGCCGTTGTTACGCGAGTCACTTGCGATGACCGAAAAATTCCAAGGTGATACGCACGACTATCTGGTTTTCCCGCTCAACAGTCTGGCGATGATCGACGCGTATCGCGGGCGCGTCGATGTCGCCCGCAGCGAAATTCAGCGCGCTGAGTCAATCGCGCGCTTACCGGACCACGACGAGCTGCTCGATCAGGTACTTCTGAATGAAGCCGATGTAGAACTAGCGAGCGGCAATCGCACGCGCGCTGCGACATTGCTCACCGAGTCGAAGGCACAACTGCAAAGAGCACACCCTAACGACAAGGCAAATTCTTGGCGTTACGCGGTGTGGGATAGCGTGAACGCAGAGTTACTTGCCGCCAATGGCGACTACGCCGCCGCCGCGCGCACCCTGGCCGCAGCGCAGGACATACTCACGCAGCGCTTCGGCGCCAATGGTTTCTACAATATGCTCGCGAAGCGCCGTGCGCAGTCGATCGCGCAGGCGCAAAAATGACCGCTAGAGAGCCAGGTTTGACACCACCTGCGGCGGCTGGCATAAGGAATCGTCGGCTTGTACCAATACAACAAATCCTGCGGACGCAAGTTCGCACTTGCAGCACTTAACTCAATCTAGCTTGGGGTGGCACATGAAGCTGGGCTCTCTTACCGCTCTATTGCTGGCATCGGCAATACTGATTCCAAGCATCGCCACCGCTGGGCGCACGATACGCAGCGACAATCCCGGCAATTCCTGCGACGCATTCGAATGGGGTCCGATACACGAAGATCCCTACTTCGTGCTGAACGGCAACACTGATGACGGGCGCGACCTGGCGAGTTTTTTCCAGCCCGGTACGGTGACAACCGGCGATCAGATGTTCGTGTGTGGCCCGCATGATCCGCTCGCGACGGTGTGGGCCAATGATCCCGAGCAGGCGCCCAATCCGGCGTCCAAACCGGATCCTAATACTGGCAAGCCCACTATTCCGGCGCTGACTGCCAAGAGCGGGGTAATGTACGAATGGGCAAACACCGGGGCATCACCTCCATTGAACTTCCTCCTTGCTCCTGATGTGGAAGTGATGGTGTGGATACTGCACTCGAGCAGTAGACTGCCCGCCGGCGCGCTCGAGCTTGAGCTCGACAACTGGTGTGGGGAATCCCCCTATTTCACCGATGGAGCGCAAGTACCGCCAAGCACAACTTCATCGATAACCTGGAACGGCAACGTCTACACGGCAGACTGCGCGAGCTTCACTGCGACGAATAGCACCAGCGCCACCGATCTGGTGCTCAACAGCTACGGTGTGCTGATCAGCTACGTGGACGCTAGCAACAATCTGCACCCGTTCCCGAAGGCTCCGGGCTGGACACAGAGTCTGTTTACGACAACGACGCTCGCGGTCTCGCCAAATCCTGCCCTCGCGGGCTCACCGATTGTGTTTGAAGGAGCAGTAGCGGCCCTGCCGGGCGCGTCGCCTTCGACCGGCAAGCTCACTTTTTACAATAACGGGACCACCGTGCTCGGCAGCGGTGTCATTGACAGTGCCGGGGTCGCGTCGGTTAGCACGACACTCGGCGCAGGTGTCTATAGCGTCACCGCGGCTTATGGTGGAGATACGACTCACGCGGCGAGTACTTCCGTTGCGCAAACTTTGACGGTCAACACTCCGTAGGTCAGCTCATCGAGCGGCGTCGGCGCCAGATCGCCATAGCCGCACTGCCTCAATCCGGCCTGATGCATCGCGGATAAAGCTCCGGATACGGTTTCGCAACCTCCTCGGCGATGCGACCGTACTGAGGCGTACCCGGTCGCATCGCTCTTGGAGCCTGATCACCGCACTGCGACATTGGACGCGCAGCAACCTGCAAGTACAGCCCGAATCTCATCAATACACGAGGGCGTGCGCTATGACGAGCTCGCGCCGATGCTGCTGAATGAGATGAAGAAACAACAGCGCAGGATCGAAGCGCAAGATCAGCATTCTGCAGAGCAAGATGCGAAGATCAGTCAACTCATGGAGCAATTGGCCGAAGTGCACGCGGTCCTCAATAAGCTACAGACAAAGGACGAACTCGTCGCGCAGCGCTGAGCGGGCTTAATTGATACGGTCATTTGATGGGCCGGCAGCACCGCAGAACCGCACGGACGATGAAGCTAGCGGAATAGCCGGGGTGGTAGGAGACCGTCAAGGTTGTGTTGGCCCTAAGCGCATGCCGCCGCTCGGCAGCGATGACTCAGGGTCAATTGCAGAAGCAGAGTGATAAAGAATTCGGCGCTAGCGTCGGGGGCACCCTGCGGCGCTTTGCCTTCGAGTTCCAACCGCGATCTCGGACGTCACATCAAGGCGGGCACAGTTAACTTAACTCGAATCGGCGTTTCGCCGCTGCGTTCATAGCGGTGTGTTGCAGCGCGGCGAACGAACGCCCCCTACATCCACATCATCCGAAGGTTGATTTCGCAAATTGCTGGCGCTTGAAATTGTCGCGCAGTTGGGAGCATATTCGGACCCGCGCGTATCGCTAACAACTATAGTCTTGGGGGCAGCGCGATAAAGTTGGCGTCGAAAATCGTGCATTTGTTCTACGCGCGTCATCATGGTCTTGGATAAATCAGACGTGCTTTAGGGGAACGCAATGAGCAGGATCTCACTCGGTTGCTTATTCGTAGCATTCTCAGCGACGTGTTTTGCCGCAGAGACGAACTGGCCGCAGAGCTACCTTAACGCGGGACACACCTCATACAACAATACGGAGACGACGCTCTCCACGTCCAACGTCTCCGGGTTGACGTTTCTGTGGGGTGCCAGTGTGGCGGGCGGAGTGACCGCATTCGCGCTCGATGACGGCGTCATTTACGCACAAGGTCAAGGCCCAGGCGCAGGCTCCGACACCGAGAACCTCGTCGCCATCAACGCCACAACCGGCGATACGCTCTGGACCATCACGACCGGAAATAATGGAGACGGCCCCAATAACACGCTCGCGGTTGCCGGCAATCTTGTTTATGCCGGCTGCCAAGTCACCTTTATGGGGGAAGAATATGCCGGTGGTATTTGCGCCTATGAGAAGGCGTCGGGCCATTTGAAGTGGTCCTATTCCAATGAGTGCAATTGCCTGCCCCCATCGGCTGTGCAGTCACCGCTCGTGTACGCGAACGGCGCGGTCTACTTTGGCTACGTCTACGGTGGTTCGGGCGGTGCCGAATACATCGCCGCCGTGAATGCGCAAACGGGGGCTGTGCTCTGGACTTACTCCACAGGTACCACCAATACGCTCGGCAGTGCGACACCCGTGGTCGGAAACGGAATGGTTTTCTTTACCGGCGGCGGCAACAGCAGCCAACAGGTTAATGCGGTCAATCAGAGCACCGGGGATCTCGCGTGGACCACGGCTATTGCCGCCAACACATCGGGACTTACCTATGTGAACAATGTGCTCTACGTCAACGAGGGGTCGAGCAACGAACTCCAGGCCTTGGACGCTACTACCGGAGACGTGTTATGGACTCACACGTACAACAGCTCCGCCTTTCCGGTCTCGGTTGCCGGCGGTTTCATTTACGCCACGGGAAGCGACGGCTCCGTGCACAAGCTGTCCAGGGCGACCGGCGACCAAGCTTGGTCGAGGAGCATTGGGAGCGAGTCGTCCGTCTCCCTCGCAAATGGCGTTCTCTACGAGGGCCTGCAGGGGTCGAATGAACCGGCATTCGAGGCTTACGATATGGCGCACGGTCATCTCTTGTGGAGTAGTCCGACTCCTGCGAGCACACTGCATCCTCCGCCCATCATTGCCAACGGCGTTCTCTACATCACCAACGCCATGCCCACCCCGACGACGTCGTGCCAAGTGTGCGCGTACGATCTGCCGTAGGCGTTCCTCAACAAACAGACACTTGAGCGGCGATTCGGCCTTGCGTAATTCTCGGCGCGCTAAGCGCCGAGGGTTGCGGGCGTTTTTCAAAAGTCCAACTCAGTGATGCCAGGCGCGTCGATGCCGGCACTTGAGCGCTCGGAACAGCACCTCAGAGCGCGGGTCATCGTCCGACACGTGTGGGCGCTGAAGGCAGCGCGTATTTAATGGACCGGTAGCCACCCCAAAATGACTGTAAGTCGCTGATCCTATGCGCACCTGTTTACATGTCGGTCGAATCAAAACAGCTTCTGTCCGAAGACGACTGCTCCTCAGCACTTAAAGCGATAGCTTCAATCGGATCCGGCGTTGCGCGGTGTCCTGTCACCCGCTTGATGTCGATGCGGTAGAAGATCGGCGGACGCTGCTCGCGTTTTTCAGTGGCGACGCACGCTGGCTGCCACCAATTCGCGCGCTTCTGTAGAACTTTGATTGCGTACTGGCGCGCATCTTTATATTTTGGCGTATCCGGTAACTCTTCGTAGAGACCAAACACAACTACGCTCATCCATTGATAGTGATTCGTGCGTTCATCAATTTCCAGGCAGACTAGGGGATTGGAGCGCATCCACTCGATCTTCAGTCCCAGCGTGGTCACCCCATACAGATGCTTTCTATCGTAGGAGAAGTAAACAGGGACAACGTACGGCTGATCGCTGCGCGCGCACCCCAGCCTGCCGACATTTGCCCGCTCGAGTGCCTGAGCGCATTCGTCGTGAGTCATGTCGCGAATCAGCATTGCAAATCTCCCGATGCGAATGGCCTGGATGATGTCGTTGTCGTGCGCGGACCCACGCCCCTTTGGCCGGGGGCGTCAGGGCCGCCACCACGACCGAGCCGGCACCCTGTAGCGGTTTGCGAGCATTCCACTTGGGTTGAGCGTCTGCACGCAGACGGCGGCACGCCTAGAATCAGCGTCCCGATATTGTCGTTGTAATCTATCATTGCGCTTCTCGCGTCTTCTTCAAGATCTTTCATAGCACTTTGATGCGCGCCTATCATCGGGGCCAATACGTATAATAGATCGGCGCTGACTGCTAACCTGTTGTTTTGTAAGTAGTGGGAGGATGACATTGTTCGTAGCTAGTGTTCCCTGGCAAGCCCAAATCAAATAATCATTCGGAACGTATAGGTGTCGCAGGTGTCAAGAACGGCGGCTAGGTTTGGCTCGTGAGCGAACTTTAGTCATCGAGCAAGGCTCGAACCTCCCGAATAAGCGCCCTGGTGTTGCGCTTCGCTTCTATGGTGGCCTTTGAGTACCGGCCGTGGGTCGACTTACGGCCTGCACGTCCGCCCTGCATCCGGCAGCGACCTTCTTCAACCGGACGGGCGGAGAAGCTTCCCAGTGCGCACGCTTGGACTCATATTTCCCGTGAAATCAAATACGAGTTGGCTGGGACGCTATGGGAATTCCTGAGATGTTGTGGGCCCGGTAGGATTCGAACCTACGACCAAGGGATTCACTTGCCCCGACGTTTCCGTCGGGAGTGGACTATCTCTTCACCCGCGCACGACTTGTGCGTGTGGGTGCGGGATGCTCTTGCCTGTTATTAAGGGCGCTACGAGCCCCCAGGTAGTCTCTGCACCTTCCGGCGGTGCCCCGCCGGCTTGGCTCAGGATTGCCATGAGCTGCATGCGCAATGCTCGAAGGTTTCCCTGAATTCATCCCGTCCACTTCGTGCGTTTCCGCGCGAAGGCACCCTTTTGATGAGTCCCCTGCACTAACCGCTGTGCTACAGGCCCGCAGCGGGAAATTGTAACAGTCAGGGCAAATCCATGTGGCGCCTGCGCAAGGACTCCGCGAAACCCACCGGGCCGGCCGAGCGTGCCTGGGCGCAACCTGAATCGGTGCTCGACTCCTGCCGCACGGTCGGTTGCGCCGGTCGAGTCGGTTCGTGCTTCTGGCAGCCGCCGACAGGTCCCGCTAATGCAAGAAGAGCGGCGCAGGCTGGCAGTGTCTTCATTGGTACACCCCCTTGCGAACCGAGACAGCAACGTTAGCATGAGGTTCCCCTCGATGACCAAGGACCCGCCCATGAAGCTCTATTACCTCACTGGCGCCTGCTCGCTCGCCTCGTATATCGCCCTCAATGAGGCCGGCCTCAAGTTCGAGGCGGCCGCGATTGACCGCAAGTCGCGCAAGACGGCCGACGGCGAGGAATTGAACCGCCTGAATCCGAAGGGATACGTGCCGATCCTGCGCCTCGATAACGGCGAACTACTCACCGAAAACGTCGCCGTGCTGCAGTACATCGCCGACCGCAACCCTGCCTCCAAGCTGGCGCCGGCTTTCGGAACCATGGAGCGCTATCGCCTGATGGAGTGGCTGTCCTTCATCAATTCCGAAGTTCACAAGAATTTCGGCCCGCTGTTCTATCCGTCTGCCACCGAGGATGTGAAGAAGTTCGCGCGCGACAATCTCACTAAGCGCCTGGGATGGCTCGACGGTGCGTTGGGATCGAAGAATTTTCTCATGGGGGACACGTTTACCGTGGCCGATGCTTATCTCTTCGTGGTGCTCGGCTGGTCGAGCCATGCCGGCATCGATCTTGGTCAATGGCCAAATTTGAAGCGCTTCCACGAGCACCTGCGGACGCGTCCGAGCGTGCTGGCCGCCATGAAGGGTGAAGGCCTCATCAAGTAAGCCTACGGCCGTTTGGGGCGTACGCGGCGCACCGGTGCCGCCTGCAGGGGATTCTCGGGCCAGAAGTGCTTGGGATAGCGCCCGCGCATCTGCTTGCGCACCTCGAGGTACGAACCTCGCCAAAACGCGGCCAGGTCACGGGTGATTTGCACGGGGCGCTGCGCCGGCGAGAGCAGTTTAAATGTCACGCGCACCGCTCCGCCTGCGATTTGGGGGGTCTGCGCGAGGCCAAAGACCTCCTGCAGCCGCACCGCGACGCTCGGACCCGCCTCGTCAAGATAGTCGATGCGCACCTTTGTGTCTGTCGGCAGCACGAGATGCGCCGGTGCCAGCTCATCGAGCTTGCGCCGCGCATCCCACGGCAGGAGCGCACGCAACGCCTCCGTGAGAGGCACTCGGGCCAGGTGCTCGCGGCGCGTGATCCCATCGAGCCACGGCGCAAGCCAGGCCGCGATTGACGCGAACAGCGTCGCATCGTCAAGCGCGGGCCAGTCGCGCGTGTCCTCGCGCTCAAGGCCGCGCACAAACTCGACGCGCGCCTGCAGATCGCGCGCCGCGCGATCCCAGGGCAACGCCGCAAGCCCGAGCTGGCGCACGCCGCTCAACATGGCCGCGCGCGCGCTCTCAACAGGCACGGGATCAAGCGGCTGCTCCTCGAGCACGACCGCGTCGAGCCTGGCGATCCGACGCGCCAGCACCGCTTCTTCGCGCGCGCTCCATTCGACCGTTGCGCTGGTCACAATCTCGGCAGCAAAGTATTTGCAAAGCTCGGCACGCGCGAGCGGTGCGGCAAGACGGATGCGTGCATCGCGATCGCGATCCTCAAGATCCACCGCGACGATGAATTCCTGCCGCGAAACCTGATCGCTTTCGGCAAAGAACGCGCCCCGCCCGTTGGCGAGCGTGTAGCGCGGCTCATCGCCCGGGCGGCGCCGACCGATGCGATCAGGATAGGCAAATGCAAGCAGAATCCCGGCGCGCCCGCCATCCGTTGAGCCGCGCAGATCGGCGCCGAGCTGCCGCGCGATCTCACGCGCATGGCGCCATGCATGCTTAACGGCTGCCGGGTCCACGGATTCGCCGTGCCCGCTGCCCTGCAAGATGTCGATGCGCGTGCGGATGTCGGTGTCGCGCGAGCCGTGCGCACGGTGCAGCAAATCGCGCTCCGAGAGCAGCGCAGCGAGGAGTGCGGCGAGCGGCACGCTGCCGAGCTCGCGGGCGCGCAACAACATATGCGCAAGGCGCGGGTGCACGGCGACCGATGCAATCTGCCTGCCGTGAGCGCTGATGCGTCCTTGCGGGTCGATGGCGCCAAGTCTCGCGAGCAGATTACGCGCGCTCGTCAAAGTCGCCTCGGGCGGCGCATCCAGCCATTTGAGCTCGCCCGCGTTGCCTACGCCCCAGGCCGCAAGGTCGAGTGCCAACGGCGCAAGGTCGGCGCGCAGGATCTCCGGCGGCGTGAGCGGTGCGAGGCTGCGCTGAGATTGCGCGCTCCACGCGCGATAGCACACGCCGGGCGCAAGGCGCCCTGCCCGGCCCTGGCGCTGCTCAGCCGACGCGCGCGAGATGCGCTCCGTATCGAGGCGGCTCATGCCCGTTGCGGGATCAAATACCAAGCGGCGCACGAGCCCGGAATCAACAACGACGCGCACGCCCTCGATCGTGAGGCTGGTCTCGGCGATATTGGTCGCAAGCACTACTTTGCGCGTGCCGGGCGGACTTAGCGTGAGCGCCGCATCCTGCTGCGCGCCGGCAAGATCGCCGTAGAGCGGGAAAATCCGCACGTCTGGCGCGATCCGGCCGCTCGATTGCAGCAACGCCTGCACGCGGCGGATTTCCGGGGCGCCCGGCAGGAAGGCGAGGACATCGCCTTCCTCATCGGCTAGCGCCGTGTGCACAAGTTGCGCGACCAGGCGCTCGCCGGCGTGTTGGTCCGCAGCCGCGGCGCCGGGCAGCGGCGGCGCAGCGCGTCCCGCATAGCGCGTTTCCACCGGATAGAGGCGAGCGCGTGTTTCGATGATCGGCGCCTGCAGCAAAGCACCGAGGCGCGCAACGTCGAGGGTCGCCGACATCGCGACGATCTTGATCGTCGGAGACAGATTCGCGCGCGCATCAAGCAGCAGCGCAAGCGCGAGATCCGCCTGCAAACTGCGCTCGTGAAATTCATCAAAGATGACGACAGCGGTGTCTTCAAGCGCAGGATCGCTCTGCAGCATGCGCGTCAACACCCCTTCGGTGACGACTTCGACGCGCGTCGCACGCGAGACGCGCGAGTCAAGGCGCATGCGATAGCCCACGGTCTCGCCAACGGCCTGCCCGAGGGTCTGCGCCATGCGTCGCGCCACGGCCCGGGTCGCAAGGCGACGCGGCTCGAGCATGATGAGGCGCTTTCTTGCCGCCCATGGCTCAGCGAGGAGCGCAAGCGGCACCACGGTGCTCTTGCCGGCGCCGGGCGGGGCTTGCAGGACCGCGACGCCGTGCTGCGAGAGTGCCTGACAAAGCGGCGCCAGCGCCGCGTCGATCGGCAGCCCGGAGGAGAAGCTCACCAGATGTGCACGCGTTCCTCGGGCGGCAGGTACAGCCGATCCGACGGTTGCACCTTGAATGCGGCATACCACGCGTCGACATTGCGCACTGCCCCGTTCACGCGAAAGCGCGGCGGACTGTGCGGATTACTCAGCAGCTGGGCGCGTAAATAGCCGTCACGCCACAGCGCCTGCCAAACCTGCGCCCAGGAGAGGAAGAAGCGCTGATCGCCGCTTAGGCCGCCGATGAGCGGCGCCGCGCGGCCGTGCAGCGACAGGTGATACGCGATGTAGGCGACGCTCAAACCCTCAAGGTCGCCCGAGTTCTCGCCCAGGGTGAGCCGCCCATTCACGTGCACTGCGGGCAGTGCTTCAAAGGCGTCGTATTGCGCGGCCAGGCGATCGACCAGCTGTTTGAATGCGGCCTCATCCTGCGGCTGCCACCAGGTGTGCAGCACGCCGAAGGCATCGGATTTTGCGCCCTGATCGTCGAAACCGTGTCCCATCTCGTGCCCGATGACGCCACCGATGCCGCCGTAGTTCACGGCCGCGTCCGCAACAGGATCGAAGAACGGCGGCTGCAGGATCGCCGCGGGAAACACGATCTCGTTGAAGGTCGGGTTGTAGTAGGCGTTGATCGTCTGCGGCGTCATCCCCCACTCGTCGCGATCCGTAGGCAGATTGATGCGCAGCACCTGGCGCTGCCAGTCAAATGCCGCAGCGCGCCTGGCGTTGCCGAACGCATCGCCGGGCCTGATGTCGAGCGTCGCATAATCGCGCCACCGGTCCGGATAGCCAATTTTTGGGCGAAACTTCGCAAGCTTCTCAAGCGCAACCTTCTTCGTCGCATCGCTCATCCATACGGCAGCGCGGATCCGCTCGGCGTACGCGGCACGCATGTTTTCCACGAGCGCGATCGTCGCGGCGCGCGCTTCGGGCGTGAAATAATGCGCAACGTAAACCTCGCCAATGTCTTCGCCTAGCGCGCTATTGGCGGCACCGACGGCGCGCTTCCAGCGCTCGCGCTGCACCTTCTGGCCATTGAGCGCGCGGCCGTAGAAATCGAAGCTTTCCGCATCGATCGGCTTCGGCAGCACGTCGGCGTACTTCTCGAGGTAGTGATAGCGCAGGTAGCGCTGCCAGATCTCGACCGGAACCTTGTTGAAGGTCATCGCCGCGGCACCGACCGCATCCAGTTCACGCACGACGTAGTCTTTTTGCTCATCGACGCCGGCAGACCCGAGGAGTTCCTGCCATGCAAAGCCGGGCGAGAGTTCATTGAGCTTGCTATGCGAGCGCAGGTTGTAGATCAGATCGCGGTTGCGACGTTTGGCGGCCGGCCAGTGCTCGGTCGCGATCTCGGTCTCAAGCTCCACGATCGATGCCGCCTCGGCCGCCGCATCCGAATCGCCTGCCAGGGTGAGCATGCGCTCGATATGCGTCTGGTACTTGGCGCGCAGGTCCGCATACACCGGCTCGCTCTTCAGGTAGTAATCGCGATCCGGCAGACCAAGCCCGCTTTGCGTGATCCACACGACATAGCGATCCGGATTCTTCTCGTCGGGGCGGATCAAGAGCTGAATCGGCGACTCCAGCTGCAGATCGCGCCTGCCCATCAGGCGCAGCAGCTCCTCATGAGTGCGCGCCTTGGCGATCGCATCCAGTCCCGGCTGCGCCGGTGCCAGGCCGGCGCGATCGATCACATCGGTACCCATGTAGGCGCGGTAGAAGTCCCCGACTTTCTGTTCCGCGCTGCCCACCGGCGCACCGCTCGGAAGAGCTTCGATCAACTCCCGGACATGTTGCTGCGCGGCCTCGTCAAGCGAGTCAAACGCACCCCAGCGGGCGCGATCGGCAGGGATCTCATGCGTATCGAGCCAGTGCCCTTCGGCATAGCGGTAGAAATCATCCCCCGGGCGCACATTCGTATCGAGCGTCGTGAGGTCTAGTCCAAACGCACCGATCTGGGCCTGCCGCGGCGCAGTCACCGCTGCGGCAGCGGGCGCCGGGCGCTGCGCATTGGCACACGCGCCGAGCGCAGCAAGGCTCAAACTCAACACGACGTGCGACGGCAAATTCCTCACGTTCCCTCCCAGTGCGGGACGTGCAGCTCGTCCGCGCGATGGTTCGCATTGTGTTACGTCGCCTTGCGCGGCAAGGCCCCCGCTTCAGCGAGCCCGCGCCCGCCACATCGCCACTGCAAAGAAAAGCCATCCTGCAATCAGCAGCAGCCCCCCGAGCGCCGTGACAGCGCCGAGCGAGCGCGGCGCCCCGAAGGCAACCGCATAGAGCGTCGCGCAGAAAAGCACGATGCCCGCGAACAGCAGCACTGCCGCCGAGCGCAGCAGTGGCGCCGTGCGGTCGCGCGCCACGAGCCCGACCCCTAATAGCCCGAGGGAATGCAGGAACTGATAGCGTGTCGCCGTCATGAATATATCGAGCTGCTCGGAGGACAGCCGGGCGCGCAGCGCGTGAGTGCCGAGGGCGGCGAAGAGCGTCGCGAGGGCCAACAGCAGGCCGCTCGTCGCAAGAATCCGCGGGCTATCGAATCTCATTGCGGCGATTCACCAACGGTGCAATGAGATCGAGCGGCAACGGAAAGACGATCGTCGAGCTCTTCTCGTTTGAGATGTCGGCGAGCGTCTGCAGATAGCGCAGCTGCATCGCCGCGGGCTCCTGAGAGAGCAAGTGTGCCGCCTGCACCAGCATCTGCGCCGCCTGTTGCTCGCCCTCGGCGTGAATGATCTTGGCGCGCCGCGTGCGCTCGGCTTCCGCCTGCCGCGCCATCGCGCGCACCATCGTCTCATCCAGGTCGACGTTCTTGATTTCCACTTTGGTGACCTTGATGCCCCACGACTCGGTACTCTGATCGAGGATGCGCTGGATGTCGGCGTTCAGCTTGTCGCGCTGCGAGAGCAGGTCATCCATCTCGTGCTGGCCGAGAACCGAGCGCAGGGTCGTCTGCGCAAGCTGGCTCGTGGCGTCAAAAACATTGGCCACCTGGATAATGGCCTGGCCTGGGTCGACGATGCGGAAATAGACGACCGCGTTCACCTTCACCGAGACGTTATCGCGCGAGATGACGTCCTGCTTGGGAACGTCGAGCACAATGACCCGCAGGTCCACCTTGCGCATCTGCTGAATCATCGGCGCCACCAGAATCAGGCCCGGGCCCTTGATGCCGGTGAAGCGGCCGAGAGTGAACATGACGCCGCGCTCGTACTCGTTCAGCACCTTGACGGTGGTGAAGAACAATGCAGCCGCGAATACGACGATGACGATAGTGAATGGCATGAACTTCCCCTGCGCGGGCGCGCTAAACCGGCTCGACCCAGAGCCCAAGACCCTCGACCTTGACGATACGTACCTGCTGGCCAATATGTAAGGGCGTTGCCGTGCGCGCGCTCCACAGCTCGCCCGCGAAGCGCACCTGACCCTTGTCGGTGAAATCCTCGATGGCTTCGGCCGTTTGCCCGACCATGACGCGCGCGCCGGTCACGACGGGTCGGCGTTGCGCGCGGGCGCCGAGGAAGACGATGGCGAGCACGACTAGAGCGCCGACGGTTGCAATCCCGGCGATCAGCGGCAATCCAATGGCCATCCCCGGCGTCTCGGCATCAAATAAGATGATCGAGCCTACAACGAACGCGACGAGCCCGCCGAGTCCGAGCGAGCCAAAGGCGGGCACGTGGAACTCCGCGATGATCATCCCGACGCCGAGAACGACGAGCGCAAGACCCGCGTAATTCACCGACAGCAGTTGCAGGGCAAAAAGCGCCAGCACCAGCGAGATGACGCCGATGACCCCGGGAAACATGACGCCCGGGTTGTAACCCTCGAGCAACAGGCCATAGAGGCCGATGAGCATCAGCCCATAGGCGATTGTGGGGTGCGTGATGACGGAGAGCAGCTCGGTGCGCCAATCAGGTGCAATCCGCTCGACCGGCAGGCCGGCGGTTGCAAGCTGCAAGGACCGGTTGCCGATGCGAACTTCGCGCCCGTTGAGCTGCGCGAGCAGGTCCTGCACATCGCGTGCGACGAGATCGATAACATGATCCTTCAGCGCCTCGCTCGCCGAGAGACTCGCGGCGCCGCGCACGGCCTGCTCCGCCCACTGCACGTTGCGGCCGCGCAGCTCGGCAAGGCCCTGCAGATACGCCACGGCATCGTTGATCGTCTTGCGCTGCATCGCGGTGGCAGGCTCCGCCGCGGCCGGACGGGCATCCCGCGCCGCACCACCGGGAGCGGCGGGAGGGGCAGCGGGAGCCGCCGTCGCGGGCTCCTCGCCGCCGATCGAAACCGGCGTTGCGGCGCCGACATTGGTCGCCGGAGCCATAGCGGCGATGTGGCTTGCGTACAGAATGTAGGTGCCGGCGCTCGCAGCGCGCGCGCCCGAGGGCGCGACATAGGTCACGACGGGAATGGGTGCGGCGAGAATTGCGCGGATGATGTCGCGCATCGAGGTGTCAAGGCCGCCCGGGCGTGTCGAGCTGCAGAATGACGAGCACACTGCCGGCGGCCTCGGCGGCTTCCAGACCGCGCACGAAATAACGGGCGGTGGCCGGCCCGATCGCCCCTTCAATTTGCAGCAGCGTTGCCGCGCGCGTGCCGTGCGCAACATCCGCGGAGGCGGCCGGATGTGCACCGAGGGCTGCGAGGCCGAGCGCCACGGCCGCGACCAAAAGAGCTGCGGATGAGCTGCCGCGCATGCCCATGACCCTACTCCGGTTTACCCCAAGAGGGTACTAACGCGTGTGCTGGGTTCGAAACGGCCGGCCGCGCTTGCCGTGCGCTTTGGCGCGCGTGTCGCTCGCGCTCGGCTGCCACGAGGGCACGAGATGGCGTGGTGCGTTGCCGATCAGGTCCGCCCGGCCCATGCGCCGCAGCGCTTCGCGCAACAGTGGCCAGTTATTCGCATCATGGTAGCGCAGGAAGGCCTTGTGCAGGCGCCGTACCCGTAAGCCCTTGGGGATGAGCACTTCTTCGCTCTTGGCGGTAACGCGGTGCAGCGGATTTTTGCCGCTGTGGTACATGGCGGTGGCGCTCGCCATCGGCGCCGGCAGAAACGCCTGTACCTGATCGGCCCGGTAGCGGTTTTTCTTGAGCCACAGCGCAAGCTGCAGCATGTCCTCGTCCGAGGTGCCCGGATGAGCGGCGATGAAATACGGAATGAGGTACTGCTCCTTGCCCGCCTCTTTGGAATAGCGATCAAAGAGCTCCTTGAACTTGTAATACGTCCCCACGCCCGGCTTCATCATCTTTGACAGCGGGCCTTCGGCGAGCGCCTCCGGTGCGATCTTCAGATAGCCACCCGTATGGTGCTGCGCCAGCTCGCGCACGTACTCCGGGGATTCGCTCGCAAGGTCATAGCGCACGCCGGAGGCGACGAGCACCTTCTTGACACCGGGCAGCTGACGCGCGCGCTGGTAGAGACGGATGAGCGGCGTGTGATCGGTGTTGAGATTTGGGCAGATGCCGGGAAAAACGCACGACGGGCGGCGACAGGCGCTTTCGATCTTGGGACTCTTGCAGGCGAGACGGTACATGTTGGCGGTCGGGCCACCCAGATCCGAGATCACACCCGTGAAGCCCGGCACGTGGTCGCGGATCGTGCCGATCTCGCGCAGCACGGACTCCTCCGAGCGATTCTGGATGATGCGCCCTTCGTGCTCGGTGATTGAGCAGAAGGTGCAGCCACCGAAACAGCCGCGCTGAATGGCTATGGAGAAGCGGATCATCTTGTACGCCGGAATCAGCTCTGCGCCGTACGCCGGATGCGGGCGGCGCTGATAGGGCAGCTCGTAGATAAAGTCCATCTCCGGCGTGGTCAGCGGAATCGGCGGCGGATTGAGCCACAGCTCCAGATTGCCGTGACGCTGCACGAGCGCGCGTGCGTTGCCGGGATTGGATTCCAGATGCAGGATCCGCGATGCGTGCGCATAGAGCACCGGGTCCTCGAGCACCTGCTCGTAGGAAGGCATGCGGATCACGCTGCGCTCGCGGTCGGCATTTTTGACGCCGCGGACGAAGCGCACGACCACCTCGGCGCGCGGCGGCGCCTCGCAGGTCGCGCGTTGCGCGGCTGCGCGCGGCTCGGCCGCATACGGATCGATCGGCGGATTGAGCGCACCGGGTGCATCCAGATGCGTTGAGTCGATCTCGATCCAGTGCGCCGGCACCGCGGTGCGCGCGAAAACCGTACCGCGCACGTCGGTGATGTCCGTGAGGTTTTCGCCGGCCGCGAGGCGGTGCGCGAGCTCGCAGATCTGGCGCTCGGCGTTGCCGTAGACCAGAAGATCCGCCTTGGCATCGAGCAGCACCGAGCGACGCACTTTCTCCGACCAATAATCAAAGTGTGCGATGCGGCGCAGTGAGGCTTCGATACCACCGATGATGATGGGCACGTCCTTAAATGCCTCACGCACCCGCTGTGCGTAGACGATGACGGCGCGATCCGGGCGCTTGCCGCCGACGCCGCCCGGCGTGTAGGCATCATCGCTGCGGATGCGCCGCTCGGCGGTGTAGCGGTTCACCATCGAGTCCATGTTGCCGGCGGTGATGCCGAAAAACAGATTCGGCCTGCCGAGCGAGCAGAACTGCGCGGTGCTGTGCCAGTCGGGCTGCGCGATGATGCCGACGCGAAAGCCCTGCGCTTCGAGCGCCCGCCCGACAACGCCCATGCCAAAGCTTGGGTGGTCGACGTAGGCATCGCCCGTGACAAGGATGATGTCGCAGCTATCCCAGCCGAGCGCGTCCATCTCGGCGCGTGACATCGGCAGAAATGGCGCTGTGCCGAAGCGCGCGGCCCAGAACTTGCGGTATGAGGTAATGTCGGGTGCGCTTTGCATGCTGCGCTCAGCCGGCCTCGGCCACGGGCGCTGCGCCCAGTGATGCCGCAACGTCCGGAACAACGTCCGCGCCCGCGCGGATCAGCAGGCTGGAGCCGGCAAAGTCCTCCCCGATGGGCTCGCAACGTCCGCCAAGATAGTGCGCCAGAAACGCCTCCGTGATGGCATAGAAAGAGAGCCGGTTCTGCGGGCGCGCAAAGCCGTGCCCCTCGTCAGGATACAGAACGTAAGTCACGGGCAGATGCTTGGCCTGCATGGCCGCGACGATCTGATCGGCCTCCGCCTGTTTCACGCGCGGATCGTTGGCACCCTGCGCGATAAGCAGCGGTCGCTTGATGCGTTCGACGTGCGTGAGCGGTGAGCGTTCGCTGAGGTGCGCCCGTCCTTGCGGCGTGCGCGGATCGCCGACGCGCCGCGCCATATCCTCGAAGAATGCCTTCCAGTACGGCGGGATCGTCTCGAGGAGCGTAATGAGATTGGACGGGCCGACGATGTCGATGCCGCAGGCAAAGCGCTCCGGCGTGAAGGTAAGCCCGACGAGCGCGGCATAGCCGCCGTAGGAGGCGCCATAGATGGCGAGCCTGCGTGGGTCAGCGATCCTCTCGCGCACTGCCCACTCGATGGCGTCGATGAGATCCTCGTGCATCTTGCCCGCCCACTCATGATCCGCGGCGTTGACAAATTTCTTGCCGAAGCCGAGCGAGCCGCGATAGTTGACGGCCAGCACCGCGTAGCCGCGATTGGCAAGCCATTGATGCTCCGGATTGAAGCCGTAGCTGTCGCGCGCCCACGGGCCGCCGTGCACATCGAGCACGAGCGGCAACGCAGCGCTGCCACGCGCCGCGCCGCCGGGCGGCAGCGTGAGATAGCACACGAGGTTCAGGCCATCGCGGGCCCGGATCTCGACGGGACTCATGTCCTGCAGCGGCGCCCCGACAAGCTCAGGACGCTGATCAAAGAGTTTCGTTACTAAAGAACGCGGCCGCTCATACAGATACGTGGCAAGCGGGCGCTGCGGATCATCGACGACAATGACCCAGATGGCATCGTCGAGCGTGCGGCTCGTGACGCTGAACTGCGGACCGAGCGCCGCGCGCAGCACCGCGATGTCGTGCGCTGCGGCGCTCGTCATCGGCGTCAGTTCGCTCGTCAAGTAATCCACGCCATAGGCCTGCAGCTCGCGGCTATGCGGATGCAGCCACACCTCGGCAATGTCGGCGAGCGCGCTCTCAGCGACGAGGTTCTGTGCGCCGCTGGCAAGGTCGAGCTGCATGAGGGCCGCGGTGTCGCGGCCGAGCGCGCTCAACAGCAGCGCCGTATCCTCGCCCGTGACGATCAGCGGCCGCGTCGTCAGGCTGTCGGCCTGGCCGTAGCGCAGAAAGCTCTCCCAGCCCGACGCCGTGCGCCGCGCGAGCTCCCCGCCGCCGTCTTCGAGCGTGCGCAGCGCGAGGCGCGGCCGCAGCTGCAAATCCTCCAGGTAGCCTGCGAATCCCTGCTCATTGCGTTCCGTGCGCTCGCGCGCGCCGCTGACGATGTCAATCTCAAAGAGGTCGTGCCACTGCGGGTCGCGGTCATTCAGGCCAATGAGAGCAATGCCGGGCCGCTCGGGCGATAGACCGACGAGCTGTGCCTGCACGCCTGCAAGCGGCGTCAGATCGAGTTGCACGCCGCTTGTCGACATCTACGCTATAGATGTGCCAGTTCTCATCGCCGCCCTCGTCCTGCACGTAGAGCACATGCTTGGCGGTGAGCGCCCAGTAGTGCTCGCGAATGCCGCGTTTGCGATCCTGGCTGATGGGCGCGGCGGCCTCGAGATCTCCAAACGGCGCAAGCCACACATTCAGCACACCCTCGCGCGGCGCGAGGAATGAGACAAACCGGCCATCGGGGCTGAGGCGCGCCTGCGTGCGCAGCGGGTTGCCAAAGAGCGCGCGCCGTGCGATGAGCTCTGCCATTTCAATTCCCATAGAGCAGCACGGCGCGACGTTCCTGCCGCCAGGCCTCCTCCTCAGGCTTCGTCATGGCATCCAGATCCGCCGGCGTTGCGCCGGCGTCGTCCACCCAAGCGCGCAGCCGCTCGCTACCGTTGATGACATCAACGGCCAGCCGCTCGTGCACATACTCATACGGGAAATCGCGCCACAGCGGGTAGTTCGGGCTGCAGGCGCCGCAAGGCCTTGAGCGCGAGCGCAATCAGGCGCCAGGGACGAAACGCGTCGTGCCGGTAGCCGCCATCCTCGACATGAATCTGAAAACCCGCGCACAGCCTGTGCACATGCTTCTGGAACGTGGGTTCAAAGCTGCAGGGCCGCAGGCGGCAGCCCTCGAGCCAGGTCGGGGCGAGCTTGCGCATCTCTGCAATGAGCGCGCGGCCGTCGATATCCGGCGCGCCGAGTAGTTCGAGCGGCCGGGTCGTGCCGCGCCCTTCGGAAAGCGTCGTGCCCTCCAGCAGCACCGTGCCCGAATAGCAGCGCGCCATCCACAGATTCGGCGCATTCGGACTCGGGTTCACCCAGGCGCGCGCGCCGAGCGGCCAGCCGTAGCCCGGCGCCTGCGCGCTTTGCCAGTCTTCCATCGTTACGATCTCGCACTCGACATCCAGTCGCAAGGTTGCGATGAACCAGCGCGCAAGCTCGCCCAAGGTGAGTCCATGGCGCATGGGCAGCGTGCCGGCGCCGACGAAACTCTCCCAGCCCGCAACCAGGCGCAGTCCCTCTACGGGCCGGCCGACCGGATTGGGCCGGTCGAGCACCCACACCGACTTGCCCGCGCCGCGCCGCCGCTTCGAGCACATAGAGAAGAGTCGTTACGAAGGTGTAAATGCGGCAGCCAAGATCCTGCAGATCAACCAGCAGCACATCAAAGCTGTCGAGCATCGCCGCCGTGGGACGGCGCACCGCCCCATAGAGGCTGTACACCGGGATCTCGTGCACGGGGTCGAGGAAGTCGGGCGACTCCATCATGTTGTCCTGCTTGTCGCCACGCAGGCCGTGCTGCGGGCCAAAGGCGGCGACGATGCGCACGTCGCCGAGCGCCATGAGCGCATCGAGCGAATGGGTGAGATCCGCCGTGACGGACGCCGGATGCGCGAGGAGCGCCAGCCTGCGATTCTGCAGGGGCTTACGCAGCGCGCGCTCGGCGAGCAGCCGGTCGATGCCAAATTTCATAGATCAAGTTCCAGCACGAAGCCGTCGGGGTGATGGAAATCGGGCTTGCCCGGCGGATGACGCAGCGCCCAGTAGGAGAGCCTACCATTGTCGTCCTCAAGGACCGCGGCAGCGGCGAGCTGCACGCGCAGTGGGCCCGCGCCGCCGCCCAGCAATTCGCCTAGCGACACGCTCGCCGCGAGCGTAAGAAGCGCTGGCGCGCGGCGCACGAGGATCCGCGGGGCGATCGCCTCCGCGACCACCGCCATCGCCTCGCGGCGCGCCGCGAAGCGATACACGGCCCAGGCGCGCGAGGGCGCAAAGTTAAATTCCAAGTAACGCGGCTCCGATGCCACGCGCACAAACACCTCGAAGCAGCTATGCAGCCACAGCTCGTGCGCGCGGCGCGGGGCGTTCGACCTCGGGCAGGCGCAGCCGCGCAAGCTCGGCGTCAAGCTCGAAGGTGACGGCAAGACGCCGCCTCGCGAGCCTGCGCGCGCTAACGGTTAGCGCACGCACCGCCCCGCGGGCGCAGGCCCGATGGCATTCGAGTGCACTGGGAAGGGCGCTGGCAGACATGGGATCATTCTACCTTTGAGACTCCAGCGCGCTCGCAAAATGCCCCAGACACACGCAGATATCCTGATCATCGGCGCGGGCGCCGCGGGCCTTGCCGCCGCAGCAGAACTTGCCGCGAGCGGCCGCCGCGTGCTCATCCTCGAGGCGCGCGATCGCGCCTCGGCGGGAGAATCTGGACGCAGCACCTGCCGGATCTGGCGGCACCGCATCGAATACGGCGCGGAGTTCATTCACGGTGATGCGCCGACCGTCAAGAGCATCCTGCAAAGGCATGGCAGCGCGACGATCGAGTCGACTGACACACACTTCAGCCTGCGCAACGGCGAGCTCGTGGAGCGCAGCGGTCTTTTTCACCAGGTGCAGGCAGCAATGCGCGCCGCTACGGGGATTGCGGAGCACGACGTCAGCTTCGATGCTTTCCTCGCACGCTCCAAAGGATCACTTGTCCGCCGAAGCGCGTGAGTTCGCAAAATGATGGCCGAGGGCTTTGATGCCGCCGATACCCGCCGCGCAAGCGCACGCGCCATCATTGCCGAGTGGACTGCGCAGATGATGGACGATGATGCCTCGCAGTCTCGTCCGCAGAACGGTTACGATGCGCTCCTCGCGGCACTCACCGCCGCGCTGCGCGACACCCATGTGCGCCTGCAGCTGCAGAGCATCGTGCAGACCGTGCAATGGTCGCAAGGGCAGCGTCGAGGTCGCGGGCACCTTCAGCGGCGAGCCGTTCCGAGCAAGCGCGCCGCGCGCGATTATCACGTTGCCGCTCGGGCGTGCTGCAGCAGCCGCCGCAGGAGCCCGGCAGCGTGCGCTTCACGCCGGCGCTGGCTGCGAAACACCGCGCGCTCGAGTGCCTCGTGTCAGGCCCCGTGGTCAAACTCAATCTGCGCTTTCGCTCAGCGTTTCTGGGAGGAGCTCGCTGGCGGGCGCTATCGCAACGCGGAGTTCTTCCATGCGGCACATGAGGACTTCCCGACGTTCTGGACGCAGCTGCCGCTGCGCGCACCGCTGCTCGTCGCCTGGGCGGGAGGGCCACGCGCCGCGCGCCTATGCTCGACAGGTGGATTGCGCGATCTCGTCGCGCGCGCGCTCGATGGCTTGCAGTCGATGTTTGGCAAGCCGTGCCCCGCGGCTGCCGAGCTTGAAGGCGCGTATTATCACGACTGGCAGCATGATCCGTTCGCCTGCGGCGCCTACAGCTACGCGGCGGTCGACGGCGATAAGACCCGCGCGCTCCTCGCCGCGCCGCTCGCCGACACGCTGTTCTTCGCCGGCGAAGCGACTGACACGCAGCAGCAAACGGGCACGGTCAGCGGAGCGGTAGAGAGCGGCATCCGTGCCGCGCGCGAGGTGCTCGCGCTTTAGCTGAGCACGGCGCGCAGCTCGCTGATGAGGTCCTGCGGATCTTCGATACCAACCGAGAAGCGCACCAGCGTGTCGCTGATGCCGAGCGATGCGCGCACCGCCGGCGGCAGCGACGCATGCGTCATGAGCGCCGGCTGCTCGATCAGGCTCTCAACTCCACCCAGACTCTCGGCGAGCGAAAAGAGCCTGCAGCGTTCAAGAATACTGCGCGTGTCGTCGATATCGCCGCGCAGCACCGCAGTGACGATGCCGCCGTAAGGCACCCCGCATCTGCTGCTGCGCGAGGCGATGCTGCGGATGCGTGGCAAGGCCGGGATAATGCACCTTGGCCGACCTTCGGGATGGCCGGCGAGAAACTCCGCAATCGCCGAGCGCGCTTGCGCAGTGGCGCTGCATGCGCAGCGCCAGCGTCTTGATGCCGCGCAGCGTGAGGAATGAGTCGAAGGGACTCGAGATGCCACCCACGGCGTTCTGCAGATAGCCGAGCCGCTCCTTCAAGTTCGCCATTCTCGCGCACGACCGCGGCGCCGCCGACGGCATCCGAATGGCCGTTCAGATACTTGGTGGTCGAATGCACGACGATATCGAAGCCGTACTCGAGCGGGCGCTGGATGTAGGGCGTTGCAAACGTGTTGTCGCACACCGCAAGCAGGCGATGGCGCTTGGCAATTTGCGGCCGCGGCGCGAAGATCAACGAGCTGCAGCAGCGGATTGGTTGGCGTTTCGACCCACAGCAGGCGCGTATTCGGGCGCAGCGCGCGCTCCAGCGCGGCAACGTCGGTGAGATCGGCGAAGGTGACGGCGTGGCCCGCGGAACGCGTGCGCACATTCTGCAACAGCCGATAGCTGCCGCCGTAGAGATCATGCATCGCGACGATGTGCGAGCCGGCATCGAGGAGCTCGAGGATGGTCGCCGTGGCGGCCATGCCGGAGGCGAACGCGAAGCCGGCGCTGCCGCCTTCGAGATTGGCGACCGCGGCCTGCAGCGCATCGCGCGTCGGGTTGGCGGTGCGCGAGTACTCGTAGCCTTTGTGCACGCCGGGACTTGACTGCACGTAGGTCGAGGTCGCGTAGATCGGCGGCATGACGGCGCCGGTGAGCGGATCGGGCCGTTGTCCGCCATGAACGACGCGCGTGTCGAAGGCGTGCTTGGCGTCGGGGTCGCTCATGCGGCCTAGAGCCTGCGGCGCAGCTAGTTCAAAAGATCGATGCGCGTCACGAGTCCGAGAAACGTCGCGCCGTCCATGACGATCGCGACCATGCCGCGGTTGAAGATGTCCATCAGGCTCGCCACCGGCGCATCCGCCGGCACGGTGATGAGGCGGCTCACCATCGCGTTCGTCACCGGCTCATTGAAGTGCTCGGGTTTGGCGAACACGTTGATGAGAATGTCCTCCTCGTCGACGATCCCCACGATGCTGCCGGCGCGCATGACGGGCAGCTGCGAGACGTCGTAGAGCTTCATGCGCCGATACGCCGCGAGCACGGGCTCGCTGGCATCGACGGTCACGGCGGCGTGCTCCCAGTGGCGCCGCGCGATGAGGTCGCGCAGATCGCCGAAGCTTTCGCGCTCAAGGAAACCCTGGTCGATCATCCAGTAATCGTTGTAGACCTTGGAGAGATATTTGTTGCCGCTGTCGCACACGAACGTGACGACGCGCTTGGCGCGCGGCTGCTCCGGCAATAGCGCAAGCGTTGCGGCGAGCAGCGTGCCGGTGGAGGTACCGGCAATGATGCCCTCCTTCTTCAGCAGCTCGCGGCAGGTGCGAAACGCCTCCGCATCCGTGATGGTGTATGCCTTCTTGACGCGCGACAGATCGCAGATCGCCGGAATCGAATCGCCGCCGATGCCCTCCACGAGCCAGCTGCGCTATCGCCCGGGCCGAGCTCACCGGTCTTGACGAAACCTGCGAGAATGGAGCCGGCGGGATCGGCGAGCACCATCTCCACGTGCGGCGCGGTGCGCGCGAAGAAGTGCGAAAGACCTGTGATCGTGCCGCCGGTGCCGACGCCGCAGATGACCGCATCAAGATCGTGGTTCATCTGCTCCCAGATCTCAGGCGCGGTCGTCTGCTCGTGGGCGCGCGGATTGGCCTCGTTGCCAAATTGATTGACGTAGAAGGAATTGGGCGTCTCGCGCGCAAGCGCCGCGGCGCGGTCCTGATAGTAGTCAGGATGGCCCTTGTGCACATCCGAGCGCGTCATGACGATGTCGGCGCCCATCGCCCTTAGGTGAAAGATCTTCTCCTGGCTCATCTTGTCCGGGATCACGAGCAGCAGGCGGTAGCCTTTCTGACCCGCAACGAGCGCAAGACCGAGCCCGGTATTGCCCGCGGTCGCCTCGATCAGGGTACCGCCCGGCTTGATGTAGCCGGCGCGCTCGGCGGCTTCGATGAGATAGAGCCCGACGCGATCCTTGATGGAGCCGCCGGGATTTTGATTTTCAAGCTTGAGAAACAGGCTACAGGGACCGGCATCCAGATGCCGCGCCGCAAAGAGCGGCGTCTTGCCGATCATATCGAGCACATTGTCGAAGCTCTGCAGGGGCATGTGCGCCTTTTCCGGCATCTCACGTGATGCGGCGGCGATTATCCCCGATTCGCCCGGCGCGCGCAGGCGGGCGCGCGCTACGCGCAGCTTGGCGTGCCGCGCGAGGCTAAGTTGGCGCTATTTCAGCTGCCCCAGCAGGTGGTGCTGTTGTCGGCTCCGCCCGAGTTGTACGCCTTCTGATTGCCGAGCTGATCGACAGTGAAGGACTGGCAGGGCGCATCGTTCGCTTGCGAGCTGCCCGCGACCGGCGTCGCGGTGAGAAGAAACGATGGTGTCGGTGGCACCGTCGCCTGCGCGTTGGGATTGGGAACCTGTACGTTGACGGTGTAGTAGTTGCTGCCGACGGCAACCGGAAACGCCCCGTTGCCATAGCCCACGGCGGCGGGAACACTGCTGTAGGCATTGGTGGTGCTGTACAGCGTCTCCTCGCGTCCGGCGAGATCAAGCAATGCGGTCTTCGCGTCGGCGCGCCGCGATTCGCGGATCTGCTGCAGATAGGCCGGTACCGCGATGACGAGCAGGATGGCTCCGACCGCGAGCGCCGTCATCAGCTCTATCAGCGAGAAACCTTTGGAGTGAGTTCGCATCATGGGATCGTCTCCTAGCGTCTCTGAACCCAGGTCACACGATTGCCCTGTGTGCCGCCCGAGACGTTCATCTGCTGCGGAGTAAACTGCGAGGTGGTGTTGCCGTTGCCGCTGCCGTTGGAGCCGCCGGCGACGGTCTGAGTCACGTAGTAGACCTTGCTGCCCACCGTGCCGCTGCCGCCGCTAGTCACGACCTCGCCACTGCCCGTGCCGTTCCACTCCTCACCACTGATATTGAGATTGGTGAAGCTGCCGGTGGAGTCGGCGAACACCGAGGCCGGGAACGAGCCGCCCGTCGTCGGCGAGATCGCCATCGTAAAACCGGTCGGCAGCGTCGAGGCGCAGGTGAGCGGGGAATTGACCGGCGGGATCGTCGTATTCACGATGAATATGCCGAGCTCAAGGATCGGGTTGAAGATCACCTGCTCGCTGGTTCCCGGCAAGCTCACCATCCAGCCCATCTGGTTGTTGCTGCCCGAGCAGGCCGTCGAACCCTTGAAGCACACGGGATTGGCCGTCACCTGGCGCAGCGTGCCCGAGGTTGTGATGGTTTGCGTCGTTAGGCTCGCGGTGGTGATGCTCTGCGGTGCGGTGAGGCTCGCGTATTGTGTGGACCCCTTCGAGTCCCAGCCGCTCGAAGTGCTACCCATATTCCAGTCCCAGATGCCGTAGAGGGCCTGGCTGCCGCTCGCATAGCTCGCGGCGCTCGTATTGGTGAACGGAATCTGCTGGCCCGTTCCGAAATCGAGCATGATGCGCGGCGGACCGGTGTTCGCCGGCACCGACGCGACAACGATCTGCGTCGTGATGGGCTGATTGTTAGGCGTCGTAAACAGCGGCGCCGCCGAGGCTGCCCAGGCGAGCGGGTTCGAGCTTGTCATGTCGAATCGCCACACATTGCCCTGCGCGTCGCCCGCATACACATAGTCGATCGTATTGTCCTGATCGAGGTCGGCCGCCGTCACGTAGGCGATGCCGTTGCCGGCGGCGGTGCCGCTCGTCGGGTAGTAGTAGAACGAGATCGCGCCCGAGGTGGGATCGACCATCATGACGAAGATGCCGGCGGCGCCGTTCGCGGTGTTGAGACCGTTGCCGAAGATCGCGCCCCACTTGCCGTTGTGGAAGCGGCGAATCTGCGGTACCCCCCAGGTATTGCCCAGGTTTGCGCCGCAACCGCCGGCGTTGACGCAGGCGATCGTCGCGCTGTTCCACTCGCCTTTCACGATGGTGGCGGCGTTGCCCTCGCTGAAGTTGGCCGGATTGGTGACGTCGAGCGCATAGATGACGTTGCCACCGGGTCCCATGCCGCCGACCAGCCACGTGTGCCAGGTGCCCGCATAAAAGAGGTCGCCCGTGCCGGGCGTTGCGTCGACGTAATAGTTGTGGCCGTACTGCGGGTTTGAGAAGTCGAGCCCGTTGACGGTCGCGTTGTGAATGTCGTTGACTACGGCGCCCGGCATATAGGCCAGCACCTCGTAGCCGTCGTTCGGAATCACGGTAGTGTCGTAGGTATTGCCCGCGGTATACGCGCCGGTGCGGAAGCCGTGGAGGAGGCCGTCATTGGCGCCGGTGTAGACCACGTTGGTGCGGGTCTGTGCGCCCGCAGTCTTGAACGCCGCGTAGTTCTGACCGCTATTTTCCGGGAAGCTCGGGCTGGCGCCGATCTTGTCGGTGAAGACGCCCCCATAGGGCGATTGCGCGGGGCCGACCCAGGTCGGGCTCGAATCGATAATGTCGCCCAAGACGCTGGTGCGCGCGCGGTAAAGACCAATGCCGGATGAATTCTGCTCGTTGCTGCGATCGCCACGCAGGAAGTTCAGGCGATTCGGGTTGTAGGGAGTCGGGTCACCCGCATCCAACGTCGACTGCTGTCCCGTCGCGCCGGTGGTGAGACTGCCCCACTCGAACGGAATGCCCTGCGCGCCGTTCCAACTCAGAATCACACGGCTCGTCGGTGCTTCCGGCGCCGGACTTGGCAGGCCGGTCGCCGGACAGGTCGCCCCTTCGGCCGGGCCTGTGCCGGTGAGCACGCACGAGGCATCCCAGTTGGGCGTGGTGTAGCCGGTGATGTTGCCGTTGGCATCCTGCACCAGGTACTGCGAGGTTAGCGATCCCGCCCAGGTGTCCGGATTGTAGTAAGCAAAGTAGACCTGCGAGCCCGCCTGGATCTTCGCCGCCTGCTGCTGGTTGGTACCGGCGGAACTGGAGGACTGATTCGCCGGTGTGGCGGCAAAACACATGATTTCGTGAATGTTGGTCGAGCCACCGGTCGAGCCTGCAAACCCGAACAGAAAATTCGCGGGCAGCGGACCATTGGAGGCGGTGATGTCCTGCCCGGTGATCACGGGCTGAAACGCGCCCGCGTTGACGCTGTACTTGAGGCTCAACTTGCCATCGGTCGTGATCTTCAGCTTGTAGGTGATCGGCGTCGCATTGCTGCGCAGCAGGCCGCCGGTGGCGAACTCGTTGGCAATTTGAATGCCGGTCAGCTCTGTAAAGGCGTTGGGAATCGGTGCGTAGTCGAGCAGCGCCGGCGTCGGATTGGGGACCGGAGTCGGATTGCCGGCGCCCGCGGAATAGTTCCACACGATGCCCGTCGCGCAGGTATTTTGCACCGCCGCTTGCTGCAGGGCGGTCGTGTTCAAGACCGACAGCGGGTAGTAGGCCGGATAGGTCGAAGTCAAATAATTCCACGAAACGTTGCCCGCGCCACGTATGCCGATGCGATCAGGCTTGTAGCCGTAGCCGAGCGCCGTGTTGTCGCCGGTCGCCCGATTGGGCCCAGCGTAGCCCGCCATCAGGGCCGAGCCGTTCAGGAAATTGCCGTACTCGTCGATCCCCAGGCCGAGGTACGCGCCGATGAGGCCGTCATAGGGCGGATTCGAATTCGAGCACGTATAGCCGAGACTTCCACCCCAGGAGCCGATGCCGGGCGGCTTGCTCGCGTCCATCAAATAAAAGCTCATGCCGTCCGCGCCGTCCTGGCCGGCGCCGCCCGAGTCACCGCGATAGGTCACGGTGGTGAAGGTGACCTGCACGCCGGCACTGGTTGGAAAGGCTTGTGCCGGATTGAGCACGATGGCGCCGTTTTGGTGGTAGCCGCCCGGGTAGCCATTGGTGAAGCGCAGTGCGCCCTGGCCCGCGGGGTCGGGCAATGAGCCCGTGACGCCGCCGACCAGTTGTTCGGTGTAGTAGGACAGCCCCGCGCAGGCTGGAACGGTTCCCGCGCCCGTGCCGGCGGTTAGACAGGCGCCGTTGAACGGCACCCAGCGGGTCGCAGCAGCGCCGCCGGTGAAGTTGTCGCTGACCGTGACCTGTGCCCATGCGGAAGCAGGCAGCAGGCTGCTCAGCGCAACCACCACCCATGCTGCCACGTAAGAATTGGCTTTCATCAACATCCTCCCAAAGCTCCGAGATTGCATACGCCACTGGTGACGTAATACGTGCTTTCGACCACGGCGACCGCGTTACTGCTGCCGCCCCAGCCTGCCGCATCAACCTGATAGAGGAGCTTGTAGTTGCTCGTCGTACTGTCTGAAGTCAGACCGAGATAGGAAACGTAAAAAATTGGCGTCTGGTAATACGTGTTGACTCCGCCCGCGGTGCTGAACGTCATGTTGGGCGGAGCGTAGGTGACGCCGACCGCGCTGCCGTTCACCTGCCACGGCAGGTTGCCGACATTGCCGCCGGGAACGATTGTCGGCAGCGTGTTCGCGCACACCTGACCCGACTGCGGCGTCGTCACGGGCACGACGGAGTCGCAGATAACGGGCGTCGTTGAGCCCAGACCGCTCGAGAGCCACCACTCGGCGTACTGCTGCGCGCTCTCCGCCGCGTGCAGTGCGCGCTGCTTCTCACGCGTGTTGCCCGCGATCTTCTCTTCCATGCCGTAGTTGCGGAATATGGCAACCGCGAGAATCGTGACCACGAGCAGCAGCAGCAGACTTGAGATGAGCACCATGCCGCGCTCGGCGGCGCGTACAGCGAGAATGGCGCGATCGAACTTCTTCATGCGGTGTTTACCCCGCCGTTGCTCATGACCGTGATGACCCGCGTGAAAGCAACGGTGGCCGGCTGGCCGCTCTGGCTCGCCTGCAGGCTGCTGTTGTCAAAGGTGAGCGTCACTTTCACGCAAATGATGCTGAGCCAGTCATTGCCGACCATCTGGCTGGCGGTCTTGTAGGTATCGGCGTTGTCGTTCGCGAGCGCAAAGTTGGTCTTCACGCCGTAAAGGACCTGCAGATTCTTAACCCCGGTCACGAGCGCTATTGGTGGATTGGCACCGAGCGTGCCGCCTAGCGTGCAATTGAAGTTACCGAGCGCATCCACGCTGAACGTGCTGACGAAAACCTGATTGGCGCCGCTGGTGTTGCTCGTGCC
Organism: uncultured Gammaproteobacteria bacterium; assembly: GCA_963695315.1. Taxonomy (GTDB): domain Bacteria; phylum Pseudomonadota; class Gammaproteobacteria; order Steroidobacterales; family Steroidobacteraceae; genus PALSA-1196. Next base: position 3,115,657 of record OY968773.1, read on the forward strand.
CCGGCAGTTGATGACGCCGTCATTGGTCGCCGTCTTGAACTGCACGCTGAGCGTGTCGCCGGGAGCCGCGGCATTGTGGGTGCCGGCGATTGCCTGTCCGGGCCCCTGCGTGAACGGCGGCGTGCTCAACATCGCCCCCGAGAGGGTCTCAAGGGTAGGGTCCGGGTAGTAGCCCGCCTCCTGCACCACGTCGGTGACGAGCGTCATCGCCAGTCGCTCGCTGTCCTGCATCTGCGCCATCTGGTTCTGATTGGTGAAGGTGCGGCGCATGTCCTGCACGATCGTGAGCAAACCGCCGAGCAGAAAGAGCCCGATAAGGGTCGCCACCGAGAGCTCAACCAGCGTGAACCCGCCCTGCAAGCGCAGGCGGCGCAGCGGCAGTATGGATCTGGCTTTCATGGTTCGATGTAAAGCGTGTAGGAAGGCAGCTGCAGAGCTGCGGGCGAATTTGCTGCCACGGCCTGATTTGCGGCGGTGGCCTCCTGCTGATTCACGGCCACGAGATTCTCCGTCCAGGTGATCGTGACCGTGCAGGTCACCGGAGTCGGCGCCGCCGTGCTCTGGCAGACGATCGTCGCCTGATCATTGGGCAGGAGCGCCTGCAGGGCAGCCGCCCACGACTGCATGTCGTAGGCCGCCAGCTGATTCGGCGTGCACGGTACGGTGCCGCCCACCGCACAGTTGCCCCCCGCGGCTAAGCCCGGATCGGTGGAGGCGACCGCGAGACCGTTGACCGTGGTATTCAGCGCCGCCGTGCCCGGCACGGACCAGTACGCACGGTTGGCGTGCATGGAGGAGGCAAGGCTTGCCGCTTCGATGGCCGCCAGCGAACGCTTGCTTGCAACGCCGGTGCTGGAATAGGCGATTGCTTGCATCTTGGCGATGCCGAGCAGTCCGATGGAGACGACAATGAGCGCCACCAGAACCTCAATGAGGCTGAAACCGCGCGCGCCGCACAGTGTGGAATGTGGCTTCATGCGCAATTCCCCGTAGCGGCAGGCTCCGTCGTCAGCTGGCCGATGATCGTGATCTGCAGGCAACGCGTCGTCGCCGTGGCTGGCACCGCGGCATGCAGCGCAATCGTGACGATATTATTGAGTCCGAGTGCAAAGCCTTCGCGATTGAAGATTACCGTCGACATGGCATTGTCGGCGTTAAAGGTATCGCCGAGCGGAAATGCGCTCTTCGCCCGCAAGAGCACGTCCGGGGCGGCAAACGCTCCGTTGCCATTGGCGTCGGAGAAGACGATCCAGCCATTCTGCCAGGCAGTGCTGCCGCTGCAGGTCGGGGCCGCGGCCGTCGGGTTTGCCGAGGCGCACACCGAAACCGTCTGACCCTCCTTGATCGCCTCGGAGCGCGCATATTGCATATCGCCCAAGAGGTCATTGACCTCCCCGGAGATGCGATTGGCGTTGGTTATGTACTGGTAGGAAGGCACGCCGAATGCCATCAGTATGGCGGCGATGGTAATGACCGTCAGCACCTCGAGCAGCGTAATGCCTGCGATTTGCTGACACCGGTACGCCGCACGGCGACGGCGCTTTATTACCCGTAGGTTCATGCGCATAACCATAGAGACCTAACCTTGCGTGAAGCTGACGATAGGGCCCTGCCGTGCTCAAGCTGTGACGGCAGTCGCAGTTTTCCCTTGGAGTAGCGTTTTAACAGCGGGAAACTGCACTTTGATCTTGGTTCCGTGACCCCCCGCACCCGCGTCTATCGTGACGCGGGCGCGGTGCAGCCGTGCGATCTCCTCGACGATGGCGAGCCCCAATCCGCAGCCGTGCCCTTGCGAGCCGGGCAGGCGGTAAAAGCGTTGGCGCACGCGGCTGCGCTCGGCCTCCGGAATGCCGGGCCCATCATCCTCGATCTCAAGGTAGGGCGCCTCATCATCACCGCCGCAACGCACGGTGACCCGTCCGCCGGCGGGCGTGTAGTGCAGCGCGTTGTCCACGAGGTTGCCGAGCAGATCCTCGATGAGCCAAGCGCTGCCCGCAACGCTCGCGGGCTTGAGGTCGGCGCCGAGATCGAGCTGCGCTTTCACCGAGCGATCGACGTTGCGCTCGATGACGCGCCGCACGAGCGCCACCAGATCGGTGGTCGCAAATTTATCGGCAAGATTGGCCGAGGGCTCGGCGCGCGCCAGCGCCAGAAGCTGATTGGCCGAGTGCGCAACGCGGCTCATGCCATCGCGCAGCACCGCGAGGCGATTGCCAAGCTCGGCGGCAGCCGGATCCTGGGTGAGCAGCTCCAGGTGTCCGACGAGTCCTGCGATGGGAGTGCGCAGCTGATGCGCCGCATCGGCGACGAACTGCCGCTGCGCGCGCGCCGCCTCGCGCAGAACTTCGAATAGCGCGTTGAGCGCATCGACGAGCGGTCGCACCTCCGCGGGCACCGCGGCAGTCTCAAGCGGTCGCAGCTCACGCGGCGAGCGCGACTCGATCTGGTCGCGCACCGCCCACAACGGCTTCAGCCCGTAGCGCACGCCGATCCAAACGAGCAGCAAGGTGCCGTCGACCAGTATGAAATCCATGAGACCGGTGCTGGTGAGGATAAAATGCCGGGCGGCCTCGCGCCGATAGGTGGTCTCGGCAACATTGACGGTCACGACTCCGGCGGCGCTCGGCATGTGGTAGCTCACGATGCGGATGCGATGCTCGCCGAGCCACGCATCTGCATAGACGGGATTGCCCTCGCCGGTAACCGATGCGAGCTGCGCATTGCCGCTCACGAGCGCGCCATCAGGACCCCATACCGAATAATAGAATTTCTCGCGCGAGGCACGCACCCCCGGCGGCGCCGGCAGCGGCGCATTGATCTTGCCGTCGACGATCTTGATGAGCCCTGCCTGCGCGAACGCGGCATCGGCGAGGCTCTGATCGTAGGCGGTGCGCATGAAGAGCATCGAGGCCCGATAGTCGGCGAAACCGCCCGCCACCATCAGCAGCGCAAGCGGCGGCAGCAGCAGGATCAGCAGGCGCCGGTGGATCGATAAGGTCGGATCAAGCTTCAGGCTCATCGAGGCGATATCCCAGGCCGCGCACGGTGCGAATCAGCGCAGCATCGGCAAGTTTGGCACGCACGCGCGATACATAGACCTCCACTGCATTCGGCGTCATCGCCTGGTCCCAGCGGGCGATCGTCTGCTGCAGTCGCTCCTTGGACACCACGCGGCCGGCCGACAGGGCAAGGCACTCGAGCACCAGCCACTCGCGCCCGGTGAGCTCCACGGCTGCATCGTCGATGTGCAACTGCCGCCCGGCGACATCGATGCGCACCCGCCCGAAGTTGAGCTGCCCGTTGGTTTGCAAATTGGCACGCCGGATGAGAGCGCGGCAGCGTGCGGCAAGCTCGGACTGCTCAAACGGCTTCATCAGAAAGTCGTCGGCGCCAAGATCGAGCGCCTCGACGCGCAGCGCGACGGTCTCGCGCGCCGTCAAAATAAGTACCGGCAGCGTTTTGCCCTGGCCGCGCAGGCGCCGCACGAAGCTGAGACCATCTTCCCCGGGCAGCCCGATGTCGACGACGGCGAGATCAAAATGCTCGGTCGCAAGCGCCGAGGTGGCATGCTCCGCGCTCGCAGTGCGATCTACCGCGAAGCCTGCCAGACCAAGTCCGCTTGCGATTGCATCGGCGACCAGGTCGTTGTCCTCGACCAGCAAGATACGCATACACGTGCTGCCGAGTAGGTGGTTTGCGGCATTTTACTCTTCGCAGGCGGCAATGCCGACAATAAGACCCGACTCCACCCATTCGCGCAGCAAAGCGGCGGCCCGGGGCGGAGCCTCGTTCGCATCGAGCGCGGTTGCGAGCTCATCACACAGCGCGCCAAAGCTGCGCCCGGCGCGCGCCTGTGCGAGCGCCCGGTTCTCAAGCGCCGGCAGCGGCCGAAAGTAGATTTGCAAATCGCGCCGCCACAGCAGCCAGGCGACCGGCTCGGGCTGGGCCGCCGGCGCGGGCGGCTCCTTGGCGTCGGTGAGCGCACGCCAGAGTGAGGGCGCATTCCACGTAAGCTCGAGGCAACGCACGGAAGGATCGAATCCGAATCCGAGCTGCGCCCACTCCTGCGGCGCAACCTCGCTCAGCGCCTGCGCGGTTATGGGCGCTGCGTCGGCGGCGTCAAACACTTCCGTCATCGCCCATTCGAAGCGCGCAAGCTCGGCCATCCAGGGCCGCGCTGCATAGCGCGGCGCGGCTGCGAGTAGCGCTGCGAGCGCCGCGCCGTAGTAGCGGATGGACGCAAACGTGGAATCGTGAGCCTGCACGTAGGCATTCGCGAGCGCGGCGAACTCCTCCTCACCGAGGAGCGCGAGCAGTGCCGGATAGTGACTCTGCAGCGTCTCGATCAGTCGCAAGCGGTAGGCATCGCCGTAGATCGCCAGGCGCGTGGCGATCGGCACGCGCGTCGTGCCGACGACGCTGCGCTCGATATCCGCCGCGCCGCGCAGCAGGTAGCTCTGAAAGTCGTTCTCGAGGGCTTCGAGCTGCGCCACGCTCATCCTCATCCGGCGCGCTGCAGGCGCGGCTCGGCAAGCGTTTGCGATGCGATGCGGCGCGCGGCCGCGAGCTCCGCATGCAACTCCGCGAATGGCGGCATATTGGCGTCGCGCTCGATCATGGTGGAGACCGCACCGAAACGACGCACGGCCGCGGCGTAGAGCGCCCACACCGGATCAGGCACCGGGTGATCGTGGGTGTCGATGAGATAATCGCCGTGGTTCTGATGCCCGGCGAGATGTATCTGCTGCACGCGCTCGCACGGAATGGCACGCAGATACTCGTGCGGGTCAAATTCGTGATTGACGCTGCTGACGTAGATATTGTTGACGTCGAGAAGAATGAGGCAGTCGGCCTCCTCCGCCACGGCCTTGAGGAACTCCCACTCCGTGAGGCGCGAGTCGCGAAAGCCGACGTAGCTCGAGACGTTTTCAAGCAACATGCGCCGACCGAGAAAATCCTGCACTGCGCGCACGCGACCGACGACGTGCTTGAGGGCTTCCTCGGTGTACGGCAGCGGCAGCAGATCATGCAGATTCTTGCCGCCGACCCCGGTCCAGCACAGATGATCCGATATCCAGGCGGGCTCGATGCGCGCGGCGAGCGCCTTCAGCTGAGAAAGATAGCCGCGATCCAGCGGCGCCGCGCTGCCAATCGATAATGACACGCCATGCATCACCAGCGGGTAGCGCTCGCGCAGGCGCGCGAGGTAGTGCAGCGGCTTGCCGCCGGCAACGAGGTAGTTCTCGCTTAGAACCTCAAACCAATCGACGGCAGGCTGCTCTGCAAGAATCGTCTCGTAGTGTTCGACCCGCAGACCGAGTCCGAACCCCAGCGCCGGGTAGGTGCGCATGTCTTGATGACGAGCGCGGCGCGGAAGGCGCCTCGCACCTTCCGCGCCGTTACAGTCAGCAACAGTCAGCTATTACGAAGCGGCCTTCATTTTGGCCTTGGCAGCGTCGCAGTCGGCCTTGCTGCTCATCTCAACAAATCCCTGTCCCTTGCAGGAATTCTGGCCTTTACAGCTGTTGTGGGATGACTTGCAGGATGACTGGCCCTTGCAGGAATTCACGCCTTGGCACTTCACCTTGCCGTCATCAGCCGCCGCGGCATTGAACGAGGCGGTTGAGAACAGGATCGCCGCGGCAGCTGCCAGGGCGATACTTCCAGTCTTACGGGTATTCATAGAGCGCATCTCCGGTGTTGGTTATTGAAAAACCCGGTCATTAGACCGGATACCGGAGCGAAACCTTTCGCGCCGGCGCGCGATGGGTTCCCCCTCTGCGCGTCGCGAATTCTACGCCTCAGGATGGGAATATCGCACAGTTTGTCGCATCAGGCCGACAGCCGGCCGACAGCCAGGCCCTTCCGGGTGGTTCCTGCAGCCCGTGACTGCCGATCGACGTTGTGTAGTACGCCGCCCGCCCGCGTTCGGATGCACCTGCGCCCCATGCACGTGCCGCGGGTCTCTTATAGAATGTCGGGTCCACCCAGGCACCCTCAGCGTGCCTGATGCACTGACCCGCCAGACTGAGGTGATGCAGGCATGACCGAGGCCCCCGCTGCTGTCATTTGCGTACGTGGCGCGCGGCAGAACAATCTCAAGCAGCTCGATCTTGCGATCCCGCTGCGTGAGCTGATCGTCGTTACCGGCGTCTCCGGTTCGGGCAAGTCATCGCTGGTCTTTGACACGCTCTACGCGGAAGGCCAGCGGCGCTACGTCGAGACCTTCTCACCCTACGCGCGGCAGTTCCTCGACCGCATGGACAAGCCGCAGGTCGATTCCATCACGGGAATTCCGCCCGCGATCGCCATCGACCAGACCAACCCCGTGCGTACCTCGCGCTCGACGGTGGGGACGATGACCGAGCTCAATGATCACTTGAAGCTGCTCTTTGCGCGCGCGGCGAGCCTGTTCTGCCGTCGCTGCGGCCATGCCGTGCGGCGCGATTCTCCCGAGAGCATCTACCGCGACCTGCTGCGCCGCGCGGCAAACGCCGCTGATCCGCGCCTCCTCGTGTGCTTTCCGGTGCCGGTGCCCAAGAATTTCAAGGAAGCCGAGGTACGCGAGCTGCTGCAGAAGCAGGGCTACACGCGCTTTCTCGAGAGCGGCTGCGGCGCCGCAAGAGCCGGCCGCAAGGCCGCCGCGCTCGAGGTCATCCAGGACCGGTTGCGCCTTGCGAGCGCCGAGCGCTCGCGCGTGCTCGAGTCGCTGGAGGCGGCGCTGCGGGTAGGTCGCGGCCGCATCAATGTCCACGTGGCGAGCGAGGATGATCCGCCGCGCAGCCTTGCTTGCTGGCGCTATTCAAGCGATCTGCACTGCGCCGAGTGCGACTTGTCTTATCGCGAACCGCTGCCGAGCAGCTTCTCCTTCAACTCCCCGCTCGGCGCCTGCGAGAGCTGTCGCGGCTTTGGCCGCACGATGGGCATCGACTATGGCCTCGTCATTCCCGATGAGAGCAAGTCGTTGCGCGCCGGGGCGATTCGGCCGTGGCAGACCAAGTCGAACGCCGAATGCCAGGAGGATCTGCTGAAATTCGCCAAGAAGCGCGGCGTGCCACTCGATCGGCCGTGGCGCGAGCTGTCCGCCGAGCAGCGCGCTTGGGTAATCGAGGGTGAAGGCGACTGGCGCAAGGGCGTGTGGTACGGCGCACGGCGCTTCTTCGCCTGGCTGGAAACCAAGGCCTACAAGATGCATGTGCGCGTGCTGTTGTCGCGCTATCGCGCCTACACGCCGTGCGCGGCGTGCGCCGGTGCCCGTTTGAAGCCCGAGGCGCTGCTGTGGCGAGTGGGTAGCATCGAACTTGCCGCGGCCACCCTCGAGCGCAGCAAGCGCCTGATGCCACCCGAGGTGCAATGGAGCGAAGAGGTGCTGGCGGCGCTGCCGGGCCTTTCGATTCACGACCTCATGCTGCTGCCCATCGAGCGCGCACGCGAGTTCTTCGGCAATCTCACGCTGCCGCCGCCGCTTGATGCGGCCACCGACCTTCTGCTGCGCGAGATCCGCTGCCGCTTTGACTATCTCGTGGATGTGGGCCTCGGCTATCTCACACTCGACCGGCAATCGCGCACGCTCTCGGGCGGCGAGGTGCAGCGCATCAATCTGACGACCGCGCTCGGCACGTCCCTCGTCAACACGCTCTTCGTGCTCGATGAGCCTTCCATCGGGCTGCATCCGCGCGACATGCAGCGGGTGATCGCCGTCATGAAGCGCCTGCGCGATGCCGGCAATTCCTTGCTCGTCGTCGAGCACGACCCGCAGATCATGCTGGAGGCGGACCGCATCCTCGACATGGGCCCGGGCGCGGGGGAGCGCGGCGGGGAAATCGTTTTCTTCGGAACCCCGGCGGCGATCAAGCGCAGTACGCGCTCGCTGACGGGTGAGTATTTGAGTGGCCGCAAACTCGTGGTCACGCCGCGCGCCGCGCGCGCGGCCTCCAAAGAGCCGATCGCCGAATGGCGCCCCAACAGATGGCTCGAGTTGCGCGGCGCGCGCGCCCATAACCTTAAGAACATCGATGCGCGCATACCGCTGAAGCGCCTGGTGTGCGTCACCGGCGTATCGGGCTCGGGCAAATCGACGCTGGTCGAGGATGTGCTCTATCCCGCACTCCTCAAGTATCAGGGCCGGCCGAGCGAGGCCCCCGGCGAGTTTGATGGCCTGCGTGGTGCAGACCTGATCGATGACGTCATCATGGTCGACCAGAGCTCGATCGGCCGCACCACGCGCTCCAACCCTGCAAGCTACGTGGGCGCCTTTGATGCGATACGCGAACTCTATGCCGCCGAGCCCGCGGCGCAGGAGCGCAAGTACAGCGCCGGCACCTTCAGCTTCAATTCCGGCAACGGCCGCTGCCCGACCTGCGGTGGCAATGGATTTGAGCACGTGGAGATGCAGTTCCTCTCGGACGTGTACCTGCGCTGTCCGGATTGCTCCGGCTGCCGCTATCGCAGCGAAGTGCTCGACATCAAGCGCGAGGGCGCCGATGGGCGCCGCGCGAACATCGCCGCGGTGCTCGAGATGACGATCACGGAGGCGTGCGCGTTCTTTGCCGACGCGCGCGAGGTCACGGCGCGGCTCGCACCACTCATCGATGTCGGGCTCGAATACCTAAAGCTCGGTCAGCCGGTGCCGACGCTCTCCGGCGGCGAGGCCCAGCGCCTGAAGCTTGCGGGGCAGCTCGCCACCGCGGGCGCGGTCGCCTCGAGCACTACGCATCTTGGCAAACTCTTTCTCTTCGATGAGCCGACTACGGGTCTGCATTTTGAGGACGTCGCGAAGCTCCTGCGTGCATTCGGTAAGCTGCTCGCCGCCGGACATTCCATTCTCGTCATCGAGCACAACCTCGATGTGGTGCGCGCGGCCGACTGGATCATTGATCTTGGGCCCGAAGGTGGCGAACGCGGCGGCAGCATCGTCTGTGCGGGCACGCCGGCGCAGGTGCGCGCCTGCCGCGCATCGGTCACCGGCGCGGCACTTGGCGCTTATGAGGAGGCGCTCGCCGGTAAGCCGCAGCCGCCGGCCGCGCGCGCGCTTGCCGACGAGCGTGCGGCCTACGAACGCGGCAACGGCCACGATGCGCAGGCGATCGTCATTCACCGGGCGCGCGAGCATAATTTAAAAAACATCGATGTCGAAATTCCGCGCGATCGCTTCACGGTCGTTACCGGCGTCTCCGGCTCCGGCAAGTCGACGCTCGCGTTCGACATCCTCTTCAACGAAGGGCAGCGCCGCTATCTTGAATCGTTGAACGCCTACGCGCGCCAGTTTGTGCAGCCGGCGGCGCGGCCCGACGTTGACGCAATCTGGGGTATTCCGCCGACGGTGGCCATCGAGCAGCGCACCAGCCGCGGCGGCAGAAAAAGCACGGTTGCAACGCTTACCGAGATCTACCATTTCCTGCGGCTGCTGTACGTGAAGCTCGGCGTGCAGTACTGCCCGGACTGTGCCGTGGCGATCGAGCCGCAGAGCGTCGCGGCGATTGCCGCGCGGCTGCTGCGCGACTATCGCGGCGAGCGCATCACACTGCTTGCGCCGCTGGTGCTTGCGCGCAAGGGCTATTACACCGATCTTGCGAAGTGGGCCGCCAAGAAGGGATTCAGAGCGCTGCGCGTCGATGGCGCGAACGTCGCCACCGCCGGGTGGCCGCGCCTGTCGCGTTTTCGGGAACATACGATTGAGCTGCCGGTCGCGAGCATCGAGGTCAACGCATCGCACGACGCCGCGCTGCACGCGGCGCTCGGGCGCACGCTCGATTTCGGCAAGGGCGTGGCGCACGTCCTCGGCGCCAGGCGCGCGCGCGTCGAGGTGTTCTCGACACGCCGCGCGTGTCCTTCCTGCGGCAAGGGCTTCGCGCAGCTTGATCCGCGCCTCTTCTCCTTCAACTCCAAGCATGGTTGGTGCGAGAGCTGTTTTGGCACCGGCCTGCAGATGAGCGGCTTCAGCGCGGAGCACACCGGTGAGGAGATCTGGTGGAACGAGTGGTACGAGGGGGCGCCGCCCAAGTGCAGCGCCTGCGCCGGCGCACGTTTGAACCCCGCGGCGCTCAATGTGCGCTTTCGTGAGCGCTCGATCGCCGCGCTTGCTGGCGAGTCTATTGACGCGGTACGCAAGTTTTTCGCACAGCTGAGATTGAACACGCGCGAAGCGGCGATCGCCCATGACCTACTGGCAGAGATTCGCGCGCGCTTGCAGTTCCTGGCGCGCGTCGGTTTGGGGTATCTCGCGCTTGATCGCTCTGCGCCGACTCTCTCAGGCGGCGAGGCGCAGCGCATTCGCCTGGCGGCGCAGCTTGGCTCCAACCTGCAGGGCGTATGCTACGTGCTCGATGAGCCCACGATCGGACTGCATCCGCGCGATAACGCGGTGCTGCTCGATGCCCTCGCCGAGCTTGCGCTTCACAACAATACCCTGGTGGTCGTCGAGCACGATGAAGACACGATCCGCCGCGCTGATCACGTTGTGGACCTTGGGCCCGCCGCCGGGGTGAATGGCGGCGAAGTCGTCGCTGCAGGAACGGTTGCCGATCTCATGAACAATGCGCGCTCGGTGACCGGGCGGTTCCTGCGCAAGCCGCTGCAGCACCCCGCGAACCCGCAGCGCGCGGTAACGATGCGCACGCCGAGCCTGCGCCTTGAGGGGGTGAGGTTGCACAACGTGGCGGACGCCTCGGTGTGCATCCCGCTCGGCCGCCTCGTCGTTATCACCGGCGTCTCCGGATCGGGCAAATCGACCGTCGCGCGTGATGTCCTCTTTGCCAATCTCAAACGCTGCCTTGCAGATGAGGGCGGCCGCAAGAAGGCGCGCCCGGCGCTGCAAGGATGCCGCGCGCTGCACGGCATCGAACATGTTGATCGCGTGCTCGAGGTCGATCAAAGCCCGATCGGCAAGACGCCGCGCTCCTGCCCAGCAACTTACGTGGGCTTCTGGGACGAGATCCGCCGCATCTATGCCGGCACCACCGAGGCGCGGATCCGCGGCTTCAACGCGAGTCGCTTCTCCTTCAATACGGCCGGTGGCCGCTGCAGCGCCTGCGAGGGCCAGGGCGTGCAGACGGTGGAGATGAGCTTTCTGCCGGACGTCAAGGTGCTGTGCGATGTGTGCGGCGGACGGCGCTTCAATTCGGAGACGCTCGAGGTGCGCTGGCGCGGCCTCAACATCGCCCAAGTGCTCGCGCTCAGCATCGACAATGCCGTCGAGTTCTTCAAAGCTCATGCGCGTGTGCATCACGCGCTGCAGCTGCTGCAGGATGTGGGCCTCGGCTATCTCACTCTCGGCCAGCAAAGTCCGACGCTCTCCGGGGGCGAGGCGCAGCGCATCAAGCTCGTGACGGAACTTGCCAAGGTGCGCGGCGATGCGCGTGCTGGGCGCCAGCAGAAAAAGCACACGCTCTACGTGCTCGATGAGCCCACGGTCGGCCTGCACATGGCGGACGTGGAGCAGCTGCTGCGCGTGCTGCACCGGCTGGTCGCAGCCGGCAACACGGCGGTCATCGTCGAGCACAATCTTGATGTGATGGCGGAGGCCGACTGGATCGTCGACATGGGGCCGGAAGCCGGTGAGCGCGGCGGCCGCGTGGTTGCGGCCGGAACACCCGCGGAAATCGCGCGCCGCGCGGCAAGCTCGCATACCGGCCGCGTGCTCGACAAATTCCGGCGCGAGCGTACCCTATAGAACACTCAAATGGCGCACGACCTTGTTTGCTGGAAGTGCGGGGCGAGCCTTGCGTCGCTGAGCCTGCCGCTACGCCGCCTCGATGAATGCCCGCAGTGTCACGCGGAACTGCACGTGTGCCGCATGTGCGTCGAATACGATACGAGCAAGGCGAAGCACTGCCGCGAACCCATCGCCGATGAGGTGCGTGATAAAACGCACGCCAATTTCTGTGATTTTTTCAAGCCGCGCGCCGGCGCCTACGTTGCACCCGATACGGCCGCCATCAACGAATCCCAAGCCGCTCTGGCAAAGCTCTTCGGCAAGAGCTGACGCGCAGATGCGCAGATATGTCGTTACCCGCGGTGGGCGCGCTCAGCCCTTGCGGACGCGCTCCGTCAGGCGCGCGAGCAGGCGCTGGAACGGCGAATTCTTGCGCACCTCAAGCTGCCGGTGCAGCCCGCTCTGATTGATGAATTCGCGCCGCCCGTTATCGATCTCAAGCTCGCCGGCGCCCAGGATCTCCAGCGTCTCCTCAAGCGTATGTTCGGCTTTGACGATCTCGGCTACAGCCGACTCGGCGCGCAGCTTCTTGCTGCGGGCCGCAGCAGCACGCGCGGCCGCAGAGCCGGTATTGGCGCTGCTGCCACGATCATTGAGTGCAACCCGTGGCGGCTCGGATCCGTGCGCGTCAAAAAGCGGAATCTCTTCGGTGAGGGCGGCCGGCTGCGCGTGCGGGATACTCGCAGCGCAAGTGGTGCGCTCTTTGCGCACCGCGCCGTCGCGCTCGCCCTGACTTACCGGCACGACGGCAACCGCGGCGAACTCCGAGCGCACGTAGTGCGCAACCTGCTTCGCGGTACTGGCATCGCTGAAGAAGCCGAGGCGCAGCCCATACCAGGTGCGTCCCTCGCGCGTGCCTTCCACCGTGTAGAGCGTGTAGGCGCTGAAAATGGCGAGCGCCGGCACCTTCTCGAGCGCGAGTGGCTCTGCGGCCCATTGCAGCTGCACTGCAAAGGAGACCGCGGCATTGTCGCGCACCGCATCCTTCAACGCGCGACGCGTGCCGCTGTCGTCGGGACGCAGCATCGCAATGCCATCCGGCACTTCTCGTGCAGCCGCGGGCGGCGGGCTCGTCAGCGTGCGACGGGCCTCGAGCATCTGCATGACCTGTGTGTCGGTCAGACTTTGCAACCCGTGCGCAGGGCTCGGCGCAGTGCGCGCCGCCGGCGCCTTAGAGGATTTCGCATCCCCCTCGTCGAGGGCCGCCATTACCTCGCGAACGTTGGACAAGGGCGCGACCGGAGCGCCGCGCGCCGCAGGCCGCTGCGTGGCGGGTGCATCCGCCCGAGTGAGCGTGGGCACAGAAGCGCGCGCTGCAGCGGGTGCGGTAACGCTCACTTTGGGCGCGGGCGTCGAGCGGGCCGCAGCAGCTGCAGGAGCCACCGGCGGCGCGCGCGCGGCTGCGGGCAGCGGCGCTGCGATCTGGGGTGCGGCAACCGCCGGCGCTGCCGCAGCAGGTCGCGCGGCAGCGGGCAGCGCCGCGGCTGCTACTGGCGGCGGCTTGAGGTGTGCAGCGGGAGCTTCGGGTGCTGTGCTGTGCGGCGCAGGCGGCTGCGCGCTTGCCGCCGCGCGTGCGCGCAGGCGTTTGCCGGGTGCCTCCCCAGCCCATGCGCCCGGATACACGTCGCGCACGACGCTCAGCCAATCTTCGGCTTCCTCCAGGCTCTGGAAGTGCCCCATGTGCAACCGAAAGCGCTCACGCCCATCTTCGAGCCTGCGGCTGACGAAGAATTTGAAGCGCTTCAGCTCCGGTGTGTCCGGATGCGCGAGCGCCATCGGCGTCGTCGACGAACACAAATTGATAACAAAAGAATCGAGATCTGCAGTTGCGCTGCGGCTCGCGGCAGCGAGCTGACTTTCGCCAGCCTCTGCCAACTGTGGCTTCACTGACATGCGTCCCCCTGCTTCCGCATTACCAATCCGGCCCAATGGGGCAACGTGCAAATATGCAGGAGGTGCAATCGTCCGCGCGCGTGCAGCAGCTCGGCCATGGCAACCCCGCTGTCCTAGGAACTCATCCGTTAGACCGGTGGCTTTGCGTCCCCGTCTTTCGACGGGTTTGCCCTGTTCACAACGCGTGCAGTGTCAAAGCGTCGCCGAAAGGAGTCAAGGACGCAGCGCGGCACTTTTGCAAAGTGCCGCGTCACGGCGACGCCGTCATCAACATAATCCATCAGTTGCTCGCCGCGCGCAGCAAACTCTCGGGGGCGGATTGCGCGCGCGCCTCGAGCAGCTCCGTCATTGCCGCAGCAGCCAGCGGCCTTGCCAAGTAGTAACCCTGCCCGATATCGCAACGCCGCTCGCGCAGGAAGATGAGCTGCTCGTTGGTCTCGACGCCTTCGGCGACGACACGTTTACCGAGCGCGTGTGCCATCGCGATGATGGTCTCAACGAGCGTGGCGGAGGCCGGGTTCTGCGGTACTTCATCGAGAAAAGTGCGATCAATCTTCACGGTACCGATCGGGTACTGGCGCAGATAGCTCAGCGAGGAGTAGCCCGTCCCGAAATCATCGAGCGCCAGATGTACGCCAAGCTGCGCAAGACGCGTGAGCACCGCGCCTGCTGCCGCATTCGCTAGCACGCTTTCCGTGAGCTCAAGCTCGAGCAACGTGGGCGGCAGGTTGTATTTCTCGAGCGCACGGCGCACCAGCTTGGGAAACTCGCTGTGCTGCAGCTGCTGCGCCGATACGTTGAGCGCGAGCCGCGGTGGCGCGATGTTGCGCTCGCGCCAGCTGACGAGCTGCGCGCACGCCGCATCGAGCACCCAGGCGCCGATGTCGATAATGAGTCCGCTCTGCTCCGCCGCCGGTACGAACTCGCCGGGATAGCGCATGCCGTCGCGCGGCGTCTGCCAGCGCAGCAGCGCCTCAACTCCCACCAGCTCGCCCCCGGCAACGTCGAACTGCGGCTGGTAAAAGAGCGAGAATTCACGTCCGCGCAGCGCATGCTGCAGGCCGGTGTCGGTCGGCGTCGCCGGCTTCGAGGCCATATTCGCATCAAAAAACATCAGGCGGCCGCGCCCGAGATCTTTGGCCCGATACATGGCGGTATCGGCGTTGCGCATCAGATCATCGATCGTCGAGGCATCATCGGGAAAGAGCGTGATGCCGATGCTCGCGCACACGTAGCAGTCGCGCCCGCTGATGTTTACTGGCAGCTGCAGCGACTCGATGATGCGCGAGGCGACCGCCGCCGCTGCATCCGGCTCAACGACGTTGCGCAAGATGACCGTGAACTCATCCCCGCCGAGGCGCGCGACGGTGTCGCCGTCCTTGATGCACTGGCGCAGGCGCTGCGCCACGATGGTAAGGAGCTGATCGCCGGCGGTGTGGCCCACCGAGTCGTTGACACGCTTGAAGTGATCAAGATCGATGTAGAGCAGCGCGCCGCGGCACAGCCCGGCGGCGGCGTTCGCAAGCTCCTGGGCGAGGCGGTCGCGAAACAGCAGTCTATTCGGCAGCGCGGTTAGCGGATCGTAGTGCGCCTGCCGGTACAGATGCTCATCGCGCGCGCTCTTCGAGAGCGCCACCGCCAGGCGCTCGGCAAATTTACCGCCACACTGCGCGATGACCGGATCCGCCAGTGGCGTCTCGACGTAGCCGACGGCGAGAATCGCCTCGAGTCGCTCCGCGACAATTACCGGCCATACCCAGAAAAACGTGGCGCCGGTGTCGGCGAGCGGCTTAAGAAAGCTGTGGCGCGACTCTTCGCAGCGCACCACGGTGACGCCGCTACTTTGCTGGGCGAGGGCCTGCAGCATGTCTGCATCGAATGCAATGCGGCTCACCGGCAGCTCGCTCAGGCCGCTCGCGGTGAGAAACACGCGTCCGCGTCCGGGCGCGTCCGCGTCGCGCAGCGCAATGCCGACGCTCTGGCAATGCGTGAGCGATTGCAGATGCGACATGATGGCATCGAGAACATGTTCAAGATCGACGGAGCGCAGCAGCAGATGATCGATCTGCGCCAGCGTTTCGAGTGCGTGGATCTGCTCGCCGAGGTTTGCCGCGCTGCGGTTGAATTCATCGACCAGCAGCTTGATCTCATCCACCGCGCCCACTTCGAGCGGCGCGAACTGACGGGTCCGCAGCGTACGCAGGCCTGCGGCGAGCGCTCGCAGCGCAGGTGCGTAACGCCGCGTGAGATACAGGCTCGCAACCGCGGCGCTTGCCAGCGCAAGCACGATGCTGAGGCTCAGGACGACCCAGGCATCGCGCGCCGCGAATGCGCCGAACGCAAGCACTGGCAACACTGCGCACAGGCCAAGCGCGATACCGATGCGCCGCCCCATGCGGCTGTCAAACGGCGATTCGCCCATCAACGGCCTCCACAGCTGTCTCGCTTCAATCTAAGCCACCGCCGGCCGCGACCGGTGAGTGATGCGTCAATGATCGAAAAACTATGACGCACAGGGCTTATGTCTTGTGTGAAGCGGTTCACAGCATGGCGCGTTCAGGCTCCTTTTTGTGACAGCGCAACAATGCCGTCGTGGGTATAGCGATAGACACCACGTCGCCCGGAACGCGCGGCGCCGAGCATCGCCTGCGCAACCGTACGTGAGGAGATGCCGCGATAAATCCGGCGTTTTCCAACGAGTAACGGGTTGACGAGCGGCGCAAGGAGGCGCGCCGCGAGCTCCACGGGCCGTAGCTCGCGGCGCGTGCCGAGCAGCATGGAGGGTTGCAGGATGTCGAGGGATGCAAAGCCGGTTTGCTCAAGTGCCTGCTCCATCTGCCCCTTGGTACGCAGATAGAAATTCTTTGAGTGCGGATCGGCGCCCACCGACGAGATGACGACGAAACGCTGCGCCTGCCAGGCGCGCGCCGCGCGCGCAAGGGCGAGAACGAGATCGAAGTCCACCGACCGGAAAGCCTCCTTTGAGCCGGCTGCGCGCAACGTCGTCCCCAGGCAGCAGAACACCGTGTGGCAGAGGAACCCGGCGAGCTGTTCGGCGAGGCGCTCGAAGCGTACGGTGCGGTTGGCGAGGCGCGCGTGCTCGCGCGGCAGCGGTCGACGCGTGATGGCGACCACGCGGCTGAAATCAGCCGCCGCAAGCAGCGTATCGAGCAAGGCGCCGCCCACAAGCCCGGTCGCCCCGGCGAGTAATGCGACTTTCGATTGCGGATCTGTCACGCGGCAATGCTGTTCTAAAAGTATTGCGATCTTGACACGCCTCCAGCGCCGCCGCCCGCGGCGCACCCGTGCTGGCGGTCAGATCGGCTCGCCGCAGCTCACACTGATTGTCTGCACGTCCTGCCCGGGCGCGACCACGATGTCACGCCGCACGTCCCGGAAACCATCGCGCGTGCCGATCACGGTGTACTTGCCAGGCTTCAGCTGCATGTCGTGTCGCGAGAACACGCCCGAAAAGCCGATGCTCGGGATCGACACGCGCGTGGCGCCATCTGACATCAGCGCAAGGTGCACGGGCTTATCAAACGAGGGCAGCAGGATTTGCAGGCGCGCAACCTGCGAGCGCAGCACGGGTCCCGAGGGGTCCTGCTGGTTCGCGCTCTGGATCAGCGCGAGCGCATCCGCGCGCGCCGCCGGATTCGAGAGCTGCTCGGGCCGGTCGATGAGTCCCTGCAGGCGTTGCGAGAGAATCGCGCGCGTGCTGGTGCGCGTCTTGCCCTGTTGCGCAAACGTTAGCGACGGATCTTGTTTGAGCACCGCTTCGTATTCGCTCAGCGCTTCATCCCAGCGCTCCTGAGCTTCAAGGCCCGCAGCGCGCTGCCGCACGGCCTCGAGTTCATGCGCGCGCTGCCCGGCGTCCTGCGGCGCAGCGCTGGCGGCTGCGGGCGCGGCGGCGGCAACCGCCGGTGGCGGCGCCGCTGCTGCAGCAACCGGCGGCGGCACAGCGCGCGACGGGGCCGTCGCCTGGTCGAGCGGCACTGCGCGCGCGCCCTCCCCCGGCGCAGACTCGGCATTCGCGGCGTCCCCCGGCGGCGGCTGCGACGTGCGCGCCACGTCAGCGGCACGAACGCGCTGCAAGTCCTCAGCGGCCTTGCGGTTTGATGGATCCATGCGCTGCACGGCCTCAAAGTCTTGCTTCGCCGCCTGCGTCTTGCCGGCGCCGAGCGCCCGCTCGCCTGCGGCGAGCTGGGTTGCAACCGCTGCCGCAGGTCCGCGCTTTTCAACGGCGTCGAGCTGCGCCTGGGCGTCAGCGAGCCGCTTCAGTGCGAAACTTGGATTGCCGGCTTCGGCCGCGCCCATCGCCTCGGCGGAGTGCGTCTTGGCTTCATCAAAGTCGCGGCCGCCCCACTTGTCTGCATCGCGCGCTTCGAGCCCCTGGAGCTGCCGGTCAAATTGGGCGCGCGCCCCGGCAAGCTGCGCCTGGATCAACTTGTCACCGGGCAGCGCCGCGGGCGGCGCGGCTACCTGCTGCTGTGCCATCAGGTTCACCGGTATGTCGTTGCCAATCCTGTCGAGGACCGCCTGTCCGTAACGTGGCAAGGCAAAAAACAAGGTCGCCGCTGCGGCCAGAAAAAGAAGTAGCACGAGCCACGGCCATCGACGCGCCCGCATAGGTTCAAGCCGCGTGAGCTTGCTCATGGGCACGATCTGCAGATCCTCCCAGGGCGAGGCCTGTGCCGCCCTTACCGAGGCATCAGCCATCGGCGCGGGCGGCGGCATATACGGCGCCTCGCGCGTGCCCGCGGGTGGCGGCGGCTTGAACGGCGGCGGCGATGGCGGAGCTTGCCCCTTTGTGGACGACGCGGGCGCTGCCGGCGGCGCGGTCGCGTGGCTCGGATCGAGCGCGACTGCAAGGCCTGCGGCCCTGATGGGCGCCGGCGCGGCTCTTGGCCACGTATCAGAGGATGAGAGCGAGCGCGCCGAGGGCGAAGCGGCAGGTCGCGACTTGGATTCGGCACGCGGCGCGGCAGTGCGTGGCGGCTGGCGTCCAAGCTTCGCCGGATCGCGACGCGCGCTCTGCGCCTGCGTGCCGCCGTCGTACTCAAAGTGCAGCGTGTCATTCAGCGTCGCATCAAAATCGTCAATCACCGCGCGCATGGTCATCGGACGCTTGCGCGGATGCTTCTGCAGCATCTGCATCACGATCGACACGAGTTGCGGCGGGGTCGGCTGCACGGTGCGCAGCTCCGGAACAGGCTCATCGAGATCGAGCACGCGCTCAAGGTCAAAGTGCGGGTAGTACGGCGGCTGTCCGGCGAGCAGCTCGTAGGCAAGCGCGCCTAGACCATAAATATCATCCGACACCGCCGGCGGCTCGCCGCGTAGCTGCTCGGGACTGGAGGTAAACGGGGATAGACCCGAGCGCACTTTTTCCCGGCCGGCGGCAAATGCCGTACCGGCTACGCCAAAGTCGGCGAGGACCGCGCGGCCTTGCGCATTGAAGAGCACGTTGCCGGGTTTGAGGTCGCGGTGCACGATGCCCTGCGCGTGCGCGTATTCGAGGGCAGCGGCAATCTCAAGCAGCGGTGGCACGATCTGCAGATAGCTGCCACCGCGCAATTTGCGGAAGTCGCCACCGGTGGCGAGCTCCATCGGAAGCGCCGCAGATTCCGCGTTGCGTTGTGGGCTGTAGACCTTGAGGATCGACGGATGATCGAGTCGTCCGGTGATCTCGTGCTCCTCCTCAAGCGCCTGCCAGGCAAGTTCACTGCGTGCCAGGGCTGGGCTCAGAATCTTGAGCGCGACTTCGATGTTAAGCGTCGCGTCGTGCGCACGCCACACCTCCCCATGGCCGCCATCGCCGAGCTTATCGAGCAGGGTGTAGCGACCGAGCAGCAGGGGCCGGCCGGGCGTCGGGGTGGCAGCCTTCATGGGTTAATAATATGCCACGGCCTTATCGGACCACGCCCCGATTTCGTCGCACCTCGGCGACCGACGGCTCTTAGACTCAGAAGCCCAGATCTAGTTGCTTGCGGTCGGGCGAGGCAGGGCTGAAGAGCTGCGTATTGAGGGGCGGATGGCGGGAGGTGTTCAGTTTCAGCCTCTTGCAGGCAAGCTGGAAACGTGAGCGCACAAGCTCTGCGAAAGGTCCTTGGCCGCGCATTCGCGATCCGAAATTCGGATCGTTGTCGCGTCCCCCGCGCAGGTCATTGATCAATGACATCACATGTGCCGCGCGCAGCGGGTAATGCGCGCCGAGCCACTCGCGAAACAAGTTCTTCACTTCGTAGGGCAAGCGCAGCATGACATATCCGGCGGTGCGCGCGCCGGCTGCGGCAACCGCTTCAAGAATATGTTCAATTTCCTGGTCGTTGATCGCCGGAATGATGGGGGCGACCAATGTGCCCACGGGAACGCCGGCCTCATGCAGGCTGCGGATTGCGTGCAGGCGTGCGGCCGGGCCCGGGGCCCGCGGTTCAAGCTTGCGCTTCAGCTCCGCATCAAGCGTTGTGACGCTCACCAGCACCGCGGCGAGGTTGTCGCGCGCCATATCGCCCAGGATATCGATGTCGCGCTCCACCAAGTGTCCCTTGGTTACGATGCTCACCGGGTGATGCAGCTTTTTCAGCACTTCAAGGATGGAGCGAGTGACTTTGAGATCGCGCTCGATCGGCTGATAGGGATCGGTATTCGCTCCGAGTGTGATGGCTTTACAAACGTAGTTCGGGCGACTCAGCTCCTGCTGCAAGACCTCAGCGGCGTTGTCCTTGTAAAAAAGCTTGGTTTCAAAGTCGAGCCCGGGGGAAAGATTGATATAGGAATGTGCCGGGCGCGCGTAGCAGTAGACACAGGCATGACCGCAGCCCCTATAAGGATTGATGGACTGCTCAAAAAAGATATCGGGTGAGTTGTTGTGCGTGATGAGCGATCGGGCGTGCTCTGCGCTGATGGTCGTCGCCAGGGGCGGCGGCTCCTGCTCAGCGTCGTGGCCCCACCCGTCATCGACGGGCTGGACTCGTCGTGACTCAAAGCGCCCCTGCGGGTTGGAGATCGCGCCGTGGCCCTTGTGCGGCTTCGCAGGTTGCATAATCTGTATAAATATACAGTACCCGAGGGCGTGCCTCAAGTCTCGCCCTGGCGAGGCAGAACCCCTCTACATTCAGTGTCTTGGGAAATTATCCATCGTCCGCAGCTGCGGAAACCAACGCATCCACAGGCCTGCGACCACGAGGGTCGCCACGCCCCCGAGCACCACAGCCGGCACGAGGCCAAACCATGCAGCGGTAATCCCAGACTCGAATTCACCGAGCTCGTTCGATGCACCGATGAATACGCCGTTCACCGCGCTCACGCGCCCGCGGATTTCATCGGGCGTATCGAGCTGCACCAGCATGTGCCGGATGTAGACGCTCACCATGTCCCCCATGCCAAGCAGCAGCAGCGCACCTGCCGACACGAGGAAAATTTGCGAGAGACCAAACACGATCGTCGCCACGCCAAACAATGAAACCCCGCCAAACATCCAGCGCCCCACGTGGCGCGATATCGGTGTGAACGCGAGCAGGCCGCCCGCTAGCGCGGCGCCGATTCCCGGGGCGGTGCGCAAGATTCCAAGTCCGGTGGGTCCTACGTGCAGGACGTCACGCGCGTAGGCAGGCAAGAGCGCGGCTGCGCCCCCTAACAGCACGGCAAATAGGTCGAGCGAAATCGCTCCGAGCACAACCGGTCGCGAGCGCACGAAGCGGATGCCCTGCAGAAGCGCGTGCCCGGACTTTGACGGCGCGGCCGGCGGCTCGCGATCGGACTTGGCGGCTGCAGCGACGCTCTTCGGCTGAAGCTTTACAAAACCCATGAGCAGCGCCGCGCTCCCGAGCAGTAGCGCCACCGTTGCGTAGACGATCTCGGGCCCGGCGAGATACATGAGGCCGCCGAGCGTCGGCCCCGCGATCGTCGCAATCTGAAAGCTGGACGAGCTCAACGCCACCGCGTTACCAAAGCTCTCGACAGGCACCAGCGTCGGCACGACTGCCTGGGATGCGGGCAGCGCGAATGCGCGCGCGATGCCGAACAGCACCATCACCGCAAACACCGGCCACACTTCACGCCGCGCGCTCAGCGTGAATGCCAGCAGCAACAGTGCGCACAGCACCTGAATCGCATAGCACAGCGCGAGAATCCTGCGGCGATTGAAATGGTCGGCCGCATGCCCCGCGAGCAGCACCAGCGGGATGAACGGCACAAACTGGGAGAGCCCGACGAGCCCGAGATCGAGCGGGCTGTGTCGCAGTGAATACACCTGCCAGCCTACGGCCACGGTCTGCATCTGTACCGCAACCGTCCCCATGAATCTCGCGGTGAGAAACGCGCGGAAGCCCGGATGGCGCAGAGCGGCAAACTGCCTTGCGGGTTGTGACACTTCGCTCGCTGAGGGCACGTGGATGTCAAAGCTTAGCAGCTGATTGACGATCGGGCCGCGTTGCGAGCATCATGGATTCGATGGTTCCCTTCAATGGGATTAAATGGGAACGCGGTAGGAATCCATCTGATCCGCGGCTGTCCCCGCAACTGTAAGCGATGAGCCGAGCGACCTGAATGCCACTGGGAAACCGGGAAGGCACGCAAAGCGCTGACTCGCGAGCCAGGAGACCTGCCATCAACCGTGGTCACGCACGAACACATTGGGCGGGGTGCCCCGATGGCGAACGAAAGAATCTGACGGCCGCTTGCCGACCTGAAATTCTTCCGCGCTCGGTTCGTAGTGACGTGTCACGTTACTGCGAGGCCCTGCATGTTGTGCGAATCCCGAACCCACAGCGCGCCGCGGCGCGCTTGCCGCGCTGCTCGTCGCAAGCTCCATTGCCCTTCAGACCCCAGCTGCGATCGCCCAGGATCAACCCGCGTCGGCCGCTGAGACCCTGCCACGCATCGTTGTGAGCGCGACGCGCGTGCCGACTCCGGAGGATGAAGTGGCGAGCAGCGTCACGCTCATCAGCGCAGATGGCATCGAGGCGCAGCAGGCACGCACCCTGCCCGATATCCTCGCCCTGGTGCCGGGCGTCAACGTCGTGCAGACCGGCGGCCCGGGTGGTGCCACCTCGATCTTCATGCGTGGCACCAACTCGAATCATGTCAAGGTGCTCATCGATGGCATCGACGTCAGCGATGCCGAGCACGCCGGGCGACACGTTTGACCTTGAACACTTGCTGCTCGCCGACGTGGATCGCATCGAAGTGCTGCGCGGGCCGCAAAGTGGCCTGTATGGCTCGGATGCTATCGGCGGTGCGATCTACATCGTGACAAAGCCCGGCTCCGGCCCGCCGAAGGCCACCGCGAGCCTGGAAGCCGGATCCTTCGGCACCTTCAATCAGCTGGGAGCGGTCAGTGGCTCCACCGACGCCGCCAGCTATGCGTTCAATGCCGACCATTTCCGCTCCACAGCCACCGCTGTGACGCCGCTTGATCTGCTCGCTCCCGGCGAGCAGCGACACGACGACGCCTACGACAACCAGTCATTCTCAACGCAAGCTCAGCACCAAGCTCAGCGACAACCTCGACGTCGGCCTCGTCGCCCACTATCTCGACAGCACGCTGCTGTTCACGGGTGAGAACTACAATGTGTTTCCACCCGTTCCGGACGCAACGCGGAGCGAGGAGGACATGCAGCAGCTCTTCACCCGCGCCACTGCTCATCTGGGACTGTTCGACGGCCGCTTCGATGAAACGCTCGGCGTCGGCTACACGCACGACCATACGAGCGACTACGGGCCTGAGGTGACGCCCAGCTATGAGCGCGGCGAGCGCCTCAAAGTCGACTGGCAGGGAAACGTTACGCTTGCGCGCGGCGAAATTCTCGTGCTCGGCGCCGAGCACCAGCGCGATGCGATCGAGCAAAGTCCGATCTCCGCCGCGATGACCACGGATGCCGGCTTTATGCAACTGCAATCGAGCTTCGGCAAACGTTTCTTCGACACGGTGAGCGTGCGCTACGATGACAACGACCGGTTTGGCAGCAAGACGACCTTCCGCATCGCGCCGGAGTTGGTCGTGACCGAAACCGACACGACTCTGCGCGGCAGTGTTGGCACGGGATTCAAGGCGCCGACTCTGAACCAACTGTTCGTAAGCTTTCCGGCGTTCGATTTCTTCGCCAATCCCAACCTCAAGCCCGAGTCGAGCACCGGCTACGACCTCGGCATCGAGCAGTCGCTGCTGGCGCGGCGGCTGCGCTTCGGTGTGACCTACTTTCACAACTACCTGCACGATCTGATCGACGACAACAGCACGTTTACTTCCTACGCGAATGTGGACCGTGCAACTGCCTACGGCTTCGAGAACTTCGTCGCCTACGCGCCGACGGCGCGCCTGCTGATGCGGGCCGATTACACCTACACGCTTGCCGAGGATGATTTGCTGCACGAGCAGCTGTTGCGCCGCCCGAAGGTGAAGGCGAGTTACGCGACCACCTGGCAGGCAAGCGCCGCGCTCTCGTTCAGCGCAACCGAGCTCTACCTCGGACCGTGGATTGACATCAACCGCGCGGGCACCATCTCGCGCCTGACGGCCGGAGGCTACGCAACCACCAATGTGGCTGCCAACTACGCGCTCGCGCCAAACCTTGCACTGTTTGCGCGCATCGACAATCTCTTCGACCGCCGCTACGAGGACCCGGTGGGCTTTGAGCGGCCGGGATTCGGCGTATTCGCTGGCGTCAAAGCAACATTTCAGGAGTAGCGCGCGCAAAAATACGTTACATGCTGCAGGCCGGGCGCCATAATTGGCGCCCGTGCTGTTCCGGCTGTGGGAGGGCTGTCATGAATCTTGCCGATTCGGCCACCGAGTCGACCGGCGTGCCCACGCAGGATGAGCGTACCTGGGGAATGGTTGCGCACCTGGCGGCGCTCGGCTTTTTCATCTTTCCCTTTGGCAATATCCTCGGTCCCCTCATCGTGTATCTCGCCAAGCGCGATCAGTCCGCCTTCGTGGCCGCACACGCCAAAGAGGCGCTCAATTTCAATATCACGGTGCTGTTCGGCGCGCTGGTGAGTTGCCTGCTGCTGCTGCTCTTTATCGGGGTGCTGTTCGGCGCGCTGCTTATCATGTTCTGGCTCGTCATGACCATCGTCGCCGCGCTGAAGGCAAACGAGGGCCTCCCCTATCGCTATCCGTTCACCATCCGCCTGGTGACCTAAGCCGAGCGGCTCAAGCGCCGAGGAACATCCGGTAGGCAGGGTTCTCGGTTTCTTCCGTGTAGGCGTAATGCAGCTCGCGCAGATGATCCATGAACTGCGCGCGCTCCTGCGGCGGGACCTGAATGCCCGCGAGCACGCGCCCGTAGTCCGAGCCGTGATTGCGATAATGAAACAGGCTGATGTTCCAGCGCGTGCCGATGGCCTGCAGGAAATTCACGAGCGCGCCAGGGCGCTCGGGAAATTCAAAGCGGTACAGGAGTTCGTTTGCGATGCCGCGCGCATGGCCGCCGACCATGAAGCGCACGTGCAGCTTCGCCATCTCGTTGTCGGTCATGTCCGTGATGCTATAGCCCGCGGCGCGCAGCGCGGCGGCGACCGAGTGCTGCTCGCTGCGGCCCTGCGAGAGCGCAAAGCCCACGAATATCTGCGCGGCGCGTGCATTTTCGTAGCGATAGTTGAACTCAGTGACGCTGTGCGGACCGAGCGCCTCGCAGAAGCGCAGAAAACTGCCGCGCTCCTCCGGTATCGCGGCGGCAAGCAAGGCTTCGCGCGCGGCGCCGATATCGGCGCGCTCAGCCACATGGCGCAGCCGGTCGAAATTCATGTTCGCGCCGCTGATGACGGCGACCAGCCGTTGCCCGTTGACGCCGGCGCGTAGCGCATATTTCTTGATGCCCGCGACCGCGAGCGCACCGGCCGGCTCCGCGATCGAACGGGTGTCCTCGAAAATATCGCGGATCGCCGCGCAGATCTCATCCGTGTCCACCAGCATGATCTCATCCACGTATTCGCGCGCGAGAGCAAAGCACTCCTCGCCGACGCGCCGTACGGCCACGCCGTCCGCGAACACGCCGACGCGCTCGAGCGTGACCCGGTGTTTGGCGCGCAAGGACTCAAACATGGCGGCGGCATCCTCGGGTTCGACGCCGACAATGCGCACATGCGGGAAGAGACTCTTCACGTAGACCGCGATGCCGCCGATCAGCCCGCCGCCGCCCACCGGCACGAAGATCGCGTCCACCGCGCCGCTGCTCTGGCGCAGAATCTCCACGGCAACGGTGCCCTGCCCTGCGATCACGTCCGGATCGTCAAACGGATGGACGAACACCAGGTGCCGCTCGCGCGTCAGCGCAAGGGCGCGCTCGGCCGCCGCGTCGTAGTCATCGCCGTGCAGCACGACTTCGGCGCCCAGATCGAGGACCGCCTGGACCTTGATTTGCGGCGTCGTCTGCGGCATCACGATGAGCGCCGGAATGCAGCGCCGGCGCGCGGCCAGCGCGACGCCCTGGGCATGATTGCCGGCCGAGGCGCAGATGACGCCGCGCTGCGCAGTCGCGGAAGACAGGTGCGCGATCTTGTTATAGGCGCCGCGCAGCTTGAACGAAAAAATCGACTGCAGGTCTTCGCGTTTGAGAAACACCCGTGCGCCGATGCGGCGCGAGAGGCGCGCGGCCTCTTCAAGCGGCGTCTCCGTCGCGACGTCATACACGCGCGCCCGCAGGATTCTTTCGATGTACGGGCTCGCCACACCAACTCCGATGCAAGGATCGGCAAGCTTAGCCGGTTGGCTTGAGCTTGCGAACTACGTGGTGGGACGGCGGCGTGCGCGTCAGCGCCGCTCGGCCGTGGGGCGCACGGCAAAGCGGAACGGCGCCTTGCCGATGAGAACGATGTCGCCGTCCTTCAGTGTCTGGCGCAGTACGCGCCGCCCGTTCACGATCACGCCGTTCGTGCTGTTCAGATCTTCGATGATCGTATGCGTCGGCCCGGCGAGAATGACCGCGTGATGGCGGCTCACGAACTTGGCGTCGATCTGCAGATCGTTGTCCGGCGTGCGCCCGATCGTCGTCTTGCGACCCAGCATGTGCACCACTTCGGAGTCGCCGGTGCGGATGAAGAGCCGCGCCGCGCCCTCCGGCGCCACCTCATGAGTGCCGCTGGTTGATCCGGGATCGAGCCGCTTGATGCTCTGCTGAATGTTGCCGAGCAGCGCCTGGCTGTTCGCCGCTTCGGTCTCGAGGCGGTTCATGAGGCGCTCGCGCTCAGCGAGCGTGCGCCGTGCGTGCTCGATGGACGCGCGCGAATCGTCCTGGGTCTTTGCCAGCTCCTCGAGCCGCGCGGCCTTGCTGCGCACCTCCGCTTCCAAGCGGTGAATGGAGTCTTCCGCCGCGCGCAGATCGCCCTCCAGATCGCGCGCGCGCTCGATGCTCGCACGCAGCTCCTCCTGCAGGGTCGTGATGGTCTGGGCCTGGTCGGCCACCTCGGACTCAAATTCGCGCAGGCGCGCGCTCGTCGCGTTGAGACTCGCAGCCAGTTCATCGTGCGTCCGCTGCAGCAGCAGGCCCGCGGCGATGCGCTCGTCGCGATCAAGCACCACGGCCTGCAAGTTCCACTTCGAGCCTGCGCGACCTTCTGACGCTGCTCCGAAATTGCCGTCTCCAGCGAGTTGCGCAACTGCAGCGCGGCTTGTGCGGCAGCTTCTTCCTCGGCAAGACGCGTGTTGGCGGCCGCGAGCGCCGCTTCCAACGTGCCCAGAGTCTTGCGCTGCACTTCGTTCTCGGACATCGCCTGCGCAAGCTCGCGCTGACGATCGTTGAGAGTCTCGCCCTGCGCCAGCTGCGCGGCCTTCAAGGCGGTGATGCTGGCATCACGCTCCGCAACCGTCGCGGTCAGTGCAACGATGGTGTCATTCAGGAATGCGGCGTCGCTCTTGACCTCGCCGATTTGCTCGTTACGCCGCGCGAGCGCGCCGCCGAGATCGCTCACCTCTTTGTCGAGCGCTGCGATGCGTGCATTGCGCGTGCGCAGCTGCGCCTGCAATTCACCCACTTCCTGCGTGCGGCTGCCGAGTTCGCCCTGCAGACGCTGCAGGCGCGTTTCGCGGTCACTGACCGCATGATCGAGTCCGGAGAGCAGCGCATCGAACACCGTGCGGCGGCCCTCGAGTGAGCGCAAGCGTCTCCAAATAACCGGCGTTGCGCACCTGCTGCTCACGCAACTCGCGGTAGGCACCTTCGAGGTCGCGCTCACGTCCAACGAGCTTGGCGTCGAGCGCGCCTTCGCGAGCATGCAGCGCACGCACCGCTGCCTCATGCTCCGCCACTGCGATGCGCCGCTCTTCGCTGCGCGCTTCGGTCTGCTGCAGTGTCGCGCGCATCCCTTCGAGTTCTTTTGCGAGCGCAGCCGCCCGCTCTTCGGTCGCCTGGCGTACGCTGTGCGCGGCTGCAAGTTCGCGCTCAAGCTCCGTCAGTCGCTCGCCTTTGCGCGTAAGGCGCTCCTCGACGTCCTTCAGCGAGTCAGACAGCGCGCGAAGATTTGATTCAAGCTGAGTGCTGCGCTCGTCGACTAACGGCTCTGACGGCGCGCTAAGACCGGTGGGGCTCGGAACGACCCAGGTATCTGTGCTGCTCGCGTGCTCACCCGCGGCGTCCGCAACATCGAGCACGGGCAGCTCGGCCGTGGATTCCAAATCCACTTCGTTCGAAGGGGCTGACTGGCGCTGCACGCTCATTTCTCTCTGCGCATCCCTTCACCCGTAAAATTAAGTGTCTTAAAGTGTAGCGCGAGGCGGGAGCCGCGCGCAGTTCTGTCAACACGAAATGTGAGCAAGTTCGCCAAACATGACATAACACGGCGCAGGCATCAGCGCAGGAATTCTTCTACCGCATCCGCTACAGCTTCAGGTGCGGTCTCGCACAACGCGGCGCCGTGGGCTGCAAAATCCATGAGGCGGGCTTTTGGCAACAGTTCCCGCGCGCGCGCCGTCGCATCCCGGTATTCATCAGCCGGGCGCAGCATCAGCACGGGCTGCGTGATGAGCCCAAGCCTTTGCTGTGCGGCGTATTGCACCACGGCATGCATGCCCCAGGAGGCACGTGCACCCGCGCAAAGCATCGCTGCGAGGCGCCGCGCGGTAATCTCGGCAGGCAGCGCCGGCGTGCCCGCGCCTGAGGCGCGCCGCCACTCGGCTTGCAGTTGCGCCCCATCGGCGCCAAGCGGCTCGGGCCACGGAGCGTTCGTGAACTGGGCGCGCTCGGCGGCATTGAGCGCCGGCACCGAAATCAAGACCGCCCGCCGCACCTGCTGCGGGCGCGTGATTGCAAGCTCGGCGGCGATCAGTGCGCCCGCCTGGCATCCCACCAAATCGACTTGCCGCAGCCGCATGGTGTCGAGGAAGTCGCCGATCGCCGCCGCATAGTCCTCGATCGCGGGCGGCGCAGCAGGGGCGTCGGATCCACCATAGCCGGGCAGATCTGGCGCATACACCGATCGCTTGCGCCCCAGCAGGACCAGCAGCCGATTGAACAGCTGCGCCGCTGAGCGGCGCCGCATGCAAACACACAAGCGTCGTTCCCTCCTCGAACCCACCCCCGGGCGGCATGGTGTTGTAAACGTGAAGCTGGCCGTAGCGGCATTCAAAATAGCCGCGTCGCACCGGCGGCGGTGTACCCGCGTCACGGTTCGCGCGCGATCGAGCTGCCATAGTGTGCTCCGGGTCGGAAGGACGCCCTTGGGGGCACTGCCCGCCCACTATAGGGAATGCGAAAGGAGTGATGTCATGATCCGCGTAACAGCGTTCATATTGATTGCGGGCGCGCTTGCCGGGTGCGGCCTGGTCGAGACGGCAGGCTCCGCCGCGACCGAAGCGACCGCCCAGGCGCAGCAGCTGAAACAGGCCAAGACAACCGAAGCACGCGCCCGCGCCGAGCTTGATGCCGCCGCGCAGGCCGCTGCCGCGCAGCGTGCGGCCGGAGAGAAGGAGGCGCAGTAGCGCCGCGACGGCATCGGAGGCCGGCGGATTGCTCCGCTGCGCCCGATGCAGTCCTATCCTTAGCGGTGCCGCCTGCCGCGCAGCCGCCGAAGAAGCGAACGCGCCTGCTTCACCGCGACGCGACGCGCGCTCGCCAAGCCGCCGCCTTGTGTGCGGCGGCGCGCAGTCTTGCCGCGCTTTTTCGCCGCCTTGCGCTTGCCGAGCGCACGCCGGGTCTTCTTCGCGACCTTTGTCTTCTTGTGCGCTCGCCTCTTGGCGGCCACCTTCTTCTTCTTGCCCGCCTTTTTCGCCCGCTTCGCCGGCGCCTTCTTAGCGGGGGCCGCCTTCTTGGCGGGCGCCTTCTTCGCCGCAGAAGCGGCACGCGCCGCTGGGGGCTTGGCGCTGGGCGCAGCCGCGGCGGCGGGCGTGCTCGGCGCGGGGCTGGGCGCGGGCTTTGGCGCTGACGGCTTGGCGGTGGGCGCCGCGGTGCTCGGCGGCGCATTCAGGGTCGCAGGAGAGGGTGATTTGGGTGGCGGTGCCGCAGCCTTGGGCGGCGGCGCCTTCGGGGGAGTCGCGGCAGGTGCGGGCTTGGCCGGCTGCGCGGCTGGTGCGGAGGCCGCAACCCGCTTGTCGGCGTGCACCGCGAAGGCCGCACCCTGCGGATCCGTGCAGCTGTGCAATCCAGGTGCCTCCGGGCACCTCCATCGGGCCGTTGGCAACCTTGCCGCCGCCTGACTTGGCGGCGTTCGCCGATTTATCGATATCCGCTCACGTGGGCATAGCACATCCAGCGGGTCGGCATCGGCTTGTCGACGGGGCTCTGGTACATGCCGATCGACGCCTCGGTCGCGCCCGCAAAGCCCACCAGGTGGTAGGTGCCCATGGGGCCCATGTCGTGCTTGTTCACTTCCCGCCAACCAAAGAGCTCGCCGTAAAAACGCTTCGCGCCCTCGACGTCGGTGGTCGTGAGCTCGTGCCACGAGAACTCGCTGGGACCGGCAGCGCCGCCGCTGCCCGCCCCGGAACCCGCCGCGGCGCTGAAGAGCGCAAAGGACGCACCTTGCGGATCGGTGAGCACCGCCATGCGGCCGGTGTCGGGGATATCGGTCGCACCCATCACGATGCGGGCGCCTAATTTTTGGGCGTGCTGCACGGTCGGCATCCACATCGGGCGTACCGATGTAGGCGAGCCACGAGGGACCCTGCGCGCGCGCCGCATCCGGCAGCATGCGCACGCCGCCGAACGGGCCCTTCCCTGAAAGCCACAGCTGGTATGACGGATCCTTGTCCCAGGGCTGGGTTCGCCAGCCGGTCACTTTGGGATAGAAGGCGCTTGCGGCCTTGGTGTCGGTCGTCATCAATTCGTGCCACACGAATCGGCCCCGAATGTCAGCGTTGCTCATATGTTTATCCTTTTGGTTAAGCGCCTACCACTCACCCGTATTAGGCATCGATTTCCAGGGCTCGGCCGGCTCAAGCGCCGCACCCTTTTGTAATAGTTCGATCGAGATATTTTCTGGAGACCTAACGAAGGCCATGTGTCCGTCACGCGGCGGCCGATTAATAGTAACGCCGTGCTCGGCGAGGCGCTTGCACGTCGCATAGATGTTGTCCACCGCGTACGCGACATGGCCGAAGTTGCGCCCGCCCGAGTACTGTTGCGGATCCCAGTTGTGCGTAAGCTCGATCTGCGCCGACTCATCCTTCGGCGCGGCCAGAAATATGAGCGTATAGCGCCCCTGCGGATAGTCCTGGCGCGAGAGCTCCTTGAGTCCGAGCGCATCGCAAAAAAACCGCAGTGAGGCATCCACATCGCGCACGCGCAGCATCGTATGCAGGTATTTCATAGTGTTTAGAACATCTCTGCCGGGCCCGGCGCCTCGATCTCGACCTCATGGCGCGAGGCAATGAAATCGCCCGTGATCATCTGCGCGTAGGTCTGACCCGGGCCGACCATCGGATAGACGCCGGCATCCGGGTCGATCATCACCTCGACAAATGCCGGCCCCGGGTACTCGATGAGTTCGCGAATGATGCGCGGCACGTCTTCCTTGCGATCGAGCCGCACCGCATACCCGAAGCCATCCGCCTGCGCGGTCTTGACGAAGTCCTTCTTGTGCAGTGAGCGGTCGCTCGCCGAGAGCCGCCCCTTGAAGAAGAGCTTCTGCCACTGCTTGACCATGCCGTCGCCGAAGTTGTTGAGCACCACGACCTTCACGGGAAGGTCATAGGTCGTCACGGTCTCAAGCTCCCCGATGTTCATGCGGATGCTCGAGTCGCCGTCGATGTCGATGACGAGCCGCCCAGGGTTTGCGATCTGCGCGCCGATGGCGGCCGGCAGCCCAAATCCCATGGTGCCCATGCTGCCGGAGGTGAGCCAGAGCCGCGGTGCGCGAAAATCGCAGTACTGCGCCGCCCACATCTGATGCTGGCCCACGCCGGTTGCAATGATCGCCTCGCCGCGCGTATGCCGATTGATCTCCTCGATCACGTAATACGGCTGGATGAGCGCGCTTGCGCGGTCGTAGTTCATCGCGTGCGTGCGCTTCAGAGCCTCCAGCTCCGCATGCCAGCGTGCGTAGTCGGGGCGAAAGTTCACCTGCTGCCCGTACGCGACCAGCGTGCGCAGCGCCTCAGGCAGTGCGCCGACATGACTCCAGTCGACGCGCTTGACCTTGTTGATTTCCGCCCGATCGATGTCGAGGTGCGCGATGCGCTTCGCGTTGGCGGCGAACTTCGCCGGCACGCCCGCGACGCGATCATCGAAACGCGAGCCGACCGCGATCAGAAAATCGCAGTCATCCACCGCGTAGTTGGCAAATGCGGCGCCATGCATGCCGAGCATGCGCAGCGCGAGGCGCTCCCTGGTATCAAATGCGCCGATGCCCATGAGTGTGGTCACGACGGGTATGCCGAACGCATGGGCAAACTCGCCGAGCGCCGGCGCCGCGCCGGCGTTGATCACACCGCCGCCCGCGTAGAGAAGTGGCCGCGCGGCGCTGCCGAGCATCTCGAAGAAGCGCTCGGCCTCGCGCGCCTCGAGGCTATGCGCGGCGAGCTCCTGCATGCGGCGGCGGTAGCCCGGGATCGGCAGCGTGCCCGAGCCCACGAACTCGCCCTGCCAGGCCTGCACGTCCTTGGGCACGTCGACGACGACCGGGCCCGGACGGCCCGGTGCGCGCGATCTCAAAAGCGGTGCGCACGGTGGCTTCGAGCTTGTGGGGATCGGTGACCAGAAAGATGTGCTTCGCGATCGCGCCCATGATGCTCGGCACGGGCGCTTCCTGGAATGCATCGGTGCCGATGGCGGCGGTCGGCACCTGGCCGCAGATGACGACGACCGGCACCGAGTCGGCCATGCAGTCGCGCACCGGGGTGACGGTGTTGGTCGCCCCGGGACCGGAGGTCACCAGACACAAGCCCACGCGACCCGTAGCGCGCGCATAGCCGGCCGCCATGAAGCCTGCGCCCTGCTCGTTGGCCGGCACGTACAGCGGCATCTGCTCGAGCCCCGCGGCAGCGCGGCGCTCGTTGTAGAGAAACACCGCATCGTAGGTCGGCAGGATCGCCCCGCCGCTGTAGCCGAAAATGGCGGTCACACCCTCATCCGCCAGCGACTTGCACGATCATCTCGGCACCGCTCATGCGCTGGCCCGCGAGCGGATGAGCAGGGGATCGCGGCAGGGATACCGTGTCGTTCATCGAAGAAAACCGTGGTCGACGCACAGGAGGGAAACCGTCAAAGCCTAAGCAGCTTGAGCGCGCCGCGCAAGGTGCCGCAAGCGATCCGCAGGCAGCGCAGCGCGGGCCAATACCTTATTCTTTGCCCACCGATCCTGGGCCGGCCGCCATGCGTCACATCATTGCCATCTTGCTGCAGAACGAAGCGGGCGCCCTGGCGCGCGTCGCCGGGCTCTTCTCCACGCGTGGCTACAACATCGAATCCCTTTCGGTAGCGCCGACCGAGGATGCGACGGTGTCGCGCATTACCCTCGTGACCAAGGGGTCCGAGGCGGTGATCCAGCAGATTCTGAGCCACCTCAACAAGGTGGTTGATGTGGTGAGCGTCGAGGACATGACGCTCGGGGAGCATCTGGAGCGCGAGCTCGTACTCTTGAAGCTCAAAGTGCGTGCCGGACAAAGCGATGCGGTACGCGGCTATGTGGTGCGCACCGGCGGACGGGTGTTGGACCCGGCGCCCGACGGCTTCGTGGTGGAGCTGACGGCGAGCGAGGCCGAGATCACCGCCTTTGTTGCCGAACTTGCCCGCCAGGCGCAGCTGCTGGAGGTTGCCAGGAGCGGCGCGCTCGGCATGGGCCGCAGCGCGCGCGCCCTGCGCGTGGTGCGCTAAGCCGCCCCGAGCGGTGCGGTGGCGATGGCAAGCTCGCGCACCGCTCGACCGTGCAGCAGATGCTCCTGGATGATCCGCTCGAGATTCCGGGGCGTGCAGGCCTTGTACCAGACCCCGTCCGGGTAGACGACCGCGATCGGGCCGCCGACGCAGATACGCAGGCAATCCGCCTTGGAGCGCAGCACCGGGCCGCGCGGCGCGACGAGGCCGAGCTCCTTCAGCCGAGCCTTCAGGTACTGCCAGGACTCCTGCTGCAGGGCGGGGTCGGCGCACTTGCCGCCGACGCAGAGAAAGATGTGCCGCTGCGCAAGACCAACGCCGGCCTCCTGCACCGCCTGCCGCAGCGCCATCTCCTCATTCATGGCGAAAAGGCGCGCCCGCGCAGCTCAAAGCGCCGCGTCGTCCGTCTCCCCGGTGCGGATACGTATGACGCGGCCGATATCCGTGATGAAGATCTTGCCATCGCCCACCTTACCCGTCTTTGCCGCCTTGATGATGGCCTCGATCACCTGATCCAGCAGATCGCCGCGCACCGCCACCTCGATGCGCGTCTTGGGTACGAAGTCGACCACGTATTCGGCGCCGCGGTAGAGTTCAGTGTGGCCGCGCTGGCGCCCGAAACCCTTGACCTCGGTCACAGTCATGCCGGAGACGCCGATATCGGACAACGCCGCGCGCACGTCATCGAGCTTGAAGGGCTTAATAATCGCGGTGACGAGTTTCATGGACTGGCACTCCGTCGGCATTTTCAATCATGGCAGGCAGGATGGGCAGCGGCGTTTTGCAGTATTCGTGCCACGCCCCACAGGTTCATAAATGACGCGCTTTGGCGTGCGGCACGGGGCGTGCGCGCGGCGGCTGCGCACCATTCTAGCGCACTTAGGCGCTGCGCCCGCGTAGGCTTGGTGCATCACAACCCGTCCCGCTATTCTGCGCACCCATGTCGCTGTCGCGAATTGTCATCGTCGGCGCCGGCCAGGCCGCCGCCTCCGCCATTGAGACCCTGCGCCGCAAGGGCTTCACGGGGGCGATCGTTCTTCTGGGTGAGGAGGATGCCTGGCCCTATCAGCGCCCGCCGCTTTCGAAGAAGTACCTCGCGGGGGCGCTCGCGGCAGACCGGCTTTTCATCCGACCGCCGCAGTTCTATGCCGAGCATTCGATTGAAACGCACCTGTCGCAGCGCGTCACGCATATCGAGCGCAGCGCGCAACGCGTACGCGGCGATGACGGCGCGACGCATGCCTACGATGAGCTGCTGCTGGCAACGGGCAGCCGGCCGCGAGCGCTCGCGGTGCCCGGCGCAGACCTGCCCGGCGTACATTTCCTGCGCACGTTGCGCGACGTTGAAGCCATTCGCGGTGAGTTGTCAGCGGGCAAGCGGGTGGTTGTGGTCGGCGGCGGCTACATCGGACTTGAAGTCGCGGCGACCTGCCGCGGGCTCGGCCTTGAGGTCACGGTGCTCGAGATGGCCGAGCGCACCATGAATCGCGTGACCTGCGCGGAAGTATCCGCGTTCGTGCAGGCAGAACACGCGCGCCACGGCGTCAGGATCTGCTGCGAGACGCGCGTGCGCGCCATCACCAAGGGCGCATCCAGCGCACGCGCGAGCGCGGTGCTGTGCGAGGATGGGGCGCAGTATGCGGCGGATGTTGTGATCGTCGGCGTCGGCGTTGTGCCCGCTGATGAGCTGGCCAGCGCCGCTGGCCTAGACTGCGCCAATGGCATCACGGTGGATGAGTTCTGCCGCAGTTCCGATCCGCGAATCCTCGCCGCCGGCGACTGCTGCCTGCATCCGAGTCCGCATTACGGCCGGCGCGTGCGCCTTGAATCGGTCGACAACGCCTTCGAGCAGGGCACGAGCGCCGCGCTCAGCATGCTCGGTAACCCGGTCGCGCACGACAAGGTGCCGTGGTTCTGGTCCGATCAGTACGATCTGAAGCTCATTATCGTGGGCCTCAACCACGGCTACGACACGCTCGTGATGCGCGGCACGCCGGCCGCGCGCAGTTTCAGCGCCTGCTATCTCGCCGCTGGCGAGCTCATCGCGGTTGACACGGTGAACGCCGCCAAGGACCAGATGGCGGCGCGCAGGCTCATCGCCGCGCGCGCGCGCCCGAACCTGGACAAGCTCGCGGATCCCAATCTGCCACTGCGCGACTGCGTATAAATATCGTGCACGCGATTGCCATACACGGCGGGGCAGGCGCGATGCCGCGCGAGAAGGTCTCAAGCGCGCATCTTGCCGCGTACCACGCAAGCCTCGCGCGCGCGCTCGACGCCGGCTTTGCGATTCTGGATAGCGGCGGCGCGAGCCTGGATGCGGTCACCACCGCCGTGCGCACGCTCGAGGATGATCCGCTCTTCAACGCCGGCCGCGGCGCGGCGCTGACGCGCGATGGCTGGGTGGAGCTTGACGCCGCGGTCATGACCGGCGCGCGTCAAAAAGCGGGCGCGGTCGCAGCCGTGCGCCATGTCAAAAATCCCGTCGATCTCGCGCGGCGCGTGATGGAGAAATCGCGCCATGTGCTGCTCGTCGGTGTCGGCGCCGAGGAGTTCGCGCTCGAGGAAAACTTCACGCTCGTGCCGAATCTGGATCTGCGCACCGCGGAGCGCCAACGGCAGCTCGCGCACGAACAGCAAGGCACCAGCGTTTCGGATCTGATGCCCGATATGTCGCAGGGCACGGTGGGCGCAGTGGCGCTGGATGCCCGCGGCGATCTGGCCGCGGCAACTTCGACCGGCGGCCTGACCAACAAGCGCCAGGGGCGGGTCGGCGACTCGCCCATCATCGGCGCTGGCACCTACGCGAAGAACGGTGTGTGTGCGGTCTCAGCAACCGGACATGGCGAGTACTTTATCCGCGCGGTAGCGGCGTACCACATCTGCTGCGCGGTCGAGTATCGCGGTCTGTCGCTCGCCGAGGCGGCGCATGAGGCCATTCACAAGAACATCCGCGCGCTCGGCGGCAGCGGCGGCATCATCGCGGTCGACGCACAGGGCAATGTCGTCATGGAATTCAGCACCGCCGGGATGTTCCGTGCGGCGCGCGATGCGCGCGGCAGGCACGAGGTTGCGATCTACCGCGGCGAGGCCTAGCGCCGTTGCGGGCTATCCGCCGCAGCGCCGGTAGTGGTTGAAGTGGCGGATGGCGTTCTGCACGCGTCCATTCGCCTCGTAGAGACGCGCGAGGTTGTGGTGGCTGTCGGCATGGTCGGGATCGCACTCGAGCGCCTGGTGATAGGCAGCGATCGCCGCTTCGCTGCGGCCGAGATCCTCGAGCAGCACGCCGAGATTAAAGAGAAGCGTCGCTGCCGGTCCGCACGCATCAATAGCCTTTCTGTACAGCCGCTCGGCGGCTGCAAGCTCGCGCCCGATATGCAGCAGCCGCCCGCAGTTGATGTAGGACTCCAGATGCTGCGCATCCGCCGCAATGATCGTTTGATACAGCTGCTGGGCGGCGGCGCTGTTTGAATCCTCAAGCGCGAGGGCGGCGGCGAATGACTCCTCGACATCCCTTTGCCGCACCGCGGCGGGCGCTGCGGGCGCTGCTTCGATGAGGCGAATGCCGCCATCGCCTCCGAGCACGTCGAAGGCGAAGATTCCCTGGCCCGATTCGGCATCCCAGGTGTGGCCAATCGACTGCACCGCGACGCGATCGCCGACCGCGCTGATGCGCAGGCCCGCCAGCGGCAACTCGGCGGGCAGGCTGCGGCGCAACGCGGTAACGGCGCGCGCGACCTTACGACGCGGGATTGACGCTGCGATCAACCGGCTCGCGGTCTTCAGCAGCAGGATGTCCTGAAACGAGAATTGCAGGCGGCGGCGCGGGCCGCGGGCCGGAGTGACGAAGCCGCTGCGCACGAGCCCGTAGACGGCGCGGCTGGAACATCGCAGAGCAGTCGCAACTTCACGGACGTCGTATACGCTCATTATCCTCAAGTCAGCGCTTGGCTGCTTTGCGGCCCTTCACCGCGCTCTGGGTGGCACGCTGCGGCGGCTTGCGTGCAGAGGGCGTACCGCCGCGGCCGCGAGCGCCTTCAACATCCTTGAGACTCCTCTTCAGCACTTCCATCAGATCGACCACATTGGGCGCCGCGCGGCGCGGCGCGCTCACCATTGTGATCTCTTTGCCTTTGACTTTCTCCTCGATCGCAGCGTCGATGCGCGCCTTGACCTCGTTGCTATAGGCGTTGGGGTCGAAGGCGTCGGTACTCTGGTGCGCGATGAGCTGCAGCGCGAGCTTGCGCTCGGCATCCTTGAACTGCACTTCCGGAACGGCGACTTCCTCGGTGGAGCGGATCTCATTGGCGAAGTAGAGCTGCTGCATGACGAGCACGTCGCCCGAGGGTCGCAGAGCGACGGTGTGCTGTTTGCCCTTGGATGACCAGCTGCCGACCGCACAGCGCTTCGATTCGCGCAGCGCCTCGACCAGCAGTGCGTAGGGTTTCGCGCCGCCCTTGTCGGGCCCGAGATAATAGGTCTTCTCAAAGTAGACGGGGTCGATCGACTGCAGCGGCACGAATTCCGCGATCTCGATGGAGTCGGTGCCCACCGCCTCGAGCGCCTTTATCTCCTCGTTCGCAAACTGCACGTACTGATCCTTGGCGAATTCATAGCCCTTCACCATGTCGGCACGCTCAACGATCTGGCCATCCTTCAAGCACACGTACTGCTGCTTGAGTCGCGAGCCGCAGTCTTTGTGGAGCAGGTTGAACGAGAGCCGCGCGGCGGATTCAGCGGCGGTAAAAACCTGCACCGGAATGGACACCAGTCCGAACGATATTGTTATTGAAGCAATGGGTCGGCCAGCCATGTCGGGCTCCCAGTTAACATTTGCGGCGGCAGCTAGCGTCCGTCGGCGGCGCAACAACGTCAAGCCCAAGTGTCACAGGGCTTGCGAAAATTCTCCTAAGTTACTGATCCGACTGAAGTCTGCCAGCGCCTGGCGTTTCATCCGGCGGTCGCCGCGCGCGCGTCGGCCGCCAGAATCTGCAAGCCGCGCAGGTGTGCGTGCTGCAGCGGCGGCCCTTCCCCTGCCAAGGCGGCAGTGAGAAATTCGCGCCAGATTCGCACCCGCTGAGGCCAGCGTGGCTGCAGCCAGGTGGGGTGCTGCTCGGCAAGCTCACTCAGCTGCACCAGACTGTAGCTACGCAGCAGACCGACGCATTGCGGCGCCATCGCAAGCAACAGCCGTGCGGCCGAAGGGCGGTTCTGCGCGAGGTGCCAACCGTAGGTCAGCACCGTACGCATCAGAATCGCGGCGCGCGCCGTCGTAAAAAATGGCACCGCAGGCCCGCGCTGACGCTCAAGCACCTGCGCGCCCTGGCCCCAGAGCCAACGGGCGGGGTCTCCAAAGCCCGAATCGAGGAGCAGATACGGGCAGGCCGCCGCGCGCTTCATCGCCACCGCATCGAGCCGCGACCATAGCTGCGCGAGCTCCCGCAAGAGCGGGTGCGCGGAGTCCGGGTGCGCGGCCGCCTCCTCCCTGAGGAGCGCGAGGCACTGCTCGTTAAGCTCGGCAAGCACGCCTAGGGCGGTACCGCCGAGCCACGGCTGGGCCGACCAAGGCGCGCTCGTCATCTGCTCCGCGATCCGCAGGCTTTGCGTCTTCATCGCATGCTCCCCCTCAATGTGCCCGTTTTCGCCAACCTTTGGCTCTTGCGTTCCGATCCATATTTTGGGATTTTTAGCCCACTTTGCTTTTGGGATTTTCCTCCCACTTTTTTGAGATAGCAACTAGCTAAGGAGCCGACATGCGCATTTCCGACGATCGCTACAGCCGCGACCGGCTGCGTTTGGATCTCGCCCTGCGCTTTCTCAGTCACGGCGCGCGCACGCACACGATTCGCGCCTGGACCATGCTGTCCGATGATCGCATCCGCAAGCTGTATCGCTCGTATGTACGCACGCCGGACAGCCCGCCGCGGCACCGCGGCAAATCCCCGCAGCAGGTGAGCTTTTTCATGCGTGGGCCGCGGGCGCAGCATGAGACCGGCATGCTCGCAAGTTTCTTCTCGCTGCTCGGTGTCGTGCCGACGACGCGGCTCGCGGACGTCAATCACATGCTGCCGAGCCTGACGCGCGGCGAGCGGCTGTGCCAGGCGTTCGAGCTCTTCACGGCGATATTCCCCGCGCCGCGCATCAGCTTTGAACACGCGATCTTCCTGATGACGGCGCTCGCGCGCGGCAACGAAATCCATTACGGCCGCTGCAC
The DNA here is from genome assembly GCA_963695315.1 of uncultured Gammaproteobacteria bacterium. Classification (GTDB taxonomy): domain Bacteria; phylum Pseudomonadota; class Gammaproteobacteria; order Steroidobacterales; family Steroidobacteraceae; genus PALSA-1196. The sequence continues at coordinate 3,155,726 of OY968773.1, forward strand.
CGATTGCGCGGCGCTCGTGGTGGTGGATCGGCTCACGCTGCGCGAAACGCGCTGTTTGCTCTGCACGCGTGGCCTGAGCGCAAACTGATCCGTGCGCAGGATCTGCGCCGCTCCCGCTAAAGGTTGGTGCAATCTGTGTAATTGTCAAATCACTACAACCCCCTCAGCCGAAGCCTATGTGTCAATAACTGTTAATGTTTTTTTGAGACCTCGCGCACAGGTTTGCGGCAGGTTATATTCAAGTCATGGAAGGGGAGTCGCCGCGCTGCGTTGTCGTTCTGTCCTCGAAGTCATCGGGCTCGAGCGCATTGCAGAACCTGCTGTGCAGCGGCACGAATGCGCGCCACGTGCAGCACACGCGGCACGGCGAGTACGAGACGCTCTACTGGACCAAGGCCGCCTCAATTCTCGGGCTGCCGCAGGCGCAACTGCTCGCGAGCGAAGTACCGATTGCGCCGCGCAAGGCACGTACCGACCTCATTACGCTGCTCACGCACAACGTTCCGCGGTTTGTGCCGCCCAATGATGACGAGGCGCTGGTGTTTGAAGGCTGGCGCGCCCTGTGCAAACGCTTCGCGCCGGTGTTCGTGGAGAAATCTCCGCACCATCTGCAGCAGTGGTCGTGCCTTGAACTGCTGGCGAGCGCGGTGCGCAGATTGCCCGACGTCGAATTCCGTTTCATCGGGCTGGTGCGCAATCCGATGGATATGCTCTATTCCGCCTGGCGGCGCTGGCGGCTTGCGCCGCAGGCCGCACAATTTGAATGGTTCCAAGCGCACCAGAATCTGCTGCGCTTCAAAGAGCTCGTCGGCGATCGCCTGACGATCATCTCCTACGAGACACTGGTGTCGCAGGATGGCGTGGCACGCGCGATGCTGAACAAGATGCACATTGCAGGCTCGCAGGGGCGTGTTGCGAGCCTCCATAAGAACTCCGTGCTGAGCTGGAAGCGCGACGCCGGCTATGGCTTTCAGCTCGACTCGAGCGTCGCGGAGCTCGCCGCCGAATATGGCTACACGCCGGAAGATCTCTCGAAGCAGCCGACCTTTCGGCGCCGCGCGACCGACAGGGCCGCCACGAACTGAAGCACCGGCTTAAGCGCGCGCGGCAGCGCCGCTTCCCGCGCGTCGCGCCGCGAGCGCAGCCCAATCCCCAAAAGCTCGTGCGCCAAGCGGGGCTCTTGTAACCGGGCTGCTACAATCCCAATCCCGCATGCCCGACTTTTGAGCGCATGGATCACGGCAAGAATGCCAATTTCTTTGCCGGTCCGTACATCGACCGGCAATCCGACGAGCGCGATGTGCTGGATTGGCGCGCGCGCGCCGCGGCAGATCCGGCGACGCGTTATGTCGCAATGCGCGGCACGACGCACCTTATATATACGCAGCCTGCGCCGCACGTTGCATTTCTGGCGGGCGATCAGCCGATAGTGCAGGCCGCGCAAGACGAGCAGCTCGTACTCCTCGGCTTGTTTGACGGTGCGCTCTGCGTGCTCGTCGAAATTGCGCCGGCGGATTCGCCGGCGTTACCGCCCGGCGCACGCTTTGAGGAGCTGCGGGTCGTAGCGAACCTGTTGCCGCCGCAGCAAGCGGGGCTCCTCGCCTACGCTCGCGGGCTTTCTATTTGGCGCGCGCGCCACCGCTTCTGCGGCATCTGCGGGGCGCGGCTGCGCCCGCAGCGCGCCGGGCACGCATTGCGCTGCTCAGCGATCGATTGTGCGCAGGAGGTGTTCCCGCGCCTTGACCCGGCGATCATCGTCCTGGTGAGCGACGGCGCGCGCGCGCTCCTCGGCCGACAGGCAGACTGGCCGGCCGGCCGCTATTCGACGATTGCGGGATTTGTTGAACCGGGCGAGAGCCTTGAGGATGCGGTGGTGCGCGAAGTGGCCGAGGAGACCGGCGTTGCCGTGCACGACATTCGTTACCACTCCTCCCAGCCGTGGCCGTTCCCGGCATCGCTCATGCTTGGATTTCAGGCGCGCTGCGCGCCGCATGCCGCGATCTGCGTCGGCGGCGAGCTCGAGGATGTGCGTTGGTTCACGCGCGCGGAGCTGAGTGCGGGCGCGGCAGGCTTGCCGCCGTCGCATTCGATCTCCTATCGCCTGATCAGCGCGTGGCTTGCAGATCCAAGCGGCTGATCCTCCCAAGGGCGTCCCGTGTGTCTACTCGTGCTTGCCTGGAATGCTCACCCGGGCTATCGGCTGATCCTCGCAGCCAATCGCGATGAGCTGCACGCGCGGCCGGCGGCGCCGCTTGGCAAATGGCCGGAGGCTGAGATGCTCGCCGGCCGCGACCTCGCCGCGGGCGGCACCTGGCTCGGCATCGATCGGGCGCGCCGCTTTGGCATCGTGACCAACTTTCGCGAGTGGCCGGCAACGCCGCCACACGGCCCATCGCGCGGCCGCCTGATCCCCGAGTATCTGTGCGGGACGGCGCCAGCGCATGAATTCCTCGATAGTCTCAAGGCGCGCGCACCCACCTATGCCGGCTTCAATCTGCTCCTCGGAGATGGCAACGAGCTCTGGTATGCCTCAAATCGCGCGCCGGATTTTGCCCGCGCCCTGCAGCCGGGTGTCTATGGTCTCAGCAATCGCTTGCTCGATACTGCGTGGCCGAAGTTAACGCGCGTGCGGCGGCGCTTTGAGATCTCGCTTCGCGCTGCGCACGCGCCTACACCGCAGGCACTGCTGGCGATGCTCAACGACCGCACGCCCGGCGCCGCCAGCGACGACGCCTACCCGGCGGATGTTCCAGCCGAATGGCGCCGCGCGCTCTCCGCACCCTTCGTACTGCATCCGCTCTACGGCACGCGCTGCTCGACGGTCGTGCTGCTCAAAGCAAGCGGCGCGCTGCGGATGATCGAACGGCGCTTCGACGCCTCCGGAGACTGCAGCGGCGAGACGGCGCTTGAACTGAGCGCCGGTGACGACTGGGCGTGAGAGCCACGCGCGCGCCGAAGAGCGCTCTGCAGCCGACAACGTCATTGCATGCCGCAAGCGCCGCGGCGCGCGAGGCTCTAGAATTCCCTCTTTGTGATCGCGGGGCTCGATGGGCGAGCACAATCCCTTGCTGCGAGCGCTGCGGCGCAGTTGGCTGCCGATGGGCGTCGGCTGCCTGCTGCTCTGCGCTCGCGCGTGGGCCGACGTCGACGTCGACATCAAGGGAGTCAATGACGAGCTGCGGCGCAACGTCCTCACGTACTTGAGCTTCGAGCGCTACAAGAAGCGGCCCAATGTCGATCGCGATACGCTCGAGCGCCTGCTGAATCGCGTTGACCGGGAGGTGCAGGCGGCACTGCGACCCTTTGGCTACTACGATCCGAAGGTCCAGGCGAGCCTCGAGGAGCGCGGCCACGACAACTGGCGGGTGCACCTGCAGATCGATCCCGGGCAGGCCGTCATCCTGAGCAGCGTCGATGTCACGGTCAGCGGACCTGGCGCGCAGGACCCGCTCTTCAGGCATATCACCGCACATCTGCCGCTGTCGGTCGGAGCGCGCCTGAGCCACGCGGCCTACGAGCAGATCAAGAGCGATCTGCAGCGCACCGCGTCCACCTACGGTTACCTTGATGCACGCATGACGGCCAATGAGCTCCTCGTGGATCCGGAGAAGCACACCGCGCGCGTGACGCTGGCGCTGGAGACGGGCCTGCGCTACTACTTCGGCGAGACGACGATCGAGCAGGACACGATCGACGACCGCCTCGTGCGCCGCTATCTGCGCTACAAGCAGGGCGACGCCTTCGACATGACGCTGCTGTTGCGCACGCAGTTCGCGCTCGACGACAGTCAGTACTTCGCAACCCTGGAGGTACTGCCAGGCGAGCCGGACCGCGCGGCGCACACGGTCCCCATCAAGATCACCGCCAAGGCGAACAAGCGCAATCGTTACTCCATCGGCCCGGGTTACGGCACCGATACCGGCCCGCGCGCGACCGTCGCCTGGGAGGACCGGCGCGTCAACGCGGAAGGCCATCGCTTCAATACCTATCTGCAGGAAGCCTCGCGGCAGACGGAGCTCAGATCCGACTACATCATCCCGATCGGCGATCCGGCGCTGGAGAAGCTCACTTTCGAACTTAAGATCGACAATCAGACGCCCGGCGATCTCACCACCAAGGACGTCTCCATCGGACCCAGCATCACGCAGGTGCGCGGCAGCTGGCAGACTGTGTATTACGTCAACGCCGTGCACTCGATCACCGAGGATGTCGCCGAGCACTTCACCGATCAGCTGCTGGTGCCGGGAATTGAGTTGGCGACCGTTCCCAAGGGGTATCTCGGCGAAGATCTCTTCACCCGCACGTTCACCGCGGAACTGCGCGGCTCCGCGCCGGCGTTTGGCGCCAGCTCCGAGTTCATCCAGCTGCATGTGCAGGCGGAGCGCAGTTTTGATCTTTTCCCCAAGTGGCATCTGCTGCTGCGCGATGAGATCGGCGCGACCATCGTGTCGCACTTCAACCAGCTGCCGGGCTCAATGCGCTTCTTCGCCGGCGGCGATCGCAGCGTGCGCGGCTTTGCCTACGAGGAGCTCTCGCCCACGGAGACCGTGCCGATACTCGGTCCAACGGGCCAGCCCGTGATCGGCGCGAACGGTGTCGCCGAGACCCAAACCATCCGCATCGGCGGCAAGGACATCCTCACCGGCACCGTGGAGGTGGAGCGCGATCTGCCGCGCAACTTCGGCGTCGCGGTGTTCTTCGACTACGGCAACGCCTTCGACCGTTTCGGCGATTCGCTGCTGTATGCGGCGGGCTTCGGGATGCGCTACCGACTGCCGGTGCTGACGGTGGGCGTTGATCTTGCGCAGCCGCTCAATCGTCCCGGCGCCGGCCCGCGTCTCAACATCGACTTTGCGACAAAACTGTAGCCCATGCCGCGCCGCATCGCACTCATCGCCACGCTCATCAGCGCCTTCGTGCTCGCCGTGCCGATGGCCGCGATCTACTTCGCGGCCTACACGCAGACCGGCCTGCAGTTCATCGTTGCGCGCCTGCCAGGGCGCATCGGCAGCGTGCGGCTGAGATTTTTCGAGGTGAGCGGGACGCTCGTTGACGGCGTGCGCATCGGACGCCTCGAGATCGACCAGGAGCGCGTGTATCTACTCCTCGATGATGTGCGCGCACGCATCGAGCTGCGCGCACTGCTGTGGCAGAGCATCCACTCGCCGCAGGCGTTCGTGCACAACGCCTATATCCACATCAAGCCGCATCCGGAGGAGCCGCCGAGCAGCGATCCGCACTTCCTGCCGCGCGGCCTGGTGATCCGCGCGGACGCGCTGCATGCCGACGCCGTCACCGTGGTGCTCGCGAGCGACCGGCGCATCGAGGGCACGCAAGTCGATACCGCGGGATATGTGCACCGGCACACGATTCACATCCTCGAGAGCACGCTCAGCTGGCAGGGCATGCAGCTACAGGGGCAGAGCGAACTTAGCGCAGGCAATCCGCTCGGCATCAGCGCGAGCGCGCGCGCCACGCTGCGCCCGTCCGGCGAGCCGCCCTGGATTTTCACGGTGAACACCCGCGGCAATCTTGAGCGCATGCCATTCAGCGTCGGTCTCACGGCGCCGTTCCGCGCCGATTTTGTGGGCGAGGCGCGCCAGTTGAATGCACACTGGAACTGGGCCGGCAACGCCAAGGTTGCCGAGTTTGATCTGCGCACCTGGGGCGGCGTCGGCGCGCTCGGCGTGTTGCGCGCCGATCTGGCGGTGTCGGGCGATGCGACCGGCTACATCGCGCACGGCAGCGTCACACCTGCGGGTCTTGATGCCGGAGCGTTCGATGCGATATTTGAAGGCTCGTATGCGCAGCGCGTGCTAAAAGCACGCCGCATTGAGCTGACGCATCAGGGCTCGGGCGCGCACCTGGAAGGGGTGGGCAGCATCACGATCGTCGAGCATGGGCCGCGGCTGGCACTGTCGGGAAGCTGGCGCGATTTTCGCTGGCCGCTCGTGGGCGATGCCGCCGTCAAGAGCGCATCGGGCAACTACGCCATCTCCGGCACCTGGCCCTACGATCTTACCGGCAACGGCGTCGTGACGGTGCGCAGCTTCAGCGACGTGCCGGTCAAGATCGAAGCGCAGCTCGCCAAAGAGCGGCTGACGGTGAGAAACGCCGAGGTGCACGCCCTCGACGGCGCGGCGAGCGTCAGCGGCGAGGTCGCCTGGGCACCCGCGCAGAGCTGGTCGGTGGCGGGCAATGCCGTGGGCATCAATCCGCACCGGCTGCGCGAGGATCTTCCCGGGCAGCTCAATTTCGCATTCAGCGCCGCAGGTCAGGGTTTCAGGAATGACGCCGATTTCAGCGTTGAGCTGCAGGGCATCGCGGGGCGCTTGCGCGGCCTTGCGGCGCGCGGCGGCGGCACAATCGCACGCCGCCGCAAGGCGTGGGAGTTCTCCGCGCTGCGCGTCGGGCTTGGCCAGACGACCCTTGCGCTCGACGGCACGCTCGGCGAGACGCTCGCACTTAGATTCGCGATCGATGCGACCGACATGAGCCTTCTCGCGCCCGACAGCCGCGGCGAGCTGCATGCGCACGGCACGCTCGCGGGCACGCGGCACGTTCCCGCTCTCACGCTGAGCGCGCACGCCAAGGGCATCCGGCACGCCGGCATGAGCCTCGACAGCATTGATGCGGAGGCCGCATTCGATATGGGTGCGGCGGGGCCGACGAAGGTTGAGCTGCGCGCGCGCAACTTCAGTTTTTCGCGCCCGCAAGCTCGAGGCGCTCGAGCTTTCTGTGAATGGCACTACCGCGAGCCACCAGCTGCAGCTGGATGCCAAGGCTCCGGGACTTGCCGTGAAGCTGCAGGCCGCGGGCGGCATGGCGCATGAGGCCTGGCAGGGACACGTCACCGCGCTCAATGTTGACGGTAGCGAATCGCTGCACCTTGCGCTCGAAGCACCCGTTGCCTTCCTGGCAGCGGCCGATCACGTGCACACCGATAAGCTTTGCGTACATGGGCAGCCCGGGCGGATGTGCCTCGATGCAGACTGGACACCGGCGCACTGGAGCGGCGGCGTCGAGGCGCAGGATCTGCCCATGAGCACACTCACCGCGGGACTCACGCCGGCGATCGAATACCGCGGGCGCCTGAGCGTCACCGCCAGTGCCGCGGGCGGCGGCGGCCAGCCGATGCAGGGCAGTTTGCGCGCGGATCTTGCCGATGCCCGGCTTTTCCACCGCACGCCCTCCGGCAAAGTGGAACTCGTGCAGCTCGGCACCGGGGTCGTGACGCTCAATGCCGGCCGCACGGCCATTGCCGGCGAGGTCAGCTTCGACGCCGGCGCGGTCGGCACCATCAAGGCGCGGGCGAGCGCGGCGCGCAGCACCGCGCAGTGGCAGAACATGCCGCTCGAGGGTGAGCTTGAAGCACACACGGCCGAGCTCGGCTACGTGACGTTCTACTTTCCGGAGATCGATCGTGCCGCCGGCGAGCTCGATGTGAATCTCGCGATCCGCGGCACGCTCGGCACGCCGCTGCTCGAAGGGTGGATCAAGCTGTCAAACACCGAGCTTGATTTCTTCCAGGTGAACCTTGCGCTGCGCCACACCGAGCTTGAAGCGAAACTGCACGACAACGCGGTCGACTTTTCAGGCTCCGCGCACCTCGGCCAGGGAACCTTGAGCGCCAGGGGCGCGCTTGCCTGGCGCGACTCACTGCCCTACGGGCAGTTCCACATGGAGGGGGCGGACCTGCGCGTTGCGGATATTCCCGAAGCGCAGATTGATGCCTCCCCGACGCTCGACTTCATCATCAAAGGACGTCAGATCGCGGTCGCAGGGAACATCAAAGTACCGTACGCGAAGATCGTGCCGGCGGATCTCACCGGCGCGGTGCGCACCTCCTCCGATGAAGTGCTGGTCGGCAAGCCGCCGGCCGATCCGAACGAGCGCTTCGAAGTCACGAGCGACGTCACGCTGACACTCGGCGAGAAGGTGAGCATCGACACCGCCGGCTTGAAGGGGCGGCTCGTTGGCAGCATCGCGGTGCACGGCGGCGCGGACAATGTCACAACCGGCACCGGCGAGCTCTCGGTCGAGGATGGCAAGTACTCCGCCTACGGCCGCCAGCTCGACATCCAGCGCGGCCGCCTGATCTTCAATGGCGGCATCATCGAGGATCCGGGCATCGACATCCGTGCGGTCAAGGTATTCCCCGATGTGACCGCCGGAGTCAACGTGCGTGGCACGCTGCGCCAGCCGCGCATCTCCTACTTCTCGGATCCTTCGCTCACCCAGTCGCAGATCCTCTCGCTGCTGCTCGCCGGCGGCTCGCTCGAGAGCGTGCAGAACCGCAACAACAGTGCCGCCTCGCAGCTCATTGCCCAGGGCGGCGCGATGCTCGCGCAGCAACTCGGCTCCAAGGTTGGCATCCAGGATGTCGGCCTCGAGTCGGATCTGTCGAACGAGACTTCGCTGGTGCTCGGCCGCTATCTCTCACCGCGCCTCTACATCAGCTACGGTGTCTCGCTCACCCAGAGCCTGAACACGGTGAAGCTGCGCTATACGCTCTCGGATCGCTGGACGATCAAGACCGAGGCGGGCCAGGCGCGTGGCGCCGATCTCGTCTACACGATCCAGAAATAACGAGCGCGTCACAGCGGCCGCCGCACGGCGCGCCTTGACCGTCTCTGCATTAATATGCAAAATGCCTGCAACTTTATGCAGCCAGCACTGACATGACCCTGACGGAGCATCCCCACGGCCGGGCGCCGCGATGCCATCGTGCGTCTGCTGGCCGACGGCGCCGTGCGCCGCCAGCAGGACCTGGTGCGCCTGCTGCGCAAGGCTGGCTACGCGGTAACGCAGTCCTCCATCAGCCGCGATCTGCGCGAGATCGGCGTGCTCAAGGCGCGCGGCCGCTACGAGCTTCCGCCGCGCGAGGTGGTGCGCACCAATGGCAAGTTCACCGCGCTTGCGCAGTTCGTGCAGCAGATCAAGTGCGCCGGCCCCTGCCTTACGGTCATCACGCACATCGACCGGCGCTGCACAGAGCGTTGCCGTAGCCATCGACAAGGCGCAGTGGCCCGAGGTGGTCGGCACGCTCTCCGGGGATGACACGATCTTCATCGCAACGAGCACTGCGCGCGCGCAATCAAGCATCGTCGCGCGCCTGCGCGCGACCTTCGGGATCTGAAGGCGACGCCATGCCGCATGCCGCGAACCCGGACGCCGCACCGATCCTGCTCGCCTACTCGGGCGGCCTTGACACGTCGTTTCTGCTGCCCTGGCTGCGCGAGCGTTACGGGTGCGCCGTCATCAGTGCGACGGTGAACACCGGCGGCATCGATGCGGCTGCGGCGCGCACGCTCGCGGCGCGTGCGCATGCCCTCGGGCGCGCGCGAGCACCACCTTATCGATGCGCGCGATGAGTATTTCGAGCAGGTGCTGCGCTTTCTCATCATGGGCAATGTGCGCCGCGGCCAGCTCTATCCGCTGTGCGTCGGCGCCGAGCGGGTGATGCAGGCGCAGACGCTCGCGCACCTGGCGCGCACGCTCGGCATACACCGCATCGCGCACGGCTGCACCGCCGCCGGCAACGACCAGGTGCGCTTCGAGGTCGCGCTGCGCACGCTCGCTCCGGAGCTGGAGGTGCTCGCGCCGGTGCGCGACCAGGCCTTCAAACGCGAGGATGAGCTGCAATATCTGCGCGCCCGATCGTTGCCGGTGCCGCCCTTTGGCGCCGCCTATTCGGTGAACCGCGGCCTCTGGGGCGTGACCATCGGCGGCCAGGAAACCCTCACCTCCGCAGGGAGCATTCCGGATGAGGCCTGGGTGTCTGACGCGCGAGGCGTTTCGGCAACCGCGCGCGCCCGAGCAGCACACGCTGTCCTTCCAGCACGGCCGGCCGAGCGCGCTCGATGGTCGGGCGAGCCATGCCGTAGAGATCATCGAGCAGCTCGAGGCGCTCGCCGCCGCGTTCGGCATCGGCCGCGGCATCCATCTGGGCGATACCATCATCGGCACCAAGGGCCGCGTTGCCTTCGAGGCGCCCGCCGCGGAAGTGCTGCTCGTGGCGCATCGTGAGCTGGAGAAGCTCGTGCTCACGGCGCGTCAGCAGCGCATCAAGGATCTGGTCGCGCAGCCCTACGGTGATCTCGTGCACGAAGGACAGCTGCTCGATCCGGTGTGCCGCGATATCGAGGCGCTGTTGTTGTCCTCCCAGGAGCGCGTCACCGGCGAGGTGCGCGTGCTGTTGCGTCCCGGCGCGCTGTTCGTCGAGGGCGTCGACTCGCCGTATCTCGCTGCTGCGCGCTTCCAAGCGGCGTGTATGGCGAAGTTGCCGGCGAGTGGACCGCTGCAGACGCGCTCGGCTTCTCCAAGATCGCCGCCTTGACGCGGCATGTTCCATCGGCGCGCGGGCGAACCCGCGGACGCTGCCGCACGCCTAGTCCTCATGCTGCGCGTCCTCGTCGACAAAGTCGCCTCGGTGACGCAGGCCTGCGGTCTTTCGCACGAGCTGCGCGTCGCGCCGGAAATCCCGGCCGAGGAAGGCGTCGTGGTGGTGGTCGAGATCCTCACCAACAAGAGCACCTACAACACGCTCGAGCTCACGAGCGGGCGCATGGCGAAAGTGGGCAAGGGCGACATCGTCGCCGGCGCACTCGGCCACCGCAAGGCGCTCTTCGGCTACTCCGGCCACATCCCCGCAAGCGTGCAGCCCGGCGACACCATTCAGCTGCTCAACATCGGCGGCGTGCTCGGCGTGTGCGACTCGGTGAATCCGGAGAAAGGCCGGCCGTTTGACTGCCGGGTCATCGGCACAGCGCTGCATTTTCCGTACCTCGGCGAGCGCATCGGCGTACCGGCGCGCATCGGCGCAGCGGCCGCTCGATTTCAATGCGACCCTTGATGTGCGCGGCGTGCCGGTGGTCGCCATCGCCGGCACCTGCATGGAAGCCGGCAAGACCGCCGCCGCCTGCGCCATCGTCGCGCGCATGCGGCATCGCGGCTTCATCATCGATGCCTTCAAGGCGACCGGAGTTTCCCTGCGACGCGATATCCTCGCGATGGAAGATGCGGGCGCGCGCCGCGCCATCATCTTCACCGATCTCGGCGTCGTCACGACGACGCGCGCCAACGGCCCGGCGCTGACGCGCACCATGCTCTCCGAGCTTGCCGCCGGTAAGCCCGACGTCATCGTGTTTGAGCTCGGCGATGGCATCCTCGGCACCTACGGCGTCGATGCCATCCTCGAATGCGAAGACATCCGCGGCGTGCTCTCCGCGGTGCTGCTCTCGGCGAACGATCCGGTCGCCGCGTGGGGCGGCGTCAAACTGCTGCGCGAACGCTTCGGCATCGAACCCTGCGCCGTCACCGGTCCCGCCACCGACAATCAGGTCGGCGTCGAGATCATCACGAGCCAGATGCAGGTCGGCGCCTGTAACGCGCTCTCGAACGGCGCCGCGCTTGCCGATGCGGTGATCGCGGCCGTCGGGACTGCAGGCGGCAGCGTGACTACGCCGATCCCAGCCGTCGTGCTCGGCGGCTCGGGCTATGTCGCCGGCGAGCTGCTGCGCCTGATCGCGGCGCATCCGCACTTTGAGCTCACCGCCGTGATGTCGCGACAGCCGCCCGGGGAGCCGGTCGCGCAGGCCTTTCCGCACCTCGCAAGCGCCTACGGCGAGACGCGCTTTGCTGGCGCAGACGGATATCGAGCACGAAGTCAGCAAGGCGCCCGCGACGGCGCCGTATTCTCGGCCGCGCCGCACGGGGCGGCGGCGGTGCTGATCGATGCGCTCCTCAGCAAGCGCCAGCACGCACGGCGCGCGCGTGCACGTGGTCGATATCTCGGCGGATTTTCGCTATCGCAGCGCCGCGGAATTCGAGTCGACCTACGGCGATGCGCACCGCGCACCGGCGCGCCTCGGCGAATTCACCTGTGCGCTGCCAGAACACCTGGCGCTCCCCGGTCACGCGCCACATTGCGCATCCGGGCTGCTTCGCAACGGCGACGCTGCTTGCGGCAGTGCCGCTTCTCGCGCTCAAGCTCACGCGCGCGCGGCTCTTCGTTGCCGGCGTGACCGGCAGCACCGGATCGGGCCGCAAGCCCATCGAGGGTACGCATCATCCGCTGCGCCACAGCGATCTCTACGCCTACAGCGCTCTTGCTCACCGCCACGTGCCGGAGATGCAGGCCTGTGTACGCGCCGCCTGCGGCGTCGACTGCCGATATCGCTTTCGTGCCGCACTCCGGACCCTTTGCGCGCGGCATTCATGTGACCGTGCAGGCCGAGCTCACCGGCGCACAGGACACGCGCGCAGGTACTCGCTGCGCTGCGCGGTTTTTATGCGCAGGCGCCGTTCGTGCGCGTGCTCGACTACGGCGCCGCGCATCAAGGACGTCGTCGCGAGCAACTACGCGCACCTCTCGGCAGTTGCAAACGGCCGCACGGTGGCGGTGCTGTGCGCAATCGACAATCTCACCAAGGGCGCCGCAGGCGGCGCGCTGCAGTGGATGAACCGGCTCTTCAGCCTGCCCGAGACGACCGGCCTTACCGCGCCGGCGGCCGGGATGGACCTGATGGCGCTGGCGGATTATCTCGCGCCCGTCTTCGCGCAGTACCCGATCGAGGTGATCGCGGCGCCACGGTGTGTGGCTCACGACGCGCGACGGCCGGCAGATTCTCGATCTCTACGGCGGCCATGCGGTCGCCGCGCTCGGCTACGGGCATGCCGGCTGGACCGCGGCGCTCACATCCCAGGCCGCCGCCTGCAATTTCCAGAGCAACGCGGTGCCGATGGCGGTGCGCGCGCGCGCCGCGCAGCGCCTCGTGCATTTCTCGCAGCTGCCCTTCGAGCGCGTGTTCTTCGTCAACAGCGGCGCCGAGGCGAACGAGAACGCGTTGAAGCTTGCGTTTCGCGTCACGCAGCGAACGCAAGATCGTCGCCGTCGAAGGCAGCTTTCATGGGCGCACCGCCGCCGCGGGCGCCATCACCTGGGGCGCGCAGCACAAATGGTTTGGTTTTCCGCGTACGCCGTTTGATGTGAGCTTCATTCCGCGCCGCGCGCTCGAGGCGATCGCGGCACAGGTGCGCGAGGATACCGCGGCCGTCATCGTCGAGCCGGTGCAGGGCGTCGCAGGGGCATTTGACCTCGGCGCCGAGTTCCTCACGGCGCTGCGGCGGCGCTGCGACGAGAGCGGTGCGCTGCTCATCTTCGATGAGGTGCAGTGCGGCGTCGGGCGCACCGGTTACCCGTTCGCCGCGAATCTCTACGGCGTGCTGCCCGACATGATCACGACGGCCAAGGCGCTCGGCAACGGCTTTCCGTGCGCGGCGCTTCTCATGAGCGCACGCGTGGCGCAGGCGCTGACCCTCGACAGCCTCGGCACGACCTTCGGCGGCGGCCCGATGGCGTGCGCCGCGATCGAGGCGGTCATCGATGCCATCGAGTCGCGAGCAGCTGCTCGCGCGCGTGCGGCGCGTCGGCGCCTACATCCGCGCAACCTGCATCGTGGGTCCGGTCATCGCGCATCAAGGCGCGGGATTTCTCACCGGCCTCGTGACGCGAACGCCGGCCAAGCAGGTACACGCAGCGCTGCTCGCGCGCGGCATTCTCACCGGCACGGCAAGCGACCCGCAGATCGTGCGCCTGCTGCCGCCCTACATCCTCGAAGAAGCAGCACGTCGATCGGCTGCGCGACGCGCTCGTGGCGATCGCGGCCTGAGCCGCGTGCTTCGCATGAAACGCTTCGTCGATCTCGCAGATTTCTCGCGCGAGGCCGTCATGGCGCTGCTGCAGCGTGCGCGCCGTCTGCAAAGCCACCCCGAGCCGCACGCGCTCGCCGGCAAGATCCTCGGCCTGCTCTTCTTCAATCCCTCGCTGCGTACACTCGCCTCGTTTCAGGCGGCGATGGCGCGCCTCGGCGGCAGCTCGTTTGTGATTACCGCGGGCGAAGGCAGCTGGCGCCTGGAGACGCGCAGCGGCGTCGTGATGGACGGCGCTGCGGCCGAGCATGTACGCGAGGGCATTCCGGTGCTCGCCTCCTACTGCGATGTGCTCGGGATCCGCGCCTTCGCCGCCGGCAATAATCTTGCGCGAGGATCTTTCCGAGGCGGCCTTCAATGGCGATGGCGGCGCTCGTTGACAAGCCGCTCATCAATCTTGAGTCCGCCGCCAATCATCCCTGCCAGGCGCTCGCCGACTGGAAGACGCTCGATGATCTGGGCGTGCCGCAGGATGGAAAATTTGTGCTCTCCTGGGCCTACCATCCGCGCGCGCTGCCGCTCGCGGTGCCGGCGGCGGTCGCTGCACATGGCGGCGCATGCGCGGCATGCAGGTCGTCGTGCTGCGCCCGGAAGGCTACGCGCTGCCGCGCGCGCTCATGGACAAGGCCGCGCGCGCCGCGGCGCTTGCGGGCGGCTCGGTGCGCGAGACGAGTGAGCGCGCCGAAGCGCTCGCTGGCGCGCATATCCTTTACGCCAAGGAGTGGGGCGCGACGGCACCCTACGGTGATGGCGCAGGCGATGCGCACTGCTGCGGCGCGCGCTCGCTGACTGGTGCGTGCGCGAGTAGCTGGTTCGCGCCCGCGAACGCGCGGACTGCCGCCTGATGCATTGCCTGCCGGTCCGGCGCAACACTGCCGTCGCCGACGAAGTGCTCGACGGCCCGCGCAGCATCGTGCAGCACGAAGCGCGCAACCGCCTCGTCGGTACAGATGGCGGTGCTCCATCAAATGCTGCAGCGGAGTATAAGAGCGTCATGATCATGAACCGCAGCGACCACGCCCTCGCCATCCGCGCGCTGCGCAGCGCCGCCCCCTACATCCGCATGTACAAGGGCAAGACCTTCGTCGTGAAGGCCGGCGGCGGCGTGTTCGCCGATCGCGGAGTCGACACGGCTGCTCATCGAGCAGCTCGCGATCCTGCATTATTTCGGCGTGCGCGTCGTCATGGTGCACGGCGGCGGCCCGCAGCTGACGCAGCTGTCCGAGTCCGCTTGGGGCTTGCCACGCAGATCGTGGACGGCCGGCGCGTGACCGATGAGAAATCGATCGAAGTGACCGCGATGGTTCTCAACGGACTCATCAATACGCGCATCCTCGCCATCTGCCGCGATCTGAACATCGACGCGGTCGGCATCAGCGGCGTCGACGCCGGACTGGTGCGCGCGCACCGCCGCGCGCCCGTAAAGCTCGAGGACGGCAGCGAGCGCACCATCGATTACGGTTTCGTCGGCGACATTGATGCGGTCAACACCGCGGTGCTGCTGCAAGCTGCTCGACAACGGCCTGATGCCGGTCGTGAGCCCGCTGTCGGCCGACGACAAGGGCGTGCTGCTCAACATCAACGCCGATACGGTCGCCGCCGCCCTCGGTGCGGCGGTGCAGGCGGAAAAGCTCATCCTGTGCACCGGGGCGCCCGGCATTCTGGAAAATGCGGCCGATCCCGGCTCGCTCATCTCCTACACCGATTTGCGCGGCCTGCAGCGCCTGCGCGCCGCCGGGCGCCCTGCAGAACGGCATGCTGCCGAAGGCGCAGGCCATCGAAGATGCGCTGCGCGGCGGTGTGCGCCGCGTGCATGTCGTCTCCTACAAGACGCCCGAGGGAATTCTGGGCGAGGTGTTCACCAACGAGGGCACGGGCACGCTGGTCGTCGCAGGACGTCAATGCATTGACGCCGGCTGAGATCACGGCGAGCGCGTGACGCGGCGCTCATGAGTTTTCTGTGGAACAAGGATGGCAGCCTCGATGAGCGCGTGCTGCGCTACACGGCGGGCGAAGATCACGCGCTCGATGCGCGCCTCGTGCGCTACGACGTCGCAGCCTCGATCGCCCATGCCGAAATGCTGCACGCCGCAAGGCTCCTCGACGCGGCGGACCTTGCTGCACTCGCCGCCGGCCTGCGCGCACTGGCGGAGGAGCACGACAAGGGTGACTGGCGCATCGAGCTTGAGGACGAAGACGGCCAGAGCGCGCTCGAGAAGCGCCTGACCGCAGCGCCTCGGCGCGCGCGCCGGCCGCATCCACCTCGGCCGCTCGCGCAACGACCAGGTGCTGGCGGCGCTGCGGCTGTATCTGCTTGCGACGCATCGAGGAGCTGCGCGCGCGCGCCGACAGCGTCGCCGCCGCGCTCGATGAGCTCGGGCAGCGCGAAGCAGCGACACTCGCTGCCCGGCTATACCCACATGCAGCAGGCGATGCCGAGCTCCGTTGCGCTGTGGGCGGCGGGCTATGCCGCGCAGGTGCGCGACGACGCGCAGGGTCTGCGCGCGGTCGAGCGGCGCGTCTCGCAGAATCCGCTCGGCTCGGCCGCCGGCTACGGCACTGCGGGCCTGCCGATCGACCGCGAGGCGACCCGCGCCAGATTGGGTTTCGCAATCACGCAGGCGCCGGTCACCGCCGTGCAGCTCTCGCGCGGCAAAGCTGAGGCCGAGCTGCTATTTGAGATCACGCTCTTGCTGCAGGGCCTCGGCCGCTTTGCAAGCGACGTGCTGCTGTTCTACACGCAGGAATTCGGTTTCGTCGAGCATCGCCGACTGCCTTCACTACCGGCTCATCAATCATGCCGCAGAAGCGCAATCCGGACGTGTTTGAGCTCATTCGCGGCCGCGCGGTCAGCGCGCAGGCGTGCCTCGATGAGGTGCTCGGCCTCATGGCCAAGCTGCCCTCGGGCTATCAGCGCGATCTGCAGCTCCTGAAGGCACCGCTGTTTCGCGGCGTCGACATCGCGCTTGCGACGCTGGCCATACTGCCCGCCGCGATCGGCGCGCTCAAATTTCATCCCGAGCGCATCCGGCTCGATGACACGATCCATGCCGCCGAGGAGGCCAATCGCCTGGTGGTTGCCGAAGGCATCCCGTTTCGCGAGGCCTACCGGCGCGTGCGCGACAGACTCAAGCGCTAGGATCGTTCAAGCCGCGCCATCCGGCTGCGCCTCGGGCGCGGCGCTTGGCTGAAGGCGGGTAACGTCTCAAGATGCGCGCCGCTCTTGTGAGCCGCGGATAGGGCGCGACATCGCAGTCGAAGCGCCGTGCGTTGTAGAGCTGCGGCACAAGACAAATGTCGGCGAGCGTCGACCTGCGTGCCGACGAGATGCCTGCCGTCGCTGTCTATGCGCGCGGCCTGTGCTTCGAGCGCCTGCAAGTCCCGTCGCGATCCAGTGCCGGTACCAGGCATCGACCGCAGCATGCCCCTGGGCCGAGCGGGCCGCGCAGATACTCGAGCACGCGCAGGTTGTTGAGCGGATGGATATCGCAGGCGATCGCAAGCGCAAGCGAGCGCACCAGCG
Source organism: uncultured Gammaproteobacteria bacterium (assembly GCA_963695315.1). Classification (GTDB taxonomy): domain Bacteria; phylum Pseudomonadota; class Gammaproteobacteria; order Steroidobacterales; family Steroidobacteraceae; genus PALSA-1196. The sequence goes on from OY968773.1 coordinate 3,172,962, forward strand.
CGCGCTCGTGCGGCTCGCGCGGCAGCAGCGGCGGCTCGCGGATGAGTCTCCTCGAGATACTCGATGATCGCGAGCGACTGCGCGATCCGCGCTCCGCCATCGATCGAGGAACGGCACGAGCCCTGGCGGATTCAGCCGAGATAATCGCTCGCGCTGCTCGCCGCCATCGCGGGTAAGGTGCCGCGGCAGCGATTCGTACTCGAGGCCCTTGAGATTAAGAGCGATGCGCACCCGATAGGCGGCGGAACTGCGAAAGTAGGTATAGAGCTTCATCGGCAGTAGACTAACGAGCCATGAGCATTTGGCGCAACGTTGCGACGCGTCGCAGAGCTGCAGGAGCGCGCACGCGATACGCTGATCGAGCGGCTCGGCATCCGCTTCACGCGAAGTCGGGCCGGACTTCCTGCGCGCCTCCATGCCCGTCGATACGCAAAACGCACCAGCCGCACGGGCGTGCTGCACGGCGGCGCATCGGTCGCGCTTGCGGAAACCGTGGGCAGCACCGCCGCGAACCTGTGCGTGGATTCCGCGCGCGAGGTGTGTCTCGGGCAGGAGATCAATGCCAATCATCTGACGGCCCATCCGCTCGGGCGTGGTCACGGCGACCGCACGCTCCCTGCATCGCGGCGCACGCAGCCAGGTGTGGCAGATCGAGATCCGCGACGAGCGCGAGCGGCTCGTATGTGTTTCGCGCATCACGATGGCGGTGGTCGCAAGGCAGCAACCGCCGAGCGAGACCCGGCGGCGAGTCCGCACTCGCAGGGAGCGAGCGCGAACGAATGATCGATCTCACGCCACCTTGAGCATGCGCAGCACCGCATGGGCCCTGAGCGGCGCAGCGCTCGCGCTCCTGCTGCTCGCCGCGTGCGGGCAGAAGGGCCCGCTCTACCTGCCCGAAAAGAAAGCGAGCGTCGTCAAGCCCGTCAGCGCCCGCGCCGGCGGCGGCGACGCCCGCCCGAAAAGACCGATCCGCAGCAGCAGGACGACTCCGAGTCGCAGCCGGCGGCGCCCGCGCCGCAATAGACTTCAGGCGCGCAGCAGATCCTGCACGGGCTTCGCCGCGGCGCTGTCCGGGAACACCGGACGCATCGAGCGCGCGCGTCGGCACCGCCAGGTGCTCGGCCAGCACGCCCTTCAGCGCCGCGTGCAGGTTCGAGGTGGGCGGCAAGATCACGCCCCTGATAGAGCGCGCGCTCCGCGAGCCCCGGCCAGTCGGCGATCACGCGCCCGCCGCGCACCGCGCCACCCACGAGGAACGCGGCGGCCGCCGTGCCGTGATCGGTGCCGCGCGTGCCGTTGACGGCGGCGGTGCGTCCGAACTCGGTGGCGATCATGACCACGGTGTCGCGCCACACCGGACCCAAGTTCTTCCTTGAGGTGCGCAGGCCCGGCGTCGAGATCCGCCAGACGCGCCGCCAGCTGCCCCTGCGCGCCGCCTTCGTTCGCGTGCGTGTCCCAGCCGAGCGCGTCAAATACCGCAACCCGCGGCCCATCGTCGCTGCGCAGGAACCCCGCCGCCGCGTGCATGACTTCCTTGTAGGGAGCACCGCTCTTGCCCTTGCGCCTGCGCCGGGCGGGCGAGAAGCTGTGCCGGCGCGACCTGCGCATTGTCCTCGGTGGCGCCTGCCATCGCCGGATGGCTGCTGCGCCGCCTCGGCAACCGACTGGGTGGCGAGCGCCTCGGCGAGGCGCTGCGAGAGCATGGGATCGGTGGAGTAAAGATCGGCGATCCGCTGCAGCGTGTCCTCATCGAGAGCCGCCAGATGCGACGGCGACCACGAAGCGACCGGCGCGGAGCCGCGCATCACGAGCGGCACATTCTGCCCGAGCGCAATGCCCAAGTTCGCCGCGCCGCGCGCCGCGCTCCGGCGGCAGTGCGGCGAGCGCGCGGTTGATCCAGCCGGTCTGCTCGGCGTGCGCCTGCGCGCAGCCGTTTTCGAGCACGTCCTGGCCGTCGAAATGCGAGCGCTCGCGATACGGGCTCGCAACCGCGTGCAACACGATGAGTTCCTGGGCGCCATAGCATTCGTCCAAGAAACGCAAGGCTCGGATGCAGGCCAAAGAACCCATCGAGCTTGAGCGCGCCGCCGTGTTGCGCCCGGCGCCGCAATCGCGACCTCGCCGCGCAGCCGAGCGTAGTGCGGATCGCCGTATGGCGGCACCGCCGTCAGCCCATCAAGCGCGCCGCGCAGAATGACAAACACGAAGCGCGGCCGCGTGCCGCCGCCGGCGAAGGCGATCCGGCTCGTCAGCAGCAGGCCGCCGGCGGCAAGCGCGGCACTGCGGAGAAAATCGCGGCGTTTGAGCGCTGTCATGTTCGATTTCTCCTAGCGCCGCATGAACTCGGGCGCGGTGAGCAGCAGCGTGAGCGCCTGCGGGGCGCTCGCGGCGCGCGCGATCGAGGTGTGCGTCGCTGCGCTTAGAACGCCGCCCAGCCACTGCGGCGCAAGCTGCGCGGCATCCTGATGCGCGCCCATTTTCTGCCCGAGCGCATCCGCCCATTCGATGCGCTTCATGATGGCCGACGGCGCCGTCCCAGTCGGCGCTGCGATCGGGCCAGCCCGCGGGCGAGCCCGGCGCGTAGATGCGCTGGCCGAGGAGCGCAAAGGAGGCGCGCGCCTGGTCCGCATACTCACGGGCATCTCAAGGCCGCGCAGGCCCGAGATGATGTACTCGCCCGGCGTCTTGAATTTCGCCAGCGCCTGCGCCCAGCTCTCCTTAAGGCCGATCAGTGCGCGATACACGCTCGGCAGATCGCCGCTGCTGCCATGGAAGGCGCGCGCCAGCGCTCGACCGCCGCGGGCGGGGGTTCATCGGCGATGAAATGGCGCGCGAGCTTGGTGGCGATGAAATGCGCGGTGGCGGGGCGCTGCGCCAGATCGCGCAGCACGGCGGCCGCCCTGCTCCAGGCCGCCTTCCGCGTAGCGCTTGCCGAGCACGTTCTGCGCGCCCGGCTCGTGCATCTGCTCGGCGGAAAAGCGAACTGCCCGGGGGCACCGCCCGGCGAGCGGCCCGAAGTTCGCGCCGATCGACCAGCCGGTGATGACCTTGGCGAAGCTCGTGACGTCCGCCTGCGTATAGCCGCCGCTGACGCCGAGCGTCTGCAGCTCGAGGATCTCGCGCGCGAGATTCTCATTGATGCCGAAGCGCCGCTCGCCGCCGCGCCGCGCGGCGCGTTGCGCAATTTGCGAATTCGGGCCGACCGAGATCTGATTGTCGAGATACAGCAGCATCGCCGGATGGCTGCGTCGAGGCGAGCAGCAGCTCGGTGAAGTTGCCGAGCACGTGCGGGCGGATCGCTTCGCGCTCGAAGCTGCCGGCAAGGCCAAACACCGCGACCTTGTCCACCGAGACGGCGAAGTGATTCGTCCAGAAATGCGTGAGGTGCTCGATGAACGGCCGCTCGGTGGTGAGCGCCGCACCGATGCGGGCCGTCGTCTCAGTCGACGTAGATCGGCCGGTAGAGCTGCGCGATCTTCATGACGGCCGCGGCGTTCGGCGCCACTGCCGCGGCGCGCGCGTCACGCCGCTCGCGCCGCAGCTCGAGCGCCTGCGACAATATGTCAGCTGAGCCGCGCAGACTTTGCCGCGCGTAGCTGCGGCGCGCCGCCGGCGAGCTGTTCTCCGAGCCAGCCGCGCGCATCCGCGCCGATGCGGGCAAGCTCGCCGGGGCGAGCTCCGAGCCCGAAGCGGTTTGCCGCTATCGCCGCGTTTGGCGCGGGCTCGTCCATCGCTTGCGCTTACTCCATTGACCCAATGATCCGTACAGCGCGCCACCGGCAGCCCCGTTGACACCCGGCGGCGGGCACTCGTAGCGCATTCGCTATACTGGAGCGCTTCGCGCGCGCATCCAGCATGAGCACTTCTGCCGATTTAGTACTCGTCGACGGCTCGTCCTATCTGTACCGGGCGTTTCACGCCTTGCCGCCGCTGTCGAACTCGCGCGGCGAGCCGACGGGCGCACTGCTCGGCGTGCTCAATATGCTTGTGAAATTCGTCAAGGAGTATCGACCGGCACACATTGCGGTGGTCTTTGATGCACCCGGCAAGACGTTTCGCGACGATCTGTTCACGCAGTACAAGGCGCACCGGCCGGCGATGCCGGATGACCTGCGCTCGCAGCTCGAGCCGCTGCTGCAGATCCTGCGCGCGCAGGGACTGCCGTTGCTGCGCATAAGCGGCGTCGAGGCGGACGATGTCATCGGCACGCTCGCCTGCCGCGCGGCAAGCGCCGGGCAGCGCGTGCTCATCTCCACCGGCGACAAGGACATGGCGCAGCTCGTCAACGAGTCAATCACGCTCGTCAATACGATGAGCAACAGCACGCTCGATCGCGCCGGGGTAAAGCTCAAATTTGACGTCTACCCGGAGCAGATCGTCGATTACCTGGCGCTGGTCGGCGACTCCTCCGACAACATTCCGGGTATCAACATGGTGGGCCCGAAGACCGCCGCGAAGTTGCTGGGTCGAGTACCGCACGCTCGATGCACTGATCGCGCACGTCGCCGAGGTCGGCGGCAAGGTCGGCGAGAATCTGCGCGCCGGACTTGAAACGCTCGAGCTGTCGCGAAGCCTTGCGCGGCTGCGCACCGATCTTGAGCTGCCGCTGCAGCCCGAGGAGCTGCGTCCGGCCGAACCGAACGTGCCGCAGCTGCGCGCGCTCTACGAGCGCTACGAGCTGCGCGCGCTGCTGAAGCAGCTCAACGGCGCCGCCGCAGGCGAGGAGCGCGCTGCGCCGACATCAGCCGCGGCCGCCGCGGCTGCGCCGCAAGATTCCGCGCCACTACGAAACCATCACGACCTGGCCCGATCTTGAGCGCTGGCTCGAACGGCTGCGGCACGCGCCGCTCATCGCCTTCGACACCGAAACGACGAGCCTCGACTACATGCAGGCCGAGATCGTCGGCGTGTCATTCGCAATCGAGCCGGGATTCGCGGCCTACGTGCCGCTCGCCCACGACTACGCGGGCGCGCCCGAGCAGCTCGACCGCGCCGAGGTGCTGGCGGCGCTGCGGCCGATCCTGGAGAACCCCGGAGTCGCTCAAGGTCGGACACCATCTCAAATACGATGCGCACGTACTCCTGAACTACGGCATTACCCTCGCCGGCGTGCGCTACGACACGATGCTCGAGTCGTACGTCTGGAACAGCGTCGCCAGCAATCACGACATGGACGGGGCGGCGCAGCGCTATCTCGGCGTGAGCACCATCAAATACGAGGACGTCGCCGGCAAAGGCGCGAAGAAACTCTCCTTCAACGAAGTGCCGGTGGAGCGCGCCGCCGAGTACTGCCGCCGAAGATGCGGATGTGACGCTGCAGCTGCACCATGCATTGTGGCCGCAGATACAAGGGGTGCCCGCCCTGCAGAGCCTGTACGAGGAGATCGAGCAGCCGCTCGTGCCGGTACTGCTCGGCATGGAGCACCACGGCGTGCTGGTCGATCGCGAGCTCCTCGAGAAGCAAAGCCGCGATATCGCCGCGCAGCTCGCACGGCTGCTCGCGCAGGCGCAATCGCAGGCCGGCGTGCCCTTCAACATTGAATCGCCCAAGCAGCTGCAGCAGGTGCTGTTTGAGAAGCTGCAACTGCCGGTGATGCGCAAGACGCCGACCGGGCAGCCCTCAACCGCCGAGGATGTGCTCGAGGAGCTCGCGCAGTCGTACGAGCTGCCGCGCACCGTGCTCGACTACCGCACCCTCGCCAAGCTCAAATCCACCTACACCGACAAACTGCCGCTGCAAATCAATCCCAACACCGGCCGCATTCACACCTCCTACCACCAGGCGGTAGCGCAAACCGGCCGCCTGTCATCCTCCGATCCCAATCTGCAGAACATCCCGATCCGCCGTGCCGAAGGCCGGCGCATCCGCCAGGCTTTCATCGCCGCTCCGGGCCATGTGCTGATGGCGGCGGACTACTCGCAGATCGAGCTGCGCATCATGGCGCATCTGTCGGACGATGCAGGATTGCTCGCCGCGTTTGCCGCGGATCTCGACGTGCACCAGCGCGACCGCGGCGGAGGTATTTGGCGTTGCGCTCGATGCGGTGAGCGCCGATCAGCGCCGCTTGGCAAAGATCATCAACTTCGGCCTCATTTACGGCATGTCGCCATTCGGGCTCGCGCGCCAGCTCGGTATCGAGCGCGCGGCGGCGCAGCAGTACGTCGACGTTTATTTTGCGCGCTATCCGGGCGTGAAGCGCTTCATGGACGACACGCGCATTCAGGCGCGCTCCCGCGGCTACGTGGAAACGGTGTACGGCCGCCGGCTCTACCTGCCCGACATTCGCGCGAGCAATGCGCAGTTGCGCCAGGCCTCCGAGCGCGCCGCCATCAATGCGCCGATGCAGGGCACCGCGGCCGATATCATCAAACGCGCGATGCTCGGCGTCGATGCCTGGTTTCGTCGCGACAAGGTTCCCGCACGGCTCATCATGCAGGTGCACGACGAACTCGTCCTCGAAGTGCGCGCCGAGGCGACCGCGCAGGTGACCGCCGGCGTGCTCGAGCAAATGGCCGACGCCGCGGACCTCAAGGTGCCGCTGCGCATTCACATCGGAGTCGGGCTCAACTGGGACGAGGCGCACTAGTCGCGCGTGCGCGCGATGGCGTAACCTTGAAGAGGGCTTCCGAACCTCAGATCGCTGGAGGATCTCCTCATGTGCAAGTCTCTTCTGCTGGCGGCTCTCATTGTTGCAGGCGCGGCGGCGCAGGCGGCGGACGGTGTCTACGTCGGTGCCAGCGTTGGCAAGGGCAACCTCAACAACATCTACGGCTCCGGCTTCGATCTCGACCCCAATCAGGTTTCATGGAAGGTCATCGCCGGCTTTCGTCCTATAGATTTCTTTGCAGTCGAGGCTAACTACATCGACATCGGCAGCGAGCACAAGCCCTTTGGCCTCGGCAGCGCGGACGCCGACGCCAAGGCCTTTGCCGCCTACGCGGTCGGCTACCTGCCGATTCCCTACTTTGACGTCTTCGGCAAGGCGGGGGTGGCCCGCTGGCAGCTGAGCGGCGACTCGGTGAGCGAAGGGCAACTGTTCGCCTTCGACGATCATGGCACACAGTTCGCGTACGGCGCCGGTGCGCAGGCGAACTGGGGTCCCTTCTCGGCGCGCTTCGAATATGACGGCTTCCGCGTGCGCAATACCGACGGCCTCAACATGTATTCCATCGGCGCAATCTGGACTTTCCTGTAGCGACGAGGACCGCGCTTGCACGCGCCGAAGTGACTGATCCGCTTGGCAAATATCCGCTCGGCGTGGCCCGGAACTTTGTGCAATGCGATGCGTCTAATTCGCTGAGCGCCTCCAGCGCTCCCCGCTTCCCTCCCTAGGCGGGTCAAACCCGGTTCACGAGACCTGTGCCGGGTTAGTCTGCCCCGGTGATCTCGGTAGAGGTCACCGGGGTTTTTTTATTCGCCAGCCACGCGGCAAGCGTCTCCTGGGCCTCGTGCAACGCCGGCTCCCGCGTGTGCCGAGAACAGCTGCACGCTCACCTGCGGCGCGAGCTGCCTGCGCGCCGTGGCCAGCGCCTGCGCAGCCTGCGCGCGCGTGAGTTTGTCCATCTTCGCAAGCAGCACGTGCACACGGCGCAGCCGCGGCTCGCTCCACGCGATGACCTCTTCATCGGCTGCAGAGATTCCGCGGCGCGCATCGACGATCAGGAACACTCCACACAGCGAATGCCGCGCACGCAAGGCTTCCATGAGCGGCGCCCAGCGGCGCCGCTCGCTCTCGGGCGCGCGCGCATAGCCATAACCGGGCAGGTCGACGATGCGTCCGCGCGGCATGAGCTCGAAGAAATTCAGCAGCCGCGTTCTGCCGGGCAGCTTGCTCGTGCGGGCGAGCGTGCGGCGCTGGGCAATCGCGTTGATCGCGCTCGACTTGCCCGCATTCGAGCGTCCGGCGAATGCAACCTCGGTACCCTCATCGGTCGGGAACTGTGCGGGTGCCGCGGCGCTCACCAGAAATCGGACATCGGTAAATCGGCTCATGGGAGCTGCCAGGCTGCTGCGGCGCGTAGTGTACAATTTGCCGCCCGCGCACAAGTCGGTACGGATGCGGAAAAACGTTAATGTTCAATAGATCCATGGCTGCCGGCGCATGTGCCTGGGTGCTGACCCTCTGCGTCGCACCCGCCAGCGCCGCCACACCGTACGATCACGGCTCAGTCCAGAAGGGCACCACCAAGGCGGCAGTGTGCTTCGGCTGTCACGGCCCGAACGGCAACAGCACCAATCCGGCTTGGCCGACCCTTGCGGGCCAGAGCGCTATCTACGTTGCTGAGCAATTGCAGCTCTTTCGCTCGAAGGTGCGCGACAATCCCGGTGATGACGGCGCTTGCGGCACCGCTTTCCGATGCCGACATCGATGATCTTGCGGTTTATTTCGCGGCACAGACGCCCACCGGACTTGAAGCGGACCCCTCCTACTGGAAGGCCGGACAGCTGGTCTACGTACGCGGCGATAAAAGCGCGCGACATTCCGGCGCTGTATCGCCTGTCACGGACCCGTCGGTCGCGGCAATCTCGCCGCGGGCTATCCGGCGCTGCGCGCGCAGCAGTCGGCCTACACAATAAAGCAGCTCAATGACTACGCGCAGGGCAGCCGTTACGCGGGTGCCAGCGACAAGCACCCCGCAAGTCCCAATGGCTACATCATGGCGACGATTGCCAAGCGCCTGACGCCCGAGGACATTCGAAATCTTGCATCCTACGTGCAGGGCTTGCGCTGATATGAGGCATCCCATCATGGTTCGATCCGTCCTCCTGGCCGTGCTCGTAAGCTTGGGCGCCATCGCCTGCAGCCGCTCAGCGCCGCATGCCGACGCATCGCTCACCCTGTCCGCGCCTGCGGCGCCTGCCGCAGCCGCTGCGCCGCCTGCCGCCACGAGCGTACCCGCGCGCGCCGCGGCGGGCAGCGACACCGCGACGAACGAGGAGCGCTCGGACAACGAGCTTGAGCATCTCGCCGCGCTGCCGGCCGATCAGCAGCTGCCGGGCGGCCGCTGGAAAGCGGGCACGAACTACGTACCGATCGTGCCGGCGCAACCGACGAGCGTCGGGTCCGACAAGGTCGAGGTGCTGGAGGTGTTTTGGTACGCCTGCCCGCACTGCTTTGACCTTGAGCCCTACCTTCAAAGCTGGCTGAAGAAAAAGCCCGCCAACGTCGAATTCGTGCGCGTGCCGGTGATGTGGGCGCCGATTCACCGCGCGCATGCGCACCTGTACTACGCGCTGCAGGCGCTCGGGCGCTCGGATCTTGATCAGAAGGTGTTCGAGACCATCCACAACGAGCACAACATGCTGTTCACCAACAACGAGCCCGAGACGTTAAACCAGCAGCTGCAGTGGGCGGTGGCGCACGGCATCAATGCCGATGCTTTCCGTACGGCCTACAACTCCTTTTCGGTGAGCTCCAACCTTGCGCGCGCCGAGGAGCTGAACGCGCGCTACCACGTCGAGGGCGTGCCGCTCATCATCGTCAACGGCAAGTACGAGACCGACGTGGCTAAGGCCGGCGGCCCGGATCAGCTCATCCAGCTCATCAATGATCTCGTCGCGAGCGAGAAGCACCACTGAGCGGCGAGCCAGCCGCTTTTTCCTGAATCGCCAGCCGAGCTGCTGCGCCGTCGCGGCACGCGCGTTCTTGAGCGTCGTCCAGTGCGGCGCGTATTTGAGAGCCGCGCCGTACTTCTTGAGCGCCGCGCGCAGCTCGACGTTTTTTTAAAATCGCGCGCCCGACTGGATTCGAACCAGCGACCTGCAGCTTCGGAGGCTGCCACTCTATCCAACTGAGCTACGGGCGCAGAACTATGATTTTACGGGACTTTCCTCACCGTCACCACGCCGTTTACTCGGCGCGGCGCGGCGGTTCGCTGGCATCGGCTGCGTGGCTTGGCAAAAGTCGCCGCGCGTGCGCCGCGAGTGTCGCGGCTCGCGCCGACAGCCGCTGCATGCACACCAGCGCCGTCGGCGGTGCAAATCGGCCCGCGCTTTGACCACTGCCAATATCTGCCGCTGCGCGCGCCGTTCGATTGAGCCGCTGAGGTACCAAGTCCGGCGCTCGCCAGATCCTGTGGAGCAGCACATTTGCCTGCGGCACGCACGGCGGCGCGGCCTTGTATGCGCGAGGCCGCAATGAGCTGCGCGGACGCGGGCCCAGGGCTAACGATTTGCCGGGGCCGCCTGCCGAGTCGCTATAATGCGTGCGCTCCCCAGAACGACGCGCGGACGATAATTTGTGAGCAAGCAAGACACCCATTTCGTCAATACCTTCAGCCTTGTGATCGGCAGCCTGGTGGCCATCGCAGTCTTGATATTTGCTCTGGCGCGTGTCGTCGCGAGCCACACCCAGGATCAGCAGGTGCTCGAAGAGGCTCAATATCTGAAGAGCGTCGATAATCGCGTGCAACCCTTCTCGCGCGAGGCCGTCGCAGGCCAGGACAACGCAGCCCTCGCGATCAAGCCGGATACGAGCACCGCGGCGGCGTCAGGCTCAGCCGCGATTCCCAAGTCGGGCGATGAAGTGTTCCAGCAGGTCTGCAGCGCCTGTCATGCGGCCGGACTCGCCGGCGCTCCCAAGGCAGGGGATAAGGCGGCGTGGGGACCGCGCATCGCCAAGGGTAAGGCGACGCTCTACCAGCATGCCCTGCAGGGCTTTCAGGGCAGCGCGGGCGTCATGCCGCCGAAGGGCGGCCGCACCGATCTTCCCGACGACCTGGTGAAGGCCGCCGTCGACCACATGGTGAGCCTCGCCCAATGAAGCAACAGGAGTTGCGACCCGCCAGCGCGCGACCGCGATAACCACGCGGCCCAAACATCGGTGGCGTGAGTACCGGAACGGCTCAGGCGTCGTGCCGCGGCTTGGCGGCCTCCAATGCCTGCACGCGTGCTTCAAGCGCTTCGAGGCGCGCGCGCGTTCGTTCCAGCACCTTCGTCTGCACGTCGAATTCATCGCGGGGCACGAGGTCGAGCCGGCCCAAGCTTGCGCGCAACACCGCGCGAAAGTTCTCCTCCAGATCCGCCTGGATGTGGCGCGCCGCGTCGGGCACCTTGGCGAAGAGCCGCCGTGCGATCTCATCAATTCTTAACGGGTCCACGAAGGCTTCTCCTTTGCGCGTCCGGCCGCGTGGCCGGTGCACTGAATTTGCGCACGAAGGCGCAGCTTAGGCTCTAAAATGGTGCGCCACGTGGCATGCGGATGAGCGCAAACCACCGAAAGTTGCGAACAAATCCTTCGTGGCATAGAAGCTGCACTCGCACACTTCGCGCTCTACAAGCATACGCACGGCGCAGACCGTTCGCTACGCCGACAACGAACCGAAAATTGGCCCCGGGGAGATCATGCGCATGCCTGCAACGACATCCCGAGTAATGCTGCAAGTGACGACCGTGGCCGCGGCGCTCAGCGCCCCGGCGCTCGTGTGTGCCGCCGGGGCGCCCGCCCTTCCCAACAAGGGCGACACCGCCTGGATGCTCGTGTGCACCGCTTTCGTGCTGCTGATGTCAGTGCCGGGACTTGCGCTTTTCTACGGGGGCCTGGTGCGCACCAAGAACATGCTCTCGGTGCTGATGCAGGTGTTCGTCGGCTTCTCGCTCATCACGGTGTTGTGGTGCATCTACGGCTATTCGCTCGCTTTCACAGCCGGCAACGCCATCATCGGCGGCTTTAGTCGTCTCTTCCTTGCCGGCAGCTTCGATCCTGCGACCAACGCGTTCTCGCTCGTCAGGAACCTTCAGCAAGAACACGCCGATGTATGAGCTCGTCTACGTCGCCTTTCAGGCCACCTTTGCCGCGATCACCTGCTGCCTCATCCTGGGCGCGGTCGTGGAGCGCATCAAGTTCTCCGGCGCGCTGCTCTTCCTGGTGCTGTGGTTTACGTTCTGCTACCTGCCGGTGTCGCACATGGTGTGGTTCTGGGCAGGACCGGATGCCTATACCTCGGCGGCGAACGCCGCTGCGGTGAATGCGACCGCCGGACTGCTGTGGCAGTGGGGCGCGCTCGATTTTGCGGGCGGCACCGTGGTGCACATCAACGCCGGGGTTGCCGGACTCGTCGGTGCCTTCGTGCTCGGCAAGCGCGTCGGCCTCGGCCGCGAGCCGATGGCGCCGCACAGCCTGACGATGACGATGATTGGCGCTTCGCTGCTCTGGTTCGGCTGGTTCGGCTTCAACGCAGGATCGGCGCTCGAGGCGGGAGGCTCCGCCGCGCTCGCCTTCATGAACACCTACCTCGCAACCGCCTGCGCGGTGCTGGCGTGGATCTTCATGGAGTGGGTGCTGAAGGGAAAGCCGTCCATGCTGGGTGCCGCCTCGGGCGCAGTCGCGGGCCTCGTCGCCATCACCCCGGCGGCGGGCAACGTGGGGATTCCCGGAGCGTTCGTCATTGGAATTGCCGCAGGCGTCGTGTGCCTTTGGGGCGTCACGGGTCTGAAGAGACTCATCAAAGCCGACGATGCGCTCGACGTGTTTGGCATTCATGCGCTCGGCGGTGCGCTCGGCGCGCTGCTCACGGGCATATTCAACGCGCCGCAGCTCGGCGGCCCAGGCCAGGTCGTCGACTGGGTCACGGGCACGATGGGCTATCCCGGCATCGGCGCGCAGCTCTTGACTCAGGCGAAGGCGGTGCTGCTGGTGACGCTCTGGACCGCGGTCGTCGCGTTTGTGGCCTTCCACGTGGTGAAGTTCGCCGTCGGCATCCGTGTGACAGAAGAAGAGGAACGCGAGGGCCTCGACATCTCCCTGCATGGCGAGCGCGCCTACGATCTGTAGCCGGCGCATAATGTGACGCCGGTCAAAGGTTGACCCCTGCGAAGCAGGGATACTCCTTAAAACGCGGGAGGCGCGTGCGCATGTTGCGAATCTTATGTCTTGCCGTACTCGTGAGCGGCGCTGCGGGGGCAGCGCACGCGAACGACGTGTATCGCTACGTGGACGCAAGCGGCGGCGTGCACTACTCCGACACCTGGGTGCCTGGCGCGACGCTCATTCATGTGGAGCATGGCCGCAGCGACGCGACCCCTCGTGCCACCCCCACCCCGCAGGCGAAAGCCGTCGCGCAGGCCGGCGCGAACGCATCCAGCGACGTGCAAAAGCAGGCGAACCAGCAGGCGATGCAGTCGGAGATGGCGCAGGCACAGGGTGACCAGTGCTCCAAGGCGACGGATGCCTATAACCAGGCGATCCGCACGCGTCGCATCTACAAATCCCAGACGGACGGCGGACGGGATTACCTGAGCGAAGATGAGGCCAATGCGTACCGGCTGCAGCTGCGCGATGCCATGCAGCAGGCCTGCGGAAGCGGGACAAAGTAGCTAGAGTACGTCTCGCGGCCGAGCGGGCCGCCTGTCAAGCGGATCTGTCATGCGCGCAGGCTTCGTCGGTCTTGGCGCCATGGGTATGCACATGGCGCGCAATCTGCACCGCGCCGGACTCTTGAGCACGGTGTGGAATCGCACTCCGCTGAAGGCAAAAGCACTCGCCGCCGAACTTGGCTGCCGGGCAGCCGCAGTCGCTCGCAAGCCTCGCCGCCGACGTTGACGCCGTTGTCGTGTGTGTCGCGGCGGACGCTGACGTGCTGGATGTCGTCACGCAACTCGCGCCTGCTCTGCGAAGCGGCAGTCTCGTCATCGACTGCTCGACGGTGAGCTCGCAGACCGCGCAGCGCGCAAGCGAAGTGCTGCGTGGCTCGGATTTTCTCGATTGCCCGGTGAGCGGCGGCGTCGAAGGCGCCCGCGATGGCACCCTTGTCATCATGGTGGGCGGAACGGCCGCAAGCGTTCGAGCGCGCGCGGCCGCATGCTCGAGGCGCTCGGCAAGACGATCACGCACTTCGGACCCACGCGGCAGCGGCCAGGCTGCGAAGGCAACCAATCAGATCATGTGCGCCGGCATCATCGAGGCGGTCGCCGAAGCCATGGCGTTCGCGCATGCCGAAGGTTTGCCGCTGCCGCAGCTGGTCGACACCCTCGGCAAGGGCGCAGGCTCGAGCTGGTACTTCGTGCACCGCGCGCCGAACATGATCCGCGGCAGCTATCCGCCAGGCTTCAAAGTGCGCCTGCACGCGAAGGATCTGGGGATTTGCCGCGCGATGGCGGCGCGCTTTGGCGTGACGCTGCCGGTGGTGGAGCAGGTCCTCGGCGTGTACGCGGAACTCATCGCGCGTGGCTATGGCGATGAGGACATCTCGGCCGCTTACCGCCTGAGCGCCGAAATCTTCGGCGCGTAGTCGAAGGAATCAAAGAAGAGCGCTTCCGCGCGCGCCCCGGCGCGCGGAAAAGCGGCGCGAATGGCCTCGACCATGGCGGGCGGCCCCGCCGCATAGATGTCAAAGAGCGCAAGCTGCGGATAGCGCGCGAGCACCGCCTCGTGCACGCAGCCGCGCTTACGCGTGTCGTCGGTGGCGGCCGCCTCCGACAGCACGGCGCTGAAATTGAGGTTTGTAGCGTTGCGCGCCCACTCGCGCACCAGTGCCTCTTCGTACAAATCGCGCGGCGTGCGCGCTCCCCAGAAGAAATGAATGGACCGCTCGATGCGCTGCTCGAGCAGGTGGCGCAGGATCGACTTCGCCGGCGCAAAACCCGTGCCGCCGGCGATGAGCAGCAGCGGCCGCGTGCCGGCGCGATAGACGAACTGCCCGATGGGACCTTCGATGCGCAGCAGCGAGCCCACCTGCAGCGTGTTGAAGAGCCGCTCGGTGAAGCCGCCGCCCGGTACATGGCGCGCATGCAGCTCGATGAGTCCGGCATCGTGCGGGGGACTTGCGATGGAGAAGCTTCTCCGGCCGCCCTCCTCGAGGAGCACATCGAGATACTGTCCCGGCTGAAAGCGCAGCGTTTCGACCGAGGGCAGCCGCAGCAACACCTGCATCACATCCGGCGCGAGCCGCTCGAGTCGCGCAATTCGGCACGGCAGCGTCTTGATCTCAACATCGGCAACGGCGGCTGACGAGGCGCGCCTCGACGTTGAGATCCGCGAGTGGCCGCGCCTGGCACAGCAGCACCTCACCGCGCAGTGCCTCTTCGGCGGTAAGACCGAGCGGGGTGCCGTTCGCATAGTCGATTTCGCCGCCGAGCAGGCGTGCGCGGCACGAAGCTGCAGTGGCCTGACTTGCAGCTGTGCGGCAGATTAAGACCCGCGGCGAGCGCCGCATCGAGCACCGTTTGTCCGGGGCGCACGCGCAGGGTCTTGCCATGCGGTGTAATGCGCACCTCAAAGGATTTAGCCATCGGGCCGCTACGATACGCCCGCGCGCCGCCGCGGCACCTCGATGGGATTCAGGTATTCTTCGCCGCCATGCGCGTCGGCTTCACGAAAATGCATGGGCTCGGCAACGACTTCATCATCTGCGACGCGCCGGCCGAAGGCTTCGTGCCATCGCGCTGAGCTGTGGCGGCGCCTCGCCGCGCGCCGCACGGGGATCGGCTTTGATCAGGCGCTGCTCCTGGAGAAGCCACGCCACGCGGGCACGGCCGCCTACTACCGCGTCTTCAACGCCGACGGCGGCGAAGTCGAGCAGTGCGGCAACGGCGCGCGCTGTATCGCTGCGCTGCTGCGCAGCCGCGGGGCGCCCGCCGGACGGCTCACTCACGTTGGAGAGCGCCGCGGGCCTGGTGCGCGCGCGCATGGCGAGCGGCGATCTCATTGCGATCGACCTGGGCGTGCCCGACTTTGCGCCGGCCGCCGTGCCTTTCGAAGCGCTCGGCAAGTCGAATGCCTACCGCCTGCACGTTGCGGGGGAGGAGATTGAGATCGGCGCGGTCAGCATCGGCAACCCGCACGCCGTGCTTGCGGTGGCCGACGTCGCGACGCGCACCGGTCGAGCGCCTGGGAGCCGGCGATCGAGCACCATCCGCGCTTCGCGCAGGGCGTCAACGTCGGCTTCATGCAGATCGTTGATCGCGCGCGCGTACGGCTGCGCGTTTTTGAGCGCGGCGCGGGCGAAACCCTCGCCTGCGGCACCGGCGCCTGCGCGGCGGTGGCCATCGGCCGCGTGCGCGGGGAGCTTGACGCTCGAGGTACAGGTGCTTCTGCGCGGCGGCGAGTTGCGCGTAAACTGGGAGGGCCCTGGGGAGCACATCTGGTTGACAGGACCTGCTGAGGTGTCATTCGAAGGTTATTTCGAGGTGTAGAAATGACGACACGTGAAGCTCGCGGGCTTGCCCGCGCCGGATACCGAGGAGGAATCCGTCGCGCGCTTTCTGCAACAGAACCCGGAATTCTTCGAGCGCCATCAGGCGCTCCTCGCGCGGCTGCGGCTGCCGCACTCGCGCGGCGGCTCGACGATCTCGCTCGTCGAGCGCCAGATCGAGGTCATGCGCGAGCGCCATGCGGCGCTGGAGGCGAAACTCGCCGAGCTCGTGCGCGTGGCGCGCGACAACGACGCGATCGCGGAGCGCTTTCACCGCTTCGCACGGCGCCTGCTGCGCTCGACCTCGCGCGCGGCTGCGCTCGATGAGATCGAGGCGAGTCTGCGCGACGATTTTGACGCCTTTCACTCGGTGCTGATTCTCATCGGCACAGAGCCGCTGGAGGCTCCGCAGCGCTTCCCGCGCACCGTGGCGGCCGAGGATGCCAACCTCAAATCCTTCGAGTCGCTGTTCGCGAGCGCCAAGCCGCGGTGCGGTCAGGTGCGCGATTCGCAGCGCGAGTTCCTGTTCGGCAACGATGCCAACGACATCGGTTCCGTTGCGCTCGTGCCGCTCGGCGAGAAGGGCGCGCTTGGGCTGCTCGCACTCGGCAGCACCGAGCGCGACCGCTTTCATCCCGGCATGAGTACGGAGTTCCTCGGGCGCATGGCAGATCTCATCGCGGACGCCGTCGCACGCCAATGACTCCGGCGGCGCTTGAGTGGATCGCCGGCTTCCGGCGCCACCTTGCAAGCGAACGCCGGCTCTCCGCGCACACCGACAGCAACTACGCGCGCGATCTGGCCGCGCTGGTGAAGTACTGCGAGCGGCACGGACTTAAGGACTGGAAGGCACTCGACAGCCAGCATGTGCGCATCTTCGCCGCGCATTCACATGCGGCGGGTCTTGCGCCGCGCAGCGTGCAGCGGCGCCTCTCGGCGGTGCGCAGCTTCTGCAATTACCTGGTGCGCGAGCGTGCCCTCTCCGGCAACCCCGGCCACGAGGTGCGTGCGCCAAAGTCAGCGCGCCGCCTGCCGCAGACACTCGACGCCGATCAGATGGCGCAAGCTTCTTGAGGGGCAGCCGGAGGAGGATTTGCTGGTGCGCGATCATGCGCTGATGGAGCTCCTCTACTCTTCAGGCCTGCGCCTCGCCGAGCTCGTCGGGCTTGATGTTGCGGCTCTTGATCTCAAGGACCGCACGGTGCGGGTGCTCGGCAAGGGCAGCAAGGCGCGCATCGTGCCGGTCGGCAGGAAGGCGGCGCAGGCGCTCGGGCGCTGGCTGCCACGGCGAGCCGCCCGGGCCAAGCCCGCGGAGGCGGCGGTGTTCGTCGGCAAGAACGGGCGCCGCATGGGCGCGCGCGCCGTGCAGCTGCGCATCGCCGCGTGGGCGCGGCGCCGCCGGCTTGGCGTGCCGGTTTATCCGCACCTTTTCCGGCACTCCTTCGCATCGCATCTGCTTGAATCCAGTGGCGAACTGCGCGGCGTGCAGGAACTCCTGGGCCACGCCAACGTCTCTACCACACAGATCTATACCCACCTTGACTTTCAGCACCTGGCCCGCATTTACGACCGTACTCACCCGCGAGCACGCAGAAAAGTCCTGACTGACGAATGTCGCGACAGCACACGATTTGATCCGCATGGCACGACGATACTGGCCGTGCGCCGCAATGGCGCCATCGCCATGGGCGGCGATGGGCAGGTCACCCTTGGCAACACCGTCATGAAGGGCAACGCCCGCAAGGTGCGGCGCCTGTACAACGACAAGGTGCTCGCCGGTTTCGCTGGCGGCACGGCCGATGCGTTCACGCTCTTTGAGCGTTTCGAGGGCAAACTCGAGAAGTACGGCAATCTTACGCGCGCCGCGATCGAGCTCGCCAAGGACTGGCGCTCGGACCGTTATCTGCGCCGCCTCGAGGCGCTGCTGCTGGTCGGCGATGCGGAGAAATGTTCGTGGTCTCCGGCAACGGCGATGTGATCGAGCCTGAGTATGCGGTCGCAGCGATCGGCTCCGGAGGGCAGTTCGCGCAGGCTGCCGCGCGCGCGCTCGTAGAGAATACCGAGCTCGACGCGCGCAGCATCGTCGAGCGCGCGCTCAACATCGCCGCCGAAATCTGCATCTACACGAACCGCAATCTCGTCATCGACGAGCTGAGATAGGCATGCTGCCCGCCCTTACGCCGCGAGAGATCGTCCTCGAGCTCGACAAGCACATCATCGGCCAGCAGGCAGCCAAGCGCGCCGTCGCCATCGCGCTGCGTAACCGCTGGCGCCGCATGCAGGTCGAGGAGCCGATGCGTCAGGAGATCACGCCGAAGAACATCCTGATGATCGGCCCAACGGGCGTCGGCAAGACCGAGATCGCCCGGCGCCTCGCCAAGCTTGCCAACGCGCCGTTCGTCAAGGTGGAAGCCACCAAGTTCACCGAGGTCGGTTACGTCGGCCGCGATGTCGACTCCATCGTGAAGGAGCTGGTGGACGTCGCCGTCAAGATGACGCGCGAGCAGGAGATGGAGAAGGTGCGCCGGCGCGCCGCCGATGCGGCCGAGGAGCGCATTCTCGATGCGCTCCTGCCAAGGCCGCGCATGATGGGCTTCTCGACCGACGAGCCGGTGGTGCCGCGCGATGCCGAAACGCGCGAGAAGCTGCGCCGGCAGCTGCGCGAGGGTGCGCTTGACGAGCGCGAGATCGAGCTCGAGCTGCGCGCGATGCCGATGGGCGTGGAGATCATGGCGCCGCCCGGAATGGAGGAGATGCAGCAGCAGCTGCAGTCGATGTTCCAGAACCTCGGCGGCAACCGCACGCGCACGCGCAAGGTTAAGGTCCGGGAGGCCGCAAAACTGCTGATCGACGAGGAGGCCTCCAAGCTCATCAACGAGGAGGAGCTCAAGGTCGACCGCGCTTGCCAATGCCGAGCAGAACGGCATCGTGTTCATCGATGAAATCGACAAGGTCACGCGCCGTCAGGAAACGCTCGGCGCGGATGTGTCACGCGAAGGCGTGCAGCGCGATCTGCTGCCGCTCGTGGAAGGCTCCACCGTCACCACCAAGTACGGCCCGGTGAAGACCGATCACGTCCTCTTCATTGCCTCGGGCGCTTTTAGCCTCTCGAAGCCCTCGGATCTCATTCCGGAGCTGCAGGGCCGGTTGCCGATCCGCGTGGAGCTTGACTCCCTCAAGGTCGAAGATTTCGTGCGCATCCTGACCGAGCCCGACGCATCGCTCACGGCGCAATACATGGCGCTGATGCACACCGAGGGCGTCAGGGTCGATTTTGCCGAGAGCGGCGTGCGGCGCATCGCGGAGATCGCCTTCCAGGTCAACGAGCGCACCGAGAATATCGGTGCACGGCGGCTGCACACGGTGATGGAGCGGCTGCTCGAGACCGTCTCCTACGATGCCGCCGCGCACAACGGCAGCGCCGTGGCGGTCGACGCCAAATATGTCGACGATCACCTCGGCAATCTCGTCAAGGACGAGGACTTGAGCCGCTATATCCTATAGCGCGGCGCTGTGTGGCGCTGCGGCGCGCTACTTGGCGCCGGCGGCGGCCGCGTCCTCGGCCTGCGGCATGAGGTAGGGTATCAACGCAGCGATGTCCAGAGGCTTGATGAGATGGGCATCAAATCCGGCCGCCTGTGTGCGCTTGCGATCCGTCTCCTGACCCCAGCCGGTGAGCGCAATCAGGGTCATCGCCCGTCCCCAGGGCTCGGCCGCGGATCCTGCGGCCGACCTGTACGCCATCGAGCTTCGGCATGCCGATGTCGAGCAGCGCGATCTCCGGCTGGCACCGCGCCGCTTGCGCGAGCGCTTCCTGGCCGTCCGCAGCCGTGTACACCTCATGGCCTTCGCAGCGCAGCAGTGCGGCCAGGCTTTCGAGCGAATCCGCGTTGTCATCGACCACCAGGATTCGCCGTGGCGGTGGCCGGCTGCCTAGCGCGGCTCGCCGCCGACGGCCGCTGGCGCCGCGCGCTGCGCGCAAGCAACGGCAAGCGCACCACAAACTCGCTGCCGCGATTCTCGCCGTCACTGTGGGCGGCGACCGTACCGCCGTGCATCTCCACGAGCTTGCGCACCAGCGCCAAGCCAATGCCCAGGCCGCCTTGAGCACGGTGCGTCGTCGTGTCGGCCTGGGTAAACAGGTTGAACAGGCGCGGCAGCAGCTCCGGGGAGATGCCCACGCCGGAGTCCTGCACGTGTATCGCGACCATGGTGCTCGTCACGACTCACGCTGACTTTGATACGGCCGCCGGCTTCAGTGTATTTCACCGCATTGTTCAGCAGATTGCTGAGCGCCTGCGTCAGGCGTGTCAGGTCGCCTTCAACTTCGAGCTGCCGATCGGCCCATATCGATCAGCAGTTCGTGCGTGTGACGATCGATCACGGGCTGTATCGTTTCCAGGGCGCGCATCAGCACGTTGTCCACCAGCACCGGCTCGCGCGCCAAGGTGATTGCGCCACGCGTGATGCGCGATACGTCGAGCAGATCGTCCACCAGTCGCGCCAAATGACCGAGCTGCCGCTCGACCAGATCGCGCGCCCACAGCAGCTGCGGATCCTCGATCGGACGGCGGCGCATGATTTCGACGGCATTGCGGATCGGCGCGAGCGGATTGCGCAGCTCATGCGCGAGGATGGCCAGAAATTCATCCTTGGCGCGATCTGCCTCCTTGAGCGCGGTCTCCGCCCGGGCACGCACGCTAATTTCGCCTTGCAGCGCCCGATTCGCCTGTTCGAGCTCGGTGTTTGCCTGCCGCAGAGTGCGATTCAGGGCCTCAAGCTCTCGGGTCTTTTCCGCCTCCAACGTGGAGTTTTTCAGCGCCAGCAGCGCATTCGCTTCCGCCAAACTGACGATTGAGCCGCTGCAGCTCGCGCCGCTTCAGATGCAGCTCCACCAGCACTGAGATCTTGCCGCGCAGAATCTCCGGCACCACCGGGACATTGACATAGTCGATTGCGCCGAGCTTGTAGCCCTGCAACCGTTCCAATTCGCTCACATGCACGCCGGTAACAAAGATGATAGGTGTGCGCTCGAAGCGCGGATGCTCGTGGATCAGCTTCGCGGTCTCGAAGCCGTCCATGCCGGGCATGCTCACATCGAGCAGCACCACGGCGAACTCCTGATCCATCAGACACTGCAGCGCCTCGAACCCCGAATGCGCGCGCACCAGGGTTTGACCGAGGCCTCCAGGATCGCCTCGTAGGTCGTCAGGCGCGATTCCTGGTCATCAACCAGCAGGATGTTGACCTTCTCATGCACCGAGGCGGAAGCCATTTGCAGGCACTCCTTAGCCGTGCAGCCACATGCGCACGAGGGATAGGAGCTGATCGGTATTGACCGGTTTGGCGACGTAGTCCGAAGCGCCCGCTTCCAGACACTTCTCGCGATCGCCCTTCATGGCCTTCGCGGTCAGTGCGATGATCGGCAGGGTGCGAAATTTCGGCGTTGCCCGAATGCGCCGCATCGTTTCGTAGCCGTCCATTTCCGGCATCATGATGTCCATCAGCACCAGCGACAGATCCTCCGTATTGTCGACGAGCTCGATCGCCTCCTGACCGTTATTGGCGCTGATGACCTGCATGCTGTGGCGTTCGAGCAGGCTGTTGAGCGCGAAGATATTGCGGATGTCATCGTCGACCACCAGCACCTTCTTGCCGCTGCAGCGGCTCATCGCTGCTGTGCAGGGTTTCGATCATCTGCTGCTTGGCGGCCGGCAAGTCGGTGACGACGCGGTGCAGGAACAGTGCGGTCTCATCGAGCAGCCGCTCGGGAGAGCGCACGCCCTTGACGACGATGCTCTTGGCGCGCTTGCGCAGCTCCCCCGCCTCCTCCTCGCGACAGATCGCGGCCGGTGAACACGACTATCGGCGTGTCACGCAGCTTGGGATCCTGCTGTACCTGCTCCAAGAGCTCAAAGCCGCTGATGTCGGGCAGCTTCAGATCGAGCACGACGCAATCGAAACTGCGCGCGCGCATGCAGCTCGAGCGCCGCGCGCCCGGTACCGGCGGTAGTGATCTCGATGTCACCCGAATGCAGCAGTTCGCCGATGCTGAGCTGCTCGGCCGGGTCGTCTTCCACCACCAGCAGCTGCCGGATGCGCGGTTCCACGAAATGTTTGATGCGCTCCAGCGCCTGCTCCAGACCATCGGTGGTCAACGGCTTGCTCATGAACGAGAAGGCGCCGCGCTCCAGTCCGTACTGCCGCTCCTCCTCGATGGTGAGCACTTGCACGGGAATATGGCGCGTCAGCGGATCGCGCTTAAGCTCGCTCAATACCGTCCAGCCGAGCATGTCGGGCAGGAACACGTCGAGCGACATGGCGGTGGGCTTGTACTGCCGCGCCAAGCGCAGCGCCTCGCGCACCGTTCTTTGCCACGATGACTTTGAAGCCTTTGTCGCGTGCCAGGCTCAGCAGTACTTTCGCGTAGTGCGGATCGTCTTCCACGACCAGCAACACCAGGTCCTCGGGCTGCAGCGACTCGCGATCGTCGGGAATGTCTTCGATGCGCGCCGCCGGCAGCACGATCGTCTGGAACGCCGCCGGCCCATCCTTGGCCGGAGTCGCCGCCGCCGGCAGCGCGCCCCGCGACTGGGAGGGTCCGACGTAGTTGATCGGCAGATACAGCGTAAACGTACTGCCAACACCCGGCGTGCTGGTGAGGCGGATCTCCCCGCCCAGCAGATGCGCAAGCTCGCGGCTGATGGCAAGCCCCAGGCCCGTGCCGCCATAGCGGCGCGCGGTGCCGGCGTCAGCCTGCTGGAAAGCCTCGAAGATGATGCGCTGCTTCTCCGCCGGTATGCCGATGCCGGTATCGCTGACCGAGAACTCGACCACCGTCTGCGTCTGCGACAGCGTCGGATGATCGGTCGTCCAGCCGCCGGTGGCCACACCGACATGCAGCCGCACGCCGCCGTGCTCGGTGAACTTCAGCGCATTCGACAGCAGATTCTTCAGCACCTGCATCAGACGCTTCGAATCTGTGGTCATCGTGCGCCCGAGGTGCTGATCAATATCCGCACTGAAGGCAAGCCTGCGCGCGTCGGCCTCGTGCCGGAAGTTGCGCTCCAGGGTCTCGCGCAGGTGGTTGAAGGAGACGTCTTCGCACTCGACCGTTACCGTGCCCGACTCGATCTTCGACAGGTCGAGAATGTCGCTGATGAGGTTGAGCAGATCCGTGCCGGCACTGTGAATCGTCTTGGAGAACTCCACTTGCCGCGGCGTCAGATTGCTATCCGCATTCTCGGCGAGCTGCTGGCCAAGAATCAGGATGCTGTTGAGCGGCGTGCGCAATTCGTGCGACATGTTCGCGAGGAATTCGGATTTGTAGCGCGACGTCAGAGCAAGCTCGGCCGCCTTCTCCTCCAGAGCGCGCCGTGCGAGCTCGATTTCCTGGTTCTTGCGCTCGACCTCGGCATTCTGCTCGGCGAGCAAGCGCGCCTTGTTCGCAAGTTCCGCGTTTGTCTGCTGCAGCTCGGTCTGCTGCGTCTGCAACTCGCCCGCAAGCTGCTGCGATTGCTTCAGCAGACCCTCGGTGCGCATCGTCGCTTCAATCGTGTTGAGCACGACCCCGATGCTGCCGGTGAGCTGTTCGAGAAAAGCGAGCTGCGAGGTGGTGAACTGATGAGTTGAGGCGAGCTCAATTACCGCTTTCACCTCGCCCTCGTACAACACCGGCAGGGCGATGACGTTCCGGGGTCGCGAGTTCACCAGCCCGCCGCGCACATGGATGAGATCCTCGGGAATGTCCTCGAGCAGCAGGCGCTGGCGATCGGCGGCCGCCTGGCCGACGATGCCTTCACCAAGCGCGTAGCGGCGCGGCCCCGCCGTCGCGTCCGGATCCGCGTAGCTCGCGAGCTGCTGAAAGTAGCAATTGCTGGCCTCGCCCTCGAGCACGTACACGATGCCGTGTTGTGAATTGACCAGCGGTGCGAGCTCGGAAAGCAGCATCTGGCCTACCTGCACCAGATCGCGCTGCCCCTGCATCATGCGGCTGAACTTGGCGAGATTGGTTTTCAGCCAGTCCTGCTCGGTGTTACGCGCGGTCGTGCCGCGCAGGTTGCCGATCATGGCATTGATGTTGTCCTTGAGATCCGAGACTTCGCCGCGCGCCTCGACTTGGATCGAGCGCGTCAGGTCACCCTGCGTCACGGCGGTTGCCACCTCGGCAATGGCGCGCACCTGCGTGGTGAGGTTTGCCGCCAGCAAATTGACGTTCGCCGTGAGGTCCTTCCAGGTGCCGGCGACGCCCGGCACCACCGCCTGGCCGCCGAGCTTGCCCTCGGTGCCGACCTCGCGCGCCACCGTGGTCACCTGATCGGCAAAAATCGCCAGGGTATCCGTCATGCTATTGATGGTGTCGGCGAGCGCCGCGACCTCGCCCTTGGACGCCACCGTCAGGCGCTGGCGCAGATCGCCGTTGGCAACTGCGGTTACCACCTTGACGATTCCGCGAACCTGGGTCGTGAGATTGTTCGCCATGACGTTGACGTTGTCCGTGAGGTCCTTCCAGGTGCCGGCGACACCCGGCACCACCGCCTGGCCGCCGAGCTTGCCCTCGGTGCCGACCTCGCGCGCCACGCGGGTCACCTCGGCGGCGAAGCTGTTCAGCTGGTCGACCATGGTGTTGATGGTCTCCTTCAGCTGCAGGATCTCGCCGCGCACGTCCACCGTGATCTTGCGCGACAGGTCGCCGCGGGCGATCGCGGTCGCGACTTCGGCAATGTTGCGCACCTGGCCGGTGAGGTTGCCGGCCATCGAATTGACCGAATCGGTGAGGTCCTTCCAGGTGCCGGCGACACCGGGCACGATCGACTGGCCGCCGAGCTTGCCCTCGGTACCGACCTCGCGCGCCACGCGCGTCACTTCGGCCGCAAAGCCGTTCAGCTGATCGACCATCGTGTTGATGGTCTCCTTCAGCTGCAGGATCTCGCCGCGCACGTCCACCGTGATCTTGCGCGACAGGTCGCCGCGGGCGATCGCGGTCGCGACTTCGGCGATGTTGCGCACCTGGCCGGTGAGGTTGCTGGCCATCGAGTTGACGTTCTCGGTGAGATCCTTCCACACGCCGCTCACGTCTTTGACGTCCGCCTGACCGCCGAGCTTGCCGTCGGTGCCGACCTCGCGCGCCACGCGGGTCACTTCGGCGGCGAAGCTGTTCAGCTGGTCGACCATCGTGTTGATGGTCTCCTTCAGCTGCAGGATCTCGCCGCGCACGTCCACCGTGATCTTGCGCGACAGGTCGCCGCGGGCGATCGCGGTCGCGACTTCGGCAATGTTGCGCACCTGGCCGGTGAGGTTGCCGGCCATCGAATTGACCGAATCGGTGAGGTCCTTCCAGGTGCCGGCGACACCGGGCACGATCGACTGGCCGCCGAGCTTGCCCTCGGTGCCGACCTCGCGCGCCACGCGCGTCACTTCGGCCGCAAAGCCGTTCAGCTGATCGACCATCGTGTTGATGGTGTTCTTCAGCTCGAGAATCTCGCCCTTCACGTCCACCGTGATCTTGCGCGACAGGTCGCCGCGCGCCACGGCCGTCGTCACCTCGGCAATATTGCGCACCTGGCCCGTGAGGTTCGTCGGCCATGGCGTTCACCGAGTCGGTGAGATCCTTCCAGGTGCCGGCGACGCCCGGCACGATCGCCTGGCCGCCGAGCTTGCCCTCGGTGCCGACCTCGCGCGCCACGCGCGTCACTTCCGAGGCGAAGGAGCGCAGCTGGTCGACCATGGTGTTGATGGCTTCCTTCAGCTGCAGGATCTCGCCGCGCACGTCCACCGTGATCTTGCGCGACAGGTCGCCCATCGCAACCGCGATCGTCACCTCCGAGATGTTGCGCACCTGGCCGGTGAGATTGCTCGCCATGGAATTGACGTTGTCGGTGAGATCCTTCCACACGCCGCTCACGTCTTTGACGATCGCCTGGCCACCGAGCTTGCCCTCGGTGCCGACCTCGCGCGCCACGCGGGTCACTTCGGCGGCGAATGCCGTTCAGCTGGTCGACCATCGTGTTGATGGTCTCCTTCAGCTGCAGGATCTCGCCCTTCACGTCCACCGTGATCTTGCGCGACAGATCGCCGCGCTGCACCGCGGTGGTCACTTCGGCGATGTTGCGCACCTGGCCGGTGAGGTTGGTGGCCATGGCGTTCACCGAGTCGGTGAGATCCTTCCAGGTGCCGGCGACGCCCGGCACGATCGCCTGGCCGCCGAGCTTGCCCTCGGTGCCGACCTCGCGCGCCACGCGCGTCACCTCCGAGGCGAAGGAGCGCAGCTGGTCGACCATCGTGTTGATCGCTTCCTTCACCTGCAGGATCTCGCCGCGCACGTCCACCGTGATCTTGCGCGACAGGTCGCCCATCGCGACCGCGATCGTCACCTCCGAGATGTTGCGCACCTGGCCGGTGAGATTGCTCGCCATGGAATTGACGTTGTCGGTGAGATCCTTCCAGGTGCCGGCGACGCCCGGCACGGTCGCCTGGCCGCCAAGCTTGCCCTCGGTGCCGACCTCGCGCGCCACGCGCGTCACTTCCGCGGCGAAGCCGTTCAGCTGGTCGACCATCGTGTTGATGGTCTCCTTCAGCTGCAGGATTTCACCCTTCACGTCCACCGTGATCTTGCGCGACAGGTCGCCGCGCGCAATGGCGGTCGCAACCTCCGCGATGTTGCGCACCTGGCCGGTGAGATTGCTCGCCATGGAATTGACGTTGTCGGTGAGGTCCTTCCAGGTGCCGGCGACGCCCGGCACCACCGCCTGGCCGCCGAGCTTGCCCTCGGTGCCGACCTCGCGCGCGACGCGCGTCACCTCCGAGGCGAAGGAGCGCAGCTGGTCGACCATGGTGTTGATGGCTTCCTTCAGCTGCAGGATCTCGCCGCGCACGTCCACCGTGATCTTGCGCGACAGATCGCCGCTTGCGATCGCCGTTGCGACGTCGGAAATATTGCGCACCTGGCCGGTGAGGTTGCCGGCCATCGAATTGACCGACTCGGTCAGGTCCTTCCAGGTGCCGGCGACGCCCGGCACCACGGCCTGGCCGCCGAGCTTGCCGTCGGTGCCGACCTCGCGCGCCACGCGCGTCACTTCGGAGGTGAAGGCGCGCATCTGATCGATCATCGCGTTGACGATCGAGGCGGAGCGCAGGAATTCGCCCTTGAGCGGCCGCCCATCCACTTCCAGGCGCATCGCCTGCGACAGATCGCCCTTGGCGACCGCCGTGATCGTGCGGGTCACTTCGGTCGTCGGCCACAGGAGATCACCGATCAGCGTATTGACTGATGCTTCCATCGCGCCCCACGCGCCCGAGCGTTTTTCGCTCGTCATGCGATGCCGCGTGCTGCCGTCCTTACCCACGATCTGGCCCGCGCGCGCCAGCTCGAGGGCGAGCTGTTGATTGGAAACCACGATCTCATTGAAGGTATCCGCGACCTTGCCAGCGAGGCCCGATCTGGTCGCCCGCCAGACGCACCGAGAAATCGCCATCGCGCACCGCCTGCAGCGCGCGCAGTAGCTTGCGCAGATCGACTTGGCTGGGTTCGATCGGCTCGCCGCCGTTCTCGCGGCTGCGCGTCGTACGCGGGAATTCTTACGTTCTTGGATTTGCATGGGGTGCTCCGCGAGTTCAATGAAGAGCAGAGCTCGTCCGCCATGGCGGCGTGACGCGTCTTCAGGATCGAATCAGGAAGCGGTGAGGAATAGCGGGAGAGGAGCGGAGTGCGGCGCCGTTCGAGCGGCCGAACGTGCTGATGCGATCGGCTTCGCGCGAGACATGCTGCGCGGTTCCTCCCCCCGACGGATATGTACGCGACCATCGCTGACCTGGGCCCGGCGGTAAGAATATTCTGGAACCCGCGGGATAGCTCAACCTGGCGCCAGTCTGCGACCGAGACCGCAACCGTAGCAGAACGCGCGGCACACGGTCAGGGTTCCAGGATGATCAGGATTGCAGATCGGTCCCCCCGGCCCCCAACGCCAGCGCAAGCGCACGGCTCGGCTAGCATGCCTGCGCGGGGCCACGGTTGCTATATGTCAATTTGCGCCACGCGCTAACGCGGCACTTGCTCCGCGGCCCCCTCGGCGGATCGCTGCAGCAGCTGCTCAAGCTCTGGCTTCCAGAGCATGGCGAGCGTGTGCGAGCCGTGCCCGCGGGTCTCCGCGCTAAAAGGAATTACGACCGCCCGGCCCCCGCGCACGCGCTTGATTTCGCGCTCCAGAATCCCGAGTTCCGGGGGATTGATGAGATCGTCGGCCGTAGTTCACCGCGACAAGCGGCGCGCGAATGCTGTCGAGCGCCGGACCCGGATCGTAGTCATGCGACGCCGCCAGGGCGTAGAGCACATCGTTGGCATCATCGGTCTTGGCTGAAACTTCGCGACGTACTCATCGATCACCGCGTCCGCCTTCGCCAGCGTCGGCGCCTCATCCTGGCGCCGCACCGGGTTGCTGCCGGCGAGCCAGAGCATCTCCCGCGCCGTCGTCAGGCTCGGTGGCTGCACGGTGTAGTTACCTCCTTGCCAGGCGGGATCGTTGCGGATCGCATCGATCAGCGTGCGCCGCCAGACGCGGTTGCGGCCCGAAACTTGCGTCGGCAGGCTCGCAAGGGGCATCAGCGCATCCATGAACCCCGGGTGCAGCTCGCCCCAGAGCCAGGTATGCATGCCGCCCATCGAGGTGCCCATGATGAGCCGCAGGTGATTGACGTGCAGGCCGTCAACGAGCAGCCGCCGCTGCGCTTCGACCATGTCCAGGTAGCCGTAGTTCGGAAACTTGGCGCGCAGGCCATCGCTCGGCTTGCTCGAGCCGCCGTGGCCAATGCCATCGGGCAGGACGATGAAGTACTTGCTGGCATCGAGCAGCTGTCCCGTGCCGAAGAGCTCGCCGGCAAACTCCGCACGGATGAACTGCGCCCCGGTGCCGGTGGTGCCGTGCAGGATCAGGACCGCGTTGCGCACGCTGCCGTGGCTGTCGCGGCGCGGCTCGCCCAGCGTCCTGTAGTGGATGCGCATCTCCGGCAGCACCTCGCCCGAGCTAAAGCGGAAATTCTTGACGACGAAGTTGCCTTCCGTCGGAGTCGGATATTCGGCGGCCGCGACCGCCGTGGACGCGATCAGCATGATGGCAAGAATCAAACGCATGGCGGGCCTCTGATCTAATTGATGCGCGGGCGGCGCTACGCCTGCCGGTAAGTGTCGCCGTGGCACGCGGCGCATGACAAGCGACGCCGAGTGCACCCGGGTTGCAGGTGGACATGAAGTTTGTGGCGCTTGATGGGAGGATGCGCAGCTTGGCAAAGTTTGCAGCCAACCCTCGAAGCGGAGCACCGATCTCATGACAGCGCGCGCGCGCATTGTCTACTCGACGGGCATCGGGCAGCGTTGTCCGAACTGCCTGCGCGCTATCACTCAATGTGCCTGCCGTAAGGGCACGCCGGGCAAGCGCGGCGATGGGATGGTGCGCGTCAGCCGCGAGACTCAAGGCCGCAATGGCAAGGCGGTCACGGTGATCTCAGGACTTGCCTTGAACTCGGCCGAACTCGCCAAGCTTGCGAGCGACCTTAAGAGACGCTGCGGCTCTGGTGGCACGGTGCGCGAGAATCGCATCGAAATTCAGGGCGAACACCGCGACGTGCTGCTTGCGGAGCTTGCACGCTGGGGCATCAGCGCCAAGCGCGTCGGAGGCTGATGCTGCGCAAGGCGCTTCGAGGGGCGTCAGCGGTCATTGAGCCAGCGCCTCATCCACGCTTCGACCGTCGCATACCATTGCACCGAGTTCTGCGGCTTCAGCACCCAGTGATTCTCATCGGGGAAGTACAGCAGTTCACTCGGAACATGCCGCAGCTGCGCGGCGCCGTAGGCGCCCATGCCCTGATCAAGCGGCACCCGATCGTCGCGCCCGCCGTGCACGACGAGCATCGGCACGCTCCATGCGGCGACGTGGTCGATGGGATTGAAGCGCTCCACCGCCTCCGGCTTCGCCCACGCGTCGGCCTCGTTCTGCGCCGCCTGGAAACCCGGTATGTCCGTCGAGTACGACATGAGACGGATATCAAATACGCCATCATGGTTGACGAGGCACTTCCAGGGCTGGGTCCAGTTGCCGGCGATCCATGCCACCATGTAGCCGCCGTAGGAGCCGCCTAGCGCACAGGCGCGCTCGCCATCGAGGAAGCGGTAGTGTGCGAGCGCGTACGCCCAGCCCTTCTGCAGATCCTCGAGCGGCCGGTCGCCCCAGTGACCGATGATCGACTTGGCAAATGCCTCGCCGTAGCCGCTCGAGCCGTGGAAATCGACCGTCACGACGGCGTACCCCATGCCGGACCACACCTGGGGATTCCAGCGATAGCTCCAGGCGTTGCCAAACGTGCCGTGCGGGCCGCCGTGAATGAGAAACGCCACGGGATACTTGCGCTCGGGCTGAAAGTTCGTGGGCTTCATCACGAAACCATGCACGCTCTCATCGTTCCAGCCTTTGAACGCAAACTGCTCGAAGGGCGAGAACGGCGTCTGTGCAAGCGCTTCGGCGCCCACATGAGTGAGCACGCGCGGCGCCGTGCCGCCGGCAATCTCAAACACCTGGGCCGGAGAATCCAGGGCGTCGCGCGTATAGACAACCACATCGCGCGCCGCATCCACGCCCGAGACATGTCCGTCCTGGGTGAGCGCCTTGGCGCCGCCGCTGCGCGTGTCAATTGCGAAGAGCCGCGTCTCTCCCAGATCGTCGGCCGCGGCATACACGGTCTTTGAATCGGACGACCAGGCAAGCGCGGTTGGCGAGCGCTCAAATGCCGGCGCGAGTTCGCGCGTGGCCCCCGAGCGCAGCTCGCGTAACATGACGCGCGCGCGCGGCGCGGTAAACACCGAGCCCTGGCGCGCGAGATACACCAGGCGTGCGCCGTCGGGTGACTGCGCGAGCTCGCCGTCGGAGGTTGCGGTATTCGCATCGAGCCGTTGGGGCGGCGAGCCCGCATCAAAGGGCACGCTGTAGATGCTGCTCGGCATGCCGACACCCTGGGCTGCGCCCGAGGGGATGGCCGCAAAGATCACCGTCGAGCCGTCGTGCGTGATCAGAAACGACGAATCGTCACCCTCGGGCCTTGCGACGATGTCCGCCTGGTAGCCGCGCGTCAGCGCAACGCCATCGGTGGGCGGCCTGTCGCCCTGCAGCCTGACGGCAAAGAGTCCGATGAAGTGCCCGTCGAGATACGTATCCCAGAAGCGCGTCGTGGTCGTGTCGTAGATGACGCCGCTGCTTCGCTCCTTCGCCTTGGCATCATCCTTCGCCTTGCTGCAGCTCAACGTGTCGCAATCCGGATGCACGTTGACCGCCACCACGAGTGCGTGACCATCGCGCGCCACGTGGTAGAAAGCGATGTCGAGCGGCAGGCTCGTGACCTGCTGTGACTGCGCTTCGGTGGCGGCCGCGCGCCATAACTGTGTCGAGCCTGAACGCGAGGAGAGAAAATACAGCCAGTGCCCGTCGGCCGACCAACGCGGTGCGGTCGGGCTCTTCTCCTGGTCGCGAATGAGCCGCGGCGCCGCACCCGCGCGGCGCTCGAGTACCCAAACCGCATTGAAGCCGCGATTGCCTTCCCAGTCGGTCGAGCGCACGTTGAAGGCGAGGAAGCGACCATCGGGCGAGACGTGCGGATCTGAGACCCGCTCGAGACGGGCAAGATCGGTTGCCGTGAACGGGCGTGCCTGAACGATGCCGGCTGCCGCAAGCAGCACGCAGCCGCTAACCCATGATCTCCACATGTTGTTGGAACCTCTGTAGCCCAAAGCTGCCAGGCGCGCATGCCGACGCTACCGGCGGTGAAACAGCACGGCGATTCAAGCTCGAGAGGACGCGCGCGTGGTTCGCGGCGTTCACCAGATCTTGCACATTTTATCCTGCGGCTTCACCAGCGCCTGGCCGCTCTTGCAGTGAAAGGCCTGCGCGAATTCGGGCATGTTTGTGACGACGCCGTTGATGCGCGCGCTCGGGGGTGAGTGCGGATTGACTACGGCCTGCAGGCGCAGGCTCTGCGGACGCTCGTTGGCGCACGCCCATTGCGCGAAGCCCACAAAGAAGCGCTGCTCGGGGGAGAGACCGTCGGCGTCGCTGAGTTGCTGCGCACGGGTCTGCTCGCGCCAGGCCATCCACGCCAGCAGCTCGCCGCCCAGATCGGCAATGTCCTCGCCCGAGGTGAGCGCGCCGTTGATCTTTACCTCATCGACGATGACGTATTGGGAGTACTGATTGCGGATGCATTGGGCGCGCTTCTCGAAGGCCGCCGCGTCCCGCTGCGACCACCAATCGCGCAGATTGCCATCGCCGTCGTACTGGCGGCCCTCGTCGTCAAAGGCATGCGTCAACTCATGGCCGATGGTGCCGCCGGTGTCGCCGTAGTTGGGGCCATCGTCCATCTTTGGGTCATAGAGCGGCGGCAGCAGCACACCCGCCGGAAAATTGACATCGTTCAATGGCGCATCATAGTAGGCATCGACGGTCGGCGCAGACATCTGCCACTCGCCACGGTCGACCGGCTGGCCGATCTTGGCCGCCTGGCGGCGCGATTCAAAGCCGATCGAGCGTGTCACATCGCCGAACAAATCGCCGCGCTCG
Source organism: uncultured Gammaproteobacteria bacterium (assembly GCA_963695315.1). Classification (GTDB taxonomy): domain Bacteria; phylum Pseudomonadota; class Gammaproteobacteria; order Steroidobacterales; family Steroidobacteraceae; genus PALSA-1196. The sequence continues at coordinate 3,205,688 of OY968773.1, forward strand.
ATGCGCAGTTGCGAGTAGTCGCGCCACACATCCGGATAGCCGATCTTGTTGCGCACCTTGGCGAGTTTCTCTACGGCCGCGTGCTTGGTGCTGGGCTGCATCCAATCGAGCGCCTCGATGCGCAGCTTCATCGCCGCTTCGATCTGCTCGGTCATGAGCAGCGTCTGCGCCTTCATCTCGGGCGCAAACGCCCGCGCCACGAATTCCTTGCCAAGCGCTTCGGGCAGATCGCGGTCGATCCAGGTCACGCACTTTTTCCAGCGTGGCTGGTCGGACGGGACGCCGCGCAGATAGCCGCTGTAGAAGGCGAACTGCTCCGCGACGAAGTCGTTCGCAAGATATCCCGCCGCGGCATCGGCCAGCGTCCAGCGCAGGTAGGTCTTGAGGTCAGGCAGGGTTTCGCGCGCGATCCGGGCGTCAAACTCCCGCACGAATGCCGGCTGCGCCACGTTGAGCCACGGCTGCGGCTGCATGCCTAGCGCGCCAAAGTAGGCCGGCCAGTCAAAGTCGGGCGCGAGCTTCTGCAACTCGGCAAGCGTGTGGCGGTGGTAGATCTTGTACGGATCGCGCTGCTCGACCCGCGTGAGGGTAGCCCTGGCGAGCGCCGTCTCGATACGCATCACCACGGTCGCATTCGCCCGCGCGCTCGCCGCATCGGCGCCAATGAGCTCGAACATCTTGGCGACGTGCGCTACGTAGCGCTCCCGGGTTTCCCTGGAGTGCACGTCATCCTTGACGTAGTAGTCCCGATCCGGAAGCCCGAGACCGCCGGCGTGAACTCCGGCTATAACCCGAGTGGCGTCGCGCGCATCCTGCTCCACGCCGACCGCGAAAAATACTCCGGTGCTGTCGCTGCGCGCCTGCAGCTCGCCGATCCACTCGGCGAGTGCGCGTTTGTCATGCACGCCCTCGAGGCGCGCCAGATCCGCCGCAAGTGGCGCACTGCCCGCCTTCTCGACCGCGTCGATGTCCATGCAAGCGGCAAAGTAGTCACCGATCTTCTGCTGCTCGGCGCTGCGCGTGGCGCCCGGCTGCGCTGCAGCCGCGAGGATCCCCCAGAGAAAATGCTGGTTGTCATCCTCCAGTTTGCGATAGACGCCCCAGGCCGCCTGGTCCTCGGGAATGGGATTGTTCTTCTGCCAGCCGCCGCACGCATACCTATACAGATCCTCGCAGGCATCCACGGAGGTATCCATCGATGCAGGATCGAGACTCGGCCGGTAGGGAAGCGACTGAAGCGGAGCATCCGCATCGGCGAGGCGTGCGCTCACGAGTAACACGGCCGCGGCCGCGCAGGCGGATAGGGCCCGGGACGCCATGAGGAATCTACAGCACGCGCGCGGGCCGTTACTTCTTGCCCGCCCTCTTGTTCTTCTTGGTGGGATCTTTCGGGCGACTTTTGCCGAACGATCCTCGATAAATCTTGCCGCGGCGTGTCTTGCGGTCACCCTTACCCATGCGGCCTTTACTCCCCTGATGCACTTGTAGCAGCGCGCGTGAGTCTAGGCGAGAGTTCCGGTGAGCGCAAAGACGCACGGGGCTGCGCGTACTGCGCTCGAGCCTGCCGCTGCAGGCGTTGGCTTGTGCGCGGTATAACCTTGGGGTATCGTCCGCGTCGTTCCGGCATCGATACAAGAACCCTAAATTCCTGCGGAGAGTAAGCGCCCCATGACGAAGATCTATGTAGGCAACCTGCCGTTTTCGGCGAGCGAGACCGAAATCCGCGAGTTGTTCAGCCAGCACGGCAGCGTCGAATCAGTGAGTCTCATCATGGATCGCGAAACCGGGCGCCCGCGCGGTTTCGGCTTCGTGGAAATGCCACGCGAGCATGCGGCCCGCGCCATCCAGAACTTGAATGGCAAGGACATGGGCGGACGGCCGCTGCGCGTCAACGAGGCGCAGGAGCGCACCGGTGGCGGTCCCCGTGGAGGTGGTGGTGGCGGCGGCGGCGGTGGTGGCGGACCGAAGCGCTGGTAGTCAGCGATACCGCGCCAGGATCTTCTGCATCCCGGCCGTACCGGGACTTAAGCTCTCGTACGGCACCGCGTTCAGCGCAGCCTCCGGCGTGCCATTGAGTTCATGAAACTCCGGCTGGCCGGCCCCAAGGTATAGCAGGCCGGTCAGATATTCCTCCTCCTTCAGGCGCTCCTGAATGATGGCGGCGCAGGTTGTACGATTGGTCGGATCGTAGTCGGCATCGAGCTTACGCAGCACGATGCGGCTGCCATCGTGCATCAGCACCGGCAAGGCCTCGCCCGCCGCGTACTCGGCGGTGATCTCGCGCTGCATCGGCACGAAGTCCGTATGGATCGCAGGCTCGTAGTGCTCGCGCGTATAGGCGTAGCTCTTGGTTGAGCCCTCGTGATCGTTGAAGGTGACGCATGGCGAGAGCACGTCAATGAGCGCGAAGCCTTTGTGTTTGAGGCCCGCCTCGATCAGGGGCACGAGTTGCTCCTTGTCGCCGGAGAAGCTGCGCGCCACGAAAGTCGCGCCCAGGGTGAGCGCCAGCAGCACCGGATCGATCGGCGGCTGGAAATTGGTCTCGCCCTTCTTTGCCTTGGAGCCGACATCGGCGGAAGCGGAGAACTGCCCCTTGGTGAGGCCGTATACACCGTTATTCTCGATGATGTAGAGCATGTTGAGATTGCGGCGGATCGCGTGGCAGAACTGCCCGAGCCCGATCGAGAGCGTATCGCCGTCGCCCGAAACGCCGATGTAGTGGAGATTGCGATTGGCGGCATTCGCGCCCATCGCAATCGAGGGCATGCGGCCGTGCACCGAATTGAAGCCGTGCGCGCCGCTCACGAAGTAAGCGGTGGTCTTGGAGGAGCAGCCGATGCCGGAAAGCTTGACGAGGTTCTGTGGCTCGATCGCAAGCTCCCAGCACGCCTCCACGATGGCTGCGGTGATCGAATCGTGGCCGCAGCCCGCGCACAGCGTCGACAGGGCACCCTCGTAATCGCGGCGCGTCATACCGAGCGGGTTACGCGGCAGTGAGGGGTGTGCAATCTTGGGTTTCGCGATGAACGTCACGGCAACTCCTAAACTGCGGATGCCGGAGCGGTTCTTCGTGCCGCGCTGCAGGTGTGCAAGCACGCCGTCGACAATAAACGCCGAGGCGATCGGCAGGCCGTCGTAATGCAGCAGCGATTGCAGCTTCGCCTTGTCGACCTGGGTCTCAAGAGTGAGCAGCGCGCGCAGCTGCGCATCGCGATTCTGCTCCACCACGAAAATCACCCGGTGCGCGGCGAGAAATCGCTCGACGTCCTCACCGAAGGGAAAGCCGCGCACCCGCATATAGTCAAGACCGATGCCCTGCGCGCGCAGCAGATCCATGGCCTCGTGAATCGCGCCATCGCAGCTGCCGACCGACACGATCGCCATCTCGCTGTGTGCGGCGGCATCGATGACGGCGTGGGGGACGAGCTTCTTCGCCGTCGCCCATTTGACGAGCAGCCGGTCAAGGACGAGCTGGTATTCGGCGGAGTCCTCGGTGTAGAGCCCATACTGGGTGTGCCCCGAGCCGCGCGTGAAGTAAGCGGCCTTGGGAGTGACCCCGGGCAGCGTGCGATAGGTGATGCCATCGCCGTCCTTGTCGAGGAAGCGATAAAACTTTTCGAGCTTCTCCACCTGCGCCTTGTCGAGCATCTTGCCGCGATCCGGCCGGTACGCGTCATCCCATTTGAATTCGCGGCACATCCAGTCGTTCATGCCGATATCCAGATCCGACAGCACCAGCACCGGCGTCTGCAGCCGCTCGGCAAGATCAAATGCCTGCACCGCCATGTGAAAGCATTCTTCGGCATTGGCGGGATACAGGCACACCTGGCGTGTGTCGCCGTGCGATGCGTAGGCGCATGCCATGATGTCGCCCTGCTGCGTGCGCGTCGGCATGCCCGTGGAAGGCCCGACCCGCTGGATATCAAATACGACCGCGGGTACCTCAGCGTAGTAGGCAAGCCCGAGGAACTCGTTCATGAGCGAGATGCCCGGGCCCGAGGTGGCGGTGAAGGCGCGCGCGCCGTTCCACGATGCGCCGATCACCATGCCGATCGCGGCGAGTTCATCTTCCGCCTGGATGAACGCAAAATTCTTCTTGCCATGCGCATCGATGCGCGTGCGGTCGCAGAACGCCTTGAACGCATCCATCAACGAGGTCGACGGCGTGATCGGATACCAGGCGGCGACGGTGGCGCCCGCGAACACGCAGCCGAGCGCGGCGGCGGTGTTGCCGTCGATCATGATGTAGCCGTCGGTCTTCGTCCATCTTCTCGACGCGCAGCGGCAGCGGGCAGGCGAAGGTGGCCTTGGCGCATTCGTAGCCGAGCTCGATCGCCTTCATGTTGCTCGCCACGAGCTGCGGCTTCTTCGCATACGTCTCCGCGAGCAGATCGCGCACGTGCTCGCAGGTCAAGGTCGAGAAACGCGGCCAGCACGCCCGGCGTAGCAGATGTTCTTCATCAGGATGCGCGTGCGCACGCCATTGAAATTCTCGTTGCAGAGCTTCGCAAGTGGTACGCCGATGGTCGTGATGTCCTCGCGCTTCAAGAGCGCCGGGCGCGGCCAGGTCGAGTCGTACACGAGGTAGCCGCCCGGGGCGAACTTCGCGCACGTCGCGCGAATAGGTCTCGGCGTTCATGGCCACCATGATGTCGACGCGTCCGGAGCGCGCCACATAGCCGCGCTCGGTGACGCGGATCTCGTACCAGGTCGGCAGGCCCTGGATGTTCGACGGGAAGTAATTCTTGCCCATCACCGGGATGCCGCTGCGGAAGATCGACTTCATGAGCAGCATGTTGGCGCTCGCCGAGCCGGTGCCATTGACGGTGGCGATCTTGATGACGAAATCGTTGATCTTCGCGCAGTCGGGTCCAGACATAGGGGGTTAGTTGCTCTCTGCTATTTGATCTTTGCGGGTCGCTGCCTCGCCGGCAGCGCTTCAGGCGATCTTCGGCGCGCGCGCGGCCATGGCGTGCGCCTCATCCACGGCGAGCGGCCAGTGAACGTAGGATTTCTGCATGTCCCACGCGGCCGTCGGACATCGCTCCGCGCACAGCCCGCAGTGCACGCACACGTCCTCGTCCTTCACCATCACCCGTCCGGTCTGCGGCAGCGGCCGCGACACGTAGAGCGCCTGCTGGGTGTTGAGCGCCGGTGCTTTCAGCCGCGCGCGCAACTCCGGCTCCTCGCCATTGGCGGTGATCGTCAGGCAGTCGACCGGGCAGATGTCGATGCAGGCGTCGCATTCGATGCAGAGCTTGGCGTCAAAGACCGTCTGCACATCGCAGTTCAAGCAGCGCTGCGCCTCGGCGGCGACCTGTTCGGCGCTAAAGCCGAGCTCGACCTCGATGTTGAGCTTCTTGAAGCGCTCCTTCAGCGATACGTGCGGCATCAGGCGCCGTTCGAGCGGTGCGTAATCGTTGGCGTACGACCACTCGTGCATGCCCATCTTGCGGCTCTGCAGGTTCATTCCGGGAGCGAGGCGCGCGGTGATGGGCTCGCCCTGGCAGTGTTTGTGCAGCGAAATCGCCGCCTGATGCGCCTGCTCGACCGCCCAGATGATGTTCTTGGGACCAAAGGCGGCATCGCCGCCGAAGAAAACCCCGGGTCGCGTCGACTGAAACGTCTTCGCATCCACGCGCGGCACGTCCCACTTGTCAAACTCGATGCCGAGGGTCGCGCTCAATCCATGGAAACGCATTCTCCTGGCCGATGGCGAGGATGACGTCGTCAGCCTGCTCGAACTCCTCGCCCGCCACGCGCTCGGCTCTGATGCGCCCGTCGGCGTCGACGTCGTACTCCATGCGGTCAAATAGCATGCCGGTGAGCTTGCCGTTCGCGACGACAAAGGCCTTCGGCACGCGATTGACGACAATCTCGACGTGCTCCTCCTCCGCGTCCTCGAGCTCCCAGGCGGAGGCTTTGAAGAAGCTGCGCGGCTTGCGCGCCATGACCTTCACGTGCTGCGCGCCCAGACGCAGGCTCGTGCGGCAGCAGTCCATCGCCGTGTTGCCGACGCCGATGATGAGCACGCGGGCGCCGATCTTCTCGACGTGCCCGAACGCGACGCTGCCGAGCCACGCGATGCCAATGTGGATGTTAGCCGCGCCCTCGCGTGCGGCCCGGCAGCTTCAACTCCTTGCCCTGCGGCGCGCCCGAGCCGATAAACACGCCGTCGAATCCGCCCTCTTGCAGCAGCGCGCCGAGGCTCTGCACCGGATGATTGAGCTTCAGGTCCACGCCCATGTCGAGAATCATTGCCATCTCTTCCGACAACACCTGCTGGGGCAGGCGAAACGCCGGAATGTTGGTGCGCATGAGGCCGCCGGGCTCGCCGTATTGCTCGAAGATCGTGACCTCGTAGCCAAGCGGCATGAGGTCGTTGGCGACGGTGAGCGAGGCGCAGCCCGCGCCGATGCAGGCGATGCGCTTGCCGTTCTTCAGGCGCGGAATCTTGGGCAGCAGATGCGTCAACGTCGTCGCGATGGTCGGCGGCGACGCGTTTTAAGCGGCAGATGGCGACCGGCTTCTTCTCCACGCGACCGCGGCGGCAGGCCGGTTCGCACGGCCGGTCACAGACGCGGCCCAGGATCCCGGGAAACACGTTGGAATGGCGGTTCACCATGTAGGCGTCGGTGAAGCGCCCTTGGGCGATCAATCGGATGTATTCGGGAACGTCGGTATGGGCAGGACAGGCCCACTGGCAATCCACAACCTTGTGAAAGTAGTCGGGATGCGAAGTATCTGTGGGTTGCATTCAGTGCCGCGGCTATTGCGGAGGTCCTCGGGGGCTTCGAAAACTGACGTAAGTATAGTATTGCATTGAGAATTGTCACCCGTGGGGACGAGGTTTTTGTGCGCCGCACGCGCCGCCTCGGGCCAGTATACTTAACGCTGCCGTGTCCGATCCCGTCCCGACCGAAATCAAGCTTCGCAGCCGCTCGCGCCTGCTGTGCGTCGCCTTCGATGACGGTGCAGGCTTCGAGCTGCCGTTCGAGTACCTGCGGGTGCACTCACCCTCCGCCGAGGTAAAAGGGCACGGGCCGGGGCAGGAGGTGCTCGTGCTCGGCAAGGAGAACGTGGGCATCCGCGCGGTTGAGCCCGTCGGCCAGTATGCGGTGAAGCTCGTATTCGACGACGGGCACGACACTGGCCTTTATTCCTGGAAATACCTCTACGAGCTCGGCCGCGATCGGCAGCTGAAGTGGGCGCGTTATCTCGAGCGCAAGCGCGAGGCTGCGCAGGCGCGCTAGCTGCGCCCTACAATGCCGCGCACATGAGCGAGGAACGTTCCGCCGATTTCGGGTACCAGCGCGTGCCGTGGCATGAGAAGGCGCGGCGCGTACGCGGCGTGTTCGATGCGGTCGCTCCCAACTACGATCTCATGAATGATCTGATGTCGGCGGGTGCCCACCGGCTGTGGAAGCGCTTCACGCTGTCGCTGACGCACCTGCGGCCCGGGCAGCGGGCGCTCGATGTCGCCGGCGGCACCGGCGATCTTGCCGCGGGTCTTGCACGTCAGGTGGGCGCAAGCGGCCTTGTGGTATTGAGCGACATCAATGCCGCCATGCTCGAGCGTGGCCGCGATCGCCTCATCAACGAGGGCTTGGTGCGCGCGGTGTGTTGCGTGCAGGCCAATGCCGAGCAGCTACCCTTTCCCGCCGCAAGCTTCGACTGCATCACCATCGGCTTCGGACTGCGCAACGTCACCGATCAGGCGGCGGCGCTCAAATCCATGGCGGCCGCGCTCAAGCCCGGCGGCCAGCTGCTCATTCTTGAGTTTTCGCATCCGGTCATTGCCTTGCTGCAGCCGCTCTACGAGGCGTACTCCTTTCACGTGCTGCCGCTCCTCGGCCGGCTGGTCGCGCACGATGCGGCAAGCTACCGGTATCTCGCCGAGTCGATTCGCAAGCACCCGAACCAGCAGCAGCTGCTCGCGCTCATGCGACGCGGCAGGGCTCGAAGGCTGCAAGTACCACAATCTCTCCGGTGGCATCGTCGCCGTGCACCGCGGCTACCGCTACTGAGCGCGCCGATGCTGCTGGCGATGGAAAACGTGCTGAACCGCGGCCTGCCGCGCTCGCCGCGCGCGCGGCAGCTGTGCAGCGAGCTCTCCGGAGCGCGCCTTGGCGTCGAGGTACGCGGCCTGACGCGCATCCTCGTGCACTCAAGCGGCGCGCTGCTGCACTGTGCTCACGACCCCGCAGGCAGCGCGGATGCGGACATCTGCGGCGGCGCCCTGAGCCTGCTGCAGCTCGCAGGTCCCGCGCCTGAGGATGTGCTGAGAAGCGGCGCCGTCACGATCCGCGGCGATACTGAGATTGCGCGCAAATACCGCGAGCTCGCGCGGCTTTTGCTGCCGGACCTGGAAGAGGAGCTGTCGCTCGCGATCGGCGATGTGCCGGCGCACCAGCTGGGACGCCTCGCGCGCGGCGTATTCGCCTGGGGCCGGCACGCCGCGGCAACCGCGCTTGCAGAACATCGGCGAGTATCTCGGCCACGAGCGCGCCGACCTCGTCCCGCGTGCCGAAGCCGAGCAATTCACCCGCGCAGTCGAGCAGCTGCGCGAGGACGTCGATCGCCTCGAGGCGCGCATCGCCCAGCTCGCCCCATGAAGCTGCGCGTCATCGTGCGGCTCCTTGAGATCCAGCGCGCGCTGTTGCGGCACGCGCTCGATGACTTCGTGCGGGCGACGCATCTCTACCGGCCGTTGCGCTTCGTGTTCTATCTGTCGCCGGGGCTGTGGTTCGAGCGGCGCCGCAAGGCAAGCCGCGGCGAGCGCATCCGGCTCGCGCTCGAGGAGCTCGGGCCGGTGTTCGTCAAATTCGGGCAGGCGGTCTCGACGCGGCGCGATCTGCTGCCGAGCGACATCGCCGATGAGCTCGCGAAGCTGCAGGATCGCGTGCCGCCGTTTCCCGGCGCGGTGGCGCGCGCAATCATCGAACGCGCACTCGGGCAGCCGGTGCAGGAGCTGTTCAGCGCGTTCGAGGAAACGCCGCTCGCGGCCGCATCGATCGCCCAGGTTCACGCCGCGCGTCTGCCGCAGGGCATCGAGGTCGTGGTCAAGGTGTTGCGGCCCGGCATGCGCGAGGCGATCGACCGCGACCTTGAAGTCCTGCACACGCTCGCCGCGCTCGCGCAGCGCTACTGGCGCGAGAGCCGGCGCCTGCGGCCGATCGAGGTCGTGCGCGAATACGAGAAAACCATTCTCGATGAGCTCGATCTCATGCGCGAGGCGGCGAACGCGGCGCAGCTGAAGCGCAATTTCGCGGGCTCCAACCTGCTGCACGTGCCCGAGGTGTACTGGGACCACTGCCGCGTCAATGTCATCGTGATGGAGCGCATCCACGGCGTGCCAATCAGTGACACGGCGCGGCTGCGCGCGGCCGGCACGGACTTGAAGAAGCTCGCGGAGCACGGCGTGCAGATTTTTTTCACGCAAGTGTTCCGCCACAACTTCTTCCACGCCGACATGCACCCGGGCAACATCTTCGTGCTCATCGAAGATCCCGCCGCGCCGCGCTACGCGGCCGTGGATTTTGGCATCGTGGGATCGCTCGACCCCGAGGACCAGCTGTATCTGGCGAAGAACTTTCTTGCGGTGTTCGAACGCGACTACCGCCGGGTGGCGCTGCTGCACCTGGAGTCGGGGTGGGTGCCCAGCGGCACGCGCGTCGATGAGATGGAATCGGCGGTGCGCACCGTGTGCGAGCCGATCTTTGATCGTCCGCTGAAGGACATCTCCTTCGGCACCATTCTGCTGCGCCTCTTTGAGATATCACGGCGCTTCAACATGACCGTTCAGCCGCAGCTTGTTCTGCTGCAAAAGACTCTTCTCAACGTCGAGGGACTGGGGCGGCAGCTGTACCCGGAGCTTGATATCTGGAGCACCGCGAGCCCGATCCTGCGCGAGTGGATGCGCGAGCGCTCAAGCCCGCGCCGTCTGTGGCGCATCCTGCGCGGGCAGCTGCCGGAGCTCATCGAGCTGGCGCGGGTGCTGCCAACCGTGCTGAAGGGCGCGCTCGAGCGGCTGCGCGATGGCAAGCTGCGCGTGCAGCTTGATGCGTCCTCGCTCGAGCGCCTCGCCGCGTGGCTCGACGCGCACTACAAACCGCGCTAGCCTGCGCGCCACCCCATGCAAACCTCACGTGCTCTGGTTGAGGGCTCGCTCAGCCGCGGTCTCATTCTGTTCACGCTCCCGATCCTGTGCGGCAATGTCCTGCAGACGGTCAATGGCTCGGTCAATTCGGTGTGGGTCGGCCAGTTCCTGGGGGAGGCGGCGCTCGCCGCGACCTACAACGCCAACACCGTGATGTTTCTGCTCCTGGGCGGCGTGTTCGGCCTGTCGATGGCCGCCACCATTCTCGTCGGCCAGAACATCGGCGCCGAGCGGCTCTACGAGGCGAAGCGCGTCGTGGGCACGAGCGCAACATTCTTCGCGCTGCTCTCGGCCGTGGTGGCGTGCGGCGGCTGGTTCCTGAGCGCGCATCTGTTGAGCGCCATGCGCACGCCGCCGGGCTCCATACCGCTGGCAACCGCTTACATGCGCATCATCTTTCTCGCGCTGCCGTTCATGTATCTGTATGCGTTCGTGATGGCGGTACTGCGCGGCGCCGGCGATTCGAAGACGCCGTTCTATTTTCTGCTGCTGTCGGTCGGGCTCGATATCGCCTTGAATCCGCTCCTGATCTTTGGCTGGGGCCCGATCCCGCGTTTGGGGATTGCCGGCTCGGCGCTGGCGACCTTTATCGCGCAGGCGGTGAGCCTCGTGGCGCTCATTGGCGCGCTTTATCGCCGCAAGCATGTGCTCTGCCTGCACCGGGGCGAGTTTCACCTGCTGCGCTTCGATCGCACCATCGTCTTGACCCTCATCAAGAAAGGCGTGCCGATGGGTCTGCAGCTGTTCGTGATCTCGCTCAGCAGCGTGCTCATGCTGACGCTCGTGAACCGCTTCGGCGTGATCACGACGGCCGCGTTCGGTGCGTGCTGGCAGGTGTGGAACTACATCTCGATGAGCGCGTTCGCGCTTGGCATGGCGGTGTCGGCGGTTGCGGCGCAAAACGTCGGCGCGCAGCGCTGGGATCGCGTTGCCGCGACCGCGCGCATCGGCGTGCTCTACAACTTCGTGCTGACCGGCTCGCTGGTGCTGTTGCTGGAGATCTACAGCCGTCCGGCGCTCGCGCTGTTCCTGCCGTGGGACTCGCCGGCGCTCGCGGTGGCGGTGCGTGCCAATCGCATCGGCGTGTTCACTTTCGTGTTCTTCGGCATCTCCACGGTGCTGTTCGGCGTGGTGCGCGCCACCGGGGCGGTCGTGGTGCCACTGCTGATCCTGACCTTTACGATCCTCGTCATGCGCTTCGCGCTCGCCTACGCCTTCATCGACGGCTGGCATGCGGATGCCATCTGGTTCAGCTTTCCGCTGAGCGCCGCCGCGCTCGCCTTCTTTGCGATGATCTACTACAAGTTCGGCGACTGGCGCGCCGCGCACATGCTGCCCGCAACGGTGCCCGGCTGATGGGCGATGCGCCACAGGGCGCAGCCGAGGAGCGTGCAGGCCAGAGAACCTGCGGCGAAGTGCCAGAGCGCACCGGAGAGCAGCGGGACGATGACGCCGATCTGCAGCGCACCGAGCAGCAGCATGATGCATGACTGCACTGAGGCGGCGGAGCCGCGCGAGCTGGGAAAAAGATCGAGCATGCGCAGCACCAGGACCGGCATGACGAGCTGCACGCCGACGGCATCGATGCCGATGAGCACTTCCTGCACCACGATCGGCAGCGGATGCACCGTCAAATGCAGCAGCAGCACCAGCGCCGCAGCTCCAATCGACAGCGCGTAGCCGCGTCCGATCTGGCGCGCCCCGGCGATGCGCCCCGCAAGGCGTCCCGACAGCCACGCGCCCAGAATGAAGCCCGCGATGATGGGCGCAAAGAGCCAGGCAAATTGCGTCTCGCGCAAGCGCCACAAACCAAGAACGATCACCGGCGCGGCGGCAAGATACGTCATCATCGCGCAGATCGTGCAGCCGGCAGCCAGAGCGAGCACCAGGAATTCATGATCCGCGCTGATGCGCCAGGCGGTGCGCGCAAGCTTGCCCGGATGCAGCGGCGCGCGCCGCTCCTGCGGATGCGTCTCGGGCAGATGCAGGTAGCTCACGACGATGAGTGCCGCGCCGATGCACACCATGAAGCCAAAGACGCTGCGCCAGCCCAAGAGCACGTGAATCCACCCGCCGACGACCGGCGCGATCGCCGGCGCAATGCCAAATATCATCGTCACCGCGCTCATCAGGCGCTGCGCCGCGGGCCCCTCGTGCATGTCGCGCACGATCGCGCGCCCGATCGCAAGCCCCACGCCGGCACTCATGCCCTGCACGGCGCGAAACGCGAGCAGCCAGGCAAAGCCCGGCGCCACGGCGCAGCCCACCGACGCTGCGGCATAGACGATGAGCCCGACCAGCACCACCGGCCGGCGCCCGAGCGCATCCGACAGCGGCCCGAGGATCAACGACATGATCGCGAAGGGCACGAGATAGCTGGTCAGCGTCTGCTGCATCTGCCAGGCGCTGAGCCCAAATTGTGCCTCGATCGCGGGAAACGATGGGAAAAACGTATCGATCGAGAACGGACTCACCGTAGCGAGCGCAGCAAGCAGCACCGCAAGTCCCCGGTGCGTGCGCGCTTCGGCGGCGAGGCTCTGCTGCGCCGCGCTCATCGCGCCGCGGCGCGCAGCGTCGCAAGCCACGCCGCCGGATCCGCGTGGCGCTCGAGTACTTCGACGAGTGCCGAGCCGACGATCACGCCGTCGACGTAACCGGCGAGGCGTGTCACCTGCGCAGCAGTGCGGATGCCAAAGCCCGCACACACCGGAACGCGCGACTGCGCGCGCACGCGTGCGAGGTAATCGAGCACTGGCTGCGGCACATCCACATTGCGTCCGGTCGTGCCGGTCATCGTGACGGCATAAACGAAGCCCTGGCTCGCCGCGCACACGCGCGCAAGACGCTCAACCGGCGTCACCGGCGTTACCATCTGGATGAGCGCAAGCGCGTGCGGCTCGAGCGCGGCTGCGAGGTCCGCGCTTTCATCAAGCGGCAGATCGGGCACGATGAAGCCGGCAACGCCTGCCTGCGCGGCCGCGCGCGCGAGCCAGTCAAGTCCGACGGCCAGCAGCGGATTCAGATAGCTCATCAGGATCAGCGGCACCTTGAGACGCAGCGCGCCAAGTTCGCAGAGGATCCAGCGCAGGCTCACGCCCTGCTCGAGCGCCACGCGGCTCGCCCGCTGAATGGTGACCCCGTCGGCCATGGGATCCGTGAACGGCACGCCGATCTCCACGACGTCGGCGCCGGCGGCGATCGCGTGCAGATGCTCGCGAAAGTGCGCGCGGCTCGGATAACCCGCGGTCATGAAGGCAACGAGCGCCGGGCCGCCGCGGCGGTTCGCCGCGCGGATCGCCTCGCTGATGCGCTCGCGGCCTGCGCTCATGCGCGCCCTTGCGCATCGAGCAGCGTGCGCTGCAAGGTGGACATGTCCTTATCGCCCCGCCCCGAGAGCCCGACGAGAATGCGTTTGCCGGCATTGGCGGCCGCCCAGCGCTTGGTGCCGGCGAGCGCGTGCGCGCTCTCGATCGCCGGCAGGATGCCTTCCAGCTCGCAGCATTCCTTGAGAGCCGCCAACGCCTCCGCATCGCTCGCCGCCTCGTAGCGCACGCGCCCGGTGGCAAGCAGCAGCGCATGCTCGGGGCCGACTCCGGGATAGTCGAGGCCGGCCGACACCGAATGGGTCTCCTGGATCTGACCGTCCGCATCCTGCAACAAGAGCGAATAGGTGCCGTGCAGCACGCCGGGACGCCCGTAAGTCAGGGTTGCGGCATTCGCGCCGAGTTCGGCGCCGCGCCCGCCCGCCTCCACGCCGATGATCTCGACGCCGCGCTCCGGCACCCACGCATGAAACAGACCGATCGAATTCGAGCCGCCGCCGACGCAGGCAATGATCGCATCGGGCAGCGCGCCGGTAGCGTCCAGGATTTGCGTGCGCGCCTCCTGACCGATGACGGCCTGCAGCTCACGCACCAGATAAGGATAGGGATGCGGCCCGACGACCGAGCCCAGGAGATAATAGGTGTCGAGGGGATCGGCCACCCAGTCGCGCAGCGCCTCATCGATAGCGGCGCGCAGCGTGCGATCGCCGCTCGTGACCGGCACGACGCTCGCCCCCATGAGGCGCATGCGGCCGACGTTCGGCGCCTGGCGCTGCATGTCGATCTCGCCCATGTACACCGTGCACGGCATGCCGAGGCGCGCGCAGGCGGCGGCGCTGGCAACGCCATGCTGCCCTGCGCCGGTCTCGGCGATGATGCGTTGCGCGCCGAGCTCCTGCGCGAGCAGCGCCTGCCCGATGGCGTTGTTGATCTTGTGCGCGCCGGTGTGCGCAAGATCCTCGCGCTTGAGCCAAATGCGCGCGCCCCACGCCTGCGACAGCCGCGCCGCATAGGTGAGCGGAGTCGGTCGTCCCACCCACGATGAGAAGTTCCTGCCTGAAGCGCTGCTGGAACTGGGGACTGTGCAGATGATCGCGCACGCCCGCGCCCAGCCGCTCGAGCGCCGGAATCAGCGTCTCCGGAACATAGCAGCCGCCGAAGGGACCAAAGCGCCCGCGCGCATCCGGAAAGCGGCCCGCGATGCAGTCGGCGAGCAGCTCTTCGGGGTCGAGGGCCGGCAGTTGTGCATTCATGATCGCTCCTCCTGACGCGCGCGCGCGCACAAAACGCAATATTTCTTGCGGGCTCTTGATGCCGGGCTGCGCTTCCACGCCACTCGACACATCGACGCCGAAGGGGCGCACCGTACGGATGGCAGCGGCGACGTTGTCCGCCGTGAGCCCACCGGCGAGCACCAGCTCGCTCTGGCGCGCAAGCGCCTGCGCCTGCGTCCAGTCGCAGGGCACGCCTGCGCCGCTCACTGCGCCTTCAAACAGCAGCCGCGCGGGCAGCGGCTCGGGCGGCGCGCCGCCGGCACGCACCACCGCGAGCACCGCAAGCTCACGCGGCAGGCGCAGCGCGCGCAAGCTCACGCCACTCGGCCTGCAGTACATCGGGCGCAAACTCTGCGAGCATCGCATCAATCTCCTGCTGCGCCGGCGTGGCGCGTCACGGCGATGCAGCGCAGGCGCCCGCGTGCCGGCGCCGCCAGGTGCGCGGCGCGCGCCGCGGTGACGCGCCGCACCGAGTCGGCGAACACAAACCCGATCGCATCCGCCTGTGCGTCGAGCGCCGCGGCCACCGCCGCCGGAGTCGTCATGCCGCAGATCTTGACCCACATCGCGATGCGCACCCCTAGCTGCGGCCGGCGCGCAGCATCTGCCCGAGCAGCTCTTCGGGAGCGGGCGCGCGCATGAGCGCGCTGCCGACGAGCGCCATGTCGTACCCTGCGGCGCGCACGCGCCGCGCTTCCGCGGCCGTGGTGATGCCACTCTCCGCCACGCGCGGCACGCCGCGCGGCAGCAGCGGCGCGAGAGTCTCAAGGCGCGCGGGCACGACCTGCAAGGTCTCAAGATCGCGGCAATTGACGCCGACGAGCACCGTTGGGTTGGGGCTCTCCTTGTAGCCGGCGACGAGCTCGTGGGCGAGCGCTATGTCGCGCTCATCAAAAGTCTCGAGCAGCGTGAAGAGGCCGAATCGCTCGGCTGCGGCCATGACGCCTGCAGCGTCTCGGGCGCGAGCATGCGCAGAATGATGAGCACGCCGCTCGCACCCGCGGCGCGCGCCTCCGCCACCTGATAGGCATCAACGAGAAAGTCTTTGCGCAGCGCCGGAGTCGCGCTCGAGCGCAGCGCGCGCCGCCGCCAGCTCAAGGTGCGCAAGCTCGCCGCTGAAATTCGCTCGGCTCGGTGAGCACGGACACTGCGACGGCGCCGGCGCGCGGCGTAGCTTGTCGACGCGCGCGGCAAGGTCCGTCGCGGCTGCTGCTGCAGTGCTCCGGCGGCGGGCGAGCGCAGCTTCAGCTCCGCGATGATGTCGAAACCGGTGGCACTCGGCACGAGCGGCAGCGGCGCGGTGGCGCGCGCCGCCTGCTCGAACATGCGTGCCGCGGGGCAGGTGCGTAGCGCAGCCTCGCACGCGCGCGCGGCTGCGCTCGCGCCAGCTTCGTCAGAAAATCCTCGCTCATGCTCGCACCTCGAACGCGCACACGGCATCGAGCAGGCGCCGCGCCGCGCCGCCGTCGATCGCGGCGGCGGCGCGCGCCACGCCCTCGCGCGGCGCTACCTCGTCGCGCTACTTCAAGCGCAAGCGCCGTACCGAGCAACAGGCAGTCGCGATGCGCGCCGCGATCATCGCCGCCGAGGGTTGCGCGCAGCGCGCGCGCATTACTGCGCGCATCGCCGCCGGCGAGAGCGGCCGCGGTGCAGCGGCGCAGCCCGTAGTCCTCCGGCGCGCGCTCGCTTCGGGCGACGCCGCCGCGGCGCACATCAAAAAGAGTAAAAGGCCCTATCGGCGTCGGCTCATCCCACCCTGCGGCGCCATGCACGACGAAAGCGCGCTCGATCTCAAGGCCCGCGAGCGTGTCGGCGATGAGCTGCGCCGCCTCGAGATCGAAGGCGCCGATCAGGTGCAGCGGCGGCTCGGCAGGATTGGCGAGCGGCCCCAGCAGATTGAAGATCGTGCGCACGCCCAGCGCCGCGCGCACCGGCGCAATCGCCTTCATCGCCGGGTGGTAGTGCGGCGCGTAAAGGAAGGTGAAATTGGTCTGCGCCAGGCAGCGCCCCGCAGCCGCGCCATCGAGCGGCAAGCGCAAGGCCCAGCGCTTCGAGCACATCCGCGCTGCCCGCGCGGCTCGATACCGAGCGGTTGCCGTGCTTGATCACCGGCAATCCGCAGGCCGCGGTCAGCAGCGCCGTGCCGGTGGAGATGTTGAGGCTGCCGGAGGCATCCCCGCCCGTGCCGACGACATCGATCGCGCGGACGCCGGCGGCAATCTGCGGACGCCGTGCGAGGCTGCGCATCGCGCGGGCAAAGCCGCGCACCTCAGCCGCGACCACGCCCTTGCTGCGCAGCGCCGCGAGCAGCGCCCCGGCGAGCGCCGCTGGCGTCTGCGCACTGGTCAGATGCGCAAGCAGCGCCTGCGCCTCGGCTCTCGGAGAGGTCGCGCCGCTGCAGCAGCTGCTCGAGAAACTCACGCGCAGGTTGCATGCAGGACTCCGGGAGTGCCTTCGGAACGCCGCGCGCCCGGCGCGAGATCCAGAAAGTTGCGCAGCAGCTGCGGACCATCCGGCGTCAGGATGCTCTCCGGATGGAACTGCACGCCCTTCGACCACCAGGCTGCGGTGACGCACGCCCATGATCTCCCCTTCGGCGGTGTGCGCCGTCACTTCGAGCTCGGCGGGCATGCGTTCGGGCGCGGCGATGAGCGAATGATAGCGGCCCACCTCGCACGGCTGCGGCAGGCCCGCAAATACCGTGCGCGCGTCGTGCTCAATGAGCGAGGTCTTGCCGTGCATGAGGCGCGCCGCGCGCACCACCTTGCCGCCAAATACCTCGACGATCGACTGATGACCGAGGCACACCCCGAGCACCGGCAGCTCGGCCGCAAAGGCGCGAATCATCTGCATCGAGATGCCCGCATCGTAGGGTGTGCCGGGACCCGGCGAGATGCACAGATGCGTTGGCCGCAGCTCCTGCGCCGCGCGCACGCTGATAGCGTCGTTGCGATAGACGTGCACGTCCGCGCCCAGCACCAGGAACGCCTGCACCAGGTTGTAGGTAAAGGAATCGTAGTTGTCGATCAGGAGCAACTTCACCATCACAGGCCCCCTTGCGCGAGTTCGAGCGCGCGCACCAGCGCATGGCTCTTCGCAAGCACTTCCTCGTGCTCGCTGACGCGGCACGCTGTCGGCGACGATGCCGGCGCCTGCCTGATAGCTGTACTCGTCGCCACGAAACACGAGCGTGCGGATCGTGATCGCCTGATCCATGTCGCCGCGGGCACCGAAGTAGCCGACCGTACCGCCATAGAGCCCGCGCGCCACCGGCTCGAGCTCATCGATGATCTGCATCGCGCGCACCTTGGGCGCGCCCACCAGGGTGCCCGCGGGGAACGCCGCTGCAAACAGATCGAAGGCGTCGCGCGCGGCCGCCAGCTCCCCATGCACGCCACTTACCATGTGCATCACGTGACTGTAGCGCTCGATCGAGCGATACGGCTCAACGCGCACACTGCCCGCGCGGGCGACGCGCCCAAGGTCATTGCGCGCAAGATCGACGAGCATGATGTGCTCGGCGTTCTCCTTGGGATCCGCGCGCAGCTGCTGCTCGCGCTCGGCGTCGATCGCGGCGTCGTCCGAGCGCGGCCGCGTGCCGGCGATGGGGCGCAGCTGTGCGTGACGCTGGCTCAATTTGACGAGCGCCTCGGGGGATGAGCCGACCACGGTGACATCGCCGAGCACGCAATAAAACATGTAGGGCGAGGGGTTGATGAGCCGCAGCGCGCGATACGCCTGGAAGGGATCAAGCTCATGCTGCCCGGCAAAGCGCGCCGACAGCACGAGCTGATAGACATCCCCGGCGGCGATGTGCTCCTGCGTGCGGCGTACGCCGGCCATGAAATCCTCGCGGCTGAACGCCGCAGCGGGCGGCGCATAGCGGCCGGTGCGCATGCCGTTCGGCAGCGCGCCGCGCAGCGTGCGGATGACTTCCGCGCGCAACGCGCGCCGATCCTCATCAGAGCCGGCATGCAAGAGCGCAATGCCGCGGGTGAGATGATCAAACACGAGCAGCGAGCGCGGCGCGAGGTAATGCATTGCCGGCACGGCGTTCGCGACCACCCGCCGCGGCGGCAAACGCTCGAAAGAAGCGCACCACGTCATAGGAGGCGTAGCCGACGAGGCCGCCCGCAAGCGGAATGCCCGCCATCTCCGGCAGCGGTCGGGGCGCCTGCGCAAGCCCGCGGCGCAGCACGTCGAGCAATTCGCGCGCGCTCGCTGGGCGCAGGCTCCGTCACACCCTGGATGCGGGTGCCGCTCGCCGTGACTTTCAGCTCCAGGCACTCCCCGAAGCCGATGAAGGAATAGCGCGCGAGCCGCTCACCGCCCTCGACGCTTTCGAGCAGGAAGCGCGGCTGCAGGGCGCGCGAGCTTCATGAACGCCGAGACCGGCGTATCCAGATCACCCGATATGTCGAACGGTGGTTTCAATCCCGCATTCCAAAAAAAAACCCATCCCGGGGTCATCCGGAGGATGGGTTTGCATGGCCTTTGAAAACTTTAGATCGTGAAACTGACAGCGCCCGCGCACCCCCTCCGTCAGAAGGGGCGCCACCACCAGCGCGCGGCGAAAACCTTGAGGTGCTGTCGGGACATTTGCCGATCAGTATGGCCGCAGGCTCGCGCGGGCGTCAAGAAATCGCGTTGCAGGCTTGGGCTACAATTGGCGCGAGCCCTGGCACGCACCGGGAGCAACACTGTGAAATGGACTGAGCTGCTGGAGAGTTGGCGCCACGGCGCGCGCGGCGCATGCACCGTGAGCCACTTCGCCGTGCATCTGCCGCTCGAAGATGCGGCGCGCCTGCAGGCGCTGACGGAGATGTTCCCGGGCCGCAGCATCGAGCAGATCATTACCGATCTGCTTGGCATTGCGCTGCAGGAGATAGCGGCCGCCATGCCGTACGTGCCGGGCAGTAGGGTCATCGCCACGGACGATCAGGGCGATCCGATCTATGAGGACGCGGGGCCTACGCCCGCGTTCATGGAGCTGACCCGCCGCAATCAAAAGAAACTCAAATCTGAGCTGAAGCGAGGCTAGCGCCGATGCCTTCCTTCGATGTGGTATCGGAGCTCAATGCGCACGAGGTTGCCAACGCCGTTGATCAGGCCAATCGCGAGCTCTCGCAGCGCTTTGACTTCAAGGACACGGGCGCCCGCTACGAGCTGCTCGAGCTTGCCGTCACTCTGCACGCGCAGGTCGATTTCCAGCTGAAGCAGATGCTCGACATCCTGAAGTTGCGGCTGTCAAAGCGCGGCGTGGACGTCGCCTGCCTCGAGGTGAAGGAGCCGCAGAGCTCCTTGGCGGCCGCGCACCAGGAGGTGATCCTGCGCCATGGCATCGAGCAGGAGACCGGCAAGAAGATCGCGCGCCTGCTCAAGGATTCCAAACTGAAGGTGCAGGCGAGCCTGCAGGGCGACAAAGTGCGTGTCAGCGGCAAACAGCGCGACGATCTTCAGGCCGCGATGCAGTTGCTGAAGCAAGGCCGGCATCGAGGTGCCGCTGCAGTTCAATAATTTCCGCGACTAGCGCGCAGCGCCGGCGCGCGCGCGCTGCGCATCGATAAGCCGGCAGAGCGCGTCTGTCGCGGTGAGCGCGCCGGGCCTAGGCCCGTCAGGCGCTGGTCTTCAAAGGCGATGAGACGCCCGGTGCGCACCGCCTGCAGGCTCGGGAACGCCTGCCATTGCGTTGAGCCACCCGGCGGCCGCTCCCGGCGGCGCTGCCGCGACGATCATGTCGGGATCGCGCGCGAGGACGGCTTCGATGTCCACCACGGGCGCCGCCACATTGAGCTCCGCGAACACATTGCGCGCGCCACACAGGCGCAGTGCATCCGACATCAGATGTTTGCCGCCCACGGTGTAGATCGGCCGGTCCCAGATCTGCAGCAACACGCTAACCGGCGCGCGATCCGCGTAGCGCCGCGACAGCGCGGCGAGCTGCCGCTCAAGCGCCTGCGCGGCGCGCTCGGCAGCCGCGCGGTGCCCGCGAGCGCCCCCAGGCGGCGCAGCGATGCGGGAAACTCGCTGAAGGCATCCACCTGCTCGCGGTAGATCGGCACACCCAGGCGCTCGATCGATGCGACCTGCGCCGGATTATCGCCGCTCGGCCAGACCACCACGAGCTCGGATGCAGCGCGATGAGGCGCTCCATGTCGATCGCAGCCGCATCGCCGATACGTGGCACGCGGCGCGCCGCGGGGGGATCGTCGGAATATTCGACGGTGCCGATGATGCGATCCCCAGCGCCGGCGGCGAACAGCATCTCGGTTGCGCCGGGGGCAAGACTGGCGATTCTTTGCGGCACGTGCGCGAGGGTGAGCGTGCGCCCGAGGTCGTCGGTCACGGTGACAGCGGCGATGGCGACGGCGGCGATGGCGACGGCGGCGATGGCGGCACTGGAGCAGAGCGCCATGCGCGATGCATCCGAACGCATGCTTGCGGCCGCGCGTGTCTTGCCGGCGCACGCGGCGCTATTTGATCGATCCCGGCCGGCGCATCATCTTGCGGATCTCGGCCAGATGCGCCTCTTCGGCCGCGATCTGATCGCGCGCGTACTCCTCGAGCATGATGCTCTTGCCGGCCACCATCACGAGGAGCTTGCGATACTCCTCGAGCCCTTGCTCCTCGTGCGCGAGCGCCTCGGCGAGAATCTCATCGACGTTGTGCTTGTGGGTCTCCAGCAGCGAGCCGATCTTAAGCGACGGGTGCCCACCCAGATTGGTGATGTGCTCGCCGGCAAGCGTCGCATGCGCCTGCGACTCATTCGCCTGCGCGCGCAGCCACGCCACGATCGGGATGCGGGTATGGCCGAAGATCATGAAGCTGTAGTGCAGGTAGCGCACCAGGCCCGCCAGCTCGAGCTCGAGAATCTGGTTGAGCGTGTGAATTACGGCTTCGGAGTCTTTGGCGCTGAACTTCGATTCGCTCATGGGGCGGCTCCGGTGAACTGTGCGGGCAGTCTAAACGAGACCGCCGCCTCGAATGCGCCCCGGCACCTGTGATGCCCGGCTGGCGTGCAATTATTGACAGGCTGTCAAGCTTTGCCTTAAGGTGATCGGGCCATGAACGATCTTGCGGACGCGCCGCAACGAAGAAAAAGAACGTCGGCGCGCGGAAATCCTCGACGCGGCCGAGGCCGTTGCGGCCGGCGAAAGCTGGGACGACATGACGATGGATCAAGTGGCGCGGCGAGCACGGCTGTCGCGTGCGCTGCTGTACGTGTATTTCACGGACAAGACCGACCTGTTGTTCGGAGTCGGCGGGCGCGCCCTGTCGCTGCTTGCCGCGCGCTGCGGCGACAGCACCGCGCGGCATGAGCGCGGCATCGCCCAGCTTGAGGCGATGGGTCGCGCCTACGTGGCGTTTGCGCAGGAATATCCCGTGTATTTCGCGGTGCTCGCGCACTGCGAGCTGCGCTGCGCCCGCGAGCGCCGACCCGCACGGCAACGAAGGCGAATGCGCCCGCAAAGCCGATGCACTGCACGGCATGATCGCGCGCACCCTCGAGGCGGGCATGGGAGACGGTTCGATCCGCGCCGACGTCGGCCAGCCGCCGGCGGTTGCGATCGCGCTCTGGGGATTTTTGCACGGCGTCATCCAGCTCGCCGCCAGCAAGGCAAATCCCGTGGGCCGGCGCGGCGTGAGCATCCGCAGCCTGCTCGATCAGGGCCTGTCGCTGGCGATGCGCTCGGTCGCCGCACCAACCTGAAGCTTAAACGTCTACAGCTGCCGTCAGGCGGCTTGAGCAAGCTTCAGCCTCGCGCGCCACCGCATGCACCGTCGCCGCAATCCGCACCGCGCTCTGCACGGCCTCGCGGCCCATGCCGTGCTGCCGCAGCTGCCGCTCGTGGGCGACCACGCAGGTGCCGCAGCCGTTGATCGCCGAAACCGCGAGCGACAGCAGCTCGAAATCGAACTTGTCGATTCCCGGGTTGCCGATGACGCTCATGCGCAGCCGCGCCGGCAGCTGCTGGTACTCCGCATCCTCCACGAGGTGCAAGAAACGGTAGTAGACGTTGTTCATGCCCATGATGGCCGCGGCTGCATGCGCGGCCTGCACATGCGCAGCATCCAGATGCGCCGCGGCGAGCTCTCGAACTCGCGCGTGAATGTGCGGTTGCGCGAAGCGGCGGCGGCAGCCAGTGCCACCGCCCAGATCTGCTGCTCGGTGAGCCCCGGCGCTCCGGCTGGCTCAGCACCGACCCCAGATTGAGCTTCAGATCGCGCGCATAGTCGGGCAGCGCGTCGCGCAGGTCCTCGAGCGTCATGTCAGGCCGCCTTCAGGGTCGCATCGCCCTGCTGCCAGTTGCACGGGCAGAGCTCATCGGTCTGCAGCGCATCGAGTACGCGCAGCACCTCATCCGGGCTGCGGCCGACGTTAAGATCGGTCACATAGACGAAGCGGATGACGCCCTGCGGGTCGACGATGTAGGTCGCGCGCTGCGCGACACCCGCCTCGGGATCCAGGATCCCCAGCGACTGCGACAGCTCGCGCTTGATGTCCGACAGCATCGGGAACGGCAGATTGCGCAGCTCCTCTTTGTCCTTGCGCCAGGCAAGGTGCACGAACTCGCTGTCGATGCTGACGCCGAGCAGCTGCGCGTCGCGCGCCTTGAATTCCTTGTCGAGTTTGCCGAACGCGGCAATCTCGGTCGGGCAGACGAAGGTGAAGTCCTTCGGCCAGAAGAATACGACCTGCCATTTGCCGCCGAAGCTGTCGTTCGTGAACGGCTGGAAGCCCTTGTTGACGTCGTTCGAGACGACGCCGGTGAGGGAATAAGCGGGAAATTTTTGCCCAATGCTCAACATGATGTTGTGGTCTCCATAACGGTGGTGCCCCATGGGGAGCCCATAGCGCGCCCTCGTGGGTTGCATGATGGGCTCGCAGCCCAATTGTTCCAATCGATTGATATGATAGTCTCGATAGATACTATGAATCGAGCCTGCCTGCATGTCCGACCTCAAGCTCAAGGACCTGCGCTATCTCGTGGCCGTGGCCGATACGCGGCACTTCGGCCGCGCGGCCGAGCGCTGCTTCGTCAGCCAGCCGACCCTTTCGACGCAGCTGAAGAAGCTCGAGGAATACCTCGGCGTGCAGCTCATCGAGCGCCAGCCGAAGCGCGTGGCGCTCACGCGCGGCCGGCGAGGAGATCGTCGCGCGCGCGCGGCGCATTCTCGATGCGAGCGATGAAGTGGTGACGCTTGCGCGCAGCGCATCGCGATCCGCTTCGCCGGAGCGCTGCGCATCGCGATGCTGCCGACCATCGGCCCGTATCTGTTGCCGCGCGTGGCGCGCGAGATCCGAAAAGCGCTGCCGCGGCTTGACCTGCGGCTCTACGAATACACCACTGCCGCGATGCTCGCAAAGCTGCGCGCCGGCGAGATCGACCTGGGGATCCTCGCGCTTGCCGGTCGATCTGGATGGGCTCGAGGCGCGCGAGCTCTACGATGAGGTGTTCACGGTCGCCCTGCCGACGAATCATCCGCTCGCCAAGCGCGCGACCCTGCGCGTGCAGGACATCCAGGATGAGACGCTGTTATTGCTCGAGGATGGCCATTGCCTGCGCGATCAGGCGCTCGCGGTGTGCAGCCGTGCCGGCGTGCACGAAGAGCAGGATTTTCGCGCGACGAGCCTTGAGACCCTGCGCCAGATGGTCGCCACCGGCGCCGGCATCACGCTGCTGCCCGAGCTTGCGACGCTCGGCGCCTATCGCCACGCGCGCGGAGTCGTCGTGCGGCCCTTCGCCCGCCCCGCGCCGCTGCGCAAGATCGGCGCGCTCTGGCGTCGCAGCAGCGCGCGCCTGGCGGCGATCAGTGCGGTGTGCGCGCAGATCGAGACGCACGCGCGCCAGGGCCGCGTGTGATGCGCGAGCACCTGGCTTCAAAGTGACTTTGGCATAATCGCGCCGCGCGCGTGAGAGCGTGCGCGCTTCACCCAGAGCGAGCGCTTGGCCAAATCCGAATTGTTGCCGCATCACATCTCCCCCTACGATCGGCTCTGCTGGAGCGATATCGAGGTTGAGGGGCTGCTCGCCAGCGGCGAGCACCAGCGCGAGCTGCAAAGCTATTTTGGCCCGCGCGAGTACCGCGAACTCGTTGCGCTTGCTCACGGCGCGCGCCGCGCGGCGCTCAAGGCGAGCGCGCCGCGCGTGTTCATCGTGCCGGGGATCATGGGCTCGCAACTCGGCCTTGCACGCCACGCACCGTTGCCGCACGACATCGTGTGGATCGATCCGGTCGACATCGCCGCAGGGCGTCTTAGCGAGCTGCGGCCCGCGCCCGGCGATGGCATCGTGGCGCTCGGCGTCGTGCTCTACACCTATTTGCGGCTGAAGCTGTATCTGCGCTCGGCCGGCTTTGATGCCGTATTCTTCGATTACGACTGGCGGCTGGGCGTCGATGTACTCGGGCGCGCGCTCGCCGAGCGCCTGCGCGCGGAGTGCGCAAAGCGCGTCATGCTGGTCGCGCACAGCATGGGAGGTCTCGTCGGCCGCGCGGCGCTTGCGCACGCCGGGGCCGAGCGCGTGGAGCGGGTGGTGCTGCTCGGCACTCCCAATTTCGGCTCATTTGCTGCGGTTCAGGCGCTGCGCGGCACGTACGCCGTGGTGCGCAAGCTCGCTCGCTTGCACCACGGACGCTCGGCCGAATGGCTGGCCACCCATGTCTTCAGTGCCTTTCCGAGTCTCTATCATCTGTTGCCGGCGCCGGGCCACAGCGCGCGCCTCGATCTGTTCGACGTTGCGGCGTGGCCGCAAAGCGGCCCGCGGCCGCGCCGCCGGCTGCTTGCCGCGGCGCGCACGGTCACCGCGGCGCTGCCCCCCGCCGATGAGCGCTGCGTCGTCATTGCCGGCGTCAATCAGGAAACCGTCACGGCCGTGGCACGCCGCGGCAATGAGTTTGTCTACACCATTACCCGCAACGGCGATGGCACGGTGCCCACCGCGCAGGCGCTGCTGCCGGGAGCGCGCGACCTATTTCACAGGCGCCGCCCACAGCGACCTTACGCGTGATCCGGCGGTCGCGCAGGCGGTGGCGGACCTCCTGCGTCATGGCAAAACGGTGCAGCTGCCGACGCGGCGTGCACGCGCCGGGCGCGCCGAGGCTCGCATCAGCGACCAGCAGCTACGGCGCACTCAAACAGGGAAGGTCGATTGGAGCGCGCTCACGCCGAGCGCGCGGCGCGATTTTTCTGCAATCGCTGAACGAACCGCCCGAGCTTACGCTGCGAGTGCCCGCTCGCCCCCAACCAGCGGCGCGCGCAAAATCTAGATGAGCGTCGCGTCGCTCTCGATGACGCTCGCAGCGCCGCTTTGCACGATGCGCGCGAGCGCGAGGCTGCGCGGCAGCAGCTGCTGCATGTAGAAGCGCGCGGTTTCGACCTTGCCCTGGTAAAACTCGCGCTCGCCGTGGTCGCGGCGCGCGAGCGCCAGTGCCGCCGACTTCGCAAGCAGCCAGCCGCCGAGCACGAAGCCGCAAAGATTGAGATACGGCACCGAGACGGCAAGCGCGCGCTCCGGGCCGGCGGCGAACGCCTTCACGAGCACCTCGGTCGCCTCGTGCAAGATGCTCAAGCGCCTCGAGGGCCGACTGCTTGATGTCATCCATGAGCGGCTCGCCGCCCTGCAAAGCGGCAAGCTCGGTACGCACGTCGCGCGATGAGGGCACTCACGGCGGCACCGCCATCGCGGCCGATCTTGCGACCGATGAGGTCATTCGCCTGAATGCCGGTCGTGCCCTCATAGATCGTGGTGATGCGCAGATCGCGCATGTACTGCGCGGCGCCCGTCTCCTCGATGAAGCCCATGCCGCCGTGAATCTGCATGCCGACGGCGGCGAGCTCGTTGCCAAATTCGGTGCACCAGCCCTTGACGATCGGTATCAGCAGATCGACCCGCGCCTGCGCCTGCGCGCGCCGCTGCCCATCGGGATCGTGCGCGGCGATATCAAGCTCGTACGCGGCGTACAGGCCGAGCGCGCGCATGGCCTGGATGCCGGACTTTCATCATCAAGCAGCATGCGTTTGACGTCGGGGTGAGCGAGAATTACCGCCGCAGCGGCGGCTCGCTGAGGAGCTCGGCGGCCGGCCCTGAACGCGGTTGCGCGCCCACTCGGCCGCGCGCTGAAAGGCGCGCTCCGCAACCGCGTAGCCCTCGACGCCGACCGAGAGGCGCGCAGCGTTCATCATGATGAACATGGACTCGAGACCCTTGTTGGCCTTGCCGATGAGGTAGGCGACGGCGCCGCGCTCGTCGCCGAAACTGAGCGCGCAGGTGGGGCTTGCGTGAATCCCGAGCTTGTGTTCGATCGACACGCAGCGCACCTCGTTGCGCTCACCGAGCGTGCCGTCGGTATTCACCAGAATCTTGGGCACGATGAAGAGCGAGATGCCCTTCATGCCCGGCGGCGCACCCTCGATGCGCGCCAGCACCATGTGGATGATGTTCTCCGTGCAGTCGTGATCACCCCAGGTGATGAAGATTTTCTGGCCAAAGAGCCGGTAGTGCTCGCCATCGGGCACGGCGCGGGTGCGGATCTGCGCAAGATCCGATCCCGCCTGCGGCTCGGTCAGCACCATCGTGCCGGTCCATTCGCCGCGCACCATCTTCGGCAGAAAGAGCTCCTTCTGCGCGGCCGTACCGCAGTGCGTGAGCGCCTCGATCGCGCCCTGGGTCAGCATCGGGCACAGCTTGAAGGACAGGTTCGCCGCCCCCCACATCTCGCGCACCGCCGTGCCGAGCACCTGCGGCACCGGCTGGCCACCGTATTTGGCGTCGGCACCGAGCTGCGGCCAGCCGGCGTCGACGAATTGCCGGTAGGCCGGCGCGAAGCCCTGTGGCGTCACGACGCCGGCAGGCGTCCAGCGCGCACCTTCACGATCGCCGCTCTGATTCAGCGGCTCGAGCACTTCTTGCGCAAAACGCGCCGCCTCGCCGAGGATCGATTCGGCGGTCTCGGCGGAGTAGTCCGCAAAGACGGGGTACGCACTCAATGCGCCCGTGTCGAGCAGCTCCTCGAGCACGAAACGCAGCTCCCGGATGGGTGCGCGGTACATCAGACCTCCTCAGGATGGATGCGCGGCTGAGGATGCGGCCGACGCGCGCCCGGAGGCGAGCGCGGGCACGATGTTGGCCGCTAGGAAATCAACGAATTTGCGCACGCGCGTATCCGCCTCCAGCGTGGCGTCATACACCGCATACAGGCGCGCGGCCGGCGCGAGCGTCCAGCCTGGCAGCACGAGCTTCAATCGCCCGGTCGCAAGACCTTGCCGGCACAGAAATTCGGGCAACAGCGCCACCCCCAATCCCGCAGCGCACGCGCCGTGCAGTACCGCCGGATCGTTCGCGGTCAGCTTCGGGGCGACGCGCACTTCGGCGCGCTGCGAGCCGCGCGCAAGCTCGAGGCGGTATTCGGGCGAATCGGCGCCGGGCGTCAATAGGTCCTGAGCGCGCAGATCCTCGGGACGGGCCGGCGCGCCGCGCTGTTGCAGATAGGCTGGGGTTGCGCAGAGCACCGCGGGCGGCGCGCCGAGCAGGCGATGCGCGAGACTCGACTCACCCTCGGGCAGCCCGGCTCGGATCGCGACTTCCCACGAGTCACGCATCTCGGTCGCTTGCAGTACGACCTCGAGGGGCACGTCGGGAAAGCTTTCAAGAAAGCGCGGCACGAGCGGCGCAAGCAGCGCACGCCCATAGGTGGGCTCGGCGGCCACGCGCAGCGGACCCGTCGCCGGCGCGTGCACGCGCGCGATGAGCGCTCGCGCCGCGTCCACCTCTTTTACGATCCGCTGGGCGTGCGAGTAGATCAGCCGGCCGGCCGCGGTGAGCGCCACGCGGCGCGTGGTGCGCTCCAGGACCCGCACACCGAGGGCTTTTTCCAGGTCGGCCACCGAGCGGCTGACGGCCGCCTTCGGCACGCCGAGGCTGCGCGCCGCGGCTGAAAAGCCATTCAGATCGACGACCTTCGCAAGCAGGGCAAGCTGCGCCGGCGCCCACAGATCGTTCATTCGCGGCCACCCATTCGAGGTCGGTTGTGCCCCTATTGTTTCATTAGTGAGGCACCGGCGCCACAAGCGTCCTGTAAGATTGCCATCCTCCTCTCTCTCCCAGGATGCCCGGAATGAAGATTTCCATGTATTCGATGTCGGTGGACACCTTTGTGCCAAACCTCGCCATGTTGTCGCAGCTGCTGCAGAAGGCAGCCAAGCACGCGACCGACAAGAAGTATGAGCCGGCGGTACTCGTCAACGCGCGCCTGGCGCCCGACATGCTGCCGCTGTCGCGCCAGATTCAGATTGCCTGCGACATGGCCAAGAACGGCAGCGCACGTCTTGCCGCTCAGGAGGCGCCGCGCTTTGAGGACAATGAGTCCACGATGGACGAGCTGCTGAATAGAGTTGCGCGCACGATCGAGTATTTGAAGACCCTGCCGGCGAGCAGCATTGACGGCTCTGAGGAGCGTGACATCAAAGTGCCGTTGCGCGATCGCACGCTCGACATGAAGGGGCTGCCGTTCCTGAAGAGCTGGGCGTTGCCGAACTTCTATTTCCACATCGTCACGAGCTACGACATTTTGCGTCACAATGGCGTTGAGCTCGGCAAACGAGATTTCCTCAGTATGTAAACTCGGATTTTGACAGAAAGCGGCGCGAAGTCGCCGATCGGATACAAACGCGAGCAGAATCACGCCCGCTGCCGAGCGCTCCTGCCATCCTCCCCAGCACACCATTTGACCGGGGAGCCTCTTGCCAGCCTCAAGCGCCAGCGCCGCGCCACGCCCGACTGCCGACGACACGGTAGCCGCCGAGCCGTTGGCAAAAGCGGTGCGCGCCGCGCTGCCGGCGATGCGCATGTATTCACTCTCCATCCATAACGCCGAGGGTGATGTGGTGTGGTTGAGCGAAGGGGCGCTCGGCCCCGACGAGCACAGCCTCGTCTATGAGGCGGTTGAGACGCTGCGCGAGCCAGGCAAAACCCACTTCACGCGCACGGTCGATGATGACCATGGCGGCATTTTCCTCGCGGTGCGCTCGCCCCGGGGCGAACTCGTCGGGCTCGTCATGGTGCTTGCCGATCCCGCATCGTGGAAGGGCAAAGCGCCGCTGCCGGCGATCTCGCCACCGATGCGCCTGGCACTGCAGAAAATTGCGGTGCTGTTGCGCGTGAAATCCGGCAAGAGCGGCGGCACGAGCTCGGTCTCAAAATTGGGCATCGCCGCAGCCGGCGGATCGATCAGTGAATCTGAGCTTGCGCTGATCTCGGCTTCGCTGCCGGTCCTGAAGGCCGCGCCCGAATCTTCCGGCACGGTGCTCATGCCCAATAAAGTGGCCGAGATTTTGATGCTCGAGGATACCGGCAAGCCGGCCCCCGCCGCTGCCGCTTCAGGAGCCGCCACAAGCGATGCGGATCACGCGGCGGACCTCATCCTCGATGTGCAACAGCTCACGCAGCTGCGCTCGGGCGGGCGGACGCGGCGCTATGAGGTGCTGGCACGCTCGCGCCGCGATGCGCAGCGCAGGCAGGTGCCGCCCGAGTTCCTCGCACCGACGGCGCGCGGCCCGCAGGGCGCCGTGCTCGATGCGCTCGTGCTGGCTCAGCTTCTTAGCTGGCTCGGGCAGAACCCGGTCGTGTGGGACGCGGAGCCGGCGAGCTTCTCGCTCAATCTGTCACTGGGGGCCGTGGAAGATGAATCCTTCCTGAGCAAGCTGCCCGCCGACCTTGAGCGCACCGGCGTTGCGGCTCAGTGCATCGGCTTTGAGGTAAGCGAGCTTGCCTGTGCGCAATCCGCGCAACACGTGACGCGCTTCGTTGAGAGCTGCGAGAAGATTGGCTGCTTTTTGGTGCTCGACAATTTTTCCCTTGCGGAAAGCGCATTGCCGTTTCTGCGCTCGCCCGCGCTGCGCCTGGTGAAGATTGACGCGCGGCTGACCGCCAACGCCATGCAGGACAAACTCTCGCAGGCACTCGTCGTCGCCATTGCCCAGGTTTGCAAGGTGCTCGGAATTCACTGTGTCGCGAAAAATGTTGAATCCCAGGCGGCACTGCAGTGGCTGACGGCCGTCGGATGCGATTTTGGCCAGGGCTACATTCTTGATCGGCCGATGCCGCTCGAGTCTTTGACGGCCCCGGCAGGCGTTGCGAAGCCGGCGAGCGCCAAACGCCGCAAGGCCCGCTGACTTGCAAAGCTCAAAGCGCTAACCGCAGGCGTCGGCGTGTCTCGATTTTCTAATTGAAGCCCTTATAAATCAATCATTTGGACGACGATCGCAGCTTGCCATCGGCGAATCCGGGCGATGGCATCCGCGACGGTCATCAGCGGGGCCACCGCTTGTCAGCTGCACCACCTCGCCAACCTTAACCTCTGTCATATCCGATTTCCTTCACAATATCTGCGCGAAAAAAGCGCGCGCACACGGCGACGAACCGAGCCCATGGCTCGATAAGCTGAATCACGCGCCGATGCTACACATGCCAGAGTTGATAGCCGGGTGTTGAAGGAATAGAGCCAGGCTCTTCATTGCATCCCCAGCGTGCGCCGGCACAGGTCAAGTCCAAGAGAAGTGATCCCCTACGTGGCAGCGAAGCTCAAAATGCATATGGCGGGTACACCCGATCTGTACCGTCCCGCTCCGTCGGCGCTCGAGCAGGTGTCCATGTTACGACCCGCAGATCCTGAGAAGCCGGCATTCCCGCGCACGAGCAGAGGCTTCCAGATGACGCTTGAGCAGCTGCGACGCAGTCGCAATGCACTCTTCTGGACCTTGCACGCAGCGGGCTGGGGCGCTTATGCCATCAGCCAGTACTTCGGCGCCCTGCTGCAGACCGAACCGGTCGCCTACCACGAAGTCATCGCCATTGCGGCCGTGTCGGGCTTCGTGCTCTCGGCGCCCCTGCGCTACATCTACCGGCGCCTCTGGGGTCATCCGCTGCGAACGATGGTCGTCGGCGTGCTGGCGTCTTGCTACGCGATTGCCCTTGCGCTGCGCGTCATCATCAATCTCGCCTACAAGTATCTGGTCGAGCCGACCTGGCAGTTCAAAACGATCTTTGAGGTCCTCACTGGCTCGCTGACGATGACTTATCTGCTGCTTTGCTGGAGCACGCTGTACTTTGGCATCCGCTACTACGAGTCGCTGCAGCAGCAGCGCGAGGCGGCCCTCAAGGCCACCTCGCTTGCGCAGGAAGCGCAATTGAAAATGCTGCGCTATCAGTTGAACCCGCATTTTCTCTTCAACACGCTGAACGCGATCTCAACGCTGATCCTCGATAACCAGAATCGCATCGCCAATCATGCGGTGGCGCGGCTGTCGGAGTTCCTGCGTTACAGCCTCGATCAGGATCCGATGAAGAAGGTCACGTTGCGCAAGGAGCTGGAAGCGCTCGACCTGTACCTCAATACGGAGCGGCTGCGCTTCGGGGAGCGGCTGCGCCTCGAGTACGCTATCGAAGAGAATGCGCTCGAAGCCCTCTTGCCGAGCCTGTTGCTGCAGCCCTTGATCGAAAACGCCGTGAAATATGCGATCTCGCCGCGCGAGAGCGGCGGCATGATCCGCATCGAGGGGCGCACGCGCGCCGACATGCTGGAGCTTGCGGTCATCGACGACGGTCCCGGGCTGCGCGAAGGCGCCATGCATAGCGATGGTCGCGGTGTCGGGCTGCGCAATACGCGCGAGCGCCTGGCGGTTCTCTACGGGCAGCAGCACCGCTTTGCAATATTGAAGTCCAATCCCGGCCTGCGGATCGAAATGGCGATGCCACTGGAGACGGTACAGGCATGAGCTCAAAAATCTCCACCATCATTGTCGATGATGAGGCGCTCGCACGGCGCGGGCTCGAGCTGCGCCTGGGCGAGCACGCCGACTTCCAAGTCGTCGCGCAGTGCGCCAACGCGCGCGACGCGCTGCCTGCGATCCGCACGCACATGCCGGATCTGGTGCTCCTCGACATTCAGATGCCGGGCTTGTCGGGATTTGAGCTCCTCGCTCAGATCCCGAGCGAATCTCTGCCGCTGGTGGTCTTCATCACCGCCTATGATCAATACGCGATCCGCGCCTTTGAGGCGCGCGCGGTCGACTACTTGCTGAAGCCCATCGATGATGAGCGTTTTCGCGCAACGCTCGACAAGGTGCGCGCGCATGTGCGCTCGCGCGATGCGATCCAGCAGCGCGACCGCCTCGTGAGCCTCATCGCGGAGATTACCGGCTGCGGCGAAGTGGCGCTCGAGGATCTTCTGGAGCGCGGCCGCGCGGCGCTCGGCCGGCGCGCCGAAATTCTCCCCATCCGGCAGGGCCGCGAGATCGTGCGGGTGCCGATCGAATCGATTGAGTGGATCGACGCTGCGGGCGATTACATGTGCATCCACGCCAGCGGACTCACGCACATTCTGCGCGGCACGATGAAAGAGCTCGAGGACATACTGGACCCGAACCTCTTTCAGCGCGTGCACCGCTCGACCATCGTCAATCTGCGCCGCGTCAAGAGCCTGCGGGCGCACATGAACGGCGAGTACTTTCTCACGCTCGAAGGCGCGCACGAGCTGAAGATGTCGCGCACCTATCGGGACAAGGTCGAGTTTTTCCTCAAAGGCGCGCGCGCGGACTAGACGCGCCCGCGCACTCTTGCGGCACAGCGGCCACGCCGCGTCTTATAGGCTACGCGGGCCGCCAGAATGTGACGATGGCGCCACCGGCAATGATGAGCGCGCCGCCCAAGATACTGGGCAGCGTGGGTAGCGCCCTGAACGCCAAAAAATTGATGATCTGCCAGACGACGAACAGAGTCGCCAAATACAGGCCGACCACCTGGCCGAATTGCAGCGGCGCGAGATTGAGAAAGGTTCCATAGCCAAACAGTAAGAGCGCGCCGGCGAGCAACAGCCCCAGCCGAGCGACGCCCACATGGTTGTAGATCGCCATACGCACCACAGCGTCGCCGCTGACTTCGAGAATCGTCGCCGCCAGCAGGAGCGCAACTGCGGGGATGCCTTGCAGAGCGTTGGGCACGGTTTTGATCTCCATATGAGCGAAATCGGGCATTCTGCGCGCCAGTATGACACGCACGCGCTCTGTCTTTGCCGCGGCTAGTTCGGGTTCACGAGAACCTGATGCTTGATGAGCATACGCACGCCACTCGCCCAGCCTTCCTCGCCGCCGGCGAAGTTCGCACCCTGCTGGTCGATGAGTTTGCCGCTGCGGGCGTCGCGGATCAAAATCAGTACGTAGTAATCCGTCTGCGTGGCTCTGCGCACGATTCCGACTAAGGACTGCTCGGCGCCAAGCTGCGCGGCGATGCCGGCATCACAACCGTCGCAATTTCTCAGATCCTTGTCCTTCACGGGCTGCGCGTCAACTTTGCTGACATCAACGATACTGTAGCGTCCGGACTGCGAGAGCTGCCGGCGTGCCTCGGCGCTGACCTTGTCGAGCGCTGCAGCATCGCTCGTTGATTTGTTGAGTAGCGCCGCTGCAGGTGTCACATCGTCGAGCTCGAAGTCGAATACGGCAATCTTCACGAGAGGCTGCTTGAGCGCATCCGCGGCAAAAGCTGACGCAAACGCAAGACTGAGCGCCGCCATCAAGCAGCCAAACATGCGCTTTGCAGCAGTGCGGCTCTTCGTATTGGCTTCGACCTCGCCCATGGGAGTGCTCACATCAGGTGACGCGCAAAATTCCCGCCAGCGGCTTCTACTGCTGCGAAGGCGGCGGCTTCGACGCATTGGATAACGCGCTGCCTTGCGCGCCGGGAATGGAGCTGGTCTGCGGCGGGGTCGCAGTGGGCGTGGCTGACGGGGCGGGCGGGGTCGACTGCACGGGCGCAGTTTCGCTTGCTCCGGAGCTGGCTTTGGCCCCATCGGTGCTCGGGGCGGCCTTGGGCTCGCTGTTCACCGCAGCATTGACCGCCGGGGCGCGCGCGGCTTCCTCGGCAGTCGCCGGGATCTGCTGAGTCGGCAGGGCGGCCAGATTGATCACCGATGGATCGTCACGCAGCTTCACGTAGAGCTGGCCATCGGTAGGGTGCGGCACGGGCAACGAATATCCCGGAAAGCCGTCCGGTACCTGCACTGCATGAGCGAATTGCGGGTCGTTCGACATCGCCTGCACCAGAAACAGCTCCGAACCCGACAGCTTGCAGGCCACCGCGGAGGTGGCGGGGCACTTGAGATCCTTCAGCACGGGCAGGCGCACCAGCGTGACGAGGTTCTGCCACTCGCCAGACACGCCATTGGAAACGACCCGGAAGCGCAACGGGCCATAGGCGGAAGGTCCGAACGCCTTGGTGGCACTGAAGCTCGCGACCGCGACATTCGCATTCTCAAGTGTGACCTTGCCGTTGCCGATGCTGAGCGTCGTCGAGAACCCCTCGTCGGCGGTTGCGACTTCGATGGACTCGCCATGTGAGAACGCCTTCGGCGTTCTTGCGCGCACCGAGAAAGTGAGCTTCGCATCCTGCGGCAGCTCGTTCTGGTCGGTGAGCTGGATGTTGCTCTCGCCCTGCGAGGCCGAGGGCTGCACGCTCTTGGCAATGAGCGACGCACTGGGCCGTGGCGCGTCGATGAGAGTCTTCAGATCGATCGAGCGCCCGTCTTTCAGCTCGATCTTGGCCGTCGCATCGCCTTCCTTGAGCGCGGCGGCGGCCTGCGCGTCCTGTGCCGCGACGGCGAGCTCGTCGCCGCCTTGAGCGTTCGAGAGTTTCTGCGGCGCGAAGTTGACGCCGCTCAGTGAAATGCCCGCGACCTCGTCAAGCCGGGCGCCTTTCAAAAATCCCTGCGTGTCGCCCGCGTGGATGATGAACGCATCGAGATGCGCAGCCTCGGAGTAAGCCTGCAGCTTGAAGGATTGCGGCTCAGTCATGCCGTATTGCGTGACAAGCAATGTGAGCGCACCCGGTGCGGCCGCCTGAAGCGGCAGTTTTATCTCCACCTCATCGGGTTTCACGCTCTTCCATTCAGCCTTTAGCTCCTTGCCGGCCGGGTCTTTCAGCATGATGTTGTCGATACAGCTGGCGCTGCCGGCTCGAAGATGAATGATCTCCTCGCGGCCCGCGATCAGTGTCGCCGGATCACCCAAGCCGAGCTGCCAGGCCTGCACATGTGGATTCACGAAGCGGAACGTGGGCCCGTCGTACTTTTCAAATCCCCAGTAGCCGTGCACCGCGCCCCGCATGTTGTCATCCAGATGCGCCGCAGCTAG
Organism: uncultured Gammaproteobacteria bacterium; assembly: GCA_963695315.1. GTDB lineage: Bacteria > Pseudomonadota > Gammaproteobacteria > Steroidobacterales > Steroidobacteraceae > PALSA-1196. Next base: position 3,241,631 of record OY968773.1, read on the forward strand.
AGCACTGGTGCTGACGGCAAAACCGCCCTGCACCGGATCGGCCTTCACGGGTAATTCGACCGTCTTGTGATCCTTCGTCGTCAGACTCAGCGTTACCTCATGCGCATAGTTCGTGGAGAAGACGAGCGGTGCGCCCTCGACCGGCAGGACGAGATTGGACTTGGTGGCGCAGAGAAGCTCTTTGGGATCCACCGCATGCAGTGGCGGCATTTGCGACTGCTCCACTGCCGGCAGCGCCGTGACCAAAACCGATTTCGGGTTATGGAAGGACGGCGGCGTATTCAGTGTCAGCGCGAGCTTGTCGCCCTGCAGCGTGGACAGCGCCGGGATGTATTGATATTGCGCGGTGCGAAACGAGTCGAAAATACGCGCGATATCCATGATCGACTCGATGTACGGAGAGTAGTAGCCATAACTGAGCTGCGGCGTGAAGCTCGCCTGCATGGCAAGATCCCCCGTCGGACCCGAGGTAAGCGCCTCGACAATCGAGGTGCTGTGGCCATCGTCTAGAATCAGCGCGCCCTGCCCCTGCATCAGGCAGCCTGCCTGCAACTCGGGGATGCGGTCCAGGCACTTCTCGTCGACTTTGATCGCAAGGCTCCTCGCCAGAAGCGGCGCGGCTTCCTTCAGCTTGGCACGGTCGCCTTCATTTAATGTGCGAATCGCTGCCAGATAACTCTCGAGGCGCGAGCGATCAAGGATGGCTTGATTGAGATCCTGGGAGGTGCGCACAAAGACGCCCGGGCGCCCACGCACGGCACTCATCAGCGTCTTGAAATCACCGCTGGTCTCGGGTGCGAGAAACAGCAGCAGCTGCTGAGCATCCTGCGGCACCGTCACATCCAGGCCGTCATGGGCACACTTGCCCTTCCACGTCTCGCAGCGGATGAACCAGTCCTCCGGCGGCGGATTGGTGGAGCCTCTGAGGAAGACCGCCACCATCAGATAATGTGCGGATTGCGTGGAAGGCAGATCAGCCTTGATCCATAGTTGATCGCCACCGATGAGGTTCGGCACCTGCGCCATGGGTAGAGTCTCACCACTGCGGGTGACCTTGACCTCCAGGGTTGGACCCGCGAGATCAAATGGAGCTGGATCAGCGTGCACCGCCATTGCAAACGGGAGCATGGCGGCCAGAATCAGGGGACGATATTGCATAACCATGGCGCGAGCTTAGATCCTTCCGATCTCTCGATCTTAGAAATGCGACACGTATCGCGATATTGCTCCGGCAATTTCTTGGCAAGCGTCAGCACAGCTGTTGGCGGACTCGGGTGCCTTACAACATGGCGACAACGCATGAGCGCTCAAGGGTTCCCACTGGAGGCTTCAGAACTGTCGGCCAATGCCGACAGTGCAGCGATGTACGTGCGGCAGCGAACCTAAGCCAAGGATGACCGACTTACAGAGGCTCGCATCCGCCAGGCCTTGCGCGCGCTGTCGATGCACCAAGTTTGGACAGGGCAGCTGACACGCGGCGGCTTCGCTGCAGCGCGCACAAAGGCGCAAACCCGACATCGTCGCTGCTGAGTACCGGGCTTCAAAGTTGCAGCAGCCTTCGGTGTGGATTGTTCGCGGCCCGCGGGTACATCCGGGCCGATAATTAATCCGCAGCGTGAAGCGCGCGCGCCGCCGCTCGAAGCCGGGCTTGCATTGCTCGCTCACCCGTCAACGCCGCCGACGGCGGCTACGCGCTCCATACTCCCTTGGCGGGAATAGGCAGCGCCAGTAGCGTACACTTGGCGCAAGTGCCCGCTGCAGTGGACAAGAATCAAGACGGCGCTAGTGATATCCAAGAGCTGGAAAGCAATTCACAATTGAAACTGAGAGGCTTGCATGCGTAGTGCTATTGGCGCGTTGTTGCTCGTGCTGGGCATGAATCTCCTCACCGTTGCCCAAGCCGATGAGGGCATGTGGACGTACGACAATTTCCCGAGCGCCAAGATGCGCGACAAGTATGGCTGGGCCCCGGACGCCGCCTGGCTCACTCACGCGCGCCTGGCGAGCGTGCGGCTCGCGCAGGGCTGTTCGGCGAGCCTCGTCTCAGCCGATGGCCTCGTCATGACCAATCATCACTGCGCGCGCGAATGCGTGAGCGACTTGGCGGATGCCAAGCACGACTACATCGCCACCGGCTTTTACGCGCGCACGGTCGCGGACGAGAAGAAATGCCCGGAACTCGAGGCCAACCAGCTCGTGCAGATTACCGACGTAACGAAACAAATGGGGGCCGCGACCGCGGGCAAGTCGGGCCGCGCCTTCCACGAAGCCGAGCGCATGGCCAAAGCCAAGATTGAGAGCGCGTGCGGTACGGCCGCCGACGTGCGCTGCCAGGTGGTCACCCTCTACGAGGGTGGCGTCTACGACCTGTACAAGTACAAGCGCTATCAAGACATTCGCGTGGTATTTGCGCCCGAGGAGAGCATTGCGTTCTTTGGCGGCGATCCGGATAACTTTACTTTCCCCCGTTACGATCTGGATTGCGCCTTTGTCCGCATCTACGACGATGGCAAGCCGCTGCGCACCAATGACTACCTGAAATTCGCGACGGCGGGCGTCAAGGAGGGCGACATCGCCCTCATCAGCGGCAATCCGGGGGGCACCGATCGCGGCGATACCCTTGTGGAACTTAAGTTTACGCGCGATGTGTCGCAGCCCTTCGTGCTGGAGCTTTTTTCCGAACTGCGCGGTGTGTTGAGCGAATTCGGCACAACAGGCGCAGAGCAAGCGCGCACGTCAAACACGATGCGTTTCCTGGTCGAAAACTCCCTCAAGGCCTATAAAGGCAGACAGCTCGCGCTCGTGGAAGGCTCGCTAATGGGCGACAAGCAGCGCGCCGAAGAAGAGCTGCGCAGGAAGGTAGCCGCCGATAAGAGGCTCGCATCCAGCACCGCCGGCGCATGGGACGCCATCGCGGCGGCAATGAAGCACGACCGCGACATTTATGTGCGCAATGCGCTGCTGGAAAGATTCCCTCCGCGTTTTTCTCCCGTGCTGGCACACGCGATCGCCTTGAACCGCTACGCCGCCGAGATCGACAAGCCCGATGGACAACGCCTGGAAGAATATTCCGACGCAAACTTCCCGGCTCTGAAGCAGCAGATCATCTCCCCGGCGCCCATTCACAAGGAGCTGGAAAAGACCGTGCTTGCTTGGTGGCTCACGAAAGTCAGGGAATATCTGGGCACGAGCGATACTGACGTCAAGGCGCTGCTCGGCAAACAGAGCCCCGATGAGATCGCAAGCGCACTCATTACCGGCACGAAGCTGACCAGTACGCAGCTGCGCGTCGATCTTCTAAAGGGAGGCAAGAAGTCGATCAGCGCATTCCACGACCCGCTCATGGATTTTGCACGCAAGCTCGATGGGCCAGCGCGCGCAGTCCGGACTGACTACGAGGACTCCGTCAAGGCCGTGATCACCAAGAATTCCACACTGATCGCCAACGCGAGGTTCGCCCTCTACGGTAGAAACACCTACCCTGATGCAACCTTCACGCTGCGCCTGACCTATGGCGCCGTCGCCGGATACCCGGAAAATGGTCACCGCGTGGACCCGGTGACAAATTTCGCTGGCGCTTACGCACACGCCACCGGACGCGATCCCTTCAAATTGCCCGCCAGCTGGCTGAGCGCGCAGAAATCGGTTAACCCCAACACCAGCCTGAATTTTGCCTCTACCGATGACATCATCGGTGGCAATTCGGGATCACCGGTTATCGGGCGCAACGGCGAAGTAATCGGTCTGGTGTTCGACGGCAACATCGAATCGCTGGGCGGCGACTTCGGCTACGACGGCCAAGTCAATCGAGCGATAGCGGTCGACGTCACGGGAATTACTGAAGCTCTGAAAGACATCTATCACGCGGATCGTTTGGTGAAGGAGCTGACGCCCTAGGCGAAGCCTCGCTCGCAGCGCCTGGCGGACGGCGCGTTAATGCTTCGGCTTTCTGAACTTCAGCACGAAATTGTCCGCTTCGCCGATCGCCACGTACTTCGCCCGGTCCTGGTCGCCCAGTTCCAGCGTGGGTGGCAACGTCCATACGCCCTTCGGATAGTCCTTGGTGTCCTTGGGATTGGCATCGATCTCTGAGGCGGCGACAAATTCAAAGCCCGCTTGTTTTGCGAGATTGATTGCGTAGTCCTGACGCACGTAGCCATTCTTTGCCTGCGGGTCCTGCGGCTGATCGTTGCGACCGCGGTGGTCCTCGATCCCCAGGATGCCGCCCGGCTTCAATGCGCGAAAGCATGCAGCGAGCGCCTCGGGCGCATAGCCGCCTTGCATCCAGTTGTGCAGGTTGCGAAAAGTCAGCACAAAGTCTGCCGAGCCGGGCGCAGCAACCTCTAAGTGGCCTGATCCGAGCGCCGTCTCGTGAACGGTTCCTAAATGCGCGCCCTGCGCGGCGACGAGCGCGCGCCACTTCACCACGGTAGCGCTGTCCTCACCACTGTCCTTGGCCGGCGGTAGGGCTGCGGTGTAGTGCCCGTGCGCTGCCAGGTAAGGGGCGAGGATCTCCGTCCAATAGCCCCCACCCGGCCAGAGCTCGACCACGTTCGAATCCGGCTTGACCCCGAAAAAAGTCAGCTCCTCCGCCGGATGCCGGGCGGCGTCACGCGCTGTAAAACTCTGCGTGCGCTGCTGGTCCGCGACCGCCGCTGTGAGAGCCGGGTCGACGCTCGCCGCTGCCGCAGCCATACTCGAAACGGCGGCCAAGGTCACAGAAAGAAATGAGATGACGGAGCGCATCGGGATATCCTCCAAGGACAGGGCGTGGAATTCTACGTGATCGCGCAGACGGAATGCCGCTCCGCGCCTCGACCCGTCGCGATCCAAGGGCGCCCGAGCTGGTCCGCAGATTCATCAAGCAAAGCGACTGGGAGGAGATCCAGAACCCTCATTCGGCAGTGGTATGGGCATGCCCCGGGCGGTAGGCGAGAACACGAGCGCGGGGCGTATTGCGGTGCAACATAGGGCTTCGGTTCCACTTTGGCCTGCACTTCGCGGGCCGCCGCTGGCTTGGCGATGCGTTCTGTGAGGTGTAGCGCATGGCAGACAAAAGCGAGCCTGCAAGATACGAGACGCTGCACCATCGAGCCGCCCCGCATATGCACCTTAGCCAGAGCAGGTTTTCATGACTGAAGCGACCGCGCGTATCCCGCAGCCGGGTGGTGAGGCGACCGCAGACGCGGGGCCTGCGGATCCGGCCGCCGCATTACCGGGCGCGCCGCCAGCCGGCCCGGCTGGGGCAACGCCCGCGATGGACCGCGAATTCATCGCGCGCCATCAGATCGTCGAGCGCTATCTTTCAGGCAAGCTTCCCATCAAAGGCGCGACTGACTTCGAGCGTTTCTGCCGCGAGGAACCCAATCTGCTCGATGAGATTGGCCTTCCCGAACGAGTCAATGCCGGATTGCGGCTGCTCGAAGCAGCCGGAAAGCCCGAACCCTGGCAACAGCAAGCCAAGCCATTCTGGGAAAGACCGCCGGTTCTGCTGGCGTTGTGCGCAGCGGCTCTCCTGTTTGCGATCTTGTTCCTCGTCATAGCCGGCGCAAACGCCGAAAAGGCACGCACCATTGCAAAGCTGAAGGTGCTCGTTGCCGAGCAGCCGCTCGAGCCTGCTTCAAGGACGCAAACGATACACCTGCTGCCCATCCGCAGCGGTACTTCGAACGTCCCGGCGGCGACGCTTGGCGGTGGGGCAACGGCGCAGCTTGCCGATCTGCGCATCGATATGACGCGCTCGCCATATCGCGCCTTTCGCGTCACGATCGACCGGATGGGCGAAGGGCGCGTGGCCGTTCTCCACAACATGATGAAAGACTCGAACGGTGACCTGCATCTGGCTTTCAATACCTCGGCGCTGGGCCCAGGCACATATCAATTCGCAATTGACGGTCTCACCTGGCGGGGCGACCCGGAGCCGGATTCCTCGCTGACCATCGCGGTGCAGCACTGATTTAGGTATCGGCGCGCAGGGTCGCGAGCGGTGGTTGATCCGCGACCGAGCGCGTGGCAAGCCAGCCACTGAGAACCACCAGCCCCGCGCCGCCGATCAGGCCTACCGCCCACACCAGGGGATCGAAGCCGTAGGGCAGCGTGAGTACGCGCACGGCAACGAAGTAGCCCGCGACCGAGGCACCCGCTGAGGCTACCAGGCCCGCGAGCACTCCCAGCACGGTGAACTCTGCAAGTACGCCCTGGAGCACGACCCGGCGACTTGCGCCCAACGTGCGCAGCATCGCACTCTCGAAGCGTCGCTCATCACGGCTCGACTGCACGGCCGCCAGCAGCACCGTGAGCCCCGCAAACACGGTAAAGACAAAAACGCTCTGTACGGCAAACACCGCCTTGTCGACTACTGAGCGCACGCGTGCGAGCAAATCGTCGATATCAAAAATAGAGACACTGGGAAATTGGCGGGCGAGCTGCGCCAATGCAGCGGAGCTGGTGGGGCGAAAATACGCACTCGTCATGTACGTTCCCGCGGTGTTATCGATAACGCCAGGCGAAAACACGATGAAGAAATTCGGCTGGAAGCTATCCCACTTCACTTTGCGGATACTTGCGACCGCCGCCGAGATGCTCTCGCCGGCAATATCAAAGGTAAGCTCGTCGCCCACGCGCACGTGCAAAGCTTCCTGAAATTCGGTGGCGAGAGATACGAGCGGCTTGCCGTAGTCCGCGCGGCTCCACCAATGGCCTGCGACGATGGTGTTATCGGAGCCGAGACTGTCCGCCCAGGTGAGATTTTGTTCACGTGCCGCGAAATTCTCCCCGTCACCTGCGGATTGCGCGCTCTCCACGGGGTGCGAATTGATGGCGGTCAGCCGGCCGCGGATCATGGGCAACACGCGTGCAGTCTGCGCGCCGCGGCTTTTTAGAAAGTCGATGAATGGTTTGCGCTGCTCCGGGGGAATGTTGACAAAGAAATAATTCGGTAAGTCCTGCGGGAGACTACGGCGCCAGTTGTCCTGCACATGATTGCGCACAATGCCCAGCACCAGGAGCACCATTATTCCGGTGCCGAACGCAACGATCTGCAGGACGCTTTCTGCGCGCCGGCGGCTGAGGTTGGCGACCCCGTAACGCCATGAAACCCCGACGCTGCCGCGCAGGCGACCCGCCAGAGTGCACCAGCAGCCATCCGGCACCGGCCACCAGCCCCACGAATCCCGCCAGGCCCAACGAGAAATCGCGAAACAGCGTGCACGTCCCGCACGACCCAGAAAATGAGAAACGCAATGACGGCGGCTGCAGGTGCAAATGCAAGTACGATCAAGGTGGGCGGGGGGCCGATGTCGCGGCGCAGTACGCGAATCGCCGGCACGCGCGCGAGCTGCAACAAAGACGGCAGTGCAAAGCCCACGAGCAGCGCAATGGCGGTCATGAATCCCAGGGCCAGCGGCCGCAGGCTTGCCGGCGGCAACTCGGCATTGAAAACGCTCTGCAGTGCGTGCAACAGCCACAGCTGCGCGACAAACCCCACCCCTGAGCCGGCCAGTGCGGCTAACACGGCGATCGCAAGAAGCTGCAGCAGGCTCACGCTCAGCGTGAACGCACGCGTGGCGCCCAATGTCTTCATCAAGGCCACGACGTCGAATCGCCGATACACATAGCGGCGCGCCGACATCGCAACCGCAATCGCGCACAACAGCACGCTGACCAAGCTCGCGAGACTGAGGAAACTTGCGGCTCGCTCAGTAGCGCTCTTGATCTGCGGGCTCGCATCGCGGATGTCACGCAATCGTTCAGCCGGCGCCTTGTTCAAGAGCAGCCAGGACTTGAAATCATCGATGCGCGCGCGCTCGGCGGCAAACAACACGCTGTAGCTCACGCGACTGCCGGGCTGCACTAGCTGCGTCGCCGGCAGGTCCTGCAGGTTCATCAGCAGGCTCGGCGCAAGCTCAGCAAAGGTGCCGCCCTGATCCGGAATTGAGATGAGCACGTGACTCACCCGGAAAGTGGCCGCACCGATCGAGAGTGTAGAGCCTACTTGCGCGCCGATGGCCGCCAGGAGCCTCGAGTCTGGCCACACCTCACCGCGTGGCGGAATGCCGCCAGCCACGTCGCCCTTGACGAAGAGCTGCTCAGCGATCAGCACGTGGCCTCTTAACGGATACCTCGCGCCCACGGCATGGATGTTCGTAAGCTGACTGCGGTCGTCGTTGAATACCACGCTCAGCAGGCGGGTACTGCGTGTTGCCCGCAGGCCGCGCCGTGCCGCCTCGTCCACGGCCAGCTGGGAAATCGGCTGGGGCGAGCCAAGGCGCACGTCTGCCGCAAGCACCTCGCTTGCCTGCAGATCGACCGCTGCTCCAATGCGGCTCACGAGAAAGCCGACGCCCGTGAGGGAGGCGACTGCGACCGTCAGGGCAAGCAGCAACACGCCGAGCTCCCCTGAGCGCCATTCACGCGCCAGCATTCGCACCGCAAGTGACAAAGCACGCATGCCCTAAACCACTCTCCCGGCTTCCATGTGCAGCGTGCGCTGGCAGCGCGAGGCTAGATCAATCTCGTGGGTCACGAGGACCAGCGTCGTCTTGGAATGCGCATTCAACTCAAAGAGGAGCGCGCCGACACGCTCCCCGGTAGCAGTATCAAGGTTACCGGTCGGCTCGTCGGCGAAGAGCACCGCGGGTGTGGTCACAAATGCGCGCGCCAGTGCGATTCGCTGCTGCTCACCTCCGGAGAGCTGACGCGGGTAGTGACCCTTGCGTGCCGCAAGCCCGACGCGCTCAAGCGCTGCCAGGGCTTCGCCGCGCGCATCCTTGCGGCCTGCGAGCTCCAGCGGCAGCATCACGTTCTCGAGCGCCGTGAGCGATGGCACCAGATGAAACGCCTGGAAGACAAATCCAACGCGCTGCGCACGCAGGCGCGCGCGCCCGTCCTCGTCAAGCGCGCCGAGGTCCGCTCCCGCGAGCCAGATTTTTCCAGAGGTGGGTGCGTCCAAGCCCGCAAGTAGCGCCAGCAAAGTGGACTTTCCCGCCCCGGAAGGACCAACGACCGCAACCGACTCTCCCGGCGAGATGTCCAAAGAGACATCATCAACGATGGTCAGCGGTCCTTCCGGGCTGCTAACCTGTTTTGTGAGGTGGTCAGTCTTGAGAACACTTTCGCGGGTCATCTGCGCATGGGCGCTGGTCATTGGCCTGTCATTCATGGCGGTCCGAGGCGTGGCCGCACAAGCCTCGCCCATACTGGTGTTTGGGGACAGTCTAAGTGCGGGCTACGGTCTGCGTCCCGACGAAGGCTGGGTGCCGTTGCTACAGAAGCGGCTGCAGGCACAAGGTTACGTAACCGAGGTCATCAATGCCAGCGTTAGCGGCGAGACCTCCGGTGGTGGAGCGCAACGACTGCCGCGAGCCCTGCAGTTGCACAAGCCTGGAATTGTTATTCTTGAGCTGGGTGCCAACGATGGCTTGCGAGGGCTCCCCGTTGCCGGCATTCGCGCCAACCTCGACAAGATGATCCGCGCAATCCAGGCGGCCGGAGCTCGGCCATTGCTCGTCGGCACACGCTTGCCGCCCAATTACGGGCCGCGCTACACGGCTGAGTTCTATCGAATCTACGGCGACCTGGCGCACGCGGAGCGCGTGCCGCTCGTGCCTTTCCTGCTCGAAGCAGTCGCCCTGAAGCCGGACCTCATGCAGCCGGATGGACTGCACCCCAATGCCCGCGGTGCCTCCCTTGTCCTAAATACACTCTGGCCGCGCCTATCCCCACTCTTGCCTCAGCGCTGAGATCCCCATGGAAAAAATCTGGCTGAAATCGTACCCGCCCGAGGTTCCAGCCGAGGTCAACGTCAGAGAATTCTCCTCTCTGAATGCGATCGCCGAAGAGAGCTTTCGCAAGTACGCAGCTTCCGCAGCTTACGTGCAAATGGGCCGCACAATCAGCTTTGCTGAACTCGATCAGCACTCGCAGCATTTCGCCGCGTGGCTCCAGAATAAGGCCAAGATGAACAAAGGCGACCGCCTCGCCATCATGTTGCCGAATGTTCTTCAGTATCCCATTGCGATGCTAGGTGCGTTACGCGCCGGATTGGTCGTTGTGAACACCAACCCCCTCTATACGGCGCCAGAGCTGGAACATCAGTTGCGGGACTCGGGCGCCGAGGCAATCATCGTGCTTGAGAATTTCGCGCACGTAGTGCAGAAGGTGATTGCCCACACGAACATTCGTGTCGTCATCGTCACCACGGTGGCTGAGATGCTGCGATTTCCAAAGTCGTGGCTCGTCAATTTCGTAGTGCGGCATATCCGCAAGCAGGTGCGGCCCTGGACGCTTGGAGGATCTTCAGGTTTTAACGCTGCGCTTGCGGCCGGCGCACTCTGCACGTTTTCTCCTGTAGACACCCAGCTCGATGACCTTGCATTCTTGCAATACACCGGAGGCACGACCGGGGTTGCAAAGGCAGCCATGCTGACGCACGGCAATATCGTCGCCAATGTGCTACAGGCTCGGGCCTGGGTCCGACCTGCCTTCCCTGCTGCGCCTGCAACGCTAATTACCGCTTTGCCGCTGTACCACATATTTGCCCTCACGGCGAATTGCCTGCTGTTTCTACTGTTCGGATGGCGAAACGTACTGATCGTAAACCCGCGCGACTTGCCGGCACTGATTGGGGAAATGAGGAAGTTCCCATTTGCGTTCTTCAGTGGTGTTAATACCCTCTTCAACGCGCTGCTCAATTCGCCGCGTTTTGCGGAAGTGAACTTCGGCGCCCTCAAGGTGACTCTCGGAGGCGGCATGGCGGTACAGGCCTCAGTGGCTGAGCGCTGGCAAAGAGTCACCGGCAATGTGATTACGCAGGCTTGGGGTCTTACAGAAACCTCCCCCGCCGGCTGCATCAACCGAGTGGACGAGCCATTTAACGGCTCGGTGGGCCTGCCGATTCCTTCCACCGAAGTTGCTATCAAGGACGATAGCGGCGAAGACCTGCCCATAAATCAGGTTGGCGAGATATGTCTGCGTGGACCACAAGTCATGCGGGGTTACTGGAATCGCCCGGATGAGACGGAGAAGGTAATGCTTCCGGGAGAATGGTTGCGTACCGGTGATGTGGGACGCATGAGTGAAACCGGCCTTGTCTATATTGAGGACCGCAAGAAGGACATGATTTTGGTTTCCGGTTTCAACGTATATCCGAATGAAGTGGAAGCCGTTGCCGCCTCTCATCCAGGTGTTGTTGAGGCAGCCGCAATCGCTGTACCCGACGAGCACTCGGGCGAAGCAGTAGCTTTGTTTGTCGTGCGCAGCGATTCCAAACTAACGGAAGCTGCTCTTATTGACTACTGTCGCCAGTCGCTAACTGGCTACAAGGTTCCCAAGCACGTGTTTTTTAAGCCTGAGCTCCCGAAATCAAATGTAGGCAAGATACTCCGGCGCGCACTAAGACGTTAAGTCTACAAGGCTTAGCTACTTACGCGCCGCGGATGTGGCGAGTGCCGATTGGATTTAGTGTGGTGTTATCATTTATCAAATAAACACCAATACCAATACGAACCGGCGCATGGCCAGCACGTGGCGACTGCCCACTAACCCTTGTTTGCCCCTTACGCCACTGTTCAAAACTATCAAGCAGATTTGCACCTCTTTCAGCGAATGTGCGCTGGAACAAGGCAGCTTGATCTGTAGACGGGACGGTTCCCTCCTTAAATCCGAAGAATCCCCGAGCATTCAGACCATGCTCACTGGAAATGGTCGCCGCGAAGTCTCGAAAAGCGCGTGCCACATCCAAGAGTTGCTCCATTAGTAGGCTTCGGGAATCTAGTGCTTTGGGGTGTAGGCGAAGGGCGCCAGTGGCTGTTCTAGATACCACCTTCATTCGCTCAAGTTCTCGAAATACTGAACGGGGAGTCACGTCTCCGCCATAACGCCTGACTAGCGACGAAAAGGTTCGTTGCTTCCCGGCAAACGGTAATGCAGCCGGTCGTCCGTTGGCTTCTCGGTACTTCGGGTCACCGTGCCAACCACGTAACACCCTCCAGGCTCGCTGTTCCAGGGCGGACTTACTTGGCATGCTCTTGGGCCTTAATCCCCTACCCAACAAACTCGAGATCTCCTTCCGCGTTAGACCGGTTGCAACAGATAGATGTGAGATATTAACTCTTGAGCCCAATGGAATTACTTCGAGTAAAGCTGCTTCTACGCTTGCTTGTTTTGCGGCGTAGGTAAGTTCTCCGGCACCAAAGCCGTTTCGGAGCAGTAGCCTTGCGATCGGCAACAGAATTGCGGATAGCGATAAAGTGGGATCCGTGCGCTCGACTGCGATCTTGTTTGCCAATTTTTAATGCTCGAAGTTCGCCGCGATAGTCTCAGCCATAGCGCGGCTTGCTCGCATTAAAGGACTCAAGTCCAGAGCAAATTGAGAAAACCCCAATGCCAACACGACGAGCTTTCCGCAGTCTTTGCAGTTTAGATGATCGCCGTTGATGCGCCTCCAGCCACTCATCAATCTCGTGCACGAATGCGAGACTGCGTTCTTTGCTAAATGCCAGAAACTGCCTGACTGCCGCTTGCGACAGATTAGAGTTCTCGGCCTTGCGCCAGAAAATGTCAGCGCTTCGCGATTGGGCCTTGCGCTTCAATATTCGTCCCAAAGTGTCACTTGCATCCGAGAGGAAGTATGCCATCGGTTCAAATGCCAAACTCTTATCCGAGCACGTCAGAAAAAACGGGCTGATTAATTTGTACGTACCATCACGAGTTCGGCGCACATTCTCAAAGCGTGTTAAGACGGATAACGCGACCTGAGGATCGATATGCGGACATGCTTTGCGAACTAATGCTGTGAAACTGCTCCTTCCTCGCAACGGCAAGACCCGAGAATTCCCGAAGCTATCGATGAACTTCCGGTCACGAATCCAGAGTGAAACTATGTCCGCGTAGGGCGTGGGATCACCTATGTGCTGAAGTTGCCTAGCGCCCTTCTTGTTTAGCAATCGTTTGAACGCGCGCGCGAAACATTGTGCGGCATCCCTCTTGGCCCACCCCCCTGCATACAAGAATGCCGCTATCGGAAAGAGCAATGCTTCGGCACGCAATCGATCGATATGCGTTCTCTTATTGAACTTTGATCTGTTCATCACTCCTCTCTTGGGCGCCGAAAAGGAGGCTTTGTTGTAACCAGCGCTCTCTTTCCGTAGTGGGAATCTTCCTGCCTAGCGCTCATTGGGGCCGCGCTGATTCCGCCCGGGGATTCAAATCGAAACGGCGAAGGGGCCTGCCATACGCCACACTAAGTAGACTAGTGCGTGCGGGCGCGCAAGATCGAATAAGTGAGGAGCTATGCCGTCGTGCTCGACGGCCAGCAAATGCTAGCGGGGGATAGCCAATAATCAGCCGGAGCGCTGTGAGGCTGACGAAAAATGAGGTCCGAGCGCGAGCTAGAATTAACTACGCGCCCAATCCCAGAGAACTTTGCTAGCCCGCGTTGCCGCCCGTGCCACCGACACCGGCCTTAACAACGCCAGCGGTGCCACCCGTGCCACCAACGCCATATCTAGTCACACCGGCGCTTCCGCCCGTGCCACCGACACCGGCCTTAACGACACCAGCGGTGCCACCCGTGCCACCAACGCCATATCTAGTCACACCGGCGCTTCCGCCCGTGCCACCGACACCGGCCTTAACGACACCAGCGGTGCCACCCGTGCCACCAACGCCATATCTAGTCACACCGGCGCTTCCGCCCGTGCCACCGACACCGGCCTTAACGACACCAGCGGTGCCACCCGTGCCACCAACGCCATATCTAGTCACACCGGCGCTTCCGCCCGTGCCACCGACACCGGCCTTAACGACACCAGCGGTGCCACCCGTGCCACCAACGCCATATCTGATCACGCCGGCGCTTCCGCCCGTGCCACCGACACCGGCAATAATCACCTTGCCGCCCGCATTAGCGGATCCGAAAGCGACCAAAGCAGGTAATGCAGCAAAGGCTGCGCAGAGCTTCAGGGTACGACGAGATAGCCGTCCAATTGCACGCATCGAAGGAACTCCTTGAGAGGACGTCGCGCCTCGCGCGTCCGTTTAGTTATGTCAGGCCGAGGAAGATTATGACAGATGCGCGGAATATGCCACTTAAAAATGCATTGAGATCGGCAGGGCCTGAGGCCGATTATCCACACACTATGGCCAGCTCTGAGATATAACTAATTGATATTAAACGAGTAATAACCTAGCCCTGCTTGGGCGTTGGCTGAACCATATCCGGAAGCGCCTTCTCATCCGGCGCTGGTTCAACATACAGAAATATGTTTAGTCCCGAAGCAATCCGAGGGGAATCGTCATCAGGAGAATTCGATGCCGAGTAAGGGGTCAACCAGTTATCTAGGTCTAACAAGAATTCGGTGGCTCGTTCTCGAGCATAGCTCTCAAACGTTGGCAAAACGTCTGCTGGCAAGCCGCGGTCCGCAAGGACAAATCTCTCAAGTCTCTTATTTGTATTCTTAGGATCCATGTTGAATTCGAGCGTTTGCGCCAGTCGAGTCAAAGTATTCCCGAAATATTCTATCTGCTGTGGAGACATTGGCTCGGGCATCATGAAGTAGCGCGATACGGCTCGAAAATGCTGCTCCCCCGAGTACGTGACTGACCCAACTTTCAGTAGCTCTTCGAGAACTACTCCGGGGCTAACTGTTTCGTCAACCAAGCTCACTAAAGTCCGAAAGCTGCGGCCACCCGATTCGTCCTCAAATGCAAGCTCCAGTGGAATTCCATAAGGACCAACGTACTGTGGCTCCGTGTGCCATTTTTGTAAAACCTCCACCATGATGCTAGCCAGTGTTGGTTTCGCCGCTGGGATTGCATTCTTATTATCTATGAAGTAGTCAACCTGCTGCTTTGATACTCCGGTAACAACCGAAACTCGCGCCCTTGTCGGAATGGAAACGTTATCTAATCCGTCGCGGATCGCTGTTTCAACAAATACGCCCCTCGCGAGTTCAGCGAACTCATCGAAACGAATTCCGGCGCGAATCAGAACTCTTACAATCGGTCTCAATACCCGACGCAACGCGTAAAGAAGCTGATCCCTGGACGAGGTAGCCATAGCTCAATAAGCGCTCGTTTGCTGACTAATCTTCGCCACGTCTGGTTATGCCTTCGCTACACCGATTGTCGCAATGAAAAAACCCATGGACAAGGCGCTCGAGCGCACTACGTCCTTTCGCCCGGATCGAATAGCCTGCGGTGCTCAAGAATGGCGTAGCGATCTGTCATTCCCGCCAAGTAATCTGCCACAGCCCGTGCTCGCCCCGAGGTACCTCGATCTTCCTCGGCGCGCACCGCAGCGTCCAGATGTTCCTTCGGCAGCAAATCAACATCATGAAAAAATGCGCTAAAGAGCTCCTTCAGCACTCTCTTTGCCTTTGTTGTCATGCGTAGCACCTTATAGTGCTTATACACGTGCTCTCGCAGAAACTTCTTAAGCTCATCGTGCTCAGCGCGGGTTGCGTCACTTAGACCTACGAGCGGGCGCGCCTGGCGCCTGACATCGTCGATCGAGCGCGGCTTGGCGTCCCGAAGTTTGCTCTGGGTCGTTTTAATAAGATCTGTGACCACGAAATTGATCATGCGGCGAATGATCTCGTGCACCAGTCGACGTTCGTTCAAATCGGGGTAGAGAGCCGACACGGCGTCATATTCCCGACGGAAGATTCGCACCGCATTCAGGCTGCGCACGTCAATCAATCCGGCGCGGATGCCGTCGTCGACATCGTGGTTGTTGTAAGCGATTTCATCCGCAAGATTGGCGATCTGTGCTTCAAGACTCGGCTGTTGGCGCTGAATAAACCGCTCGCCAAGGTCTCCCAGGGACCGGGCATTGCGTAAGGAACAGTGCTTTAAGATCCCCTCGCGGCATTCGAACGTCAGATTCAGGCCGCGGAAATCGGCGTAACGCTCCTCCAATTCATCCACTACGCGCAGCGATTGGAGGTTGTGCTCGAAGCCGCCGTAACTGCGCATGCATTCGTTAAGTGCGTCCTGCCCCGCGTGCCCAAAGGGCGTGTGCCCCAGATCGTGAGCCAGGCTTATCGCTTCTGTCAGTGCCTCGTTCAGATGCAGCGCCAGCGCGACCGAGCGTGCAATCTGCGCCACCTCGATCGAGTGGGTAATGCGCGTGCGGTACAGATCGCCTTCGTGATTGACGAACACTTGGGTCTTGTAAACGAGCCGACGAAAAGCGTTCGAATGAATGATGCGGTCCCGGTCGCGTTGGAACTCGCCGCGGAAATCTGGCTTCGGTTCAGGGTGGCGGCGCCCGCGTGATTGCGCATCTCGCGCCGCATAGGGTGCAAGCCCGCGTGAGTTGCTGGCGCGGCGCTTCATGAGAGCTATCCGAAACAGGCGGCGAGGGTGCGATTCAAGGCCGCATCAGAATAGTCGGCACTGACAAAGCACTCGCCAATGGCGCGCGGCACTACCAGGCGAATTCGCCCGCCCTGCACCTTCTTGTCCATCCTCATGTGCTCCACTGCGGCGCTGCGCGTCACATCGCGCACCTCGGTCGGCAGTCCCGTGCGTGCGAGGATGCGCTTGATCCGCTCGACATCGGACCGCGCCATGAGCCCGCATTCCTGCGACAGGGTGGCGGCAATCAAGAGCCCGGCGCCGACAGCCTCGCCGTGCAGCCAGCGGCTGTAGCCTGTCGCCGCCTCAATCGCGTGTGCAAACGTATGGCCGAGATTGAGCAGCGCGCGCTCGCTGCGCTCGTATTCGTCGCGTCCGACAATCTGGGCCTTGATCTCACACGAGCGTCGAATCACGTGCATCAGGGCATCGGTGTCGCGCGCCAGGAGCGCATCGAGGTTTGCCTCCAGCCAATCGAAGAATGGCGCATCGCAGATCAAGCCGTACTTAAAGACTTCGGCAAGCCCCGCGCGCAGCTCACGCTGTGGCAATGTCGCGAGCGTGCGCACGTCGGCAAGCACGGCCTTCGGCTGATGAAACGCGCCGATGAGATTCTTGCCGCCCGGATGGTTGACCCCGGTCTTGCCGCCAACCGAAGAGTCGACCTGCGCCAGGAGGGTCGTCGGAACCTGAACGTAGGCGACGCCGCGCTGGTAGGTCGCGGCGGCAAATCCGGCGCTGTCACCGACGACCCCACCGCCCAATGCGACTATGGTGCAATCGCGTCCAAAGCGGTTCGCCACCAGTACATCGATCAGCCGTGCGACATTCGCCAGGCTCTTATGGACCTCGCCGTCGGGAAGGATCGCCTCGACGATGCGACGCTGCAGAAGAGCGCCGGCAACAGTCGGCGCATAGAGCGCGGCGATAGTCGTGTTGCTGACGAGCAGAACATCACGGACCCAAAATGTACGGGTCGTAGAGTTCCGCGCGGCCGATCAGTCCAGCGCCGATGAATATCGGGTAGCTGCGCTGACCTAGTTCAACCTGATAGGTGTACACGTGCATTCGCACCCGCACGCGTGGTGCATGCGCGGCACGCGGAAGTATACGTGCAGAGAAGCACCTCTGCCGGACGGCGCTCTAGGGGCTGCGGCGCACCTTAAGTGCGCTCAGAATGTCTGCGGCGACAGCTCCGACCCGGCGGCCATCGGTCGGCACGACCAGGTCGGCAACCTCAACATAGAGCGGCCCGCGATGACGCATGAGCTCGGTAAGTTTTGCTGTGGGATCGGATTCCGCGAGCAGTGGGCGATTACGGCTGTGGCCGACGCGGCTTTTCTGCTGCGCGATCGAGGTCTCGAGGTACACCACGAAGCCGCGCTCCGCTAAGTGCCGCCGGTTCTCCTGCAGGAGAACCGCGCCGCCGCCGGTCGCAAGCACGATGGGTTCAAGCTTAGTGAGCGCGTCAATCGCCTCGCGCTCGCGCTGCCGGAAACCCGCTTCGCCCTCCTTCTCGAAGATAAACGGGATATCGACACCGGTGCGCTGCTCGACCTGCTTGTCGCTGTCGTAGAACGGTGCGTTCGTGAGACGCGCGAGGGCCTTGCCGACGGCGGTCTTGCCCGACCCCATCGGTCCGATCAGAAACACGTTGCGCTTGCCGAGCATACTGGCGGGCAGAATAGCGAATCAGAAAATCCCCCGCTGTGGTCGAGTGTTGCGCGGGCGCTGCGACGCACTGATTCGGCCGCAAACATTCAAGCTCGCGAAAAAAAGCGGCCGCCCGCAGGCGGCCGCACGTTCGTTCGTGAAACCCCCGATCAGGGCACGTTGACGGTTCGGAATGTTTAGCGTTGTGGTAACGCCGCTTGGCGAGACCACGGTGATGGCGACATCACCTGCATCCGGGGGAGGTTCCGGCCGTCAGGAGTGATGTGAAGTTATCGCCACCCAGGCTCGTCGAGCAGCCTTCGGTGAAGGTGCCTTGGGTGATCAAGCCCAGCACGGAGGATGCCGTCACGGTAATGCTGCTGCCGGCGGGTATCGGATTGCCATTTGCATCCGTGATGTTGTACGCGATGGGAATCGTCGCGCCTTCAGGGAAGTGCAGGGTACTGCCAAACGTGTAGGCGGCGCCGTTAATCGATAGTGACCGTAATGATTGCATTGCCCGTGGACATCATGATTTTCAGCGCCGCGCCGATTGCCCAGGTGTTGGTGGTGCAGGTCGACGTCGGCGTGCTGCCGGTGCAGGTGATGCCGTGGAACGTGCCGTCGGGCGGCGCGTACACACCGGTGTGCAGGAAATCCAGGAAATACTCGCCCAGGTCGTATTGAGCGTTTTCATTGTCGTCACGATAGGGCTCGCCGATGTTGTCGAAGGGGTCGCCGCTGACGTAGAAACCACTGCCGTTCACGTCGGTGAAGGATTCCTCGCCGATCGCGGTGGCAAGAACCGTCGTGCGGCCGGCCGCGCGAATCGGGGGGCTGTCGTCCACGGCGCGGTCGGGGGTTCGCGCTCGTCCAGGTGACTTGGCACGAGCCATCGCCCGAAGTCGTCAGGGGCGTCGTGCAGTTACCCGCGACGTGTCCACCGTCGGTCGTGAATGCCACTGCCGTACCATCGGGCGCCGGATTGTTGTAGCGGTCCGCCAAGCGCGCCACGATCGGAATGGTTATGCCATCGATGTTGTAGGCCTCGACGTTCGGACAGGAGTTACCCGCGCTGCCCGCCCCGGTGGCAATCGAGAACGCCTTTGAAGCCGGTAAGCCGGTCGTCACTGAAAGAACGCTCGAATTGGTGCTGAGCGCCGGAGAGGCGATGGAGGCCGTCACCGCCACCGTGGTATGCACGGTTCCCGCGTTGACAATCGTCTGCACGGTGCCGTCCGTCGCAGAGACCGCGGAGGTCCGCCGAAAGCGACAAGTCCGCCGACATGTGGTATTGAGCGAAAAATCGCACGGTCACGCCGGAGCGCGGGCCGCCGCTCGAATCGACCACCTTGAAGATGACCGTAGAGGTTTCGTTAAGGCCGGTACCCTTAAGGCCGATCGTTGCGGGGGTAGCGGACACAAACTGGATCGATCCGACCGCCGCGGCCGCGATCGTGATCGCTGCCGGTCGCAGTCAACGTGGATGTGCCGCCGGTACTATTGGTGACGGCGGCCGTCGCCGTAACCGTGTCGGTCCCACTGCAGCCCTTGGCCGTGTAGGTGACCTGGGCCGTGCCCGTGAGAGTTGAGACCGTACCGGGCGGCAGCGTGGAGCCGACGGGGCCGGCGATCGTCGCGGTGCCGGCCGCAAAGCAGGGCGAATTGAACACCACCGTCACGGCAGTGCCCGAATCCAGACTATTGGACTGGGCCGTATTGACTATGGTCGCAGTGATGGTCGCCGAGCCGCCTGCACCGATCGATGCGGGCGCAACATCGAGCTTGCCGGACTCGAAGGAGCTGCCGCTGCCGTTACCGACCGCAAAACCGGAGCTGGAACTGGTGCCGGTGCCGGTGCCCGTTCCGGTACCGGTCCCGGTCGTACCCGTACCGGTGCCAACAAACGGCTCATCGCCGCTGCCGCCGCAGCGAGACGAGTGCGAGCGCTGCCAGCAGAACCGTTGTGATCGCTAATTTTCGCATGTAGTTACCCAAATTGAGTGGCTGACGGGCAAATGGCGCGCGCGTCAGTAGACGTTGACCCCTTCACGAACAATCTTCGGTGTCACAAAGATCAGCAGCTCGTCTTTGTCGTTGGTCTTCGTCGATGTCTTGAACAGGTTGCCGAGCACCGGCACGTCGCCGAGCCACGGCACCTTGGTCTCGTCGGTGCGGTGCGTCGTGGCCAGAATGCCGCCGAGCACGACCGTCTGGCCGTCGTTCACCAGCACCTGGGTGACGATTTCACGCGTGTCGATCGAGGGTACGTTGATGCCTCCCGAGGCCACGACGACCGTACCGACGTTGTCGTCTTTGACGTCGAGGCTCAGGATGATGCGGTTATCCGGCGTGATTTGCGGCGTCACTTTCAGTGACAGCACCGCCTTCTTGAACTGAATGGAGGTCGCGCCGCTCGCGGCCGACTCCTGATAGGGAATTTCGACACCCTGCTCGATCGTCGCCTCCTTCTGGTTGGCGGTGATCACGCGCGGCGAGGAGATGATCTCGGCGCGCGTTTCGGTCTGCGCCGCCGAGAGCTCAAGATCCACGAGGTAGTCCGAGCCGAGCACGCCGAGCGCAATGCTGCCGGCCGGCGTCGGTCGCGGGCAGATTGACGTTGTAGCGATTGGCGGCGTTGGTGCCGGTCGGGATCGACACCGGGAAGGGCGACATTGCCGGCGGCGGTATTGGCGAGCGCCGAGCCCATGATCTGGTCGGTGCCGGCCGCGGTGCCGCGTCGTCGTGACGAGGCCGTTGGCGCCGTTCTTCGTCACGCCCGGTGAAGCCAAGGACCGCTCCCAGCTGGCGCTGAAAGTCATCGTCCACGATGACGATGCGCGACTCGATGAGCACCTGGCGCACCGGAATGTCGAGGGTCGCGACCAGACGGCGGATGTCGGCGAGGCGCTCGGCGGTGTCCTGCAGCAGCAGCGTGTTGGTGCGATCGTCGACGGCAACGTTGCCGCGCACGGACAGCAGCGAGCGGCCCTGCGACTTGATGAGCGCCGCCATGTCAGCGGCCTTCGCGTAGTTGACCTGCAGGTATTCGGAGCGCAGCGGCGAGAGCTCCGAGATGTCCTTCTTCGAGGCGAGCTCGGCCTTCTCGCGCGACGCGAGCTCTTCGGAGGGCGCGACGATGATGACGTTGTCCTGGCGGCGCTTGTCGAGGCCCTTGGTGCGCAGCACGATGTCGAGCGCCTGGTCCCACGGCACGTTCTGCAGGCGCAGAGTGACATTGCCGGTCACCGAATCGCTGACCACGATGTTCTGGCCGCTGGCATCAGCGAGCAGCTGCAGCACCGCGCGCGTCTCGATGTCCTGGAAGTTCAGCGTCAGGCGCTCGCCGGTGTACTGCGGCTTGTCGTCCTGGGCAGCTCGCGGCCTTGCGGCGCGGCGCCACTTCGACGACGTACTGATCATCCGACTGATAGGCGAGCTGCTCGTAGTCGCCCTGCGCATCGACCACGATGCGCGCGCCATCGCCCTGCCGGGTGACATCAAAGCCGGTCACCGGCGTGCCGAAGTCGGTGGCGTCATAGCGGCGCATCAGGTTCTGCGGCAGCTCCGCGCCGCTGAAATCCACGACGACCTGGTTGCCGACCTGATGCAGGTTGATGGGCGTGTGCGGATCGGTGAGCTTCACGATGATGCGTCCGGCGCCATCGGCGCCGCGGCGAAAGTCGATGCTGCGAATGGCGCGCGGCGCGGCGCACGCGCAGCCGGCGGACGGCGCGCTCGCGGCGCGCCGGCTGCAGCCGTCATGGTGCGATTGGCCGAGCCCAGCATCACGATGATGTTGTTGCCTTCGACGCGCGTGTCATACGGCACGAGCTTGTCGAGATTGAGCACGAGGCGCGTGCGGTCCTTGCCCTCGGCCGCGAGGATGGTGTCGAGGCCCGCCGAATGCACGTCGATGCGCCGCGACGGCAGCGCGAGCCCGATATTGGGCAGATCGAAGGAGATGCGCGCGGGATTGTCGATGGTAAACGACAGCGGCTGCGGCGCCGGTCCCGACAGGCGCATCGTGAGCTGCAGTTGCTGACCGGGCAGCGTCTGCACGTCGATGGCTTGCAGCTTCGCCGCGGCGGGATCGGCGGCGCTCGCCGCGGTGCTCCAGAGCGCGCCAAGAGCGCAGGCGACCGTCAGCCACGCAAGCGTGGCCAGGTTGCGGTTCGTCGGGCTGTGACGTTTCATTCGTTAGAGCTCCCTAGCCGATCGGCTACTCGTTCAAGGCCGAGCGACGCGCGTCGCTCCATGTACCCGCCGAGACCGTCGGGAACGATTTCAACTACATTGATCTTGGACGGAGTGATGTCCATGATTTTGCCGTCAGCCTGGCCCATATAATTGCCGGGACTCGACGCGGTGGACTAGGCCGTCCTTGGTTTGCACGAGGCCATACATCTGGCCGCTAAGTTTGAGCGTTCCGACCATCTTCAGAGTGTCGAGCGGGAACTGCTCCAGAAATTCGCGATTGCGCTTGGAATCCGGGCGCAGACCCGCAGCATCGCCCCACCCGCACCGCCCGGCTGGAACGGCGAGCGCATCGATCCGGCGGCATAGATAAAAGTCTCGTAGGGTTTGACCTCCGGCAGCGGCTCGACGCGTCCGCCCGGCTCTTTCTTCGTCTCCTCGATGAAGCGCGACAGATCATTGTCGGCGCTCGAGCAGGCGACGAGGCTCGCGTACAGCACGCACGCGAAGAGCCCGCAGGATTTGGAGAAGATGTTTTCGGATTTCATAGCGATGCTGTTGGCCCGTGCGCGCGGCCGTTAGGCGCCACCGGGATGGTGCTTGGCTTGCTGCTCTTTGCGCCGCTCCGCCTCAGCCGCCGCCAACTCATCCTCGTCGAGGTAGCGATAGGTCTTCGCCGTCAGATCGAGGACGAGGTTGTCGTAGCTGTCTTGTCTTGGTCGCCGGCTTGATCTCGATGTCGCCCAGCGTCACGATGCGCGGCAGCGCCGCGATGCCGCTGACGAACTGCGCGAGCTGGTGATAGCTGCCGGCGAGGCGGATCTTGATCGGCAGCTCCGCGTAGAAGTCCTTCTTGACCTCCGGCGCGGGCTGGAAGAGCTGCTCCTGCAGTCCGGCCGCAAGGCCGGTCTGCGAGATGTCGACCAGCAGGCTCGGTACCTCGGTCTTGCCGGGCAGCTGGCGCAGCAGCGCGCCGAAGGAGCGCTCGATGTCTTTCAGCTGCTGCTTGTAGACGTCGAGATTGACGGCCTTCGCGTGCTTGTTGTGAAACTCGGTGCGCAGCGACTGCTCGGTCTGCTGCGCCGCCTCAGCTCCGGGCTCTTCGTCTGCCATACCCACACGTAGCCGAGCACGAAGGTGACGACCACAAACCAGATGGCGACCGCGCCCACGCGGAATGTGAAGCGGCCAGCGACCCGGGTCGCGCGGATCAAGCGCCCGCAGTTCCTCGAGAACGCTCATGGCGAGGTACCTCTGCTGGCCACGACCTTGCGCCCACGTTTGCCCGGCGTTGCCGGCTCATCCGGCGCGGTCGTGGCGACCTCGTCCGCGTACAGCGTGAAGCTCGAACCTGACCCTTGCCGCCTTGCCGGACTCGACCACTTCGAGTTCGGGATTCTTCAGCCACTCCGAGCCGTCGATATTGCGCATGAAGGCGGACACGCGCGTGCTCGACTGGGCAACGCCTTCAAATTTGAGCTTCTTGTCCGTCTGCTTCACGCTCGTGAGATACACCCCATCGGGCAGCGTGCGCACGATCTCATCAAACACATGCACGATCTGCGGCCGCGAGCGCTGCAGCTTCTCGATGATTTCCATGCGCGCGATGAATTTCTGCTTGGCGTTCTCGAGGTCGTTGATCTCCTCGATCTGCTTGTCGAGCTGCTTGATCTCGGCGCGCAGCATGTCGTTGCGCCGGTGCTGGGCGTCGACCATCGAGCCCATCAGCAGGTAAAGAGCGCCGGCGCACGACGCACCGCGGCGATCGTAGCCGCCGCCGAGCGCCACGAGGAACGCGAGCTTGCGCTCGCGACGCTGCTCTTCACGCCAGGGCAATAAATTAATGCGCGGCATATCAGTCAAAACTCCGCAGCGCGAGGCCACAAGCGGTGAGCAGAGCCGTCGCATCGCGCTGCACGGCCTGGGCCTTGGCGCGCGAGGAGAGCTTCATCTGCCCGAGAGGATCGCCTTTTTCCGCCGCGATGCCGACGCGACTCGAGATCACGTCCGCAGCGCCCGGAATGTTGGCGCAGCCGCCGCACACGAGAATCTTCTCCGGCTGTTCGCGACCCGAGCCCGAGGCGAGATAGAACTGCAGCGAGCGGCTCACCTGCTGCGTCATGTCGTCGGTGAACGGGTCGAGCACTTCGGCCTGGTAGTTGCCGGGCAGGCCGCCTTCTTTCTTGGCGCGCCCCGCCTCTTCCATCGACAGGCCGTAGGTGCGCATGATCTCTTCGGTCAGCTGCTGGCCGCCGAAGGCGAAGTCGCGCGTGTAGACGACTTTCAGATTGCGCAGCACGCTGAATGTGGTGCTGCTCGCGCCGAAGTCGACGACCGCGATGGTGCGGTCGATGCCGCCATCGGCCATCTGGTGCGTCATCAGTTTGCAGGCGTTCTCGAGCGCGAAAGCTTCGACGTCAACGATCTTCGCCGTAAGGCCCGCGGCCTTCACCGCCGCCTGGCGCTGCTCGACGTTCTCGGTGCGCGTCGCAACCAGCAGCACGTCGTTCGTTTCCTGATCCTTCTCGGCGGGACCGAGCACTTCGAAGTCGTAGCTGACTTCGTCCATCGGGAAGGGGATGTATTGGTCCGCCTGCATCTCAACCTGCGCTTCAAGGTCGGCCGAGCGCAGGCCGCGCGGCATCTGGATGACTTTGGTGATCGCCGCATCGCCGCTGATGGCAACTGCAGCCTCGGTGCTGCGGGCGCCGGCGCGCTTCACGGCGCGCCGAATGGCCTCGCCGACCGCCTCGGCATCGACGATGGCCTTCTCGTTGATGGCGTTCTGCGGAGTGGGTTCTGCCGCATAGGCCTCAACGCGGTACTGACCCCCCGCCATGGCGATCTCAATGAGCTTTACCGAGGAGGTCGTGATGTCGAGCCCCAGGAGGGGACGGTACTTACGCTGGAAGAGGAACAACTTTATCTTTCCTTTTCAGTCAGTTACGCCCGAAATCGGCCGCCCCGGGTTAATTACGCTCGCAAATATATATCAGTACAAAGTTAAATTGAACGTGAGACGTCTCACGGATTGGCAGGATTTCGCCGGCGCAGCCGTGCGCGGCCGCGCAAATGTGCGGCACGGCAGGTCCTGCGAGGCTCAACGATTTGTTTGGCGCGCGGTCCAAGTACCTTTGGAGACGCGAAACCTGCAGCCGGGGATTTATTTGCTGGCGACGGGGGGGATGTCAGCTCGACCAAACCGCGCCTCCGTGCATAGTTTGCAACCGGAAGATGGTTTAAGGTTCGCGCCGGCAACCCCGCTGTCGTAGGCACTCGAGTCCCGTAGACCGGAGGCTTTGCGTCCCCACCTTTCGGTGAGTTTGCCCTTGAAACGCCGCGCTACTATGCATAGCGACCGCCCCTAGCGCAAGCCGATAGAGTCGCGATTGTGAGACAAAATTACTTTCGAATACTGATAGTTGCGGTGGGTGGTGTGCTCCTCGTCGCACTTCTGGCGGCTTATGCTCTGGCGGCAAGCTATGTTTACCTGGCGCCCGATCTGCCCTCGAGCGAGTCGATGCGCAAGGTCGAGCTACAGATCCCGCTGCGGGTCTATACGCGCAACGGCGCACTCATGTCCCAGATCGGTGAGCAGCGCCGCATACCGGCTGCGTATCCCGACATTCCGCTGCTGGTGAAGCAGGCGTTCCTGGCGGCCGAGGACGAGCGCTTCTTCTCGCACCACGGCATCGATTTCCCGGGATTGATGCGCGCGATCTTCGTCGACCTCATCTCCGGCGATCGGGCGCAGGGGGCAAGCACGATCACGATGCAGGCGGCGCGCAACATGTTCTTCTCGCAGGACAAGACCTGGCGGCGCAAGCTGCAGGAGGCCTTTCTCACCTACCGCATGGAGCACGAGTTCACGAAGGAGGAGATCTTCGGTCTGTATTTGAATGTCATCTTCTTCGGTCAGCGCGCCTATGGCGTGGCGGCGGCCTCGGAGATCTTCTTCGGCAAGACGTTGCCGCAGCTCACGGTTGCGCAGGCGGCGACCCTGGGCGGCATTCCCAAGGCGCCCTCGCGCTACAACCCCATCGTCAATCCGCAGGCGGCCAGAGCACGGCGCATCCTACGTGCTGCGGCGCATGCTCGACCTCGGTTTCATCGACGCCGCCACAGCACAGAGCGCCAATCAGGAGGCGATGGGCGCGCACCTGCACACGCCGCTCTACGACGTCGATGCTCCGGATGTGGCGGAGATGGCGCGCCAGGAGGTGCGCACGCGCTTCGGGGCGGGCGCCGAGAATGCCGGCTATCGCGTGTACACCACGGTGGATTCGCGCCTGCAGGCCGCCGCCACGCGCGCCGTGCGCGTCGGCCTCATCGAGTACGACCGTCGCCATGGTTTTCGCGGCGCGATCGCCCACAAGGAGCTCGGCACGCGCAGCCACGCGGAGGAGTTCGAGTCGGTGCTCGATCCCTACTCGAGCGTCGGCAATCTCTCGCCCGCGACGGTGGTTTCGGTCGCTGATCGCAGTGCGCGGGTGTTCGTGAAATCGCGTGGCTTGGCGGAGCTCAACTGGGAAGGCCTCGGCTGGGCACGCCGCGAAGTGCGCCCGGACGTGCTCGGCCCCGCGCCCAAGAGCGCCCAAGATATCCTCTTGCCCGGTGACATCGTGTATGTGGTCACCGACGGCAGCGGCACGGCGCAGCTGGCGCAGCCGCCGGGCGCGCAAAGTGCGCTCGTGGCGCTCGACCCCAAGGATGGCGCGATTGCGGCGCTCGTCGGCGGCTTTGACTTCTTCGCCAACAACTTCAATCGCGCCACCCAGGCGCACCGCCAGCCGGGCTCGGGCTTCAAGCCGTTTCTCTACTCAAGCGCGCTTGAGAATGGCTTCACCCCCGCCTCGGTGCTGCTCGATGCGCCCATCGTGATGGAAGGAGACGGGCTTGAAACTGCCTGGCGGCCAGAGAATTCCACCGGCGACTTCCACGGACCCATGCGCCTGCGCGAGGCGCTGGTGCGCTCGCGCAATCTCGTGTCCATTCGCTTGCTGCGCGCCCTCGGCACGCAGTACGCGATCGACTACATTTCAAAATTCGGCTTTGCCAAGGCGAGCCTGCCCACCAATCTCACGCTCGCACTCGGCACGGTGCAGGTGACGCCGCTCGAGCTTGCTTCGGGCTACGCGATCTTCGCCAACGGCGGCTTTCGCGTGCAGCCGTACTTCATTGACCGCATCGAGAACGCCGCGGGGCAGGTCGTCTATCGCGCCGCGCCGCGCTTCGCCTGCGAGGAGTGCCAGGATGCGGCGAGCCCGGGCGACGCCGCCGCGGGCACCGGCGGCGGCGATGCGGATCCGCCGCCGCAAAGTCTCAACCCCCAGGCGGCGCTGCTGCGCACGAGTGATACGCTCCACGGTGGCGCGGAGCTCTTGCCGCCAGGCCGCGTTGCCGAGCGGGTGATCAGCCCGCAGAACGATTATCTGATGACCGACATGATGATGGACGTGATCAAACACGGCACCGGCCGGCGCGCGCTTGCACTCGGGCGCGCGGATCTGGCGGGTAAGACCGGCACGACCAACGAGGCCAAGGACACCTGGTTCAACGGCTTCACGAGCGATCTGGTGTGCACGGTGTGGGTGGGCTACGACCAGGAGCGTCCGCTTGGCGAGAGCGAAGAGGGCGCCAAGACCGCACTGCCGATCTGGATGAACTTCATGCGCGAGGCGCTGCGCGCCGTGCCGGAGCATCATCGCTCGATGCCCGACGGGCTCATCCAGCTGCGCATCTCGCCGGACACGGGCATGCTGGCGAGCGCGGAGAACCACGACGCGATCTCGGAGATATTCATGGTGGACCACCTGCCCACCGGCGGCACACCCGGCGAAGAGGGGGCGACGCCGACCGCTGCGGAAGGCTCTGCGCCGAGCGAACCTATTTTTTAACAAAGCGGACCGACGACTGACGATGAGCAGGCGACATCCGGTGCGAAGCGAGAATTTGCGGCTGGCGCTCGCGCAGGAAGCCGCGCGCGTCATGGTCGAGCACGGCATCCGTGATTTTCTGATGGCGAAGCGCAAGGCGGCGCAGCGCTTCGGCGTCGTCGACAACGCGGCGCTGCCGAAGAACACGGAGATCGAGGCGGCGCTCGCCCAGTACCAGAGACTGTTTGCGCCCGACGCGCACGCCGAAACCTTGCTGACGCAGCGCCACGCGGCGCTGCGCGCCATGCACTGCCTGGCGGAGTTTGCGCCGCGGCTTGTCGGCCCGGTCCTAACCGGCACCGCCACCGCCCACAGCGAAGTGCAGCTGCACCTGTTCGCCGACAGCGCCGAGGCGGTCATGATCAACCTCATGGATCGGGCGATTCCGCATGAGGTCACCGAACGGCGCGTGAAAATGAATGCCGAACGGGTGCTCGCCTACCCGGCGGTGCGCTTCACGATCGATGATCAGCCGATCGATGCGACCGTATTCCCGGCCGATGGCATCCGTCAGGCGCCGGTGAGCCCCGTCGACGGCAAACCGATGCGCCGCGCCAACCTCGGTGAGGTGCAGGCGCTGATCGAGAATCAGCCGCGCTTGGACAGCGCGACGTAGTCGCGCCGCGTCGGCCCGGTATAAAGCTGCCGCGGCCGGCCGATGCGCATGCCCGGATCGGCGATCATCTCCTGCCAGTGCGCGACCCAGCCCACGGTCCGCGCGATCGCAAACATCACCGTAAACATCGAGCGCGGAATGCCAAGCGCGCTGTAGATGATGCCGGAGTAGAAGTCGACGTTCGGGTAGAGCTTGCGCGAGATGAAGTAGTCGTCCTGCAGCGCAATCTCCTCCAAGCGCAGCGCCAGCTCAAAGAGCGGATTGTCCGAGCGGCCAAGCTGCGCCAGCACCTTGTGGCACATGGCGCGGATGATCTTGGCGCGCGGGTCGAAATTCTTGTAGACCCGGTGACCGAATCCCATGAGGCGAAAGTGGCTCGACTTCTCTTTCGCCATCGCGAGAAACTTCGGGATGTGGTCCACGGTGCCGATCTGCTCGAGCATCGCCAGCACCGCCTCGTTGGCGCCGCCGTGCGCCGGACCCCACAGGGCGGAGACGCCGGCGGAGATCGCGGCGTAAGGATTTGCGCCCGTGCTGCCGGCGAGGCGCACGGTCGAAGTGCTGGCGTTCTGCTCGTGATCGGCGTGCAGGATAAAAAGGAGATCGAGGGCCTGCGCGGCCACCGGGTCCACCTGGTAGGGCTCGCACGGCACGGCGAAGAACATGTGCAGCAGGTTGCCGCAGTAGTTGAGGTCGTTGCGCGGATACATGAACGGCTGGCCGAGCGAGTGCTTGTGCGCCGCCGCCGCGATCGTGGGGATCTTCGCGACGATGCGGTGCGAAAAGATCTCCCGATGGCGCGGATTATGGATATCCATCGTGTCGTGGTAGAAGGCCGACATCGATGCCACCACGGCCGAGACCATCGCCATCGGGTGGGCGTTGTGGTGGAAGCCGTTGAAGAAACGCAACAGCGTCTCGTTCAGCATGGTGTGATAGCGGATATTGCCGGTGAACTCATCGAGCTGCTTCTTGTTCGGCAGCTCACCGTGCAGCACCAGATAGGCGACCTCCATGAAGGTGCTCTTCTCAGCGAGCTGCTCGACCGGGTAGCCGCGGTAGAGCAGGACGCCGGCGTCGCCGTCGATGTAGGTGATGCGGCTGTCGGTGCAAGCGGTGGCGCCGAAGCCCGGATCGAAGGTAAAGACACCCAGGTCGCGCTGAATCGACGAGATGTCGATGACGGATGGGCCAATCGTGCCCGTGAGGACCGGAAGCTCAGATTTCTTCCCGCTCTCCTCGTCGCGAAGCTCGAAATTCGCCGCGCTCATGGCTCGTGCCGCATCCTGCACCTACAGGTCAGTCACCGCTTGAGGGATACAGGGTCCGCACCGCGAAATCAAGGCGCGGGCGCACGAATCAGAAGCGCGTCAAATGCGCCGCGCGGCGCGCGCAAAGCGGCACATCGCGCGCGCGTCGTTTGCTCAGCGCGCCGCAGGCTGCGCGTATTTCTTGCGAAACTTGTCGACGCGTCCGGCCGTGTCGACGATCTTCTGCTTGCCCGTGTAGAAGGGGTGGCAGTTGGAGCACACGTCGAGCTGCAGATCGTGGCCGAGCGTTGAGCGCGTGGTGAAGGAATGCCCGCAGGCGCAGGTGACCCCAATTTCCTTATATTCCGGGTGAATCGCGTCTTTCATGATCGGCTCGCACGGGCGGGGGACAGAAAAGGGGGCGCAAGTCTAGCGGCACCCTGGGGGCTTCTCAAGCGCTGTCGCGGCAGCGCCGCGAAGCGCTGCGGGCGGGAACGGGTGTCGTACATTTCAGGGCGTCCTTTATCCACAGAAGCTGTGGATAAGTCTGTGGACTTATGCGTTTTTCAAGGCCTGAAATTCGGCCGGTATTGCGTATTTGTTACATTGGCTAATTATTGACCAAGGCATTTCACCCAGTTCTTTCAATGTGTTACGTCTACATCATGGAGCGACTTGGGCGGTTTCGCACGTAATTCGCTCATTTGTAGGAGGCGCTCATCCGGGCTGTGCATAAAGGCCGCCAATCGGTCGTTTCCGCAGCCTCACGAAGCGGTTGACAATACCGAAAGCGCGGCAGACACCGGCTTTTCCGGCAGGAATTCCACGAGCGCCTCGTTGAGGAACGTTAGCCCCCAAGGGGTGCTCCGGCACATCGAGCCGTGAATCTCGATGAGTCCGCGCCGCACCAGCGCGGCCACCTCGGCTGCCACGCTACCCCAGGCCAGTCCGGTGCGCTCCTCGAAGCTCGAAATCGCAAATCCATCCACCAGACGCAATGCATTCAGCATGAATTCGAACGGCAGATCGCACGGCGCAACGGCAGCGCAGCTCTGCGGATGCGGCGCGCTCGTCATGTAGCGCCGCGGCTCGCGCCAGTGCGCGCTGCGCATGATCGCCCCGCCCGCTTGCGCCGTGACCTTGCCGTGCGCGCCCGCGCCGACTCCGAGGTAATCGCCGAAGCGCCAATAGTTGAGGTTGTGCGCGCACTGCGCGCCCGCGCGCGCGTAGGCCGAGATCTCGTAGCGCGCAAAGCCTGCGGCCGCGAGCCGCTCCTGGCAGAGCTTGAGAATTTCGGCCGCCGCATCCTCGCCGGGAAGCGCCGGCGGATTAGCCGCAAATGCGGTGCCGGCCTCGAGCGTGAGCTGATAGTGCGACAGGTGCGAAGGCGCGAGTGCGAGCGCCTGCTCGAGGTCAACGAGCGCCGCGTGCGCATCCTGTCCCGGCAGCGCATACATGAGATCGAGGTTGAAGTTGGCAAGGCCCGCGGCATGCAGCTCCTCGGCGGCGCGGCGCGTCTCAGCAGGCGAGTGAATGCGTCCGAGCGTGCGCAGTTGCCGCGCATCAAAACTCTGCGCGCCCAAGGACACCCGATTGACCCCGGCGCTCCGGTATTCGGCGAAGCGCCCGCGCTCCACCGCTCCCGGGTTGGCCTCGAGCGTGATTTCTGCGCCGGGCGCGAAGTTCAGGTGGCGGCGCGCAACCTCGAGTACTCGCGCGATGGCCTCGCCGGAAAAAAGGCTCGGCGTGCCGCCGCCCAGGAAAACGCTGTGAATGACGCGCCGTGCGGCGAGTGTGCGCTGAAATTCCAGGTCGCGGGCCAGCGCCGCAAGGTATGCGGACTCGGGCAGCGCGCCGCTGCAATGCGTGCGAGTTGAAATCGCAGTACGGGCACTTGGCGACGCACCACGGAAAGTGCAGGTAGAGGGACAGCGGCGGCAGCATCAGGGTGTGCCGCGACTCGCTTGTGCCGAGCCCCCGAGCTGCGCGATCAAGGCGCGCAGCGCCAGCGCCCGGTGGCTTACGGCATTCTTCTCCGCCGCCGTGAGCTCGGCGGCCGTGCGTGACTCGCCCGTGGGCACGAACACCGGGTCGTAGCCAAAGCCGCCCGTGCCGCGCGCGGCCGCGGCGATGCGCCCGTCCCACGAGCCTTGCGCGATGATCGGCGCGCCATCCGCGGGGGTGCGCACAAAGGCGATGACGCAGCGATAGCAGGCGCTACGGCGCGCCGTCGGCACCGCGCGCATCTGCTGCAGCAGCTTCGCCAGATTCTCAGCTTCAGTGGCCGCATCGCCCGCGAAGCGCGCCGAGCGCACTCCCGGCGCCTTGTCGAGCGCGTCGACCTCCAGTCCCGAGTCATCGGCGATCGCCGCAAGGCCGCGCTGCGCGGCATGGCGTGCCTTGATGAGCGCGTTGTCGAGAAACGTCGCGCCGGTCTCGGGCGGCGATTCGATGCCGAGGCTCTGCTGGGCGGTCAGCTCAAAGCCGAGCGGCGCGAGTAGCACCGCGAGCTCCTTCAGCTTGGCGGCGTTGGAGCTTGCCAGAATTACCCGCCGCGCGCTCACTGCGGCGACTCATCCAGACTCTGCGCCTGCAACGCAAACAACTGGCTGATGCCGCCGGCTGCCAGATTCAGCAGTGCGTCGAGCTCGTGGCGGCGAAACGCGTGACCCTCGGCCGTGCCCTGCACCTCGATGAAGGCGCCGCCGTTATTCATCACGACGTTCATGTCGGTCTCGGCCTGCGAGTCTTCCGCGTAGTCAAGATCGAGCGCGCAGGCACCGGCAATGATGCCGACCGAGATCGCAGCGACCTGGCCGTGCAGCGGGTTTGCGCCGATCAGGCCGCGTCGCAGAAGTTGTTCGCAGGCGCGCGACAGGGCGACATAGGCTCCGGTGATGGCCGCGGTGCGCGTGCCGCCATCGGCCTGCAGCACATCGCAATCGAGCGTGACGGTGCGCTCGCCGAGTGCCTTGAGATCCACCACCGCGCGCAGCGAGCGACCGATGAGCCGCTGAATCTCCTGGGTGCGACCGGTCTGCTTGCCGCGCGCCGCTTCGCGCGGACTTCGTGAGTGGGTCGCGCGCGGCAGCATGCCGTATTCGGCGGTCACCCACCCCTGGCCTTTGCCACGCAGGAAGTGCGGCACGCTCTCCTCCACGCTCGCCGTGCACAGCACATGCGTGTCGCCGCATTCGACGAGCACCGCGCCTTCCGCATGCTTACCGAAGCGGCGCGTGAGACGCACCGGCCGCAGCTCATCTGCAGCGCGGCCATTGGCCCGGGTGCTCATCGGTTGCGCGCTCCTTGCAAGCTCAATCGCTGAGCCAGCGCAGCGCCGCCGCGGAAGTGTTGTCGCTGCCGGCACCGCCGCGCGCGGTCGACAAGCTCTGCGAGGCTGAGCAGCGACTCACGCAGTCCTACGCCGGCAACTGCGAGCCGCGCCTCCATCTCGTTATCGCGCACCGCGCCCCAGAAGCCGTCCGTGCAGGTGAGCAGCACGTCCCCGGGCTCGAGCGCCTGCCGATCAGCGATGGTCATCTCCGGCAGGATAGGATCACCGCCGAGACAGGACTCGACGAAGTTGCGCATCGGATGCATCTGCACCTGCTCGGTCGTGATCAGCCCTTCGCGCAGCAGCAGCTCGACATGGCTGTGATCGCGCGTGCGCGCGATGAATCTGCCCTGGCGCAGATGATAGATGCGGCTGTCGCCGACGTGCGCCCACCACGCCGAGCGCTGTTGCACGAGACACACCGCGCAGGTTGCGCGCGGGCGCTGCTCAATAGGCAGCTGCGTGCCAATACGAACCACTTCCTCGTGCGCGCGGCCGAGCGTCATGTGCAGAAAACCGAGCGGATCGAAGAGCGGTTGCGGCGTGTGCCAGAAGCTCTCGAGCAGCACGCGCTGCGTCAGCTCCGCCGCCCGCGCACCATCGGCATGGCCGCCCATGCCGTCGACCACGACGAGGAGCGCAGCGTGTTCCGCGATCGCTGTCGCGACTCGGTCCTGATTTTCCTCGCGCGCCCCGAGAAGGCTGATATCGGCGTACTCGACCTTCAAGAAGCCGCCTTCGCATCTGTTAGACTACGGCGAGTCTATCCCCCCCGGCCGACGAGCGTAAGCCGTAGAACCGCGCCAGCGCGCGCACCCGACATGATTACGAGCATGACCGGATTTGCGCGGCGCGAGGCCGCAGGAGCGTGGGGCACGCTGGTGTGCGAGCTGCGCAGCGTCAATCATCGCTTCCTCGAGAGCGGCTTTCGGCTGCCCGACGAGCTGCGCGCGGCGGAGCCTGAGCTGCGCCAGTGTCTGATGCGCGAATTAAAACGCGGCAAAGTCGATTGTACGATCAGCCTGCGCGCGGCGCAGGGCGCGCAGGGTGCTCTCGAGGTCAATGCGGAGGCGCTCGAGCGGCTGCGCACACGCGTACGCGAGCTTACGCTGTCATTTCCCGCCAAACACACGGTGAATCTTCTCGACGTGCTGCGCTGGCCGGGAGTGCTGCGCGATAGCAGCATCGCTGGCGAAGAGCTGCAGGGCGCCGCAAAGGCGCTGCTCGTTGAGACGCTTACGGATCTCGTCGCGGCGCGTAATCGTGAAGGCGAGCGGTTGCGCGATCTCATCGAGCAGCGCTGCGGGGGACTTGCGGGCCTTGTCGCGCAGGTGCGTGCGCGCTTGCCCGAGGTCCAGCAGCGCGTGCGTGGCCGGCTCAACGAGCGTCTCGCCGAGCTCTCCGT
The DNA here is from genome assembly GCA_963695315.1 of uncultured Gammaproteobacteria bacterium. Lineage (GTDB taxonomy): Bacteria > Pseudomonadota > Gammaproteobacteria > Steroidobacterales > Steroidobacteraceae > PALSA-1196. The sequence goes on from OY968773.1 coordinate 3,276,381, forward strand.
ACAGATCGATCAGGAGCGCCTCGAGCAGGAAATCGCGCTTCTCGTGCAGCGGCTCGACGTGGACGAGGAGCTTGACCGCCTCTGCGGTCATGTTGACGAAATACGGCGCGCGACTGCAGGCACCGAGCCTGCGGGCCGCCGTCTCGACTTCCTCATGCAGGAATTGAATCGCGAGGCGAACACGCTGTCGTCCAAGTCACAGGACCTGGAAACGACGCGCGCCGCAGTTGAAATGAAAGTGATCATCGAACAGATGCGCGAGCAGGTGCAAAACGTCGAGTGACGTATCACCGCATGTAGACGACCCAGAAGCTCGCAATCGCCCTGTCACGATCGCCGCGTGATCAGCGCCAACAGCGAGGCCAGGTACTGAGGATGTGGCGCGCCGAACTCGCGGCAGCGCGCTGCGCCCGCATGATCAATTGAGCGGTCGCGCGTACACCGCGCCACCGCCGGCTGGGAGGGCGGAGCCATTGTTGACGAAGTAGAGTGTACTTCCGTGCATGAACGCTCGAGCAGGCAGACCTTGGAAGAACAGGCGGTTCATAGAAGTCTCCCCCGACTCAAAAGAACGCGCTCATTATCCCGGCGATCGCCGTCCAAGCACGCAGACCTTGTGCAGGGGAGTCACTGCCTTGGGCGCTTGTACATAATCTGTGATGACGCGCCCACGCGTGAGACTATAACGCTGCCGCGCTGCGTCTCAGAGCTGAAAGCCTCGGTTCTGTTTCTTTTCTCTCTTCGCGGCGCGCTTCTCCTCCAGAGACTTCGCCGGCTTCTTCTTACCTTCCTTCTTCCTGTCCATACCCTTGCTCATGGTTCGCTCCTGAAGGTTGAACATCTTCTCGCAGCTGCCACGATACGCCAGTTTCGGCCCCACGATCGAGGTGCATAAGCCCCGAACCGCAGCGCTGTGAAGCGGCGTCGCCCCGCGATGATGCGGCCCATCGCGAGAAGATGCGGTTCTTTAAGGATTTCTGGTCCGGCTTGTGCTCGCGCCTGGTGCCGCGGTTATTTCCGACAGAATGACCGTGCCTCCAAGATTGGCAAGCCGTCGGCAATCCGCAACGCGGGGTTGCAACTCCTGTTGCTTCATTGATTCTCTCGGAATACAAACTGAAAGCCGGTAAAGCCCAAGAGCAGAGAGCATGCGTCGTCGCGATATATCCAAAGCGCTGATCGCGGCTTCCGTGGGGAGTGCGGCGGCGCTCAGCAAACCGGCGCGGGCGCAGAGTCCGGGTGGTGCGCGCTACGCGCAGAGCGCCGCGGAACTCGCAGCCTCGGTCACGCCGGTCGAGGAGACCCTACTGCCCGGCCAACCGGACCGTTACGTCGACAACGCGCACCCCGGCAGCACCGACATGCAGCAGGGATTCGTGCACGCCTGCGCGCAGGCGCGCCAGCCCGGCGGCGCTCCGCTGCTGATTGCGAGCCAGCTGGCGCTTGCAGAGGACGTCGAGCTGCCGGTCGGCGTGCCCATCCTCTTCAGCGGCACCGGCAGCATCAATCTGGCCGCGGGCGCGACGCTCACCATCCAAGGTTTCGTCGGCGGTCCGCGTACCACGGTGTTCACAGGCGCGGGCAAGGTCGTCTTCTCACAAAGCGCCCAGCCGGAGGTCTATCCCGAGTGGTGGGGCGCGCGCGGTGACAGCCGCCCGAACACCGCAGGCGGCTTCACGACCGTCGGCACCGACTCCACGCTCGCGCTCGCCGAGTGCATATTGGCGGCCGCCGGCGGCGCGAAACTCACCGTCGGCGTGATCCCCATCCGCATCGGCAACGGCTACTACATGACCGGCAATCAGACGCTGCCGCCCGCCACCGTAATCCGCGGCCTTGGCCGCGAGACCTGCGGCTTCATCGCGAAGCGCGGCACGGCCGGTGCCGGCTCGGGACCTTCAAAGGGCGCGTGGTTCACCGACACGGGCAACGCCGCCAAGATCATTCTCGAAGATTTCGCGATGTTTGCCTGTCACGCCGAGTGCCCGCAGCTGGTCTATGCGCTGCGCCTGGGCTACAACGGCGCAGCGCACGGCACCGAGGGCTACCTGCAGGCTCTGCGGATCCGCGACTGCGCCTGCTACGGCTACGGCTTTCACTGCGACATCCTCGGCAACGTCGGCTACTACGACCGCATCGCGACCTACTGCAACAACCTCTATCAGCAATCGGGACTGCGCATTCAGGGCACGGCCAACATGTGCAGCAAGCTCACCTCGGTGTCGGCGGGCAGTCCCGCGCCGTTGCCGTGGTTTGCCGGCAGCGACTACGCGCTCGATAGCTACGTCGGCAACCGCGGGACGCATTACCGGTGCATTCGCGCCCACACTGCAAACGCAAGCAACGCGCCGGCAAATTCGACGTACTGGGAGCGCCATCCCTACAGCGGCCGCACCTATGGAATATTTTTAAACGGCGCGGGCATCCAGGTGCACGGCATGGAGATTGAGGCGGTCTCTAGCCACGCCATTCCGCTGTCGATGCAAAACAACACCGACATCAACGGCGTCGTCTTCTCGCTCGCCGATTTTGCACTGCGCCCCGGCAAGACTGAAATCGGCGTACTTGACCACGTGTGGGAGCTCGGCGCCAACGCCTCCACCTGGAAACTCACCGGAGTCACGTACGTATTCGCCCCGGGCGCGACCGCACGCGTCACCGACGGCAACGCCCTGCGCGCCGATGGCAGCTACTTCGCCGGCAACGCCACCGGGCGTGGCGCAGCCGCGCCGTGGCGTGCCGCCACTGATTATTCGACCGGCAACCTCGTCAGCGACGACGGCGCGGCTTACCTCTGCATTCGGGACAACCGCGGCGAGAGGCCGCCCAATCCCAATTACTGGAACGTCTACCATCTTGCGCCGCACGGCGGCGAGGGCAACTGGACGAGCGACACCGCCGGCCAGCGCCTGCAGTCCTTTACCCTGCGCATCGCGAATGTTCACGGCGAGCTGCAGCATCGCATTGCAGAGCCCGGTGGTGCGCCCACGCATTTTGCCGCCAGCATCTATGCGGCGACCGCTGCCTTCACGAAGACGCCTGCAGGCCCTGATGAGTCGAGCGCATTTGCTGCCGGCGGCAAGATCGGCTCGGCAGCGCCGAGCACCTTCTGGCTGGATACGCCCAATCAGACGATCGCCGACACCATCGGCATTGCATTTATCTCGTTCAACTCAACCGGCACCGCGCTCAATGTCGTCGCAGCGGTGCGTGCGGCACGCATCAACGGCGAAACAAAGAACCGCCTGTGCTTTCAGCTGACCAATGCCGCCACAGGCGCAGACTTTGCGCTGCAGCCGGAGAACTTCGGCGGGACCCCGGGCGGTGGCGTCGTGCAGATCTGCTGGCTCGGCAGCATTTCCGATTAATGTGGCGCACCGGCGGTGCGCATGAGACGCTCAGGATAAGAACGCAAATATACCCCGGTGCCGCGGGCCTGCGGGCGTCAGGAGATCCTATTGAACAGCGTTGACGGCACATTGCCCGGCGAGCCCATGGCGCGGCCGCGCACGTTCTTCGGCGAACCGCGCGCACTCGGCTACCTCGCCTTTACCGAAGCATGGGAGCGTTTTTCCTACTACGGCATGGCTGCGCTGCTCGTGCTGTACCTGACACACTCACTGCTGCTGCCCGGCCACGTCGAGCACGTCGCGGGATTCGCGGGATTTCGCCACGCGCTCGAATCGGTGTTCGGCCCGATGAGCAATCTTGCGCTCGCCTCGCAGATCTATGGCCTCTACACCGGCTTCGTGTACTTCACACCTGTGTTTGGAGGGCTCATCGCAGACCGTTGGATCGGCCAGCGCAACGCGGTCGCCTTAGGCGCCGTACTGATGAGCGCCGGGCAGATCGCGATGGCCTTTGATGCGTCCTTTCTCGTCGCGCTGCTGCTGCTCGTGGTGGGCTGCGGATTCTTGAAGGGCAACATCTCCACTCAAGTAGGCACGCTCTACGCCGATGACGACAGCGCCGGCCGCACACGCGGCTTTTCCATCTACTCCATGGGCATCAACGTCGGTGCAGTGGCAGGCCCAATGCTTTGCGCGCTCCTCGCGCAACTTTACGGGTGGCACGCGGGATTTGGCCTTGCCGGCATATTGATGCTCGCCGGTCTTGCAACCTATCTTACGGGCTATAAGACGTTAGCTATGGCGCAACGTGCGACGCCACGTCCCGCCGTTGCGCGCAAGCTTAATCCCGCCGAATGGCGCATCGTCGCCGCCCTCATCGTCGTGATATTGATTACGGTGTTTCAATCCATTGCCTACTACCAGAATGCCGATATAGCCCTGATCTGGATCGACCACGCCGTGGATTTGCGACTGCTGGGTTTTCACGTGCCCGCCGGCTGGTTCGGCGGCGCCATCGACTCCTTCGTCAGCATCATCTCGGTTCCCGTTCTCATTGCTCTTTGGCGGTACCAGGCGGCACGCGGTGGCGAGCCCGGCGAGGTCGCCAAGATTGGCACCGGCGCAACCATCGCCTGCCTCGCGAACCTATTGCTGGTTGCGGGCTGCACGTTAAGTCGCGGCGCCGTACCCGTACTCGTGCCCTTCACCTACGATGTGCTGCTCGGCGTTGCCTTCCTCTACTACTGGCCGCCACTCCTCGCGCTCGTCTCACGTGCGGCACCGCCGCCGGTGCGCGCGACCATGATGGGTGCGGTGTTTTTGAGTCTGTTTCTCTCGAACATCACGCTCGGTTGGCTGGGCGCGCTCTACGAGCGCATCACGCCGGCGCAATTCTGGGCACTGCACGCCGCCATCGCCGGCGCAGGCGCGCTGCTCGCTTTCGCGCTGAAGCGACCGCTGGCGCGCGTGATCCCGCCCACCTGAGAACCCTCGGCTGCGGGCGTTCGCACTGACGGCGACCCCGGCGCTACTATAGTTGGGCGGCGTGAATCGCGCGCCCTTCGAAATACTCGGTGAGCTTGCGGGTTGACGCCAATGGCTCGGCGAGCGCCACGTAGCCGTCGGGCCGCACGAGGTAGAGCGCATTTTCCATGAGCCCACCGTCGTGGCACGTGCCCTGCCATGGGAATTGGTGAAACGCGAGCCCGCGTGCCGCGCAGAACTGCGCCAGGCCTGCGTTGGGCGCGCCATAGACGTGCACCTGCCATTGCAGCGTCGCAAGCGGCGCAAAATTGCCGCCGGTAACACTGCCCGCGACCCAGGGCAAGCGATCGCCACCGTGCACCGCTCCGGCACTGCCTGAGCTCAGCGGACTGCCGCGGTAGTTGATCCCGATCTGCGACACCGTGCGGAACATGAATCTGCGGACGATGCCCAATTTGAAGAGCGCCGGCAGGATGTCAGGAACCGACTTTCGTGCGCACGAAGCGCGCCAGCCCGCTCGGGTTGATCACTGCGGTAAACAGCCGGTCCGTGGTGGCGACGAGTCGCTTGGCAAAAGCGATGCGCTCAAGTTCATAGCTGTCGAGCAGTGTGGCGCTGGATTTCTCCTGCAGCACCGAAGCCAACTTCCATGCGAGATTGACCGCATCGCCGATGCCGGTGTTCATGCCCTGCCCGCCGACGGGACTGTGAATGTGCGCGGCATCGCCGAGCAGGAAGGCACGGCCTTTCGCGAAGCCGTGCGCGACGCGATGGTGCACGTGATAAGTCGAGAACCAGTTGACACGGCGCACGTCAACCTTGAGATGCTTGATGGCATCGTTCTGCACATCTGCAAATTTGAGCTCCGCGGCTTGCGTTGCCGCAGCAGCGCGCACGGAGCCTATAAGACGCCCCCGTCCCTCGCCCTTCAAAGGAAATACGGCGAGGAAGTCCGCCTCATCAAGTGCCACATGCAGCTCGCCATTCATCGGCGCCCCCGCCGCCTCGACATCGGCGACGTAAAAAAGATGATCGTAGGTGCCGCCCGGAAAGCCGACGCCGAGGACCTCACGGGTCTTGGAACGCGCGCCGTCGCATCCGGCAAGGTAGGACGCCGTGCATTTTTCCTGCGCGCCAGCGCACCGCTGCAGCGTCGCGCGCACCTCGTTGCCGTCGTCCTCAAAGCCGATGAGCTCGGTCTCGCGCTCTACCTCGACTCCAAGCGCCTGCAGCTGCGCGCTCAGGAATCGCTCATGCTCGTCCTGCGGAAAGATGAGCGCGAAGTCAAACGGGCTCAAGCCCTGTCCCATCATCTGCAGCGCCACGCTCGCAACTCGCGTGCCCCTCACCCACAGGTTGAGCGCAGCGACGTGGTGGCCACGATCGACGACTTCCTGCGCAAAACCGAGCTGCCGGTAGAACTCGAGCGTGCGCGCCTGCACTGCAAGGGCGCGGGATGTCGTTCCCGGCTCGGCCGCCTTATCGATGAGGCGCACTTTGACGCCGCTCTTCGTGAGCCACAGCGCCAGCGCCAGTCCGGTCGGACCCGCACCTACGATCAGCACCGGAACGTCGCTCATGCGCGGCAGAATAACGCACGCGTCGGGCGCGACGCATGCGCGTTCCGGGGCTGCCTTTGCTGCAACGTCAGCGGCGTAGGGTGGCTCGCGCACGGTTGATGCGCCAGAATCGGCGCGGCCAAGATCCCGGTTCAGGACAAAAGAGGAAATGCGTGGTGGCAAAGACTCCGGCGAATGAAGGCCCGCGGTCGCCGCAGGTCATAGTGCTCTTCGGTGCGATGGGCGATCTTGCGCACCGCAAGCTGTGGCCCGGCTTGGTGCGCCTTGCGAGTGCGGGATTTCTGCCGAGTTGCCGGATCATCGGCGTATCGCTCGAGAATCTCGATGCCGACGGTCTGCGCGCAGAAGTGCGCAAGGCGCTGGAGGAGTTCTCCACGCACAAGGTGAGTGCGGCGGAGTGGGACGCCTTCGCGAAGCACGTCGACTACGTGCCGCTCGCCGCCGGCGCCGCAGCCGTGCGCGCGGCGGTGCACAAGGCAGAGCACGACCTCGGCCCTGACACGCGGCGCTTGCACTACCTGAGCGTTCCGCCGAGCGCGGCGTTGTCGGCCGTGCGGCTCTTGGGCGAGGCGGGCCTCGTCGAGCACTCGCGCATCATCATGGAGAAGCCCTTCGGTACGGACCTTGCGAGCGCCGTTTCCCTGAATTCCAAACTGCATGAGGTGTTCGACGAGGAGCAGATCTTTCGCATCGATCACTTCCTCGGCAAGGAGCCGGCGCAGAACATTCTCGCGTTCCGCTTTGCCAACGGGCTCTTTGAGCCGATCTGGAACCGCAACTTCATCGACCACGTACAGATCGACGTCCCCGAAACGCTCAGCCTTGGCAAGCGCTCCGGGTTCTACGAGGCAATCGGGGCGTTTCGCGACATGGTGGTTACCCACCTCTTCCAGATCCTGGCGTTCATGGCGATGGAGCCGCCCACCGCATTGGCGCCCGCGCCGATCAGTGAAGAGAAGAACAAGGTGTTTCGCAGCATGCTGCCGCTCGTGCCATCGGATGTGGTTCGCGGGCAGTACACGGGGTATCGCTCCGAGGAGGGAGTCGATCTGCAGTCGGACACCGAAACCTTCATTGCCCTCAAGTGCTCCATCGACAACTGGCGCTGGGCCGGCGTGCCGTTCTACCTGCGCACGGGCAAGCGCATGGCCGAGGGCCAGCGCATCATTTCGATCGCCTTTCGCGAGCCGCCAAAGAGCATGTTCCCAGCCGGCTCTGGAGTAAGTGCCCAGGGGCCGGATCATTTGACGTTCGACCTTGCGGATGCGGCGAAGATGTCGCTGTCCTTCTACGGCAAGCGGCCCGGCCCGGGAATGCAGCTCGACAAGCAAAGCCTGCAGTTCGCAATGCATGAGACGGGTCACGTCGGCGACGTTCTCGAGGCCTACGAGCGATTGATCCTCGATGCCATGAAGGGAGATCACACGCTCTTCAACACCGCCGAGGGCATCGAGCGCTTATGGGAGTTGTCAAAGCCGCTGCTCGAGGCACCGCCGCCGGTACGCCCGTATGCGCCAGGCTCCTGGGGGCCGAATGCAATACATCAGCTGGTCGCGCCGAGCGCCTGGCGACTGCCGTTCGAAGAGTCTGGCGGGATCCGAATCAGACCGGCAGCTGACGCTTTAGGCGGCGCGCCCCATTCTCGCGCCTCCGGGCGAAAGTTCTTCCGCGCCGCGAGCGCCTTTGAAACGCACCACGGCGTGCGGCCCATGCGAGCGCCTCGCTCATGCGCGTCACGGCACTTTACGCTGAGGTTCCCCGGGCGCGATTGCTGTCAAGCAGGGTTTGCGGGCGATGCACTGCAAAACCCAGCCGCGGCGCTATTCGCGGCCCGCGCACCAAGGCCGTTTACGGTCACGGCGGCTGCACGCAGCGTTCATGCAAGCGCGATTTGCGCCTGCGATGCTGACTTCGGCACACTCGGCTCACGATAGCGGCGGCGATGCGAAGGGTTGGCTCATGAAGTCATTGGTGCAGGAGCTGCGCGCCGTGGTGGGGGCGGCCAATGTGCTGACTGCGCGCGAAGCATGCGCTGCCTTTGAGTGCGACGGGCTGACCGCTTACCGGCGTGTGCCTGAGGTGGTGGTGTTGCCGGGCAGCGCCGCCGAATTCAGGCGGTGATGTCCGTGTGTCATCGGCGGCACGTGCCGGTCGTCGCGCGCGGCTCGGGCACCGGCCTTTCCGGCGGCAGCTTGCCGGTCGAAGGCGGCGTGCTGCTCGTGCTTGCGCGCCTCAACCAGATTCTGGAACTCAATCCGCGGCGGCGCATGGCGCGCGTACAGCCGGGGGTCACCAACCTCTCGATATCCAAGGCCGCTGCGCCCTATGAGCTCTTTCTACGCGCCGGATCCGTCCTCACAGATTGCCTGCTCCATCGGCGGCAACGTCGCCGAGAATTCAGGCGGCGTGCATTGCCTCAAATACGGCATCACGCAGCACAACATTCTCGAGATCAAGGTCGTCACGGTAAGCGGCGAGCTGCTCGTGCTGGGAAGCGAAATGGCGAGGCGCCCGGCTACGCTCTGACCGCGCTCCTCACCGGCTCCGAGGGCATGCTCGGCATCATCGTCGAGGTCACTGTGAAGCTCTTGCCGCGCCCCGCGCGGGTGGAGCTCGTGCTTGGCAGGCTTCGACGACATTGCCGTGTGCGCGCGTGTCGTCGGGGAGATTATCGGCGCGGGGATTATTCCCGCCGGGCTGGAAATGATGGACGGTGCGGCCATCTGTGCGGCTGATGCCTTCGCGCAGTGCGGTTATCCGACGAGCGCCCAAGCGCTGCTGCTGTGCGAGGTCGACGGCAGCGGCGCCGATGTCGGCGAGCAACTCGAGCGCGTGCTCGCCGTCATGCGCGACGCCGGCGCCATGTACTTGCGCGTGGCCGCCGACGCGCACGAGCAGGCGCGCATGTGGTCGGGAAGAAAAGCGGCCTTCCCGGCCGTCGGACGTCTGGCGCCCGATTACTACTGCATGGACGGCACGATCCCGCGCCGGCGCCTGCCCGACGTGCTGCGCGCCATCGGCGCTTTGTCCACGGAATTTGGCCTGCCGATTGCGAACGTCTTTCACGCCGGCGACGGCAATCTGCATCCACTCATCATGTTTGATGCCGGCAAGCCCGAAGAGCTGCAGCGTGCCGAGGCGTGCGGCAGCCGCATTCTCGAGCTGTGCGTGGCGGCGGGCGGCACGGTGACCGGGGAGCACGGCGTCGGCGTTGAGAAGCTCGGCCCCATGTGCAGGCAGTTCGCGCCTGCGGAGCTGGAGATGTTTCATGCGGTGAAGCGCGCCTTTGACCCGGAAGGATTGCTCAATCCCGGCAAGGCGGTGCCGACGCTGGCGCGCTGTGCGGACTATGGGGCGATGCGCGTGCACGGCGGCGCGCTGCCGTTTGCGCATTTGCCGCGCTTCTGAAAGCCCATGCAACTCGATGCCACCGACGAGCTTGCCGCACGCGTGCGCGCCGCGGCCGCGGCGCGCACGCCCCTTGCAGATGCGCGGCTCGGGGTCTAAATCCTTCTACGGTCGCGCGGTGCACGGCGAGCCGCTATCACTACACCAGCATTGCGGAATCATTGACTACGACCCGCAGGAGCTCGTGCTGACGGCGCGCAGCGGCACGCCGCTCGCAGAGATTGAAGCCGCGCTCGCGGCGCACGGCCAGCACCTGCCCTTCGAGCCGCCGCACTTCGGCGCGGGCGCGACGCTGGGGGGCACCCTCGCCTGCGCGCTTGCCGGGCCGGCGCGCATCGCAGCGGGCCCGGTGCGTGATTTCGTGCTCGGCGATGCGCGTGCTGACGGGCGAAGGTCGCGTGCTGCAATTTGGCGGCCGCGTCATGAAGAACGTCGCCGGCTACGATGTCGCGCGCCTCATGGTGGGCGCGCTCGGTACGCTCGGCGTGCTGCTGGAAGCCTCGCTCAAAGTGCTGCCGCGGCCGCGGTGCGAGCTCACGCTCACTTTCCCCCTGGGTGCGCGCGCGGCGCTCGAGCGGATGAATGACTGGGCGCTACGGCCGCTGCCGATCTCCGCGACCTGCTGGGTCGAGGATACGCTCTACGCACGCCTGCACGGCTGCGCCGCCGCGCTCGCCGAAGCGCACCAGCAGCTGGGCGGCGCGCAATTCGCTGCCGGCACTTCTTTCTGGACGGCAATCCGCGAGCACACGCATCCGTTTTTCGCGCCACCAGGGCCGCTGTGGCGGCTGCATGTTGCGCCAGAGAGTGCGCTGCCGGATGCGCCCGGCCGCACGCTGCTTGAATGGAACGGCGCACAGCGCTGGTTCGCGCCGCATGATGCCAGTGAGGATGTGCAGCGCCACGGCGCGCGCTGCGGCGGCTTTGCCACGCGTTTTGGTCGCGCGCCCGCCGATGCCGAGGTCTTCGCCCCGCTGCCCGCGGCACTGATGCGTATGCATCGCGAATTGAAGAGAACCTTCGATCCGCACGCTATCCTCAATCCGGGCCGGCTGTATGCGGATCTTTGAGCATGCATACTGAGCTCGCAAGCAATTACGCCGCGCGCGATGTCGCGCAGCGTGGCAAGGCCATCATCGCAAGCTGCGTGCACTGCGGCTTCTGCCTTGCCACCTGCCCGACCTATCAGATTCTCGGCAACGAGCTCGACAGTCCACGCGGACGCATCTATCTCATCAAGCAGCTGCTCGAAGGCGCTGCCGTGACACGCATCGTCGCGACACATCTGGATCGCTGCCTCACATGCCGGGCCTGCGAGACGACCTGTCCCTCGGGGGTGCGCTACGGCGCGCTCGTCGACATCGGACGACAGCTCGTCGATGAGCAAGCGCCGCGCACCTGGCGCGAACGACTGCAGCGCGAACTGCTCGGCGCCGCGCTCTCGCGTCGTAGCGTGTTTGCCGCCGCGCTGCGCTGCGCGCAACTGCTGCGCCCCCTCTTGCCCCGTCGTCAGGCCGAGCGCATTCCTGCGCCGGCACGCGCCGCGCGCGCGCCGCGCGCGCAGCACGCACGCCGCATGGTGATCCTGCAGGGCTGCGTGCAGCCGGCGCTCGCTCCGCACATCAATGCCGCAGCGGCCCGGGTGCTCGCGCGTCTTGGCGTCTCGCTCGTCAATGCGCCGGGCGAGGCGTGCTGCGGGGCGCTCAGTCATCACTTGGGCGGCACGGCGCGCGCGCGCGCGCAGGCACGCCGCAATATCCTCAGCTGGACGCGCGAGCTCGACGCGGGCGCCGAGGCGATTCTCATGAGCGCGAGCGGCTGCGGCGTGATGGTGAAGGAGTACGCGGAGCTCTTTCGCGCAGAGCCCGCGTGGGCCGCACGCGCCGCGCGCGTCAGCAGCGCCACGCGCGACCTTGCCGAAGTGCTCTCGGTCGCGGACATCGCGGCGCTCGCCGGCAGCGGGGCGCGCGCGGCGGGTCGCAAAGTCGCGTGGCAATCACCGTGCACGCTGCAGCACGGACAAAAACTCACCGGCCGCGTCGAACCGCTGCTGCGCGCCGCAGGTTATGCGCTGACGACGGTACCGGATGCACACCTGTGCTGTGGGTCGGCCGGCACCTACTCCCTGCTGCAACGTGACTTGTCGGTGCGTTTGCGCAACCTCAAGCTTGCTACCCTGCAGTCGGGCGCTCCGGAGGTGATTGCCACGGCCAACATCGGCTGCCTGCAGCATCTCGCGCCCGCCGCGGCCGTGCCGGTCAAACACTGGATCGAGCTCATCGACGAGGCGAGCACGTGACAAATCAATCCACCGCCGCTCGCGGCCAGCTCTTTGTCGTCTCGGCGCCCTCAGGCGCGGGCAAGACTTCTTTGGTAACCGCGCTGCTCGCGCGCCGCCCGCAGCTGCGCCTGTCCATTTCGCACACGACCCGCAAGCCGCGCCCGAGCGAAGCGCAGGGGCGCGAGTACTTCTTCGTGTCGGTCGGTGAGTTTCGCGAGCTCATCGCGCAAAATGCATTTCTTGAGCACGCGCAGGTCTTTGACAACCACTACGGCACCGGACGAGTGCCCGTGGAGACGCATCTGGCGGCCGGCCGCAGCGTGATGCTGGAGATCGACTGGCAGGGCGCGCGCCTGGTGCGTAACTCCTTGCCGGAGTGCGTCACGATCTTCATCCTGCCGCCATCGCGGCGCGCGCTCGAAGAGCGCCTGCGCGTGCGCCGCACGGACTCCGAGGAGGTCATTGCACGGCGCCTGCGCGACGCGGTCGGCGACATGGCGCACGCGAATGAGTTTGACTACGTCGTGGTAAATGACAATTTCGAGCGCGCGCTCGCCGACCTCGCTCACATTATCGACGGCCAGGGTGGCGCGCTCAAAGCTGACCGGCCGGAGCTGCGCCCGCTGCTTGCGGATCTGCTCGCCTGAGAGCGGCTTACTTGTAGGCGAGCGCCGCGCTCGACGGTCCGGCGAGGGGAATAACTTCGGTGCGCCTGAAGCCTGCTGCCTTGCACCAGCTATTGAACTGCGCACCCGTGTAGTCGAAGCCGCCCGGCACTTCGATCAGCATGTTGAGCGACATCAAGAGGCCGAAAGTGTTGGTGCGCCGGGCATCGTCGATGACGTTCTCGATGGCGATGAAAAGACCGCCCGGATTGAGCGCCGCGTAAGCCTTGGCGATCAGGGCCTTCTTCTGCTCCTCGTCCCAGTCATGCAGGATGTTGCCCATCGTGATGACATCGGCACGCGGCAGCACATCGGTGAAGAAGTTTCCCGAGACGATCTTGATGCGCTCGCTGAGGCCCAACTCGGCAATGCGGCGCCGGGCGATCGGAGCCACCTGTGGCAGATCGAAGGAGATGCAGCTCAAGCTCGGATACTTGCGTGCCAGCACGGTCGATAAGAAGCCGTTGGCGCCGCCGATATCGAGCACTGTGCCGTAATGACTGAGATCCACTTTGGCGGCGAGCGCGCGGAAATTGCCGCTCTGCACGCCCTGCATCGCATACAAGAACTGCTCGAGCCGCTGCTCATCCGCGTATAGGGCTTCAAACGGACTGCCACCGCCGGTCTTGATTTCGCTCTGCGGCTGACCGGTCTTGAGCGCAGTGGTGAGATCGCCCCAGAAGCGATACAGACGGGCGTTGGCCATCTCCAGAATGCCGCCCACGTAGGTCGGGCTCTTCTTGTCGAGAAACGCGGCCGACTGCGGCGTGTTGCGGTAGCGGCTGGCAGGCCCGTCGCCGCCGCGGTCGAGGATGCCGAGCGACACCAGCGCGTCAAGAAAATCGAACAGGCTCCGCGAGTGCAGCCCCAGGCGCGTGCCGATCTCCGCTGCGCTCAAGGCGCCAGCGCCCAGATGCGTGAAAAGCTCCAGTTCCACCGCCGACAGCAGCGTCTTGGAAGCGAGAAACCCCATGCCAATCTGCAGGATATGGCTCGGATCGTTGTTCGCGGCACCTTTGTTCACGACTCGTTTGTCCTGCAATTCGGGGAAGACTCGAATATTTGTCATTATCGACAACCGACCTCAAGTTGGCCACGTTTGCGATGTCGTGCTGGCCTCACTCCCGGCGGTTCGCTTATAGTTCAGGGTCTTTCGCGCCCCGGGGGCGCTTCACTTTGAAGCTTTAACCATGGCCCGTATTACTGTCGAAGATTGTCTGCATAACGTCGAGAACCTCTTCCAGCTCGTGCTGCTCGCCTCACAGCGCGCACGCCGCCTTGCCAATGGCGCCGAGCCCACGCTTGCCTGGGAAAACGACAAGGCCACCGTGCTCGCGCTGCGCGAAATCGCCGCCGGTAACATCACGGCGGAAATGCTGCGCGAGCCGGAGCCGGCGCCGCCGGCGCCGTTGCCCGAGCAAGAGCATCAGTCCTCGTTCCGAGCTCCACAGTTCGGCCTCGGAGACTGATCCGCCACGGCACCCGCCCCCATGGACTATGCGTCTTCGCTCCTGGGACTGCTCCCCGGCGGAAGGCGCACGCCCGGTCTTAAGGAGCTCATTGCCAGCGTCGAGACCTACCTGCCTGCCGAGCAGGTCGAGCGCATCCGCGAGGCGGCCGAGTTCGGCGCCTCGGCCCACAAGGGCCAGAAGCGCCTCTCGGGCGAGCCCTACATCGCCCACCCGGTCGCCGCCGCGGCGATTCTCGCGGACCTGCACCTCGATCCGGACACGATCATCGCGGCGATCCTGCACGATGTCATCGAGGATACGCCGACGCCGAAGGATCAGATCACGGCGCGCTTCGGCGCGGACGTCGCGGAGCTCGTCGATGGCGTCACCAAACTCGACCAGATCAAGTTCAAGAGCCGCGAGGAAGCTCAGGCGGAGAGCTTCCGCAAGATGCTGCTCGCGATGGTGCGCGATCTGCGCGTCATCCTGGTGAAGCTGGCGGATCGCACGCACAACATGCGCACCATCGAGGCGCATGCCGCATGCCACGGCGGCGCGCGATCGCGCGCGAGACGCATCGATATCTACGCGCCGATCGCCGAGCGCCTCGGCCTCTACAACATCAAGCTCGAACTTGAGGACCTGGGCTTTCGCGCGCTCTACCCGCAGCGCTACCGCGTGCTCGAGCGCGCGCTGAAGCGCGCGCGCGGCAATCAGAAGGAATTTCTGCAGAAGATCGAGCGGCAGCTGCGGGCGGCGCTTTTGAAGCACCACAGTGCGGCGCGCGTCGAGCGCGCGCGAGAAGCATCTCTACAGCATCTACAAGAAGATGCGGCGCAAGCGCGCGCTGCTGAATGAGATCGTCGATGTCTACGGGCTGCGCGTCATCGTCGAAGACGTCGACACCTGCTATCGCGCGCTCGGCTGGGTGCACGGCGTCTTCAAGCCGATGCCGAACCGCTTCAAGGACTACATCGCCATCCCGCGCGTGAACGGTTACCAGTCGCTGCACACCACGCTCTTCGGCCCGAACGGCGTGCCGCTCGAGGTGCAGATCCGCACCGAGGACATGCACCGCGTGGCCGAGTCGGGCATCGCGGCGCACTGGAAATACAAGAGCGGCGGCGATGCGGAGAGCATGCAGCAGGAGCGGGCGCGCGAATGGCTCTCGCACCTGGTCGCCCTGCAGGAAGGCGGCAGCTCCGAGGAGTTTCTCGAGAGCGTGAAGGTCGATCTTTTTCCCGACAAGGTGTACGTCTTTACCCCGCGTGGCGCGATTCTGCGCCTGCCGAGCGGCTCAACGGTCGTGGACTTTGCCTACGCGGTGCACACCGACGTCGGCAACCGCTGCGTCGCGGCAAAAATCGACCGGCGCCTGACGCCGCTGCGCACCGTGCTGCGCAACGGCCAGACGATCGAGATCATCACCGCCAAGGGCGCCCATCCCAATCCGTCCTGGGTGAATTTTGTCGTCACGGCCAAGGCGCGCAGCGCCATCCGCCACTACTTGAAGAGCGCTGCGGCGCACCGAGGCGATCGGCCTCGGCCAGCGCCTGCTCGAGCAGGCGCTCGCCGAATTCTCCTTCGCGCTGAAGGATGTGAGCGCCGAGTCCCTGCAGGCCGCGCTCGGCGAGCTTGGCATGAAGGATGTGGATGAGCTCTACGAGAAGGTGGGCCTCGGCGAGCGCCTTGCGCCGCTGGTGGCGCGGCGCCTGCTGCCGGCGGGACCGCACGATGGCGCCGGCACGCCTGCGCCGCTGTCCATCGCCGGCGCCGAAGGCCTGCTGGTCACTTGCGCGCGCTGCTGCTTTCCCATTCCGAACGATCCCGATCATCGCCTTCCTGTCGAGCGGCCGCGGCATCGTGATTCATCGTGAAAACTGCGTGAACGTCGAGGATTACCGCAAGCACCCGGAAAAATGGCTGCCGGTGACCTGGCAAAGCGCGCCCGGATCGACACTTCAGCTCCGAGATCCGCGTCGAAGCGGCCAATCGCACCGGCGTGCTGGCCGCCGTGGCGGCGGCGATTGCCAGCACCGACACCAATATCGATCATGTGTCGGTCGAGACGCGTGATGAGAACACCTCGATACTGGTATTTGAGATCAAGGTGAAAAACCGCGAGCATCTGGCGCGCATCGTGCGCATCATCCGCCGCATGCCCGACGTGCTGCGCGTGACGCGCACCCTCGCCGCGCATGCCCGCGACCCTCATAAGCTCAACCAACCTTCCAAAGGCCCCGCATCATGAGCAACCGCACCACCGTTCACACGCAGGCCGCGCCGCAGGCCATCGGCACCTACTCGCAGGCCGTAAAGGTCGGCGACACTGGTGTACCTGTCCGGGCAGATTCCGCTCGATCCGCACACGATGCAGCTCGTCAGCGGCGACATCCACGCGGAGATCCGCCGCGTGTTTGACAACCTGACGGCGGTTGCCCAGGCCGCAGGCGGCTCGCTCGCCAACATGGTGAAGCTCACCGTGTACCTGACCGACATGACGCTCTTCGCCGCGGTCAGCGAGATCATGGGCGACTACTTCACCGCGCCCTACCCGGCGCGCGTCACCGTGGGCGTCGCACAGTTGCCACGCGGCGCGCGCGTTGAGATCGACGGCACGCTCTATCTTGGCTAACAGCGCGCGGCACGAGGCCCTCGCCGCCCGCACCGAGCAGCGGCCGGTCACGGCGCTGCCGGGTGTCGGCGCCGCGCTCGCCGAGCGCCTGGCGCGACTCGGGGTGACGCAGGTGCAGGACCTGCTCTTCGTCTTGCCGCTGCGCTACGAGGATCGCACGCAGCTTGCGCCCTTGGGCACGCTCAGCGCGGGCATGCGCGCAGCGGTCGAGGGCGAGGTGCAGCTCTGCGACGTCGCCTACCGCAAGCGCCGCCAGCTCATCGCCCGCATCGGCGATGGCTCCGGGTTCCTGACGCTGCGGTTCTTCTATTTCTCGCTCGCGCAGCAGCAGGGACTGGCACGCGGCACGCGCGTGCGCTGTTTCGGCGAGGTGCGCCGCGGGCCTTTCGGGCTTGAGATCGTGCACCCCGAGTATCGCCGCCTGAGCGCCGCTCCCGCGCCGCTCGAGCAAACCCTGACCCCGATCTACCCGGGCACCGAGGGAGTCCCGCAGGGGCGGTTGCGCGGCCTCATCGCCCAGGCGCTGCGCGAGCTTGACACCCGCGCGGTGCGCGACTGGGTCCCTGCGCAGATTCTTGCGCCCCTCAATCTGCCCTCACTCAAAGAGGCGCTCACCTACATGCATCGTCCGCCGCGTGAGGCGCGCCTCGATGAACTCGCCGCCGGGCGCCATCCGGCCCAGCGGCGGCTTGCCTTCGAGGAGCTCCTCGCCCATCACCTGGGCCTGAAGCTCACCAAGCATGCGGTGCAGAGTGATCCTGCCTGGAGCCTCGAGGATCGCGAGGGGCTCGCCGCGCGCTTCCGGCGCGCGCTGCCATTTCAACTCACCGCGGCGCAGCAGCGAGCGCTGCAGGAAGTGGATGCGGATCTTGGCACCGGCCGACCCATGCTGCGCCTGCTGCAAGGCGACGTCGGCTGCGGCAAGACGGTGGTGGCTGCGGCCGCTGCCGCGCGCGCGGCGGGCAGCGGAGCCCAGGCAGCGCTCATGGCGCCGACCGAACTTCTGGCCGAACAGCACTGGCGCAATTTTCGCGACTGGTTTCACCCGCTCGGCATTCCGGTTGCGCTCGTGTCAGGCTCGCAGAGCGCGCGCCACCGCAGGAGCGCACTCGCAACCATCGCCGCGGGCGAAGTGCGCCTCATCGTCGGAACGCATGCGCTGTTTCAGGAAGGCATCGATTTTGCCGCGCTCGCGCTCGTCATCGTCGATGAGCAGCATCGTTTCGGCGTGCAGCAGCGGCTGCGACTGCAGGAAAAAGGCAAAAAGCTCGGCCGCTTCCCGCATCAGCTCATCATGACGGCCACCCCCATACCGCGCACCCTTGCGATGACTGCCTTTGCCGACCTCGACATCTCCGTGATCGACGAGCTGCCTCCCGGACGCACGCCCGTGCAGACGGTGGTCGTGCCCGAGCAGCGCCGCGATGAGATCGTGATGCGCATCCGCGATGCCTGCCGCGCCGGCCGGCGCGCCTACTGGGTATGCCCGATGATCGATGAATCCGAGGAGACGCGCGCGCAGGCCGTGGAGGAGACCCAGGCGCTGCTTGCCGCAGCGCTGCCCGATGTGAAGGTCGGTCTCGTGCACGGCCGCATGCCGGGCGCACAGAAGGACGCCGTGATGGCCGAGTTCAAGGCGGGGAAAATCCAGCTGCTGGTCGCGACCACGGTGATCGAGGTCGGTGTGGACGTGCCCGATGCGACCCTCATGGTGATCGAGAACGCCGAGCGCATGGGACTTGCGCAGCTGCATCAGCTGCGCGGCCGCGTGGGGCGCGGCTCCGCCGCGAGCAGCTGCGTGCTGCTGTATCGCGCGCCGCTGTCGCCGCTTGCGCGCGCGCGCTTGAAGGTGATCCGCGAAACCTTCGACGGATTTGAGATCGCGCGGCACGATCTTGCGCTGCGTGGCCCGGGGGAGCTGCTCGGCACGCGGCAGACCGGCCTTGCGCAGCTGCGCGTGGCGGACCTGATGCGCGATGCCGACCTGCTGCCGCGCGTGCACGAGGCTGCGGAGCTCATGCTGCGCGCCTATGCGGATCACATCGCGCCGCTCGCCATGCGCTGGACGGGTGCCGGCGAGCGCTATGCACGCGTGGGATGAGCTCGTGATGGAAGCGCCGCTGCTGTACCGGCTCGCGCGCCGCCTCGAGGAATACGCACGCTTGATGCGGCTTGATCGGCCGATCGGGATTTACCTGCTGCTGTGGCCGACGTTGTGGGCGCTGTGGGTGGCGGGCGACGGCCATCCCGAGCCGCGCATACTCGTGATCTTCGTGGTCGGCGTGATCGTCATGCGCTCGGCGGGCTGCATCGTCAACGACTTTGCCGACCGCAACGTCGATCCACACGTCAAGCGCACCCGCTCACGGCCGCTGGCGGCGCGCCGGGTGAGCGCGACGGAGGCGCTGCTGCTCTTTGTGCTGCTCTTTGCGCTCGCGCTCTACCTTGCGCTGCAGCTCGATTTCCTCACGCTCGAGCTTGCCGGCATCGGCGCGCTGCTGAGCGTTTTGTATCCGTTCGCAAAACGCTACTTCGCCTTCCCGCAGCTGCTGCTCGCGCCGGCGTTCAGCTGGGGTGTGCCGATGGCCTTCGCGGCGCTGCTGGGCACGCTGCCGCGCATTGCCTGGGTGATGTTCGTCGCGACCATCGTGTGGGTCATCATCTACGACACGCTCTACGCGATGGTCGATCGCGACGATGATTTGAAGATCGGCGTCAACTCAAGCGCCATCGTGTTCGCGGATCTGGACCGCCTCATCATCGCGGTGCTGCAGCTCACGATGCTCGCGGCGCTCTGGCTCATGGGCGAGAGCCTGCATTTTGGCGCTGCCTACATCGCGGCGCTCGGCGCAAGCGCGCTCTTCTTCAGCTACCAGCAGTGGCTGATCCGCGCACGCGATCCCGACGCCTGCCTGCGCGCCTTCCTCAACAATCACTACGTCGGGCTGTCGATCTTTATCGGTATTCTGCTCGAATACACCTATCGGCGCGCCTAGGCCTGCCGCGCGTGCAGCGCCCACAGGCCCGCAAGACGCTCGAACTTCGGATCGCCCTTGACGCTGTGGAAGGTCTTCAGGGCATCGTCCTTGTTGCCCGCCTTGAGCTGTGCGATGCCGAGTAGCAGCTGCGCATTGGCCGGGTTCTGCAGCCCGCCCTTCTGAATGCCTTGCTGCAGCGCCGTCACGGCCTGCGGGTACTGCTGATAGCCGAGGAGCGTAAGTCCGAGCGCGACATTCGGCTGACCGTTCGGCGCGGAGCCCGCCTGCGTCGTCAGCTGCGGCAATGCCGCCTGATCGGCGGCGACGCGCTTTTGCGCGGCAGCGAGAATGCGCTCGTTCTTGGCCTTCTCGCGCTGCTCGGTGAAGACGTTGGCGTCGAGCGCCTTTTGCAGCACGCGCACCGCCTCGCCCGCGTTGTTCTGGTCGAGATCAAGCTGCGCCATGTCGGTGAAGTCGGGTGGGTTCTTCAGCACGTTGACGTCAAACGCCAGCCGCAGCAGCTGCAGCTTCGGCACATCCTCCTTGTAGTCATCGCTGCTGAAGAGCGAATTGATGAGGTTGCCCCAGTAGTCGCCCTTCGGGTAGTAGAGCACCAGGCGCTCGAAGGCGTGCTGCTCGCAGTTTGCGTCCTTGAGCGCAATGCAGGCGCTCATGATGGTCTTGAGAGAATTCTCTTTGGGCGTCTTGCCCGCCTTGACCTGCTGATCCACGTAATCGTTGACGAAGCGCAGCGTCGCCCTCTGATCGCCCTTCAGGTAGTACGCCTGCTCAATGACCTGGTAGGTCGCATCGTCGGCAAAGCCGCCCTTGATCGCGCGCTGGCCAAAATCGATGGCCTTGCCGTAGTCCTTGATGTCGAGGTTGATGGTGGCGAGCTCTTTGACGCGCGCCGGCACCTCGGCGGGCTTCATGAAGCCGGAGTTGAGGCTGCCCTCAAGATCCTTCTCCGCGGCCGGGTAGTTCTTGGCGCGCGTATCCAGATAGCCCTGCATCTCGTTCACGAGATACTCGTCGTACGCCGTCTTCTCCGACAGCGCCTGCACTTCCTTCAGCTTCGCCTGCGCGACGTCGTACTTCTTGGCATGAATCGCCTCTTCGGCGGCCTTCAGCTGCTTGGCCGCCGCCCTGCTCGGCATCTGCTTGCCGGCAGCCTGCGAGAACACGGGGCGCACCGGGGCCAACGCCAAAACCGCGACGAAGCCGACCACTGCGATGAGCGCCATTCGGGGAAATCTGTTCTTCATGTTGTCCTTCCGCATTCTCTAGGGGAGCTTACCCGAAGCGGGTAAACGGCCCATACATTACCCGATGGCACGCGCGTCCGGCCACTGGTCCGCGGACGTCCAGCCGTCCCGGCGCAGATGTGCCCGGGGAGGGCGGCGGCGGCCGCATGGCCGGTGCGCGTACCGGCCGAGCGCTGGTTGAAAAATCACCAATCGTCGACCCGATCTGTGTCATTGCGTTGACAGGCCGGGCTGCGGCCGCGAACATCCCCGCCGAGGCTACATAAGCGACTTCCAGGTGACACGGCGCATGAATGCAACGCTGATGACCGGCGCGCTGCGCCATGACTGGACGCATCCGCAAGCCGCCGCGCTCCTGACGGCGCCATTTGCGGACCTCGTGTATCACGCGCAGCGCGTGCACCGCGCACATCACACGCCGAATACCGTACAGATGAGCACGCTCATCTCCATCAAGACCGGCGGCTGTCCCGAGGATTGCGCCTATTGCCCGCAGAGCGTGCGCTACGAGACCGGCGTTGGGCGCGAGGCGCTCATGGACGTCGAGACGGTGCGCACTGCAGCGGTGCGCGCGCGCGCTGCCGGCGCCACCCGTTTCTGCATGGGCGCCGCGTACCGCTCACCCAAAAGCCGCGATCTCAAGGTCATCGCCGAGATGATCCGTGCGGTGCATGGGCTCGGGCTTGAGACCTGTGCGACGCTTGGAATGCTCAGTTGCGCACAGGCGCGCGAGCTTGCCGATGCCGGGCTCGACTTCTACAACCACAACCTTGATACGTCGCGCGAGTTCTACCCCAAGATCATCTCCACCCGCAGCTTTGAGGAGCGCCTCGCGACGCTCTCAGCGGTACGCACCGCGGGGTTGAAGGTGTGCTGCGGCGGGATCATCGGCATGGGCGAGTCGCTCGCAGATCGCGCCGAGCTGCTGCGCACGCTCGCGAATCTGCCCGAACACCCCGAGAGCGTGCCGATCAATCAGCTCGTGGCCGTACCCGGCACGCCGCTTGCGCAGAGCGCGGCGGTCGATCCGTTCGACTTCGTGCGCACCATCGCGAGCGCCCGACTCATGATGCCGCTCGCGCAAGTGCGCCTGTCCGCGGGGCGCGGCGCGATGAGCGATGAGCTGCAGGCGCTGTGCTTCCTCGCCGGCGCCAACTCGATCTTCTACGGCGACAAGCTCCTCACGACCGGTAATCCGGACGTCGAGCGGGACCAGCGCCTCTTCGCCCGCCTGGGGCTGAACGCCGCAGCACATGAAGCGCAACGCGCTCGCGCTGGCGGGTAGGCTCGCCGAGCTCGACCGCGGGCTCTTGCGACGTCGCCGGCGGATAATCGCCACCACGCGAATCGCCGGCGAGTGGCCGAGCGTCACCATCGACGGGGCGCGCGCCGTGGATTTCTCAAGCAACGACTACCTTGGTCTTGCGCGCCATCCGGACATCGCCGCCGCCATGGCGCGTGCGGCGCTGCGCCACGGCGCGGGCAGCGGCGCCTCCCATCTCATCTCGGGTCACGGCAGCGAGCACGCCGCGCTGGAGGAGGAACTCGCCGCCTTCACCGGCCGCGAACGCGCGCTCCTCTTCTCCACGGGCTACATGGCGAACCTCGCCGTGATCGGGGCGTTCGCGGATCGCACCACGCACGTGATCCTCGATCGCCTGGCGCACGCCTCGCTCATCGATGCGGCCATCCTGTCGCGCGCGCGCCTGAAGCGCTTCGCGCACGCCGACGCCGGCGCCGCGGAACGTCTGCTCGGCGCTGCGGGCGAGGCGGCGGCGCTCGTCGCCACCGACGGGGTCTTCAGCATGGACGGGGATTGCGCGCCGCTGCCGCAGCTGTCGCGCCTGAGCCGCGCGCATGACGCCTGGCTCGTGGTCGACGATGCGCATGGCATCGGCGTGCTCGGCGCGCACGGCGGAGGACTTCTCGAACAGTACGGCCTCGACGAGGCGGCCGTGCCCCTGCTGGTGGGCACGCTCGGCAAGGCTTTCGGCACTTTCGGCGCGTTTGCCGCAGGTCCCGCGGATGCCATCGAGTTTCTGCTGCAGCGCGCGCGCTCCTACGCCTACACCACCGCACTGCCGCAGCCGGTCGCAGCCGCAAGCCGTGCGGCGCTGCGCATCGCCGCACACGAGAGCTGGCGCCGTGAGCGCGCACTGCAGCTCGCGCGGCGCTTTGCGAGCGCGGCAGCCGAACTCAACGTGCCGCTGCTGCCCTCGCAAACCCCGATCCAGCCAGTGCTTCTGGGCAGCGCAGCTCGGGTGCTGCGTGCCCAGGAGGCGCTGCTCAAGGCCGGCTTCTGGGTGGTGGCGATCCGCCCGCCGACGGTGCCGCCCGGCACGGCGCGGCTGCGCGTCGCGCTCTCCGCCGGCCACCGCGAGGATCAGGTGGATGCGCTCGTGGAAGAGCTCGCCCATATCTGCATTGGATTCACGCATGAGTGAGCCTCGCGGAGCGGATGGTGCGCGCCTTGATACGCGGCGCGTGCGCGCGGCGTTCGAGCGGGCGAGCGTCGGCTACGATCGCTCCGCGGCACTGCAGACGCGCGTGCGCGCGGAGCTCATCGCACGCCTCGCGCTCTTTAAGCTCGCGCCCCAAGTCGCGCTCGATCTGGGCACCGGCACCGGCGCGGGCGCACAGGTGCTCGCGCGCGCCTACCGTCGCGCCTTGGTGCTTGCGCTCGACAACGCCGAAGGCATGCTGCGCGCGGCGCGTCGGCGCAGCGGCTTCTTCCGGCGCTTCACGCGCGTGCGCGCAGATGCCGCGGCGCTGCCGCTGGCAAGCGCGCGCGTCGATCTGGTGTTCAGCAATCTCATGCTGCAATGGTGCAATGATCTTTCCGGCCCGCTCGCCGAAGTGCGCCGTGTGCTCACGCCCGGCGGGCTCTTTGCGTTCAGCACTTTCGGGCCCGACACGCTGCAGGAGCTGCGCGCTGCCTGGGCCGCCGTCGATGCCGACAGCCACGTCAACCGCTTTCTCGACATGCACGACGTCGGCGATGCGCTGACGCGCGCGGGCTTTGCCGAGCCGGTGCTCGATGTCGAGCGCATCGTGCTCAGCTACCCGGACACCACGGCGCTCATGCGTGATTTGAAAGCGATTGGCGCGCACAACGCCACGAGCGCACGGCCGCGCGGCCTGACCGGGCGCACGCGCATGCAAAATATGCGTGCGGCCTACGAGCAGTTCCGCCGGGATGAGCATCTGCCGGCAAGCTTCGAGGTCATCTACGCCTGCGCATGGGGAGGCGATGCGCAGCGCACGCTCGCCAGCGTCAGCGCCGGCGAAGCGCGTATCCCAGCGGACGCGATCCGCCGGCGCATCTGATGGCGCCGGCGGTGCACGGCGTGTTCGTGACCGGCACGGACACCGGGGTCGGCAAGACGGTCGTCGCAGCAGCGCTCATCCGCGCGCTCGCCCGCGACGGCGTGCGCGTTGCCGGCATGAAGCCGATTGCCTCGGGCGCGGCGCTCACGCCCGCGGGGCTGCGTAACGCGGATGCGCTCACGCTCATGCGGGCGTCAAATATCGACGCGCCCTACGAGATTGTGAATCCCTACTGTTTTGCTGCGCCGGTCGCGCCGCATATCGCCGCGCACGATGCAGCCGTGGTGATCGATCTTCACCTGCTGCGCGAGCGCTTCGCAACGCTTGCCGCGAGCGCCGACTGCGTGGTCGTGGAGGGTGCCGGCGGCTGGCTGACACCCATCAGCGCATCGGCGAGCATGGCCGACCTTGCCGCGGCGCTCGAATTGCCGGTGGTGCTCGTCGTCGCGCTGCGGCTCGGCTGCCTCAACCACGCCTTTCTCAGCGCGCGCGCGCTGGGTTCACATGCGGCGGGCCTGGCGGGGTGGGTGGGCAGCGCGCTCGCCGCGGACTTCGAGCGCGCGGCCGAGAATGTCGCAACGCTCGAAGCGCACCTCGCGCCGGCGGCCGCGATCATTCCGTATGCCTTACACGCGCCCGAAGAGAGCGAGCTGCCGCTCGCGGCGGCGCGCGCGCTCGTCGGCCTCTCGCGCTAGCGCAACCGCCTCTAGCGCTCTACGGGACGAGCAAACCCCTGCTGCGTGAGCCAGGCGGCGAGCACCGCGAAGTACGCCGGCGCATCCGGCGCCTCTTTGGGAAAGAACTTCGGATCAACCTGGTCCTGCGGACTGACCGCCAGCATCATCGTATGGTCCGCGCCGGCGACCACGCTGCTGCGTAGGTTCGCGTGCCGCGGTTCGATGGATGCGAGACGCTGCAGCGATTCGCGCACCGGCACCCACGGATCAGCCCCGCCATAGATCAGCAATGTCGGCGCCTGCAGGCGATCCAGCAGCGGCAACGGATCAAAGCGCATCTGCTGCGCCCACGCGGAGCTGCTGCGATCGGGCAGGTTGCTGTCCGTATAGATGAGACTGAACCAGGGCTGCTGGCGAGCTGCATCGAGGATGCGCTGCGCCGGCGCTCGCCCAAGATCGCCCCGCAGGTAGTCGTCGACCGCCTGCCGCGCGCCAACGGCCGCGCGGATGTCAGCGCTGGAGAAACCCTTGATGGCGAGGATGTTCGCGACCGCGAAGTTCATCTGCACCGCAGGCGTCGTCAGCGGCGCCGACACCGCGATGACGAATGCCGCGTGCACATCCTTCGCAGCCGCGAGCAGCGCGAGCCATCCGCCCTGACTCACGCCCCAGTAGCCGATGCGCGCGCCGTCGACCCGCGGGCTCTGCGCGAGCATCGCGCGTGCCGCCACGGCATCTGCGGCCAGCACCTCGAAGTTGTATTTGTCATTACCGCCTGAGCGGCGATCAAACACGAACACCGCAATCCCCAAGGGCGGCAGCATCTCTTGCAGATGACGGTAGAGGGGCAGCGCACGCGAAGGCGAGGATGCCCCGTGCAGCACGATGACGGTCGCACAGCGGGTAGCGCCGCGCGGCACGTACAGCGTTCCGGCGAGGCGTGTGCCGCCGGCATCGAAGGTGAGCTCCTGCTGCGACTCGCTCGCGCTGGTGAGCCCCGCCTGACCGCGCGCGAGCGGTGCGCCCGGCGCGTCGTGCACCGCTGCCAGAGGAAGCAGTGCGAGCAGAGCCGCCAGAGCCCTCGGCAGCAGTGCGCGCCGGCCGCGCGTCATGGGGACAACCAGCTTGCGTTGTGAGCGCTGCATGAGCGCCTGCCAGGTTCTCCACGCTCAAGAATAAGGTGCCCAGCGTGGGGCGCGCCGCGCGCCCCCGCGCGCACGCTGTGCCAAATCTGCATCGGTGCGCGGATCATTTTGCCCCTGTGCGGTGACGCCGACGCGCCGGCTGCTGTAAAATCCTCAGGACCGCCGTTCGGAAGTTTTTTAAGAATCAGGCGTGCGCCAGCTCTCGCGGCGCATCGTCAAGGTCGTAATGATGCTCCGCCACGCATACCGCAAGCTAGCCGCCGCCGTCCTCCTGCCGGTCATTGTCCCCGTGCACGCCGAATCGGGCTGGGGACTGCTCAATATGACGCCGGGAGTAACCGACATCAGCCGCAAGATCTACGACCTGCACATGGAGGTCTTCTGGATCTGCGTCGTCATCGCGGTGATCGTCTTTGGCTGGATGATCTGGTCGCTGATCGCGTTCCGCAAGTCCAAGGGCGCGGTCGCCGACACGACTCTCGTGCACAACACGCGCGTCGAGATCCTCTGGACCGCGATCCCGGTGGTCATCCTCATCGTCATGGCCGTGCCCGCGGCGCGCACGTTGGTCGACATCGAGGACACGCGCAACACCGAGCTCACCATCAAGGTCACCGGCTTTCAATGGGGCTGGAACTACGACTACCTCGATGACGGCATCAACTACTTCTCGCGCCTCGATCGCGCGAGCGACGCTGCCCGCCAGCTCGAATCCGGCATCGATCCCACGACCGTGCCGCACTACCTGCTGAACGTCGACCATCCGCTCGTCGTGCCGGCGGGTGTCAAGGTGCGCCTGCTCATCACCGGCGCCGATGTCATCCACTCGTGGTGGGTGCCGGCATTCGGCCTCAAGAAAGACGCGATTCCCGGGTTCATCAACGAGCTGTGGTTCCGCGTTGACCCGGACAAGACCGGCAGCTATCGCGGCCAGTGCGTCGAGCTTTGCGGCCGCGATCATGGCTTCATGCCGATCGTCGTCGACGTCAAGAGCAAGGATGATTTCGCCACCTGGCTGAAAGCCACCGCGGCCGAGGAGAAACAGGCCGCCGCCACTGCACCTGCGGCAACGCCTGCCGCGGGCTAACGGAGAACTCACGATTATGGCTTACGCACCCGCCGCCGGCGCGCACGATATTCCCGCGCACGAGGAGCACGACCACCACAAGCCGCATGGCTGGCGCCGCTGGGTTTACGCGACCAATCACAAAGACATCGGCACGATGTATCTCGTCTTTGCCGGCATCATGTTCTTCATCGGCGGCTTCCTCGCGATGCTGATCCGCCTCGAGCTCTTCAAGCCCGGCCTGCAGTTCTTCGATCCGCTCTTCTTCAATTCGCTCACCACGATGCACGCGCTCATCATGATCTTCGGCGCCGTCATGCCGGCGTGGACGGGCCTTGCGAACTGGCAGATTCCCATGCAGGTGGGCGCACCCGACATGGCGCTGCCGCGTCTTAACAATTTCAGCTTCTGGATCCTGCCGTTCGCATTCGTGCTGCTGCTCTCCACGTTCTTCGTGCCGGGCGGTGCTCCGGCGGGCGGCTGGACGATGTACCCGCCGCTCATGCTCCAGGGCGGCGCCGGCTTTCCGATGACGATCTTCGCCATTCACCTCATGGGCGCATCCTCGATCCTCGGCTCGATGAACGTCATCGTGACGATTCTCAACATGCGCGCGCCCGGGATGACGCTGCTGCGCATGCCGCTGTTCGTGTGGTCGTGGCTCATCACCGCGTACCTGCTGATCGCGGTGATGCCGGTGCTCGCCGGCGCGGTGACGATGCTGCTCACCGATCACTTCTTCGGCACCACCTTCTTCACCGCCGCCGGCGGCGGCGATCCGGTGATGTTCCAGCACATCTTCTGGTTCTTCGGGCACCCGGAGGTGTACATCCTCATCCTGCCCGCCTTCGGCATCGTCTCCGAGATCATCCCGACCTTCGCGCGCAAGCCGATCTTCGGCTACGAGGCGATGGTGTACGCGATCGCCTCGATCGCGTTCCTCTCCTTCATCGTCTGGGCGCACCACATGTTCACCGTGGGCATGCCGCTCGCGGGTGAGCTCTTCTTCATGCTGACGACCATGCTGATCGCCATTCCGACGGGCGTTAAGGTGTTCAACTGGTGTGCGACGCTGTGGAAGGGCTCGATCAGCTTCGAGCCGCCCATGCTGTTTGCGATCTCGTTCCTGTTCCTGTTCAGCATCGGCGGCTTTTCGGGCCTCATGCTTGCGATCGTGCCGGCGGACTTTCAGTACCAGGACACCTACTTCGTGGTCGCGCACTTTCACTACGTGCTCGTGCCCGGCACGATCTTCGCCATTATGGCGGGGGTGTATTACTGGCTGCCGAAGTGGACCGGCAAGATGTACGACCTCAAGCTCGGCACGTGGCACTTCTGGCTGTCGGTGATCTTCGTGAACGTGCTGTTCTTCCCGCAGCACTTCCTCGGCCTTGCCGGCATGCCGCGGCGCATCCCCGATTATGCGGTGCAGTTCACCGATTGGAACATGGTCTCCTCGATCGGCGGCTTTGGCTTCGGGCTCTCGCAGCTGCTCTTCCCGTACCTCATCTGGAAGTGCATCAAACACGGCACGCCGATCGGCAACCGGGCGTGGGAAGGCGCGCACGGCCTGGAGTGGGAGCTGCCCTCGCCGCCGCCGTTCCACTCGTGGGAAACGCCGCCCTCCGAGGCCGTTCTCGCCCACGGCTCCGTGCACTGATCGAGCGACCGTGAGCAGCGCGCGCGTGGCTTCCGAGGAGAATGACGTCGAGCGGCGCCGCCGCATACGCCGCTCGGCCATGCTCTGGGGCGGGATCGCGGCTGCGATTTACCTCGCCTACGTCATCGCCGCCGTGCTGCGTGCCTGGCGATGAGCCCAGCGGGTGCAAATCGCGGGCATCGCTCGCTCGCCCTCAAACTGCTGGGGATCGCGCTCGGCAGTTTTGCCTTCGGCTACGCGCTCGTGCCGTTCTACAACGTGCTCTGCGCGATCACTGGACTGGGCGATCAGACGGCGCTCGCCAAACGCGCCGTCGCGGTCGAGCAGCCGGATCTGAACCGCACCATCACGGTCGATTTCATGGCGGAGCTGCCGAGCATCGGCAGCTGGGCGTTCAAGCCCCTGCAGCGCTCGATCGAGATCCACCCGGGCAAGCTCTATTCGGTACAGTATTTTGCGCAGAACCTGACCGGCAAGGACGTCACCGCGCAGGCCGTGCCGAACATCTCCCCGTCCAAGGCGGCCGCCTACTTCCACAAGACCGAATGCTTCTGCTTCACGCCGCAGCGCTTTGCCAAGGGCGAGGGCCGCACGATGCCGGTGCGCTTCATCGTCGACCCGTCGCTGCCGAGCTACCTCGACCGGATCACGCTCTCCTACATGTTCTACGATGACTCCACGCACGTCGGCGCGAAGCTCGAAGCGCCCACCGCCAACCGCAGGAATTGATATGGATCTGGCACACCCGCACGACCCCAACAAGTACTACATCCCGGCGAACAGCCCCTGGCCGATCGTCGGCGCCGTCGCGCTCTTCACGCTGATGCTCGGCGCCGTGGTCTATTTGAATGAGTACACGGGCGCGTGGAGTCTCTTGCCCGGGGCGGCGCTGCTCGCGTTCATGTTTGGTGGCTGGTTCCACGTCGTCATCGGCGAGAACCAGCACGGCACCTTCAACACTCAGGTCGACCGCTCATTCCGCATGGGGATGATGTGGTTCATCTTCTCCGAGGTGATGTTCTTCGCCGCCTTCTTCGGGGCGCTCTTCTACGCGCGGCGCCTGGCGGTGCCGTGGCTCGGCGGCGAGGGGGTGAAGATCTTCAATCCGCTCGTCTTGTGGCCGGGGTTCGAGGCCCACTGGCCGACGAACGGACCTGCGCATATCGGCGGCCGTGCGGATTCGACCTTCAGCGTCATCCCCGCCTTCGGCGTGCCGGCGTTGAACACCGCCATCCTGTTGACGAGCGGCCTCACCGTGACCATCGCGCATCACGCGCTGCGTGCCGGCAAGCGTCCGGTGCTCATCATTTTCCTCGCGGCGACCTTCCTGCTCGGCTTCACCTTCGTCGGGCTGCAGGCGCATGAGTACGGCGAGGCCTACAAGGAACTCGGCCTGCGCCTCTCGACCGGCATCTATGGCTCGACGTTCTTCATGCTGACCGGCTTTCACGGGTTGCACGTGACGATCGGCGCCATCATGCTGCTCGTGATCTGGCTGCGGGTGTTGAGCGGACACTTCACGCCGAACCGGCACTTTGCCTTCGAGGCGGTGTCCTGGTACTGGCACTTCGTCGATGTCGTCTGGCTCGGCCTCTTTATCTTCGTGTACTGGCTCTAGCGGCGCGCGCTACCGCGGCGCGCGTGGATCAATCCCGTGGGGCTCGATGATGCCGGCGTACCACGCGAGCATCAGCAGCACAAAGAGCGCAATCGATAGACCGATCCGCCACGTGAGCGCACGCACCAGGCGGCGCGAATCGTCGCCGCGCGCAAGGTGTCGCAGCGCCGAGGCGAGGCTCGCAATAATGGCGGCGAAAGCGCCAATGATGATGAGCGGAATCAGGGATCGCATCAGGCGATGATCTTACCCCAGGCCTCCCTCGTGCGGCCCGCAGCGCCCGCGTGGCTCGTGACGCTGCTCGCCGCAGCACTCGCCATCGCGTTCATCGCGCTCGGCCGCTGGCAATGGCGCCGCGGCGAGGCGAGCGCGGCGCAGCGCGCCGCCTTCGCGCGCGGTGCCGATGCCGTGCAGGTTCTCGGCGCCGCCAACCTTGCCGAGGTCGCGCGCTTTGCACGCATCTTGGTGAGCGGCCGCTACCGCCCCGAGCGCCAGTTTCTGCTCGACAACCGCACGCACGGCGGCAGCGCGGGCTACGAGGTGCTGACGCCGCTGGAGCTTGCCGACGGCCGCACCCTGCTCGTCGATCGCGGCTGGGTTGCCTTCACCGGATCGCGCGCGCGCCTGCCGGACATTGGCTTCACGCCGCCGCCGCTCATGAGGGTGCTCGGGCGCGTGAGCGAACTGCCCAGTGCCGGCCTTGCCTATGGGCGCGCGGCGCCGGCGCTCGCGGGCGGCTGGCCGCGCCTGACGAGCTATCCGCGCATCTCGGAGCTCGATGCGGCCCTGGGCCGTGCACTCGAGCCGCGCATCGTGCTCCTCGATCCCGCCCAGCCGTACGGCTACCTGCGCGACTGGCAGCCGCCCGGGCTGCCGCCGGAGCGCCACTGGGCTTATGCCATCCAGTGGTGGCTCTTCGCCGCGGCGCTGGTGGCAATCTGGGCAACCCTGACTGCGCGGCGCGCGCGGCAGCAGCCATGAACGCATCGGCCGGGCAAGTGCGGCGCCGCAATCTGCGCACTGCGCTGCTCATCGGCGCGCTTTTTCTGCTGCCGCTGCTCGCGGCATTCTGCATGTACTACGGCGGCGGCTACCGTCCCGCGCGCCACACCAACCACGGCGAGCTCATCCTGCCGGTGCGCGCTTTGCCGGCGAGCGCGGCGAGCGGCGGGACGAGCGTCTTCAGAGGCGTCTGGTCGCTCGTGTACGTCGGCGCGCGCTGCGCTGAGGCCTGCGAGCACGCACTCTACGTCATGCGCCAGACGCACCTCGCGCTCAGCAACGATGCGCAGCGCGTGCAGCGCGTGTTCGTTGCGAGCACCGACCTGCCGGACACCCCGGCGCTCGCGCGCGATCATCCCGGACTCCTCATCGTCGATGCCAGCGGCGCACGCGGTGCGGATCTGCTGCGGCGGTTTCCCGCCGACGAGCGCGCCCATGCCATCTTCATCGTCGATCCGCTTGCCAATCTCATGATGCGCTTTGACAGTCGCGCGGACCCGAAGGGACTGCGCGAGGATCTGACGAAGCTTCTGAAGCTCTCGCATGTGGGCTGAGGCGTCGCGGCGCGCGACTTGGATGCGCCGCCTGGCGCTCCTCGGGCTTGCGCTGTGCCTCGTGGTGGTGGTGCTCGGCGCCTACGTGAGGTTGAATGCGGCCGGGCTGTCGTGCCCCGACTGGCCGGGCTGCTATGGCGCGGCCTCACCGGCGCGCATCACGGCGGATGCGAGTGCGCAGGCCGCAAGCGCCCACATGCCGGTCGATGTCGGCAAAGCCTGGCGCGAGATGATCCATCGCTACGCGGCCGGCACGCTCGGGCTCATCATCGCCGCGCTCGCGCTCCTCGCGGTGGCGGCACGCGGGCACCGGGTGAGCCTGCCGCTCCCAATTACGCTCTTCGGTGTGCTCCTGGTGCAGGCCGCCCTCGGCATGTTCACGGTGACTTTGCGCCTGACGCCCCTCATCGTGACGGCACACCTCGTCTTTGGCATGACGACGCTCGCGCTCCTCGCATGGCTTGCGCTGAGCCTCCAGGCGCCCGAGCCACCCGATGATGATCTGCGGCTGCCACGGCGCCTCGCGCTCGCGGCGCTCATCGTGCTTGCGATGCAGATTGCACTCGGCGGCTGGACCAGCAGCAACTACGCGGCGCTTGCCTGCCCGGACTTTCCCACCTGTCAGGGGCGCTGGTGGCCGGCGACGGACTTTGCGCATGCCTTCGTGCTCTGGCGGGGCGTCGAGCAGAACTACGAGGGCGGCGTTCTCGGCGGCCCGGCACGCGCCGCGATCCAGCTCACTCATCGCCTGGGTGCGTGCGCCGCGACGCTCATGCTCGTGTTGGCGGCGGCAAGCACGCTGCGCCGCGCCGCCTCGCGGCGCGCGCGCCGCGCCGCCTGGGCGGTGCTCGGCTTTCTCATCCTGCAACTCGCCATTGCCATCTCGATGGTCGAGACGGGCTTTGCGCTCATCCTCGCGACGGCACATAACGCCGGCGCTGCACTGTTATTGCTGGCAACGGTTGCCTTGTACAATGCGCTACGCGCGCGGCCCGCTTTCGAGCCTGCAATACCCATCACCGACCCCACAGCCCGTGTCCACCCCTTCTGAATCGCTCCCCCTGGCGCGCCCCGCGTGGCAGGACTATCTCGAACTGACGAAGCCGCGAGTGGTCGCGCTCATCGTCTTCACCGCGATCGTCGGGACCTTGCTCGCAAGCCCGGGCGTGCCGCCGCTTGATGCGCTGCTGTGGGGAAATCTCGGCATCGCATGCGCCGCGGCGTGCGCCGCCGTGATCAATCACGTGCTCGACCGGCGCATCGACGCGCAGATGCGACGCACCCGCGCGCGCCCTCTGCCGACGGGACGGCTCACCGAGACGCGCGCGCTCGCCTTCGCAGCCGTGCTCGGCCTCCTCGGCATGAGCCTGCTCGTCCTCAAGGTCAATGTGCTGACCGCGGTGCTGACCTTCGCCTCGCTCATCGTGTACGCGGTCATCTATACGGTGTGGCTCAA
The DNA here is from genome assembly GCA_963695315.1 of uncultured Gammaproteobacteria bacterium. Lineage (GTDB taxonomy): Bacteria > Pseudomonadota > Gammaproteobacteria > Steroidobacterales > Steroidobacteraceae > PALSA-1196. The sequence goes on from OY968773.1 coordinate 3,309,984, forward strand.
ACGCGCGACGCCGCAAAACATCGTCATCGGCGGCGCCGCGGGCGCCGCACCGCCGGTGCTCGGCTGGACGGCGGTGACCGGGCACGTCGACCCGAACGCGCTGCTGCTCTTCTTGATCATCTTCGCCTGGACGCCGCCGCACTTCTGGGCGCTCGCGATTGCGCGACGCGACGAGTACGCGCGGGTCGGCATACCGATGCTGCCGGTGACGCACGGCGTGGAGTTTGCCCGCCTGCACGTGCTGCTCTACACGGTGCTCTTGAGCGTGCTCACGCTGCTGCCATTCCTGACGCGCATGAGCGGACTCATTTATCTCGCCGCGGCGCTGGTGCTGGATGCCCTGTTCCTCTACCACGCGCTCATGCTGAAGATGGCAGCGCGCGCGCAGCAGCCGATGCGCGTGTTTCGCTTCTCCATCACCTATCTCATGTGGCTGTTCGCGGCGCTGTTGATCGATCACTACCTGCCGACGACGCAGGGCCCGCTTTAGTGGAACGTGCCACGCTCACTGCGCGCGCGTGAGCTGCACGTTCCAGGATGAGAGCTTGCGGTTGTTGAAGAGCAGCATCGCGCAGGCGCGGTAGTTATCCGCATCCACGAGCGCAAGATGCTCGGTGCCCTGATAGGAGCCGTCGGCCGAATGAAAGATCGACAGGATGGAGTTGCCCACGATCGAGAAGACGCCCACGAGCTTGCCGAGCATGGCGTTCTCGGCAGTCCACTGCAAAGTGCTGGCATCGCGGCCCGGAAGCTCGATCGAGTAGGCGCTCACGAACTCCACGGGAGGAGAGCTCAGAACCTTCATCGAGCCCGCGAGCAGCCAGCAGGTGTCGCGGTGGCTGATCTCGATGCGGCCCTGCGCATCGATCGGCTGCCGGTCCCCGGCCCAGAACGTGCCGCTGACGCTCCACACGGCGGGCTCAAACAGGAAGGTGTGCTTCAGAGGTCCGCTCCCTTTGGCGCCGCCCATTATGGCGCGTCGCGCGCGATGCGGGTACGGTGCACGTTGTCATGCTGATCGAGCGCATCTGGACGGCGAACGCGCTGCGCAATTTTCACTACCTCATCGCCTGCGCCGAGACCGGCGAGGCGCTCGCGGTGGATCCTCTAGAGTGGCGGCTTTGCCTCACCGCAGCACAGGAGCGCGGCTGGCAGATCCGGCAGATCCTGAATACTCACGAGCATGGCGATCACATCGGCGGCAACGCGGCGCTCGTCAAGGCGACCGGTGCGCGCGTGCTGGCGCACGCGGCTGCCGCCCGCCGTATCGGCGCGGTCGATCGCGGCCTTGGGTGCGGGCGACCTCATTCGCGTCGGCCGCACGGTTGAGCTGCGCTGCCTCGACACGCCCGGACACACGCTTACCCATATCTGCGCGCTCGGCGAGGGCGAGCGCCCCGCGCTCTTTTGCGGCGATACGCTCTTCAACGCCGGCGTCGGCAACTGCCACAACGGCGGCGCGCCCGAGCTTCTCTACGAGACCTTCGCCCGCCAGCTCGCGCGCCTGCCGGAGGCGACGCGCGTGTACCCCGGGCATGAGTATCTGGCGCGTAACCTCGAGTTCACGCTCGACCGCGAGCCCGGCAACACCGCCGCCGCGGCGCTGCTGACGCGCGCCCGCTCGCAAGACCCCGCGCGCGGCATCGTCACGACGCTCGCCGAGGAGCGGGACATCAATGTGTTCCTGCGCCTGGGGAGCCGGAAGTCATCGCGCGCCTGCGCGAGCCGTTCCCGGAGCTGGGCGCCGCGCCCGATGAGCGCGCCGGTATTCCTCGCGCTGCGCGCGCTGCGCAACCGCTGGTGAGTTACGGGCGGCCGCGCGAGCATCACGTGGCCGGGCTCAGCTTGCACGCGCGCGATCCAGGCGCGCACTTTCGGATACGGCTCAAGCGCCAGGCCGCCCTTCGTGCGCCACATGCGTGTAGGCGTAGAGCGCGATATCGGCGATCGAGTAGCGCTCGGCGACGAAGAAGCGGCGCGTACCGCCAGGTGCGCTTCCATGACGGCGAGCGCCGCGCGCCCCTGCTTTAATCGGCGCCGGCAGCTCCGCGCGGCGCGGCGAGTCGCTCGGGCAGGTGCTTCACGATGAAGCGCGGCGTTGCGACGTACGGCTCGTGGCTGTACTGCTCGAAGAACATCCACTGCAGCACCTGGGCACGGGCAAGCGGCTCCTTCGGGAACGAAGCGCGTGCCCTCGGCGAGATACCAGAGGATGGCATTGGACTCGGCCAAGAAGGTGCCGTCGTCGAGCTCCAGGGTCGGAATCCTGCCGTTCGGATTTTTGGCGAGGAATTCCGGGGTACGCGTGGCGCCGGCGAGGATGTCGAGCTCGACCCAGCCGAAGGGGCGCTGTAGCTTGCGCGAGCAGCAGGCGGATCTTGTAGCCGTTGCCCGAATCGAGGTAATCGTAAAGGGTCAGCACGGCGGCGGCGGCCTCGGGTCCATCAGAGCGGGCGCCGAAGTATCCACCGCCGCGAGCGCACACGCCAAGGGGTGCGGCTACGTCGCCGCAGCATCTGATGTACGCTGCAGCTTCTTGTCCCGAGTGCAGCGGCCATGTATTCAGCCTTTTACCGGCGCTCTTTTGCGATCGCGACCGTCCTCATTCTGGGCTATGCGCTGCAGAAGATGCTCGCGCCGTTCTGGGGACCGATCGCCTGGGCGGCGTTTCTCGCATTCTTTCTGCTGCCGGTGCAGCTGCGCCTCACCCGCAAGTGGGGCGGCCGGCGCGCCTGGTCCGCGTTTTGCATCACGGTGCTGACGCCGTTCGTGCTGATCGCGCCGCTGTCGCTGCTCGGGCTGGTGTTCGCGCAACAGGTCGCGGTGCTCATCGGCCGTCTGCGCGCGCAGGCGATCCCTTCGTTTCCCGCGATCCGCGAGAAGCTTGAACGCCTATCCGCGTGATCGGGCCGCTCCTGCGCTGGCTGAACGCGGATGTCGCCGTCACGGCGGCGCAGGTGCAGGAATGGCTCGTCAACGGCGCGCAGTCGGTGCTGAAGAGCGCCGCGGAACTCGGTGGCCAGGTGGCGCTCGGGGTGTTCGGCACGCTGCTCGATTTTGCGCTCATGGTGTTTCTGCTCTTTTATTTTCTGCGCGACGGGCCGCGCATCTTCAACCGCCTGCTGGATCTCGTGCCGCTCGAGCCCGAGCGGCGCGCGCGCCTCATCCAGTATCTGGCGGAGGTCACGCGCGCGGTCGTCTACGGGCACTCATTGACGGCGCTTGCTCAGGGCGCGCTCGTCGGCATCGGCTTTGCGATCGTGCAGCTGCCATCGCCGGTGGTATTTGCCGTGCTCGCCGCGCTTGCGGCGCTGCTGCCCGGCGCCGGCACCGGCTTCGTGCTGATTCCGGCGGTGCTGTATCTTGCGATTGACGGGCGCTGGGGCGCGGCGCTGTTCCTCGCGCTCTGGAGCGTGGGGATCGGCATCTGCGACAACCTCCTGCGGCCCTATCTCACGCGGCAGCATGCGGCGGTTTCCACGCTCGTCGTGTTCGTCGGCGTGATCGGCGGGCGTGGTCGCCTTCGGCCTGATCGGTCTGGTGCTCGGGCCCGTGCTGCTCTCCTTAATGGTGGCGCTGCTGCGCTTCGCGGAGGAGCGCGTCGCGACGGCTGCGCGAAAACCCGTCGCAAGGCGCTTGAAAACGGGCGATGCAGTTACAATGCCGCCCCCATGGATGTCTCCCCCTCCTCGATCCGCTGAACGACGCGCAGCGCGCAGCGGTCACGGCACCGCTTGGCGCGATGATGGTGCTGGCGGGCGCCGGCAGCGGCAAGACCCGCGTGCTCACGCACCGCGTCGCCTGGCTGATCCAGGTGGAGAATGCCGCGCCGCAGGGCATTCTCGCGGTCACGTTCACGAACAAGGCCGCCGGGCGAGATGCGCGGCCGCATCGAGAAGCTCGTCGGCATCCCGGGCCCGGCGCTGTGGGTCGGCACTTTCCACGGCATCGCCCACCGCCTGCTGCGCATCCATTGGCGCGAGGCGAAGCTGCGTGCAGAACTTCCAGATCCTCGACTCCGAGGATCAGCTGCGGCTCATCAGGAAGATCCTGAAGGCGCAGGAGCTGGATGAGACGCCGCTGGATCCCGCGCGAGATCCAGTGGTTCATCAACTCCAACAAGGATGAGGGGCGCCGCCCGCGGCGTGCTCAAGGACGAGGGCGATGCGACGCGCCGCCAGCTGATCAGGCTCTACGGCCAGTACGAGAGCGCCTGCGCGCAAGCCGGCGTCGTCGATTTCGCGGAGCTGCTGCTGCGCGCCTTTGAGATCTGGCGCGACCAGCCGCGAGCTGCTCGCGCACTACCGGCGGCGCTTCCGCCACGTGCTGGTGGATGAGTTCCAGGACACGAACGCCATCCAGTACGCCTGGATGCGCCTGCTGGTGGGCAGCGCGGGCTGCCCGTTTGCCGTATTTGACGATGATCAGTCGATCTATCGCTGGCGCGGCGCGCGCGTGGAGAACGTGCAGCAGTTCCGGCGCGACTTCCCCGACGCGCAGCTCTACCGCCTCGAGCAGAACTACCGCTCCACGGGCGCCATCCTCGAGGCGGCGAACGCGCTCATCGCGCACAACTCCGGCCGGCTCGGCAAGAACCTCTGGACGCACGGCGCGCGCGGCGAAAAGATCCGCCTGTACGCCGCCTTCAACGAGCGCGATGAGGCGGACTTCGTCGTGCAGCGGATCCGCGAGTGGTGCAACGGCGGCGGCGCGCGCCGCGACGTGGCGATCCTGTATCGCTCGAACGCCCAGTCGCGGGTGCTGGAAGAGGCGCTGCTGAGCGCGCGCCTGCCGTACCGCGTGTACGGCGGCCTGCGCTTCTTTGAGCGCGCGGAGATCAAGGATGCGCTCGCCTATCTGCGCCTGATCGCCAATCGGCGCGACGATGCCTCCTTCGAGCGCGTCGTGAACCTGCCGCCGCGCGGCATCGGCGCGAAGAGCCTCGAGGTGCTGCGCGCGCAGGCCAAGAACGCCGGCGTCTCGCTCTGGGATGCCGCGCTCGCCGCGGGCGGCGCGCTCGGGCCCAAGGCGGCAGCGGCGGTGCAGGGATTTCATCGCCCTCATCGAGCGTCTCGCGCGCGAGATCGAGGGCCGCGCGCTCTTCGAGCAGGTGGATCACGTGCTGCAGGCGAGCGGCCTGCTCGCGCACCACAAGCGCGACAAGGCGGACCGCGGCGAGGCGCGCGTGGAGAACCTCGAGGAGCTCGTGAGCGCCGCGCGCGGCTTCGAGCCCGAAGGCGAGCTGCCGCCGCTGCAGGCATTCCTCGCGCACGCGGTGCTCGAATCCGGCGAGGGCCAGGCGGAGGCCTGGGAGGACTGCGTGCAGATGATGACGCTGCACTCGGCCAAGGGGCTTGAGTTTCCGGTCGTGTTCCTGTGCGGCATGGAGGATGGGCTCTTCCCGCATCAGCGCTCGCTCACCGATCTCGACGGCCTCGAGGAGGAGCGGCGGCTGTGCTACGTCGGCATGACGCGCGCCATGCGGCAGCTGTATTTCACCTGCGCGGAGCAGCGGCGGCTGCACGGCGCCGACAGCTACGCGCAACCCTCGCGCTTCATCCGCGAGATCCCCGAGGAGCTGATCGAGGAGGTGCGGCCGCGCATGCAGCTGTCGCGCCCGCTCGCCGTCGGGCGCTTCAGGAGCGTCGAGGAGCCCGCCATGCCGGGGGTGCAGCTTGGGGCGCGCGTGCGTCACGGCAAATTCGGCGAGGGCGTGATCCTCACGGTCGAGGGCAACGGCCCGCACGCGCGCGTGCAGGTGAACTTCGAGGCCGAAGGGACCAAGTGGCTCATGGTGCAGTACGCGAACCTGGAGCCGATGCGTTGAAGATCGTCATCCTCGGCGCGGGCCAGGTGGGCCGCACCGCCGCCTACCACCTCTCACGCGAGGAAGCGAACGAGGTCACGGTGGTCGACACCGACGAGGAGATCCTGCGCGACCTGCAGGACCGCCTCGACATCCGCACCGTGGCCGGCAAGGCTTCCTATCCTGCGGTGCTCGAGGCTGCCGGCTGCGCGGAGGCCGATATCCTGATCGCGCTCACCTCGAGCGATGAGGTCAACATCGTTGCCTGCGAGGTGGCGTTCACGCTCTATCGCACGCCCACCAAGATCGCGCGCATCCGCGCCGCCGAATACACCAGCCGTCCCGAGCTCTTCAGCGAAGAGTCCCTGCCGGTGGATGTGTTCATCAGCCCCGAGCAGCTCGTCACCGAGTACGTCGAGCGGCTGATCCACTATCCGGGCGCGCTGCAGGTGCTCGACTTCGCCGACGGCAAGGTGCAGCCTCGTCGCCGTGCGCGCTCATGAGGGCGGTCTGCTGGTCGGCAAGCAGATCAGCACGCTGCGCGAGCACGTGCGCGAGATCGAGGCGCGCATCGTCGCGATCTATCGCGCCGGCCGCAGCGTGACGCCCGTCCGGCGATACCGTGGTCGAGGAGGGCGACGAGGTGTTCTTCCTCGCGGCCCGCAACGACATCCGCCGCGTCATGAGCGAGATGCGCAAGGAGGAGAAGGCGCTGCGGCGGCTCGTCATCGCCGGGGGCGGCAACATCGGCTTTCGCCTCGCCAAGACGCTCGAGAAACACTACCAGGTGAAGCTCATCGAGCGCGATGCGCGGCGCGCGCGGCGCATCTCCGAGCTGCTGGAAAACACCATCGTGCTAAACGGCGATGCCGCCGACGAGGAGCTGCTCATCGAGGAGAACATCGACGGCGCCGATGTATTTGCGGCGCTCACCAACTCCGAAGAAGCCAACATCCTCTCCTCGATGCTCGCCAAGCGCTTGGGCGCGCGCAAGGTGATGGCGCTCATCAACAAGCCTTCCTACGCCGAGCTCATCGAGAGCGGCAGCATCGACATCGCCGTATCCCCGCAGACGATCACCATCGGCTCGCTGCTTGCGCACGTGCGCCGCGGCGACGTGGTGCGCGTGCACTCGCTGCGCCGCGGCGCGGCCGAGGCGCTCGAGGCCATCATCCATGGCGATGATCGCAGCTCGCGCGTCGTCGGCAAGCGCATCGAGGAGGTCAAATTGCCCGACGGCGCCGCGATCGGCGCCATCGTGCGCGGCGCGCAGGTGATCATGGCGCATCACGACACGGTGCTCGCCGTGCGACGACCACGTCATCCTGTTCCTCTCCGACCGCCGTCACGTCGAGGCGGTCGAGCGGCTTGTTCCTCGGTCCTGCCGCGGTAAGAGCGCGACGCGCGTGCTGCGGGTCGCACACGTACTGGGTTTGCTGCTCGCCATCTTTGCCGCCGGCTTCGTGCTGCCGATCGTCACCTCGTTGCTGATGGCCGACGGCACCTCGCGGTATTTCGCGTTCGCGGGACTGGTGAGCGCGAGCGCAGGCTTGCTGCTCGCGCTTTGTCACGCGCCCGTACGCGCGCGAGCTAAAGCCGCGCGATGGTTTTCTGCTCGTGACCCTGGGCTGGGTCATCATGTCGGCGTCCGCGACGCTGCCGCTGCTGCTGATTCTGCCGGGGCTGTCGTTCACGCAGGCTTTCTTTGAGACCATGTCGGGCCTGACGACCACGGGCGCGACGATTTTGAAAGGCCTCGATACGCTGCCGCCCGCGGTCAATCTGTGGCGGCATGCGCTGCACTGGTACGGCGGCCTCGGCATCATCGTGCTCGCGATTGCCATCCTGCCGCTGCTCGGCGTCGGCGGCATGCAGCTCTATCGCGCCGACTCGCCCGGGCCGGTGAAGGAGGAGCGCCTGACGCCGCGCATCACGCAGACCGCGCAAATCGCTGTGGTTCGTCTACACGTTCATGACGATCGCGGCGCTCATTGCGCTGCGCCTGTGCGGCATGTCGTGGTTCGACGCCATCTGCCACGCCTTCTCGGCCGTGGGCTTGGGCGGCTTCTCCACGCACGATGCCAACATCGCCTACTTCAATTCCGCCTCGATCGAGTTCGTGCTGATCGTCGTGATGATCGCGGCATCATTGAACTTCGCCTGTCACTTTGCGGCGCTGCGCCGCCTGACGCTGCAGCCCTACTTCACGCATCCGGAAGCAAAGGCGATCTTCCTGCTGCTCGGCGTGAGCGTGCTCGGCATCGCGATGCTGCTCACCTGGCACGGCGTCTATGCGGATTTCTTCACCGCGCTGCGCCATGCGGCCTTCAATGTGGTATCGATCGCGACCACCACCGGCTTTGTCACTCAGGACTACACGCGCTGGCCGGTGTTCGCGCCGATCTGGATGCTGTTTCTGTCGTGCATTCTGTGCAGCACCGGCTCGATCGGCGGCGGCATCAAGATGTTCCGCACGCTCGTGCTCTCGCGCCAGGCGCTGCGCGAGCTGCGCCTGCTGGTGCATCCGAGCGCGGTGGCGCCGGTGCGCGTCGGCGGCAACTCCGTGCCCGGATCGCGTCGCCGGCTCGATCCTCGCCTTCATCTTTCTCTACTTCATGGCGGTGGCGGCGCTCACCTTTGCGCTGCTGCTCTCGGGGCTCGATTTCGATTCATCCTTCGGCGCGATCATCGCCTGCATCAACAACACCGGTCCCGGGCTCGGCGTCGTGGGGCCGTTCAAGACCTATCAGAGCCTGAACGGCGTGCAGACGTGGATCTGCATATTCGCCATGCTCCTGGGACGCCTCGAGATCTTCAGCGTGCTGGTGCTCTTCACGCCGACGTTCTGGCGCAAGTAGTTCTCGCAAGCGCTGCCCGCTGCCGGCCGCTCAATGTTCGGCATGCAAGCGCAGCGCGAAGAACGACACCGGGCCGCGCGCGCCGTTGAATCCCGGATTGCGAATGAACTGATAATCCGGCGAGAGCTGCAGCCGTGCCCAGCGAATCGGCAGCTGCAGGCGATAGTAGGCCTCGAGGATCTGCTCGTGAGCGTAGTTGAGGCGTCCGTCGCCGAGCAGAAAGCCGTAGCCGCCGGCGGCGAGGTACTCGCGATGCCAGGCGGAGAGTCCCTCCTCGACGACCGCCGCGCCGACGACATCATCGCCGCGCCGCCAATGGCTGCCGGAGAGTTGCCCGCCGAAGCTCGCCAGCCGATCCACTTCGGTGAACGCAAAACTCTCGGTGTCGCCGTTATTCCAGCCGAGCCGCGCAAAGAGACCGGTGGCGCCCGCATCGGCGAGCGGCTGCTCGAGGTTGACTCCGAAGCCGTACTTGGTGCGGCCATCGGCGTCGTCTGCGACGATGTCCGGCCGGCTGTGCGCGCGCGCCGCGAGCGCGAGCGCCTGCGAGTAGATCCCCATGCGCGCAACGTTGCGATAGGCGAGCAGGCGCACGATCGTGGCCACGGCCGCCGGTGAGAGCGTGAGCTCGAGTTGGTCGCCGTGCGCGCGCTGCAGCGATGCTTCGAGCTCCTGGCCGTTGGCGCGCACCGGCATGCGGTACTCGCCGTACTTCAGCGCCCAGGCGGGACTGACATAGCCCAGCACGAATCCGGCGGTGTAGCCGCGCGTGTCGGCCGCGTAGTCCCAGGCGGTGTTGTCCCACAGCGACCAGTTCATGAATTCGGTGCGCGTGCTGCCGGCGTAGCGGTTCTTGTCGAAATCATCGTTGACCGCCAGCCAGCCGATCTTGGCCTCCAGGCGCGTGGCGGCTTCCGTGCCGCCGATCTGATCCTGCGCAGGCTTCGACTTGCGTCAGTTGCGGCCCGAGCGGCAGCATGAAGCGCGCATAGGCGCGCGCGATGTAGAACTCCTTAGGCAGATTATTTGCGCCCTCGCGCACCACGTCGCCGTTGGTAAGGCCGCCGAGACCGGTTGCGTTGCTGACGCCGGCACCCATGAATTTCTCGGTATCAAAATAGAGCTGCGCCCAGTAGAGCGGTGCCCAGCCGCTATAGAAGCCGATCGTGTGGGTCGGCTGAGTGTCGCCGTCGGGATTGAGGCTGAAGCGGGCCCTGGTAGGGCGAATGCAGCGCGCTTTGGTGCTGCAGCACGAAGGTGTACTGCTCGCCGAGCAGCGCGGGCCACTGGCTCTCGGCGCGCGGGCGTGCCGGCGAGCTGCGTCCGGCGCGTCGGCGTCAGCAAGCGTGGCACACGGCCATGCGATCGACAGCGCGGCGGCGCCGATGAGAATCGGCGCATCGAGGATAGGACATCAACTGTGAATGTAACTTTCCAGCTGCTCGATCGTGTGCTGCTGCTCTTCGATGACCGCCTTGATGAGATCGCCGATCGATACCATGCCGACGACGCGCCCGTCATCCAGGACGGGCAGGTAGCGCACGCGCTCCTGGGTGACGACCCGCATGCACTCATCAAGCGTGCTCAGCGGGCGTCACGGTGATGACGGGCGAGGTCATGATCTCGCGCACCGGCGTGTGCGCGGAGGAGCGCCCGAGCAGGATCACTTTGCGCGCGTAATCGCGCTCGGACACGATGCCGAGGAGCCTCTCCTGCTGCATGACGACGAGCGCGCCGACATGGTGCTCGGCCATCAAGCGGATGGCATCGAGCACCGGCGCATCGGGTTCGATCGCGCGCAGCGCGCGGGGTTTTTGATCGAGCAAGTGCCGTACCGTCAGCATGGGATCCCCCGACGAGGCGCGCTTCACTCGAGCGCGTCGGCAATGTCCTGCATCAGGCCCTTGTCCTCGGGCTTCGTCGCCGAAGCGTAGCGCTTCAGCACCCGCCCGTCACGGCTGATGAGAAACTTCTCGAAATTCCACTCGATGTCGCCCGGCAAAGCCGTTCTGCGGCCGCGGTAAGAAAGCGGTACAGCGGATGGCGCCGCGGCCCATTCACGTCGAGTTTGGCGCTCATCGGGAAGGTGACATCGTAGGTGGTCTGGCAGAACTTCATGATGTCCGCGTCGCCGCCCGGCTCCTGCGCGCCAAACTGATTGCAGGGAAAGCCGACCACGGTAAAGGCTTCCGCGGCGAGGTCGCGCTGCAGCTGCTCAAGGCCGCGGTACTGCGGCGTGTAGCCGCAGCGGCTCGCGACATTGACCGCGAGTGTCACCTTGCCGCGCAGCGGGCCGAGAAGATCCGCGGCGCCATCGATGCTCTGCACCGGCACGGAAAAGAAGTCGCTCATGCGCAGCCGTCCATTTCAGGAGCCTTTACAGCGGGGATTCTAGCGCCGGCGCGCGATTTTGCATTACCGCGGCGGCAACGACGTTGGCGCCTTCCGCTGTCAAGGCCGCCGCCGCGTGCGCTGCAGCAGCGTGCGGCAGTTCAAGGTTTGAGGAGCTAAAGAGCACACTCACGCGCCGCATGACGGTATACAGCTTCGGATGGAGGTTCGACACAGGCAGCTCGCGGTGCCGCCCGACCGCTTCGAAGTCGTCGCGGACGATACGGTGTTCACGGTCAATCTGCAGTCGGCGCTGGCGCTGTGCATCTATGACGCCGTGGATGATGCGGGGGCTTTGCTGCATCTGCGCTTCATCACGCGCGGCGTGGGCCGACCGAAGCGACCGACACGACACTTGCGACCGAGCTGCTGCTGCTGGATCGCTGCGTGGAGGCGCTGCGCGAGATCGCGCCCGGGCGCACGCGCGCTGCAGGCGAAGATCGCCGCCCACCTGCCCGAGGGGCATCACGCAGCAGCGCGCCTGCGATTCGATGCTGGCGCTGATCCGCCACTTCCTCGCCGACGTCGAGATCAAGGAGGTCTCCGCCGACGTCGCCGCCGGGGCGCCGCGCACGCTGCGCTTTCGGCCGAGCATGGGAACCTTGCAGATCAGCTGAAGCGGAACTTGCCGTCCCGGAGGCGCCCTGCCGGCAGAGCCGCTGCCCGCGCACGCTCAGCGCCGGTGCTGCATTTGCCGAGCTAAAGCGCCGCCGCGCCTGCGGTTACGGCGCTTGCGCCGTGCGCCCGTGCAGGGCGAGGTCCTTGCTGTAGACGACGTTCATCACGTTGTCGTACCAACCGCTGACGCTCGGTTTCACGAGATGTTTGTTGACGTAGAAGTAGAGCGGCATCAGCGGATGATCCGCGAGCATCAGCCGCTCGGCCTGCTCGAGCAGCGCGCGGCGCGCGGCGACGTCAACCTGCCGCTGCCGCCTGCTGCAGCAGCGCATCGTATTGCGGATTCTTGTAGTGCGGCAGATTGATGCCGAAATCGCTCTTCAAGATACTGCGCATAGGTGTAGGCGTCGTTGTAGTCGCCGCTCCAGCTCGAGCGGAAGATCTCCACATCACCGCGATCGATGTCCTGCAGCAGGGATTTGAACTCGACCGCGACCAGGCGCGTCTCCACGCCCAGGGCCTCCTGCCACATGGAGGCCACCGCGATCGCAAGCTTGGTGTGGATCTCGCCATCGTTGTAACGCAGCTCGATCGACAGCGGATGGCGCTTGCGAGTAGCCTGCGGCCGCGTAGAGGCGGCGCGCCTCGGCGATCCTGCTCGGGGAGCGGCAGTGCCGCGGTAGTCAAAGGACTGCGGCGTGTAGTTGTGGATGCCGGGCGGCACCCAGCCGTAGGCGGGCAGCTCGCCGACGCGCAGCACGTGCGCGGCGAGCTTCTCGCGGTCGATGACGAGCGACAGCGCGCGCCGCAATCCCGGCTGGTCCTTGAAGGGCGCGCGCTGCAGATTGAAGCCGTAGAAGTAGGTGTTCAGCTGCGGCGAGATGTGCAGCTCGCCGCCGAGATTCGCCTTGATCCAGTCGAACTGGCCGCGCGGCACGACCGCCGTGATGTCGAGCTCATCGGCGCGATAGCGCGTGAGCTCGGCGTTCTCATCCGCGATCTGCAGATATTTGACGGCAGTCGAGCTGCGTCGCCTTATCGTTCCAGTAGTAGTGGTTGCGCACGGCGAGCACGTGCGATCCGGGCACCCATTCTTTGAGGACGAAGGCGCCGTTCGAGACCATGATGCCGGGCCGCGCGAAGTCGGCGCCATAGCGCGCGAGCGTCGCGCGGTGCACCGGGCAGGTGCTGGGATGCGCCAGCAGTCCCGGCAGATACGGCGCGGGCCCGGCGAGGTGCACGACGACGGTGGCGTCGTCGGGCGCGGCAACCCCGAGCGCGTCAACGGGCGCCTTGCCCGCGACGATGGCGCTCGCATTGGCGATGACGTCGATGACCTGCGCGTACTGCGAGGCGGTGGCCGGATCGACGAGCCGGCGCAGCGCGGCGAGAAAATCCGCGGCCACCACCCGATCGCCGTTCGACCAGCGCGCCTCGGGGCGCAGATGGAAGGTGTAGGTGAGGCCATCGGCGCTCGCATCCCAGCTCGTGGCGACGCCCGGGGCCGGCGCCGCCTGCTGATCAAGCGAGGTCAGGCACTCGTACAGATCGCGCAGCACCTCGATGCGCCTCATTCACGCGCGCCTTCTGCGGATCGAGGGAATCGGGTCCGGGCCCGTTGCCGACGAGCAGGGTCGCCGCTGCCGCGGTGCGCTGCCCGGTGCGCCCCCTGCGGCGCGCGGGCGCAGCCGCAGACGAGGAAGGGCGAGCGAGCGCGAGCGCCGCCGGCGCAAGAAGCCTACGCGGCATCGCTCCGCTTGCGGCCGGCATTGATGTCGATCGCGCAGCGCGAGCGTGGCCGCGCGCGCCGCGGCTCGCAAAATCCTCGCCCGATGAGGCATGGATGATGCCGCGCGAGGAGCTCACGATGAGGCCGGTGCCCATCGGCGCTCTGGCCCGCCGCGACGGCGGCGCGCAGATCGGCCGCCCTGCGCGCCCACGCCGGGCAGCAGAAACGGCATGTTGCCGGCGATCGCGCGCACCTCGGCAAGCTCGCGCGGGTAGGTCGCCCCCACCACGAGCAGGCAGTTGCCGCGGGTGTTCCAGCGCCGTGCGGCAAGCTCCGCCACCGCGACAAAGAGCTTGCGGCCGCCGACGTTCCAGATCCTGCAGATCGCGGGCGCCGGGATTCGAGGTGCGGCACAGGATGAGGACGCCGCGCTCCTGCGTAGCGCAGGAAAGGCTCGAGAGAGTCGCCGCCGAGATAGGGATTGACGGTCGACGGCGTCCGCGCCGTAGCGCTCGAACACCTCGATGGCGTAGCGCTCGGCGGTGCTGCCGACGTCGCCGCGCTTGGCGTCGAGGATCACCGGGATGCCGGGGTAGGCGCGGTGGATGTATTCGATCGTGCGCTCGAGCTGGTCTTCGGCCTCGCAGGCGGCGTAGTGCGCAAACTGCGGCTTGTAGGCGCACACCAGGTCGGCCGTCGCATCGATGATGGCCTTGTTGAACTGGAAGATCGGCGAGGCGCGCGCCGCGATGTGCGCGGGCAGCCGCTCGATCTGCGGATCAAGCCCGACGCAGGCGAGCGAGTTTTTCTGCCGCCACGCCGTGCGCAGCTGCGCGATGAAGCCGCTCATGCGACGCGGCTGCCGCGGCTGAGACTGTGCTTTTTCAGATAGACGAGCAGGATCGAGACGCGCCGCGGGCGTCACCCCCGGCAATGCGCCCCGCCTGCCCGAGGGTCGCCGGCCGGCACTGCGCGAGCCGCTGCGCGCACCTCGTGCGAAAGCCCGCTGAAGGCTGCGTAGTCAAGATCTGCGGGCAAGGCGGTCTCCTCGTTGCGTCGCTGGCGCTCGACCTCCTCTTCCTGGCGCCGGATGTAGCCGGCGTACTTCAGGCGCGCCTCGCGCTCGGCTTTGAGCTGCGCCGGCAGCCGTCATCGATCCACGACGTCCGGCGCGGCGCCGTCGGCATCGATGAGGCGCCGCTTCTCTTCGAAGAGCTGCCAGCGCTCGTCGTCGATGAGCCCGAGCTCCGGCCGCGCGGCGTCAGGCGCAGGTCGGCATTGTCCTCGCGCAGCAGCAGCCGGTGCTCGGCGCGGCTCGTGAACATGCGATAGGGCTCGCGGGTGCCGCGCGTGACCAGGTCATCGATGAGCACGCCGAGGTAGGCCTCGCTGCGCTTCGCAGCGTCCACGGCGTCTCGCCGCGCACATGCAGCACCGCATTGATCCCCGCCACGAGGCCCTGGGCGGCCGCCTCTTCGTAGCCGGTCGTGCCGTTGATCTGGCCGGCGAAAAAGAGGCCCGCGAACTGCCGGGTGGCCAGCGAGGGCGCAAGATCGCGCGGATCGAAGTAATCGTATTCGATCGCATAGCCGGGACGGGTGAGGTGCGCGTTCTCGAAGCCGGCAATGGTGCGCACGAACTCTTCCTGCACATCGAAGGGCAGGCTGGTCGAGATCCCGTTCGGGTAAATCTCGTGAGTGTCGAGTCCCTCGGGCTCGACGAAGATCTGGTGCGAGCTCTTGTCGGCAAAGCGCACCACCTTGTCCTCGACCGACGGGCAGTAGCGCGGGCCTGTGCCCTCGATGACGCCCGTGAACATGCGGCGAGCGATCGCTCGCTCGCCGGATGATCTCGTGCGTGCGCTCATTTGTCTTCGTTATGAAACAATTGACCTGCTTAGGATGCTCATTGACTCGCCCGATGAACGAAAACACGGGTGGCGGCGCGTCGCCCGGCTGCGGCGTCATCACCGAGAAATCGAGGCTGCGGCCGTCGAGTCGGGGCGGCGTGCCCGTCTTGAGCCGCCCGACGCGCAGCGGCAGCTCGCGCAGCCGCGCCGCCAGTCGCTCGGAGGGCGGGTCTCCCATCCGGCCGCCGGCGTGCTGCTCAAGCCCGACGTGCATACGACCGCCGAGGAAAGTCCCCACGGTCAGGACCACCGCGCGTGCCTGCAAGATGATGCCGGTCGACGGTGACGACGCCGCTGACGCGCCCGCCCTCGACCTGCAGGTCGGCCACCTCCTGCTGGAAGAGTTGCAGGTTGCGGCTCGCTCTCGAACGAGTCGCGCGGATCGCGCGCTTGTAGAGCTGGCGGTCCGCCTGCGCACGGGTGGCGCGCACGGCGGGGCCCTTGCTCGCGTTCAGGGTGCGGAATTGGATTCCGGCCCGATCGGCCGCGCGCGCCATGGCGCCGCCGAGGGCATCGATCTCGCGCACGAGATGGCCTTTGCCGATGCCGCCGATGGCCGGATTGCAGCTCATCTGTCCCAGGGTCTCGATGCTCTGGGTGAGCAGCAGGGTGCGCGCGCCCATGCGCGCGGCGGCAAGCGCGGCCTCCGTGCCGGCGTGGCCGCCGCCGACCACGATGACCTCGAAAGTGTGTCCAGATCGCATGACGGGCTGGGGTCGTGTCAGAAAAGCCGCGCATTGTAACCGAAGGGCTACGGACGCCGGGAGAGCAGCGCGTGGAAGCGGCTCAGATGCGACTGCGCAAATTCGCGCGCCTCAACCTCGAAGGCGTTGTCCCAGTAGCCGTGACGCAACCACTCGCGCAGGTAGCGCACGCGCGTGAGGCGCCCGGTCTGCCATTGCAGCAGCACGTGACAGAACTCGTGCAGCATCAATGCGGGATTGTCAAAGAAGTCCGCGGCGCTGCCCGCAAGGTAAATGCGCCCGCGGCGCGTGGTCGCAACCGCACCCGCGTGCGCACGGGCAAGGAGCGAGTACTCGATGATGCGGATGCGCCGTACGCCCTCGCCGAAGAGCGCGATCAGCGCTCCTTCAATTGCCTTCGGCACAACAACGGCGCGGCGTACCCGCATGATCCGGCAGTTTCCCTTGCCAGCCGAAGAGTTGGCAATGCGGTCGCTATAGCGCCATCTGCACGCCCGCGGCCGGCGCCGCGCGCCGCTCGGTCGCGCGTTGCGCACGCACCGTGGCATACAGCTCGATGTCGCGTGCGACCAGGCGCGCCTGCGCGCGAATCTCCGCGATCGCCGTCACCTCCCACTGCCGCGCGCGCGTGAGCGTCCCGAGGGCATAGAGCGTGCGCTGCAGATCACCCGTGCGCGCAAGCAGGCGGAAGCGCTCGTCCGTCGCAAGGCCGAGCGACAGGGCATCCGGGCGCGCGAGACCGTCAGCGAGCATGCTGCGTAGCAGTGGATTGTTCGAGCGCTGCACGTCGGTGCCGGGTCCGGTGCAGTTGATGAGCACCGCACCCTCAAGCACCGCGGTGCGCGCGGCACCGCGTCGCAGGGTTGCGCGCAGCGTGCCGCGTGCGCCCGAATGCTCAAGTGATTCGAGCCGCCCGCGCACGAGGCAAAGCTGCCCGCGCGCGAGCGCCCGGGAGAGTTTGGCGTGCACCTCGGGCGCGAGCCGGTGCCGGTGCGCGTCCCAGAAGGGCCGGACATGGCGCAGGAAGCGCCGCTGTTGTTCGATGTCCCAGGCGCCCCAGATATGCGGCGCGAGTCCGCGCAATTCCGTCATCACTCCTCGCCAGCGCTCGCCGCGAGCATCCTGTCCGCAGAGCTGGCGCACGCGTTTCACGAGCGCAGGCAACGCGCCAGGCAGGCTCGCGCGCAGGCTGTCGGGCAGCTCGAGCGCGGCGCCGTGCGAGCGGGGCCAGAGCGCACGGCGCGAGAACGCATAGAGCGCTCCGGTGTGCCGGCGGTGCAGAAGCTCGGCGACGGCGTCGGCGGCGGTGAGGCCCGTGCCGGCGATGAGCACCGCCGCCGCACGCGGCAGTTCATTCAAGGCATCGCTGTTCCACGGATTGTTGAGTACCAGGCGCTGCGCGGCAGCGGGCAGATCCATGCCGAGCGGCGCCGGCGGCTCATTGCCGGTGGCCAACACGACGATGTCCGCGTACAGGGGCGCGCCCTGCGCGGGCAGCACCTGCCAGCCCTCGCCGTTCGCGACGACTGCCTGCGCGCTTCTGCGCAGCCACGTGAGCTTGATGTTTGGCGCGTTGTAGATTTCGCGCAGCTTCGACTGCAGGTATTCGCCGTAGTACTGGCGCGGCGCGAAATCCTCCGCGCCCCAGTTAAAGCCGCGCCGATCGCGCTCGCTGCGCAGCCAGAAGAGAAAATCCGCATCGCCGCCGCTGGCGGCCATGTTGCAGGCACGGGTATTTAGAAAATGCGCCGCCGAGCGCGTCGAGTACGCAACTCCCACGCCCAAGCGCTCGCGCGGCTCAAGAACGCTCACCGCAATCGGGCGCGAGGCGTGCTCCTTGAGGGCACACAGCAAGAGCACGGCGCTGGCACCGCCACCGCAGATCACAAGCCTGACCGGCGGGTTGTGGTGGGCGAAAGATGGTGCAGGCATGGCCCCTAAAGTTACCGCTCGCAGGTTACAAAGTCGGTAACACGCCGCGCGCGGCGAGCCGCGGCGACGGCGCGTGCGTGCGCAGAAAGTCAATCCAGCAAGCGTTTGCGCAGCAGCGTCAAACCATCGCCGATGGGAACGAGCGCCAGATCCACACGCTCATCGTGATGAACATAATCATTGAAGGCACGCAGCGCAACGGTCGCGCTGTCGTGGTTGTGCGCATTGGCGACCTGGCCGCTCCAGAGCGTATTGTCGACGGCGATGAGACCGCCGGGCCGGATGAGCTCGAAGAGCTTGTCGTAATAGGCGCGGTAGTTCTCCTTATCGGCGTCGATAAATGCGAAGTCAAATAAGTTCGCACCGTAATGCGCAATGAGCTCGGCGAGCGTCTGCAGCGCCGGCTGCAGGCGCAGCTGCACTTTTTTCTCGACTCCCGCTTCCGTCCAGAACCGCTGCGCGATCGCCGTGGTCTGTGGATCCACGTCGCAGGCAATGATGCTGCCATCGGCTGGCAGCGCGAGCGCAACCGCCAGACTCGAGTAGCCGGTGAAGGTACCGACCTCGATGCAGCGTCGCGCGGCGATGAGGCGCACCAGCAACGCCATGAACTGACCCTGCTCGGGGCTGATCTGCATGCTTGCGTGCGGCATCTTTGCGGTCACTTCTCGCAGGCGCGCCAGAACCGGCGCCTCGCGCACGCTGTGCGCGAGCAGATACTCGTAGAGTTCATCGGTCAGCGGGGTGGTTCGATCGCTCATAAGGCTTGCCTGTGCTGTAGCTTGAACTCCTCGTGCGCGCTGCTAGCTGATCAACCTTTGCAGTGCTGGAGTGCTTCGTTCAACGGTATCCGCATTATCGTTCCCGCATCATAGTCGGTTAGCCAGATCGCATCCTCCCCAACACCTAGCGCGTCGCCGCCGCGCCCGAACCACTGGCAAAGCAGCACGGCATTTTTTGCCGTCGACGAGCGACAGCGGAACTTTGGCCATTGATGTCCACACCATGCCGCGAGCAAAAGTTATGTCGCCGCCATGGCCGGGCGTGTCAAGCGCAATATTCGCGACCACCTGTCGCGTTCGAGTATCGATCCGCGTGAGAGAACCATCGCCCTGATTTAAGGTCCACACGCCGCCGTCACCGGAGGTGAGAAATCTTGGCTTGGCAGGGGTCGACACGGACGCCATCACAGCGCCTGTGGTTGCGCTAACGACGGTGACCTCTGCGCCTTCGGCGCGCGTCACCCAAATCTGGCCGTCGCTGTAGCGGGGGTTGTAGGAGCCGGGCGGTACACGGATGGTCTGCCGAATCTTGCCAGTGTGCGGATCGATTCGTGCAAGCGACGCGCGCTTGTCGATCATGAGCCAGACGCTGTCGGGGCTCATCGTGATTCCACCCTCAGGTGCCGCCGGACCGATCCCAGGCAATGCGCTCAGCGTGTGTGTGCGCAGATCCACACGAACCAGAGCGTTAGGCGCCGCGCAAAGCGGCACCCATAGACTGCCAAATCCAACTGCGAGTCCGGCGCACGGCTTTCCCGGAACGCGCACCGTGGCGGCGCGTGTGTTGGTTCGTGCGTCGATCGCGACCACCGCGTTCGGTCCGGTGGTGCCGACCCACACGGCGTCATCGGCAATTGCCACCCAATTGGCGCTCTTGCCGAGATGCAGCGTGGCGGCCGGCTTGAGCTCCGCAATCGATCGTCGCACGCTCGTCGTTGTATCAGCAGCAGTCGCGCTGAGGTTCGTGAAAGCTGCGGCAAGCGCGATCAGGCGCAGATTGGCGATGCAGGTTGGCATTAGCAGGCCTCTCGTCGTCGCCAGCGCCTCTCGCTACACGCGCTACGAACCTTGGTGAAGCGCAACAACGAACAGACTTTTTTCGATTTCGAGCCTCTGGCGACGTTACTACTTGCCAATGCAAGAAGCATCTAGGATTTGTGAGTCCTTTGTGCAAACCGTCGTTGCTGCCATCTCTCAAAAGAGCGCGAGCTGGCAAGAGCCCGAGAAGGCGCTGCTTGGATCGCGGGCCAAGTAGCCGCTAGTCGGGCGCGACGAAGCTCGATGGAGCTAGGATCAGATGTATTAGTTGGGAGTCAATCGGACAAGCATTCTCCGAGCGCAACGCGATTGACCGGCCGCTCTTGGGAGCCCAATCCGGCGGTTCCCGGCCCAGAAGCGGAAGTCCAGTTGATCGAAACGGCTTCTCCAAAGCGGTCGTTCGAAATATCCTCGCGCAAGGGGAAGACCTTTGAATCGACGCATGGAGAATAGGATGGAAGTCAACCCGGTTAACGCGAAGGGCCCACCGGAGGCCCAGCTTCGAGCCCTCATCGAGAAATTCGATCCCAAGGACCAGCGGCTCGTCCACTCCGTCCGGTCTGCCATGCGCCAACGATTGCCGACTGCCAACGAGCTGGTGTACGACTACCGCACCTCCGTGGTCATCGGCTATTCGCCGACGAATCACGGCATAGATTCGATTGTCGCAATCGCCGCGCGTGCCGACGGTGTGAGCCTGTACTTTAATCAAGGAAAACAATTGCCCGACCCAAAGAAGCTGCTGATGGGATCGGGTAAGCAAACCCGCTTCATCCGTGTGGAGGCTGCTAGCCAGTTGAAGCATCCGGACGTCGAGGCGCTGATCACGGCGGCGATCGAACATGCTACAGTTCCGTTGGCATCCAAGGGTCGTGGCGAACTCGTAATTAAGCCAAGTGCTGCCAAGCAGCGGCCTCGTCGGAGGCTAGCAAAGTGAGTGCAGACGTTGCGAGGGCATGGTGGTGGTCTGGCCTTCGCCCAGCTTTACCACCGTGCATCCGGCAGCGATCATTTTTCAACAGTCGAGCGTAGAGCTTGCCAACTTGTAAGGTAGCGCTCGGCTAGTGCAGTACTTTGCCGGTTGGCGCAGACTGGGCGGCAAAAGGACACGATGTCCGACAAGCGAGACGGCCATGTCGTGGAGACCTCTAGGTATCATCGCCTCGATTGTCGGTGTTGGCTCAATACTGATGGGCTCGCCAACCGTGACCGCACAAGAAGTAAGCAATTTGAAAGATTTGGGAGCGGTAGCGCCTGGCCTAGGCATTAACAACAGCGGCCAGGTCGTTCTGCAAAATTACCTCTACAGCGATGGCACCTTGACGGCGTTTCCAGCGGGCTTTACGGGAGCCGGCATCAACACCGCTGGCGAGGTCGTAGGGTCGGTCGGCGGTGCGTATACCGGGCCCGGTGTGAACTGCCCGGTCGTGGGCTTGGATTCGGGTACAGGCTGCGCCATCGCTGTCTACGCGAACGGAGTTGTGACTACCGAACCGCTATATGCTCCTCCTGGCACTAGCCCGAGTGATCCCGACCTCGGAAATCAAGGCTTGGGCATCAACGCAAGCGGGGCGATCGTCGGGGACTGGAACTATGTGCACGGGCTGGGCGATGCGCTCGTGCTGAGCAACGGCGTATTTGCGACATTTGCCTTTCCCGCGAACACTTGCTCTAACACTAACGGCAGTGTCGCTACTGCGACCGGCGTAGCCTATGGCATCAATGATGCTGGACAGATCGTCGGTTTGTTGCCCACGGGGCCCATGTGCCAGCCCGGCGCATTCCTCTGGAGTTCCGGGTCGTACTTCGACATCGGCACTGGCCAAGCCAATGCGCTCAATGCAAGCGGCCAGGTGACCGGCGCCATACAGTTCGGGAGTACAACCGCAGCGTTTCTCTACAGTGCTGGGGGTACTGCGATGAACCTCGGCACACTTCCTGGCTATGTCTTTAGTACCGGCTACGGAATTAACTCAGCAGGTGTGGTGGTTGGTCTCTCCGAATCCACCGGCAACCCCGCCACGAACGTCAACCACGCGTTTGTCTATGACGGCACTTTGAATGACCTCAACGCGCTTGTGCTACCGACTGACCCCTTGAAGCCCTTTGTCACGCTTACCGATGCGCGCGGCATCAATGACAGCAACTTGCTCATCGTGAACGGTACCGATTCGCGGGACAATTCCAGCCATTCTTATCTGATGCAGCTTCCGTTAATACAGGTATCTATCAAGGCGAGTGCATCGACTGTAACAGTGGGCATGCCGGTCACTTTAACGTGGGATACCAGTCCGCCTTCAGCGAGTGGAGTGATTTGCACGGCGACCGGCGGTTCAACCGCCGATGGCTGGACCGGCATGATTGCGCTGAGCGGAACGAAGGCGGTTACCGAATCCACCGCCGGAACGTATTCGTACGGACTGAGTTGCGCGGTCGAGTCGCAAACTGAAAAGGCACAGACGTCCGTTGTCGTTAACGGTCTCGTCGGCGCCGCTCCTCCTCCCAGCAAGTCGGGTGGCGGAGCATTTGATTCGCTCTCCTTATCGTTCCTGATCGGCATGCTCGCCTTGCGTCGCCTGCGGAAGCAGATTCTGCTTAAGGGGACGCTAATCAATTAACAGCTCTCGCATCTCGCGTCGCTGAGTAACACTCGTCTTTGAGTACCGGCCGTGGATCGGCCTACGTCCCGCCCTCCCGCTGACAGGCAGCTGCCGGCAACAGCGGCTGGTCACTCCGCAATTGCAATTTTCCTGAAAGCAGCCGTTCGCACCTGCGAGCTACGGGCTTGAGGACTTCGCGCAGAGTCCGAGTCAGGTGGGAAGGAGCGATTTGACTGCTGCGTTACCGCACGGGGTAACATTGACCGCATAGTGGGTAGGTGACGCTCGTAAAACGTCCCAGCCTGCCTGCACGAGAACGAATGAGACCCTGGGGTCGCATTGCCCGTGACCGAGCTATCGCACGCGGTATTCCTAAGCTACGCCTCCGAGGACGCGGCAGCTGCTGTACGAATCGCAACTGCGCTGCGGGGGGCAGGGATCGAAGTCTGGTTTGACAAGAGCGAGCTCCGCGGGGGCGATGCGTGGGACCAGTCGATCCGCAGGCAGATCAAGAGCTGCGCGCTATTCATCCCCGTCATTTCGAGAAATACCGACGCAAGAGCTGAGGGTTACTTCCGGCTTGAGTGGAAGTTAGCCGTCGACCGGTCGCACTTGTTTACGGCCACGAAGGCATTCCTGGTGCCGGTCGCCATCGACGATACGCCCGACGACGACGAGCAGGTACCTGACAGATTCCGGGAGTTGCAGTGGATGCGGCTGCCGGGAGGGGAAACGCCACCGGCCTTTGTAGACCGTGTGCAGCACCTGCTGTCGGGCGAGGCATCGACTCCGATCCGGGCGAGCATACCGGCAAGAGAGCACGCCCCGGCATCATCCGGGTCGAAGCGCGTCCTGCCCGTGGCGGTCGCCGGGGTGATCGCGTTGGTGCTGCTCGGCGTACTCGTCTACTTTGGTCTCGAGCGGCAGCGCGGATCGAGGCCGAGCGTTCAGGGTGAGTCGATCGCCGTGCTGCCGCTCGCGAACGAGAGCGGGGAGGCAAGCCAGCAATACTTCTCCGACGGAATCTCGGAAGACCTGATCACCGCTCTCTCCCAGTTTCAGGGGCTCAAGGTGATCGGGCGCAGTTCAGCGTTCAAATTCCGGGACTCGAAGGAAGACAGCCACAGCATCGGAACGAAGCTCGGGGTGGCACATCTGCTCGAGGGGAGCGTGCGCAAGTCGGGAGACATGATCCGGGTGAGCGCCGAGCTCATCGACACCGCGGACGGGAGCGCCCAGTGGTCGGAGCACTACGACCGTCCATACAAGGATCTCTTTGCCTTACAGGATGAGATCACACGCGCGGTGGCGGGGGCGCTGAAGACTAAGCTCCTGCAGGGTGAGCATGCGGCGGCGCAGAGCGAGCAGCCCCCGAGTGGGAACCTGGAGGCCTACAACGCACTGCTGCAGGGCCGGTTCTATTACCCCCGCGGCACGGAAGCCGACATTCGCAGGGCGATCGAATTCTTCGCGCAGGCCACCCAGCTCGATCCGCGTTATGCGCTCGCGTGGAGCGAGCTTTCGCATGCCTGGACCTTCCTCAGTGGGGACTTCCTCGAAGGTGCAGCGGCGCAGGAGGCGTATGCGAAGGCGCGTGAGGCGGCCGACCGTGCGCTCGCCCTCTCACCCGACCTTGCGGCCGCCCACAATGCCCGGGGTGATCTGCTTCAGACCGCCGACCTCGACTGGCGCGGAGCCGAAGCGGAGTATCGGCGTGCGCTGGAGCTCTCGCCCAATGACACCCAGGCGAAGTTCAATCTCGGGAGTCAGCTCGCGATTTACGGTGAGATGGATCAGGCGATCGAGCTAACGCGGCAGGCACTCGTGACCGAGCCGCTCCGGGCCGGGGGGTACAGGGCGCTTGCCACGTATCTCCTGGGACTTCACCGCCTCGATGAGGCCGAGCGGGCGATGAATAAGGCCATCGAGCTGCAGCCTGCTTCGGGGCCCAATCACGCATGGCTCACGATCATCGAGATTCAGCGCGGTAACGCGCCAGCGGCGCTCGAAGCCGCGCAGCAACAGCCTCCCGGAGTATTTCGCGACATGGCGCTCGCGTACGCGCAGCAAGTCAGTGGCGACCGCAGCGCGGCCGACGCGGCGCTTAGGACATTTATCGAGAAGGATGCCGGTAGTTCCGCCTACCAGATCGCGGAAGTCTACGCGCTGCGCAACGACGCGAAGGCAACCTTCGAGTGGCTCGATCGGGCGTGGAGCAACCGCGATGCGGGTATCCACCACCTTCTCTCCTCCCCCTTATTCCTGCGCTACAAGGACGATCCGCGCTTTGCGGCTTTCTGCCGCAAGGTCGGCCTGCCCGTGCCGGGGGAGGCTTCAGCGCGCACGTCACCGTGACGTCATGCCTCGGCGTGCGTCCGCTCTGCGCAATCTCGATGTCAGCTTCCGAGAGGAGTGACCGGCTGCTCGGGGGTCAACAGCAGCGCTTCTATCGAACTGGCGGCACCCGGCCCATTACTTGCCGGTCAGTGATCTGGCTTTGCAGCCTGTGAGCCGACGCTCAGCGACGGCAAGACTGGTATACGGGAAGGATGCGCAACTATCCCGATCTGCTGCGGCAATGATCCGCGACCGCCTGAACCGTGCCGACGAGACACTCGACGGATCGAAGATCTCGCGCATCAAGCGCTGCCGCCGTGCGCCTGGTTCTCCAGACGCCTGTTCTGAATCTCGAGACTGGAGGGGCTGCGAACGGATGCTTACTGCGCATCGATGCGAAACAGTACCTGCAATGGATAACCCACGGCACCTTCGAAAAACGCGCGATCCAAAGCCAGATGCTCCTCGGTTACCTTCAGTTCAATGATTTTGGGGAGTGTTCGGAACCCGGCAGCGGCCAGGGCATCGAAATAGTCGGCAAAAGTCTTGTGCATGTAACTTAC
The DNA here is from genome assembly GCA_963695315.1 of uncultured Gammaproteobacteria bacterium. Classification (GTDB taxonomy): domain Bacteria; phylum Pseudomonadota; class Gammaproteobacteria; order Steroidobacterales; family Steroidobacteraceae; genus PALSA-1196. The sequence continues at coordinate 3,335,251 of OY968773.1, forward strand.
CGGAACGGCCTTGCCGTCCCGTCTCCAGATGTACCCTTCATAGGTATCATCGACTCCGGCAAAGTAGTCTCGTCCCTTTGAGTCGAAGTAAACGGGCTTCTCCTGGCGGCGGATGTAGGGCAGAAATGGGTGCGGGACCGTGAAAATGAAACGACCGCCCGGAGCGAGGCGCGAACGCACCGTCCGGAAGACCTCGGTCATTTCAGCACAACTCAAATAGCTGGCCATAAACACGGCGATCACCCGGTCGAATTGCTCCCGCGGAAACTCCCGAAAGTTCGTGGCATTGCCGCTCTTGAAGATCATCGGGCACGGTGCACCGCTCGCGGCAGCCTGTTGTGCACGGCCGACCATCTCGCTGGAGATATCGATGCCGAATACCGACTGCGCGCCTGCCTGCGCCACCAGACGGGCAACGTATCCTTCGCCGCACCCCAGATCCAGCACATGCTTGCCCGTCAGGGGCGCAAGTTCCTGCAGTACGAGCGGTCTGGCCGTGAAGTCCGAGAGGATCATGGGCTCCTGCCGGGCCCACTGCTCTGCGTTCTGATCGAACATTCCAGCGAAAGAATCCGTCTGCATCACATTGGCTCCTAAACAACAATGTAACCGCAGATGTTGTCGATCGCGCTACTCGCGTCGACTGCCACACTTGGCGTCAAGGCTCTGCGTTGTGGCAATGCTCGTCATTTGCCGCTGCTCGGATCATTGCCTGCGCCGGGTTTTTCGCCACCCTACTTCCCAATGCAGAATCCCGCGAAGATGCGCCCGAGCAGATCCTCGGTCGTGAACTCGCCGGTGATCTCGGCGAGCGCCTGCTGCGCCAAGCGCAGCTCCTCGGCAACGAGTTCTCCGGCGCGCCGCTCGTTGAGCTGCCGCACCGCCTCCTCAACATGCGCGCGGGCGCACGCGAGCGCTTCCAGATGACGCGCGCGCGCCGACACCGTGCCGCCGTCAAGACCGTGATAGTCCATGCAAGATTTCAAGTGCGCGCGCAGGGTGTCGATGCCCGCGCCGCTCAAAGCCGACAGTGTGATACGCGGCGGGCCGGAGGCGGTGTCGGCAACCGGCACGCCGAGCGCAAGATCGCACTTGTTGAAGACCAGCGTCACCGCCACATCCTGCGGCAGTCGCTGCCGCTCAGCCTGATAGGCGCTGCCCGTGGGATCCTCGAGCGCATCAATGACGAACAGCACCCGATCGGCGCGCAGCATCTCCGCCTCGGCGCGCCGGATGCCTTCCTCCTCCGCCACATCGAGCGCGGCGCGCAACCCTGCGGTATCGAGCACATGCAGCGGCATGCCATCGATATCGATGTGCTCGCGCAGCACATCGCGCGTGGTGCCGGGCAGTGCCGTGACGATGGCGGCGTCGTAGCCGGCGAGGCGATTGAGCAGACTCGACTTGCCGGCATTGGGGCGGCCGGCGATCACCACCGTCATGCCTTCGCGCAGCAGCCGCCCCTGGCGCGCGATCGCCTCGACCGCGTCAAACTGGTCGCGCACCTCCTCCAGACGCTGCGCGAGCGCGCGGTCGGCGAGAAAATCAATCTCCTCCTCGGGAAAATCGATCGCCGCTTCAACGTAGCTGCGCAGCGCAATGAGCGCCTCGGTTGCGGCTTTCACCATGAGCGAGAATTCGCCCTGCAACGAGCGCATCGCCGCGCGCGCCGCCGCGCGCGAGCCCGCATCGATGAGATCGCCAATCGCCTCGGCCTGGGTGAGGTCGAGCTTGTCATTGAGAAACGCGCGCTGCGTGAATTCCCCGGGCAGCGCGCGCCGCGCGCCAAGCTCGAGCACCCGCACGATGAGCTCTTCCTGCACGATGGGCCCGCCGTGTCCCTGCAGCTCGAGCACGTGCTCGCCCGTGTACGAGCTCGGCGCCGGAAAAAAAAGCGCAAGACCGGCATCGATCGGCTCGGCTCGCGCATCGAGAAAGCGCACAAAGGCTGCAAGGCGCGGCGCCGGTACGCTGCCTATGAGCGCCGCGGCGATCTCAGGCGTCTTCGGTCCCGACAGTCGCACGATGCCGATGCCGCCGCGACCGGCGGGCGTCGCGCGCGCGACAATGGTGTCGGTCAAATCCATTCAAGAGCGAGCCTAGCACCTAGTCGGTTCTTTTCGCAGCGATCGCGGAGATGCGCCGATTGATATTCCACTGCTGTGCGATCGACAGCAGCGTGTTCGTGACCCAATAGAGGACGAGTCCGGCGGGAAAAAACGCGAAGGTCGCCGACATCACGAGCGGCATGATCAAGAAAACCTTCGCCTGCACCGGGTCCGGCGGCGTCGGATTCAGTTTGTATTGCACCAGCATGGCCGCCGCCATGATCGCCGGCAGGATGAAGGCGGGATCACGCGCGGACAGGTCGTGGATCCAACCGACGAACGGCGCCTGGCGCATCTCGACGCTTTCCAGCAGCACCCAGTAGAACGCGAGAAAGACGGGAATCTGGATGATGATCGGCAGGCAGCCCGCCACCGGGTTCACCTTCTCGCGCTTGTAGAGTTCCATCATGGCGCGGCCGAGCTTCTCCTTGTCGTCCTTGTACATGTCCTGCAGGTTCTTGATGCGTGGCGAGAGCGTCTTCATCTTCGCCATGGATCGGCCGCTCGCTTCCGAAAGCGGATAGAACGCGAGCTTCAGGAGGAACGTGACGACGATGATGGCAACGCCCCAGTTGCCAAAGAACGCGTGTACGCGGCCGAGCAGCCAGAACAGCGGCAGCGCGAGCAGCGTGAAGGTGCCGTAATCGGCCACGCGATCAAGATAGGGCGCGAGCGCCGAGAGCTGATCCTGCAGCTTGGGTCCGACAAAGAGGGTTTCTTTGAACGTGCCCGTCGTGTCGGGCGCGAGCGAGCGCAGCGGCCCGGTAACGGTGAGCTGAAACTTGCGCTCCTCGGTGCTGAGCGTAATGCGGTTCTGCGAAGCCGCCTCCGGGACGACGGCGCCGACGAAGTACAGCTGTACGGCCGCAATCCAGCCGCCGTGCGCCTGGAGGTCAAGCGTGCGATTGTCAGGCTTGTCGATGCTGAGAAAGCGGTACTTCGTGCCATCACCCACCGCAGGGCCGTGAGAAGCGTTGCCTTCCACGTTGAAATAGGATCGGGCGACGGGCACGTCATAGCGTTGGATCTGCCCGTAGATGGCGCCCTGCCAAGGCTCGCTCGAGCGATTGTCGACCGCGTACTGCAAATCGATGCGGTAGTCACCACGGCGAAAGACGAAGGTCTTGGTAACGCTGACGCCATGGCCATCATTCCAGCTGAGCGGCACGGTGAGCTGCGCGGCAGTGCCGAGCTCGTACTGCGAGGCGGGCGCGGTGAAGCTCGCCGCCTGGGTGGGATGCGCATTGCCCGGCCCGGCGATTCCGCTGTTAAGCACGTACCGGGTGAGCGCGGAGTCCTCGTTCATGAGCCGCACCGGCTCCGTCGATCCCTTCACCCGTGGATAGCGCAGCAGATCCGCACGCGTGATCGTGCCGCCCTGCAGGCTGATATCCATATCGAGCACGTCGGTACGGACATGCACGTGCGGCGCATTCGCACTGCCTTGCGCGTCGATTGCGGGGGCGGCGGCCGCGGCTGCGGGCGCGGGCGTGGTCGGGGCGCCGCTTTCGGTGGCAAAGGTTTGTGGCACCGCCGAATCCGGGTTCGGCGCTGGATTGTGCGCGGCCGTGCCGCTCGGCGCCGGCTGCGCGGGGCTGGTTGCGCCGTAATCCTTCATCCACGCCTGATAGTTCAGGAGCAGGATGGCCGCGAGCGCAAGCCACAGCAGGACGCGTGGATTATTCATCGCGCCGCCCGCGTGGGCACGGGGTCGAGGCCGCCCGGATGCCACGGGTGGCAGCGCAGGATGCGTTTTGCGACGAGGTAGCCGCCGCCGAACACGCCGAAGCGCCCGATCGCCTCATGCGCATACTGCGAGCAGCTCGGGTAAAAGCGGCAGCGTGGGCCGAGGTACGGGCTCAGCACCCACTGATAGAGCCGGATTAAGAGCTGTGCGATGCGGCGCATTTGTTTCTCACTTCCCGCCAGAGCGGTTCAAGCTGCGCTCGCAGCTGCGCACTGCTTGCGCCGCGGACGCGCGCGCGCGCACTCACCACCAGATCCAGCGCCGGCAGCTCGTGCTGATGCAGCCGGAATGACTCGCGGATCACCCGCCGGATGCGATTGCGCTCAACGCCATTGCCGGCCGTCTTCACGGCCACCGCCAGGCCCAGCCGCGGTCCGCCCCGCTCGCCCAGATGCGCCGTCACGCCGAAGAAGCCGTTGCCGAATCGCTGCCCGTGTGCATAAACCGCGTCGAACTCGCGCTTGCTGCGCAAACGCCGCTCCGCGGGGAGAGTCAGCCTCTGCCGAGCGGCAGAAATGCCAATCAAATCCGTGGGCTTAGGGGATGAGCTTCCTGCGGCCTTTCGCACGGCGACGGCTCAGGACCCGACGGCCACCCTTGGTGGCCATGCGCGCGCGAAACCCATGGGTGCGCTTGCGGCGTACTTTACTTGGCTGGTAGGTGCGCTTCATCGTCGAGAGGCTCTTCAAAAAAAGGCCGGCAAGGCTAAGCCTGCGGATGCGAGAGTGTCAACACGGCACTTAAAGCCTTCAGCCCCCGCGCCTCAAGGTATAAACTCCGCAACCCTTTCCCCGCCTTCCTACCACGAGAGCGCCATGGAACAAGAGCACGTGGACCCCTCGGTTTGGATTCGTTGCGTGCGCGCGCTCGAAGCGGAGCTTCCCGAACAGCAATTCAACACATGGGTGCGCCCGCTGCAGGTGCTCGAGGGCGCGGGCGCGCTGAAGCTGCTTGCGCCGAATCGTTTTGTAGTCGAGTGGGTGAACGCCAATCTGCTGCCGCGTATCGGCGAGCTCTTGCAGCACCAGAGCACGGGCGATGCGCCGATCATCACGGTGGAAGTGGGCTCGCGCACGCCGCCGCCCAAGGCTGCCGCCGCAAACCCGCTGCCAGCGCGCGCACGCCGCGCCGAGGGCCTGGTCATCGGCGCGCGCCTCGATCCGCATTTCAGCTTCAGCACCTTCGTTGAAGGCAAGAGCAATCAGCTCGCCAAGGCGGCCGCAGTGCAGGTCGCCGAAAACCTCGGGCGCGCCTATAACCCGCTATTTCTTTATGGCGGCGTGGGTCTCGGCAAGACACATCTCATGCATGCCATCGCCAATCACGCGCAGGCCCGCGACGGCGAGGCGCGCGTGGCCTACGTGCACTCCGAGCGCTTCGTGAGCGACATGGTGCGCGGCCTGCAGCACAACAAGATGAGCGAGTTCAAGACCGCCTACCGCTCGCTCGATGCGCTGCTGATCGATGACATCCAGTTCTTTGCGGGGAAGGATCGCTCGCAGGAAGAGTTCTTCCACACCTTCAACGAACTGCTCGAGGGCCAGCACCAGGTGATCCTCACCTGCGATCGCTATCCGAAGGAGGTCGAAGGCCTCGAGGAGCGGCTGAAATCGCGCTTTGGCTGGGGTTTGACCGTCGCGATCGAGCCGCCCGAGCTTGAAACTTGCGTCGCCATTTTGATGACGAAGGCGCAGAGCAGCGGCGTGAAGCTGCCGGAGGAGGTGGCGTTTTTTATCGCCAAGCGCATCCGCTCGAACGTGCGCGAGCTCGAAGGAGCGCTGCGCCGCGTGATCGCCAACTCCTGCTTCACCGGCCGCGCCATCACCGTAGAATTCACCAAGGAAGCGCTGAAGGATCTGCTCTCCCTGCAGGCGAAGCTCGTGACGATCGACAACATTCAGAAGACGGTCGCGGACTATTACAAGCTGCGCGTCGCGGATCTGCTCTCCAAACGCCGCAGCCGCTCGGTCGCGCGGCCGCGGCAGGTGGCGATGGCGCTCGCCAAGGAGCTCACCACGCACAGCCTGCCGGAAATCGGCGATGCCTTTGGCGGCCGGGATCACACGACCGTGATCCATGCGTGCCGCCGCATCGAAGGACTGCGCGGCGATGAGCGTCGCATGGCTGAGGATTATTCAAACCTGTTGAGAACTCTGGCGGGGTAATCGTATTTTCTGTGGATTTCCTGGGGATGAAATCCGATGCGCAAAGCACCTACAGGATATGCACAGCTGCCGCGCAGCTCATCCCCGGCATGTGTCGGTGGTCGTGCTGCGCGCAAGCATCTGACAGAGAGCGCGCTGCGGGGGTTATCCCCCGAAAAGCACCGGCTCTACTGCTATAACTACTAAGATCTTCAATTCTTCAAACAAGAGTTATTCATGAAGCTCACAGCCTCGCGGGATGATCTTCTCGCCCCTTTGCAAAGCGTCATTGGTGTCGTGGAACGTCGGCAGACCATGCCGATCCTTGCCAACGTTCTGCTGGCAGCGCACGACAATCGCCTGAGCATCACGGGAACTGACCTGGAAGTGGAGCTCGTCGCGACGGCGAACATCACCGTGCAGCACAACGGTGCGATCACCGTGCCGGGCCGCAAACTGCTCGACATCTTCCGCGCTTTACCGGAGAAGACGAATGTCACGCTCTCGAGCGAGGGCGAGCGGCTTTCACTGCGCGCCGGTCGCAGTCGCTTCACGCTCTCCAGTCTCGCGGCGGCCGAATTCCCCATCGTCGATGAGATCAACGCGCAGCAGACGATCAGCGTGGCGCAGGGGGAGTTTCGCCGCCTGATCGATAAAACCCATTTTGCGATGGCGCAGCAGGACGTGCGCTACTACCTGAACGGCATGCTCCTCGAGACCGAAGGCTCGGCGCTGCGGGCCATCGCGACGGACGGACATCGCCTGGCGCTGTGCGAAACGCAGCTCCAAGGCCACCACAAGGGCGCGCACCAGGTGATTCTGCCTCGCAAGGCGGTACTTGAGCTGCAGCGGATCCTGGGCACCGAGGGCACGATCGAGCTCGGAATCGGTACCAATCACGTTCGCGCCCAGATCGGCGACATTCGCTTCACTTCGAAGCTGATAGATGGGCGTTTCCCGGAGTACGGCCGCGTGATTCCTGCGGCCCCCGGCAAGCTGATCGATGCGGAGCGCGAAACGCTGCGCCAGGCCCTGCAGCGAACCGCGATTCTCTCCAACGAAAAGTACCGCGGAGTGCGCGTGGCGATGAAACCCGATCTCATGATGCTTCAGGCGCACAATCCCGAGCAGGAGGAAGCCGAGGATGAGGTCGAGGTGAACTACAAGGGTGATGAAGTCGAGATCGGGTTTAATGTCAACTACTTGCTGGATGCTTTGAGCGCGATCGACTCCGATCGCGTCGAGATCGGTCTCACGGACGCCAACAGCAGCTGCCTCATTCGCGCACCCGGGGTCACCAATACGAAGTACGTCGTCATGCCCATGCGGCTCTAGCGCGGCCGCTCGCAGCGCATGGGGCTGGCGGAACTCACGCTCGATAACTTCCGCTGCATCGAACGCGCTGAGCTCGTTCTGCCGCCGGGAACCACGCTCGTTCGCGGCCCGAACGGCTCTGGCAAGACCTCGCTCCTGGAAGGCATCTATCTGCTCGGTCGCGGGCGCTCGTTCCGCACGAGCCGCTCGGAAACCCTGATTCGCCACGGAGCCGATGCCTTGAGCGTTACCGGCCGCCTCGCCGGCGGCGCCGCACTGCCCATGCGCGTGCAGCTCGGCCGGCATGAACGCGCCACCGCGAAAATCGCCGGGATGCTGGTGCGCTCGCGCGCGGAGCTTGCCCAGGCCTTCCCCGTGCAAGCGCTGGAGCCGGGAATGCACAAGCTCATCGAGGAGGCGAGTCCGCGCCGCAGGCGCTGGCTCGACTGGGCGGTGTTCCACGTGGAACCTCCGTTCGTCGCGGCCTGGCAGCGCTATGGCCGTGCGCTGCGGCAACGCAACGCCGCGCTGCGCTCGGCCCCGGCCACGGCGCGCGTATGGGATGCGGAGCTCGTCCGACAGGGCGAGCTCATTACGGCCTCGCGGGCAAGGCTCATCGAGACTCTGAGGCCGTACTGGCAAGAGATGGTGCGTTCACTTGCCGACCTGCCGGCTGAGCTGTCGTACCTCCAGGGCTGGAGCGCGGAGCGCTCCCTCGCGGCGGCGCTCGATGACGAGCTTCGCGCAGGACCGCCGGCGCGGTGTGACCCTCGTCGGGCCGCATCGCGCGGACGTTGAAGTGCGCCTCGGCGGCCGCAGCGTGCGTCACCTTCTCTCGCGCGGCCAGCAAAAGCTCATCGCGGCCGCTTTGGTGCTGTCGCAGCTGCAGATGCTGCGCGCGCAGGTGGCGCTCACTCCCACGCTGCTGCTCGATGATCCTGCCGCGGAGCTCGACGTCGCGCGCCTCGGGCAACTGCTCGCGCAGGTGCGCTCACTTCAGTGCCAGCTGGTGGTGACTTCACTCGACCTGGCACCTGCACCTCTGGGCCGTCCGGACAGTGTGTTTCACGTGGAACAAGGACGCGTTCAGCCGGTATAATGTTGCATTCCGGCCAAGGTCCATGCATGTCAGCTCCAGACGTCTACGATTCTAGTAAAATCAAGGTCTTAAAAGGTCTTGATGCAGTGCGCAAACGACCCGGAATGTACATCGGTGATACCGATGACGGCTCGGGTCTGCACCACATGGTTTTCGAGGTGGTCGACAACTCGATCGACGAGTCGTTGGCCGGCTTTTGCGACCTGATTATCGTCACGATCCACGCCGATGAGTCGGTCACCGTATCGGATAACGGCCGGGGCATCCCGGTCGACATCCATGCGGAGGAAGGGGTCTCCGCGGCCGAAGTCATCATGACGGTGCTGCATGCCGGCGGAAAGTTCGACGATACCTCATACAAGGTATCGGGCGGCCTGCATGGGGTGGGCGTCTCGGTGGTGAATGCCCTGTCGGGCTACCTGCAGTTGCAGATCGCCCGCGACGGCAAACTCTACCGCCAGAGGTACGAGCTGGGCGTGCCGGTCGCGCCGCTGGCGATCGTCGGGGAAACTTCCGAGCGCGGCACCGTCATCCGCTTCCGCCCGAGCGCGCAGATCTTCACGCACATCCAGTTCAACTATGACGTGCTCGCCAAGCGCCTGCGCGAGCTCTCGTTTCTGAACTCGGGTGTGCGCATCGAGCTCATCGACGAGCGCGAAAACAAGTCCGAGGTGTTCGAGCACGCCGGCGGCCTGCAGGCGTTCGTGAAGTACCTGAATCGCACCCGCACACCCATCCACGATGCGGTGTGCGGCTTCAAGACCCAGGAAGGCACCGTCAACGTGGAGGTGGCGATGCAGTGGAACGACTCCTACCAGGAGAGCATGTTCTGCTACACCAACAACATTCCGCAGAAGGACGGCGGCACGCACCTCGCAGGGTTTCGCAGCGCACTCACGCGCACCCTGAATGATTACATCGAGAAGGAGATGTCCGGCCGTCGCGAGAAGATTGCCACCACCGGCGATGACGCCCGCGAGGGCCTGACCGCCATCCTCTCCGTGAAGCTGCCGGATCCGAAGTTCTCCTCCCAGACCAAGGACAAGCTCGTCTCATCCGAAATCAAGGGCATCGTTGAGACGGCGGTGAGCGCCAAGCTGCAGGAGTTTCTGCTCGAGCATCCCAATGACGCACGCGCCATCGTTGCCAAGATCATTGAGGCGGCGCGGGCACGCGAGGCGGCGCGCAAGGCGCGCGAGATGACACGCCGCAAGGGCGCGCTCGACATCGCGGGGCTCCCGGGAAAACTGGCCGACTGCCAGGAGAAGGATCCTGCGCTGTCGGAGATCTTCATCGTCGAGGGGGATTCAGCCGGCGGGTCCGCGAAGCAGGGCAGGGACCGGCGCACCCAGGCGATCCTGCCCTTGAAGGGCAAAATCCTCAACGTCGAGAAAGCGCGCTTCGACAAGATGCTTTCATCGGCCGAGGTCGGCACGCTGATCACGGCGCTCGGTTGCGGCATCGGTCGCGATGAGTTCGATATCGCGAAACTGCGCTACCACCGCATCATCATCATGAGCGTGGACGGGGATGATCACGCCTTCGTGCGCGAGGGCGGCGGGGTGCGGATGGTTCGCATTGGCGGCTTCATTGATGCAGTTTTGAGGACAAGTAGGTCTGAATTACCGATAGATAAGCTCACTGGTGCAACAATAGGGGACGTACTGTGTTTTGGCCTCGACAGCCATGAGGTGCGTTTCCGGCCGATCCACAGCGTGATCCGCCATCCGCTCGCGGAGAAACTTTTCCAAGTGCGCACCGCCTGCGGCCGCTGCATTCGGGTGACCTCGAGCCACAGCGTGTTCGTGCATGAGGAGCGCGCGATCCGTCTGAAGAGGGGGGATGAGCTGCGGATCGGGGATCATGTCGTAGCACCGCGCCGGGTGCGCTTCCCGGCAAACGCGGCCGCCAGAATTGATCTGCTGCGCGCGCTTTGCGGGCAGGCGCAATGCGCCGAGCAAACCTGGATACGAGGCCCGGCCGTGGCCGCGTGGTCCCGAAGAGGCGTGCTCGAGGATGATCGCGGAGATGCGTACGCAAGAGCGGTGGGAGCTGACGAGGACAGCCTGCCGCAAGGCGCGGCGCCCGCCTCATCGCTTGAACCCCCAAGGTCAGGACACCACCGTGTGCGCGATTACGCGCGGCTTTCCTCGCTGGCAGCTCCGGACCTTGAGTGGTTCGCCTCGCGCGAAGATCTGGAGTTGATGGCCGAGCACGATGCGAAGCGCGGCTTGCCGCGCTTCCTACCGGTCGGCGAGGATCTCATGACGCTCCTTGGCTTCTACCTCGCGCAGGGATCATGCTCGGATCGCGAGGGCGTGCGCTTTTCGATCGCGAGCGCCAACCCGCGCCTGCACCAGGAGATGGCGCAGCGGCTCGCGCGCCTATTCAAGCTGCCGGTGACGGCGTACGAGTCGGGCAGCGGCTGCACCGAGCTCAAGCTTGTCAACCCAGTCGCCGTGCGCGTATGGCAGCACGTTCTCGGCTTGCGCAAGGCCGATCCCGCGGCGCGCAGCCTGCCGGACCTGGTGTTCAATGTCTCCCAAGCGCTGCGACTCGCGTTCCTGCGCGGCTACTTCCTGGGCGGCGGGTCGATTGCTGCATGCGAGATCGCCTTTTCCACCTCGTCCTACGACCTGGCAAGCGGGCTTCTCTACTGTCTAAGTTCGCTCGACGTCATCGCCTCAGTGACGCGCTTCGAGCCGGGGAGCGCCTCGGGGCAGACTTGCGGCGCTGCCGGCGCAGGCGCGCCTGCCCAATGGGTCGTCGCGGTCGGCGCGCAGGATGAGCTCAACCGGCTAAGGCGCGTTTGGCAGGATCATGCGGGCGCCGCTCGCCTCGAAGAGCTCGTGGCTGACGGGCAAGCGGGCCCGCAGGAGCGGCAGTTCGAACTGCTGGATGGGGATCTGATGGCGCTACCGATCGAGGCCGTGGAGGAGGTGGCCGCATCCGGCGGTTACGTCTACGACTTCTCGGTCGAAGGGGATGAAAACTTCATCGCCGGCATGGGCGGCCTGTGCGCGCATAACACCGACGCCGACGTCGATGGCAGCCACATCCGCACGCTCCTGCTGACGTTTTTCTACCGCCAGATGGCCGAGCTCATCGAGCGCGGTCATATCTTCATCGCGCAGCCGCCGCTCTACAAGGTCAAGCGCGGCAAGCAGGAGCACTACGTCAAGGATGATATCGAGCTGGAGGCGCTGCTGCTCAATACCGCTCTTGAGAATGCAACGCTGCATGTCAATGCGGGCGCGGCGCCGCTCAGCGGTGCGGCGCTCGAACTGCTCGCGCGCAAGTACGTCGGCGTGCAGGCGATCATCAAACGCTGGGCGCGCCGCTATGACGACCGTCTGCTCGAGCAGCTGATCTACATGCCCGAAGTGACGCCCGCCACCTTTGCACAGCGCGATTGGCTGCGCGACTGGGCGCGGGAACTCGATCGGCGCCTGAGTGCCGTGAACGACGGCACGCGCACTTTACGGGTCGAGGTGCGCGGCGGCGCCGACCCGCAGGGCACGCGGATCATCGTTCACAAGACCGAGCACGGCACGCCCAGTGACAAGTTTCTGCCGCGGGAGTTTTTCGAGTCCGCCGAATATCAGCACATCTCTGATCTTGCGCGCACGCTCGCCGGGCTGATCGGGGAGGGCGCCTACGTGACGCGCGGCGACGAGCGACACGAGATCGGCGGCTTCAAGACAGGCATGTCCTGGCTGTTTGAACAGGCAAAGAAAGGCCAGGCCATCCAGCGCTACAAAGGTCTCGGAGAGATGAACCCGGAGCAGCTCTGGGACACCACCATCAATCCGGCGACGCGCCGCCTGATGCAGGTGAGGATCGAGGATGCGGTCGCGGCGGATGACATGTTCACGACCCTCATGGGCGATCAAGTCGAGCCGCGCCGCGAATTCATCGAGAAGCATGCTCTCTCGGTGACCAACCTCGATATCTAGGAATTAGTGCCGATTGAATCGAGGGTGAGTCAATACTGGCCCCTGCGCATGCGACTGGCGAGGATTCCGGCACGGTTTGAGAGAACACGTCGAACAAGCTTTCGCGCAAACGGCGCTCGCTGCGTCTGGGTTGTGAGGGCCTGCGCGGCGCCCATGTGCCGGCGGGGGAGACCCCGCAGGCGCAAAGTCGGTGCGCGCTAGGCTTCCTGCCAAGAGCGAATTTTTCCTTCGATCCACGCCTGTGCGGCATCGTTGATCTCGCGCGGCTCAAGCTGTGGGGCCGGGATCGGCGGACCGATCGCAACGCGGATGGTGCCGGCGCGTTTCATCAGGCCACGGCGCGGCCAATAGTCACCGGAGTTATGCGCCACGGGCACGATCATCTTGCCCGTCTCGCGAGCGAGCAGCGCCCCGCTGCCGCCGTAGCGGCGCGTCTGTCCGGGCGGCATGCGCGTGCCTTCCGGAAAAATGATCACCCACGCACCCTCGGCAAGACGCGCGCGACCCTGCTCGATGATCTGCGCCACGGCGGAGCCGCCGGACTTGCGGTCGATGGCGATGGCGTGCAGCTGGCGGATCCCCCAGCCGACGAAGGGAATCCAGGTGAGCTCGCGCTTCAGCACCCACACCTGGCGCGGAAAGATCACCGCCATGGCGATCGTCTCCCAGGAGGAGGAGTGCTTCCAGAGCGCGACATGATTGTCGGGCGGCAGGTTCTCCCAGCCCTCGACCGCATAGTCGAGGCGGCACGTCCATTTGAGCACCCGCAGCAGCACCGCGCCCCAGAAGCGCGCGAGCAGAAAGCGCGTCCTGAACGGCACCACCAGGCACACCAACACGAACACGATCGCATAGCAGCCGGTCCAGACAAACAGAAAGATCGTGAACAGGACCGAGGCGATGAACTGCATGACAGCCTCTTTAGCCTGGCAGTCGTGACAGATCCGCGATGCCGGCGAACAGGCCCTGCAGCTGTGAGAGCAGCGCGAGCCGATTGGCCCGCAACTTCTCGTCGGGATCATTCACCATGACCTCATCGAAGAAGGTGTCGACGGCGCCGCGCAGCTGTGCGAGGTGCCCAAGCGCGGCCGCGTACTCGCGCTGCGCGGTCGTGTTCGCAACCGCGCTCTGCAGAGCGCGCATGGCATCAAAGAGCCGCACCTCGGCGGGCAGTTGCAGCAGCGTGACGTCAACCTCGGCGCGCAGCGCACCCTGCGCCTTGCGCAGGATGTTGGCGATGCGCTTGTGGGCCGCGGTGAGGCTCGCCGCCTCGGGCAGCTGCAAGAATGCGGCGAGCGCCTGCACGCGCGCATCAAAGTCGAGCGGTGAGCGCGGCTGTGTCGCGAGCACCGCATCAAATATCTCCGTCGAGATCGCACCGGCCGCACTGCCTCGCCCCGCGCCCTCGAGGTAGTACGCGCGCAGCCGCTCGCTGATGTAGTCGTAGGTCTCCTCGACGGTACGCGCCGCGCTCAGCGGCTGCAGCGCCACGGCACGCTCGATGAACTTGCGCAGATCCAGGTCCAAGCGCCGTTCGATGAGCAGGCGCAGCACGCCGATCGCTGCGCGGCGCAGCCCGAAGGGATCGCGCGTGCCGCTCGGTTTGCCGCCGATCGCGAAGATGCCGGCAAGCGTATCGAGCTTATCGGCGAGCGCGAGCGCCATGCCGGCATGGCCGGTGCGGGAGCGAATCGCCCGCGACGCGCGGCAGGTAGTGCTCGCGGATGGCGTCCGCGACTTCCTCGGGCTCAGCATCGAGTAGCGCGTAGTAGCGGCCCATGATGCCCTGCAGCTCGGGAAACTCCCCGACCATGGCGGTCGAGCAGATCGCACTTGCAAAGCTGTGCGGCGCGCTCCGCCGCGGCGCGCTCGTAGCCGAGCGCCGCGGCGATCTCGCCCGCGAGCGCCTGTACGCGCCGCGTCTTGTCGCCGAGCGATCCGAGCTGGGCCTGGAAGGTGACTGCATCGAGCCCGGCGCGGCGCGCGGCGAGCGGCGCTTTGCGATCCTCCTCCCAGAAGAACGCCGCATCCGCCAGGCGCGAGCGCACCACGCGCTCGTTGCCCTCGCGCACCTTCGCCGGATCGCGGCTTTCGATGTTGCTCATCGTGACGAACCACGACAGCAGGCGCGCATTCGCATCCTCGACCGGGAAGTAACGCTGGTGGTCCTGCAGGGTTGAGATCAGCACCTCGCGCGGCAGCTCGAGGAAGCGCTCATCGAAGCGTCCCGCGACCGCGACCGGCCACTCGACGAGCGCCGTGACCTCATCGAGCAGTGCGGCGTCGAATCAGGACTTGGCCGCCGATCCGGGCGCCCGCATCGCGCGCGAGCTCGAGGATTCTCGCGCGCCGCTCCGCGAAGTCGGCAATCACGAAGCCGCGCGTGCGCAGCGTGCGTGCGTAGCTTGCGGGAGTTGTGATGCGCAGCGGCCGGGGCGCGAGAAACCGGTGTCCGCAGCTGAGCTGCCCGGCGCGCGTATCGAGGAGCATCGCCGGGATCACCTCGCGCCCGTAGAGCATGATGAGCCAGTGCACCGGCCGCACGAACTCCGCAGTGCCGGCTCCCCAACGCATGCGCTTCGGGATCGGCAGCGCATCGAGCGCGCTTTGCACGATGCCGGGCAGGAGCGCCACCGCATCAGCGCCGGGCCGGGTGCCAACGAAGAAGAGAAAGGAGCCCTTGCCCTCCTCGAGGCGCTGCAGCGCCTCGACCGGGGTACCGCAGCTTTGCGCGAAGGCAAGCGCGGCGCGCGTCGGCGCGCCTGATGGGTCGAATGCCGCGCTCAGCGGCGGACCGCGGCGCTTCAGGTGCTGCTCGGGCTGCTGTGCGGCGAGGCGCTTCACCCACACGGCCAGACGCCGTGGCGAGGCAAATGGCAGCACCTGAGCGTGCTTGAGGTTGGCCGCATCGAGTCCCGCCGTCACGGCCGTGCTGAAGGCCTGCGAGAGCTCCGGCAGCGCCCGCGGCGGCAATTCCTCGGTACCAATCTCAACGAGAAAGTCGCGCCGCGCGGCGCTCACGCGCTCACCGCCGCCGGGCCCGATTGCGCGAGCGGAAAGCCGAGCGCCTCGCGGCTCTGGTAGTAAGCCTGTGCGACGCCGCGCGCCAGCGTGCGCACCCGCAGGATGTAGCCCTGGCGCTCGGTCACCGAGATGGCATGGCGCGCATCAAGAAGGTTGAAGGTGTGCGAGGCTTTCAGCACCTGCTCGTACGCCGGCAACGGCAGACGCGCCGCGAGCAGCGCATTGCAACCCTGCTCGTAGTCGAGAAAATGCTGGCGCAGCACCGCGACCTCGGCGTGGGCGAAATTGTAAGCCGACTGCTCCACCTCGTTCTGATGGAACAGATCGCGGTAGGTGGTGCGGCTCGCGCCGCGCTCGCCCCAGCAGATCTCGTAGATGCTGTCGACGCCCTGCAGGTACATCGCGAGCCGCTCAAGTCCGTAGGTGATCTCACCGCTTACCGGACGGCAGTCAAGGCCGCCAACCTGCTGAAAGTAGGTGAACTGCGAGATCTCCATGCCGTTCAACCACACTTCCCATCCGAGGCCCCACGCGCCCAGGGTCGGCGACTCCCAGTTGTCTTCGACGAAGCGCACGTCATGCACGAGCGGATCCAGGCCCAGGCGGCGCAGGCTGCCCAGATAGCGATCGAGGAAATCGAGCGGTGAGGGCTTGATGATCACCTGAAATTGATAGTAGTGCTGCAGGCGAAAGGGATTATCGCCGTAGCGTCCGTCGGTCGGCCGGCGCGAGGGCTGCACGTAGGCCGCGCTCCAGGGCTCAGGTCCGATGGCGCGCAGGAAGGTTGCCGCATGAAAAGTGCCGGCGCCGACCTCCATGTCGTAGGGCTGCAGGATGAGGCAGCCCTGCGCCGCCCAGTACTCCTGCAGCACGAAAATCAGTTCCTGGAAGGTGCGCGGCGTGCTGCCGAGGCGTGGGGCGCTCATGGGGCGGCGAGTATAAATGCTTCTCTGCCGTGAACAGCGGCTCGGGCGCTGGAGTACAATTTCGCACCCTTGCGGTGCATGCGCGGGAATCGCCTGCACTAAAGCGGTGCGCCACTGACATCCACATCCTGGTCAAGTTCTTGATTCGCGTGCGATTCAGGACTGGCATAGGCCCTGCACTGAATTAAGCCCTTTCCGGAGGGGGACGGTATGACTGCGAACGATGTCTTCAAGCTCATCAAAGAAAAGGAGGCCAAATTTGCCGACCTCCGCTTCACCGACACGCGCGGCAAGGAGCAGCACGTGACGATCCCCGCGCGGCTCGTCGACGAGGGATTCTTTCACGACGGCAAGATGTTCGACGGCTCCTCGATCGGCGGCTGGAAGGGCATCAATGAGTCGGACATGATCCTGATGCCCGATGCGCACACCGCGGTCATTGACCCGTTCTTCGAGGAGACGACGGTCGATATCCGTTGCGACGTCATCGAGCCGACGACCATGCAGGGCTACGAGCGCGACCCGCGCTCGCTCGCCAAGCGCGGCGAGGCGTATTTGAAATCCACCGGCATCGCCGACGGCGCTCTGTTCGGACCGGAAAACGAATTTTTCATCTTTGACAGCGTGCGCAGCGGCTCGGACGTGCGCGGCTCGTTCTACGAGATCGACTCCATGCAGGGCGCCTGGAACTCGAGCAAGGAGTACCCGGAGGGCAATCGCGGCCATCGGCCGGGCGTCAAGGGCGGCTACTTCCCGGTGCCGCCGGTGGATGCATTCCAGGACATCCGCTCGGCCATGTGTCTGGCGTGCGAGGAGATGGGGCTCACGGTGGAGGTGCATCATCACGAGGTGGCCACCGGCGGGCAGTCGGAGATTGGCGTCGGCGCCGGCGGGCTGGTGTTGAAGGCCGACCAGGTGCAGATCCTGAAGTACTGCGTGCACAACGTGGCGAACGGCTTCGGCAAGACCGCGACCTTCATGCCCAAGCCCCTGGTGGGTGACAACGGCAGTGGCATGCACGTGCATCAGTCACTGCAGAAGGACGGCAAGGCGCTCTTCGCCGGCGACAAGTACGGCGGCCTCTCGGAGCTTGCGCTCTATTACATCGGCGGCATCATCAAACACGCCAAGGCGCTGAACGCCATCACCAATCCGGGCACCAACAGCTACAAGCGCCTGGTACCGGGATTTGAAGCGCCGGTGATGCTCGCCTATTCGGCGCGCAACCGCTCCGCCTCGATCCGCATTCCCTGGGTGTCAAATCCCAAGGCGCGGCGCATCGAGGTGCGTTTCCCCGATTCGTGCGCCAACCCGTATTTCGCCTTCACCGCGATGATGATGGCGGGACTCGATGGCATTCAGCACAAGCTGCATCCCGGCGATCCGGCCGACAAGGATCTGTATGACCTGGAACCCGAGGAGGCAAAGCACATTCCAACCGTGTGCCACTCGCTCGACATGGCGGTCGAGCATCTCGACAAGGATCGCGAATTTCTTACCCGCGGCGGCGTGTTCACCAATGACGTGATTGACGCCTACATCGCGCTGAAGATGCAGGAGATCACGCGTTTTCGCATGTCCACGCATCCGATCGAGCTGGAAATGTACTACAGTTGCTAACTTCCACGGCCCCACCTTTGTTCTTCGGCGCCGGCGCGGCTATGCTCCGGCGGTATGCGCGCACTGCTCTTTACCTTAATGTGCATGGTCGCAGCGCTGGCGACCGCGACCACCATTTACAAATGGGTCGACGAGAATGGCGTGACGCACTACAGCGATCAGCCGCACCCGGGGGCGCAGAAGATCCAGGTCCAAGCGGCGCAGACCTACAAGGCTTCCGCCGCGCAGGTGCGCTCCTCGGCAGCCCCGCCACCGCCGCCCAAGAGCGGCGCCGCTCCCACCTACACCTGCTCCGTGAGCCGCCCCGCCCCGCAGGAGATGTTCCAGAACACCGACGTGGTGCCGGCAAGCGTGCACGTGGATCCGGCGCTGCGCGCCGGCGATCATCTGCTGGTGACGCTCGACGGCGCGGCGGTGCCGGCCACCGTCACCCCAGACGCCGCGTTCACTCTGACCGCGGTGTTCCGCGGCGCGCATCAGCTTGCCGCGCGCATCGAGGATGCGAGCGGCGCCACCCTCTGTCAGGCGACCACCGTGCCCTTCTACGTGCGCCAGGCCTCGGTGCTCGCGCCGAACTCCCCGCTGCTGCGTCCCCACTGAGCGCGTCGTTCGGGGCGCGCGCGCACGCGAGGCGCAGTGGCCGTTGATCACAGCCCGCCCTCGGTTCTGTCGCACTTTGACCCGGCCGACCTGCTCGATGCCTTGTCGACCGGCATCGTCGTGCTCGACGCGCAGCTTTGCCCGATCTATGCCAACGTGGCCGCCCAGGACGTGCTCGCCTTCAGTTTGAAGCAGGCGCGCGGCCGCCCGTTCGGCGACTTCCTGCACGAGTCGAACGGGCTGCTTGCGACGCTGCGGCGCGTGCTCGACTCGGGCGAGGGCATCGCGGATCGCGAACTGCAGTTGAAGCCCACGGGCGCGGCGCGCGATGCGCGCGTCTTCGACGTCACGATCACGCCGCTCGAAGGGGCGATCACTGGCACACATCTGTTGCTCGAATTTGCCGATGCGACGCAGCGGCAGAGAATCTCGCGCGAGAGCGATCTGCTCGCGCGCCTCGACAGCAGCCGGCTCATGATCAGGCAGCTCGCGCACGAGATCAAAAACCCTCTGGGCGGCCTGCGCGGCGCGGCGCAGCTGCTCGCACGGGCGCTGCACGATGCGACGCTGCACGAATACACCAGCGTCATCATCGGCGAGGCCGATCGCTTGACCGCGCTCGTCGACTCGATCGCAGGTCCCGGGCGCGCGCCGGTGCGCACGCTCATCAACGTGCACGAGATCTGCGAGCACGTCTATCACCTGTTGCGCGCCGAGGCGCGCGCGACGCTGCTGGTGGAGCGCGACTATGACCCGAGCCTGCCGAGCGCCATGCTCGATCGCCACCAGATCATCCAGGCGCTGCTCAACGTGGCGCGCAACGCGCTGCAGGCGCTCGGCGAGCGCGGCCGCCTGACGCTGCGCACCCGCGCGCTGTCAAATGTCAGCATCGGCGCCGCCCGCCACAAGCTCGTCGGCAGCGTGCAGGTGGAGGACAACGGTCCGGGCGTGCCGCCGGAGCTGCGCGCGAGTATTTTCTATCCGCTCGTCACCGGACGGCCGAACGGCACCGGACTCGGGCTTGCGGTCGCGCAGGATTTGGTGACGCGCCACGGCGGCCTCATTGAATTTGAAAGCGCGCCGGGCCGCACGGTGTTTACCCTGCTCTTGCCCCTCACGGAGGACGCATGAATTCCGCTGCACTTGATGTATGGCTCGTCGACGATGATGCCTCGATCCGCTGGGTGCTGGAGCGCGCGCTGCGCGATGGCGGCATGACGCCGCGCGCCTTTGACGCCGCGGAGCCGGTGCTCGATGCGCTCAAGCGCGAGGCGCCCGATGTGCTCGTCACCGACATCCGCATGAGCGGCCTCTCGGGGGTTGAGCTGCTGCGCAAGATACACGCCTCGCGTCCGGCGCTGCCGGTCATCGTGATGACCGCGCACTCGGACCTCGGCAGCGCCGTGTCCGCCTACGGCAGCGGCGCTTTCGAGTATCTGCCCAAACCTTTCGACATCGACCATGCGGTGGACCTGGTGCGGCGCGCGGCGCGCACTCGCACGCTGAGCAGCGCCGATCCGGTGCCGGTGCCGCGGATCCCGCAGCTGCGCGGTTCGGCGCCCGCCATGCAGCAGGTGTTTCGCGCCATCGGGCGTCTCGCCCGCTCGAGCGTCACGGTACTGATCACCGGCGAGTCGGGCACCGGCAAGGAAATAGTCGCGCGCGCCCTGCACGACAACAGCCCGCGCGCCGGCAAGCACTTCATTGCCCTCAACACCTCGGCGATACCCGCGGAGCTGCTCGAGTCGGAGCTCTTCGGCCACGAGAAGGGCTCCTTCACGGGTGCCGATTCCCAGCGGCGCGGCCGCTTCGAGCAGGCCGACGGCGGCACGCTGTTCCTCGATGAGATTGGCGACATGTCGATGCCGCTGCAGACGCGGCTGCTGCGGGTGCTCGCCGAAGGCGAGTTCTACCGCGTCGGCGGCCAGACGCCGATCCGCGTCGATGTGCGCGTGATCGCCGCCACGCACCAGGATCTGCAGGCGCGCGTCGAGCGCGAGCTGTTTCGCGCCGATCTGTTCCATCGGCTGAACGTGATCCGCATCGAGCTGCCGCCGCTGCGCGCGCGCGCGCAGGACGTCCCCGATCTGCTCGAGCATTATTTGGCGCTCGCCTCGCAGGAGCTTGGCGTGCTCCCCAAGGTGTTCGCGCCGGAGACGATCGCGATGCTGCAGGCCCACGGCTGGCCGGGCAACGTGCGCGAGCTGGTGAATCTGTGCCGCCGCCTCGCCGTGCTGGCGCCGGCACGCGAGGTGCGCATCGAGGATCTGCCGCCGGAGCTGAGCGCCGCCGGCACCGCTGCGGCCGATGCGGATTGGGCGCGGGCGCTTGCCGTGTGGGCGGACGCGCGCGTGCTCAGCGCCAAGCAGCCGCTGCTCGATGAGGCGCAGCCGCAACTCGAGCGGGTGCTGATCCGCGCGGCACTCAAGCGCACGCAAGGCCACCGCCAGGAGGCGGCGAAGCTCATCGGCTGGGGCCGCAACACGCTCACGCGCAAGTTGAAGGAGCTCGACATGTCCGAGCTTGATCGCGGCGCCTCCTAAAGAGGCGTTTGCAAGCGCACGCTCACTTATAATCCGCCATCCCCTCACGATGGCGGAAGTATTGATGCCGGACTGGCGCGGCATTTGGCAAAGCGTGTATTTCGGTAACAGCGTCGCTTCCTGGGCGCTGGCGCTCGCCGCGTTCCTGCTGACGTTCACGGCGCTGCCGCTCGTCAGGCGCGTGATTGCCGCCCGGCGCCGCAAGTGGCGCGAGGCCGAGCACACGCTGCCGGCCGCCATCGAGCTCACGGCGCTGCTGATCGCGCGCACCAACCGCATCTTCCTGGCGGTGCTGGCGCTGTGGTTCGCGGCGACGCTGCTTTACATTCCGAGTCGCTTCGACCGCATCATCCATTTCATCATCGTCGTCGCCTTCTGGTTGCAGGTGGGACTGTGGGCCATGGCGGCGGTGCGCTACGCCATCGAGCGGCGCGGGCGGCGCGCCGGCGCGCTGGCGCCCGATCCGGCGCTGTCAGGCTCCATCGACATCATCGTGTTTATCGCCGGGCTCACCATCTGGACGATGGCGCTGCTGCTCGCGCTCGATAACCTCGGCGTGCAGATCAAGCCGCTCCTCACCGGCCTTGGCATCGGCGGTGTGGCGGTGGCGCTTGCCGTGCAGAGCGTTCTCGGCGATGTGCTCGCTTCCATGTCGATCGCGCTCGACAAGCCCTTTGGCATCGGCGACTCGCTTGCGGTCGACGACATCCAGGGCACGGTGGAGCACATCGGCGTCAAGAGCACGCGCCTGCGCAGCATCTCCGGCGAGCAGATCATTCTTGCAAATGCGGACGTGCTCAAGGCGCGCGTGCGCAACTACGGGCGCATGCGCGAGCGGCGCTCGGCGTTTCGTTTGAACGTCACCTACGACACGCCGCCCGAGAAATTGCGGGCGATCCCGCCGGCGGTGCGCGAAGTCGTCGAGTCACAGCCGCAGACACGCTTCGACCGCTGTAATTTTCTCTCCTTCGGCGACTGGTCGCTGCAATTTGAAACCGTCTACTACGTCACCGTCTCGGACTACAAGACCTACGCGCAGCTGCAGCAGTCAATCAACATCGCCATCCTCGAGCGCTTCGCCGCGCTCGGCGTGGAGATCGCGTTCGCAACACACTCGCTGCACGCGCTGAAGCCATCCAAGTAGGAGAATACCCTCATGCCTCGTTCGACCGATCATCAGGAGGGTGGATGCCTGTGCGGCGCGCTGCGCTTTGTCGTCACGGCGCCGGCGCTCGATGCCGGCTACTGCCACTGTCGCATGTGCCAGAAGAATTCCGGCGCGCCGGTGGTTGCCTGGGCGACGTTTCCGTCGACGAATTTCGCCTGGACACACGGCACGCCCGCGAGCTACCACTCCTCGGCGCCCGCCCAGCGGCAGTTTTGCAGCCGATGCGGCAGCTACCTCGTGTTCCTGTCCACGAAGTCACCCCACGAGGTGAGCGTCAATACCGCATCCTTTGATCATCCGGAGAAGTTTCCGCCGCGCAAGCACATCTACGCCGCTGCGCGCATCGGTTGGTTCAGGACCGAGGATGCTTTACCGAGTTACCCCGATTACGGCCCGGCATCAAGCTAGCCACCGCTAACGACACGGCCCCGGCGACGCATGCGCCGCCGGGGCCGTGTTTCCTAAGGGCGCTTCAGCGCGCGCCCGCGCGAGCTGGCCGAAATGCTTACTTGAACATCGCGCTGCTACGCGCAAGCTCATCGCGGTGCGGCGTGAAGTCGACCATCGAACCAAAAGCCGGACCGCCCAGCGGATCTTTCGCGAACGCTTCCCTCAGCGCGGCATTCACCTTGTCGAGCCCCGCCGCATCGGGCGTCAGGTAGAAGATGAAGAACGCGTTCGGATCCTGGGTGTGAATGGTCTCTTCTGCGACCTGGTACGCCGTGACCGCGCCGTCAGCCATGAGCTTGTCGAAAAACGGCACGAACAGCGCCTTGCTCAGCATCGCAACCGCGTCATTGGGCGCATCCGCCTTCAATTTGTAGTACGACGCATGGTCGTAGCCATTCTTCAACGCTCCCGCCTTGTAGTTGTAGAAGCGGCTGACATAGAGGTTGTCCCAGTGCGCGGTGGCGCTCGCGAAGGTCGCATTGGTGGCCGAGCCGTTCTTATAGAACTCATCAAGAACGCTCAGTACCCCGGCCTCGGATGTTGCCGCCCACCAGCCCCAGTGCGTCGCGCCATGCTCGGTATGAATCAAGGCCTCGCCATTACCGGCCGCGAAAATCGTGCCGTTGGCGAGCGCCGCATCGATGGTCTTCTGTGAGCTTGCGTTGTTCTTCTCCATGTCCGCCCATTTCGTGCGCGGCAGCACCCAGTTGGACACGTAGGTGTAGATGCGCGGCTTCTCTTTGACGGTGTCCGACTGTGCGCTCGCAGGCGCTGTCGTAAGGCCGAGCGCGCCTGCAAGGCACACTCCCGCCAGTACTCTGACCAGCATCGTGTTCATGTTTTTTGTCCCCGATCTATTGCTTAGTAGGATGTTGATGATTGGGGTCGGTGAACGCACCCGAACGGGCCGCAAACGCAAGCCCGAGGCGCGGCTTCCCTCCCCCGTCAGCGGACCATACGCCCGCAGCTACAGGTTGGCATTAAATTTCAATTAAGGTTTTGCTGCGACGAAGCAGCGCGCGGCCGCACTAGCCCGATACGGCGCAATCCTCGATGTCCGCGCCGGTGCGCAGCGTACCGACGAGCTCGCTCACCGTCGCAATGCCGTGCGCACGCAGATACGCGATGATTCCCGCGTTGATCTTCTTGCACACCAGCGGATCGTAGAAGAGTGCCGTGCCGATGCCGATGACGCTTGCTCCGGCAATGATGAACTCGAGCGCATCGGCTGCGCTCGTGATGCCGCCCTGGCCAATAATGGGCACGCGCTGCTCGCGGGCGACCTCGTACACCTGATGCACCTTCAGGAGCGCGATCGGCTTGATCGCCGGGCCCGAAAGCCCCCCCTGCACATTGCCGATCACCGGGCGGCGGCTTTCAACATCGATCGCCATGCCCATGATCGTGTTGATGACCGCGAGCGCATCGGAGCCCGCCTCGATGCAGCGGCGCGCATTCTCGCGAATGTCGGTCTGATTGGGTGAGAGCTTGGTGATGAGCGGCTTCTGCGTCACCGCCCGGCACGCCGCGACCACGCGCGCGGAGCTGTCGGGGTAGTTGCCAAAGGCGACGCCGCCCTCCTTGACGTTGGGGCAGGAGATGTTGATCTCGATCGCATCGATCGGCGATTGATCAAAGCGCCGCGTCACCTCCACGTACTCCTCAAGGGTCGAGCCGCAGACATTGGCGATGAAGCGCGTCTCCGTGAAGTCAAGCTCCGGCAGCACGCGCCCGATGACATGCTCGACGCCGGGGTTCTGCAGGCCGATCGCATTCAGCATGCCTGCTGGAGTTTCAAATATGCGGTGCGGGGCATTGCCGAGGCGCGCCTGCAGCGTCGTTCCCTTGAGCACCACGGCGCCCGCATCGGCATTGGCGAAGCCCGCGACGCGCGTGTACTCCTCGCCAAAGCCGACGCACCCCGACAGCAGCACGAGCGGCGAGGAGAAGCTGAGGCCGCAGAAGGCGCAGGCGAGCGGGTTCTTGACTTCGTCGCGCACGGCGTTCATACGGGCATTATCGCCGAATCGCCCCGCACGAGACATTCGTCACGCGTGTTTCACATTGTCCTGCTGAATCCGCAAATCCCGCCTAACACGGGCAATATCATCCGCCTGTGCGCCAACAGCGGCTGCACCTTGCATCTGGTGCGACCCTGCGGTTTCGATCTTGAACATCGGCGCGTGCGGCGCGCCGGGCTCGACTATGGCGAGCTTGCCGCAGTGCAGGTGCACGCAAATCTCGCCGCCTGCCTCGCAACGCTGCCGAATGAGCGGCTGTTCAGCATTGAAACCGGCGCCGCGCGCTGCTACAGCGATGCGCAGCTGCGCCCGGGCGATGCCTTGCTGTTTGGCTCCGAGACGCGCGGTCTGCCGCCCGAGGTGCTCGCCGGGATTGCGCTCGAGCGGCGCCTGGCCATTCCAATGCGCGCCGGCAATCGCAGCCTGAACCTCGCCAATGCCGTGGCGCTCGTCGTGTACGAGGCGTGGCGGCAGAACGGCTTTGCCGGAAGCTCACCGCGCTAAAGCGAGCGCGCCAGCGCGCGCGCGCTACAGATCAATCGGCGGAGCCTCGCCCGAGAAGCGAATGGGCGTTGCGCCCGTGACCGCACCGATGCTCGCGCGCTCGCTCACGTACAGCTTCACTTCGCGCTCGAAGTTGAGGTTGCCCACCACCGTCGCGCCCGGTCCGATCACGATGCGCGGCACAGGGCCGGCAAAGTTGTGCGACCCCGAGGGCTTTTTCACGAGGATGCCACCGCGCACGTGCGAGCTGCCGCGCAGAGTGACATCGCCGTTCACGGTCTGAAGGCCGCCGCCAACCTGCGCGGCCGTAAGCTCGATCACGCCGTTGACGTTGCTGAGGCTGCCTGCGACCTCGGCCGCGTCACGCAGCGTGAGCGCGCCGTTGACACTCGTAACCGTCGCGCTGACGTGCGCGCCCGGGTCAAGCGTGATGGAACCATTGACGCTGTACAGCGAGGCGGCCGTGCTGCGCGCGCCGAGGGTAATCGCGCCGTTTACCGTGTGCGCCACCGCCACCGTGGCCGCATCGCCGACGCGGATTGAGCCGTTGACGGTGGACAGATCGCTCCTTCGCGCACCGTCGGGCACGTGGATTGAGCCGTTGACACGCGCAGCGGAATCCACGTCATCATCGGCCGCCACGGCGGCGGCGTTGACGCCCCCGCAAAGCGCGAGCAGCACAGCAGTTGCCATCGGGACAGAGCGACGCATGGGACACCTCCATGAAATCCTCGTGCGCAGCCTGCCAGATCGGCACCGCCGCTGGCGAGGCGCTTGCGACCAGCCGCCCGCGCGCCGCGATCGCAAGCGCTACTCGCTCTCCGGCCTGATCGGCCGACTCATGAGCCCGCGCACCACCTCGAGCGGCGGCGCCTGCTGGTAGAGAACCTGGTAGACCGCCGCGCACAGCGGCATGTCAACGGCGAGCCGCTGCGCGACTTCGTTCGTGGCCTTGGCGGCAACGTAGCCTTCGACGATCTGGCCGATCGCCTGCAGGGCGCTCGGCGCGCTCTTGCCCTGCGCGAGCAGCAGCCCGAAGCGACGGTTGCGTGACTGGTTGTCGGTGCAGGTGAGCACGAGGTCGCCCAGGCCTGCGAGCCCCATGAAGGTTTCGCGCTGCGCGCCCAGGGCGACGCCCAGACGCGTCATCTCCACCAGGCCGCGCGTGATGAGGGCCACACGGGTGTTCGCGCCGAAGTTGAGGCCGTCGGAGAAGCCCGCCGCGACCGCAAGCACGTTCTTGACGGCGCCGCCGACCTCCACGCCGATGATGTCGGTGGAGGTGTAGGCGCGAAAATTTCCGGCGGAAAGATCGTGGGCGAGCGCGCTTGCAAACTCGGCATCCGGCGATGCGATCGTCATGGCGCTTGGCAGGCCCGCGCCGACCTCGTGCGCGAAGGTCGGACCGGAGAGCACGGCGATCGAGCGCCCGGCGCCAAGCTCCTGCTGCGCCACCTGATGCGGCAGCTGGCTGGTCGCCAGCTCAAACCCCTTGGAGGCGAGCGCGAGGCGCATGCCCGGCGCCAGGCGCGGCGCGATCTCACGCAGCACGCTGCGCAATGCGCCGCTCGGCACGGCGATCAGCACATCGAGCGCACCCTCGAGCGCTGCGCCGACATCGCTGACGACGCTCAAGGAGTCGGGAAACTGGGCGTCGGGCAGGTAGCGCTCGTTGCGTCGCGCGCGCGCCATCGCGTGCATGTGCGCCGCATCGCGGCCCCAGAGGCGCGTGCGCTTGCCGCCGCGCGCGAACTGAATCGCCAGCGCGGTGCCCCAGGAGCCGGCGCCGAGGACGGCGATCGAGGCCTGGGACTCCGCGCCGCTCAATTCGTTGCCGTCGCCCCGTTGCCCTCGCTTTGTGCCTGCAGGGCGTCAAAGTTCACGGGCGGGCAGCAGAAACTGCGGAAAGCCGCCCTGGGTGACGAGGTGCGACACGGCAGCGCGCGCATAGGGGAAGAGCACGCTCGGGCAGATGCTGCCGAAGGCGCGCGCGAGCTCGACCTCCGAGAGGTTCTTCATCATGAAGATGCCGGCCTGCTTCACCTCGACCAGGAACACCGTCGTCTGTTCGTGCTTGGCGGATACTGTGACGGTGAGCACCACCTCGCGCAGCTCGGCCGAGATGCCGTTGACCGTGGTGTTGAGGTCGAGACTGATCTGCGGATTCCAGGTGCCCTCGACGCGCGGCCCATTGGGCGCCTCGTACGAGCAGTCCTTCAGATAGATGCTCTGCAGGGCGAGCTGCGGCGCGGTGGGTTCGGTGCCTGTGCCGAGGGTCTCGTCGGTGGTCATGATTCATTCCTGGGATTAAGTAGCGGGTCGAGCGTGCCGGCGGCTTCGCGCGCCATGAGTTCATCGCACCCACCAATATGCACATCGCCGATGAAGATCTGCGGCACGCTGTCGCTCCCGGCGCGCTTGACCATCTCCGCACGCGCCTCGGGGCGCATGTCGACGTCGATCTCCTCGAACGGCACGCCCTTCGACTTCAGCAGGCGCCGCGCGCGGCTGCAGTACGGGCACCAGTCGGAGGCATACATCTGTACTTTGGGCGTGGCCATGCGCGTGTGCGGGGAATGCAGGCGCGTCAGCCCTTGGCGAGCGGCAGGTTTTCGCTGCGCCAAGCGCTCACACCGCCGCGCAGGCTGCACACCTTGGTGAACCCCTGCGACATGAACGAGCGCACCGCCGCGGCGGACTGCGCTCCTGAGTCGCAGTACAGGACGATGGGCTTATCCTTGTGTTTCTTGAAGCTCTCGGCCGCCTTCGTCAGCTGCTCCGGCGTCACCTGGCGCGCTCCGGCGAGATGGCCGGCGGCGAAAGCCTGCGGCGCGCGCAGGTCGAGGACAAGTGCATTATGGTTCATGAGCCGGATGACATCCTGGGGTGAGGCGGCGGCGAGCGCCTGCGCGCGCAGGCGCGTCTCGTAGGCGATCACGACGAGCGCCATGCAGACCGCCGCGGCGGCAAGGTATGCGTGATGTCCCGCATATTCAAGAACACGATCCATAGACGCATTATAAAGGGTCGTGGCGCGCGTGCGGCGCGTGAGGCTTTCGCACCTAGCGCTTTATGCCGAGCAGCCCGATGACTCCCCAGCGCCACCGCCTATTCGCCGCGCGCCGCATGGGGTAAAGCCCTCGGCGGCGCTGCGCTTTGCTGCCTGCTGCTCGCGTTCGCGCCTGCGGCGACACCGGCGCCTGCTACGCAGCCGGAGCGCAAGAAAGCCGAGGCTGAGCTGCAAGCCATCAAGGCGCAGATCGACCAGATCGCAAGCCAGGTGAACCGCGATCAGCTCGAGCGCGACCGCCTCACCGCGCGAGCTGCGCGCGGCCGAAATCGCGGTCGGCAGCGCGCGCGACAACCTCGAGCGGGTGAAGAGCGAGCATGCGCAGCGCACGCGCGCGCCGCGCCGTGCTGGCGCAGGAGCAGCACCGCCACGAGCTTGCGCTCGCGAGCGCCCGGCAGGATCTGGCGAACGAGCTGCGTGCCGCCTATCTCATCGATACCGTTGAGCCGCTGAAGCTGCTCCTCAATCAGCAGGATCCGGCGAGCGCCGGCCGCCTGTTCGTCTACTACAGCTATTTCGCGCGCGCGCACGCGCGCGAGATCGAGCGCGTCAACGCCGAGCTCGGTGAGATCGGGCGACTCGATCAGTCACTGCCATCCGAGGAGGCGCGCCTGCAGGAGCTTGAGAGCGAGCGCCACGCGCGAGCTTCGCGAGCTCGAGCAGGCGCAGCAGCAACGAAGCCAGGTGCTCGCCAATCTGCAGGCCGAGTCGCGCAATCGCGTGGCGAGCCTTGAGCGGCTGCAGCGCCAGAAAGCAGGACTTGCAAAAGCTGCTGCACGATCTGGCAGCGCGTGGTGCCGAGCTACCCGGCGGGCGGCGATGATGCGTTCTCGCGGCTGCGCGGCAAGCTTGCCTGGCCCGTGAGCGGCCGCATCGTGACGCACTTCGGCGATACGCGCGCGGGCGGCGATCAAATGGGACGGCCTGCGCATCGCCACCGAGCGCGGCACGCCGGTGCACGCGATCTCCGACGGCCGCATCATCTATGCGGACTGGCTCTCGGGCTTGGGACTGCTCGCCATCGTCGACCACGGCAACGGCTACCTGAGCCTGTACGGGCACAACGATCGGCTCTTGAAAGGCGCCGGCGAGCACGTGGCGGCGGGCGATGCGATCGGCACGGCGGGCGACAGCGGCGGGGAGGACAGCCCCGAGCTCTACTTCGAGATCCGCAAGGCCGGCAAGCCCGTGGACCCGCGGCCCTGGTTCGCCACGCCCGATCCGCATCCGTGACGCGCGGCACGCCGGGATTAAGTTCAATCGCGCGCGGCGAGCGCGTCGCGCACCGCCGGCGCGCCATTTGACGAAAGCGCCAACTCAGTCAACGTTCACGCGTTGCGCCTCTCCTATCGTGCCGATCGACCTACCTGTCCAAATCGACCGTCTTGCGCATGAGTGCTGCCGGCAGACAATCCGCAGAAACGAACAATTGGGGCTCTTTCGAGCCCTACGCGCAGCTCGTCATTTCGCAGTTGCCGCGTGCCTCGAGCGTGACGCTGTTCGATGCCAAGGGGGAGCTGCGCTGGTCGACCGATCCGACGACCGGACCGGATCTCGTGCAGCTCGTCGAGGAGACGCTCGAGCACTCGACAGCGGAGTCCTGACACGCCAGGGCGAGCTGCGCATGCTCGACGGCGGCGTGCCGGTGTACGTGTGCTGGCTGCGCAACGACGACAGCACTGCCATCGCGCTGCTCGCGATCGCCTGCCGCGCCGCCGACAGCCGAGCCGCGCAGTTTCCCGCTGGTGCATGCGCTGTTGCGTCCCGCGCTCGAGTGCCTGCGCCGCGATCTGCTCGCGCGCGCGGCCATCTTCGATCTCGGCCACCGCGTCAACTCGCTCGACAAGGATCTGGAGCTGCTGCTGACGGATCCCGGGCACCAAGCCCGAATCCAGCCGCGACGATTCCGACGAGCTGAAAGGCATCCTGCAGCAGTCGAACGAATATCTGCGCTGCGCGATGAGCGCGCTGTTCGTGCCCGACAAGGGCATCGTGCTCATCCGCTCGACGAGCGACAAGCCGCCCGACAGCCAGATGGTCACGCGCACGCACCGGCAGCTGCTGTCGATGGCGCAGATCCGCCGCGAGCCCGTGATCATCAATCAGGTGAGCCGCCGGCAACGTGCGCCGTACCGCATTCTCTCCTGCCCGCTGAAGCACCCGAGCGGCCGCGCCACCGGCGTGCTCGCCCTGTTCCGCGACGACATCGCGCCGGAGTTCGTGGATCGCGACGCGCGCTTGGGCGACGTCCTCGCGCGCAAGGCGGCGAGCGTCATCGAGAGCAGCTTCGATGCGATGAGCGGTCTGTACACGCGCCAGGCGTTCGAGCAGCGCATGCGCGTCGTGGTCAACGACCCGAACCGCCAGGTTGCCTGGAGCGCGCTCTACATCGATTCCGACCAGCTGCACGTCATCAACGACAACTTCGGCATGCACGTCGGCGACAGCATCATCACCCAGATCGGCGAGCTCCTGCGCCGGCGCCTGCCGCGCGGCGCCTTCGCCGCGCGCATCTCCGGCGATCGCTTCGCGGTGCTGCTGCCGACGAAGCTCGAGGATGCCGCGCAGTTTGCCGAGTCGCTGCGCGAGGGCGCCGAGCAGTTGGGCGCGCTGCGCGGCGACGCGCGGCTGCACGTCTCCATCAGCATCGGCGTTGCCCCCTTCGAGCGCGAGGCGCGCGAGCTCATGCATGCGCTCGCCGCGGCCGAGACCGCCTGCAAGGCGGCCAAGGATCGCGGCCGCAACCGCGTGGCGGTCTACGAGCCGAACGATCAGAGCATCGTGCGCCGCTTCACCGACATCAACATCGCCTCGCGCGTGCGCGAAGCGATCGAGGCGGACCGGCTGCGCTTTGATGCCCAGCTCATCCTGCCCTTCGGCGGCAGCTCCGAGCACACGCGGCCGCACTACGAGCTGCTGCTGCGCATGATCGACGAGGACGGCAAGACGGTCGGCCCGGACCGCTTCCTCTCGGCTGCCAATCGCTATCAGCTGATGCCGACGATCGATCGCTGGGTGGTGCAGAAGGCGATCGCGCTGCTGCAGCCCCACGCCGCGCTGCTCGCCGCGCAGCCGTGCGTGTTCGCGATCAACTTCTCGGGGCAGTCGTTGAACGATGACTGCCTTCGGCGACTTCTTGCTCGAGCGCATCGAGTCGAGCGGCTTGAACCCCGCGATGTTCTGCTTCGAGCTCACCGAGAATGCGACCGTCGCCAGCATCACGCGCGCCGAGGTGCTGATGCGCCGTCTGCGGCGCCTCGGCTGCGGGGTGGCGCTCGATGATTTCGGCACCGGCCTCTCCTCGCTCTCCTACCTGCGGCAGCTGCCGGTGACGATGCTCAAGATCGACGGCAGCTTCGTGCGCGACATCCTGAAGGATGCGCGCGCGGAATCGATGGTGCGCGCCATCGCGCAGCTCTCGCGCAGCATGGGCATCGGCACGGTGGCCGAGTACGTCGAGACCGAAGAGATCCGCGCGCGCGTGGCCTCGCTGGGGGTCGACTATGGCCAGGGCTTCGCCATCGGCCAGCCCGCGCCGCTCGTCGATCTTTTGCGCGATGAGCTGCCGCTGCTCGCCTCGGCAGCCACCGTGGACTGCACCTCGGAGAGGCGAGCGCCTACGGCCCTAGTGGCCAACATGTAGTGGCCCGGGCTTGACACAAATTGGAGTTGAGCCCGCATCCCGCAGCGCTAGAATCGATACCCGAGCCGCACGCGGGAGTTTCCACAAAGATGACGATACGGACGCGAACCCTTGCCGCACTCGGCGCGGGAATCATTCTGGGTTTTTCGCGGCGCACTCGCCGGCAATGCACTGGCGGACCGGCCGAGCGATGAGGCGCGCGCGAGCGCTCGCTGCCGCCCTGCCCTGGGAGGAGGCGCGGCTCTTTGCCGAAGTCTACGAGCGCATCAAACGCGAGTACGTCGACGAGGTCGACGACCACGAGCTCATGGAGAAAGCGGTGCGCGGCATGGTCGCGGCGCTCGATCCGCATTCGGCCTACCTCGACAGCGAGGAATTCGAGGAGATCCGCCTCTCGACCATGGGCTCCTATCCCGGCGTCGGCATCGAAGTCGTCGCCGAGGAGGGCGGGGTGAAGATTCTGCGGCCGCATCGAGGGCTCGCCGGCGGCCGAAGCGGGCATGCAGGCGGGCGACTTCATCGTGCGCATCGACGGGGTCGAGGTGGGCAGCGGATCTCGCCGGCGCCATCAACCGCATGCGCGGCGCCGCCGGCAGCACCGTCAAGCTCATCGTGCGCCGCCCGCCGCACAATGAGCTCTTCACGTTCTCTTTGCGCCGCGCCAAGGTCGACGTACGCAGCGTCGCGCAAGCCAATCTCGAGCCGGGCTACGGCTATCTGCGCATCACCTCATTCAGCGAGACCACGGCCGATGATGTCGCGCATGCGCTCGCGCGTTTGAAGCGCGACAACCCGAAGGGCCTGCAGGGCCTGGTGCTCGATCTGCGCAACAACCCGGGCGGCGTGCTCGAAGCCTCGGTGGCGGTCGCGGACGCGTTCCTCGATCACGGCCTCATCGTCTCCGCCGACGGCCGCACGCCCGACTCGCGCTTCCGCATGGAGGCCACTCCGGGCGATCTCATCAATGGCGCGCCGATCGTCGCGCTCGTCAATGGCGGCTCCGCCTCCGCCGCCGAGATTCTCGCCGGCGCATTGCATGATCACGGCCGTGCCGAGCTTATTGGCCACAAGACCTACGGCAAAGGCTCGGTGCAGACCGTGATGCCGCTCTCGGCAGGCGGCGCACTGAAGCTCACGACCTCGCGCTACTTCACTCCCTCGGGCGCATCGATCCACGAGAAAGGCATCCTCCCCGATGTCATCGTCGAGGGGCCCGATGAGAATCCCGCCGACCTCGATGCTCCCGGTGGCTCGCTCGCGCAGCGCGATCCGGAGGTGCGCCTGGCGCTCGATGAGCTCAAATTGCGCACGCACCTGGCGAAGGGCCGCGTCGCCCTCGCCAACGTGCAGTAAGCAGCCCCACGCTTGGATATCCTGCATTCGGCCGTCAATTTCGTGCTGCATGTGGACCGGCATCTGGTCGAGATGCTGGCGCTCTATGGCATGTGGATCTACGCGATCCTGTTTCTCGTGATCTTTGCCGAGACCGGACTCGTCGTGACGCCGTTCCTTCCGGGGGACTCGCTGCTCTTTGCCGTGGGCGCGCTCGCCGCGCTTGATACGCACGGCACGCTCAGCGCGCCCTTTGCCTCGCTGCTGCTCGCCGGCGCCGCAATTGCTCGGCAACATCGTCAACTACAGCATCGGCCGCGCCATCGGGCCTGCGGCGTTCAGCGGCCGCTATCGGCTCTTGAAGCAGGAGTACCTGCGTCGCACCGAGGAGTTCTTTGCGCGCTACGGCGCGATGGCGGTATTCCTGTCGCGCTTCATGCCGATCATCCGCACCTTCGCGCCCTTCGTCGCTGGCGTCGGGCGCATGCCCTGGGCGCGTTTTCTCGCCTACAACCTTGCCGGCGGCCTCTGCTGGGTGCTGCTCTTCATCTGGGGCGGCTACTGGTTCGGCAACATTGCGCTCGTCAAGGACAATTTCGGCCTGGTGACCATCGGCATCATCATCGTTTCGCTGTTGCCGATCGTCGGGCGTCTTTATCAAGGCGCGCGCTCACGAGCGCAGTTGCAGCGCCGCCCGGATCACAGCGCCCACCAGCAGGATGACCACCGGCAACGAGGAGAGCGCAAAGCCGAGGCTGCGTGAGCCCGGATCGCGGGTGTAGGCGCGAAAGTAGAGCGCGCGGCCGATTACGAACACGAGCCCGAGTGCCGCGGCGATGCGCGGATCGGCGTAATGCGCAAACAACACGATGCTCGGCAGGAACACGATGAGCTGCTCGAGCGTGTTCATCTGCACGCGAAAGTAGCGTTCGAAGATTTCATTGCCGGCCGTGGCCGGCGCCTTCACGCCGTACTTGTCACGCGCCTTGCCGACCGCAAATCCGAAGTACAGGAACTCGAGCAGGGCGATCCCGATGACCAGATGTACGAAAATCATGTTCCCCCCTTGCAGGGTGCGCGGCGGTCGAATTTTTTGGTGTTGCGAGGCCACATGGCACAATGGCGCGCATGGCTCAGAGACTGCGCGGCTACGCGCATCGTACCGAGATTGCCGCGTCCGTGCAGGCCGTTTGGCGTGCGCTCACCGAGTCGGAAAGCTTGGCGCGCTGGTGCTCGCCGGATGCAACGATCCGTGCGCAGGCGGGCGGGCTGCTGCGCGCAAGCGTGGATCGGGTGACACAGCTTGAGGCGCACATCGATGTGTTCGAGCCGGAGCGACGTCTGCGCCTGATCTACCTGCCGTGCGCCGTGCTGCCCGCCGGGGAGAGCGCCGTCACCGACGATTTCATGCTCGGTGCGGATCCGCGTGGCACTATCGTGCGTCTCATTGGCTCGGGCTTTGTCGCCTCCGCTGCCGGCGACCAGCAGTACCGGCGCATGCGCACGGGCTGGGAACGGGCGCTCGTGCGCCTGAAGGTTTTCGTGGAGCGTGCTGAGAGGCAGGCATCCTGATGGGATTTATCATCCGCGCACTGATTGCGGCCGTCGGCCTGTACCTGGCAACGCGCTGGGTCGCGGGGATCAGCGCCGATGATGCCGGCACGCTCATTCTCGCCGGCCTGCTGCTCGGTGTGGTGAACGCCATCGTGCGGCCGATCGCAATCGTGCTCACCTTTCCCATCACGATCGTGACGCTCGGGCTGTTTCTGCTCGTCATCAATGCGGCGATGCTGGCGCTCGTCGCGGCGATTCTGCCGGGGATGCACGTCGGCGGTTTCCACGCCGCCTTCTGGGGCGCGCTCACGGTCAGCCTCACCGGCTGGATCGGCTCATTCCTGGTGGGCTCGCGCGCGCGCGTCGAGCTCTACTCGCACCGCAAGCTCTAGCGCCGCGCCGCCGGCGGGGAGAGCCCGGCGCGGTACAGCGCGAACGCGAGCGCCGCGAGCGCCATGAGCCCGACGCCGCCGCCGAACTGCAGCGCATGCGGCAGGGCAAAGACATCATCCCGGTGCGTGATGACGATGGGCAGCGCGATCAGTACTCCGACCAGTGACTCTCCGGTGATGAGTCCCGCGGCGTAGAGCATGCCGCGCTGGTTTTCAGCCGCGCCGCGCACTCGTGCGACGCGCGCGGCGAGCACGCCCCCCAGGAATATCGGCACCGTCAACTCAAGCGGCAGGTAGATGCCGACCGCCGCGGCGAGCACCGGCACGCGAAACTCAATCTTGCGCCAGGCGAGCAGCTGATCGCAGACGATCAGCACCACGCCGATGGCGACGCCGATGAGGACCATCGTCCAGGGCAGCTTGCCGCCGAACATGCCGCGCGCCACCGCCTCCATGAGCGTCGCCTGCGCAGCCTGCAGCGACTGCGGATGGGCACTCGTCGCAGGACCCATGCCATAGGCCTGCAACAGCAGGTTCAGCACCGGCGCCATGACGAGCGCGCTCGCGATCCCGCCGATGCCGAGCATGAGCTGCTGGCGCCAGGGCGATGCGCCGATGATGTAGCCGCACTTCAGGTCCTGCAGATTGTCGCCGGCGATGCTCGCCGCGCAGCACACCACGGCGCCGACCATGATGGTGGCCACCGGGCCATTGGCGGCATCGTGTCCCATGAGCAGCGCCAGGATGAGCGCGGCGAAGACGATGGTGCAGATCGTGATGCCGGAGACCGGACTGTTGGAGGAGCCCACCAGGCCCGCAAGGTAGCCCGATACCGAGCAGAACACGAAGCCGGCGAGAATCATGATGATCGTCATCGTGACAGCGATGCCGAGGTTTCCGACGATGGCCTGATACAACGCGCCGAGCGGCAGCGTGAAGACGACGATGCCGATGAGAACATACTTCATCGGCAGGTCGCGCTGGGTCGCCGCGAGCGTCGCGGCGACATTGCCGCGGGTGGCGGCAAGGCCGCTCCTGATCCCGGATATGATGGATTTTCTGATCGAGACGAGCGCCCACACGCCGCCGATCAGCATTGCGCCGACGCCGAGATAGCGGATCTGGACGCTGCGGATCGCATCGGCCGCATCGGTTGCGGACAGATGCGCCACGCTGGCCGCCAACGCAGGATCCGTGGGCAGAAAGTAGGCGCTGTAGAGGGGGATGCCGATGTTCCAGGCAATGATGCCGCCCATCAGCATGACGGTGCCGACGTTGAAGCCGACGATGTAGCCGACGCCGAGCAGCGCCGGCGAGAGGTTCGTGCCGATGTAGGCGATACCGCGGCCGACGTAGGTCGCGTACTGCGCCGTGTCGGGAATGAGGCGCAGGCCGCTCGCGGCGGCAAACTTCATCAGACCGCCCGCCAGAGCGGACACGGCGAGAACCTTGGCGCCTTCGGTTGGGTTCGCGCCCGCCTTCAGCACCTCAGCGGCCGCGCGCCCTTCGGGAAAGCTCATCTGCTGCTCGACCACGAGCGAGCGGCGCAGGGGCACGGAGAAGAGCACGCCCAGAAGTCCGCCGAGCCCGGTAATGGCGAGCACCCACCAGAAGTTAAATGACTGCCAGGCCCCCAGGAAGATGAGGGCCGGCAGCGTGAAGATCGCGCCCGAGGCGATGGAGCAGCCGGCGGAGGCGCCGGTCGAGACGATATTGTTCTCGAGAATTCCACCCCCGCCCAGGGCGCGCAGCACCGCCATGGACACGACTGCCGCCGGGATGGCCGAGGCGATGGTGGTGCCGGCAAAGAGTCCGATATAGACGTTGGCGGCGGCGAGAATGGCTGCCAGCACGACCGCAAGAACGATTGCACGCGCAGTCAGCTGCGGCACTGTATCGGTATTTTTCTGCATAACCCCCGCCGCGCTCGCCGCCCTTCCGCCGGGCACTTTAGCGCAATTGCCGTTTGTCATATCGGATGGGCGCGCAGCCGCCGCGCGGCGAAAGCGCTTGCGGTCAGTTACGAATTCTTAACCGCCGCTTAGGCAGGCCGCCATGCGGCGCCCGATAACGTAGTGCGTGCTGCATCTGCAGCCTTTAATCGACCTTTACTACGAGGCTCCCCATGAAACTCATTTCTGCTCTCGCGGTGACGCTCCTCCTGGGCACGACCGTCGCCATCGCCCAGACCTCGACTGCGCCGGCTGCCGCCGCGCCGTCAAGCTCCGCCCCCGCCGCGAAGCCCACCGCAGCCTCCTGCAAGAAGCAGGCGGCGGCCAAGAACCTGACCGGCGCCGACAAGACGCAGTTCGTGAAGGATTGCAAGGCCGGCAAGGCGTCGAGCTAAGCGGCAGCATTCACATGCGGTGCCGCCGGGTGCGGCACCGCATGTTCTTGCGGCGCATTCTCGGGCCGCGCCGCATGAAACTGCACCACGACGCGTAAGCCCGGCGCGTTGTCCTCAAGCATCAGCCGTGCCTCGTGCAACCGCGCGATCGCCACGACCAGACTCAATCCGAGGCCGCTGCCCGCCGAGGCACTGCGCGACAGGCGCACGAACGGCCGCAGCGCTCGCTCGCGATCCTCGACCGGTATGCCCGGTCCGTTGTCGGCGACCTCAAGACGCGTGCCGTCGGCGCCGGCGCGCACCTTCAAGCCGATGAGTGCGCCGCGCCCCGCGTAGGTGACGGCATTTTCAATGAGATTGGCGAGCAGCTGCGTGAGCAGCTGGCGGTGCCCGTTCACCCACGCCACTTGCGTGTCACACACCAGCTCGAGTCCCTGGGCATGCGCCGCGGGCGCATAGAGCTCGCTGATCTCCTGCACCAGCTCGCCAAGATCAATGCGCGCACTCTCTGCCAGCGCGGTGCCGGACTCCGCCTGCGCGATCTGCAGCAGGATCGCGAGTGTGCGCTGCAGGGAGTCGATGTCCTTTAAGGCGTGATCGATGCTGCCACGGGCCTCCGTGTCGAGCGATGCAAAACCCTGCAGCTCCTCGAGCCGCACGCGCAGGCGAAAGAGCGGACCGCGCAGGTCGTGCGCGGCGCTGTCGAAGGTGGCACGCACCGTCGCCGTCTGCTGATCGAGCCGCGTCAACACGTGATTGACGGCCACCGCGAGCGAATCAAATTCGTCACGTAATCCCGTGACCGGCAGTCGGCGCGCGAAATCACCGCCGATGATCTGCTGGCAGGCGCTCGAGATGGCGCGTACGCGCGCCATGAGGCGCGTACTCAGCCACAGCCCCATGAGCGCTCCCAGCAGCGCGGTCAAGCCAATGGCCCACAGGGTCGCCGCGCGAAAGCGCTCCTGGAACTGGCGTCGTTCGGACACCTCCGTGCCGACCAGGAGGCGATAGCCGTCCGGGAATTCCACCACCCGGGCGCGCACCGGATCGCGCACCATCTGGCCGTCGCGCAGCGCCTCGATGTCAAACTCCACCCAGCGCTCCTTCGGCACGCCGGCAAACGGCCAGGAGCTCAGATTGCCCGCGCGCTTCTGCAGCTGCTGATCCACCAGCAGGTAGATCGCCCCGGCGCGACCCCAGGCGTCGCGCAGCCGCGTGAGCTCGGCGCCGATGCCGTTCTGTCCCTCGCGGTCATATTCGTCGGCGAGCGCGTCGAGCTCGATCAGGATGACGTTGTCGACTTCGTTGGCGAGCACGCTGCGCGTGATGAGATAGATCGCGCCGAGTAGCACGCTGACGCTCACCGTGAACAGCAGGCAATACGCGATCGCCAGGCGAAAGGCGCTGGTGCGGAACGAGTTCGAGAACGGCGCGCGTTCCTCAGGGCCCATCGTCACGCACCACGTAGCCCGCGCCGCGCACGGTGTGGATCAAGGCGCGGTCAAAGCCGCGGTCGACCGCCTGGCGCAGGCGGCTGATGTGCACGTCGATGAGATTCGTCTGCGGATCGAACTGCAGGTCCCACACGCCCTCGAGCAGCATGGTGCGCGTCACCACCTGCCCGGCGCGCCGCACCAGAAACTCGAGCAGCGTGAACTCCTTGGAGGTCAAATCAATCTCGCGCCCGGCGCGGCGCGCGCGCCGGCCGAGAAGATCGAGCTCAAGATCCGCGACTTTGAGCGTGGTGGTCGCCGGTGGTCCGGACTTTCTGCGCAGCAGCGCCTCCACGCGCGCAAGCAGCTCGACGAACGCGAACGGCTTGGTGAGATAGTCATCGCCGCCGGCTCTTAAGCCGCGCACCCGGTCATCCACGTTGCCGAGCGCCGAGAGCACGAGCACGGGTGTCTCGCAGCCCTGCTGGCGCAGGACCTGCACGATCGCCAGACCATCCATGTGCGGCAGCATGCGATCGGTAATGATGGCATCGAACTTGCCTTCGGTGGCGCGGAACAGGCCTTCGCGGCCATCCGCGGCGTGCTCGGCCGAGTAGCCGCTCTCGCGCAGCCCTTTCAGTATGAAGCGCGCGGCCTCCGGGTCATCCTCGATGAGCAGCAGGCGCATGCTAGGGCTTGCGGTGGTGCCGCCGCTTCGCGTTGCGTGCGGCGCGGAAGCTCATGCGCGGCTGCCCGCGCGCCACGCTCATGCAGGCTCCGCCGCCGCCTCGCGCACGTAAGTGCGCTCGCGGTAGAACCCCGCGACGAACACGAACAGCACCGCTATGACGCCGCCGAGTCCGGCGAAGAACAGGAAGTAATTCGGGCCCACGAGCTTGTAGGTGCTGACCTCGGCGTGCGCCGCGTCGAACTGTCCGGTACTGACGACCGCCTGGCGATGGATGGCATCCACCAGGCGCACGCGACTCTGCGCCGCATCGATATCGCCGATCAGGAATGTGCCCTCAAGGGGCGTCTGCCCGTTGCCGCTCACGTATTTGATGCCGGTGTTGCCGCCGAAGTCTATTTTCTGCCCGCGCTGCAGGTGCGCAACGCTTGCCAGCTGCGCCCAGGTCTGCGCGCCGGTCGTCATCGCTACGGCCGGCAGCGGCTTCACCATCGCGCCGTTCACCTGCGCGGTGAAGGCGTTGCCGATGCTGACGGCGAGCAGATAGGTCGCCGCCATGATGAAGCTCTTCACCTTGAGCGGCGCCTGCTTGTAGGAGAATTCGAGCGCCGTGATTGAGATCAGCACTTCGGCCGC
The DNA here is from genome assembly GCA_963695315.1 of uncultured Gammaproteobacteria bacterium. GTDB lineage: Bacteria > Pseudomonadota > Gammaproteobacteria > Steroidobacterales > Steroidobacteraceae > PALSA-1196. Next base: position 3,375,570 of record OY968773.1, read on the forward strand.
CGTCAGCACCACGTAGGCGAGGATCTGCCACCACAGGCTTACCGTCTCGCCGTGCATGATGTGGTTTTCGATCGAGGCGATGATCAGGTAAGAGGCCGAGATGACAAAGAGGCCAATGCCGATCTTGCGCAGCGGCGTCAGCGTGAAGAGCCTGCCGAGCAGCGGATAGATCACGAAGGTAAAGATCGGCACCATCGCCAGGATGAACAGGCCGTTCACGACCTGGATCTGCGACGGCAGCATCTCGTAGCTCGCGAGGCCCTTGAAGGCGCTGATGCCGCTCAAGAAGCCAAAGAGATGCTTGTCCATCAGGTCCGAGGTCGCCTGCAGCGTCCAGGTCTGGCCGTTGGACTGGTCCCACAGGCACCAGAACATCGCAATGAAGATGTAGTAGATCAGGGCAAGCCCGGTGATCTGCTTGAGTGCCGGCCCGGTGAAGGCCTCCTGCATCCACTCGAGAAGCTCGCGCGGCAGGGCGTGTTTGAGAGCGCGTGTTGAGGCTCAAGTAGACCGCCAGCACCAGCAGCGCGAGCAGCGTGACGAGCGCGGCGAGCGTGCGGTAGTCCGGGCCCACGACGTTGAAGATCCAGGCGGAAATGCCGAGCACCGGCAGCAGGCCGAGGAGAAACAGCACGATGCCGCGGTTCGCGCCCCGAGTCATCGCCGGCGGCACGACCACGAATTTCCTGCGCCCCAGCCAGAAGACGAACGTCGCGAGCGCCATCATCGCGGCGGGCACGCCGAAAGCGACGCGCGGTCCGTAGGCATTGAGCCAGATCGGGCAGAAATAGATCGAGATCGAGGAGCCGGCGTTGATGGAGAGGTAGAAGTAGCTGAAGGCGCGCTCGATGAGGTGCTGGTTCTTCGACGTGAACTGATCGCCGACGTTGGTCGAAACGCACGGTTTGATGCCGCCGGTCCCGAGCGCCATGAGTCCAAGCCCGAGCGCGAGCGTCGTCGGGCCGCCGCCGCTCGCGAGCACCGTGCAGCCGGCGCAGTACACCAGCGCGAGCGTCATGATCGTGCGGTACTTGCCCCAGAACACATCCGAGATGATCGCGCCGATCAGCGGAAAGAAGTACGCGCCGAATTTGAAGAGCGACTGCCACACCGTCGCCTGCGCCTGCCCGAAGTGCAGGTGCTGCGTCATGTACACGGCCAGGATCGCGTTGATGCCGTAGAAGCAGAAACGCTCGGCGAACTCGTTGGCGACGATGTAGGGGATGCCGGGCGGCATGCGGTCGGCGTGTGCGGTATTCATGCTCTTTTATGCGCCACAGGACTTGCCGGCATGATCGGCAAATGAAGCGCACTTGTCCACTTGCCGGCCGGGGGGTGCGCCGCAGAACCACCGTGGGCGTCTTGCTGCGCGCCTGGCGCTCGCTGTGGGCCACGCAAGCTTGCCGTCAGGCCGCAGCACGGCGCTCAACAAACGCGATGCTATTGCCATCCGGGTCTTTGATCATTACCACTTGCTGGTTGCCGCTGTTGATTGGCGTGCCCGGATTGATCCCACGCTTGCGAAGATCTGCGATCTGCTGCGCAACGCTGCTCACACACAAGGTCGCGCAACTGCCGCCAGCGCGCTCAGCCAGCTCGTACACTTGCAGCGAGCCACCGTGCTGGAATTTCCACTCAGCCACTTGCGGCGCCGGTGTCGAGTCGGCTTTGCGAGCAAACAAGTCCTGGTACCACTTTATTGACGTGCTGAGATCTTTGACGGCGATACTTGCCAGCGCATTGGTGATGCTCATTTCTGCAGCCTCCGCGGCTTGCCCCGGCGAACGATTGCGGCGCCGCGCTTGCTGGCAGCGGCGCTTTTTCAGACCTTGGCGGCGTCGCGCTCTGCGGCCGTGCGCTGCATGCGCTGCATGATTTGCGCCATCACGACGCCGCCTTCGTAGAGCAGATACATCGGCAGCGCCATCACGCACTGCGAGAGCGCATCGGGCGGCGTCAGAATGGCGGCAATGATGAAGATGGCGATGAGCACGTAGCCGCGATTCGCCTTGAGCTTCTCAAGCCTGACGATGCCGGTCAGCACCAGGAGCACCACCGCCACGGGCACTTCGAAGGCAATGCCAAATGCAAGAAACATGGTGAGCGCAAAGTCCATGTAGCTCGTGATATCCGTCATCATCGCCACGCCCTGCGGAGTGGTGCTGGTGAAGAATGCGAACACCATCGGAAAGACGACCATGTAGGCAAAGATGACGCCCGCGTAGAAGAGCACTACCGAGGAGAGCATGAGCGGCACGGCGAAACGCTTCTCGCGCCGGTACAGCCCGGGACCCACGAACGCCCACACCTGATAGAGCACGTAGGGCATCGCGACGAAGAGCGCCACGAAGAACGAGAGCTTGAAGGGCGTCGTGAACGGCGTCATGACGCCGGTTGCGATCAGCGCGCCACCCTTGGGCAGCTTGTCGAGCAGCGGTTTGGCGATGAACGTGAAGATCTGATTGGAATAGTACGCGCACGGAATGAAGCAGATTCCCACCGCCGCGAGCGCGCGGATCAGGCGCCCGCGCAGCTCGAGCAGATGCGAGATCAGCGTGCCTTCGGCGAGCTTTTCAGGGTCCTCGCTCATCGGATGCGCTTGCGGGCGTGCTCGCCTCGGTTGCGCCGGGCTCGGGCGCCGCGCCGGGCGTCACGGTCGGCGGTGGTGGAGGCGGGGGCGTCGGATTGACTACCGGGCGCTGCATGTTCTGGGCTTCCTCCTCGAGCTGATCGCGGAACTGGCGCGCCATCGCACGCGCGTTGCCGAGCCAGCGGCCGATCAGCGCGGCAACCTGCGGCAGCTTGTGCGGGCCGAGCACGATGAGCGCGACGACAAAGATGATCAATAGCTCGGGAAAGCGACCCTCGAACATAGCGGGTGTGCTTCAGCAGGCGTATGGCGCGGCCGTTAGGCAGGACGGTCGCGCTTCTCGGCGCTGTCGGGCGCGCGGGTGGTGTTGGTGAAGTCGGCGTCGGGGGCTTGGGGCGGAATCTGCTTGGCGGCGGCTTCCTTCTCGCCCTCGCTCATGGAGTCCTTGAATCCGCGCACCGCAGCACCCAGGTCGGAACCGATCGTGCGCAGCTTCTTCGCCCCGAAAACGAGGAGCACGACGAGCAGGACCACGATCAAATGCTTCATTTCGAACATGGGCTTACGCTCCCTCCAGGGGGGTCATCGGTATCACGCCCATGATAGGCCAAAAGCTCCGCCCGAGCCGAAAAACATCGGGCGCAAAGCGTGCCGGCGTCACTGTTTGCCGCTTAAGTCTCGAGCCAGAACGTCACCGGACCGTCATTGATCAGCGACACGTGCATATGGGCGCCGAATTCGCCGTGCGCCACGGGCGCGTGACGCGCGCGCGCGCTTTGCAGCAGGGTTTCAAAAAGGGCGCGCGCCTGCTCAGGCGCGGCAGCCGTGGAAAACCCGGGACGCATCCCGCGGGCGGTATCCGCCGCGAGGGTAAATTGCGGCACCAGCAGCAGGCCGCCGCCGGCGGCCGCCAGATCGAGATTCATGCGTCCCGCGGCATCCGGGAAGATGCGGTAGCCGAGCACGCGCTCGGCCAGGCGCTCGGCATCGGCCGTGCGGTCGCTGTGCCGCACGCCCACGAGCGCGAGGATGCCGCGCTCGATCGCGCCCAGCAGGCGCTCGCCGACGCGTACTTCGGCCTGCGTGACGCGCTGAATCAGGGCGATCATGGCGGCGGCTCCATTGTGGCATTTGCGCGCGTGACTCCTTAAGATTCGGAGCCGTTTTGCGAGCCACACACGGAGAATAAGCATGAGGTCTCGGATGCGCACGGGCGTCGTCGGTTTGGCGCTCGTCGGAGCAGTGCTCGCAAGCGTCGCCGTGCCGGCGCAGCAGGCTGGCCTAAAGGGTGACCCTGCCCATGGCAAGGCCATCTCCTATACCTGCCTTGGCTGCCATGGCGTCGAGGGGTACAAGAATGCCTACCCGAACTACAGCGTGCCGGAACTGCGCGGCCAGCATCCCGAATACCTCGTGCAGGCGCTGAAGGAGTACCGCAGTGGCGAGCGCTCGCATTTCACCATGCACTCGCAGGCGGAGGAGCTCTCCGACCAGGACATGAGCGACATCGCGGTCTACTTCGCGGGGCAGCCGCTGGCCTCCGGGCACGCCGGCGCCGCGCGGGTGCCGGCGGCCGCGAGCGTGTGCGTCGCCTGCCACGGCGCCGATGGCGTCGGCATCACGCCGCTCTACCCGACGCTCTCCGGGCAGCACGCCGACTACATCGCCCGCGCGATCGACGAGTACCAGAAGGGGGCGCGCAAGAATCCGGTCATGACGCCGCTCGCCGCGAACCTCAGCGCCGAGCAGATCGCGACGATCGCGGACTATTTCTCCAAGCTGCAGCCTGCCCTGCATACGCTGCCGCGTCCGCTTTCGCGCTTCAGCGAGCAGTAACGCGCCGCCGTTACGGCTTGGCGAGCCGCTCGAGGAAGAGCGCGGCCGTCTGCAGATAAAAATCGCGGTTGGCTTTTCTCTTAAAGCCGTGCCCCTCATCCTTGGCCGCGAGGTACCACACATCGCCGCCGCCAGCGCGCATGCGCGCGACCAGCTGCTCGGATTCGCTGCGCGGCACGCGCGGGTCGTTGAGCCCCTGCACGATGAGGAGCGGTTTGCGAATCGAGGCGGCATTGGTGAGCGGCGAGATGCGTGACAGAAAGCCGCGCATGCGCACGTCGCGCTCGTCGCCGTACTCGGCGCGCCGCAGATCGCGCCGGTACGGCGCGGTGCTGCTGAGGTAAGTCACGAAATTGCTGATGCCGACCACGTCGATGCCGCCGCGCAGCCGATCGTTGTAGGCCGCGAGCGATGCGAGTGCCATGTAGCCGCCGTACGAGGCGCCCATGACGGCGATGCGGTCGCGATCAAGCTCCTGCTGCAGGCCAATCCACACCAGCAGCGAGCCGATGTCCTTGACCGCATCTTCGCGCAGCTCGCCGTTATCGAGTGCGAGAAAACTCTTGCCGTAGCCCGAGGAGCCGCGCACGTTGGGCGCGATCACCGCGTAGCCAAGCTCGTTCACCAGAAACTGCGTGAAGGCATCAAAGTCGGGACGGTACTGCGCCTCCGGGCCGCCGTGAATCTCGAGCAGCACCGGGTGTGGTCCCGGCGAATGCGGCCGATAGACATAGGCGGAGATCAGCTCGCCGGTCCCAGGTCGGATAGCGCACGAGCTCGGCGGCGACGAACGCCCGCGCATCAAGCGGCCCCACTTCGCTGTGCGTCCAGCGCTCGAGCGCGCTCTTCTGTAGGTCGTAGACATACACCTCGCGCGGCGTCTGCGCGTTCTCCGCCGAGAAGGCGAGGCGATGCCCCGCGCGGTCGAACCGTAGCCCCGCGATGTGCCCCTCGAGGAGGCCGGGCGGACTCAGGGTGAGCTTCTGCGTGTTGTCGATGATCGTGAGGCGGCTCACGCCGTCGGCATCGGCGACGTAGGCGAGGTAGCGGCCGTCGCTGCTCGCATCGAAAGCCTCGATGTCCCAGGGAACGTTGCGCGGTCAGCGTGCGCGTGGCGTGCGTCACGATGTCGACGTAGTGCAGCTGCGCGAATTCGCCCTCCTCGTCCGAGACGACGTAGATGCCGCGGCCGTCCGGGGCGAAGCGCGCGGCGCGAATACCGACCTTGCGATTCTGTTTCTCGAGCGCCGTGAGCTCGCCGGTTGCAACGTCGGCGAGGTACAGGTAGCTCTCGCTCACCGAGAAATATTTCCACAGCAATAGCTTGCGATCGTCGAGCGACCAGTCGAGCGGGTACCAGGTCCCCTCGTGCGCGCCCACCAGCAGCCGCGGCGCGCCGCCGGCGGCGATGTCCGCGACGTAGACGTCAAAGTTCACCCCATCGCGATCATTGCCGTAGAAGGCGAGGCGCTTGCCGTCGTGCGACCAGCTGAGGCTGCCATGCAGCGACTTGCCGCTCGTGAGCGCACGCGCGCTGTGCTCGGCAAGCTCCTCGTAGTAGACCTGCGCATTCTCATCGCCGCCCTCGTCCTTCAGGAACGCAAAACCCTGCGCGCCGGGCGCCTGCGGAGCGCGCGCAACACTCACCGGGTCCTTGTAGAACGTCAGCTGCTCGCGCAGTTGCCAAGCGGCGAGGAGATGCGGTGCACCTCATCGACGTCGCCGAAGCGCGTCGCGATGAGCATCGCGCCATCGGGCAGCCAGTCGAGAAACGTCGCCTGCCGCGCATGCAGATAGCGCTCCAGGCGCTCGGCGAGTGCCGGGCTCGGCGGTCGGGATGCCTTCGAGAACGAGATTGCCGCGCTCCTGATGCGGCGGAGCGGGCATGCGCGGCTGCGCCTGCAGGGCGCTCCGCGGCGCACCGAGCAGGGCTGCGGTCAGGGCGAGCGCGGGGGTAAGAAGGGACGGGGCAGTTCGCATGGCGACCTGTGAAAACGCATCGTGATTTTGCTATGGTGCACGAAATCGCCGCACGATGTTGCAACCGCAAATCACACGCTACGCTGACGGCATCAGCGCCGTCGATGCCGAATACGTGCGCCGGGGAATGGCGGCCGCGCACATCATCGCGCACGACGGCCACGCGGCCTTCGTTGACACCGGCACGACGCACGCGGTGCCTTATTTGCTGGCCGCGCTCGAGGAGCTCGGCATCGAGCGCGCCGCCGTCGACTACATTTTTCTCACGCACGTGCATCTGGATCACGCCGGCGGCGCGGGCGCCCTGCTGCGCTCGTTGCCCAACGCCCGCGCGGTGCTGCATCCGCGCGGCGCGCCGCACCTGATCGATCCGACGAAGCTCATCGCCTCGGCGATCCACGTGTACGGCGCGGACACCTACCGGCGGCTGTACGGCGAGCTCGTGCCGCTGCCCAAGGAACGCGTCATCATCACCAGCGACCTTGAGCGCTTGCAGCCTCGGCACGCGGCAGTTCGAATTCGTTCACACGCCGGGGCATGCGCTGCATCACCAGGCGATCGTCGACCTCTGCGCACGCGGGCATTTTCACCGGCGATACCTTCGGCCTCTCGTATCGCGAGCTTGATACCGCGCGCGGCGCCTTCATCGTACCGACCACGCCACCGACCGCAGTTTGACCCCGAGCAGCTCGTGCGCTCGATCGATCGCCTGATGGCCTACGATCCGCGCGACCTCTATCTCATGCACTACTCGCGCGTGCGCGATGTGCCGCGCCTCGGCAGCGAGCTCAAACACCAGGTGCGCGAGTTCGTGCGCATTGCCCTTGAGCACGCGCACGAGAGCGAGCGCGCCACGGCGATCGCGAGCGAATGCGCGCGCTGTGGCGTGATCTTGCGCGTGCGCACGGCTGCGCGCTTACCGATGAGCGCCTCGATGCAGTCCTCCGCAAGGACGTGGACCTCAATGTGCAGGGGCTGGTCGCATGGCTGGAACGGCGCAAAGCCGCCTGAGGGGCGCCGATGAAGACCTTCCGCGCGTATCGCATCCACGAGGAGGATCGCAGGATCGTCGCGCGCTTCGAGGACCTCACCCTCGATGATCTCTCGACGCGGCGATGTCGTCGTGCGCGTGACGCATTCGGGCATCAATTACAAGGATGCGCTCGCCGCGACCGGCAAGGGCAAGATCCTGCGCCGCTACCCGCTCGTCGGCGGCATCGATCTTGCCGGCGTCGTCGACTCTTCCGAGGATGCGCGGTTCGCCCCGGGCACGCCGGTGCTCGTGAGCGGATGCGCGCTTTCGGAGACGCACGATGGCGGCTACGCCGAATACGCGCGCGTGCCTGCGGACTGGGTCATTCCGCTGCCGCCGGGCCTGGATGCGCGCACGGCGATGGCGCTCGGAACGGCCGGATTCACCGCAGCGCTCGCCGATCCACGTGATGGAGCGCAATGAGCAGGCGCCGGCAAGCGGGCCGATCGCCGTCACCGGCGCTACGCGGCGGCGTCGGCAGCATCGCAATCGACATGCTCGCCGCGCGCGGCTACGAGGTGATCGCCGTCACCGGCAAGGCGCAGGCCACCGAGTATCTGCAATCCCTCGGCGCCAGCCGCGTGTTGCTGCGCGATGCGATCGAGTACGGCACCAAAGCCCTCGAGGCGACGCAGTTCGGTGGCGCCATCGACAATGTGGGCGGCAAGACGCTCGCGTGGCTCACGCGCACCGTGGGCTGTGCGCGGCAACATTGCCAGTATCGGCCTTGCGGGTGGGGCTGAGCTTGAGACCACGGTCATGCCGTTCATCCTGCGCGGCGTGAACCTGCTCGGCATCAACTCCTCGGTCGTGCCGAGCCGCGAATTACGCCTCGCGCTCTGGCAGCGCATCGACGACGGATCTCGCGCCGCGGCATCTGTCGCGCATCGTCACGCGCACGGTCGCCTTTGCCGATCTGCCGCACGCATTCGCGCCGCTCATCGAAGGCCGCTCGCTCGGCCGGACGCTTGTCACGATCGGATGACGTGTAAAATGCGCGGGTCAATTTCAGGACCGATCCATGACGCCATCCTCCGCCGGAGCACGGCTGCGCGCAGCCGTGCAATCCGAGCGTCCGCTGCAGGTTGTCGGCGCCGTCAATGCCTACTCGGCGCTGCTCGCCGAGCGCACGGGCTTCAAGGCCCTGTACCTCTCCGGCGCCGGGGTCGCTAACGCCTCCTTCGGAGTGCCCGACCTCGGCATCACCTCGAGCAGCGACGTCTGCGAGGATGTGCGGCGCATCACCTCGGCGAGCGCGTTGCCGCTGCTCGTCGACGCCGACACCGGCTGGGGAGCCGCGTTCAATATCGCCCGCACCACTGCCGATCTCATCAAAGCCGGTGCGCGGCGGCATGCATCTTGAGGATCAGGTGAGCGCGAAGCGCTGCGGCCATCGCCCCGGCAAGCAACTCGTCTCCGCCGCCGAAATGGTGGATCGCATCCGCGCCGCCGTCGATGCGCGTCCCGATGAGCAGTTCGTCATCATGGCGCGCACCGACGCGCACGCGGTCGAGGGCCAGCAGGCGGCGCTCGAGCGTGCGTCAGCCTACGTGGAAGCGGGCGCCGACATGATTTTTGCAGAGGCGCTCACGACGCTCGAGGAATACCGGCAATTCACGACTGCCGTGCGCGTGCCAGTGCTCGCCAACATCACCGAATTTGGCAAGACACCGCTGTTCACGCGCGCCGAGCTGCACGGTGCGGGCGTGCGCCTCGTGCTCTACCCGCTGTCGGCCTTCCGCGCCGCGGCGCGTGCGGCGCTCGAGGTGTACGGCGCGATCCGGCGCGACGGCACGCAGGCGCGCGTGCTCGATCTGATGCAGACGCGCGCGGAACTGTACGAGGTGCTGCGTTATCACGAGTATGAGCGCAAGCTCGATGAGCTCTTTGGGAGAACCTCTTGAGTAAGAAGAAAGATCCGCAGCAGCTCGCGAAGGCGCCCGCGCCCGCGCCCGCGCCTAAGAAATCGGTGGCGCTCTCCGGAGTCATCGCGGGCAACACCGCGCTCTCCAGCGTCGGCGAGACCGGCAACGATCTGCACTATCGCGGCTACGACATCCTGCAGATCGCAACCCAATGCGAATTCGAGGAGATCGCGTTTCTGCTCATCCATGGCAAGCTGCCAAATCGCGCCGAGCTTGCCTCCTATAAGACAAGACTCATCACGCTGCGCGGGCTGCCTGCGACGGTGCGCGCGGCGCTCGAGCTGTTGCCGGCGGGCGCGCATCCGATGGACGTGCTGCGCACCGGCGTGTCGGTGCTCGGCTGCACCTTGCCGGAAGGTGAGTCGCATGCGCCCGCGGCGGCGCGTGCTATCGCCGACCGTCTGATCGCATCGCTCGGCTCCATGCTGACGTACTGGTATCACTACAGCCACAGCGGTAATCGCATTCATGTCGAAACCGAGGACGACTCCGTCGGCGGGCATTTCCTGCACCTGTTGCACCGGCGCGTGCCGAGCGAATCATGGGTGCGCGCCATGCACACCTCCCTCATTCTCTACGCGGAGCACGAATTCAATGCCTCAACCTTCGCCGCGCGGGTGATCGCCGGCACGGGCGCGGACATCTATTCCTGCATCGTCGGGGCGATCGGCGCACTTGTCGGTCCCAAGCACGGCGGCGCAAACGAGGCGGCCGCGCAAATACAGGCGCGCTACGAAACACCCGATGAGGCTGAGCGGGACATCCGGGTGCGCCTGGTGGCGAGGGAGCTCATCATTGGCTTTGGCCACCCGGTTTATACGATTTCGGACCCACGCAACGAGGTCATTCGCGAGCTTGCGCGGCGTCTGTCCGAGGAGGCCGACGACTGGCAGCTCTTCAACGTTGCCGAGCGCATCGAGCACGTGATGAAGGACACGAAGAAAATGTTCGCGAATCTCGACTGGTACTCGGCGGTGTCGTATCACCTGCTGGGCGTGCCGACGGCGATGTTCACGCCGCTCTTCGTGATTGCCCGCACCACCGGCTGGGCGGCGCACGTCATCGAACAGCGCATCGATGGCAAGATCATCCGGCCGACCGCCAATTACATCGGCCCCGAGAACCGCAAGTTCGTGCCGCTCAATCAGCGACCTTAAGAAGCATGCAGCCCGCAAAGTCCGCCCAGCGCCCGGATCCGGATCCGATCCTGGTCGCGATCGCCGAATACGCGCGCAACTACAAGCTAACGAGCGCGCTCGCCTTTGACACGGCGCGCGATTGTTTGATGGACACGCTCGCGTGCGGCTTTCAGGCCCTGAAATATCCGGCCTGCACGAAGCTTCTGGGCGCGGTCGTGCCGGGCGCCAGCATGCCGGGCGGGGCGCGCGTGCCGGGCACCTCGTATGAGCTCGATCCGGTGCAGGCGGCGTTCTCGATTGGTGCCATGGTGCGCTGGCTCGACTTCAACGACACCTGGCTCGCCGCCGAGTGGGGGCACCCGTCCGACAATCTCGGCGCGATTCTGGCGGTGATGGATTACAACGCGCGCCAGGCGCGCATGCACGGCAAGCCGCCACCCACCGTGCGCGATGTTCTGACCGCGATGGTGAAGGCGCACGAGATCCAGGGCGTGCTCGCGCTCGAGAACAGCTTCAACCGCGTGGGCCTGGATCATGTGATCTTGGTGCGCGTCGCCTCCACCGCGGTTGCCAGCGCGCTCCTCGGCGCAAGCACCGAGCAGATCATCGCCGCCGTCTCCAACGCCTGGATCGATGGGGGCTGCCTGCGCACCTATCGCCACGCCCCCAACACCGGTTCGCGCAAGAGCTGGGCGGCGGGCGATGCGACGAGCCGCGCCGTGCGCCTGGCGCTCATCGCGCTCACCGGCGAGATGGGCTATCCCTCGGCGCTCTCCGCGCCGACGTGGGGCTTTTACGATGTGCTCTTCAAGGGCAAGCCGTTTTCCCTGCCGCAGTCCTTTGGCTGCGTACGTCATGGAGAACGTGCTCTTCAAGATCTCCTACCCGGCCGAGTTTCATGCGCAAACCGCGGTCGAGTGCGCCATGCGGCTGCATGAGCGCGTGGCGCCGCGCCTCGCCGATGTCGAACGTATCCTGATCGAGACGCAGGAGCCCGGGATGCGCATCATCGACAAGACCGGCCCGCTCGCCAATCCGGCCGATCGCGATCACTGCATCCAGTACATGGTGGCCGTGCCGCTCATATTTGGCCGCCTGGGCGCTGCTGACTACGAGGATGCCGTAGCGGCGGATCCGCGCATCGACGCACTGCGCTCACTCATGCAGGTGCGCGAGAACCCCAAGTTCACCGCCGAGTACTACGCGGCTGACAAGCGCTTCATCGGCAACGCCCTGCAGGTGTTTTTTCGCGACGGCTCAGCCACGCCGCGCGTCGAGGTGGATGTGCCCATCGGCCACCGGCGGCGGCGCGCGGAAGGCCGGCCGCTGCTCATCCAGAAGTTTGAGGCGGCGGTCGCGGCGCATTTTCCTGCCAAACGCACCGCTCTCATCCAGAGCCTGTTTGCCGATGCCGCCAGACTTGATGCCACCACTGTCAATGAGTTCATGTCGGCGCTCGTCGTGAGCTGAAGAGGCTCGCGCAATCCTCGCCGCACCCCTTGTCGTATCAGTGACGGCGGCGCCGCTTGAGCAGCCTGCGCCTTGGGTCAGCACGCCGCTCATTGGCTCGGTGGCACGAAAATAGCGCGGCCCTGGCCACTGTTCTTGAAGACACCAAAGGATCCGCCAACGCCTACGCCGACTGCGGAATTGGGCGAATACGAATCCGACCCGACACCTGTGCCGATGGACGCGGTTTCGCTGGCCGTGAAACCTTCCAAGATGAGCCCGTTGGCGCCGAGTTGTGCGGCTTGCTTTTTGAGTTGCTCGATCACTTTGTCGATGGTGCGCTGTCCGCCGGTGCCAAATACGCTCTTACTGGACGCATTCAGGATCGCGATCTCTGCGAATTTTGGCGGCGGTGCCGAGTAAATCTTAACCTCATCGGCCCTGATGGCTGCGCGCGGCGTGCCGACGAGAACCTGGGAAGCGGAGGGGCAGCCTGCAAGGAGCAGAAAACTAAACGTAACAGCTATCCGGTTATCCATGGAGCTCGTACGCCCGGCGGATGATCGGCGCAAAATAACCGATTGCGCCCCCGCGATGTAGTCACGCCCGGGCATTGGTTGGGCACGTATTGAGCATGGGCGTCTCCAAATATTGCTGTCCGTGGCAGCGCCTGACTGGCTGTGACGCCCAGCGTGCGCCACGGATGGCTGATGGCTCACGGCTCGGTGGGGACGCTGTCGCTCATCGGCGACTATCTCGGCCTCTTGCGGCGTCGCGCCGGCGGCTTGGGGGGCGGCAGAAGCTCCTGATCGGCAATATGTGATGCCCGGCACGGGCAAGCCGCATGCGCACCGCTATCTTGGTTGCTTCCCGGGATCTGCGACGGATCGCGCCCGCTTTTTCGGAGCAGCGAGCCGTAGGGTATGCGTACTGGACTTCACCTTGGCGCCCCGTATTTGGCGACCCGTCAATGCGTCGCCGCGCTGGGCAATGTCGCGAATGGCTTGCAACGGCTCGCGCTTGCGCGAGGGCGCGCGGCAGCGTGCTGGCAGCGGTGAATCAAAGTCACCCCGTGAGCGAAGCGAGCCTGCGGCGACTCTCGCCGCTCGATGGCATGAAAGCGGCTAACCTGAGCGCGCTCGCCCGCAATATCACCATCAACGACCTCGCCGCCGACCGCACTCTGTTTCGCGCCGGCGACAGCGACCCGCGCACCATCTGGCTGCTCTCGGGCACCCTGGACTTGAGCGCGGACGGTCGCACCGTTGCGATTTTGCGCGGCGGCACCCCCGAAACCCGCGAGCCCCTCGCTCCGACGCTGCCGCGTCAATTTACGGCACGCGCCGTTGACCCGGTCCAATACCTGACCATCGACAGCGCCTTGCTCGATACATCGCTCACCTGGGACCAAACGGGCATCTACGAGGTGGGTGATTTGGCCGCGCTCAGCAGCGCCGGCGCGGTAGGTGACTGGATGACGGCTCTGCTGCAGAGCCCGACCTTTCAACGCATTCCGCCCGCCAATATCCAGGCGATATTCATGCGCATGCAGCGCGTGCCTTTTCGTGCCGGTGAGACCGTCATTAAGCAGGGCGCCGACGGCGACTGCTTTTACGTCATCGTGAGCGGCAAGTGTACGGTCACGCGCGAGACGCCGCTGCAAGCCAAGGGCATTTTGCTCGCTGAACTCGGGCCTGGGGAAACTTTCGGCGAGGAGGCGCTGATCTCAGAAGGCAAGCGCAATGCCACCGTCAGGATGCTGATCGATGGCGAGCTGATGCGTCTCAGCAAACAAGACTTTCATGAGCTCATAAACGAGCCATTGCAGCAATGGGTCAGCCCGTCCGAGGCGCGCGCGATTATCGAGCGCGGCGGCCGCTGGCTCGATGTGCGCATGCCGTCCGAATATCAGAGCGGGGCGGTCGCCGGGGCAATGAACATTCCGCTGTGCTTTCTGCGCATGAAGCTTGCGACACTCGAGCGCACCGTCCCATACGTCGTGTATTGCGACACCGGACGCCGCAGTGCGGCGGCCGCCTTCATTCTGATGGCACATGGATTCGATGCCCATGTGAGGCGCGGCGGCATGGCGGCGGCCGAGGCGGCGACAAGACCGGCCGGCGCCGCGGCGCACAAGTGACGCCGACTGCCGCTGCCTAAGCGCGAATTGGGCGGCCCCTCACGCGTTCGTTGGGGCGGTTGCTGCGGCGCAGGCGGCGGGCCTTGCACAAGGCCGAGGACGGCTCGTGCCTGGCGGTTAGATCTCACAGCGCCGCGGCGCTCCCAGCCTCGTCAGCGATGGCTTTACGGAATCGCCTTGCTCGCGATGTTGGAGACGGCACTCTCCACGCCCGCGCTCGTATACGCATTGATTGAAAAGTACCAGGTGCCCGCGGCGAGATTGTTGATGGTGTAGCTCGTCGCGCTGGCACTGGCGACCTGCGCGGAGTTGTTGAGACTGCTCGGCGATGTCCCGTAGTAGATGTGGAAGCCCGCAAGATTGGTGAGCGGCGTGCCGTTGGTGTTCTCGGTCGGAGCGCTCCAGTTGAGCGTCGCGCTGCCACTGGCGGGCTGCGTCACCGTGATGCTGAACGCGGCAAGTGATGCCGAGGCCGAGCCGTCACTGACGCTGATGAGGATATCGCGGAACACGCCGACATTGGCGCTCGTCGGTGTGCCGGAGAGCTCGCCCGTGCTGCTGCTGAAGTTGGCCCACGACGGCAGGTTGGTGACTGAGAATGTCAGCGAGCCACCGTCCGGATCGCTCGCGGTCGGGGTAAACGCATAGGCCGTACCGGCCGCGACGCTGCTCGGCGGCGTGCCGCCGATGACCGGCGGTGGTTGCGTCGCCGTATCGACCTGAATCGCGAAGGCCGGCAGTGAAGCGCTCGCGCTGCCGTTGCTGACGCTGATCAGGATGTCCGCGTAGGTGCCGACGGCCTCGTTGGTCGGGGTACCGGAGAGCTGCCCGGTGTTTGCGCTGAAGCTCGCCCACGGCGGCAGGTTCATCACCGAGAATGTCAGCGGATCGCCGCCCGGATCGCTCGCGGTCGGTGTGAATGAATAGGCGTTGCCGACGATGACGGTGGTTGGGGGAGTGCCGGAGATGCTCGGCGTGTCACCGCCGGGCGTCTGCACCTGAATCGAAAACGCCGGCAAAGACGCCGACTGCGTGCCATCGCTGACGCTGATCAGGATGTTGCCCCAGGTGCCGGCATCGGCGGTGTGCGGCGTTCCGGAGAGCTGCCCGGTGCTGGTGCTGAAAGTCGCCCAGCTGGGCGCGTTCACGATGCTGAAGGTGAGCGGCAGGCCCTGTGGATCGCTTGCCGTCGGCGTGAAGGAGTAGGCCGAGCCTGCCTCCACCCACGCAGCGGCGGTGCCGGAGATCGTCGGGGCGTTACTGGCAGGGGCCAGCACCGAGATCGCGAACGCCGGCAACGAAGCGGTGGCTCCGGCACCCGTGACACTGATCTGAATATTGGCAAAGGTGCCTTCGTTCGCCGTGGTCGGAATTCCCGACAGCGTACCGTTTGCCGTGTTGAAAGCGGCCCACGCCGGCCGGTTGGCGATCGCGAAGCTGAGCTCGACCGCGCCGCTATTGGTCACCGCGGGAGTGAAGGAATAGCTCTGACCCGCGGCGACGCTCGCGGCCGGTGCGCCGGCGATCGTCGGCGCCGCGCCCGGATTCGTAACGTACGGCGAGGTCGGGCCCTTGTGCGTGCTTACGCGGATGCGGAACGGGCCGATGATGGCGCTGCCCGCGCCGTTCGAGACATTGATCTGAATTTCCGCGGTCAGGCCGACGTTAGCGGTGTCCGGCGTTCCGGCGAGCTCGCCATTGGTCGCATCAAAGCTCGCCCACGCGGGCTTGTTGACGATCTCGTAGGTTAGCGCCTCGCCACCCGCGTTTGAGACCGACGGCAGATATTCATACTTCTCGCCGGCCTCGGCCGTGGTGGGTGGCGTGCCATTGACGATGGGAACGGCAAAGGCCGCCGCGGCGCTCGCAGTGCCCGGGGCTCCCCCCCACCACCGCAGCCCGCAAGCGCCACGGCGGTGAGCACACACCAGAGCAGCTGCTGCAACGCGCGATTCGCGACCGGGAAAATCTTCGACATCCGTGAGCTACTCTGATGACAGCCAGCGGGCTGCAGAGCGCGATCGTTTGAGAGTGCACGGACAACACTGGAGAACTGACGACGCGTGCCACTGATGCTGTGGCGCCGTGCCGGCAACCCCGCTGTCTTTGCGGCCCATTCGGGCTCTCAAGACCGGAAGCTTTGCGTCCCCGCCTCACGACGGGTTTGCCCTTAACTGGGCGCGAGTAAAGCGCGTCCCCACTTGAATTGCAAAATGTCGGTGCGGGCCGACAGCGTCTTTACTTAAGTAGGTCCGTTCCGGGGGGCACGGCGGCGTAGATTTCGTTGCGTCGCGCGAAGGATAGAAGGAATGACTCGCCGAGCAGGAGCTGCGTTGCATAGGCGCGGATGGCGCGTACCTTCACGGCGCGCTCCGGCGGCGACAGCGCAAAATCCTGCCACGGCAGCGCGCGCGCGCGCCGCGGCGCAACCAGCGCGGCATCCGTGTCGAGGCCACGCGGCCAGGGCCACAAGAAGCCGCCATGCACGATCCACAGGCGCGTACGCCCGGGCGCGCCGCGCGCCCTCATGACGGCGCTGACAAATTCGCCGGTTGCACTGTGGTCGGGGTGTGCATCGAGCGGCGTCGGGGCGAGCACCCACGTCGGCTGCACGCGCTCAAACACCGTGCGCAGATCCTGCTCGAGATTGGCGCCGGTGTACGCGGCGTCCGGGCGCACCGCCTGCGCATACGGCACCGCATCGGCATGCGTGTGCGGCGATTGAAAGCGCGCATCGTGATGAGCGTGCAGCAGCTGCTCGATACCGCGATCCGGATAGCCGAGGAAAAAGCGATCGCTCGGGCCGAGCCCGAGCACGCTGGTCGCACGCGCCGCCTCCTGCATGCGCAGCGCGCCGAAGGCGCGCAGATCCTGCGCGCTGCTGAAGAGCCGGTGCTGCACGAGGCTTGCAGAGAGCTCATAGCCATCACCGCTCGTGATCCACACGACAGCCACGCGTGCGCCGGCCGCGCGCGCCCGCTGAATGGCGCCGGCGCAGCACAGCGTTTCATCGTCGGGATGCGGCGCGACCACAAGAAGCACATCATCGCGGTCAAACTGGCCGAATGTCGCGGACGCGCCGTGCGCCGGCGGCACGCTCGCAAGAGCGGCGATGAGCACGGCCAGAACCGTGAGGCGCGTGGCGCCATGCCTTGTCGATGCGAAACTCATCAGGATGGACGGCGCGCCGCGTGCCGCGTGAAAAGGTGGTGCGCGTGAGCTTACCTGAGCGGCTGATGCGCGATGCGGCAGCGCTCGGTGTCACCCTCGGCGCGCCGGACGCGGCGCGCCTGTGCACGCTCCTCGAGGAGCTCGAGAAGTGGAATCGCAAGTTCAACCTGACCGCGATCAAGGGCGGCGAGAACATGCTGACCCATCATCTGCTCGACAGCCTCGCGATCCACGCGGACCTTGCGGGCAGCAGGATCGCGGATGTGGGCACCGGCGCAGGCTTTCCGGGGCTGCCGCTCGCGCTGCTGCAACCCGAGCGGCGTTTCACGCTGATCGATTCCAATGCCAAGAAGATCCGCTTTGTGTCGCACGCGGCGCGCCTGCTCAAACTTGCCAACGTCGAGCCTTTGCAGGCCCGCGTCGAGGAGCTCAGTCCGGCCTCGCCCTTCGACACCGTCATGGCGCGCGCCTGTGCACCCCTGCCCGAGCTTCTCGACAAAGTGGCCGGGTTGAGCGCACCGCACACCCGCGTGCTCGCCATGAAGGGCAAGCGACCGGACGCGGAACTGGCGGCGCTGCCGCCTGGCTGGCGGGTGCTCGCCGTGCGCTCGCTCGCCATACCCGGCCTTGCCGCGAGCCGCTGTCTGGTTACGCTGGCGCCGGCCGCGACAGCGCGCGCGTAGCCGCGCCAATGTCGAGCGGCAGCGCGGTGGTCTCCTTGATGACCGAGAGCGCGATCGATGAGTTGATGGACTGCACGGCGGGGATGCGCGAGAGATGATCCAAGAAGAAGGCCTCGTAGCTCTTGATGTCGCGCGTGACGATGCGCAGCAGAAAGTCGGTCTCGCCCATGAGCGTGTAGCACTCGAGCACCTCGGAGTGCTGGCGCACGATCTCGCCAAAACTGCCGAGCTCGTCGCGCCCGTGGGTCGCAAGCTTGACGCGCGAGAACACCATGACGTTAAGCCCGAGCTTCTCCCGATTCAGGAGGGCAACGCGCGTCTTGATGACACCGAGCTCCTCCAGGCGCGCGATGCGGCGCCAGCACGTCGATGCGGTGAGACCGACCCGCTCGGCAATGTCCGCCGCCGACAGATCCCCGTGGTGCTGCATGACTTCCAGAATGCGAAGGTCCGTCCGGTCGAGATCAGCTTGCATGATCCATCCATAATTTGGCGTAAACGCGCAATAAATATTTCATAAATGAAGTGGTTTAGGCAAGTTTTGTAACACTTCTGGCGACTCCCCGGGCGTAGGCTCCTGCCACTCGCAGCGGCTATCCCAAGGGGGCTTCGCCCATGAGCGTATTTGAAATGCCTGATTTCGATCGCCATGAGGACTTGGTTTTTCATCACGACGTGCGCAGCGGCCTGCGTGCCATCGTTGCCATCCATTCCACAGTCCTGGGTCCCGCCGCCGGCGGTTGCCGCCTGTGGCCGTACGCCTCCAGCGCCGATGCCGTCACCGATGTGCTGCGCCTCTCGCGCGGCATGAGCTACAAGAACGCGCTGGCGGACGTCGCCTTCGGCGGCGGCAAGGCGGTCATCATGGCGGATCCCAAGCGGCCGAAGTCTGCGGAGCTCTTCGAAGCCTTCGGACGCTTCGTCGACTCGCTCGGTGGCCGCTACATCACGGCCGAGGATGTGGGCACGACGACGGCCGATATGGAGAATGTTGCCAAGCGCACGCGCTACGTGTGCGGACTGACCCGTAACGGCGCCGACGTCGGCGGCGATCCCGGGCCCAAAACCGCGACGGGTGTGCACCTTGGCATCAGGGCGGCCGTCAAATTCCGCCTCGGCCGAGCGGATCTGCAGGATGTGCGGGTCGCCGTGCAGGGCGTGGGCGGGGTGGGGTATCACCTGTGCCGGCTGCTCGCCGCGGACGGTGCGCGACTCTGCGTCGCCGACGTGCGGGCCGCAGCGATCGAGCGCGCAGTCGATGAGTTCCGCGCCACCGCCGTCAGCGCGCCGGACATCCTTCGCCAGGACGTCGATGTATTTGCGCCGTGCGCGCTCGGTGCAGTTTTAAGCGCCCAGACGATTCCGCAGCTGCGCGCCAAGGTGGTCGCCGGTGCCGCCAACAATCAGCTCGCCATGGACCGCGACGGCCAGGCGTTGCATGCGGCCGCGGTGCTGTACGCACCGGACTACGTGATCAACGCCGGCGGCATCATCAATGTCTTCCACGAGTACTACGGCGTCTCGAGCGGGGCGCAGGTCTTGGGCGCCATCGGCGCGATTCCTGCGCGGCTCACCGACATATTCGAGCGCTCGCGCCGCGAGAGCCGGCCGACGAACGCCATCGCCGATGAGCTCGCGCGCGCGCGCATCGCCGGCGGCACCACGCGTCTCGTCGCCTAGAGTCTGCGCGACGAAGCAATAGGAGTTGCGACCCGCCAGCGAATTGCGCAATCCGATGTAACAAGAGCGCCAGCGGGAATGAATGATTAATCTCACGCGACCTCGGTCCTGCGCACAGGTGTATTCAATTCGCGTTAACCGCTTTGCCTCTTGAGCACAAGCTCCAATTTCTGGTGCAAATACCTCAAAATGCTCTCTAGGCACGGCCGCGGCCGTGTGTTGGGATGGACAATGTCTGGGGAGTGACGCAAGAGAGGTTGTAACCGATACGAGAACAGGGTCGTGGACGACGTGAGCAGCTTTAGCTGGCAAGACTCGCATGGCGAAATCCGTGCGAGGTGCCAGGTGGGAATGCTCAAGAGGCATCTGCGCTATAAAGGCCAGTAGGCCCGCAGAGGCATTCAAGTCGTCAGCGAGCAAGATACCAGCCGCAGCTGTTCGTCCGGCGGGTCCTTCACTGGGCCTTAAGGGCGTCAACGGACTTGCGTGTAAGACGGTAGGTGTGTCGACTGTGGTGAGTCGCACGACCGCAATAACCACGCGGCCCAAACATCCTCCGTCGCGCCGAGGTACCGGTGTCCGTGCGCGGGAACGAGTCCTCGACCTTGCAGGGTCGGCCGAGCCTTGCCTTGCGCTCGCGCAAGGCAGGCAAAGCATCCGCAAGGTCGGTGGCGTGAGTACCGGACTGCAGTAGACTGTCGCGGGATGAAGCGCGTCATCGCCATAGCGAATCAGAAAGGCGGTGTGGGCAAGACCACGACCGCCGTCAACCTGGCGGCCTCGCTTGCCGCGACCAAGCGCGCCGTGCTGCTCATCGACCTGGATCCCCAGGGCAATGCCACGATGGGCTGCGGCGTCGACAAGGCGAACCTCACCCGCGGCGGCACGCTCGAGGTGCTGCTCGGCGAGGCGACGATCGATTCGGCGCTCATCAAGCTTGAAACCGCGGATTTTTCACTGCTGCCGTCGAATCAGGATCTCACCGCCGCCGAAGTGCGGCTGCTCGCGATGAGCGCCGGGCGCGAGGTGCAGCTCAAGAAGGCACTCGCGCCGGTGCGCGCGCGCTTCGACGTCATCGTCATCGACTCGCCGCCGTCGCTGAACCTGCTCACCGTAAACGCGCTGGTCGCCGCCGATAGCGTCCTCATCCCGATGCAGTGCGAGTACTACGCGCTCGAAGGCCTCTCGGCGCTCCTCTCCACCATCGAGCAGATCCGCGCGGCGGCAAATCCTGAGCTTGCGATCGAGGGAATCCTGCGCACGATGTTCGACCCGCGCAATAATCTTGCGAACGAGGTGAGCGCGCAGCTCATCATGCATTTCGGCGACAAGGTGTTCCGCACGATCATCCCGCGCAACATCCGCCTCGCCGAAGCGCCCTCGTTCGGCCTACCCGCGCTCTTTCACGACAAGGATTCGCGCGGCGCGCTCGCCTACCTCGCGCTCGCCGGTGAGATGATCCGGCGCGAGGAGGAAGAAGCCGCGCCTGCGCAGGTGGCCAATTCGCTATGATCGGGCAGCTATGATGCAGAAGCGACCGACACTCGGACGGGGACTTGCGGATCTGCTGGGAGCGGCCGCGGCGAGCCGCATGCCGCCCGCATCCGCCGACGGGACGCGCATGGGCGAGGAACTGGCCAAGCTTCCGCTCGACCTCTTGCAGAGGGGGCGCTATCAGCCCCGCACCGATGTGCGGGCAGGAGACTCTCGAGGAGCTTGCCGATTCGATCCGCGCGCAGGGGGTCATTCAGCCCATCGTCGTGCGCGTGCTCGATACACTGAGCGGCGAGCCGCGGCGCTACGAGATCATTGCCGGTGAGCGGCGCTGGCGTGCGGCGCAGCTTGCGGGCCTTGCCGAGATTCCGGCGGTGATCCGCCAGATTCCGGACGAGGCGGCGATCGCCATTGCGCTCATCGAGAACATTCAGCGCGAGAACCTGAATCCGCTCGAAGAAGCGCGCGCCTTGTCACGCCTCATCGAAGAGTTCCAGATGACGCACCAGCAGGCCGCGGAGGCGGTCGGGCGCTCCCGCGCGGCGGTCAGCAATCTGCTGCGCCTCTTGGAGCTACCCGAGCAGGTGTGCGCGCTCGTGGAGGAGCGCGAGCTTGAGATGGGTCACGCGCGCGCGCTGCTCGGTCTTGCCAACCGCCGCCAGCAAAGCGAGGTCGGCGCTCTGGTGGCAAAGAAGGGCATCTCCGTGCGCGACACCGAGGCGCTGGTGCGCCGTCTGCAGCGTCCGGCGGGACCCGGCGGCCAAGGCCGCGGCGGCGGACCCGAATGTTGAAAAGCTCGCGCAGGATGTGGCCGAGAAGCTCGGCGCCGCGGTCGCCATCCAGCACGCCGCATCCGGGCGCGGCAAGCTGGTCATCAGCTACAACAGCCTCGACGAACTCGACGGCATTCTGGCCCACATTCAGTAGCCTTTTTATAGGCGCCTCTCTATAATTCCGCGGCTTCGCGCCGGGGGCGTAAGTGCTTGTCCGGACATAAGTAAAAGCGAAGCCACTTCAACCGTGTGCCGGAATTTGAGAGGTGGCTTTTGTTGTCTTCCGCGCGGGCAAACGGGGTGGCGATCGACCTGCCGCGCGCACGGCGCTTTGCGCTGCGCATCGTGCGCGGGTCAGGCGGCTGGTCACACTGCTCGCCGCGGCCGTGTGCCTGGCACTGGACGGGTCCTGTGGGCGCCCGCTCCGCGCTGCTCGGCGGCGCAATCGGCACGATCGCAAGTTTTGCGATGGCTCTGCTCAGCTTTGGCAGCCGCGCGGGATCTGATGCGCACTTTGCGATGCGCGCGTTTCTCATCGGCGAGGCAGTTAAGCTCGGCCTCGTCGTGGTGCTGTTTGTGGTGGTGTTGAAGCTGTTCAAGGTTGCGCCCGCGCCGCTGTTTGCGGCGTTCATGGCGACCTTCTGCGTTTACTGGGTGGCGCTGGCAACCTTGCTGCCGACGTTCAGCGCGCCGCTGGCGCCGCCGAAAGCGCCGTGATTGACAGGCAATGAAGGTTATTTGAAGTCCCAAAGTCCACATGATCGCAGAACGCATCGCTGAAAACCTAAGCCCCAACGAGTACATCGTGCATCACCTCGGCTTCCTGCAGAACAAGGAAGCGCAGGGCATCGTCGATTTCTCCGTCATCCACTGGGACAGCGTGTTCTTCTCGATCGCGCTCGCGGTCCTCTTCGGTGGCGCCTTCTATATTGCGGCGCGGCGCTCGGTCGGCAGCGGCGCCGGCGTGCCCGGCAAGTTCCAGAACTTCGTCGAGCTCATCGTCGAGTTCGTCGATACTCAGGTCAAGGACACCTTTCAGGGCACGAGCCGCCTGATCGCGCCTCTCGCGCTCACCATCTTCTGCTGGGTATTCCTCTTCAACTTCATGGATCTGGTGCCGGTTGATTTTCTGCCGGCGGTCGCGCGCGGCGTCGGCTTTGAGCACCTGAAAGTCGTGCCGAGCACGGATCTCAACGTCACCTTTGCGCTCTCGCTGACGGTGTTCGCGCTCATCATCTACTACAACATCAAGATGAAGGGCGCGCGGCGGCTATCTGAAGTCGCTGCTGGTGCATCCCTTCGGCCCGTGGCTGTTTCCGTTCAATCTGCTGCTCGGCATCGTGGAAACCGTGGCAAAGCCGATTTCGCTGGCGCTGCGACTCTTCGGTAATCTCTATGCCGGGGAGATGATTTTTCTCCTGATCGCGCTGCTGACCCTGTCGAGCGGTTTTGGCGCGCTTGCCAGCGCCGGCGGCTGGGTCGGAATTGCCGGACAGATTATTCTCGGACTTGTCTGGGCGCTCTTCCACATCCTTGTAATTACGCTGCAAGCCTTCATTTTCATGATGCTGACGATCGTGTATCTCGCCCAGGCGAGCGAGCATGAGGAGCATCACTGATCGACTTTTCCGATTATCGTTTCGTAGCAGGAGGGTTGAATGGAACACATCGCACAGGTCGCGCAGATTCAGGGCATGACGGTGCTTGCCGTCGGCATCATCTTTGGCCTCGGCGCGCTCGGCACCGCCATCGGCTTCGGCATTCTTGGGCGGCCGTTTTCTCGAAGGCGTCGCACGGCAGCCGGAGCTTGCGCCCGCACTGCTCGTGCGCATGTTCATCGTCGCAGGCCTGCTCGATGCGGTGGCGATGATCGGCATCGGCTTTGCGCTGTATTTCACGTTCGCCAATCCGTTCCTGAGTGCCTTGGGCGGCGCATTGAGCGTGCGGGCGCGCCGCGCGCAGCGCTAGGAGGGAGACTGTGAATATCAATCTCACGCTCATCGTTCAGATGCTCGTGTTTGCCGCGCTCATCTGGTTCGTCATGAAGCTCGTGTGGCCGATCATTCTCGGGGCCGATGGACGAGCGCTCGAAGAAGATTGCGCTCGGCCTTGCGGCTGCGGAGCGCGGCCAGCAGGAGCTCGAAGCAGGCGAACGAGAAAGCCGAAGTCATCATCCGCGAGGCGCGCGCGCGCGCCCAGCAGATCATCGATCAGGCGCAGCAGCGTGCGAATGAGGCCATCGAAGCGGCCAAGGGCACGGCGAGCACCGAGGGGCAGCGCCTGCTCGCCGCCGCGCAGCAGCAGATCGCGCTCGAGTCGACGCGCGCCCGCGAGACGCTGCGCCATGAGGTGGGGGCGCTCGCGGTGCGCGCGGCTTCCAAGCTCCTCGAGCGCGAGATCGATCCGCGCGCGCATGCGGAGCTCATCGACAAGCTCGCCGCGCAGATCTAGATGTCTGACAAGATGACCATCGCACGCCCTACGCACGCGCCGCGTTTGCCGCGGCGCAGGAGCGCGGCTTCGCTTGCTACCTGGTCCGAGGCGCTGCACACCGCGGCGACGCGTGGTGACGGATCCGCGCGTTGAGGCGCTGCTCGGCAATCCGCGCATGAGCGCGCAGCAGCTCGCCGACTTCGTGATCGACATCGGTGGCGGCAAGCTCGGCACGGAGTGGCACGAGCTCGTGCTGACGCTCGCGCAGAACGGGCGCCTTGCGATACTGCCGCAGATCGCGACGCTCTTCGATGAGCTCAAGGATGAGAAGGAAGGCGTGGTGGACGTCACGGTCACCGCGGCAACCGATCTCAACAAGGAACAGCAGCACACGCTCGCCGCTGCCTTGAAGCGCCGCCTGCAGCGCGAAGTGCGTCTGCACACCGCGGTCGACAAGGCTTTGATCGGCGGTGCGGTGATTCGCGCCGGCGATCTGGTGATTGACGGCTCCCTGCGCACGCGGCTCGAACGCCTGGCGTACGAGCTCGCGGCATAGCGATACAAGAGGATCGAACCACACATGGCCATCAAGGCAACCGAGATCAGCGATCTCATCAAGCAGCGCATCGAGGGCTTCAAGGACGCAACCGCCGCCCGCAACGTCGGCGCCATCGTCTCGGTGACCGACGGCATCTGCCGCATCTACGGTCTTGCCGACGCGCGCTACGGTGAAATGCTTGAATTCCCGGGTAACCTGTTTGGCCTCGCGCTCAATCTCGAGCAGGATTCGGTCGGCGCCGTCGTGCTCGGCGACTACACGGACCTGCGCGAGGGCGACACCGTCAAGACCACCGGGCGCATCCTCGAGGTGCCGGTGGGTCCCGGCCTTCTGGGGCGCGTCGTCGATGCGCTCGGCGAGCCGATCGATGGCAAGGGTGCGATCAAGGCCGAGCGCACCGCGCCCATCGAGCGCGTCGCTCCGGGCGTCATCTACAGAAAATCCGTGAGCCAGCCGGTGCAGACCGGTTACAAGGCCATCGATTCCATGGTGCCGATCGGCCGCGGACAACGCGAGCTCATCATCGGCGACCGCCAGACTGGCAAGACGGCGCTCGCGGTCGACACGATCATCAATCAGAAGAGCTCCGGAATTAAGTGCGTCTACGTCGCCATCGGTCAGAAGCAGTCGACGATCGCGAACGTCGTGCGCAAGCTCGAGGAGCATGATGCGCTCGCCCACACCATCGTGGTCGCGGCCTCCGCCTCGACCGCGCCTTCCTTGCAGTACATCGCCGCCTATTCGGGCTGCACCATGGGCGAGTACTTCATGGACAAGGGGGAGGATGCGCTCATCATCTATGACGATCTTTCCAAGCAGGCGGTCGCCTATCGGCAGATCTCGCTGCTGCTGCGCCGCCCGCCGGGCCGTGAGGCCTTTCCCGGCGATGTCTTCTATCTGCACTCGCGGCTGCTCGAGCGCAGCGCGCGCGTCAATGAGGAGTACGTGGAGCGCATCAGCAAAGGTGCCGTGAAGGGCAAGACCGGCTCGCTTACCGGCTTGCCGATCATCGAAACGCAGGCGGGTGACGTCACGGCGTTCGTGCCGACCAATGTCATCTCCATCACCGACGGCCAGATCTTTCTCGAGACGGACCTCTTCAACGCCGGCGTCCGCCCGGCCATGAACGCCGGCATCTCGGTCTCGCGCGTCGGCGGCGCGGCGCAGACCGACATCATCAAGAAGTTGGGCGGCGGCATCCGCCTTGCGCTCGCGCAATACCGCGAGCTTGCCGCGTTCTCGCAGTTCGCCTCGGACCTCGATGAGGCTACACGGCGCCAGCTCGAGCGCGGTCAGCGCGTAACCGAGCTAATGAAGCAGAAACAGTACGCGCCGATGTCGGTGGCGCAGATGGCGTTGTCGATCTTCGCGGTCAATAACGGCTTCATGGACAAGGTGCCGCTCAACAAGATCGTCGACTTCGAGGCGGCCCTGCAGTCATTCGCCAGATCCAGCTACGCCGCGCTCCTCGATGGCATCAACGCGACGCCCAAGCTCACCAAGGAGAACGAGGCGGCGCTCAAGAAATGCATCGAGGACTTCGTCGCGACGGGCAGCTACTAGCACCACCATGCCGGGCACCAAGGAAATCCGCAGCAAGATCGCGAGTGTGAAGAGCACTCAGAAGATCACCAAGGCCATGCAGATGGTGGCCACGAGCAAGATGCGCCGCGCCCAGGAGCGCATGCGTGCGGCGCGCCCCTACGCCGAGAAGATCCGCGCGGTGATCGGACACCTGAATGAGGCGAACCCGGACTATCGGCATCCCTTCCTCGAGGAGCGCGAACCGAAGAGCATCGGCATTGTCTTGATTTCCACTGACCGCGGTCTCGCCGGCGGCCTGAACGCCAATGTGTTCAAGCAGGCACTCACCCTCGTGCGCGAGTGGCAGGGCAAGGGGGCTGAGGTTAACCTTGCGCTCATCGGCACCAAGGGCTTGGTGTTTTTCCGGCGCCTGGGACTGCCGATCCTGGCCAACGTCACCGGGCTTGGCGACCGCCCGCACGTCAAGGACCTCATCGGCGCGGTCAAGGTGATGCTGGATGCGTACCGCGAGGCAAAGATCGACCGGCTGTTTCTGGTGAGCGCGCGCTTCATGAACACCATGACGCAAAAACCCCACGTCGAGCAGCTGCTGCCGGTGCAGACCATCGACGCCGACGATCTTGCCGAGCATTGGGACTACATCTATGAGCCTGAGGCGGCGGCGATCCTCGATGGCCTGCTGATGCGCTACATCGAGTCGCAGGTGTATCGCGGGGCGGTGGAGAACGTGGCATCCGAAATGGCTGCGCGCATGGTGGCCATGCGCGCAGCTTCCGACAATGCGAGCGATCTCATCAGCGAGTTGCAGCTCGTCTACAACAAGGCGCGCCAGGCTGCGATCACCAAGGAATTGGCGGAGATCGTGGGCGGCGCGGCGGCGGTTTAGAGGGTTTACGACATCATGGCAACGGGCAAGATCACACAGATCATCGGCGCAGTCATCGACGTGGAATTTCCGCGCGAAGCGATCCCGCGCGTGTACGAGGCGCTGAAACTAAAAGAGGCCAATCTCACCCTCGAGGTGCAGCAGCTTCTGGGCGATGGCATCGTGCGCGCGATCGCAATGGGATCCTCCGAGGGCCTCAAGCGCGGCCTTGCGGTGGAGGCCACCGGCCACCCGATCACCGTGCCGGTCGGCGAGGCAACCCTCGGGCGCATCATGGACGTGCTCGGCGAGCCGCAGGACAACCGCGGCCCGGTGAATGCCAAGGAGCATCTGCCGATTCACCGCCCGGCTCCGGCGTTTGCCGAGCAAACCGGTGGCCAGGATCTTCTCGTGACCGGCATCAAGGTCATCGATCTGCTCGTGCCCTTTGCCAAGGGCGGCAAGATCGGCCTGTTCGGCGGTGCCGGGGTCGGCAAGACCGTGAACATGCTAGAGCTCATCAACAACATCGCCAAGCAGTACAGCGGCCTGTCGGTATTTGCAGGCGTCGGCGAGCGCACGCGCGAGGGCAACGACTTCTATCACGAGATGGCCGAGTCCGGCGTCATTGACCTCAAGAACCTCGCAAACTCCAAGGTCGCGATGGTTTACGGGCAGATGAACGAGCCGCCCGGCAACCGCCTGCGCGTGGGTCTCACCGGACTCACGATGGCCGAGTATTTCCGCGATGAGGTGCGCGAGAAGGGCGGCAAGGGCCGCGACGTGCTCTTCTTCGTCGACAACATCTATCGCTACACGCTCGCCGGCACCGAAGTGTCGGCGCTGCTCGGCCGCATGCCCTCCGCCGTGGGGTACCAGCCGACGCTCGCCGAGGAGATGGGCGTGCTGCAGGAGCGCATCACCTCGACCAAGACGGGCTCGATCACCTCCATTCAGGCGGTGTACGTGCCGGCCGACGACCTCACCGACCCCTCGCCCGCCACCACCTTCGCGCACCTTGACGCCACCGTCGTGCTGTCACGCCAGATCGCATCGCTGGGCATCTACCCGGCGGTCGATCCGCTCGATTCCACCAGCCGCCAGCTCGATCCGCTGGTGATCGGCGAGGAGCACTACAATACCGCGCGCGGCGTGCAGGCGGTACTGCAGCGCTACAAGGAGCTGCAGGACATCATCGCGATTCTCGGCATGGATGAGCTCTCCGAGGATGACAAGCTGACGGTGTACCGCGCCAGAAAAATTCAGCGCTTCCTGTCGCAACCCTTCAACGTCGCCAAGGTTTTCACGGGCCAGGATGGCAAGATCGTGCCGTTGAAAGACACGATTCGCGGCTTCAAGGGCATCATCGCGGGCGAATTCGATCAGCTGCCCGAGCAGGCCTTCTACATGGTCGGGCCCATCGAGGAGGCCGTCGAGAAGGCGAAGACGCTGCAATAATGGCCACCGCACACACCATTCAGGTCGACGTCGTCAGCGCTGAAGGCGACATCTTCTCGGGGCCGGCCGAGATAGTGTTTGCGCCGGGCAGCGAAGGCGAGCTTGGCATCACGCCGCGCCACGCGCCGCTGCTTACGCTGCTGAAGGCGGGCGAGGTTCGGGTGAAGACCGCCGAGGCAGAGCACGCGATCTTTGTCGGCGGCGGCGCTCTTGAGGTGCAGCCCAACAAGGTCACGGTTCTTGCGGATACCGCCGTGCGTGCGAAGGATCTGGATGAGGCGGCGGCACTCGAGGCCAAGCGACGCGCCGAAGAGGCGCTCGCCGCACGGCACGAGAAGATTGATATCGCTCAGGCGCAGGCGGAACTGGCGCGCGCGGCTGCTCAACTGAAGATGATTGAGCGGCTGCGCAAGATCAGGAGCTAAGAGGCGGCAGGCGCGCGCAAGCGCGTGTTACTTGGCCTTCTCTTCGAGCGTCGGTGCCAGCCCGAGCTCGCGCACGGCAAGGTCGTGCCAGCGTTGCGCCGCGTTGCACAGCGCCCGCATGTCCTCAGTGGCAAGCGCATAACAGCGGTCGCGCGCGCCGAGCCACCACTCCGTCGTGCGGCGCCAGCGTTCAATGAGAGTTCCCTGCGCGGCGCAGGTGGCCGACTCCTGCCAGCGTTGGCAACCGGAATTCTTATGCATGCAAAGCTTCCCCGGAGGCAGCGAAAGACGACCCGCAAAGTGTGACAAAGTTGTGTCAAATATCTGATGTGCTTGCGTCACAGTTCTTGCATCGGGTGCAACAGAATCTGCGCCGCACTTGAGCTCGCGCCGCCATCACGGCGCGCGTACTTGCTCGGGCCGGAGCACGCGCCAGCAACAAGAAGCGCGAGCCGGCGGCGAATTTATGCGATCCCCATGGGTGCAGGCGCGGCCGCGAAAATGAGCGGCAGATCTCACGCCACCTCGATCCTGCGCAACCAGCGCACCGCTGCGATGCGGTTGTTTGCGCTTCGCAACCTCGGACGCTGCGCTCGAGAAATAGCGCCGCGCGACCGCAAGCTCGCATGCCGGGCGCGCGATCGGCCGCCCGGCGCTGCGCCGGGGCGCTTAATTTCTCTGCCGGCGACGCTGCGAAAATCCGGCAACTGGTACACTGCGTCCGCGATGCCCGCCCGTTCCGCCATGCCTCTCACGGTTGTCATTCTCGCCGCTGGCCAGGGCAAGCGCATGAAGTCCGAGCTCGCCAAAGTGCTGCAGCCGCTGGCGCGCCGGCCCCTCCTTAAGTACGTGATCGATACCGCGCAGTCGCTCGCGCCCGCGGCGATCCATGTCGTCTACGGTCATGGAGGCGAGAGCGTGCCGCGCGCATTTGCCGGCGAGCCTGTCGCCTGGGTGCGACAGGCCGAGCAGCACGGTACCGGTCATGCCGTGATGCAGGCACTGCCCGCGATCCCGGATGAGCACTTGGTGCTCGTGCTCTACGGCGATGTGCCCCTCATCCGGCGCGACACGCTCGAGCGACTGCTCGAGCTGGCGGATGCGAAGAGCCTCGCGGTATTGACGGTGCTGCTGCAGGAGCCGGCGGGCTATGGACGCATCGTGCGCGATGCCCGCAGAGCGCTGATCCGCAAGATCGTTGAGCACAAGGATGCGAACAAAGCCGAACTGCGCGTGCGCGAGTGCAATACCGGCATCATCGCCGCGCCCGCGAAGCTGCTGAAGAAGTGGCTGCTCGAGGTCCGCAACGACAACAGCCAGAAGGAATACTATCTGACCGACGTCGTGGCGATCGCGGCCCGGCAGAAGATTCGCGTGATTCCGCTCGTCGCGGCCTCTGAGCACGAGGTGCTCGGCATCAATGACAAGGTGCAGCTCTCGCAGGTCGAGGCGATCTATCGCGAGCGGCGTGTGCACGAGCTGATGCTCGCGGGGGTGACGGTCATCGACCCGGCGCGCCTGGATGTGCGCGGCACCGTGAGCGCCGGACGTGACGTGGAGCTTGATGTCAACGTGATCCTCGAGGGCAAAGTGACGCTCGGCGACGGGGTGCGGGTCGGCGCCAATTGCATCATCCGCGACTGCCAGATCGGTCCCGGTACACAGATCTTCCCTAACTGCGTGCTCGACCGCGCCGTCATCGGCCCCTCCTGCAACATCGGGCCCTACGCCCGATTGCGTCCCGGGGCGGCTTTGGCGCGCGAGGTGCACATCGGCAATTTCGTCGAAGTGAAAAACGCGCGCGTCGGTGCAGGCAGTAAGGCGAATCATCTCACCTACCTGGGCGATGCCGTGATCGGCAAGGATGTGAACGTCGGCGCGGGCACGATTACGTGCAACTACGACGGCGTCAACAAGTCGCAGACGCACATCGACGATGGCGCCTTCATCGGCTCCGGCAGCATGCTGGTTGCGCCGGTGCGCATCGGCGCGCGCGCCACGATTGGCGCCGGATCGACGATCACGGCCAATGCGCCCGCGGAGAAGTTGACCCTGGCGCGCAGCCGCCAGGTTGCGATCGAGGGCTGGTCGCGCCCCTCGAAGGCGAAGAAAAGCTAGGCTGCCGGTTGCGCGCGCGGCCGCACGCGCAGCCCGTCAACCCCGTACGAATGGTGCTCTTTTCAAACAGCTTCCCCTTGCCAGCAGTGCTCACCCGGCGACTTGCGGCGCTGGCGTTACTCGCAAGCGCCGCATCGTTGCCCGCGGCCGCTCGCGCCGAGGAGCCGCAGCCACCGCCGCAAGCACAAGGCGAAGCGCCGGCCACCGCGCCGGGCGAGGCCCCTCAGGCGGCTCCTGCAGCGCCGGCGGATGCGCCGAGCGATGCGGGTGAGGCTGCGCCCCTGGGGCTGGCCTCGGCTGCGCAGGCGGAGCCGAAGTCGCAGTTTCACGGCAGCATCGAGCTTGATAATCAGTACTCGGTTGACACCAAACCGCTGCGCGTGACGCTTGCGCTCAGTTACGCGGATCTTTTCAGCAAGGCAGACGAGTGGTCCGCCGCTTATCAGCTCGCGCCCCAGGATATCGAGCAGGTGAGCGTCTTTGCCACCAACTATACGGCGCACCCGCTGCCCGGCGGCTTTCAGCCTTCCATCTACTTCATCGACGCGAATACGAACGTGCCGACCGCCGAGACGGCAGGGGTGGTCGGCAAAGGCGAGATCATGGGGCTGCGTCTCAGTCATGCGCTCACGCTCACCACTGCGACGACACAGACCCTGTCGCTGGCCATCGAATACAAGCATTTCAGGAATTCGCCGCTGTCCGACTCGCTGCAGACGAGCACCC
Source organism: uncultured Gammaproteobacteria bacterium (assembly GCA_963695315.1). GTDB lineage: Bacteria > Pseudomonadota > Gammaproteobacteria > Steroidobacterales > Steroidobacteraceae > PALSA-1196. The sequence continues at coordinate 3,407,592 of OY968773.1, forward strand.
CCATCTCGTATCCTGATGTCGTGCTCGCCTACGCCGGCAACTGGAGCTTTGGCGGCAATCAGGCCGGTGTGAATGTGGCGGCGAATTATGGTCCGCGTGGCGGCGCGAACGCCGCCGGCGCCTATGCGGACGGCGATTTTCACGCGCGCGCGGACTATTTCTTTGTGCGCGCCGACAGCGCCATTCTTGCCGCGCTGCCCCAGGGGTGGCGCATTTATGCGCGCCTCGCGGGGCAATATACCGATGCCTCATTGAACCTCGATGAAGAGTATTCGGTTGCCGGGGTCGACGCCGTGCGCGGCTATCTGGAAGCCGAGGTCCTCGGCGACCGGGCACTCAAGGGGACGCTGCAATTGCAGTCGCCCGTGTGGCAACGCGCCACGCGGCAAATCGGCGATGCATTCGTATTCTGCGATGCGGCAGTTGCACAAATGATCGAGACCGTGCCGGGCGAGATGATGACCATGCATCCGCGCAGCTGGGGTCTCGGCATCGATATTCTGGCGTGGAAGCACCTGAGTGGCGCACTCACCTGGGCGCGCCCGTGGGCGAGCGCGGATGTCACTCACGCCGGAGAAACGCGACTGCTGTTTCTCGTGCGCGCTTCGTTCTAGGAGCGCCAGGCCGCGCTGCCTGGCAATTTCACGGCCTGGGGAGGCTGCATAGCCTCGAAATGCGAAGAAAGCTGAAGCCGGATTTAACCGCAGCGGGGTGCATGAGGCTCATGCCGCAGGCGTGGCGCGCTGGCAGCCTGCCCCTTCTCTTCGTACCTATATAATGGAGCCCGCCGCAACGCCTACCGCTTCCGGGGCGGTGCGGCCCGAATAGCCCCTGCCGGTGCGACGCCGTTCACGCTTGATACGCAAAATCAGTCGTTTAGGGCAATTTCGGGCAAACTGGCGGTCTAAGCTGTACCGGGCGGGACTGCCAATTCGGGCCATCACTCAGAGACCATTTTCATGTGCGGAATCGTAGGAGCGGTCGCCGAGCGCAACATCGTTCCCATCCTGATGGAGGGACTGCGCCGGCTTGAGTACCGCGGCTACGACTCGGCCGGTATCGCGGTCCTGAACGGCACTCAGCACCTGAAGCGGCTGCGCACCGTCGGCAAGGTGAAGATGCTGCAGGATGCGCTCGATCAGGTGCCGACGCACGGCAATCTCGGCATCGCGCACACGCGCTGGGCCACGCATGGCGTTCCGAGCGAGCGCAACGCCCACCCGCATATTTCCCGTGACGGCCTGGCGATCGTGCATAACGGGATCATCGAAAATCACGACGAGCTGCGCGAAGACCTCGAGCGCCGCGGCTACTCCTTCACCTCGGAGACTGATACCGAGGTGATCGCACATCGCATCCACTATCACCTCTCGACCGTCGGTGACTTGTTCAAAGCCGTGCGCGCCACGGTTGCAGAACTTGAGGGCGCTTACGCGCTCGCGGTCGTGAGCGAGCACGATCCCGATCGCATCATCCTCGCCCGTTATGGCTGCCCGGTCGTCATCGGCCTGGGGGAGCAGGAGAATTTCGTCGCCTCGGATGTCGCGGCGCTGCTTTCCGAGACGCGCCGCTTCATCTTCCTCGAAGAGGGCGATGTGGCGGAGATCCGCCGCACGACGGTGCGCATCATCGATCGCGATGGCAATAATGTTGAGCGCCCGGTGCGCGAAAGCGAACTGACGGCGGACGCCGCCGAGAAGGGTCTGTACCGGCATTTCATGCTGAAGGAGATCCACGAGCAGCCGAGCGCCGTGGCGGACACGCTGCAGGAGCGCGTCGCCAACGGCCGGCTCCTCGAGGCGGCCTTCGGCCCGGCAGCCGCTGCGGCGTTCAAACGCACGCAGCACGTGCATATCGTCGCCTGCGGAACGAGCTTTCACGCCGGCGTCGTGGCCCGATACTTCATCGAACAGATCTGCAAGCTGCCCTGTTCGGTGGAGATCGCGAGCGAATACCGCTATCGCAATCCCGTGGTGCCGAAGAATTCTCTGTTCGTGACGATCTCCCAGTCCGGCGAGACGGCGGACACGCTGGCCGCGCTGCGCCTTGCCAAGCAGGCGGGCTACGTCTCGTCGCTGTCGATCTGCAACGTGCCGGAGAGCTCGCTGGTGCGTGAGTCTGAGCTGGTCATGCTGACGCGCGCCGGCCCCGAGATCGGCGTCGCTTCCACCAAGGCATTCACCACGCAGCTGACGGCGCTCGGCATGCTGGTCATTGCGCTTGCCAAGCACAATGGCGCCGACAGCGAGCGCGAGCGCGGACTCGTCTCGCGCCTCATCGAGCTGCCGTCGCTCATCGACAAGACGCTCGCGCTCGATGGGGCGATCGAAGAGCTCGCCAAGCGCTTTGCCGACAAGCATCACGCACTCTTCCTTGGCCGCGGCGCGCTCTATCCGATCGCCATGGAGGGGGCGCTGAAACTCAAGGAAATCTCATACATTCACGCCGAATCCTACCCGGCGGGCGAGCTCAAGCACGGGCCGCTCGCGCTCGTGGATGCCGACATGCCGGTCATCGCGGTGGCGCCAAACAACGACCTGCTGGAGAAGCTCAAGTCAAATCTGATGGAGGTGCGGGCACGGGGCGGGGAGCTCATCGTGTTCGCGGACCCCGAGTCCGGCTTCAAGCCGAGCGACGGCGTGACCGTCATCCAAATGCCCAAGCACGTGACCTATTTTCAGGCGCCAGTCGTGTATACGATTCCGCTGCAGCTGCTTGCCTATCACGTGGCAATCCTGCGCGGCACGGACGTCGATCAGCCGAGAAATCTCGCCAAGAGCGTCACCGTCGAATAGCGTTGGTTAGCGGCGCTCCGCGTCCCTCTGCACAGACTAATTTGACCAGCGCCAGCAGGCGCTGCGGTGCGCTGCGGCCGGCCGCTGCACAGCCATGCCGCTTGCTTGCGGCCGATTTGATCTTCCCCGGGGTCTTCTCAAAGCAGCGCATTACTGGAGCATGCGAGCGGTGAGGTCATAGTCATCCGCGCCGGTGATTTTGACCTCCGCCCAGTCGCCGGCGCCAAGGTGGCGCGCGCCCGCGATGCGCACCACGCCGTCGATCTCAGGCGCATCCGCCGTGCCGCGGGCGATCGCGCTGCCCTCTTCGATGCGGTCCACGAGCACGCGCGTGCACGTGCCGATGCGTGCCTTGAGACGCGCGGCGCTGATGGCACGAGCTTTTTCCATGAAGCGCGCATAGCGCTCCTCCTGCAGCGGCGCCGGTACGTGCTGCGGCAGCGCATTCGCGGCCGCGCCCTCCACGGGGGAATATTTGAAGCCGCCGACGCGATCGAGCTGCGCCTCGTCCATCCAGTCGAGCAGCTCCTGGAATTCGGCTTCCGTCTCGCCCGGGAAGCCGACGATGAAGGTGCTGCGGATCGCAAGCTGCGGACAGCGCCTGCGCCAGGCAGCGATGCGCGCAAGAGTATCCTCCGCGTGCGCCGGGCGGCGCATGCGTTTCAATACCGCAGGGCTGCCATGTTGGAACGGCACGTCGAGATACGGCAGCACGCGCCCGTCGGCCATGAGCTCGATCACGCCGTCAACATGCGGATAGGGGTACACGTAATGCAGGCGCACCCACACGCCCAAGGAACCCAGGGCGCGCGCCAGATCGAGAAAGCGCGTCTCGTAGGAGGCACCGCGCCACTGCCCGCACTGATAACGCAGATCTGCGCCGTAGGCGCTCGTGTCCTGCGAGATGACCAGCAACTCCTTGACCCCGGCATCCACGAGCCGTTCGGCCTCGCGCAGCACGGCGTCGATGGGCCGGCTTGCCAGAGGGCCGCGCATGGATGGAATGATGCAGAAGCTACAGCGGTTATTGCAGCCTTCGGAAATCTTCAAGTACGCGTAGTGACGGGGCGTCAGGCGAATGCCCTGCGGCGGCACGAGGTGCATGAACGGGTCATCGCGCGGCGGCACATGCTCGTGCACCGCCTGCATGACCTCCTCATAGGCATGGGCCCCGGTTACTTTGAGCACGCGCGGATGGCGCGCGAGGATGCGTTCGGGCCGCGCGCCGAGACAGCCGGTGACGATGACGCGGCCGTTCTTCTCGAGCGCCTCGCCGATCGCATCGAGCGATTCATCGACGGCCGCATCGATGAAGCCGCAGGTATTGACGACGACGACGTCCGCCTCATCGTAGCTTGGGCTGATGTCGTAACCTTCGGCGCGCAAGCGCGTCAGGATGCGCTCGGAATCGACGAGCGCCTTGGGACAGCCCAGGCTGACAAATCCGATCTTCGGCGCGCGGCTCAAGAATTACCCGCTCCGCGCAAGGCGCGCGGCGTTCCCAAAGGGGGCGCTATGCTAGCCGCCGCGCGCCTGCGGCGCACCTTGAATGGCGGGAACTTCACCCTGCCGAGGTTCGCGCGCCTACGGCCCGTGGCGCAACGTGCGCAATATGAAAAACAGCGCGAGCGCCGCCAGTGGAATCAATAGCCACGGCCACACCGCCGGCAGGCGCTCCGGCGGCCGTGGCAGACGTTGCTCGGACAGATCGTCGGGCATCTACGTCAGCGCGAGTAAAGCGCAGTGATCTGCGCCTCGACGAGCGCGTTCGCGTGCACGTTGAACGCGATCAAGGCCGAGGAGGCATCCGCCGGCACGTCAAGCTTGGGCACCTTCAGCGCGTAAAAGCGGAATTGGTAGTGATGCACCTTGCCGGGCGGCGGACAGGGTCCGCCATACGCGTGCGTGCCGAAATCCGTGCGCCCCTGCAGCGCACCGGCCGGCAGCAGCTTTCCAGAGCCGCTGCCCGCGCCGCTGGGCAGCGCGGTTGCGCTGGCAGGGATGTTGTACACGACCCAATGCCACCAGCCGCTGCCGGTGGGCGCGTCCGGATCGTGCACGAGCAGCGCGAAGCTGCGCGTGCCGGGCGGCACATGGCTCCAGCTCAACGCCGGTGAGATGTTCTGTCCGCTGCAGCCAAAGCCGTTGAAGACCTGCGCCAAGGCCATCGTGCGCCCATCGGCAATGTCGGGGCTCGTCAGCTGCAAGTCGCCGGTGGGCGCGGCGTTTGCGGCGGCATACAGCGCCGCGCTCAGCGCCACAGTGCCGGTGATCAAAACTGCTCGCCACATCGTGTTCTCCCGATTTTCGCGCCGCCATTGCTAGTTTGAGGCTCGGGCACCGATCTCGCAAACCCGCGCCCGCTCGGGCATAGTCGCGCTCACCTAGACTGCCGTAAGCGCCGCGTTGATGAGGCGTGCGGTTCGCCGTGGCAAGAATACTCGGAATTTCAGGAAGCTTGCGCCGCGCCTCTTTCAATGCGGCGCTGCTGCGCGCGGCGGTCGAGCTTGCGCCCGCCGGCAGCAGCATTGAAGTCGCCTCGATCCGCGGCATTCCGCTCTATGACGCGGACCTGGAGGCGCAGGGCATCCCGGCAGCGGTGCTTGAGCTTAAGGAAAAGGTCGTCGCCGCGGACGCGCTGCTGCTCGTGACTCCGGAGTACAACAACTCCATTCCCGGCGTGTTCAAGAACGCGATCGACTGGCTGTCGCGGCCGCCTGCCGATGTGCCGCGCATTTTTACCAACCGTCCGGTCACGCTGATTGGCGCCTCGCCCGGAAGATTTGGCACCCTGCAGGCGCAGCGCTCCTGGCTGCCGGTGCTGCGCACCCTGCGCATGCGTCCGTGGTTCGGCGCGCCGCTTTACGTGTCGGGCGCGGCCGGCGTATTTGACGCCGAAGGACGGCTCATCGATGCGGATATCCGCAATCGCCTGCAAGTGCTCCTCAGGGAGTTTGCGCAGGCGATCGCCTAAGAGCTTGCGTCAGGGGCAGTGCTCGCGGCGCACACGTTCGCGCGAGGCGGGATGGCGCTCGAGCGCGGCCGCAGGGCGGATCGGGCGGCGCACGAGCTCGCCGCCGCAATTGGGACACTCACCGCCAAGGCGCCCGCGTGCGCAAGCCTCGCAGAAGGTGCATTCGAATGAGCAGATCATGGCGTGCGGCGCGTCTGCAGGAAGGTCGGCATCGCAACATTCGCAGTTGGGGCGCAGTTGCAGCATGGTAGGGCCCTCCTCTACAGTGGCAGAGCCGATGCTACACCGCCGCTTGAGCGCGCGCGCCAGTGCCGCAGCGCCACGCTTCGATCAGGCCTACTACCAGCGCTATTACTTTGATGCGCGCACCGCGGTCATTTCGCGCGCCGAGGTGCGCGCCCGCGCCCGGCTGATCGGCGCATGCGCCGCGCATATCGGCCTGCCGGTGCGCCGCATACTCGATGCCGGCTGCGGCACCGGCGCCATGCGCGCGCCGCTGCTGCGCAGCCTGCCGCGCGCATCCTACGTCGGCCTGGAAGCGAGTGCCTACCTGTGCCGCCGCTATGGCTGGCAACAGGGGTTCATCGAGACGTATCGCAGCACTTCAATGTTCGATCTCGCCATCTGCTACGACGTGCTGCAATATCTGGATGATGCGCGCGCCGCGGCAGCTATTGCCAATCTCGCGCGGCTGTGCCGCGGGCTGCTCTACTTCACGGTGCTGACGCGGCGCGACTGGGTAGAGAACTGCGATCGGCGGCGCACCGATGGCAACGTGCACCTGCGCACCGCAGCCTGGTATCGGCGGCGTCTGCGCCGCAGCTTTCGCGAGATCGGCGCCGGCTTCTGGCTCGCGCGTTCGGCGCCGCTTGCGATTTGGGAACTTGAAACCACGGGACGCTGAACAGCAAGGAGCACTCTCGATGTCGCAAATCTCTGCCCAAATCCTCTGGCAGCGCGGCAGCGCCGACTTCATCGACAATCGTTACAGCCGCGCGCACAGCTGGCGCTTTGATGGCGGCATCGAGGTGCCGGCATCCTCCTCGCCGCACGTCGTGCCGCTGCCGCTGTCGCTGGCAGCGGCGGTTGATCCGGAAGAGGCCTTCGTCGCCTCGCTCGCAAGCTGCCACATGCTGTGGTTCCTGTCGCTCGCCGCCGCGCAGCATCTGCGCGTCGACCGCTATAGCGATGATGCCGCGGGCGTGCTCGGCAAGAATGCCCAAGGCAAAGTCGCGATGACCGCGGTCACCCTCAAACCGCGCGTCACGATTTGCGGGGAGAAGCCTACGGCGGCTGCATTCGCGGCGCTGCACCACAAGGCGCACGAGAAGTGCTTCCTCGCCAATTCCGTGACCACCGAGATTCACCTCGAGCCCGTGCTCGAATGAGCCCCGCAAGCGAAGCTGCATTTAAGGACCATTTCTCGGCTCTGGCGGCGGCGTATGCAAATTTTCGCCCGCACTATCCGGCGGCCCTCTTTGAGTATCTGGCCGGCTGCTGCCCGCGACGCGAGCTTGCCTGGGACTGTGCCTGCGGCAGCGGGCAGGCAACGCTTGATCTTGCGCAGCACTTCCACGCGGTCGTCGCAACCGATGCGAGCGCTGCGCAGATCGCTGCGGCGCGGGCGCGCGGGAACGTGCAGTACCGCGTGGCGGGCGCCGCCGCGAGCGGCCTTGCCGATGAGTCCGCCGACCTTGTGAGCGTGGCGCAGGCACTGCACTGGTTTGACCTCGAGCCCTTCTATGCGGAAGTGCGGCGCGTGCTGCGCTGCCGCGGGGTGCTCGCGGCGTGGACTTACGGCGTTGTGCATGTGGCGGGCGAGGAGCTCGATCGCTGCGTGCAGCGCTTCTATGCGGATACCCTGGGACCGTACTGGCCGGCCGAGCGCAAGCTTGTTGAGGAGGGCTACCGCAGCCTGCCATTTGCCTTTGCGGAGCTGAGCGCGCCGCAGTTTGAGATGCACGAGGACTGGTCGCTGCCACAGCTCATCGGCTACGTGCGCAGCTGGTCGGCAAGCGCACGCTATTTTGAGCGCAACGCTGAGGATCCTGCGGCGCTGCTCGAGGCGCGGCTCGCCGCCGCCTGGGGCAATGCGGATGAATTGCGGCGTATTCGCTGGCCGTTGAGCCTGCGGATTGGCGTGAAGCCGTAAGCGCGGTTTCGCGCCGCGCCTGGCACCGCTATTCTTCGTCAAATGAGTCTCGCAACAGCGGTGCAGTTTGCCGGGCAGACCGACTGCCGGCGCGATGGCTGCGGGCCGCTCGGGCTCATCCTGCGCGGCCATACCGCGGAGCATCCGCACGAGCTCGTGCAGCTCGCCTTTACCGGCAAGCCGCCCGAGGATCTGCCCAAATTCCTGCTGGACCCGCGCGTTGAGCGCGTGAGCGACGGCAATTACCACATCAGCAGCGGCGCGCGCTCCTGGAGCGTGCACGCACGCGCCGTGCACCTGCATCGCGACGCCACGCGCGAGTTCTACCGTGCCATACCTGCGCAGCCGATCGGCTGGACCGAGCGGCTTTTCTGGCGGATCGTTCTCACCCTGGCGCTCAGCTCCGCCGGGCGCAAGCTGGTGGCGCGCATCCGCGCCTGAGCGCACTCTTTTAGGGAGTCTTCATGCAGTCGCTGTATTACTTTCTGACCTTCATCGCCGGCGCGCTGCTCACCATCCAGGTGGGCATGAATTCGACCCTCGGGCGCGTGGCCGGCAACATGCGCTTCGCGGTGCTCGTAAGCTTCCTCGTGGGCACGGTCGGCCTGCTGGTCTACTTTGCCGCCTCCGGCGCGGCGCTGCCGACGCGCAGCAGCCTCGCGGCGGTTCCGGCCTGGGCGTGGTTCGGCGGCTGCCTCGGCGCGTTCTATGTCGCCATTGCCACGGTCGTGGGTCCGCGCATTGGTGCCGCGGCGCTGCTTGCGCTGGCAGTTTTTGGGCAGCTCTGCGCCTCGCTGCTCGTGGATCAGTTCGGATGGCTCGGCTTTCCGTTGCGGCCCATCTCGCCCACGAAGATTGCGGGCGTCGCGCTGCTGCTCGGGGGCGTCGGGCTCATCGTGCGCTGAAGGCTTGCGCGTAGCGCCGCTCACGCACCGGCGCCGAGGGCGCTCTTTATGAAGTCGGCGAGCCGAGCTCGATGACGGCCGCAGGCGCAACCGGTACACGGTGCGTGCCGAGGAGCTTGGCGTAGATCGACGTTTGCGTATGAAAGGCCTGCGTCCAGGTGAAGTGCCGTACCACGCGTTCGCGCGCCACACGGCCGACCGCCGCAAGGTCGCGCTCGTAGAGCGCAACGATCGCTGCGGCCATGCTTTGCGCATTGTGGGGTTCGGCGAGCACCCCCACCGATTGATCGACGAGCTCGGGAATCGAGCCTGCGCGCGCGGCCACCACCGGCAGTCCGCACGCCATGGCCTCGAGGATGACCAGACCAAACGTTTCCTTCGTGCCCGCGTGCACCAGCGCATCGGCCGAGGCGAGCCATTGCGCAAGCTCGATGCTGTCGCGCCGGTAGGGAATGAAGGACACATGGGGCGCGGGGCGCGCGGTGCGCTCGCCGCCGATCATCAGCAGGTGGTACGGATGCCCCAGGCTCGCAAACGCCTCGAGCAGCACCGGCAGATTCTTCTCCTGCGCGAAGCGTCCCGCATACACGAGTACGCGGCTCGCGGGGGAAAGTCCGAGATGGGCGCGCAGATCAAGCGTCGCGCGCTGCGGGCAGAAGATCTCGCGTGTCGACGCCGAGCGGCTGGTGCATGGTGTGCCATACGCCCATGCCGTTGAGGAAATCGCACATCGCGCGGCTCGGCGCGAACACGACATCGCATCTCTCGTAGCACCAGCGCACATAATGGCGCAGCGTGCGCTCGCTCAGATGGCCAATGCGCCGCCCGACGATCTGCGGCAGATTGGAATGATAGAACGCGACCAGCGGTATGCCGCGACGCTGCGCGACCCGCGCCGCGCACCACGCCGGATGGAACGCATCGCCCGCCTCGAGCAGGTCCGGTTCGAGGTGCTCCAGCAGCGCCGTCCAGCGGCGCGGATTCAGCGGCAGGCGGTAATTGAAGGTACCCGGCAGCGTGAACCCGGGCACCGTGCAGATGCCGCCGCGCTCGACGTATTCGGACTCGCCGGGCACGAGCATCGAGTGCTGCCAGGCGGTGTGCTCGCGCAGCCACGCGTGCTTGGCGGTGAGGTAGCGCTTCACGCCCCCGCTCGTCGGCGAATAGAAAAGAGTCGTGTCGACGACGTGCATGCAGGATTCAGGCCTGTTCGCGCACCTTTATTGAGGTAGGTGTCAGCAAGCTTCAGGCCCGCATTGCACCTTTTATGGCGTGCGAGTGTCAAGTTTGTCCCGCGCAAGCGCGGGACGGCGCGGCCGTGCTTTTGGCGAGGCTTTTGTTATGAGAAAAGGTATGTCAGGCGGCGCTCGAATGCAGCAGGCCGATGGCGCGCGCCGCCGCAATTGCCTGCATGACTTCGTGCGCGTCGGCCGTGCGCTCGGTCGCGATCCTTTGCCAGCATGCGCATGATGAGCGGCTCATGAACCGCGAGGCTCTCGGGCAGTCGCGGCAGGGGCGCGTTGACATGCTGTTGCAGCACCTCGATGGCGGAGGCGCCCGCAAACGGCTTCTTGCCGGTCAGAAGCTCGTAGTACATCACGCCCAGGCTGTAGAGATCTGAGCGCGCGTCGAGCTCCTCGCCGAGCGCCTGCTCCGGACTCATGTAATAGGGCGAGCCGCGCAGCACGCCGGTACGCGTGCTGTGCGCGTCGCCGTCCAGGTGCCGGGCGAGCCCGAAGTCGATGAGCACGATGCCATCATTCTCGCGCAGCATCACGTTGGGCGGCTTCAGATCGCGATGCACGATCCCGGCGTCATGCACCACGCGCAGTGCGGCGGCGATGTCGCCGATGTAGCGCAGCGCATCCTCCTCCTGATGCCCTGGCGCAGTGCGCTCTTTGAGATCGCCGCGCGCAAAGTAATCCATCGCCAGAAACTCGTGCCCGGCTGATGAAAGCCGTAGTCGTGGATCTCGACGATGGCAGGGTGATTGATCGTGCTCGAGTGCGGCGCGCTCGCGCGCCAGCACCTGCGGCTCGCTCGAGTCCTTGTCCTTGTCGTCGACGATCTTGCTGACCTTGAGCGCTATGTCGCGTTTCAACTTCAGGCTGGTCGCGAGATAAACCGCGGCTTTCTCGGATTCGCCGATGATTCGCAGGATGCGATAGCCCGGCACGAGCTCGCGCAGTGCCGCGCCCGGTGCGTGGCAGGCCTCTGGCAGGCAGCACGCTCGGGGCGTCAGCGCGCGGCGCAGGCGTGGCTGCACGCGCGAGGCGCGCAAGGCTGCGCGCCACGCGCCGCTCAATACGACGCAGCGTGAAGCGCACGGCGGCATTGAGGCGTTGCGGCGTGAGCAGTCGCTTTGGCAGGTAGTCGAGCGCGCCAAGCCGCAGCGCGCGCACCGCGGTGAGCTCATCGCCGCATTCGGCGATGAGTATGATGCCGCGGAAACTCGGCGCGGCGGCGCATCTGCCGCAACAGCTCGAGTCCCTCGGCCGCCTGCCCGTCGGGGCCTGGCTGGCAGGATGCGGACAGCACCAGCAGATCAAAATCGCGCTGCGTCAGTGAGTCAAATCGCAGCAGCAGCTCCTGCATGTTGAGCAGCGTCACCGTGACCTCCGGACACAGCACGTTCAGATGATGCCGCAGCCACTCCCCGTAGCGCAGATCGCGTTCGACGATGGCGATTCGTGCGCGCATCTTCAGTGCAGCGCGAAGCGGATGCGCAGCTGCGCGCGTTGCTCGACGGGCGTGCCGTTCTTTTCCACCGGCCGATAGCGCCAGTGCCGCAGCGCCGCAGTGGCAGCTGCATCGAACACGTTCTTCGGATCCGAGGCGAGTACGGCAATGTTCGCGACCGAGCCGTCGGTCTCGACATCAAACGCGAGCTGCACCCAGCCGCTCGTGCCTTTCTCGCGCGCGCTCGTCGGATAGTCGGGCGCGACGTAGTGCAGGCGCTCGAGCGTGCCGGCGCTGACGATAGCATTGGCGCTGCCAGCGGCGCCGTCTTGCGTGACGGGCGGCGGCTCGGGCGTGCTGCTCGGCGCCGTCGGCGCGGCGGGCGGCGCGGCAGAGGCTGGCGACTGTGACTGTGACTGTGACTGCGACGGCGCGGCTTCGGCGAGCGCTGCCGGCAGCGCTGTCGGCTTGGCCGCATTTTCCGTCGCGCTCGCGGCGAGCCGTGCGCCCTGCAGATCGCGGCGCAGCGCATCGATGGCTTCGAGGCTCGACGCCGCCAACGACCGCGGCGTCGATCGCGTGCGCGGCATCATCGAGCTTGCCGGCAGTGAGCGCGGCGCGTGCGCCGCTCAGCAGCTCCTGCTGATGCGCGAGCGCGTCGGCCTGTTGCTGCTGCGCCTGCTGATGCGCCTGGGCGCGCGTGACGCGTTCGCGCTCGCGCGAGATCTGGGTCGTGAGGAAGGCAACGCGCGGCGAGTTCGGCGCGAGCGCGCGCGCCGCATCGGTCATGTGTTCGGACTCATCGAGACGCTGTGCGAGCAGATCCTGCTCGGCGGCCGACAGCACCTGGTCGATGACTTTGTCGATGCCGGCAAGCGCCTGCGCATCGCCGGGATGACGCTCGAGCGCCTGACGATAGAGGTCCGCGGCGCTGCTGCCGGCGGGCATGACCCAGTCGCTGCGCTCGAGCGCTGCGCCGGCACGCTCGAGGAGGTCCTTCAGCACGGTGTCGGCGGCTGGTGCCTGCGCCGCCAGCGGCGCAGCATGCGGCGCGCGGGCGATCGCAACCGGTGCGGCGCTGATGTTCTGCGCGCCGTGCTGGCCCATGAGCCAGCCGAGCAGGCCTGCAAGTGCCGCAACGGCGAACGCCGCCCCTGCAATGAGGCCCACCGGCAGCACGCCGTTCGGGAAGCTGCGGCAGCTGGGCGACGGTGCTCGTGGCGCCCGCCATGTCGCCCTTCTCGCGCCGCCGCCACGCGGCGTCGACGAACAGCCGCACGCGCTGCTCGGATGCGGGTTTGTGCAGGAAGCGATACACCTCGCCGCTGCTCACCTGGGCGGTGAGCGCCGACTGTTCGGCGGCGCCTCCGGCCACGATGAGCACGAGGTCCGGGAACTGGCGCTTTGAGGCCGCGGATGAGCTGCGTGATCGGAGCTCACGCGTCGCGGCGGCATCGAGACGGCAACGCCGGCGCCGCTCGGCGAGGAGTTGCGTGGCAAGGTCGGTTTCTGCGCCAACGAACAGCAGCTCGCGCTCCTGGGCGGCGGCCGCGCGCACCGCTGCGATGAGCGCTGCGTCCTGCGTCGAGCACCAGCAGCGTCTCGCGTGCGGGCGCACCCAGAGTGCGCGCGAAGGTCTCCTCGGCGGGCGCTGCGGTCGGCTCGAGGCCGATGGCGCTGTTCAGGGGAATCGGATCAGCTCCTTCGGGGCGCGCCTCGCCGGCCCGCGGCTGGCTGGGCAGGTCGCACCTGTCCTCGACGATGCGGCAATTTGCCTGTTGTTGTCGCCACCGACAGGCCGATTCTGTGAAACTCGTCATCCTGTGGCAGGGCGGCTCCCTGCCGGAGTCGGCGGGAGTACGTTCAGGCCCGCGCGGCGACGTTATGTCCGCACGGTCGGCCGTGTGCGCGAGCGGGAGGCGGCGTGGTGTTGGGTCTTATCCTGATGCTCGGTGCTCTCGTGGCGACGCTTCTGGGCGCCCTCGCACCGCGCTTCTGGGTTTCTGACCTCGTGGTGCACTTTCGCCTGCAGGTCGTGCTCGTCGCGGTGGCGGCCTGTTTGACGCTCGCGGTCAGCGGCCACGGCTATTGGGCGACGCTTGCGTTCCTGATCGCGGCCGTGCAGGCGCTCATCTGTGCGCCGCTGCTGAATGCGCCGGTGCCGCCGGTCGCATCGGCCGCCGCTGCGCCGGCGGTCGCGTTTCGCGTGGCGGCGCTCAACGTCTGGTATCGCAATCATCACTTTCAGAGAGTCGTCGACTTTGCCGCCCGCGAAAGCCCCGACGTCATCCTGCTTGCCGAGGTCACTGCCGAGTGCGAGGCGGCACTGTCCGCGCGCACCGAGCAATACGCGCACCGCTTCTCAACCCGCGGCACGCGTGGTACGGGGCTGCTGCTGTTGTCGCGCTGGCCGATGCAGGCTGCCGTGCTGCCCGGCTTTTCCGATGTCGAGCCCGCGATTGCGGCAACGCTGCTCATCAAGGAGCGCCGCGTTGAGCTCTTGAGCGTGCACACGAGCTGGCCGATCGGGCCGCAATGCACGCTCGAGCGCGATCGGCAACTTGCGCTGATCGGCGATTACGCGCGCGCGCGCGACGGAGCGCTCATCGTGCTCGGCGATCTCAATATTTCGCCTTTCTCGCGAGTCTTGCAGGAGCTGCTGGCGGTGAGTCGTTTGAGGTCTGCCGCGCAGGGATTTGGCTGGCAGCCGACGTGGCCGGTATTTCTGCCGCCCGCCGGCATTCAGATCGATCACGCTCTCGTGAGCGCCGCGGTCGGGGTCGTGAGCTTTCGCCGCGGCGAGCGAGTCGGCTCAGACCATCTGCCCATTCTCATTGACTGCGCGGTGTGACGGCGCAGCGCGCCGCCACGCCCGAGTGCGGCCCTATTCGTGCTCCTCGAGCATGTACTTGGCGCCCTGGTAGGAGACGACGACACCTTCGGGCGTGATGCTCTCAATGCGCACGCCCTCCGGCAGGGTCTCGCCCTCGTGCAGACGGTGCATGTTGACGAGCACAAAGCGCTCCTCGGGCCGGGCTGCGTACACATGCAGGTCGACCCGCAACGCCGGCAGACGCGCGTTCGGCTCGGCCTGGGCATCCGCGTAGTTCTTCAAACCGCTCTCGCTTGCGGTGCGCACGTGCGCAGCATCCTCGTTCTTGGCGGGCGCGACCGCCGGTGCGTAGTCGTCGGGATTGGCGGCTGCGCCCTTGGAGTCAGCATCGGAGAGCACCGGCTCCGGCGGCGACGTGGTCGCCGCGGGCGCGGGCGCATTGATCGGCGCGGCCGGCACGGTGTTGACGGCTGCAGCGGCCGGGGGCTGCGCTCGCGGAGCCTGCGCGCTCGCCGCTGGTCGCATGCTTGGCACGCTCGGCGCGGCGGTTGTCGGCGCAGCCTGGGCAGCGGGCGCCGCTACCGGCGCGCGGTGCAGTAAAACCCACGCGCCAAACCCGATGTTGACAACCAGCAGCGCCGCAAGCGCGATGGCCCAGATTGGAAAGCGCGGCTTGGGCGGTGAGACCTTGACCTCAAAGAGGGCGGGCCCGGACTGTCTTTGCCGGTCGCTCTCGGATTTCTTCAGGGCATCGAGAATAAAGGACATGATCTAGCCGCCGTGCGAGATGTTGGCGCTCAGCAGCGGCGAATCGGATCCGGCAACCGCGCTTGCGAGCACCATCTGCGTCTGTACGCCTGCGATGCCGTCGACCACCAGGCGATGCTGGCGCTGAAAATCCATGACGAGATGCGATAGCTCGCTATCAAACACGTCGCTGACCGGCGCCTGCGCTGCGGCGGCGCCCTGCAGACGCTCCAGGCTCTGCCGCAGCCAGCGTACCTCATC
The DNA here is from genome assembly GCA_963695315.1 of uncultured Gammaproteobacteria bacterium. GTDB lineage: Bacteria > Pseudomonadota > Gammaproteobacteria > Steroidobacterales > Steroidobacteraceae > PALSA-1196. Next base: position 3,422,938 of record OY968773.1, read on the forward strand.
GCCGCGCATACCCACCGTCAGCGGCTTCACGGTTTGCGTGCCGGGGCGCCACAACATGACAAAATCCCCGAACCAGTAGCGCGACAGCTCGCCGATCGAAAGCTCATGCGTCGCTCCTGCGATATCGATGCGCGCATGCTCATCGTCGAGTCCTGCCAGCACGACCTGATGCTTGGTGCCGCTATCGTCCTTCAGCAGCAGGATCGCCGGGCGGTTATACAGGCGCAGCTGCCCGAACGAGCCGCGCTGTACGAGACATTCCATGCCCTGCTGGGTTGCCTGCGTGCACGGGTCGGTGTCGCCGGCAACGTAGTGCGCGCCCCAAAGGCCAAAGAGATGCGCGAACGCATCGTCGGTGCCGGTCGCATCTTTGTGCGCCGCCAGCAGATCCTGCAATGAGGGTGGCGTGGGCAGCGCGGGCGGCGGCGCTGCGAGGCGCGCCACGGTCGCGGGCGCCACCGGCAGTGCGGGCGCGGTTTGCGCGAGCGCCGGCGGCGGCGCGGTCTTCTTGAGCGCGGCCACTGCGCTTGGCACCGTGCGGTAGAAGCGCCAGCTCGTGAGCGGCCACATGCCCCACACGGTCGCCGCCAGCACGAGCGCGGCGGCGGCCGCGCCGAGCCACGGCAGCCAGCGGGGCGCGAACCGACGCCCAAAGACCTCGCTCGCCGCGTGGCGCACGAGGCCGCTCGTGACGCGGTGGCGATCCTGCGTGTAGGCCCCGAGCAGCGCACGATCCGCGACCACATTGATGACGCGCGGCACTCCGCCTGAGAGGTGGTAGAGCTCCGCGAGCGCCATGCTCGAGAAGATATCCGAGGTCGCGCCCGAGACACGCAGGCGGTGGCGCACGTAGGCAGCGGTCTCGGCAGAGGACAACGGATGCAGGTGATAGCGGCCGGTGACGCGCTGCGCGAGCTGCCGCAGCTCGGTGCGCGCCAACAGGTCGCGCAGCTCCGGCTGCCCGATCAGGATGATCTGCAGGAGCTTTTGCGTATTGGTCTCAAGATTGGTGAGCAGGCGCACCTGCTCGAGCACTTCGGGTGCGAGGTTCTGTGCTTCATCGACCACCAGCACGATGCGCCGCCCGTTCGCGTGCGCGCGCAACAGATAGTGATTGAGGATGTCTACCAGGTCCTTGCGGCTGCCGGTCGCCGCGTCGGGCACGCCGATGCCGAGCTCCTCGCAGATCGTCAGCAGGAACTCCGGCGCCGTCATGCGCGGATTTAGGATCAGGGCGATCTCGGCGTTCTTCGGCGTCTGCGCGAGCAGCGAGCGGATGATGGTGGTTTTGCCGGTGCCGACCTCGCCCGTCAGCTGCACGAACCCGCCCGCCTCATTGATGCCGTACATGAGGTGCGCGAGCGCCTCGGCATGCCGCGCGCTCAAATACAGATAGCGCGGATCAGGGGTGATCGCGAACGGCTTTTCGAGCAGACCGAAGAAGGACAGGTACATGCAACGATGCTACTTAATCGTGCTGCCACGCCGCAGTGCGGTGGCGCCAAAACGCATCTGCGCCTCATCGAGCGCCGCATCGAGGCGCGTCGTGTGCGGTGCTGAGGACTCGAACAGCGATAGTTGGGATGCGGGGCTCAGATCACTCAAGACCACGCCCAGCAGCCGAAGTTTCGCCCCCTGATGCTCGGCGAGCCAGCGCCGCATGAGTTCCTCTGCCACATTGGCGATGGTACGCCCATCATGTGTCGGCGGCGCAACGGCGCGTTGCCGGCTTGACGTGGTGAAGTCGGCGCGGCGGATCTTCACACCCACACAGCCGCTCATCAGGCGCTTGCTGCGCAGCCGTTCGCAGGCAAGCGCGACGATGCGCGCAAGCTCAGCCCGCAGCACGGCGCTGTCAGCAATGTCGACGTCAAATGTATCCTCGGCACTTAAGGATTTCTCCTCGAGGTCGACCAGCACCGGGCGCTCATCGATCCCGGCGGCGCGCTGTCGCACGCGCTCCGTGTAGCGGCCGAACAACGGCCACAGGATCGCATCGGGCGCCACGCGTAGGTCGGCAAAGGTGCGAATGCCGGCCGCCTCCACGCGCTCGCCCGTCTTATGTCCGAGCCCGGGCAGACGGCGTACCGAGAGGGGATCGAGGGTGTCGCGCACGCGCTCCGCGGGCACGACGGTGAGCCCATCGGGCTTGCTCAGGTCCGAGGCGATCTTTGCGACGAGCTTGTTCGCGGCCACGCCGACCGAGGCCGTAAGCCCCGTGCGCTCGCGAATGCGCTCTTTGATGTGGCGCGCGATCTGCACGGCATCGCCGAGGAGCGCGCTGGCTTGCGCTGACGTCCAGAAACGCCTCATCGAGCGACAGCCCCTGAACTAGCGGCGTCATGTCGCGAAAGATCGCGAAGATCTGCCGCGAGACCTCCTGGTAGCGCTGCATGCGCGGGCGGATGCAGATCGCCTGCGGGCACAGGCGCAGCGCGGTGCGCATCGGCATCGCCGAGTGCACGCCGAAGCTTGCGCACCGCGTAGCTCGCCGCCGCCACGACTCCCCTGCCGCTCGTGCCGCCAACGATCACGGGTTTGCCGGCAAGCAGCGGGTTGTCGCGCACCTCGACGGAGGCGTAGAACGCATCCATGTCGACATGCAAGATGGCGCGCAGCGCTTTCACTGCCGGACTCGTGCCTATTGGCTGACCGTGATCGTGATCTTCTTTGAGATCACCGGCGGTTGATGGGGGATGTGGTTGAGATCGGCAAACAGCAGCTGCAGGGTATGCTTGCCCGGGGAGAGGGTGAGCTGAGTCTCGGTCTGGCCCTTGCCGAAGTGCATGATGTTGGCGGTCGCCGGCAGCGGCACGCTCATGTCGGCCGGCGCGTCGGTGTCGATCAGCAGGTGATGGTGACCGGTGTTATCGAACGCGACGCCCGCTGGCGCAATACCCATGCCGCGCAGCCCAAACTGCACGACCACCGGGTTTTTGAGCGTGGCGCCGTCCTTGGGGCTGATGATGTAGACCTCGGCGCCGCTCGAGGCGGGGGTACGGCCTTCAGGGATGGCGCCGCTTGATGCGAGGGCGAGGATGACAAGGGCCAGAATGCGCATAGCAGTTGCTCCGTGTTGATCTTGAGGCGGCGCACGGCTGCCTGGGGAGCGAATTAATTCACTCTCAGGCGACATGCACATGGGGTGTGGGCACGCTTTCGATGGGTGGCTCGGCGTGCGCGGCGAGCTCGTGCGGCGCGAAGTCATCGACGCCGATGATGTCCATGATCCGCGCATCATAGGCGCGCAGGGTTTCGGCCTCCGCCGCCGAGATGATCTCGGCGGCGAGCGCCTGCTCGATGCGCTCGGGCACATCGAGCGCGCTGACGCGGCCGGTCTTGACACCCTCGACGCGGATGCGCTTTTCGAGCGCCTCGCACATCGGCGCGAGCCGCAAGCGCCGCCTGCAGCTGTCCCAATGGGTTGCGCGCCTCCTCGCTCTTGTAGATGAAGGTGCAAAGCTGCTCGCGCGCCTCGCCCGGGTTCGTGACGATGGCCGCGACTTCGCTGCCGAGCCGGTCGCTCGGAGCTGAATAGGTAAGGCCGCGCGGAAAGATCAGCATGCGCATGACGGCGGCGAGGAAGCGGTTCGGGAAATTGCGCAGGAACACGTGCAGCTCCTCCTGCGCGCGATACAGCAGATTGCGGCAGGCCCACTCGACGATCGGCAGCTCCGCCGCGCGGCGGCCGCGGTTCTCGTAGTGCTTGAGCACCATCGAGGCGAGGTACATGCACGAGAGCACATCGCCCAAGCGCGCGGACAGGTTCTCTTTCTTTTTCAGATAGCCGCCGAGCGCGAGCATCGCGACGTCGACCGCGAAGGCGAATGAGGCGCTGAAGCGCACGATGTGCTGGAAGTAGCGCGCGGTCGCGCCCTTGACGGGCGCCGCCGTGAAGCGCGCCAGCGTAAGCCCCATGATGAGCGAGCGCGCGGCGTTCGAGAGCGTAAAGCCGATGTGGCCGAAGAGCGCGCGGTCGAAATCATCGAGGCCGCGCGCGTGATCCGGATTGCGCGCGGCATCCATCTCCTTCAGCACGAACGGATGGCAGCGGATCGCGCCCTGGCCAAAAATGATGAGATTGCGCGTCAGCAGGTTCGCGCCCTCGACCGTGATCGCAATCGGTACCACCTGGTAGCCGCGCGCGAGGTAGTTCTTCGGCCCGAGGCAGATGCCCTTGCCGCCATGCACGTCCATGGCGTCGTTCGCGACCTGCCGGCCCATCTCCGTGACGTGGTACTTCAGCATCGCCGCGGGCACCGAGGGCTTCTCGCCGCCATCGATGGCGCCGCAGGTCACCGAGCGCGCCGCGTCCATGGTGTAGGTCAGGCCCACCATGCGCGCAATGACGCTCTCGACGCCCTCGAAGTCGCCGATCGGCATGTTGAACTGGCGGCGAATGCGCGCGTACGCGCCGGTCGCCCAGACGGCGGCCTGCGCCCCGCCGGTGGCGTTCGAGGGCAGCGAGATGCAGCGCCCCACCGAGAGCTGCTCGACCAGCATGCGCCAGCCCTGCCCCGCCATGCGCGTGCCGCCGATGATGAAGTCGAGCGGCACGAACACATCCTTGCCGTGCAGCGGGCCGTTCTGGAACGGAATATTGAGCGGGAAGTGGCGCCGGCCGATCACGAGTCCCGGCGTGTTGCGCGGGATGAGCGCACAGGTGATGCCGAGATCCACCTTTGCGCCGAGCAGGTGCTCCGGATCGAACATGCGAAACGCAAGGCCGATGACGGTGGCGACCGGCGCGAGCGTGATGTAGCGCTTGGAGAAGTTGAGTTTGATGCCGATGATCTCGCGGCCGTTCCACATGCCGCGGCACACCATGCCGGTGTCGGGAATCGCCGCGGCATCGGAGCCCGCGCGCGGTCCGGTGAGCGCGAAGCACGGCACTTCCTCGCCGCGCGCGAGCCGCGGCAGGTAGTGGTTTTTCTGCTCCTCGGTGCCGTAGTGGTGCAGCAGCTCCGCCGGCCCCAGCGAATTGGGCACCGCGACCGTGGAGGAGACGGTGGCGCTGCGGCTGGCGATTTTCGTGAGCACGCAGGAATGCGCATAGGCGGAGAACTCAAGCCCGCCGTACTGCTTGGGGATGATCATCGCGAAGAAGCCGCGCGCCTTCAGAAACGCCCACACCTCCGGCGGCAGGTCGGCGCGCCGGTGCGTGATGTCCCAGTCATCGAGCATGCGGCACAGCTCCTCGCAGGGTCCGTCGAGGAAGTGCCTGCTCGGCATCCGACAGTCGCGGCGGCTGCGCCGCGAGCAGCTTCTCCCAGCGCGGCGCGCCGGTGAAGAGCTCCCCGTCCCACCACACCGTGCCCGCCTCGAGCGCCTCCTTTTCCGTCTGCGACATGGTGGGCAGCAGCTTGCGATAGGTCTTCATGAAGGGGCGCGTGATGAGCCACTTGCGCAGCGGCACCACATTCAGCAGCCACAGCAGCGCCGAGCAGCCCCCACAGCAGGCCCTTCCAGATCGAAGCGGCCGCGCTCACCGAGCCGAGCAGCGTGTAAAGCGCGAGCAGCACCGTGAAAGTGAGCGTGAAGATGAGCGAGCGACACGCGCCGATAGGCAAGCAGCAGCGCTGCGGCAATGAAGGCAAGCGCGATGAGGCCGCCGATTCGGGTCAGGGCGTAGACGGTTGCCGCCGCGAGCACGATGGTGATGAATACGGCGGTCATAGGGCCTCGCGCGCCTGCGCGACTATAGTCGCGCGCCACAGCGCGGCGCATCCTGCGCCTGGCGGCACCCGCATCAGCGCAACAGATCGCGCACGCCGTCGCGCTCCTCGCGCAGCTCGGCGTGACTGGCATCCATGCGCGCGCGGCTGAACTCATCGATCGCCAGGCCCTGCACGATCTGATAATCGCCATTCTTGCAGATCACCGGATACGAATAGATCACACCCTCGGCAATGCCGTAGCTGCCATCGGAGGGCACCGCCATGCTGACCCAGTCGCCCTCGGCGGCTGCCGAGCACCCAGTCGCGCACGTGATCGATGGCGGCAGAGGCGGCCGAGGCGGCCGAGGAGGCGTTGCGCGCCTTGAACACCGCGGCGCCGCGCTGCTGCACCGTCGGGATGAAGGTGTCCTCGACCCAGCTGCGATCCACCTGCGCGGCGGCCGCCTTGCCGGCGACCAGGCAGTGACTGATATCCGGATACTGCGTGGAGGAGTGATTGCCCCAGATCGTCATGCGGCGCACGGCGGCGACCGGCGCTGCGGTCTTGGCGGCGAGCTGCGCCACCGCGCGATTGTGATCCAGGCGCGTCATCGCGGTGAAATTGCGCGGATTGAGCCTCTTGGCGTTGGCGCGCGCGATGAGCGCGTTGGTGTTGGCGGGATTGCCGACGACCAGCACCTTGACGTTGCGGCTCGCGACCGCATCGAGCGCGCGTCCCTGCGTTGAGAAGATCTGCGCATTGGCGAGCAGCAGATCCTTGCGCTCCATCCCGGCGCTGCGCGGCCGCGCGCCGACCAGCAGCGCGACCTCGCAATCGCGAAACGCGACCTGCGCATCATCGCTCGCGGCGACGCTTGTGCAGCGTCGCAAACGCGCAGTCGGCGAGCTCCATCAGCACGCCCTGCGAGCGCCGGCAGCGCCGCGCGTGACCTCAAGCAGATGCAGGCTGCACGGGCGTGTCGGTGCCGAGCATCTGCCCCGAGGCGATGCGAAAGGCGAGCGCGTAGCCGATCTGTCCGGCCGCGCCGGTGATCGCGACATTGACCGCTTGCTTCATGAAGTGCCTCGGCAGCAATGGGCTTGGGAAGGGCGGATTCTACGTCGGCCAGGGCGCCGCCCAAGGGCGAGCCGGAGGGCCCGGAAGCGAAATATGCAAGCAGGGGGTTGACACAGGGCTAGTGTTGTAGTTGGATACAACACCAGAGATGTGCAACATGGTGTCGCCCATCCAAACCAGGAGATAAAGTCATGAACGCTTCCAACTCAGTCAGCCTCAAGATCCTCGTCTGCGCCGCCGCCTCCATGGCCCTCACCGTGGGCTTCAGCTGGTCATTCGTCGAATCCACCTGCCGTGGCCTACGGCGCGCCCGACAGCACGAGCCACAGCATGAGCGCAGGCGCATCACGGCGGTGCGCCGCTGCGCTCCGTTCGCGGCGGCCGTGCCGGGGCGCTCTGCTACATTACTGGGCTAGTCAGGCGGCACGGGCCACCCAGAGGATGCTCATGGATCCGCAATGGGACGACAGCCTGCCGATCTACCGGCAACTGCGCGATCGCATTGTCGCGATGATCCTCGAGGAGGCTCTGCAAGGAGGGCGATCCGCTGCCTTCGGTACGCAGCGTCGCCGCCGAGTTCCGCCTCAATCCCCTGACCGTGCTCAAGGGCTATCAGCGCCTCGTGGACGACAAAGCTGGTCGAAAAGCGCCGCGGACTCGGTATGTTCGTGAGCGCCGGGGCCCGGCAGGCACTGCTGAAGGACGAGCGGCAGCGCTTCCTCACCGAAGTGTGGCCCAAGGTGTACGCCACCATGCAGCGCCTCGGACTCTCCCCGGCGGAGCTGCATAGCAAGACGTGCCCGCCTCCGAGCGAGCCGTGGCCATCCACACAGGACCGAACGATGACGACTCAAATCATTAAAGCGCACGCGCTCGGCAAGTCCTACAGGCGACTGCGTGCACTCGACCGGCGTCGACTTTGACGTCGAGCCCGGCCGGATCGTGGGCCTCATCGGTCCCAACGGCGCCGGCAAGACCACCGCGCTCAAGGCGATCCTCGGGCTCATCCCGTTCGAGGGCGAGCTCGAGGTGATGGGCAAGAATCCCTACACCGAGCGCGACGCGCTGATGCGCGATGTGTGCTTCATCGCCGACGTCGCGGTGCTGCCGCGCTGGCTGCGCGTGCGTCACGCGCTCGACTTCGTCGCCGGCGTGCACCCGCGCTTCAATCGCGAGCGCGCGGAAGAATTCCTGCGCAAGACCGACATCCGCCGCGAGAGCCGCGTGCGCGAGCTCTCCAAGGGCATGGTCACGCAGCTGCATCTGGCGCTGATTCTCGCGATCGATGCGCGGCTCCTGGTGCTCGATGAGCCGACGCTCGGGCTCGACCTGCTCTTCCGCCGCCAGTTCTACGACACGCTCGTCAACGACTACTTTGACAAGGAGCGCACGATCCTCGTCACCACCCATCAGGTGGAGGAGATCGAGAATCTGCTGACCGACGTGATGTTCATCCAGCGCGGGCGCATCGTCGCTCGCACAGCTCGGTGGAGGATCTGGCCGCGCGCTACGTGCAGCTCGTCGCCACCGTCGAGCAGGCGCGTGCCGCGCGCGAGCTGCAGCCCTTCTACGAGCGCGAGGTCTTCGGCCGCATCGTGCTCTTCTTTGAAGGCCGCCGGCGCGAGGAGCTCGAGCCCTACGGTGAGGTCGCGCACGCCGAGCGATCGCGGACCTGTTTGTCGCGACGATGCAGGGAGAGGCCGCATGAACACCAGCCCCATGATCACGCTCATCCGCCGCGAGTTCTGGGAACACCGCATGCTCTGGATGCGTGCCGCTCGTCGTCGCCGGGCTGCTGGTGCTCGTCGCGCTGTTGCCGCACTCCGGCATGCAGGTCGATGCGCAGCTCGTACCACACGCCGGAGAAGTACACGCGAGTACTATGTGATGTTTCACGGCATCGCTCACGGCCGTCCGCAGTTCGCTGCTGCTGAGATCATGCTGCCGTTCTATCTGCTCGACTGCCTGTACACCGAGCGCCGCGACCGCAGCATCCTTTTCTGGAAGTCGCTGCCGGTGTCGGATGCGCAGACGGTGCTCGCCAAGGTCCTGGTCGCGCTCGTGGTCGTGCCGCTCGGTGCCTTCGTGCTCGGCGCCGCCACCGACATCGCCGCCTCGACGATCCTCGTCGATGCGCCTGCACGGCGTGCCGATGATCGGCATGTTCCTGCGCTGGGACACGCTCGCGTGGCTGCAGACGCAGGCAGTTCGTGCTCGCGGCGCTCGTCGGCGCTCCTCGCCTGGTATGCACCGGTCGGCGCCTATCTCCTGGTGGTGTCCGCGTGGGCGAAGCGCAGCGCGTTTCTGTGGGTGGTCGTGCCCCCGCTGTGGCCATGCTCATCGAGTGGCTGTTGTTCAGGACTCGGCTACGTGACCCGCTTCCTCGGCTACCGCCTGAGCAGCGCCCGCGCGCTCTCCTATCCCTACCAATCACGCGGGGTCGAGCCCACCGTGGGCGGCACACCCGGGCATGTTCGATTCGGCGCGGCCGCTCTCGGCGTTCGCCAATATCGACATGTGGCTCGGACTGCATCGCGGCGGCGGCGCTCATCTATCTGGCGATTCGCATCCGCCGCCATCAGAGCGAGGACTGACGCCGCGCCGATCGAGCAGCGCTATCACCCATGCCTCATCGATTGGTGTCGCTGCATTGCTTGACGCAGAATCCCGTCTCAAGTCGGATTCAACCGGAGTCCGGGATGCACGACACCCGCATCGATCTGCCGGCGCGCACGCGCACCAAGGTCATCGCGATCGCTGAACCGCGCCTGGCCGACGCCATCGACATGAATGCGCAGGCCAAGCACGCGCACTGGAACGTCAAGGGGCCGAATTTCATCGCGCTGCACGAGCTCTTCGACAAGATCGCCGAGAGCGTCGAGGAGCACGTCGATGAGCTCGCCGAGCGCATCACCGCGCTCGGCGGCACCGCCTACGGCACGATCGCAGCCGCCGCGCGCGCCACATCGCTGCCGCCTTACTCCGAGGACATCACTGACGGCATGAAGCACGTCGATGCGCTCGCCGGCTGCGCTCGCCGACTTCGGCAAGAAGATCCGCAAGGGCATCGATGAGGCCTGCCAGCCAGGGCGATGCCGACACCGCCGACCTGTACACGGCGATCTCGCGCGAGGTCGACAAATATCTGTGGTTCCTCGAGGCGCATTTGCAGAGCAAGGCCTAGACGCGCAAGAATCGCGACGGCGCTAAGCCCGGGGGAGTACTGACGCAGTATCTTGCCGCGCGCCGTAGCGCCGACAGCCTTGAGCTTGCTCTTCAGGGCGAGTGGCGTGCCCTGTGCCTGAAAGAGCTCGGTGCAGAACTCGGCTGCGCTCGACTTCAGCGGCGTGCGCAGCTCGTCATCGCGCACCGCGGATCTGTCGTCCTCGACCTCTCCGCGGCCTGGCGGCTGCGCGAGTTCATCACTGCCGCACGAGCGCGCGGGCGCGCGCGTCAGCTTTCGCGGCGCGCGCCCCGAGCAGCTGCAGGTCCTCGATGAGGCGCTCGCGCGCGCCGCCTTTCAGGCGCCCGGGCGCGCGCGGTCCATCACGAATCGCTGATCGAGCCCGTCACCGAGCTCGGGCGCGCACGTGGTGCGCGGCTCGCAGGACACGCGCGCCGGACTGGCCTTCCTCGGCCGCGTGGCGCTCACGACCGCGGCGGCGGCAGGCAGGAGCTGGCGGCGGCTGCGGCCGACCGCCATCGTCCGGCACGTCTACGATACCGGCGTCACGGCGATCCCGATCGTCGCGCTCATCGCCTTTCTCATCAGCGTCGTCTCGCGTACCTGAGCGCCCAGCAGCTGCAGCGCTTCGGCGCGGAGATCTTCGTGGTCGATCTCGTCACCATCGGCGTGCTGCGCGAGCTCGGGGTGCTCCTGACCGCCATCATCGTCGCGGGCCGCTCGGGCAGCGCCTTCGCCGCCGAGATCGGCGCCATGCAGCTCAACGAGGAGGTCGACGCGCTGTATGCCACGGGCGTCGATCCCTATGAGCTGCTGGTGCTGCCGCGCATCCTCGGCCTCGTGATCGCGCTGCCGCTGCTCACGGTCATCGCGGATGTCATCGGCCTTGCGGGCGGGGCGCTGCTGTGCCGCTTTCTGCTCGATATTCCGATCACGCAGTTCGTCGACCGGGTGAGCGAGTCGATCGCGCACTACGACCTTCTGGGTGGGCGTGGTGAAGGCGCCGGTGTTCGCGGTGCTCATCGGCCTTGCCGGCGACCTACCGCGGCCTGCAGGTGCAGCGGCTCCTCGCGCGAGCTCGGGCGGCTTGACCACGGTGGCGGTCGTGCAGTCGATCTTCATCGTCATTCTGGCCGATGCGCTCTTTGCCGTGCTGTTCATGGAGATGGGTATCTGATGGCGAGCCTGCCGTCATGGTCGAAGTGCGCGGCATCGTCAATCGCTTCGGCGCCCAGCTCGTGCACGACGGCCTCGACATGACGGTCTACGAGCGGCGACGTCTTCGCGCATCGTCGGCGCCTCGGGCGCGGGCAAGTCGGTGCTGCTGCGGACGCATCCTGGGACTGCAGCGCCGAGCGCCGGCACGCGTGCTGATCGGCGGGCGCGATCTTGCGCAGCTCTCCGACGCGCGAGCTGCGCGCCGTGAAGGCGCGACTACGGCGTGACCTTCCAGGCGGGCGCGCTGTACAGCTCGCTCACGCGTGCTGCAGAACGTGCAGTTTCCGATGATCGAGCATCTGCAGCTGCCGGCCGCAGGCGCTCGATGAGCTCGCGATGCTGAAGATCCGTCTGGTCGGCCTGCCGGCGGATGCGGCCGGCAAATATCCCGGCGCAGCTCTCCGGCGGCATGGTGAAGCGCGCGGCGCTGGCCCGGGCGCTGGCGCTCGATCCGCAGCTGCTGTTCCTCGATGAGCCCACTTCCGGGCCTCGATCCCATCAGCGCCGCCGCCTTCGATGAGCTGCTGCAGCAATCTGCATCAGCAGCTGCAGCTCACCGTCGTCATGATCACCCACGATCTGGACACGATCTTCCGCAACTGCAATCGTGTCGGCGTGATCGTCGACACGGCGCATGGAAGAGGATACACTCGCACGCATCGTCGACCATCCGCACCCGTGGATCCAGGCCTACTTCCACGGCGAGCGCGCGCGCGCGCGGGAGCGACGAGATGGAGCGTGAAGCACGCTATGCGGCCGTCGGCGCCTTCGTGCTGCTGGTGCTCGCGATGGCGGTGCTGTTCGTCTACTGGTACACGGAAGGCCACGAGCATCGCGACTACACCCGCTACGAGGTCTATTTCGACGGCAGCGTGAGCGGCCTTGCGCGCGGCGCGCCGGTGCGCTATCTCGGCGTCGACGTCGGCCGCGTGGTGCGCATGCAGCATCGATCCGCGCAATTCGAGCCGCGTGGAGGTGATCGTCGACATCGACTCGAGCGCGCCGGTGTCGCCGCAGACGCTCGCGGAGCTGTCGCTGCAGGGCGTGACGGGTCTGCTGTACATCGATCTGCATCGTCAACGGCCGCGGCCGGCAGCTGCCCGAGGCGGTGCCGAGCATCGACTACCCGGTCATCCGCTCGGCGCGCTCGAACTTCGATGTGTTCCTCGCGAGCCTGCCGGGGCTGGTGATCGCGTCGTGAGCGATGTTGCCGAGCGCGTCGCGCGCATGTTCTCCGATGCAGAATATCGCGGCGCTCACCACGACGCTCGGCAACATCGAGCAGGCGAGCGCGCAGCTGCCGCCGACGCTGCGCGAGATCAGATCGCTGACCGCCGATCTGCGCGGCGTGTCGGCCGAGATCCGTGGCGCCGCCACGAGCGTGCGCGCCGTCACCGATCAGGACGGCCCGGAGCTGCTCGCCACGCTGCAGCGCGTGCGCGTGGTGGTCGACAATCTTGCCAACACCACCGCCAATCTCGATGCGCTGGTGAAGGACAATCGCCAGGATGTGCGCGTCTTCGCCCGCGACGGTCTGCCGGAGCTTGAGCAGCTGCTGCGCGATGCGCGCTTCGCCGCGGTCGAATTCCGCGAGCTCTCGCGCACGCTGCGCGAGGATCCCTCGCGGCTGCTCTACCAGAGCAAATCGCAGGCGCTGGAGATTCCGCCGATGAGGCGCTCGCTGTGTCGCTGGCGGCTCGCTGCTCGGCGCCGGCTGCTCGGGCGGCCTGCACAGCAGCGCGCCGGCATGCGCAGACCTACGTCCTGCGCGCCACGGCGGCTCCGCGGCGCGCCGCCCGCGGCGCGCACGAGCGCGACGACTTTGCGGTGCGACTGCCGCTCGCAGCGCCCGGACTGCAGTCCGAGCGCATCGTCATCGTGCGAGCCGACCATCGCATGAGCTATCTACGCCGGCAGCGAGTGGGCCGCGGAACTGCCGCTCGTGGTCGAGGAGCTCGCGGTCGAGCGGCTGCGCGCGACGGGCGACTGGGCGGCCGTGTTTGATGCTGCCAGCAGCTTCTCGAGCGACTATCTGCTGCAGATCGAATCCGCCGCTTCGAGGCCGAGTACACGAGCACGCTGCCGCGCCCACCGCGCAAGTCGTGCTCGACTGCGCGCTCGGCCGGCGGCAGCGATCACGCGATGCTGCAGAGCTTCACGGCGCAGCGGCAGCGCGGTGGCGGGCGAGAATCGCCTGAGCGCCGTGGTCGCCGCGTTCGAGGCAGGCCGCGAACGCCGCACTCGAGCGAAGTGGCGACGCAGAGCGCGCCGGCGGCTCAGAAACCCGCAATCCCCGACCAGTCCATGAGCCGGTAGAGCCAGTAGCGCGCCTGCGACGCATCGGCGTAGACGCGCAAAGTCCGCGGTGTACTCGATGCCCTGCGGCGGCGCGATTGCTCCACAGCGTTTCGAAGTAATCGCTCATCTGCGCCGCAATCGGCGCGCCGCGCGCGCCTTCGATGGTGACATTGGCGTTCAGATCGTAGTCAGCGAGGTTGCGCCGCGTGAGATCCGCCGAGCCGAGCGTGGCCCAGAAGCGCGCCGCGCCGTAGATCATCACGAGCTTGGTGTGGAACTGCTCGCCGTGCGAGCGATACCAGCGCACGCGAATGGCATCCGTCGCTCGCGGTGATGAGCTCGCTTGCGACCGGGCCGTTGGGAATGCTGGCCGATGCCCTCGGAGTCCTTGTCGGGCTCCAGGATCAGCCGCACGCGCGCGCCGCGCGCGTTGGCCGCGAGCAGCGCGTCGATGACGGCGCGATCGGCAATGTGATACATCGCGATGTCGATGTGGTCGCCGCTGGCTGGCGGCATCGATGTGCTCGAGCAGGCTTGCGCGGATCGCGCCTTCGGTGGCGATGCGCGCGCGCACGCTGTGCTGCGTGCGCGCCGGCCGGCGCGCGGCGCGGCGATGGCGGCGCCGCAAGATCGCCGCTCCAGCCCGAGAAGCGCGCGATCGCAAGCTCGCTCGCCGAGCAGCGGCGCAAGCAGCGGCCCGCTGCAGCCGCACCGCGACGTTTGAGAAGGCGCTGCTCGCATCGCGCGGATCGGCCGAGCCGACGATGCCGACGAGTCCGCCTGGCCATCATCGGCGATCAGCGTGCGGCGGTGATTGGCGCTCTCCAGGCGTCCGTGGCCCTGGCTGCGTCCCATGGTCAAGCGCCACAGATACGCGCACAGATAGCTCGCATCGCGCAGCCGCCGCCGATCGGTGATCACCAGGTCCACGCCCGCCGCCCGCAGCATCGCGAAGTCGTTCGAGGGCACGCCGCCAGCGCCGGTGTTGATGGCGTCGGTGACAAACAGCGATCTTGAGCTCAGGATAGGCGCGGTGCTGCTCGATGCAGCGCATCGCGCAGCTCCCTCGACAGCGCGCGCAGCGGCGCGGCGGGTCGGCCTGCGCCGCGGGCTCGCCATTGAACAGGAAGTAGTCGAGCACGATGAAGTCGCGCGCGCCGCGCACGATGGCGAGCATCTGATCGAAGATCGCCTGCGACACGACCGGCCGTCCGTAGGCGTCCGCCGCGGTGGTGTCGGCAGGAAGCTGATGCCGCGGGTGGACAGCGGATACGCAGTCGCTCGCGAGGCGCGTGCCGGGCGGCATCGGCTTCATGCGCCTGCCAGAATGCCGTGATGGCCCAGGCAGCGGCGATCGCGACCAGCGAGAGCCGCCACAGCCATGCGGCGGGGGCGCGCTGCGATGGCGATGGCTCGCCTCCCGGCTGCGGCCTTAGGCGCTGCGGCTCGAGAGCCCTTCCGCCTGCGGCAGCAGATGGGCGAAGGGCAGCGTGCCGGCAGCCTGCCGCTTCAGGAGCACGAGCAGATCCTCGGCCGTGCACGGCTCGCCGAAGAGCTTGCCCTGGCCGTAGTGGCAGTTGTGCTTGCGCAGGAAGTCCAGATGGCGCACGCGACTCGACGCCCTCGGCGACCACTTCCATGCCGAGGCTGCGGCCCATGTCGATGATGGTGCGCACGATCGTCGCATCGCCGGCATCGTCGCTGACGTCGCGCACGAAGGACTGGTCGATCTTGAGCGTGCCGATCGGGAACTGCTGCAGCGCCGACAGCGAGGAGTAGCCGGTGCCGAAATCATCGATCGACAGGTGCAGGCCCATCGCGTAGAGCTCATCGAGCAGGCGCACGGTGCGCGCGGCATCCGCCATCAGCGTGGTCTCGGTGATCTCAAGCTCGAACGAGGTCGGCGAGACGCCGTGGCGGCGGAACACCGAGCGGCAGCGCAGGATGAAGCTCGCCTGGCGCAGCTGCTTCAGCGACAGGTTGAGCGACATCCGGCCCGGGTCGGCCACCTCGTTCTGCATGTGCCGGTAGTCCTGGCAGACGCGGTTCAGCACCCATTCGCCGACATCGAGGATGAGGCTCGTCTCTTCGGCGAGCGGGATGAACTGCGAGGGCGGGATGTCGCCGTGGCCCGGCAGGCGCCAGCGCAGCAGCGCCTCGGCGCCGATGATGCGGCCGTTGCGCAGGTCGACTTTCGGCTGATAGCGGATCACGAGCTCGTCGCGCTCGAGCGCGCGGCGCAGCTTGCTCTTCAGCATCAGCCGCTCGACCGCCGCGGCATTCATCTCCGGGGAATAGAACGCGAAGGTGTTGCCGCCGTTCTGCTTCGAGTAGTACATCGCCGCATCGGCATTGCGGATGAGATCGATGACGTTCTCGGCGTCGCGCGGGCAGAAGGCGATGCCGATGCTCGCCGTCAGGAACACCTCGTGCTCGTTGAGCTGGACCGCGCGGCCGACCTCGGTCAGGATCGAGCGCGCAAGATGCGCGATCGGGCCGCGGTTGTCGACATCCGCGGGCAGGCCGTCGACGAAGAGCGCAAATTCATCGCCGGCGAGGCGCCCGAGCGTCGTATCCTTCGGCAGCACGCGCGGCATGCGCTCGGCGAGCACTTCGAGCAGACGGTCGCCGCAGCCGTGGCCGAACGTGTCGTTGACCTCCTTGAAGCGGTCGAGGTCCAGATACAGCAGCGCCACCACGTGGCCGCCGCGCAGCGCCGCGGGCGATCGCCTGCTGCAGCAGGTGATGAAACTGCATGCGGTTCGGCAGCTTGGTGAGCGCATCGTAGCGGGCGAGATAGCGGATGCGGCGCTCGGCGCGCTTGCGGTCGGTGATGTTGCGCGCGACGAAGATGCATCCCTGGAACTGCGGATCGTCGCTGGCGATCTGCGAGCCGGTGAAGGCCACCGGAATCGTCTGGCCGTTGCGCGTGCGCATGACGCGTCTCGCGCGTCTCCTGCGCCGCCTGGCGCAGATCAAACGCCTGGCGCTCGCGCTCATCCAGCACGGCGCTGATGGAGCGGCCGATGAGCTCCTCTTCGCCGTAGCCGAGCAGCCGCCGGGAGGCGGAATTGGCGATGCGGATGACGCCATCGGGCGAGGTGACAAACACCGCATCCGTCATGCTGTTCGAGACGCTGTAGAGATAGTCCTTGTTGATCGTCGTCGCGCGCAGCTTGCCGCGCATGCGCTCGAGCGCCTGCTGCAGATCGCCAAGCTCGTCGCGGCGCAGCACATCGAGCGGCCGCGTGTAGTCGCCCTGCGCGATGCGATCGGCGCTCCTGATGAGCGCGCCGAGCGGCCGCTCGATCCTGCGTCCGGCGCGCCAGCCGAAGATCGCGGCGAGGCCGCCGGCGAGGGCGGCCGCAGCCGCGGCAAGATAGATGGCCTTGAGGAAGTCTGGTCTTGATGCGAGTCGGAGAGGCGATTGGCAAGCGCGCTGTGCGCGCGAGGTCGATTCGGCGAGTGCAACGCGCGCCTCGCCGAGCGTCTTCGGAGTCGGCAACTCCCGGGGATGCTCTCGACCATCGTGCGCACCGGCTCGATCGCCTCGCGCTGCAGCGTCGGCTGATGCCGCCGCCGGCGCGTGCCAGTCGAAGAGCGTCGCGCCGGCAGTGTCGCGCACGGTAATCGCGGCGAGCGACGGATCGTCGAGTGAAGCGCTGCAGGCGTCTGCCGATGCTGCCGGCATCGCCGTTCGCGAGCGCCGGCTGCGACCGCGTCAGCGACATAGCGCGCCGGTGCTCTGCGCGCGCACCTGCAGCTCGCGGCCGACGTCCTGCCGCACGAAGCTGTTGGCAAGAGCGTCCTGCATGCTGCGCGTCGGTGCGGTGCTGCCAGGCGAGCAGCGCGATGACAAACAGCGCGCCGAAGCGCCACCGCCAGAAAGGCGGCTCCTGCGTATTTGAGCTTTAAGCTGACAGCACTCACTATCTTGCGCCGGCGTGCCCGCTGCAGCACGCCGGGCGGGCCCCTTGTGTTTCCAGATGATCTTACCCGCGAGGGGGGTCCTCGGCTACCGTCGCAACGCATTACAAGCCCTATAGGCGGCGTTCTTCTAGAATTAGTCAGGAAATGTTCAATTCCCTCGAACTCACCGGCCGCGCCAGCACCCATGTACGGGAGGTGCCGGAGCTTGAACTGCACTTTGCATGGCGCGCCGTCGAGGCGGCGCTGGCGCATGCGCGCGGCGCGCGCGCAGCGCGGGCATCGAGCTTGCGGTCGTCTCGAGCTTCCGCGACTTTGACCGTCAGGTTGCGATCTGGAACGCAAAATACAGCGGCGAGCGGCCGCTGCTCGATCGCGCCGGGCGCGCGCTTGGCGCACGCGAGTTGAATGCGCAGGCGCTCGTCGATGCGATACTCATCTGGTCCGCGTTGCCCGGCGCGAGCCGCCATCACTGGGGCACGGATCTGGACGTGATCGACCGCGCGGCGGTTGAGCGCCGACTATCGTCCGCAGCTCGTGCCGGCGGAGTACGCGGGCAGCGGTCCCTTCGCGCAAGCTCGACGCATGGCTGGCGCAGAACATGGCGGCATTTGGATTCTTCCGGCCCTACAGCACCGATCGCGGCGGCGTGCAGCCCGAGCCCTGGCATTTGAGCTTCGCGCCGCTCGCGCAGGCTGCGCTCGCGGCGCTGACGCCGCAAGTGCTGCGCGCGGCGCTCGCGACAAGCGCCATGCGCGGGCCGCGAAGCGGTGCTCGCGCGCCTGCCGCAGATCTACGCGCGCTATGTGACCGCGATCGATCCGCCGCGCTAGTCAGTCGTGCTCGTCGCCCAGGCCTTGGTGATGTAGCCGAGCAGCAGGCTGCGCGTGGTCGACATCGGATCGTCGAAGGCGGCAAAGATCGGCGGATTGCGCCGCAACAGCACCCAGTTCTCGCTGCGCAGGATCTGCCGCAGATAGCTGACGTTGCGCTCGATCGCTTCCAT
Source organism: uncultured Gammaproteobacteria bacterium (assembly GCA_963695315.1). Taxonomy (GTDB): domain Bacteria; phylum Pseudomonadota; class Gammaproteobacteria; order Steroidobacterales; family Steroidobacteraceae; genus PALSA-1196. The sequence goes on from OY968773.1 coordinate 3,441,306, forward strand.
GTACGGATTGCGGCCGTCAAATAGGATTTCGAGATACCGGTAGGCGGAGTGAAACTCGCCATCGAGGCGTTTGCTGCGCACCTCGGAGATGAATTCCGGGCGTCTGGCGCAGCAGATCGACGCCCGAGGCGTATTTGACCTGCAGGCCGCCATTGGCGGCGATCGGCAGCGCCACGCCGCCCAGCACGAACTCGGCGTACAGCCGGTCGCGGCACTTCTCGAGATAACAGCGGTCGGCCATCTGCGCGATCATGTCGGCGGTGCCGATCATGTGTCCGAGCGCGAGGTCGCGCGGGTCGGTGACGATGATCTGGTCGAACGGCACCTCGTAGCCGGTGAAGTGCACGATCTGCGATGCGATCGGCACCCAGCCTCGAGCCCCACGATCGGGCAGGTAGTCGGCGAGGAAGCGTGCGCCGCGCGTCACGTGCGTGCGCGTGAACTCGGCGCCATTGCGCGAGTCGCCCTCGTCCGTGCGCCGCAGATAGCCGACGTCGTGGAAAAGTCCGGTGATGAGGCCGGCGATGGCGCGCTCGCCGCCGAGGCGCGCCGCCGCAGGCTGCTGCTGGCGCTCGTAGCCGACGATGCAGCCGCGCGAGCGCGAGCGTGATATCGAGCGTGTGCTGGCGGTCGTGATAGACCGTGTCGACGCCGTAGTAGCCGGGCACGAGGCCCGCAAACAGCTCCTCGAAGTGCTCGAACGCATGGCGCAGGGGACGCAGCGAGGTTTCCGGCCAGGTCGGCTCGAAGAGCGCCTCGACGGCAGCGAGCACCGCCGGCGCGGAACTCACCTGCACCGTATTGCTGACGTCAAAGTCGCTGCGTCGCGCGCTTGTCATTTATTATGCTCATGCGTCGCTGCGGGCAAAAAGAAGCGCACCTGCCTCATTTGCCAGTCTAGGCAGAACCTGCGGGCTTGGCCAGCGACGCTTCCACTTTTGGCACTTCTCCTGCAAAGTTGCGCTCTCCGGGTTCCATATGTCAAAGCTGCGCCCGCTGCGCCTGCGGACGTGCTTCAGGTGGGCGTCAACTAATCCTCTTTGACTTGCGTGCACCGGAGCGCGCGCTGGCGAGGACTATGCGGCGATCTCGCCCGGCGCTTCAATGCCGCTTTGCCGCAGCAGCGCGCCGATGCTCGGACGGCGGCCGCGGAATTCGATGAACGCATCGAGCGCATCGCGGCTGCCGCCGCGCGCCAGGATCGCATCGAGAAAGCGCTGCGCCGTGGCGCGATCGAATACGCCCTGTTCCTCAAATGCGCCGAAGGCATCCGCCGCGAGCACCTCGGCCCATTTGTAGCTGTAGTAGCCGGCCGCGTAGCCGCCGGCGAAAATGTGCCCAAAGCTGTGGGCGAAGCGATTCCACGCCGGCACCGGCGTCACGGCGACCGCGGCGCGCACCTCGGCGAGCACCTCGGCGATGCGCCCGCCGCGGCTCGGGTCGTAGCCGGCGTGCAGGCGGAAATCGAACAGCGCAAATTCCAGCTGCCGCACCATCTGCAGCCCGGCGTGAAAGCTGCGCGTCTGGATGAGCCGCTCCTGCAGCGGCGCCGGCAGCGTTGCGCCGCTCGCTGACGTGGCTGGAGATCCGCTGCAGCACATCCGGCTGCCAGGCGTAGTTCTCCATGAACTGGCTCGGCAGCTCGACCGCATCCCAGGCGACGCCGTTGATGCCGGCGAGACTCGGGTAGTCGACGCGGGTCAGCAGGTGATGCAGGCCGTGGCCGAACTCGTGGAACAGCGTCACCACATCATCGTGCGTGAGCAGCGCCGGCTGCGCGCCGCTCGGCGGCGAGGAAGTTGCACACGAGATAGGCGACCGGCAGTGTCGAGCCGGCCGCCAGGTGCTTGCGGCCGATGCACTCATCCATCCAGGCGCCGCTGCGCTTGTTGGCGCGCGCGTAGGCATCCAGATAGAAGCTGCCGATGGCATGCCCGCGCGGCATCCGCGATCTCGAAGAAGCGCACGTCCGGATGCCACAGCGCGACGCCCGTCGCGCGCGCGGATGCGAACGTCAAACAGACGCTCGGCGACGTCGAACAGGCCGGCGAGCACCCGCGGCAGGCAGAAATACGGCCGCAGCTCCTCCTGCGACACCGCATAGCGGCTTCGCTGCAGCCGCTCGGCGTAGAAGCCGACGTCCCAGGCTTCGAGCTTGCGGCCGGCGAACTGCTGCGAGCTCGGCAAATTCGCGCTCGGCCGCCGCGCGCGCCATCGCGCGCAGCTGCTCGAGGAAGCTCAGGACTTCCTCGACGCTGCGCGCCATGCGCGTGGCGAGCGCGTATTCGGCGTAGCTCTTGAAGCCGAGCAGCTGCGCCGCCTCGTGGCGCCGGCGCAGGATGTCCTCCATCACCTGCGAGTTGTCCCAGCGCGCGCGCGCTGGGGCCCTGATCCGAGGCGCGCGTCGACCAGGCCTCGTAGAACGCGCGGCGCAGCGCGCGCGATTCGGCATCCGTGACCACCGCCACATAGGTCGGCTGGTCGAGGGTCAGCACCCAGCCCTCGCGACGCTCGGCGTGCGCGCGGCGGCGCGCCTGTTCGATGATCGACTCGTTGAGGCCGGCGAGCTCCGCCGCGTCGGTGACGTGATGGCTCCAGGCGTTGGTCGCATCGAGCACGTTCTCTTCGAATTTCGACTGCAGCTGCGTGAGCTCCAGCAGCACGTTCTTGAAGCGCTGCTTGCGCTCGCGGATCGAGCCCCACGCCGGCGAGGCGAAAGTCGCGCAGCTGGTGCTCGACGCACGCGCCGCTCGACCGGACCCAGGAGGTGCTCTTCGCGCTCGCTGATCGCGCGGTAGGCCTTGTAGAGCGCCTCGTTCTGCGACAGATCCGTGTGGTAGGCCGACAGCAGCGGCAGGCAGGCGTTGTAGCTCGTGCGCAGCGGCTCGCAGTTGAGCACGGCATTCAGATGGCTCACCGGCGACCAGGTGCGCGAGACGCGGTGATCGAGCTCCTCGAGCGGCTCGACCAGGGTTGCGAAACTCGGTTCGGCAAGGCCTGCGAGCTCTGCGATGCGGGCGCGGTTCGCCGATCAGCAGCTCGCGGATGGCCGGCTCCACGTGTTCGGGGCGGATGCGGGTGAACGCCGGCAGGGATTGCTTCGGCGAGCAGCGGATTGTGGGTCATCGTGGCGCTATCTTTTGAGGGGCGCATTCTAAAGCCTGTCGAAGCGCGCGTGCATGCGGGAGTCATGCGGTGCCGCGGCGGGCATGTAACATGAGGCGCTTTGCGGGGTGGTGCGCGGGCGGACCACATGGAGCATTACGATCTGATCGTGATCGGCGGCGGCAGCGGCGGGCTCGCCTGCGCGCAGCGCGCCGCCGACTACGGCGCGCGCGTGGCGCTCGTCGAGTCGGGCCGCCTCGGCGGCACCTGCGTGAACGTCGGCTGCGTGCCCAAGAAGATCATGTGGAACGCCTCGGAGATCCACGAGGCGCTCGATCGATGCGGGCGACTACGGTTTTGCGGTGGCGGCGCACGCCGGGCACGACTGGCCCGCGTTGCGCGCGAAGCGCGATGCCTACGTGCTGCGCCTCGTCGGCATGTACGCGCGCAACCTTGCAAATCGCAAGATCGAGGTCGTCGAGGCATCGGCACGCTTCCAGCGCGCCCGCAGCTAGATCAGCGCGGCCGGCCGCGCCTCGCAGCGCGCCGCACATCGTGATCGCCACCGGCGGCCGCCCGCTCGTGCCGAGCATTCCGGGCGCGCCGCTCGGCATCACTTCGGATGGTTTCTTTGAGCTCGCCGAGCGGCCGGCGCGCGTGGCGGTCGCCGGCAGCGGCTACATCGCGGTCGAGCTTGCCGGCATCCTTGCGGGGCTCGGGTCCAAGGTCGCGCTCGTGATCCGCAGCAAGGACATGCTGCGGCAGTTCGATGCGCTGCTCGGCGAGAGCGCGCTCATGATGCTGCGCGAAATGGGCGTTGCCATCGAGAGTAACTGCCGCGGCGACGCGCTCGTGCGCCGCGCGGACGGCGCCCTTGAGCTCACCTTGGGCGACGGGCGCATGCTTGGGCCCGCTCGATAGCGTGATCTGGGCGATGGGCCGCCTGCCAAACGTGGAGGAACTCGCCCTCGAGCGCGCCGGCGTAAACCTCGACCCGGAGGTACCATTGCCACCGATGACTTTCAGAACACCAACGTGGCGGGATCTATGCCCTCGGCGATGTCACCGGGCGCATGCCACTCACGCCGGTGGCGATCGCGGCCGGCCGGCGCCTCGCCGATCGGCTCTTCGGCGCGCAGCCCGAGCGGCATCTCGAATACGAATGCATTCCGACGGTGATTTTCGGCCATCCGCCGATCGGCTCGGTGGGCCTCACCGAGCGCGCAGGCGCGCGCGCGTCACGGCGAGGCCGTGCGCATCTACATCTCAAGCTTCGTGCCGCTCTACCACGCGATGACCGTGCGCAAGCCGCACACTCACATGAAGCTCGTCACCGTCGGGGCGGAGGAGCGCATCGTCGGCGCGCATGTCATCGGGCCGGGGGCGGACGAGATGATGCAGGGATTTGCGGTGGCGGTGCGCATGGGCGCGCGCAAGCGCGATTTCGACGATACGGTCGCGATTCACCCGACGAGCGCGGAAGAATTCGTCACGATGCGATGAGCGCCTGCAGGACGGGCGCGGTCTCCGGGCGGATGCCGCGCCAGACGCTGAAGGATTCGGCCGCCTGCTCGACCAGCATGCCCCAGCCCTGCAGCGCGCGCTTGCAGCCGTTGCTTTCGGCCCAGCGCACGAACGGCGTCTTCTCTTTGCTGTAGGCCATGTCGTAGCAGACGGTGCTCTCGTGCAGCAAGGCTGCGCTGATCGGCGGGGTCTCCCCGTCGGTGCTCGCCGAGGTTGCGTTGATGATGAGATCGAAATTGGTGAGCGATCTGCGAGTCAAACCCGCAGCCGATGAGATTGCCGAGCAGAGCGAACTCGCGCGCGAGGGAGCTTGCGCGCGCCGCGGTGCGATTGGCGATCACGATCTCGCTCGGCAGCAGCGCCAGCAGCGGTGCCAGCACGCCGCGCGCGGCGCCGCCGGCGCCGAGGATGAGGATGCGCATGCCGCTGATCGCCACGCCGCAATTGTCGCTGCAGATCGCGCACCAGGCCTTCGCCATCGGTGTTGTCGCCGATGATCTCGTTCTCGCCCTGCATCATGAGCGTATTGACCGCGCCGGCGCGCTCGGCGCGCGGCGTGAGCTCGTTGGCGAGCTCGGCAGCAGCAACTTTGTGCGGCAAGGTGACATTCAGGCCGCGGCCGCCGTGCAAAAAGAAGTGCACCACGTGCCGGCGGAATTTCGCCGGCGGCACGTCGAAGCGCTTGTAGACCATCGCCTGCTCGGTCTGGCGCGCGAACAGGCCGTGAATGAACGGCGACCAGCTGTGTGCGATCGGGTGGCCGATGACGCCGTACTGATCCGGAGCGCTCGTCATGGAATTCGTCACCGCCTCGCCGCCGGCGACGCTCGCAAGCTTCGCTTCATGTGACGCCGCCCACGCATGATCTGCCGTCATAGAAATCCCGAATGCGCTCCTTATACAGGAACGCGGCAGCCTCTCACCAGCTCGCGGCGCGACACTGTGACGCTTGTCCCGGCAGCTCCTACAGCTGCTCGCTCAGGCTGCGGACACTCACACCGCCGGCGCCGCGCTTGGGAATTTGGCGTGCAGCTCGCCGAGCCAGGAGCGCATGCGGCAGGCAAACTGGTACGGCGGATTCAGGATCAGCAGGCCCGAGCCGTTCAGCGCCACGCGCGAATCGCGCGGATAAAGCCACCATTCGGCGACCGCGTTGTCGCACTCGAAAATGCCCGCCAAGCGCGCGAGCCAGGCGTTCGTCGCGCGCGCATCCTTGATCGGATACCACGCCGCGATGACCGCGGAGCTGAGCCGGCGCAGCGCCTCCTGGCACGCCGTCGCGACGGCCTCGAAGTCGCGCGCGTTCCTCGTACGGCGGGTCGATCAGCACCAGGCAGCGCCGCTCGCGCGGCGGCAGAAAGGCGCGCAGGCGCGCCAATGCCGTCGCCCGCCTCCACATGCACGCGCGCGGATAGCCGTGCAACGCGCGCTCGAGCGCGCGCGCCTCGCTCGGCACGATCTCGAAGCAGCACCGCGCGATCCTGCGCTCGCAGCTGCGCGGCAGCCGACAAGCGGCGAGCCCGGATAGGCCGCGGGATTGTGGAGGCAGGGCGCGCAGCCGCCCGAGCTCCTCGAGGTAGTGCTGCAGCTCCGCCGCGACCGGCGCGGCGGCGGTGAGCCGCGGCGAGGCATGCTGCGCGGCGCGCGCGGCGTCGGTCTCGGGATGCGCAAGATCATACAGCCGCGTGCCGGCATGCGTTTCGAGGTAGAGAAAGCCGCTGTCCTTTTGCTGCAAGGCCGCGAGCAGCGCGAGCAGCGTCACGTGCTTGTGCACGTCGGCGAAGTTGCCGGCATGAAAGCTGTGGCGATACTTCATCGAATTGCCGCGGTGCCACGTGCAAGGCGCGCCGCTACGCTAAAGCTCTATTTGACGCGGGCGCGCTTCGCGGGTGATTTCAGCATGCGCGCCGGAGCTCTTCGTCTTCAAAGACGGTGCGCGTGAGCGAGCGCGGTGCCGCTCGTGCGCGCGGCCGCCCGCGACGGCGGTCGCCCGCTGGCGCGCGCGCGCGCTGAGGGCGTGCGCGGCTGCGCCGTTGCCGGCCGCGCGCTTGCGACGCGTGGCCGCCGGCGCGGCGGCCTGCGGCGCGGCGCGGCGCTGCCGCCGCTGCTGCTGCGGCGCGCCTTGGGCGCGGCGCCGCGCTTGCCGAACCGGGCGCCGCGCGCCGGCGCCGCTTCGAGCAGCTTGCGGCACTCCTCGACGCTCAGCGACTGCGGCGCGCGCTCCTTCGGCACCTTGGCGTTCTTCTTGCCGTCGGTGATGTACGGGCCGTAGCGGCCGTTCAGCACCTGGATACCGTCGTCGGTGAAGTCGGCGATGATGCGGTTCGCATCGGCTTCCTGCTTCTGGCGGATGATCTCAAGCGCGCGCTCCAGCGTCACGGTGTAGGGGTCGTCCTGCCTTCATCGATGCGTACTTTGGACCGTACTTGATGTACGGGCCGAAGCGGCCGACGTTGGCGATGATCGGCGCGCCGTCCGCGGTCGCGCCGAGCGTGCGCGGCAGCTTGAAAAGCTCGAGCGCCTCGGCGAGCGTGATCGCGTCCATCTTCTGGCCCGGTCGCAGCCCGGCGAAGCGCGGCTTGTCCGCGTCATCCTTGGTGCCGATCTGCACGAACGGTCCGTAGCGCCCCATGCGCACCGTGATCGGCTTGCCGGTTTTCTGATCCTTGCCGAGCTCGCGCGCCTGCGCGACTTGCTCGCGCGACACGTTCTTATCGGTGCTGCTTGACCAGCTCGACGAACGGCTTCCAGAACTTGCGCAGCGGGATCTTCCAGTCCTCCTCGCCGCGCGACACCGCATCAAGCTCATCTTCCATGTCGGCGGTGAAGCCGTACTCGACGTAGCGATGGAAGTACTGCGTGAGAAAGCGGTTGACGATCTTGCCGATGTCGGTCGGAATGAAGCGCCGGCTGTCCATCTCCACGTACTCGCGATCCTGCAGCGTGGAGATGATCGTCGCGTAGGTCGACGGCCGGCCGATGCCGTGTTCCTCGAGCGCCTTGACGAGCGAGGCTTCGGAGTAGCGCGGCGGCGGCTCGGTGAAATGCTGCTCGGCGCTGCAGCGTGTTGAGCGCGACGCGCGTCGCCGACGTCCATCGGCGGCAGCACGTGATCATCGTCATCGCTCTGCAGATCATCGGTGCCTTCCTGGTAGACGGCGATGTAGCCGGGCGTGACCAGCGTCGAGCCGTTGGCGCGCAGCAGATGGCGCTTGCGGGCCGTCCTCGCCCGCCAACAGGTCGACCGCGACGGTGTCAAATACCGCATGGCTCATCTGGCAGGCGACCGCGCGCCTCCAGATGAGCGCGTACAGGCGGTGCAGATCGCCGTCGATCTTGCCTTCGATATCCGCCGGCGTGATCGCGGCGGAAGTGGGGCGGATCGCTTCGTGCGCTTCCTGCGCATTCTTTGATTTGGTCTTATAGACGCGCACTTCCTCGGCGACGCTCTGCGGGCCATACAGGCGCGCCGCGACCGCGCGCAGATCGCTCACCGCTTCGGCGGCGAGCGACACCGAGTCGGTGCGCATATAGGTAATGAGACCGACGGCGCCGTCGGTGCCGATGTCGACGCCCTCGTAGAGCTGCTGCGCCAGGCGCATGGTGCGGCGCGCGTTGAAACCGAGCTTGCGCGCGGCCTCCTGCTGCAACGTCGAGGTGGTGAACGGTGGCGCGGGGTTGCGCCGCCGCTGCTTCTTGTCGATGGTGAGCACGCGCAGCTGCCCGGCACGATCATCGAGCGCGCCCGCGGCGGCCTTGATGGTGCGCTCGACCTCGCGCGCCTGAGTCTCATTGACGAAGCTGAACTGCTCGGTTTTTGTCGCCGCGATACTCGATGAGCTTGACCGGAAAGCGCTGCTCGGTGTGCTCGGCCTCGCCATCAAGGCGTCCAGTATTCCTGCGCCTTGAAGGCTGCGATCTCCGCCTCGCGCTCGCAGATCATGCGCAGCGCGGGACTCTGCACGCGTCCAGCGGACAGACCGCGGCGCACCTTCTTCCACAACAGCGGCGAGAGATTGAAGCCGACGAGGTAGTCGAGCGCGCGACGCGCCTGCTGCGCGTTGACGAGCTCGAGCGACAGCTCGCGCGGCTGCGCGACCGCGGCGCGCACCGCGTTCTTGGTGATCTCGTAGAACACCACGCGATGCACCTTCTTGCCGGCGAGTTGGCCGTGCTCCTTCAGCAGCTCCAGCAGGTGCCAGGCGATCGCCTCGCCCTCGCGATCCGGGTCGGTCGCAAGATACAGGGCTTTGGACTTCTTCAGCGCGCGCGCGATCGCATCGACGTGCCGCGCGCTCTTCTCGAGCGGCTGGTACTGCATCGCGAAGCCGTCATCCGGATCGACCGCGCCTTCCTTCGGCACCAGATCGCGCACGTGGCCGTAGGAGGCGAGCACTTCGAAGTCCTTGCCCGAGGTACTTCTTGATCGTGCGGGCTTTGGCGGGCGACTCGACGATGACGAGATTTTCGCTCATACGCGTCGCGGCAGAGCGTGCCTCAATGCGGGCCACTCGCGTTTGCGGTGGATACCCACGCCTCGAGGCGCTGGAAGGCCAGATCCTGCCCGGGCTGACTCGAGAGCACCATCAGCACCACCCACTTCAACTGCTCGGTATCGAGCTCATCGGCATCGAGGGCGATCATGCGATCAATGACGATTTCGCGCTGCAGCGGTTGCAGCACTCCCAAGCGCTCGAGCGTGAAAAGAAAGCCGCGGCATTCGGTCGAGAGACGCGCAAGCTCGGCTTCGGAGAAGACGCGCACCGCACCGCCGCTCTTGTCGACGGCCGGCTCGAGCAACGCGCGCTCGCGCACGCAGGCAAGCTCAGCAAGCCAGTCGAGCGCGCGCTCGACGTTGCGATGTTCAAAGCCGACGTACGCCAGGTCGCGCGCCAGGGTCTCGCGCTCGGGCACCTCGGGTGCTTCCTCGAGCATGTAGCGATCAAATACGTAAATCAGGATGTCTAAAACGCTGCCAGTCATCATCGGTGATTCGCGCATCGTCGTGGCCGCCAAAGAAAGGCGCGTCGCGCAATTTGACATCAAACATCAATGAGCGGCGCGCCGCCGAGCCGTGGTTGCGGCTTCCAAAGAGCGCGCATCTAACAGCATTTCCCATGCCGTGTCCAATGGACAGCTTATGGGAAGGCGCCCGCGCAGGCGGTGCTAAGCCCGCGCGGGCGCTGCAGTTTTACGGATTGCGGACGACGTCCGCCACCCGCACGAAGGTCGACTCCGCAACCACGAGCCCGTAGCTCATGTGATCGAAGCATTTGAAGACGAGCAGCGTGCCGGCGCGCTCGTTCGGCAGGCGAATGGATCTTGCCGATGCCAAAGCCGTAAGCGGAATCTTCGCCCGTGCCCACGTCGCGCGCTTCCTCGCCCAGCCGATCGATCGCGAGCACATCGCCGGCATCCACCCCGTCGGCCGTGCCGCGATTGATGACGACGATGTCGTACTGCCCGATGAGCTGCACGCCCTCAATCACGGACATAATTCGCCCGTGCACTTCACTCTTCGGCGCGCGCAGCGTCAGTGTCGCGGGCGTGTCGCCATTGGTGGCGAGTATCAGATCGCCGCGCAATGTCTCGCGCGCCGAATCGGTGAGCAGCCCCTTCGCCGGATTGCCCGGGCGGGTGATGACGGCGGTCGCGGTGTAGATGCCCTGATAGCCCATCATGTGGCCCGTGTCCGGGTCGCGCAGCGGCTCGCCGACGTGCATGACGGTGAAGCGCGCGTTGGGCGCGGCGTTCAGGTCACTCACATAGAATTCCTGTCCGGTGCCGCCGACGTTGTGCTCCTCACGGAATATCACCACGTGCGGCAGATGCCGCACCTGGTCGACCGACAGCACCGTCGGGCGCGACAGGAACGCCGCAATCGCCGAGTAGGGAATGGTCGGAATCGCGCCATCGAGCGGCGAGCTGCGCAGCCGCGGGTCCAGTCGCGCCGGCCCGCCCTGGGAGAGCTGTACCTGTGGGCGGCCATCGGCGCCGTAGGCGAGCGCCAGCACGTCGCCCGGGATAGATCAAATGCGGATTCTCGATGCGCGGATTGACGTACCAAATTTCCGGCCACAGCCACGGGTCGCGCAGGTACATCGTCGCGATGCCCCAGAGCGTATCGCCGCGCTTGACGGTGTAGCTCTTGGGCGCGTTCGGATTCATGACCAGCGCGCGGCCGCGCTCGGCTCGGCGCCGCTCGGCGCCGGCGCCCGGCCTGCGGCGATCGCCGCCTCGGTGGCAGTCATCTCGGAAGCTGTGGGCCTCGGCGTCGCCGGTCGCCGCAGGCGGCGGCGGTGGCATGTTCGCTTGACGGGTCCGCTGCTCGTGTCGCGCGCGTGATGCGAGGCGCATCCGGCAAACACCAACAACAACGGCCAGGCCCGCGCCAACGCGAGCCTTAACTGATTGATTTGGAAACATCCTCCACTCCTTACATCCGGGAGGGGCCGGCAACCCCGCTTGTTATAATCGGGTCGGCCCCGGCGCACACGGATTAATGTTCACTTTGTGCACTGGATCACGGCGGCCGCCGGCGGTTGAAAACCTGCGGCACCGGACCGATTTTCTCTTCACACTTCAGAACATTAGCAGCATTTCCAAGTCAAATACACGAGCATCGAGTCACCATGGCTGTGCGCACCATCCTCGAATATCCCGACCCGCGCCTGCGCACCAAGGCGCAGCCGGTTACCGAGTTCGGCCCCGAACTCGGGCGGCTCGTGGACGATCTCTTGGAGACCATGTACGCCGCTCCCGGGATCGGGCTTGCGGCGACCCAGATCGATGTCGCACCAGAGGGTCATCGTCGATCGACGTGTCGGAGGAGCGCGATCAGCCGCTCGTGCTCGTGAACCCCGAGATTCTCGAGCCGCGAAGGGCGCGACAAGCGTCGAGGAGGGCTGCCTGTCGGTGCCGGACATTTTCGAGGAGGTCGAACGCGCCACGCGCGTGCGGGTGCGCGCGCAGGATCGCGACGGGCAGCTATTCGAGCGCGACTGCGACGAGATTCTCGCGGTTTGCGTGCAGCACGAACTCGATCATCTCGAGGGCAAGCTCTTCGTCGACTATCTCTCGGACCTGCGCCGCGAGCGCATACGCAAGAAGCTCGAGAAGGAGCGCAAGGAGCAAGAGTGCGCGCGGCAGCGCCAGCGCGCGCGCCCGGGCGTACTGATTCGCTCGCGGCTTTGCGCGTTTTCCCCGTGAGCGCGCTGCGCGTGGCATTCGCGGGGACGCCGCAGTTCGCGCGCGCGGCGCTTGCAGGCGCTGCTCGCCTCCCGGCATCGCGTCGTCGGGGTCTTCACCCGGCCGGATCGGCCGCGCGGCCGCGGCCAGCAGCTCGCGGCAAGCCCCGTGAAGGCGGCGGCGCTCGCCGCGCAGCTGCCGCTCGCGCAGCCGCCGACGCTGCAGGACGGCGACGGCGCTTGCTGAGCTTCGCGCCTGGCGCGCGGACGTGCTGGTCGTGGTCGCCTACGGGCTCATTCTGCCGCAGGCGCTGCTCGATGCGCCGCGGCTCGGCAGCATCAATGTGCACGCCTCGCTGCTGCCGCGCTGGCGCGGCGCCGCGCCCATTCAGCGCGCGCTCCTCGCCGGCGACCGCGAGACCGGCATCACCCTCATGCGCATGGAGGCGGCCCTGGATACCGGCCCCATCCTCCTGCAGCGACCCGTGGACCATTCGGCCGAGCGATACCGCGGCGACGCTGCACGACGCACTTGCCGAGCTCGGCGCGCCGCACGCTCCTCGAGGGATTGGATCACCTCGCCGCCGGCCGCATGGATGGCACTCCGCAGCCCCAGGAGCGGCGCGACCTACGCCGCCAAGATCAGCAAGGCCGAGGCACGCATCGACTGGCGCTTGAGCGCCGCCGACATCGAGCGGCAGCGTGCGCGCCTTCAATCCACAGCCCGATTGCCGAGACGCAGCTCGGCGAGAGCCGCCTGCGCATCTTTGCGGCGCGGGTCTACGAGGGCTCGCGATGATCCGGCCACCGCCCCCGGAAGCCGTCATTGCCGTGCACGCCGAGGGACCCCTCGTGCAGTGTGGCGAGGGCGCGCTCGCTGCTGACCCAGGTGCAGCGTCCCGGACGCAAGGTCGTGACGGGTCGCGAGTTTGCGGCGGGCGCGCGATCTCGTGGGCCAGCGCTTCGGCTAAAGCGCCATGGCGAGCGACGAACCGTACGTCCACGCGGGCCGGCCTGCCACCCGGAGCCACGGCACTGGCGGATGCCGCGCGCGCGGTGTGCGCTGTTGCAATGGGAGGACAGTCTGCCGATAGGGCGCTTGCAGCGTTTCACGAATTCAGCCAATCGGGCCGCGATCCGGGCGATTGCGCTAGGAAGTCTGCGCTGGTATCTGCGCGCTTGCGCCGGCGCTCGAGGCGCTTATCAAGCATCCGGCGAAGCTTGCTGGTGAGGTGCGCTGCCTTCTCATCGTCGGGGCCCATCAGGTCGAGTACTCCCGCCATGCTCCTGAGGTCACGGTGCACCGGGCGGTCGAGGCGGCGCGGCTGCTGGGCGCTCCCCATGCGGCGGGCCTGGTGAACGCGGTGCTGCGACGCTTCGTTGCCGAGCGCGCGACACTCCTCGCAACGGTCGATGCGGCGAGCTGCGGGGCGCACCGCGCATCCGGCCTGGCTCGCCGCTGAGCTCGCGCAGCGCCTGGCCCGACGAGCTGCGGAGCGATGCTCGTCGCGGGCAATGAGCCACCGCCGATGGTTCTGCGGCGTGGATCTCACACGCACCAGCGTCCCGCAGTATCTGCAGGAGCTTGCGCTCGCCGCAATCGCTGCCGAGCGCCCTCGACTGGGCGCCTGCCGCGGTGCGGCTCGAGCATCCGTCAGCCGTCGCTGCGCTGCCCGGGTTCTCGCAAGGGCGCGATCTCGGTGCAGGACGCCGGCGCTCAGCTTGCGGCACCCCTCCTGGATGCCCGACCGGGCATGCGGGTACTCGACGCCTGCGCGGCGCCGGGGGGCAAGACGCGGCCATATTCTGGAGCTCGTCCCGGACCTCGCCGAGCTCGTAGCCGTCGATATCGATGCCGCGCGCGCCGAGCGGATGCGCGAAACCGCCCGGCGGCTCGCGCGCAACGCGACGGTGTCGTGGCCGACATGCGCCATCCCCGCAGCCTTCTGGGATGGGCGTCCTTTTGATCGCATCCTCATCGATGCGCCCTGTTCGGCGACCGGCGTCATCCGCCGCCACCCGGACATCAAGCTTCTGCGCCGCCCCGAGGACATCGCGCAACTTCGCGCGCGTGCAGCTGCAGATGCTGCAGGCCGCCTTCGGCATGCTGGCCGCGGGGGGCCGGCTCTTATATTCGCACCTGCTCGGTGCTGCCGGCGGAGAACGAGGAGGTCGTGCAGTGCTTTCTCGAGGGCGAGCCCGGGGCTCGCGTTGCACCGTTCGCGCCTGCGCTCGGGTGGCCTGCCGGGGCGCAAAAGCGCGTTGTGGGCGTGCAACTTTTACCGGGAGGACCGGCAGGCACGGATGGGTTCTATTATGCTTGCCTCGAAAAGACAGCTTCCGGAACCTAGAGGCGCGCAGCGCAGTCAATCGTTGTATCCATGCTACGGGTCGAGCCACTCCATCTGCGGTCCATGCTCATCGCAGTCGTTCTGGGCGCGTGGGCCGCGGCCGCGTCTGCCGATGCGCTCGATGGCGTGCTCGAGGTGCGCTCCGCCTACGTCAGCGTGGAGGGGGGGGTCTTCCTGCTCCACGCCCGCATCGAGTACCCGGTAAACCCGGCGATCCGCGACGCCCTGCACGACGGGGTGACCCTGAGCGTCGACCTGGATACGCGCATCGAGCGCGAGCGGCGCTTTTGGTTCAACGCGGACGTCGTGGAGCTGACGCTGCGGCGCGAGCTTGAATACCATGCGGTCTCGGACCGCTACCTCGTGCGCGATGCGCGCAGCGGCGAGCAGAAGAGCTTTGCAACTCTGGAGGAGGCGCTCACGGACCTGGGCACCGTGGACGGCTGGCCGGTCCTCGTCGAGCCGCAACTGACGCCCGGCCATTACCGCATCAGCGTGCGTGCCGGCGTGCGTCGCGGCCGCCTGCCCGCTTCGCTGCGCGCGCTCATGTTCTGGACTGACGACTGGCATCGCGTGAGCGAGTGGTACACATGGTCGCTCCCGGGCTGACACCGCCCGTGGCGGCAAAGCCGCGCTGGCGCGCGGTCGCGCTCGTGCTGCTGTGGGCCGGCGATCGGCGCGGGCGCGCTGCTGCTGCTTGCGAAGAGCGTGCAGAACTCGGGCGAGTTCTCGCGCCTGCAGCCCTGGATCCTGCTGCTCAACATGATCGGCGTCATCGCGCTGATCACGCTGCTCGCGCGCAAGATCACCCAGCTCGTGCGCGACTACCGCGCGCACGTGCCGGGCTCGCGTCTGACGGCGCGCACCGTCGCGATCTTCGGCGCGCTCGTCGTCGCGCCGCTCCTCATCGTCTATATCTTTCGCTGCAGTTCCTGAACCGCGGCATCGACAGCTGGTTTCACGTCGAGGTCAAGCAGGGCCTGAACGACGCGCTGGTGCTGTCGCGCGCCGCGCTCGACCTGCGCGTGCGCGAGTATTCGCATCACACCGAGAATCTTGCGCACTCGCTCTCGGACGCCCCTGCCGAGGAGTCGCGCAGCGCGTCTACGAGGAGCGCCGCGCGACCGGGGCGCTCGAAATGGCCGTGTTCGGCGCGCACGAGCGCGTCATCGCCGCGAGCTTCGAGAATCCGCTCGAATCGCTGCCGACCCGGCCGCCGCCGGATCTGCTGCGCCAGGTGCAGGAGCACCGCTCCTACGTGAGCCTGGAGCCGCAGGCGGGCGGGGAGTATCTGATTCGTACCGCGGCGCCGTTCACCGACTCTGCGTCACGCGCGCCGATGAGCGTTACCTCGTCGCGATCTATGACGTGCCGACGCAGCTGGCCGCGCTCTCCGAGGCGGTGCAGCACGCCTATTCGCAGTACGGCGAGCTTGCGGCGCTGCGCGAGCCCTTGAAGAACAGCTTCACGCTCACGCTCACCCTGGTGCTGCTGCTTGCCATGCTCGCCGCGATCTACGGCGCGATCTTCTCGGCGCAGCGCCTCGTGCGCCCGGTGCAGGACCTGATCGAAGGCACGCGCGCGGTCGGCAAAGGTGATTTCGGCACGCGCCTGCCACTGCCCTCGCGCGATGAGATGGGATTTCTCGTGCACTCCTTCAACGACATGACGAAGCGCCTGCGGCGCGCGCGCGAGGAGGCGACTCGCAGCCAGCAGGTCGTGGAACGCGAGCGCGAGCGCCTCGCGATCATTCTCGCGCGCCTCTCGACCGGCGTCGTCGTCGTCGACCGCGAGCTCACGGTGAGCATCGCCAATCAGGCGGCCGGCGCGATCCTCGGGACCGATCTGTCCGCAGCGCGCGGGCGCGCGCTGCCGGATCTCACCGCGAGCAATCCGCGTCTCGGGCAGTTCGTCGCGGCGCTCGTCGTGCGTTTCGCCGCCGGGCCGCGAGGAGTGGCGCGAGCAGATCGAGCTTGAGGGCGGCGCCGCGGGCCGCCGCACGCTGATGTGCGCCTGCACGCCGCAGCCCGGTCCGGATCGCGATCCCGGCTACGTCATCGTATTCGACGACATCACCAACCTGCTGCAGGTGCAGCGCGACGCCGCATGGGGCGAGGTGGCGCGCCGTCTGGCGCATGAAATCAAGAATCCGCTCACCCCCATCCAGCTCTCGGCCGAGCGCATGCGGCGGCGCTTTCTGGGCAGCATGTCGCCGCAGGACGCCGAGGTGCTCGAGCGCTCCACCCGCACCATCGTGCAGCAGGTCGAGGTCATGCAGCAGATGGTGAATGCGTTCAGCGAGTACGCGCGCGCGCCCGAGATGCACGTGACGCGCTTCAGCTTGAATCAGCTCGCCAGCGAAGTGGCCGACCTGTACCGCCTGCACGATCCGCGCGTGCAGATCCGGCTCGCTCTGGATGAGCGCATCGACGGCATCGAAGCCGATCGCGGCCGCGTGCGGCAGATTTTCAACAATCTCGTGACGAATGCGCTCGAGGCGCTCGACGGGGTCGAGGCGCCGTTGCTGCGAGATCGCGACGCATCTCGAGCAGGGCGGCGATGCGAGATACGCGGTCGATCACGGTGTGTGACAATGGCCCGGGAATCCTGCGCGAGCTTCTCGGCAGGGTTTTCGATCCTTATGTGACGAGCAAGCCCAAGGGCACCGGCCTCGGGCTTGCGATCGTGAAGAAAGTCGTCGAAGAGCATGGCGGCCGCATCGATGCCGACAATCGGCCCGAGGGCGGCGCACGCATCCGCGTGGTTCTGCCGGTGACGGACAGCACACGCTCCGCCCCCGGCACGCGCGAGCGACGCGGTGAATTGCGGAGGGAAAT
Source organism: uncultured Gammaproteobacteria bacterium (assembly GCA_963695315.1). Taxonomy (GTDB): domain Bacteria; phylum Pseudomonadota; class Gammaproteobacteria; order Steroidobacterales; family Steroidobacteraceae; genus PALSA-1196. Next base: position 3,458,310 of record OY968773.1, read on the forward strand.
TGTATGAGCGCGGCACACATTCTGGTCGTCGATGACGAGGCCGACATCCGCAGTCTTTTGAAGGAGATCCTCTCCGAGGAAGGCTATGAGGTGGATGTCGCCGCGAATGCAGCTCAGGCGCGCGCGTCGCGCGCGCGGCAGACGCCCGATCTGGTGCTGCTCGACATCTGGATGCCGGACGTCGACGGCATCACGCTGTTGCGCGAGTGGTCGGGCGGTAACGCCGAAGGCTGCCCCGTGGTGATGATGTCCGGGCACGGCACGGTGGAGACGGCGGTCGAGGCAACGCGCCTCGGCGCCTTCGATTTTGTGGAAAAGCCGCTGTCGCTCGCGAAGCTGCTGCGCACCGTGGAGCGCGCGCTCGATGCCGGCAAGCGCCGCCGCCAGTCGGGCAAGCTGCTCGCGCCGCCGCTGCTGGTGCCGGTCGGCAAGAGCCGCCTGATGCAGCAGCTGCGCACCCAGCTGCAGCAGATCGCCGCGCATTCCTCCGCGGTGCTGCTGGTGGGCGAGCCCGGCTCGGGCCGCGAGGCCTGCGCGCGCTACCTGCACGAGCAGAGCGCGCGCAGCGCGCACCCGTTCGTGCCGCTGATCGCGAGCAGCCTGCGCGAGACGGACGCGCAGCTGCGGCTCTTCGGTCGCGAGGAGAGCGGCGCTGCCGCACCCGCCGGGCTGCTGGAGGAAGTCGCCGGCGGCACGCTCTTCATCAGCGAGATCGAGGATCTGCCGCCGGGCGTGCAGCGCGTGCTGGTCGGCGTGCTGGAGTCGGGCCGCTTCACGCGCTTGAACGGCGTGCAGCAACTGCACTTGAATGCGCGCGTGCTCTCCTCGGCGCTGCCGGATCATCGAGCAGCGCAGCCCCGAGGGTTTCCGGCGCGATCTGCTCGCGCAGCTCAACGCACTCATCGTGCGCGTGCCGCCGCTGCGCGAGTACGCGGAGGATGTGCCCGAGCTCTTGCGCCACTACGTCGACCGTGCGGTCGATGGCGGCAGCCTGACCTTCCGGCGCTTCAGCGTCGCCGCGCAAAACCGGCTGCGCAACTATCCCTGGCCCGACAACGTGCGCGAGCTGCGCAATCTCGTGCAGCGGCTGCTGGTGCAGGGCGGCCCGGAGGAGATCGGCCTTGAGGAGATCGAGCAGGAGCTTGCCGTACAGCTGCCTTCCGCAGAACCGCTCGTCAAGCAGGACCTGCTGGCATTGCCGCTGCGCGAGGCGCGCGAGCAGTTCGAGCGCGCCTACCTGCAGCAGCAATTGCTGCTCTGCAACGGCAAGGTGGGGCAGCTCGCCAAGCGTGTCGGCATGGAGCGTACGCACCTGTACCGCAAGCTGCGTTCGCTCGGCGTCGATTTCCGCAACGTCAGCGAGGAGTAGGCCAAGCCCCCTCATCCGGCACGTGGGCGGGCGCTGGGCTTTTTTTGAAGCCGACCCGGCGCCGCTAGTCCCCGATGCGGATCACGAGTGCGTCCACTTCGGCCGCCTGCAGCTGCTTGCGTATGCGGTTGAGCTCGTTGAGATCATTGATGGGGCCGACGCGCACGCGGTGCCAGACATCGTTGTCGACTGCGACACGCTGCACCTTGGCGTCCACGCCCACTTTCGCAAGCTGCGCCTGCACGCGCTCCGCATCCGAGAGGTTGCGGTAGGAGCCGGCCTGCAGCACGTATACGCCCGGCCGCTCGACGCGCGCCGTCGGCAAGTCATGCCGCACGTCCCGCTCCTTTTCCGGCACGACCACCTCGAAATGCGGCAGCATCTCGTAGAAGTCGTAGCGCTCATCGGCCGGGTGTGAGGCGGCCGATCGGGTCAGGGTCGGTGGGTGCGGCCGCGTGGTGCGGCTGCGGCCGCGCTTCCTCGGGTGGCGCGCGGCGCGCCTCGCCCATGTACAGGAACGCGCAGGCTCGTCAGGCCCGCGCCGATGAGCGCTCCGACGCCAAATTCGCGCATGCGCGTGAAATCAAATGCACGACGCGAAGTCTTCTTGTAGTCGCGGGCGGTGAGCTTGGCCATCAAATAGCGTCTACATGCTCGTCGGCGCCGCAACCCCTAGGAGCGTGAGCCCGTTGCGCACGCACCTGCTGCACGGCAACCACGAGCGCGAGCCGGGCGTTGCGTAACGGTTGCGTCTGCGACGATGAACTGCTCCGCGTTGTAATAGCTATGCAGCGCGTTGGCAAGCTCGCGCAGATAATGCACAAGGCCGTGCGGCGCGCGACTGAGCGCGCAGCTCTCGAGGACTTCGGGGTAGCGCGCCACCTGCTGCATCACGAGCTCCTCCTGGGCAAGCTGCAGCAGGCCGATGTTGGCAAGCCCGGCCGCGCGGTCGAAGTGCAGGCCGCGCGCGGCGAGCTGCGCGAGCACGCTCGCGATGCGCGCGTGCGCGTACTGGATGTAATACACCGGGTTTTCGTTGCTGCGCGACTTGGCAAGCTCGAGATCGAAATCCAGAGGCTGCTCGTGACTGCGCATCAAATAGAAGAGCCGGCAGGCATCGTTGCCGACTTCGGTGCGCAGCTGCCCGCAGCGTCACAAACTGTCCCTCGCGCTTGCCCATGGGAATCTTCTCGGTGCCGCGATACAGGCTCACGAACTGCACCAGATCCGCTTCCAGGCTCGCGGCGGGCTCACCCATGGCGGCAAGGCCGGCGCGCACGCGCGCGACGTAGCCGTGATGGTCGGCACCGAGCACGTCGATCAGACGCTCAAAGCCGCGCTCGCGCTTTTGCAGGTGGTAGGCGATATCGGAGGCAAAATAGGTCTTCTGGCCGTTCTCGCGCACGACCACGCGGTTCTTCTCATCGCCGAAGCGCTCGGCGCGAAACCACAGCTGCCCCCTCCTCGCGATACAGCTGGCCCTCGCGCTCCAGGCGCGCGAGCGCCCGCTCGATGGCGCCGCTCTCCTTGAGCGCGCGCTCCGAGGCCCAGTGGTCAAACACGACGCCAAACTCGGCCAGATCGCTCGCGGATGTCGCGCAGCATGGCCGCGAGGGAAAGTTGCAGGACGTCGTCGAAAGCCATCCGCACCGAGCAGCGCCCGTGCGCGCTCGATGAGCGCATCGATGTGCTTTTCCTTATCACCCGCGGGCGCATCGGCAGGCAGATTCGCGGCGAGCTCGGCGGCGGGGCGCGAAAAGCGCTCGCCCTCCGCGACCAGCAGGCGCTGGGCGATCGCATACACGTAGTCGCCGCGATAGCCGTTCGTCGGAAAAGGCAGCTCTTCGGATGTCAGCTCGAGATAGCGCAGCCACACGCTGAGCGCGAGAATGTCCATCTGCCGCCCGGCATCGTTGATGTAGTACTCGCGCTCGACACTGCAAAGCCGACCGCATCGAGCAGCGCCGCAAGCGTTGCGCCATAGGCGGCCTGGCGGCCGTGGCCGACGTGCAGCGGACCGGTGGGGTTGGCGGAGACGAATTCGACCAGCACGCGCTCGCCGCGCCCGAGGGCGCTGCGACCGTAGCGCTCGGCTTCGCTGTGGATGCGCGCGATCTCGTCCGCGTAGGCCTGCTTGCTGAGGAAGAAGTTGATGAAGCCGGCGCCGGCGACCTCGGTGCGCGCGACGAGCGGGCTTGCCGGCAGCGCCGCGACGATCGCCTGGGCGAGCGTCGCGCGGATTTGCGCGCGCCGTTTTCGCAAGGCGCAGCGCAATGTTGGTTGCAAAGTCGCCGTGCTGCGCATCGCGGCGTGCGCTCGAGCAGCACCGGCAGCAAGCGCGCTGCGCCGAGCGAGCGAGCCATCGTCCGTGCGGGCGATGGCGCTCAGCAGAAGCTCCTCGAGTTGCTGCCTTCACGTGTCAATATTCCGGCGGAGGGGAGCGCGGCAGTCTACCAGCGCCGCACAGCTAGAATAGCTCCAGCGGATCCACATCGAGCGCCCAGCGCACACGGCGGCCGCTCGGCAGCTGTTCAATCTCTTCGATCCAGCGCGCGAGAAAGCGCTGCAGCGCGCCGCGCTCGCGACTCTCGATCAGCAGCTGCGCGTGGTAGCGGCCGGCGCGCTTGGCCATGGCCGCCGGCACCGGCCCGAGCAGGCGCACGCGCGCCGGCAGCGCGCGCGCTGCGGCGCGCCTCGGTAAGAAATTTGAGTGCAGCCTCCGCGCTGTGCGCCGAGGCGCGCACCGCCGCGAGACGACTGTAGGGCGGCCAGCAGGCCTGCTCGCGCTCAAGCAGCGCCGTGTGCGCAAAGCCGTCATAGCCTTCCGCGAGCAGACTCTTGCAGCAGCGGATGGTCGGGAAACTCGGTCTGAATCAGCACCTCGCCTGGTTTCTCACCGCGGCCGGCGCGCCCGGCCACCTGTACGATGGTCTGCGCCAGGCGCTCGGGGGCACGAAAATCGGTGCTGAAGAGCCCGCGGTCCGCGTTCAGCACGACGACGAGCGTGACGTTGGGAAAGTCGTGTCCCTTGGTGACCATCTGCGTGCCGATGAGGATGCGCGCCTCGCCCGAGCTCATGCGGCGCATGGCCGCCTCGATGTCGCCCTTCTTGCGCACCGCGTCGCGGTCGAGGCGCACGCGCGCCACGCTCAGGGAAGAGCTCGGCGAGCTTCTCCTCGATGCGCTCGGTGCCCTGTCCGACGGGCCGCACGCGCAAAGCCGCACTGCGGTACAGCGCTCCGGCAGCAGGCTCTTCGGCGCCGCAGTGATGGCAGCGCAGCCGCGCGGCTGCCTGATGCACGGTCATGCGCGCATCGCACTCATGACAGACGGCGGTCCAGCCGCACGCGGTGCACAGCAGCGTCGGCGCATAGCCGCGGCGATTGAGAAATACGAGCACCTGGCCGTCGGCGCGCAGATGCCGCTCGATCGCCGCGATGGCGGGCGCGGCGATGCCACAGTGCACGGCGCTCGTGCGCAGGTCGATGAGCGCGAGGCGCGGCGCCTGCGCCTGGCCGGTGCGCCGCGGCAGCGACAGGCGCTGATAGCGTCCCGCGGATACGTTGTAGAGCGTCTCGAGTGCCGGCGTCGCCGAGCCGAGCACGATCGGCACGCCCGCCTGCTGCGCGCGCACCACGGCAAGATCGCGCGCCGAATAGCGAAAGCCGCCTTCGTGCTGTTTGAAGGAAGGGTCGTGCTCCTCGTCGACGATCGATGAGGCTGAGCGAGCCGAGGGGCGCGAACACCGCGGAGCGCGTGCCGAGCACGATGCGCGCCTCGCCGGTGAAGGCGGCGCGCCACGCGTCCAGGCGCTCGCGCTCGCCGAGACCCGAGTGCAGCACCGCCAGAGGCGCGGCAAAGCGCGCGCGGAAGCGCTCGATGAGCTGCGGCGTCAGGCCGATTTCCGGCACCAGGATGAGTGCGCTGCCGCCGGCGCTGAGCGCGCGCCCGACAAGATGCAGATAGACCTCGGTCTTGCCACTGCCGGTGATGCCGTGGAGAAGGAAGGCGCAAAAGCGCCCGAAGGCGCCGCTCACCGCATCCACTGCCGCGCGCTGCTCGGGATTGAGGTCGAAGCCGCCGCGGGCAGGGGCGGGCGCCGGCGCAGGCCGCGTCGCGGCCGCCGGCGCATCGATGAGCTCGATCCAGCCGCGCGCTGCGAGCGCGCGCACGGCCGAGCGCGGAGCGAGCGTGCTCACTGCGGCGGCGCCGCTGCCGCAGTCGTTTTGCAGCAGCTGCGCAAGAATGCGCCGCTGCTGGGGCGCGCGGCGCGGCGCGCCGCTGTGCGCGGCCGCGCGTCCCGCGGCAGTTGCGATCCAGCGCCTGCGGCCGCGCGAGCGCCACGCCCCCGCCGCGCAGCGCCTTGGGCAGCGCCGCCGTGAAGACCTCGCCAATCGGGTGGTGGTAGTAATCCGCCGCCCACATCAGCAGAGTGCGCAGCGCTCTCGTCGAGCACGGGCGCGCTGTCGAGCACGTCGAGAATCGGTTTCAGGCGCTCCGGGGCGATGGCGCTTTCGCTGGCCGCCTGGGTGGCGATGCCGATCAGGCGCTGCGCGCCAAAGGGCACGCGCACGCGCACCCCCGGGGTGATGCGTGTGATGGAGTTCTCTTTCGGCGCCAGATAGTCGAACGGCCGGCGCAGCGGCATGTCGAGCACTACCCGCCACACCTCCGCCGCTCTGCTCATGGTTGCTGTAATTGCTTGTAAAATCAGTGACTTATTAGCTTAGCTGGCGAGGGTCAACCGCAGCGCTCGCAGCCGCGTTATACGAACCATGAGTGCCTTTGCTACGCTCGCGTCTGTTTATAACACGCCTGTCGCGATGCACGGCGCCGTGGATATTACGGATTCGAACACGGACACCGGTTCGCGCGCGCTCAACCAATTTCTGGCCAGCGTCGAACTGAAGGCATTCAAGATCGCGCAGGCTGCGCTGCGTCACGAGCACGACGCGCTCGATGCCGTGCAGGATGCGATGCTGCAGCTGACGCGCGCGTATGCACACCGCCCGAGCGCGGAATGGCGGCCGCTGTTCTACCGGATTCTCGAGAACCGCATCCGCGACATGCAGCGCCGCCGCTCGGTGCGCGCACGCATCATGGCCTGGTTGCCGACGCATCGGGACGAGGATGATGAGGAGCCTGCGGATCCTTTGAGCCAGGCGGCGAGCGAGGAGATGGCACCCAGCCGGCGCCTGGAGCTCGATGAGGCGATGACAGCGCTCGAAAAAGCATTGCATGATCTGCCGCGGCGGCAGCGCCAGGCTTTTTTGCTGCGCAACCTTGAAGGCATGGACGTGGCCCAGGTGGCCGCTGCCATGGGCTGCTCCGAAGGCAGTGTGAAAACGCACCATTTTCGCGCCCTGAAGGCGCTGCGTGCGCGTTTGGGGGAGTTTTCGACATGACGCGCCGACGAACAACTGGAAGAGTTTGAGAAGCGCACGCGTGCGCTGCTCGAGCAGAGCGTCACGCGCATCGACGCGCGGATTCGCTCGCGCCTGAATCAGGCGCGCCACGCGGCGCTCGGGCAGCTTGCGAAACCCGAGCGCGCGACGTGGTGGCGCAGCTTCGGCTTTGCGCCGGCGGCGGGTGTTGCTGCGGCGGTGCTGGTCGCAGTGGTGCTGTGGGGCTCACGGCCGGGCCAGATCACGCCGGGCGCCGAGGGCGCTTCAAACGCCGTGGAGGATTTGGATCTCGTCGCCGATGGCGAGACGTTCGATCTCATTCAACAAGGAGACGGCGGCTTCTATGAGTGGGCCGTCGCGCAGGCCGACGCGCCACAGGAAGCGACGAGCTGATGATCGAACGGCGAGCGACGTTCATCGCGTGGGTGCTTGGGGCACTCGGTGCTCGTGCCGCAGGCGGCATCGCCGACGAGGATCCGAGCACCACCAAGGTCGCGCAAGGGTGCGACCCGGAGTCCGACGGACGCCGAGCTTCTCGAGTATCTGGGTAGTGTGGATGCAGAAGGTCAGGATTGGATGGAATATCTGGCTCACACCGACATCGCGCAGGTGGCGAAGGCGAATAAACCGCCCGATCCGCCTGAGGGAAGACGACAAATGAATGCGCTGCGCTCCATCGTAGCGGTAGTGCTGCTGGCGCTCGCCGCTGCCTGCGTTCGCGCAGGCGCCGCCGGCCGCCGCCGCGCCGCTGCCGTGGGCGGAGCCTGTCAGCGCCGAGCAGCAGCAGCTGCTGCGCCCCTACGCCAGCCAATGGCAGAGCCTGCCGCCCGAGCGTCAGGCGGCACTCGCGCGCGGCAGCCAGCGCTGGCTCGCGATGCCGCCCGAGCAGCGTGCTCTGGCGCGCCAGCGCTTCCAGCAGTGGCGCGCCTGCCGCCGCAGCAGCGCGAGCTGATGCGCGAGCGCATGCAGCAGTTCCGCTCGCTGCCGCCTGAGCAGCAGAACATGGTGCGCGATAATTTCCACCGCTTTCAGCAGCTGCCGCCCGAGCAGCGCCGCAATCTGCGTCAGCGCTGGCAGGCGGCGACGCCCGGCCGAGCGGCAGCGCATGATCGCGCGCGCGCGCGCGCGCGCGCGCACCGTCGCCGCCGCCGCGCAAGACTGACGCTCAAGGGCGCGTGCGCGTGACGAGCGGCACGTTGCAGACGTCGATTCGTCCCGCCGGCACCTTGTACCATTCCTCACGACGATTGCGCCGCGTCTCGACGAGCTCGGTGAAGGTGGGCGTATCGGTGCGCATCACCTCGAGCTGCGAGCGCTGCGCCTCGGGCACATCCGCGGCGAGCCTGATCGACTGGATCGGCGTGCGCTCGGCGGGCTTCTCGTAGAAGCCCATGTTGCCCGGTGCCGCGCTTCAAGGTCGCCAAGCTGCTCCATGCCGGAGACGACGCGGCCGACGAGCGTGACGTTGCGATCAAGCTGCCGCGGCGCCTGGCCGATCACGACGTAGAGCTCGCTGCCGTTGCCGCTGTCGACGTCGTTGTCGCGGCCGACGCCGACCATCGCATAGCAGTGGACGAGCCAGGCGAGATGCGTGCGCGTGTCGCGGGCGGCGGGAAAGCCGTTTACAAACCCGACCTCAGGTGCGTAGGTATCCGGGTCCGGCAACGGCGTGAACGGCAGCTCGTTCGAGGAGCGCGAGAATTCGGCGCCCAGGATCTTCTCGGCGCTGCCGAGCGGGCGGGTGTTGTCAGGATCGTTCCACTCCACGACGAAGTTGTCCTGCGCGCGCACGACGGCGAGACCGTCGAAGTAATGCTCGCGCACGAGCGTGCGGATATTGGTGACGCCGTTCGGCGCGAACGTGGGATCAAGCTCAATGACGACGCGCCCCGCGGGCAGCTCGACGTACAGGGTGTTCTGCGGATCAAGGCTGCGCCAGTCGCTGCCCTTGGAGGCGGCGATGACATCCGCCATCGTGCGCGGTTTGACGCTGAGCGAATTGGCGCTCATCGCCACCGCCGCGGCGGCGAGCGCCGCCGCGGCAACCATGCAGGCACTGCGTTTCATCAGTCGACCGCCTTGACGGCGGCAATGAGCTCGGCCGCCGCCTTCTGCGCATCCCCGTAGAGCATGCGCGTATTGTCCAGATAGAAGAGCCCGTTCTCGATTCCCGAGAATCCCGCGCCCTTGCCGCGCTTGATGACGACCACGTTCTTCGCCTTGTCGGCGTTCAGTATCGGCATGCCGTAGATCGGGCTCGATTTGTCGGTGCGCGCCACAGGGTTGACCACGTCGTTCGCGCCAATGATGAGCGCAACGTCCGCGGTTTCAAATTCCGAATTGATCTCATCAAGATCGGCGATGAGATCATAGGGCACGCCGGCCTCGGCGAGCAGCACGTTCATATGGCCCGGCATGCGCCCGGCGACCGGGTGGATCGCAAACTTGAGCATCACGCCGCGTTCGATCAGCAGCTGGCACAGCTCCCAGATCTTGTGCTGCGCCTGCGCCACCGCCATGCCGTAACCCGGCACGATGATCACCTTCTGCGCGAACGCCAGCATGACGCCCGCGTCCGAGGCGTCGATCGGCTTCAGGCTCCCCGCTGACCTCGCCCGTGGTGCGTGCCGCCGGTGTCGCCGAAGCCCGAGAAGAGCACGTTGCCGAGCGAGCGATTCATCGCTTTCGCCATGAGCTGCGTGAGTAGCGTGCCCGCCGAGCCCACCACCGTGCCGGCGATGATCATCGCGGCGTTGTTGAGCACGAAGCCCTCGAAAGCGACCGCCAGCCCCGTGAGTGCGTTGTAAAGCGAGATCACGACCGGCATGTCGGCGCCGCCGATGGGCAGCGTCATGCTGACGCCGAGAATGAGCGCGAGCACGAAGATGCCGGTCACGACCGCGGGCGCCGCGTTCCAGTGCGCCCCGGCGAGCAGCCCCAGAGTGAGCGCCGCGAGCAGCACGATGAGCGTCAGGTACTTCTGCCCGGCAAAGCGCAGGCTGCCCTTGATGAGGCCCTGCAGTTTGGCGAAGGCAATCGCGCTGCCACTGAAGGAGACCGCGCCGATGATGCCGCCGACCACCGCCAGGGTGCTGATGGGGATGCTCGCCGGGGCGCCGCGATACAGCTCCACCGCGGCGATCGCGGCCGCGGCGCCGCCGCCCATGCCGTTGTAGAGCGCGATCATCTGCGGGATGTCGGTCATGGCGACGCGCTTGCCGCTCCACCATGCGAGCACGCCGCCGACGAGGATGGCCGCGATGATGAGCGGATAGTTCGTCATCCCCGGATAAAGGAAGGTGACGAGCGTTGCGACCAGCATGCCCGCGCCCGCCCACAGGATGCCGCTGCGCGCGCTCACCGGCGAGCTCATGCGCTTCAGGCCGACGATGAAGAGCACCGCGGTGACGAAGTAGCTCGCCTGGATCAGCAGCGCGGCGCTTGCGAACTCGCCCATCAGTGCGGCCCCGGCGCGTCCTTGCTCGCGCGCGCACCGCTCGACTTGAACATCTCGAGCATGCGCTCGGTGACGACATAGCCGCCGACGGCGTTGCCGGCGGCGAGCAGCACGCCGACGCAGCCGATGACCTTCTCCAGGGGCGTATGCGCTTGCCCGAGCGCCACCATCGCGCCGACCAGCACGATGCCGTGGACAAAGTTCGAGCCGGACATGAGCGGCGTGTGCAGGATGACCGGCACGCGCGAGATCACCTCGTAGCCGGTGAACGCGGCCAGCATGAAGATGTAGAGTGCGATGATTCCGGTCATTGCGGATCCTTGTTGGTCGAGCGCGGCGCGCGTTGCCTCGTGCTTGATGGCGCCGTCGTGCGTCAGACACGATTGCGCGAAGACCTCATCGCTCCAGTCGATCTTGAGTTCGCCTTGCTCGAGCGCGGGCTTCAGGAAATTCAGCAGATTGCGCGCGTACATCTCGCTTGCGTTGTAGGCAAGCTGCGCCGGCAGATTGACGGCGCCGATGATCGAGACGCCGTTGTGATCGAGCGTCTCGCCGGGCTGGGTGAGCTCGCAATTGCCGCCCTGCTCGGCGGCGATGTCGACGATCACCGCCCCGGCGCGCATGCGCTCGACCGCAGCACGCGAGATGATCTTCGGCGCCGCGCGGCCCGGCACCGAGGCGGTGGTGATGACGAGGTCGGCGGCGGCGATGCGCGCATCGAGCACTTCCTGCTGGCGCTGCCGCTCCTCGGCGGTGAGCTCGCGCGCATAGCCTCCCGCGCCTTCCGCGCTCACCCCGGTATCGACGAACTTCGCGCCGAGCGATTTCACCTGCTCGCGGGTTGCGCTGCGCACGTCATAGGCCTCGACGACCGCGCCTAAGCGCTTGGCGGTGGCGATGGCCTGCAACCCCGCAACGCCGGCGCCGATCACCAGCACCAGCGAGGGGCGGATGGTGCCCGCCGCGGTAGTCAGCATCGGCAGGAACTTCTGCAGCTGCCCCGCCCCGATCAGCACCGCCTTGTAGCCCGCGATCGATGCCTGCGAGGAGAGGGCATCCATCGACTGCGCGCGCGAGATGCGCGGCACGAGCTCCATCGCGAAGCTCGTGATGCGCCGCGTCGCGCAGCGCGGCGATCTCGGCCTGGCGCGCATGCGGCTGCATGAAGCCGATGACGACGGCGCCGGCTCTGAGCTGCCCGATCTGCTCGAGCGAGAGCGGCTGTACGGTGAGCATGATGTCGGCCTGCTGCAGTATCGCCGCGGCGTCGAGCCACGCGACGTTCTTGTAGCTCGCGTCGGGGAACCGTGCGCGCGCGCCGGCGCTGCGCTCCATTGCGATGCGCGCGCCGCTCGCAGCAAATTTGTCCGCGACCTCCGGAACCACGCTGACGCGGGCTTCGTTGGGCGCTGCCTCGCGCAGCACACCGATGACTACACTCATACGGGTCTCATCGAGCGGACTTGGGGCGCCATCGCCGCTGCCGCTTTAAAGTTCATTGAAATTAGGACCTTGCACGTTGAATTCTTGCACAAATTTGCTTTATCTTACAGCGCACATGAGAGGCATTGATCTGGAGCGCGCAGATAACGGGGGCACCGAGGAGCTGCGCATCGTCGCAACGCCTGCGGCACGCGGGCTTGGGCAGCTCGTATTGCGCACCGATATCTCCGGCATGCCGCTCGAATGGATCGACTATCGCGAGTCGGCCCGCCTGTATCACCAGGAGCAGGTCGCCTACACCTGCGGCTCGCTGCTCTACCGCCTGTACGGCGGCTGCAACGCCCGCACCGGCCGCCGTACCGTGCTCGATGTCAACTCGATCGTCGCAACCGTCGGCCACACCGGCAATCCCGGCAACACGCGCCACGACTACGTGCCGCCGCTCAACAACCAAACGCTCTTTCGCCGCGACGCCTATATCTGCATGTACTGCGGCATGCGCTTCGCCGCGCGCGAGCTCTCGCGCGATCACATCCGGCCGTTCAGCCAGGCTGGCCTCGACGTGTGGATGAACGTCGTCGCCGCCTGCCGCCGCTGCAACAATCAAAAAGCTTCGCGCACGCCGGAGCAGGCACGCATGCAGCTCATCGCCGTGCCATTCACGCCGACCTATGCGGAGTACATCTTCCTGAAGGGCCGCCGCGTGCTCGCCGACCAGATGGAGTACCTGCTCGCCCACTTCCCGCGCTCAAGCCCGCTGCACGCGCGCCTCCAGCACTGGCTGTCCTGATGCGCCGCGGCGCGCCTTGAGCGTTCCCGTCGAAGCGCTGCACGCGCTCGCCGCCGGCGCAGTGAGCGGCGCGGCCGAGCAGCCGCGCGTCTATCTCATCGACGCCTCGGTCTACATCTTTCGTGCCTACTATTCCGAGCTGCCGGCAATGATGGACCGCGACGGCCACGCGGCGCATGCGGTGTTTGGCTTTGCGCGCTTTCTCTCCGATCTGATCGAGGCGGTACGCCCCACGCACATCGCGGTGGCATTTGACGAGCGTCTGGCAAGCTCGTTTCGCAATCGCATCTACCCCGCCTACAAAGCCAATCGCGAGCCGCCGCCGCCGGGCCTGATGCTGCAGTTTGCGCGCTGCCGCGAACTATGCCGGCATCTCGGAGTCGCCGCCTTCATCAGCCCCGAGTATGAGGCGGACGACATCATCGGTACGCTGGTCGGCATCGTGCGCCGCGCCGGCTTGCGCACGGTCGTGATCACGCGCGACAAGGACCTTGCGCAGCTGATCCGCGCCGGCGATCACTACTGGGACTACGGGCACAAGGCGCGCTGCGACTACGGAGGGGTGACCGCGCGCTTCGGCGTCGCGCCCGAGCGCTTCGCCGATTACCTCGCCCTCACCGGTGACAGTGTCGACAACATCCGCGGCGTGCCCGGCGTCGGCCCGAAAACCGCAGCCGCGCTCATGAAGGAATTTGCCTGCCTCGAGGAGCTCTACGCGGGCCTCGAGCGCGTGACGCGCCTGAAGCTGCGCGGCGCCGCAACTCTAGCCGCACGGCTGCGCGAGCATCGCGAGGCTGCGTTTCTGGCACGCCAGCTGACGCAGATCGCCTGCGACATGCCGCTGGAGGCCGACGCGGGCTCGTTGCGGCGCCGTCCGCCGGATGCCCCGGCACTGGCAAGCTTCTACGATCAGCATCAGTTTGGCCCGCTGCTGCGCCGACAGAGCGAGCGCCTGGCGCAGATTCCCTGCGCCTGAAGAGATCAAATGCTAGCGCGCGGCCGGGGCACTGACGCACCCCAGGGGCTCGGCGCTGTGGCCCGCCGCGCGCGCCTCGAAGGCGAGCGCGCCGCCGCCCAGCGCACGCGGAGCAAACTCAACCAGCCAGCTGCCATCGGCTTGGCGGCGCGCGCTGTAATCGCGCGCCGCCAGCTCCTCGCCCGGGGATGAGAGCGCCACCACATTGCGCTCAGCCGCCAAGCCCGCAAAGCGCAGCGCGATACGCTGGGTAGCCGTGCCAAATTTCAGCGCCATGCACTCTGTCGCACCGCGCTCAAGCGGCGCGGCATTAAAGAACGCGATGTTCTCAAGCCCGGGAGCGGAGCGCGCGCGCCCGTACCAGCCGCCCGCCGCCCCGAGGAGGGCGATGCCGACGAGCGACGCGGCAAGACGCCAATGCCCGAAGCTCGCCTGCGCTGCGGCGCTGCGCGTCGCGACGGCGGCAACCGGTGCCATGGCAGCGCTCGCTGACGCCGCGGCAGCCGGTGCCGCAGCCGTGGCGAGGGGCATATGTTTCTGGATCGAGCGCCACGCCTCGACATCGTCGACGCACTGCGGGCACTCCATGAGATGCAGTTCGAAACCTTCCTCGGCAGTCGGATCTAGACCCTGCGCGACATACAGCGCCGCCGTCATTTCCGCTTTATACCGGAGGTGGTGCGGGTCCTGGTCCATGGCTGGCTACTATCCTTGCGTTGTTGCGGGCGTGGCTGGAGTCAGCCGACATGCCATTCTTACTCAGGATCGCGCGGAAGCGCTGATGAGCGCGCCACAGCACCTGAGCAAGCTGCTTATGCGTCAGATTGAGCGCCTTGCAGATGGCGTCGCGTGATTCCTCGCGCAGGTAGAGCCGCTCGAGCACTTCCCGGTCGCGCGGCGCGCGCAGCTCCTGCACGAGCTCGCGCACGCAGCCTGCCAGTTGGTCGTTATCAAGGCGTTCCTCGATCGGCGTCGCCTCATCACAGATGTTCGACATGAGTTCGCTGTCGCTGTCGTAGCGGTGGGCGCGGTCGGTTCGCCAGTACGCCGAAGCTAGATTTATTGCGGTGCGGTACAGGTAGCCGCCGAGGTTGCTCGGATCATTGAGTCCTTCCTGCGAGCGGATCTTCTTGATCGCCTGCTCGAAGGTTCTCTGCAGCAGATCCTCGGCATCGTCGGGGTTGATGCCGCGGTGCTCGAAAACCACCATCAGCGGGGGGCGGTACTTAAGATACACGTGATCCTGCATCTCGGTGCGCGCGGCGATCGCGGCGACGAGCGAGAGGTTCACCGCACGGCTCTGCTCGGCGGCACCTTCAGTGGTAGACGTCTCGATGTAAGTCATGGACGCTCTTTTTTGTCCGGGCCGGCCCGGCGGCAGATCTTCGCGGATCTTTTCCCCCCGGACAGAGTACACGCATCGGCAAGCGGGACACCACTGAGGTAAGGCTCGAGCCTTCCCGGAAGCGAACGCCGGACGCCGTGCGCCATCTGTGCGGCCACCACGCGGGTCAGGAACTCGTCCGTCGAGTACTTAACATAGCGCGGACTGGCCCATATTCCGGCCAGCAGCCCGGCCAGGATTGCGGTCGAGTTCGAGCTTCCGTTGGCAATCGCAAAGCCGGGCGCTGCGGTCGCGCCAATGACGCAGGCGCTGGGCGCACCCAGGTTAAGCCCCGCGGGAACGGGGGAGGTTCCGGGGGAGATGCGCTCGCCATCGCCGATCGGCACGGCGCGCACGATGCGCCGGAAGCGATACGCGGCCGGGTATCCTGCCTCGGGCTCGCCCTTGTTGGGTACGCTTGCGACGATGATGGCGGCACGCGGCGAGTCGGCTCGGTCAGCGATGTCGGCAAATGCCGCATCAAGCGCGGGGGTGGTCGCACTCCAGTGAGCGCTGAAGCTTAGGATGCGCGCGCCCATGCGCGTCGCGTAGTCGAGCGCACGCAGCAGCCGATCCGGATCCACGCGCCGGTCCGTGCAGCTGACGATTCGCAGCACCATGACGCGCGCGCCATCAGAGCCTGCCGCGGCCATGCCGATACCTTTATTACGCTCGGCCGCAATCAGGCTCGCCATGAAGGTTCCATGGCTCGGCGCATTGCGGCAGGCGCCCTGCGGCGACTCAATCGGGTGATTCTCGACGAAGTCCCAGCCGTGGAGGTCGTCGATGTAGCCGTTGCCGTCATCGTCGATCCCCGGCTTGCCGTGCGCCTCGGCCTCATTGGTCCAGAGCCGATTGCGCAAGGCGGGATGATCGATCGCGGCGCCGTCGTCGAAGAGGGCGACGACTACCGGATGCTGGGCGGGCCGGTCGCGCCAGGCGAGCGAGCCTGCGACCGCATCGAGCCACCACTCGTTGCCGTCGCGATAGGCGCAGTCGTTGTCGCCGGGATCATCCGGGGGAGCCGCTGGGATGAGTGTCGAGCAGCGCTGCGGCCGGCACGCGAAGTCTGCCGCCGGGAGGGCGGCGGGATTCGTTTGCGCAACGCCCAGGGTGGGTGCGAGCGCCACGAGTGCAGCGCAGAGTCCTACCCGGGCGGCGATCGCAACCATGCCGCCATTGTATTAAGAGGCGAGCCCCGGGCGAGACTCGCCT
The DNA here is from genome assembly GCA_963695315.1 of uncultured Gammaproteobacteria bacterium. Lineage (GTDB taxonomy): Bacteria > Pseudomonadota > Gammaproteobacteria > Steroidobacterales > Steroidobacteraceae > PALSA-1196. Next base: position 3,474,349 of record OY968773.1, read on the forward strand.
CTTCACGCGCAGCCATGCGCGCAGCGCGCGCTTTAGTGATTGTCGGTGTGAATGGTCCCGTCCTGGTCAAGCACCACGCTGCCGTCGGTACCGGCATCGAGCAGCACGATGATCGCGCTGTCGGTGCCGGTGACGTTGCGCGGAAAGATCAGGAAGTGGTGCGGCTCACCCGCGAGCATTCCGAGCGCGTACCAGTGCTCGTATTCATAGTAGGGCTCGGCCGATTGGGTGAAGTTCGACATGGCGAGCAGCGCTGAGCTTGCCGGCTCGCCGGGAATGCAGGCGAAGTCCGCCGGCACCGTCGTCATGGCAACTCCGGGCCGGTACTGCAGCGCAAGCTGCGTCCAACCGTCGGGCCAGGATTGATTGGCGTTGTTGATCGGCGTGAATCCATAGCTCGCGCCGTCTGCCGCGGCGGAGGCGGCCGAGATGACGAATTGCAGTCCGGGAGTTGTCTGTTCCGACGGATTGAAGCCCGCCTGGATGCAGTTTGTCGCCACCGTCCACTGCTGAAAGAAGTACGCCGGGATTGATTGCGCAGCGGCCGGAGTGGCTATGAAAACTGAAGCCAAAATAGGCAGTAAAAACGCGCCAATGCGAAGCATTGAGGTCTCCTCAGGGTTAATGCGGACGGGACCATCCGCATTTTTTTAACTGCCCTGAGGAGAGGGTTTATCTCAGCGTCGAGTGCCTACAGCGGCTCGTCGGGCCAGCCGAACAGCGCAAACCCCGCCCAGTTGTGGGCACTCATCGTGGCTGACTGCTCAAGCTGCGCGCGGCGCAAAGCAGTTCCCACCGGCAGGTGTTGCGCGAAGAGGTATTTGTAGAACGTTTGCATGAACGCAACCGTAGCGGTATCGCCGATGCGCCAATAGCTGGCAATGACGGCGCGCGCGCCGGATTGCAAGAACGCCTGCGCGGGACCGAGCACGCCCTCGCCAGGCAGGAGCCGGCCGCGCGAGGTGTCGCAAGCGCTCAGCACCACCAGGCGCGCGTTTGCTCGGGCGTTCAGAATGTCGAGCAGGCCAAATACGCCCGCTTCGGCATCCACCGCCGATGCGCGCGTCAGCGCGAGCGCCGAGAGCCGCGGGCGCCACGCATCGACGTAACCGTGCGTTGCGATGTGCAGCAGGTCCGCACCGGCGCCTGCGGCGCTGCGCAAGGCGGCTGCGGTCGCCGCACAACCCAAATGCACGTTGATACGACTCGATGGCCAGGTCGCGTGCGCAAGGTTTGCGATCCCCAACACCTCGGTGCGCGAGCCGGGAAGATGCGGCAGCGACTCGCGCCAGTCAGCCATGCCGCGCTCGCGCGCGCCAGCCGCACCCGAGATGCTCGCGCCAGCCGCGCACTCGTGGCGCCAGTTCACGTCGCTAAAAACGGGATCGCCGATGAGCTCGAAATGCCGCGCATAGCTCGACGGCGTGCGCGCTTGGGGCGCCTGCACGAGGAACAGTGCCGAGGGCACCGTGGCGATCTCAACCTGCTGCAGAGCAAGGCGGCTTTGCGGATCCTGCGACCAGGGCAGAACTGCAAACGGCGTCGTGTAGAGCGAATCCTCGGCGATAAGAAACACGCGCCTTTGAGTAATGTGCCCCGCTACGGGCCACAGCACGAGCTGCGCGAGCGCGCGCGCCGCATTTTGCGCCTCTTGGCTGCTGCCCTCCGGAGTGTGCAGCTGCTCATACAGCCGCGTCGCGGCGGCGTTGATGCGTTTGCGCTCCCCGAGCGGCACGACATGCAGGGCATCCCGGTCGATCACAAAGGCGTACAGGTCGCGCGGGCCGCTGACGTACTCGACGAGCGCGGCTTGCAATCGATCGAGCTGCGGCAGCAGTTGCGAGCTTCTCACGGGCGCGGCGATCTGCATGCCGCTGGCCGCCGCATTCTGCAGCTGTGTCAATGCAACCCGCCATGCCTCCGCGCCCTCGGCCGGTTGAGCGATTGTCTTGAGACGCGCCAATAACGCCGCGTAGCCCGCGGCGCGTTGCTCGCGCGGCTCCGCCGGATCGTCCGCCGCGGCCTCGCTCAGGCTGTACTGCAGAGTGCGCGCGCGCCCGAGCTCCGCGAAGGCCAATGCGTCCCACAGAGCGTCCTCTTGGGCAGCATCGCCGGCGCGCACCTCCGCAAGCAACGCATCGATGAGATCCTCGAACACATCGTGCTGTGTCGCGACGTAGGTCGCACGCGTTTCCCAGTTGAGATCGTCGATCGGTACCTGCAGGACGAGCGTGACGGCGGTGCGCAGCGTTGCTATCGCCTCTGCGCGCTCGCCGCCCGCGCGCAGGCTCATGGCGAGAACCCGCAAGGTGCCGACGACCTGGCCGATGTCTGCACGTGCGATGCTGAGCGTAAGCGCGCGCGCACTCAAGCGTCGCGCTTCCGCGACGCGGCCGGCGAGCAGCGCGGCGCGCGCAAGCCCAATGTAGGCGACGCTGCGGTTCTCGTGCGACGGCGCGAGCGAGGCCTGATCGGCTACTTCGAGTGCGCGGCTGAAGGCGGCGTGCGCGCGGCGCGCATCGGCGCTCTCGATGTACAAGGATCCGAGTGCGTTGGCGAGCCGCACCTGCTCACGCGGCGTGAGAGCGTACGCAGCGGCGGCTGTGACGCAGTGCCCGGCAAGCGCCGCATCGCCCTCGAGCGTCGCGCCAAAGTCGATTGCCAGCAGCGAACGAAATACCGCTTGGGCGCTGTCGGCCGTCAAACTCGCAGGCGGCGGCAACTCATCACAGGCGCTGCGGATGGAATCCAGATCCTGAGCACGGTCGCGCGCCACATCCGCCGCCCGTACGAGCGCCGTCGAGCTGCCTTCTTCCGAGCCTGCGTCGGAGTAAATGGCAGCGCAGTTCTGCGAGAGCGAGTCGCGCAGATAACCCAGCCCATCAGCCACGCTGCCGACGCCCACGAGAATGCTGCCCAGAGTGGAGAGTGCGCGGCGCGCGCCGTCGCAATTGTGCGTTTGCGCGTAAAGACCAATGGCCGTGCGCTGCGCTTGCTCGCCGCGACTGAACTCGCCCACGAACCCCTGCAGCCGCCCGAGGTTATCCCAGATGTCGGCCGACAGTTGCGGCGTTGCGCTCGGATCGAGGTGCTGCAGCGCATCCGCGTAGCTTTGCAGGGCAGAGGCGGTATTGCCGTCTTCCTCCGCGATCGCCGCGTTATTCTGCTCGGCGCGCGCGTAACACTCCCAATCGCGCAGCGCCGCGCATTCGCCGGCCGCCTGCGCAAAGTATTGGCTGGCGGCACGGGCTTGCCCGCCGTCAAATTCCAGAAAGCCGCGCAGGCTCGTCAGGCGCGCAAGCTCGCGTGCCCCGTGCGGCGCCTGCCTTGCCAGCGCGCTTGATTTGTCGAGAAGCCGCAGGGCGCGCGCGCGCCGTTCGGCAGGCGACCCCTCTTGCGCCTCGATCGCGATCGTCGCCTGCAGTTCGGTGAGCGCGCTGCGCACGCCGGGATCTGCGAAAGCTCCAAAGCCGGCGAGTGCCTGCTGCGCAATGACCGCGCTATCGCGATTGCGATGCAGTCGACGATAGGCGATCTGCGCCATGGCTTGCCGGGCTTCGGCAGCGCGCTGCGCGTCGCGCTGATCAAATATGCGCGCGGCGCGCAGATAATCCTCAAAGGCCTCCTGCCACCGACGCGCGCGCGTCGCCTGGCCTGCCGCTGCGAAGGCTCGTTCGGCCGCTTGCCGGCCGCGATCGCTTGTGCCGACAAGCTCGGCCGAGATGCAGATGTCGCCGGCGACTTCGCGGCCGTCGGTGGATTGCACGCGCACCGTATAGGCGCGGCCTTGCGATGCCGGCGCGACGAGCGTGACAACGCCATAGCGCTCATCCGGTGAGAGCGCCGCCCGCGCCGCATCATTGACGAATGCCGCCGCTACCGAAATACCGCGCGGCCGCACGGCGAACTGCAACAGGCCGCTTCCCGGCGCGATCAGCCGCCAGGTGGCAGGAGCTGCGGCGCTGAAGCTCCTGCAGCTCACGGACAGTAGCTGCTGGGGTTGCGGGGAGCCGCTGCAGGCGCACAGCAGCGCGGCGAGGAGCGCGCCGGCGGCCACGTGGCGATGGGTCGAGGCGATTATTGCGGGTGCCGCCATCCTGAAGCTGCAGCCCGATTGTTAATTGTTGGTATCGAGCCCCCCCGCGCCCAGTTCTACCTCAGATCGGGATCGAGGCCAAGAGGCCCGGGGGTCCCGTGCAGCAGGCAGCCGCCCGGGCGGTTTAGCCACGGCGCTTGCGGCTACGGTATGCTTTGTGAGTTCCGCACGGATTATCCGTGGAGGCAGGATCATGGCTCGCGAGCACATCACCTCCGTGCTGATGGAGAAGCGCAGCTTCGCGCCGTCGGCTGAATTTGCCGCGCGCGCACGCATCAACGCCAAGGCGGCGGAGGCTCTGTACCAGAGAGCCGCTGAGGATTACCTCGGCTTTTGGGGCGACCTTGCGCGCCGCGAGCTCATCTGGCACACGCCGTTCACGCAGATCCTCGATGACTCGCGCGCACCGAATTTCCGCTGGTTCGCCGACGGCAAATTAAACGTCTCGCACAACTGCCTCGACGTTCACCTCGCCGAGCGCGGTCATCAAACGGCGATCATTTTCGAGGGCGAGCCGGGTGATACGCGCCGCGTGAGCTATCGCGAGCTGCACGCGGAAGTGTGCCGCTGCGCCAATGCGCTGAAGGCGCAGGGCGTGCGCTGCGGCGACCGCGTCGTCATCTATATGCCGCTCGTGCCCGAGGTCGTGGTCGCGATGCAGGCGTGCGCGCGCATCGGCGCGATCCATTCGGTGGTGTTCGGCGGCTTCTCCGCAACCTCGCTCAAGGATCGCATCGAGGATGCGGGCGCTAAACTCCTCATCACCGCCGATGGCGGACGCCGCGGCGGTCAGATCATCGCGCTGAAGGCGGCGGCCGATCAGGCGCTCGCCGCGGGCTGCCCCACCATCGAGCGCGTCATCGTGTACCGGCGCACCGGCGAGCCGGTGCGCATGCGCGCCGAGCGTGACGTGTGGTGGCACGACATCGTCGATGGGCAATCGCCGGTGTGCGACCCGGAGCCGGTGGATGCCGAGCATCCGCTGTTTCTGCTGTATACATCCGGGTCGACCGGCAAACCCAAGGGCATTCAGCACTCCAGCGGCGGCTACCTCCTCGGCGCAAAGCTCACGACGCAGTGGATATTTGACCTGCGCGCCAATGATGTCTTCTGGTGCACGGCGGATGTGGGCTGGGTCACCGGCCACAGCTACGTCGCTTACGGTCCGCTCTCGTGCGGCACGACCCTCCTCATGTATGAAGGCGCACCGACGTTTCCCGATGGGGGCCGCTGGTGGCAGATGTGCCAGAGGCACGCCGTCACGGTGCTGTATACGGCGCCGACGGCGATTCGCGCGCTGATGAAGCTCGGCGACGAGCTGCCCGCGCGCTACGATCTGTCGAAGCTGCGTCTGCTCGGCAGCGTCGGTGAACCGATCAATCCTGAGGCGTGGATGTGGTATCACCGCGTCATCGGCGCGGGCCGCTGCCCGATCGTGGATACCTGGTGGCAGACTGAGACCGGCTGCATCCTGATCTCGCCGCTGCCGGGTGCGACGCCGACCAAACCCGGTTCCTGCACGCGCCCGCTGCCAGGCATCGAGGCCGATATTGTCGACAATCGCGGCCAATCGGTCACCCGACCCGACGCGGGCGGCTATCTCGTAATCCGCAAGCCCTGGCCTTCCATGCTGCGCACCATCTGGGGCGATAACGCGCGCTACCTGAGTACCTACTGGGAGAAATTCAACAACCGGCTCTATGTCGCAGGCGACAGCGCGCATCGCGACAAGGACAACTACTACTGGATCATGGGCCGGATCGATGACGTGCTGAATGTGGCCGGTCACCGGCTCGGCACGATGGAAGTGGAGTCCGCTCTCGTCTCGCACCCACGCGTCGCCGAGGCGGCGGTGGTCGGCAAGCCGCACGAGATCAAGGGCGAAGGAATTTTCGCGTACGTCGTTTGCCGCGGCACGCGGCCGAGCGGGGATGTCGTCAAGAAGCTCGTCGAGGAGTTGCGCGCCTGGGTGGCGCAGGAGCTCGGCGCGATCGCCAAGCCCGACGAAATTCGCTTCACCGACAATCTGCCGAAGACGCGCTCCGGAAAAATCATGCGTCGTCTGCTGCGCGCGGTCGCGCGCGGCGAGGAGATCACTCAGGACATCTCAACACTGGAGAATCCCGCGATCATCGAGCAGCTGCGCGGTGTTGAGCCGAGTCGCGCGCGCGCCAAGGCGACCAAGAAAAAGGCCGCGGTCGCGCGCCGCGCACCCAAGAGGGCGAAGAAGAAGAGCGCTGCGCGCAAGGCGAGCAAGAAACGCAGCGCCGTACGCCGCGCCGCGCCGCGCGCGGCCCGCAAGAGTGCGGCTCGCGCCGCGCGCGGCCGCAAGCGCGCGCGCCGGCGCTGAGGCGCGCGCGGGCGCGGCGCTCGCGATCAGGGCGCCAGCAGGCGCAGGTTGAAGCTCACCGTGACGTCGTTGCCGACCCATTCGGTTGATTTCCAGTCGCCCTGACCCACGCCGAAGTCGAGCCGCCGCACGAGCGACGTGCCCGTCATGTAGAGCACGTGGCGTCCCTGCTCGGTGGCGCTGCGCAGCGCAAACTGCACGCGCTGCGGCCTGCTGAGCCCGCGCAGCAGCAGCGTGCCCGCCGCTTCGTAGCCGGCGCCGCTCTTCGTGATCTGCGTGGCGCTAAAGCGCGCCTGCGGGTATTGCTTGACGGCGAACAGATCCGTGTCGCGCAGCGTGTCGTCGCGCTCCTGGTCGGCGGTATCAAGTGCCGCGACATTGATGGTCACGTCGAGCTTCGAGGCGGCGAGATTGTCATCGGCAAAGGCGAAATCGAGCGTGAATTTCGCAAAGCGCCCCTTGTTCTTGGCGCCCGCCTGCACGAATGTGAATTCCAGCGTGCTCTTCGTGGCATCGAGCGTATAGGTCGGCGGCGCTGCGGCGTTGGCGCTGCCGGCGACCGCCAAGAGCAGCCATGCGGCCAGCGGCCACGCGCGGCGGATGTGGCTCATCATCGCGTTGTTCCTTTCTAGGGCGTGTTGGTAAAGGGGAGCATGCGGCGCAGCACCGTGTCCCTCATCACGAAGTGGTGCTTCAGAGCCGCGAGCAGATGCAACATGGCGATCGCCGCCAGTGTCCACGCCAAGCTGTGGTGGGTTGCCAGCATGAAGTCATACAGCGGGCGGTTCTTGGCCACCAGGTCTGGCAACTGGAAGAGATTGAACCAGCTCACCGGAAAGCCGCGCGCCGAGGACATGATCCATCCCGCGACCGGCGTAATAAAGATGAGTACGTAGAGCGCGCTATGCGTGAAGTGGGCGAGCAGGCGCTCATAGGGTTTGAGTGTCGTGGGCAGCGGCGGCGTCGGATTCATGAGCCGCCATGCCAGTCGCAGCACCGCCAGCATCAGGATCGTGATGCCAATCGACTTGTGCCTGGCGAGCACGGCAAGTTTCTTCATGCCGTGCAGATTCTCCGCGGTGAGCGCAAGAGTGAACTGCGTGATGATGAGCACCACGATGGTCCAGTGGAAAAACTGGGCGACGCCGCCCCAGCGAACGGTAGTATTGCGCAGCATGCAGCCTAAGCTTATGCCGATGCCGGTTGCTTGCAAGATGCGGGTGCTCGCGGCGCTCGCGCTTCTCATCGTCGGCGCCTGCGCGACACGCGCGCCGCCGCGCAGTGCTCCCGAGCCGCAAGCGTCCGCGCCGGCGCAGCCGCTGCTCGGGCGGCCTTATCAGATCGTGGGCAGCGACTCGCTGCTCATCGTGCGCGTGTATCGCGGCGGGACCCTCGCGCGCGCGGGCCACAATCACATCGTGGCCTCGCACGATCTTGGCGGCAGCATCCACGTCGCGGCGGATCTTGCGCGCTCCAGCTGTGAACTGTCATTCCCGGTGGCGGCACTGAGCGTGGATGAGGCGGAGCTGCGCGCGGCGCAGGGTGCGGATTTTGCCGGCGACGTTCCGGAGTCCGCCCGCGAAGGCACGCGGCACAACATGCTCGGGCCCGCGGTTCTCAACGCCGACGCTTATCCGCGCATCACGCTCAAGTGCGCCGGCTTCGAGCCCGCCGGCAGCGAGCTTGTCGCGCATCTGCAGATCGCGGTTCGCGACCATCGTTCCGAAGTCACGGTGGCGGTGAGCTATACGCTCGAGCGCGAGCGAGCTGCTTGCAGATGGCGAGTTGTCACTCAGGCAGAGCGACCTTGGGCTTGCGCCCTTCACGGCGCTCCTCGGGGCGCTCGCCGTGCAGGATGAGATGCACCTGCAGTTTCACATCGTCGCGCGCGCCCAATAGGTGCGCAGCGCGTGCGTTGGCCGGCTTATCAGAGCTCTTCGTGCAGCAGCAGCAGCGGCGTGCCCTCGGGTGCGGCGAGCAGCGCGTTGGCTTGCGCACTCAAACCCCGCGGCGTCTGCAGCCACGTGCCGATGGCAAGCTCGCGCAGCTTCGCAATGCGCTGCTGCATCAGGGCATCGCGGAACACCAGCATGGCCTGGGCGCAAGACGTCCGGCCGGTGGAAGGCAATGTCGAGATGGTCGCTGGTGAGCGCCATGTGCGGGTACGGCACGTCCGTCTCCTCGGTCGCCACAAATCCGAGCGGCTCCCAGAACGCCCGCGCTGCCGCAAAATCACTGCTCGGTATGCTGTACTCCTCGAAATAGCCGCACAGCGAGTGCTGCTGCGCACGCCGCTCCACCGGCGAGAACGTGCGTGCCTCGACGAGCAGCAGCATCTGCGCGTTCGGATCTTTGAGACCGATGCTGTGGAACTCCTCCTCGGCGGTGCACTCATGGGCAAGACTCACCCCCTGTGCTGCAAGCTCGCGCGCGTGGCGCGCGATGTTCTCATGCACGAACGTCAGCGCCGGCGAGTCAAAAGAGCTTTGATGCAGCCCGATGAAGAGCCGCCCGTCCGTCAGCACCCCGTAGGGATGCGGCCAGGTATCACCGGTGCGCGCCTGCGCGAAACCGAGGCGCTCGTAGAACTCGACCGACGCGCGGATATCGCTCGTGCGGATGCCGATCTCGAGGAAGCGGCCGAGCACGTGCGCCGCGCGCGACCTAGGCCGAAGCGTCGCGTGCCGCGCCGGCGGGAAACAGACCGTGCGCGCACTGCGTCCAGCCCTGGCAGTGCTGCGCAATCAGATCGGCGAGCGCGCGCGCATGTTCCGCGCGGGCGTTGAGCGCAGGCACATACAGGAAGCGCCGGCCGCCGGCGGCGAGGAAGCGATCACGGTTCTCGATCGCGATCTCCTCCAGCGTCTCCAGACAATCGACCGCAAAGCCCGGGCAGACGACGGTGAGCTCAGTGACGCCGCGTTTCGGCAGCTCGGCGAGCACATTGGCGGTGTACGGCGCGAGCCAGCGATCCGCGCCGAAACGCGACTGGAAGCTCACGCTCCACTGCTCATCGCGCAGCATGAGCTCATCGGCGAGCAGCCGCGCGGTCTTCTGGCATTTGCAGAAGTACGGATCGCCGCGCTGAAAGTAGCGCTCCGGAATGCCGTGGAAGGAGACGAGCAGGCGCTCGGTGCGCCCTGCGCCTGCCAATGCTGCGCGACGCTCGCGCGCAGTGCTTCGATGTAGCCCGGGTGATCGTGGTACTCGGCGATGAAGCGCAGCTCCGGAAGCCAGCGCCAGCGACGCAGCTCCGCGCTCACCTGATCATAGACCGCGCCGGTGCTCGCACCGCAGTACTGCGCAAAGAGCGGCACGACGAGGATGCGCTGCGCGCCGCAGTTGCGCAGGCGCACGAGCGCGCTTTGCCACCGTGGGTTTGCTGTAGAGCATGCCGAGCTCGACGGAGAAAGGCGCCAGCATGCGTTGCGCGAGCACTGCCGTGAGCTCGGCTGCGCAGCTCCTCGGAGATCTTGGTCATCGGCGAGCCTGCCGCTCGTCCAGATGCGCGCGTATTTGCGCGCCGAGACGAATGGCCGCAGCGGCAGAATGAAACCGTGCAGGATCGGCAGCCACAGCGCGCGCGGCAGCTCGACGACGCGCGGATCGGAGAGCAGAGCCTTCAGGAACTGGCGTACATCGCGCGTCGCAAGCGATGCAGGCGTGCCCGAGTTGACGAGCAGTACGCCGATGCGCTCGGTGCCGTCGTGGCGGAACTGCGGAGAGCTGACGTAGCCCACTACACGCCGCCGACGCAGACGTATTTGATCTCGGTGTAGTCGAGGATGCCGTACTTTGAGCCCTCGCGACCCATGCCGGATTCCTTGATGCCACCGAACGGCGCGACCTCGGTGGAGATGATCCCGGTATTGAGACCGACGATGCCGCATTCGAGCGCCTCGCTCACGCGCCAGGCGCGCGCCAGGTCGCGCGTATAGAAGTAGCCTGCAAGGCCAAACTCGGTGGCGTTGGCAAGGCGGAGCGCCTCCTCTTCGGTCTTGAAGCGAAACAGTGGTGCGACGGGGCCAAACGTCTCCTCGCGCGCGACCAGCATGGCGGGGGTGATGTCGGTCAGCACCGTGGGCTGGAAGAACGTGCCGCCCAAGCGCGTGGCGTTTGCCGCCGGCGGCGATCTTCGCGCCCTTCGAGAGCGCGTCGGCGATGTGCTCCTCGACCTTTGCGAGCGCCTGCTTGTCGATCAGCGGGCCCTGGTCGGTGCGGCCTGCAAGTCCGTCGCCGACGGCGAGCTTTGCCACTGCCGCGGTCAACTTGCGCACGAACTCATCGTAGATCGAGTCCTGCACGAAGAGCCGGTTGGCGCACACGCAAGTCTGCCCGGTGTTGCGGTACTTGCTCGCGATCGTTCCGGCCACGGCCGCATCGAGATCGGCGTCTTCAAACACGATGAACGGCGCATTGCCGCCGAGCTCCATCGAGAGCTTCTTCAGCGTGGGGACGCACTGCGCCATCAGCTGCTTGCCGACCGCGGTTGAGCCGGTGAAGGAGAGCTTGCGCACCGCGGGGTTCGAGGTCATCTCGGCGCCGATGGCGGCCGAGTCGCCGGTGAGAACGCTCAAGACGCCTGGCGGAACGCCGGCGCGCGCGGCGAGCTCCGCCATCGCCAGCGCCGAGTAACGGCGTTTGGGTGGCCGGCTTGCAGACGAAGGTGCAGCCCGCGGCGAGCGCCGGCGCCACTTTGCGCGCGATCATTGCCGCCGGAAAATTCCACGGCGTGATCGCGGCGACGACGCCAATCGGCTGGCGCAGCACGAGGATGCGCTTGTCGGGCTGATGAGCGGGGATCACGTCGCCGTAGAGCTCGCTTGCCCTCTTCACCGAACCACTCGATGAAGGATGCGGCGTAGCCGATCTCGCCGCGCGCTTCGGCGAGCGGCTTGCCCTGCTCGGCGGTCATGATGCGCGCCAGATCGTCCTGATTGGCCATCATGAGGTCGTACCAGCGGCGCAGGATGAGGGCGCGCTCCTGCGCGGTCTTCTTCGCCCAGGCGGGCAGCGCCGCAGATGCCGCCTCGATCGCGCGGCGCGTTTCCGCCGCTCCCATGTTGGGCACGGTGCCGAGGCGGCTGTCCGGTTGCAGGGTTCAGGACAGTCGCGCGTCGCGCCGCTGTGCGCATCGGCCCATTCGCCGGCGAGGAATGCCTGCATGCGCAGCAGCCCCGCATCTTTCAGGTTGAGCGCCTGATCAGCCTCCTTGAGTGCGTGCATCGCTGCTACCCTCCGCGCGCGCCACGTACTTTGCCAGGAACGCGAGCGTGCGCTCGCGCGCGAGCTTGGCGCTCGGCGCATCGTAGCGAGCCGCGCTGATCGCAGTTGAACCCGTGATCCGCCGGGTAGAGATAGAACTCGCCCTGCGGATGGGCGGCCTTGATCTGCATCGATGTCGCTCATGCGGGATGTGCGCGTCCTTGGTCGCCGAAGTGGTACATGACGGGACACTTGGGTGCTTTTCGCAAGTTCCTGGGCGATGCCGCCGCCGTAGTAGGCGACAGCGCGGCGATGGCGAGATCGCAGGCGGTGAGGTAGGCGATCTTGCCGCCCCAGCAGAAGCCGATGACCCCGACCCGGCCCGCGTGGCGCACGACGGCGATCGCCGCCGCAATATCCGCCAGCCATTGCTCAGGCTTGAGCTGGCTCGACATAGCCGCGGCCCTCCTGCAGCGCCTGGTCGCTGTAGGGCAGCTCGATGCCGCGGCGCACGCGATCGAAAAGACTGGGTGCGATCGCGACATAGCCCTCGTTGCGCATAGCCGTCGGTGAGCGCGCGGATGTGGCTGTTGACTCCAAAGATCTCCTGCACGATGACGATGGCGCCGCGCGCTTTGCCCGGCGGCGGCGCAAGCCAGGCGCGCAACTCATGGCCATCGCGCGCCATGATGGTCGTGTATTCACTCATAAATTCTTACGCACAGCGTGTCTGCTCTAAGCGTCTGCCCGGGAGCGCACTACCGGCTGGTCGAGGGCGCCGAAGATGCTTCGCCGTTCTCGGCGAGCATTTCGATACGGACGCGTTCGCCGAACTTGAGAAAGGGGGTGCGGGCAGAACCATATTCTAACACCTCGAGGGTGCGCCGCTCAGCAAGGCAGGAGCAGCCGCTCGCCGGATCGCGATTGGCGACGGTGCCCGAGCCGAGGATCGTGCCGGCGGCGAGCTGGCGCGTGCGCGCGGCATGCGCCAGGAGCTCGTAGAAGCTGAAGTTCATGTCAACGCCTGCGTTCGGACGCCCAAGCAGCGTGCCGTTGATGCTGCTCACGAGCGGCAGGTGCACCTTGCCCGTCGCGCCAGGCGCCCGCCAAGCTCGTCGGGCGTCACCGCAATCCCCGACAGCGCCGTGGCCGGCTTCGACTGCAGGAAGCCGAACCCCTTGGCAAGCTCGGCGGGAATCAGATTGCGCAGGCTCCAGTCGTTGACGAGCACGATGAGCTTCACGTGGCGGGCGGCCGCGCTCACGCTGGTGCCGAGCGGGCACATCATCGGTAATGATCGCGACCTCGGCCTCAAGATCAATGCCATGCTCTTCGCTCACGAAGGCGGCCTCATCGCGCGGGCCGAGCAGCGCATCCGAGCCGCCCTGGTACATGAGCGGATCGGTGAGGAATGAGGCGGGCATTTCGGCGCCGCGCGCGCGGCGCACGAGCTCCACGTGATGCAGGTACGCGCTGCCATCGAGCCACTGATACGCGCGCGGCAGCGGTGCCATGCAACCGCGCGGATCAAATTGCTGCGCGCGCGCTGCACCGCCCGACTCGAACTGCGCGGCGGCCGCGCGCAGCAGCGGCTCGGTTTCCGCCCACCGGTCGAGCGCGGCCTGCAGCGTCGGGGCGATCTGCGGCACCGCGACGCAGCGCTGCAGCGCGCGATCGACGATGACGAGCTCGTCCGTCGCGCCCCGCCCCGCGCAGGCTCGCAAGCTTCATTTGTCGGTGCGCCAGCTATCGACGTAGCCCGGCCATTCGACGCTGCGCGCCGCCGCGCCGATATCAAGCGGATCACGTGCGTCGATCATCACCGCGACCTCGTCGGTCGCGCTCTTCGGCTGCTGCAGCACGTTGGCAAGCGCCTTCGGATGCGGGCCGTGCGTGAAGCCGCAGGGATGCAGCGTGACCATGCCCGGATGGATGTTGTCGCGCGAGAAGAAGTTGCCCGCGTGATAGAAGATGAGCTCATCGTAATCGTCGTTGTTGTGGAAGAACGGCACCTTGATCGCGCCGGGGTCGGACTCGAAGGGGCGCGGCACGAAGGTGCACACGACGAAGCGATCCGCGACGAAGGTCGTATGCGCGGACGGCGGCAGATGGTAGCGATGGCTCATCAGAGGGCGGATGTCGCGCACGTTGATGCGCGCGACCATGAGGTCGCCGTGCCAGCCGACGACATCGAGCGGATTGAAGGGATAGGTGATGGTGGAGATCGCGCCGCGGCGCTTGACGCGCACCTGCCAGCGCTCGCTGTCGCTCTGCTGCGCGCGAAACTCGGCATCGAGCTGCGGCACATCCAGCATCGCGGCATCAAAGAGCGCATGCGGTCCCACCAGGCCCTTTTCCGGCAGGCGAAAACTACCCTGCGTCGCCTCGATCAGCAGCGCGGCAAGCGGCTGCGCCGCAGCAACCCGCCACAGCGTGCCGCGCGGCAGCAGGATGTAATCGCCGGCCGCGAAGCGCAAGATGGCCGAAATCGCAGAACAGCTCCCCGCGCCGCGAGTGGATGAAGAGAATCTCATCGCCGTCGCCGTTGCGCACGAGATGATCCATGCGGCCCGCGGCGCTCTTCCAGAAGCGCAGCCGCAGCGCGCGCATTGCCGACGATCTCGGCCGCCTCAAGCGGCGCCGGCAGCGGCTGCGCCGGCAGCGCCGCAAGATCAAATGCATGCGGCCGCAACGGCCCCGCAAACTGCACCCAGCCGGTGGGCGGATGGCGGTGATAGAGGTGGGCAGCGGGCCCGAAGAAGCCATCCTTGCTCATTTCACGCTCGAACGTGCCCGCCGGCAGGTCCGCATGCGCCTGTCGCGATGCGACTCCGGCGACGCGGGGATAAGTGATGTAGTGCTTCATGGCAAAGCCTCCGACGGTGGGCGTGCAGGGCAATTTAGTTTCAGATGAAACTATTGGCAAGCGTCTGTCGAGCAAGCGCCGCTCGCGGCGCGCGGTTAGCCGACGACGCAGCGGTTGCGGCCGGTTTCCTTAGCCTGGTAGAGCGCGCGGTCCGCGCGGTCAAAGGCGGCATCGGGCGTGTCTTCGGCGATGAAGTTGGTGATGCCGCAGGAGGCGGTGACGGTCACCGGCTGATCGTGGAAATGAAACCCGAGCTGCGCGATCTCGTTGCGGATCTTGTCCGCCACGGTATGTGCCTCGGCCGGGCGAGGAGCCGACGAGCAGCATGACAAATTCCTCGCCGCCATAGCGCGCGACGAAGTCGGTCTCGCGCACGTGTTTGGCAAGCTGCTGCCCGAAGATGCGCAGCACCTTGTCGCCCGCCTTGTGGCCATAGGCGTCATTGATCGTCTTGAAGTGGTCGATGTCCCAGGCGAGGATGCTCACCGTGCGACCGAAGCGTTTCCAGCGCCGGAACTCCTGCTCGATGCGGTCATCATAGGCGGCGCGGTTGGGGATGCCGGTGAGCGCATCGATCATGGCAAGCCGCTGCTCCTCCTGCAGGCTCACGTGCAGCATGTGGCTTTCGCGCTCGAGCTCACGGATGCGCGAGCGCATGCGCCCGACCCGCTCGCGGTAGGTCTTGATGCGCGATTCCTCGCGGCCGCGAAAGTCCTGCAGGTGGCCGCGGATGGCGGCGAGGCGATGGCTCACCTGGTCGCGCATGCCCGCCAGATCGAGCGCGCGCATGACGTTGGTCTTCAACTGCTCGACCTCGCCGCTCACGAGCAGATCGAGCTTCTCGGTCTCGTCCTGCGCCGCGTTCTGCTCCTCGACCTCGCCTGCAAGGTGCGCGGCGATCTCATCGAGCCGCGAGGTCAGCTGCTGCAGCAGGTGTTCGAGCTCGAGCTTCTCGCGCTGCGCCGGCGGCGCGCTGCTCGCTTGCGAGCTGCGTGACGCGCTCGAGGAGACGCGCCAGATCGGCGGCGCCCAGGGCTGCCCGGCGCCGCGGCGCGCAGCTGCATCGATCAGGGGACGCAGTTCAGGCAGCAGCGCGAGCTGATCGAGAGAGCGAGGGCGCCTGCTCGGCGCCATCGCCGCCCGGGCGCGCGGGCTCAGTGGACGCCGCCGGGCTCGCGGCTCGTCTGCAGCTCGAGCGCCGCGACGGCCTGCGACAGCGGGTCGAGCAGGTCTCGATCACCTGCGGATCGACTGCCCTTGCGCACGGTCTCGGCGACCTTGCGCAACTCCGCATCCAGGCGAGCATCGCGGCCCTGGGCGGCGAGACACAGCCGTGCCGATCAGGCTGCGCAGCACGCTTTGCAGGCGGCTGCGCCGCACTTCTTCGGCCGACAGGCGGCTTAAGGCTTCGCGGTATTTCTCACGCCAATGACTGTCATCGCTCATGAGATGCTGTCCGCCACCGTCGCATGCGTCGCGCCGTGCACCGCCAAATCTTTCCGCCGGCGCGCGCCGCGCGTGCCTCAGCGCTCCAGGATCGCCGCTCACCCCCATGCCGCCGGCGGTGCACACGGAGATGAGCCCGCGCTTGGCGTTGGCGTCGTTCGCCAGCAGCTTCGCCAGCGTTGCGACGATGCGCGCGCCGGTCGCGGCAAACGGATGCCCGATCGCGACGCTGCCGCCTTTGACGTTGAGCTTCGCGCGATCGATGCTCGCCCAGGGCCTTCTTCTCCGCCGAGCACGTCGCGGCAGTAGTCCGTCGACTCCCACGCGGCGAGCGTGCACAGCACCTGTCCGGCGAAAGCCTCATGGATCTCGTAGTAGTCGAAGTCCTGCAGGGTGAGGCCCGCCTCGCGCAGCATGGCCGCGACGGCGTAGGCCGGCGCCATCAGCAGCCCTTCCTTGCCGCCGGCGAAATCCACCGCCCACTGCTTGCCGTAGCGCAGATACGCCAGCACCGGCAGCTTGTGTGCCGCCGCCCATTCTTCCGATGCGAGCAGCACGCGCCGCCGCGCCGTCGGTGAGCGGCGTGCTGTTGCCGGCGGTGAGCGTGCCCGCGCCGCTGAAGTCGAACGTCGGGCGCAGCTTCGCGAGCTTCTCGCGTGAGGTGTCGGCGCGGATATTGTTGTCGCTCTTCAGGCCGCGGTACTCGATGACGAGATCGTCAAAGAAGCCCTCGCGTCCAGGCCTCGGCCGCATGGCGGTGGCTCTCGAAACGCCAGCTCGTCCTGGTCCTCGCGCGAGATCTTCCAGGTTTTCACCATGAGCTCGCAGCTTTGCCCCATCGACAGGCCGGTGCGCGGCTCGATGACGCCGGGCAGCATGGGCTTCAGGTGCCCGGGCCGCAGCGCGAGCCACGGCGCATGCGCTGCCAGAGCGTGCGGCCGCGATAGCTTGCGAGCAGCAGCTGCTGGTAGGCCTGTGGGATACACGATCGGCGGATCGCTGATCGAGTCGACGCCGCCCGCAATGCCGGCCTCGATCTGGCCGAGCGCAATCTTGTTGCCGAGCAGGATCGCCGCCTCGAGGCTCGTGCCGCAGGCGCGCTGCACATCAAGTCCCGGGGTGTGCGGATCAAGCCCGCTGCCGAGCACGCACTCGCGCACCAGGTTGTAGTCCCGTCGAGTGCTTGATCACGGCGCCCGCGATCACGTCTCCGAGCCGCTGCCCGGCAAGGCCGAAGCGATCGACGAGGCCGCGCAAGGTGGCCGTCAGCAGGTCCTGGTTGCCAAAGCGCGCGTAGGCGCCGTTGGCGCGGGCGAACGGAATGCGGATCCCGCCCAAGATGGCGACGCGCCTGACTGCGGAGCCGACCAGCATGAATCTCTCCTGGGTGCGCGCATCCTAGTGCGACGGCGTGCCGATTCTATGCGATTTGACGCACCCTATGGCCCGGCAGGCGCGACGCGCCTCACAGCTCAAGCGCAAACCAGCGATCGCAGCCGCAGTTGCCGCGTCGCGCCGAGCGGCTGCGGCAGGGCGCCGAAAACCCGCGCGCTCATAGAGGTGACGCGCCGCGGCCATCGTCGCTCAGGGTTTCCAGGTAGCAGATTTGATAGCCGAAGCCGCGCGCGACGCGCAGGCAGCGCCGCAGCAGAAGCACGCCCGACGCCGTGGCCGCGCGCGGCGCGGCAGCAGGTACATCTTGCGCAGCTCGCACACCTCGAAGGCGCGCGCCGGCCAGTGGCGCGAGCCCCGCGCCGCCCACCACCTGCCCCGCCATCCTCGACCACGAAATAGGCCGAGCGCGGCGCCGCGTAGGCGCGCGACATGAGCGCGACTTCCGCATCCGCAGGCAAGCTCGCCGCACGGCGCCGTAACTCGGCCATGACGCTGCCAATGACCTGCGCGAGCGCCACGTCGTCGGCGGAGGCAAGGGGGCGGATAAGATGGCTGCATGTCACGGCGCGCTACGCTAGCCGCATCGAGCCGATCAGGCAATGAACCTGGCGCGACAATCAGCCGGACACACGCGGGGAAGGTCACCGATGTGCACCAGAGGAATCTTGCCGGCGCGCTCGTGCGGCGTGCTGCTGCTCCTGGGCGCGCTGCACGGGCACGCGGCCTTCGGCGTTGCCGGACTGGCAGCTGTCGGCTGAGGAGCTTGCGCGGCTTGATCGCCGCGAGGTACTGCTGCCGCCCGAGCCGGGAGGCGAGCCTCGCTGACGAGCAGTTTCCGTGCGGCCATCGAGATCAACGCGCCGGCCGCGCAGGTGTTTCGCACCATGACCGACTGCGCGCAGGCGCTGCAGTACGTGCCGCACCTCGTGCGCTGCGCCGTGCTGCAGAGCGCGCCCGACGGCTCCTGGCAGATCATCGAGCAGGAGATTACCTACGGCTGGTGGCTGCCGCACGCCTCCTATGTGTTTCGCGCCGAGTATGAGCCATCCGCGCGCGTGCATTTTTCCGGCGTGGGCGGCGATTTTGCCAAGAACGAGGGCGACTGGCGGCTCGCACCGCGGCGCGCCGGCGCGGCAACCGTCGTGACCTACCAGGCGAATGTCATGCCGCGCTTCTATGTGCCCCGCTGGCTCGCGCGCGCGAGCCTGAGGCGCGATCTGCCGGCGCTCCTCGTCGGCCTGCGCGCACGCTGCGAGACGCCTTAGATGGAGGCGCGCCGGCGCCGATTTGCGCAGCCGCCTGGCAGGCGGCAAGATGCCGCGCTCTTTTGCGCGTGAGGTTGCATGTCCCGATCCCGGTGTCGACCGTGAGTTTGAGCGACGACTTTCCGCCCTGATCAACAGCGGCCAGCCGCAGATTCTGCAGGGCGGCCGCAAGGGGGTGGAAAAGGAGTCGCTGCGCGTCACGCCCGACGGGGACATCGCCGCAGACGCCGCATCCGCGCGCGCTCGGCTCGGCGCTCACCAACGAGCACATCACCACCGATTATTCCGAGGCGCTGATCGAGCTGGTCACGCCGCCCTTCACCGCCAGCTGGGAGCTGCTGCAGTACCTGCTCGACCTGCATCAGTTCGTCTATCGGCACCTGGGCGAGGAGCTGCTGTGGGCGACCAGCATGCCCTGCGCGCTGCGAGGGCGATGCGAGCATTCCGATCGCCCAGTACGGCACCTCAAACATCGCGCGCATGAAGAGCGTGTACCGCCAGGGTCTCGGCCTGCGCTACGGACGGGTGATGCAGGCGATCTCCGGCGTGCATTTCAACTATTCCTTTCCGGCAGGCTTTCTGGGAGGCCTACGCGGCGGTGCGCGGATCGCACGCCTTCGATGCCCCGTTCGTCTCGCGCAGCTACTTCGAGCTGTTGCGCAATTACCGGCGCCTCGGCTGGATCGTGCTCTATCTGTTCGGCGTCTCGCCGGTGGTGTGCAAGTCGTTCATGCGCGGCCGCGACGCGCACCTGCCGCAGCTTGCACCCGGCACGCTCTACGAGCCGTATGCCACCAGCCTGCGCATGAGCGACATCGGCTATCGCAACCGCAACCAGTCGGGGCTGACGGTGTCGGTCAACAGCCTCGAGGAGTACGTGCGCGATCTCACCGCCGCCATCACGACGCCGTTTCCTGCGTACGAGGCGCTCGGCATTAAGTTAAACGGCGAGTATCAGCAGCTGAACGCCAACATCCTGCAGATCGAGAACGAGTACTACAGCTTCATCCGCCCGAAGCGCGTCGCCCACTCCGGCGAGCGCCCCACCAAGGCGCTACAGCGTGCTGGCGTCGAATACGTCGAGGTGCGCGCGCTCGATGTGAGCGCCTTCGATCCGGTCGGCGTCAATCAGAACAAGCTGCGCTTTCTCGAGGCGTTGCTCGCGCTGTGCCTGCTCAAGGAAAGTCCGCTGATCGCCGCTGAGGAGCAGGCGGCGCTCGATCAGAATCATCTGCTGGTGGCGCGCCGCGGCCGCGAGCCCGGTCTGATGCTGGCGCGCGACGGGCAAGGCGGTGGAGCTGCGCGTGTGGGCGCACGAGCTCATCGATGCGCTCACGGGGATCTGCGAGATCCTCGATCGCGGTGATGCGTCGCGCCCGTATGCGCAGGCGCTGGCGGCCCAGGCGGGCAAGATCGACAACGTCGCGCTCACCCCTTCGGCGCGTCTCATGACTGAACTTGCGACAACAAATGAATCGTTTTTCGAGCTTGCACTGCGGATGTCGATGATGCACAAGGAATACTTTTTGGAGCTCTATCCGCCCAATCAGGCGCGCCTGACGGAGTTTGCCGCGGAGGCGAGCGAGTCGCTCGCGAAGCAGCGCGCCATTGAGGCGAGCGACAAAGAGAGTTTCGACAAATATCTCGCGCGCTACTTCGCGGACTAAATAAATATTATGTTTGAGGGCAACAAAATTCCCTTCTCGCGAGTTTTCATATATAGCTAAAATGCGCGCAACCGTCGTCGCATCCGCAGCGCCTGCTGCGGTGGCAGTGCGGCGCGGCTGCCTGCTAGGGAATTATGCAAAGACTGCTCGACGCCGCACGTCGACTACGCATTGGCCGGGAGCGCCGCGAATGAAGAATTTCCGCGGCCCGCTGCTCCCATCGCATCCCCTGCCGAACTGCCGCAAGCCGCACACTGCGGCTGGAACGCCTACGAGATCTGGCACAGCCGCATCCGCCTGCTGGCCGGCGTGACGAGCGTCTTCCTGCGGCCGCATTCGTAGCGCTTGCCCTCCGCTCGGGGGCGCTCCTGCGGCAGCGCAGCGGGCAAAATTGCCGCGTGTGCTACGCTTGGGGCCGCAAGTCCTTGCTTCAACCCCTTGTTATGAATGCGCTTTGCGTCCGAGGTCTGACGAAGACTTATAAGAATGGCGTGCAGGCCCTGAAGGGCATCGATCTGGATGTCGCCCCCGGCGACTTCTTCGCCCTGCTCGGGCCCAACGGCGCCGGCAAGACCACCCTCATCGGCATCGTCACCTCGCTCGTGCGCAAGAGCGCCGGGCAGGTCAGCGTTTTCGGCCACGACATCGATCGCCGATCCGGACATCGCCAAAGCCTGCATCGGCGTCGTGCCGCAGGAGGTGAACTTCAATCTCTTCGAGACGCCCGAGACGATCGTCGTGAACCAGGCCGGCTTCTACGGCATCGAGCGCCGCGTGGCGCGCCGGCGCGCCCAGAAGTATCTCGAGCACCTGCAGCTGTGGGACAGGCGCGCCTCCATCGCCCGCGCGCTCTCGGGCGGCATGAAGCGCCGGCTGATGATCGCCCGGGCGCTGGTGCACGAGCCGCGCCTGCTGATCCTCGATGAGCCCACGGCCGGCGTCGACATCGAGGTGCGGCGGACCATGTGGGATTTTCTGCGCGAGATCAACGCCGGCGGCACGACGATCATTCTGACCACCCACTACCTGGAGGAAGCCGAGACGCTCTGCCGCGACATTGCCATCATCCACGATGGCCGTATCGCCGAGCGCGACCGCATGAGCAGCTTGTTGCGCCGGCTGCACACCGAGACCTTCGTGCTGAACCTGCGCGATCCGATCTCCGCCGCGCCCCACCTCGAGGGGTATGTCACGACGCTGCAGGCCGATGGCACCCTCGAGATCGAGGTGACCAAGGAGCAGAATCTGAACGACATCTTCTTGCGGCTCTCGGGCCTTGGCATCGAGGTGGTGAGCATGCGCAACAAGGTGAATCGCCTGGAGGAGATCTTCATGCGTCTGGTCGAGTCGCGCGGGGCCGCGGCGCCGGGCAGTCGCGCCGCCCGCGCAGGCCGCGCTCGGCGCGCGCCTGATGGCGCACGGCGAGGCAGCGGCGATCGATCTGGGGCACATCCGCTGGATTGGCCTGAAGACGATCGTCATCCGCGAGTACGGGCGGATCATCCGCATCTGGGGCCAGACGCTCGTGCCCTCGGCCGTGACGGCGATTCTGTATTTCGTGATCTTCGGCAGCCTCATCGGCCGGCGCGTCGGTCAGATGGGCGGCTTCAACTACATGCTCTACATCGCCCCCGGCCTCATCATGATGTCGGTCATCACCAACTCCTACGCGAATGTCGTCTCCTCCTTCTTCGGCGCGAAGTTCGGCAAGCACGTGGAGGAGATGCTGGTCGCGCCGCTGCCCAACTGGATCATCGTCCTGGGGTACGTGGCCGGAGGGGTGCTGCGCGGCCTGATGGTCGGGGCGGTGGTGACGATCGTCTCGCTCATCTTCACGAACCTGCGCGTGCATCATCTCTTCATCATCATCGCGGCGGTGCTGCTGACCGCGACGGTGTTCTCCCTGGGCGGTCTTCTGAATGCCGTGTTCGCCAAGAATTTCGACCAGGTCAACTGGATCCCGGCCTTCGTGCTGACGCCGCTCACCTATTTCGGCGGCGTTTTCTATTCGGTCTCGCTGCTGCCGCCGTGGGCGCAGCAGCTCTCCTACGTCAATCCCATCCTGCACATGGTGAATGCCTTTCGTTACGGGTTTCTCGGCGTCTCCGACGTCAACGTATGGCTGGCGTTCGCGCTCATGGCGCTCGCGGCGGGCATGCTGTTCGGCATTCTGCTCTGGCTCATGAGCCGCGGGACGGGGCTGCGGGAGTAGCGCGCCCCCATGGGGGCGTACTGGCGCCAAATGCACGCTTAACCGCGAGCCCGCCGCGCCCCATGCTGGCGCTGGCAGCCAAAGCTTTACCTCGCAAGCGCGCTACACACATGGTTCCAACCGGCACGCCATCGCCCCGAGCGAGCGCGCAAGCGCGCGTCGCCGAGTCTGACGCGCAGCCTTGCAACTCACTGCGCCAGGTGCTCCTCATCCGCGGCGAAGGCGGCTGCTGGATCGCCGAGTGCCCGAGCCTGCCGGGCTGCAGCGCCGAGGGGCGAACGCGCGAGGCCGCCATCGCAAGCGTAAGGCAGGCCATCGCCGATTATCTCTGCGACCTGGACGCCTGCGGCCTGCCCGTGCCGGAGGAGCACTTTGATGCCCTGATCCTCGCCGTCTAGGCCTGGCGAGGGCCACCTGTCACAAGATGTAAAACGCAATAAAATCTTAATCTTAGCGTCACATCTGAGTCTTGTGCCTGAAGCATTGTGGGCCACAGGCAGGCACCACGCGCCGAACCCGGGCGGGCGGGCGTGCGAGCACTTATGAGAGCCACAGCGTTCAGCAGTTTTCTGGCACGCATCGATATGGCGGACTACCGCCTGTGCCAGCCGTCTGAATCGCGGCGCAGCCCGCTCTGCTGATCCGCAAGCCCTTTCAGATCGCAAGCCGCCTGGGCGACGGCGTCATCTGGTACGTGCTCATTCTGCTGCTGCCCGTGCTCTACGGCATGCCCGCCGTGCGGCCGGCGATCGTCATGGCGCTCACCGGGCTTGCTGGGCGTCATGGTCTACGCGCGTACTGAAGCGCTGCTTCGTGCGCGAGCGGCCCTTCATCCGCCACAGCGGCCATCTCGCAGGCGGCAGCGCCGCTGGATCGCTACAGTTTCCCCTCCGGGCACACACTGCACGCGGTAGTCATTCGCGTGGCAGGCGAGCGTGCACTTTCCGGAGCTCGCCTGGGTGCTCGTGCCGCTCGCGCACGCTGATTGCGGCATCGCGCGTGGTGCTCGGCCTGCACTATCCGACCGACGTACTCGCCGGCGCGTCTATCGGCGCGTGCCTCGCGGAGCTCGGCCTCGCCTTCAGCTAGTGCGCGTCCTCTTCGTCTCCGACGTCTACTTCCCGCGGGTCAACGGCGTATCGACGTCCGTGCGCACGTTCCGGCGTGATCTTGCGGCCTGCGACGTCGAGACCGTGCTGGTGGCGCCCGACTACGGCCGCGCACCGAGGCAGAATGCGAAGACGGGATCATCCGCGTCGCCGCGTCCCGGCGTGCCGGGCGATCCGGAGGACCGGCGCATGCGCTGGGGCGCGCTGATGCGCGCGCTCTGGCGCCATTCGCGCGACTTTGACCTCGTGCACATCCATACGCCCTTCATCGCTCACTACGCGGGCGTGCGCTGCGCACGGCGTCTGCGAGATTCCCTGCATCGCGACCTATCACACTTTCTTCGCGGAATATCTGCATCACTACGTGCCGCTGCTGCCGCGCTCGCTCGGCCGCGGCCTCGCGCGCGCCTTCACCCGCTCGCAGTGCCAGGCGGTAGCGCGCTCATCGCGCCCTCCGAGCCGATGCGCGACGGTGCTGCTCGGCTACGGTGTGACGACGCCGATCCATGTGATTCCCACCGGGCTCGTGCCGCGAAGCGCTTCAAGCGCGGGCGACGGTGCGCGCTTTCGCGCCGCGCACGCCGTGCCGGCCGATCGGCCGCTCGATGCTCTACATCGGCCGCGTGGCGCACGAGAAGAACATCGATTTTCTGCTGCAGGTATTCGCACGCGTGCGCGCGCGCGTGCCCGAGCGCGATCTGTTCGTCATCGCCGGCGAAGGTCCCGGCGCGCGACTCGCTGCGCGCAGCTTGCCGGCACGCCTCGGGCTTGCCGGCGCAGTGCATTTCGTCGGCTACCTTGATCGCGACACGCGAGCTTCTCGACTGTTATGCCGCCGCGGACGTGTTTGTGTTTGCCTCGCGCACCGAGACGCAGGGCCTGGTGCTGCTCGAGGCCATGGCACAGGGGGCGCCGCTGGTCTCGACCGCGCATCTGGGCACACGCTCGGTCTTGAAGGAGGGCTGCGGCGCGCTCATCGTGGCCGGAGGAAGCTCGAGCCGTTCGCGGCGGCGGTCGGTGCGCGTGCTCGAGGATGCGGGCGCTGCGTGCACAGCTTGCCGAGGCGGGCCGGCGCTACGCGACCGAGTGGTCATCGCTTGCCATGGCACGGCGCCTGCAGGAGCTGTACCGCGCGATGGCTCCCGCCGCCGCGCCGCACGCCACCGCAGGCGGAACATCCTGCCTCGCGCTTTGACAAATTCTGCGTCGTGATCCTGCGACAGCGCAGCTGAACCGCTCGCAGTTGTGACCTCCGCGCCGCTTGGCGCGCGCGAGGTTCTGCGCTACACTCGCGCCGTCCTCAGGGAGCCAGTGCATCCGGAGCGGGCATGAATGCCAAGCGCGCGTTGATCGTCGACGACTCGAAGTCAGCGCGCCTGTTTCTGACCCGGATGCTGGAGAAGTACGAGCTCGACGTCGACACGACCGAGACCGCGGAGCTCGCCATCGACTACCTCGCGCACCATCGTCCCGATGTGATCTTCATGGATCACCTGATGCCGGGGATGGACGGCTTTCAGGCCCTGCAGGCGATCAAGAACAATCCGCACACCGCGACCATTCCGATCATGATGTACACCTCGCAGGAGGGTGAGTTGTACCTCGGGCAGGCGCGTGCGCTCGGCGCCGTCGGCGTGCTGCCCAAGCAGATCAAGCCCGCGGACGTCTCCAAGGTGCTTGTATCAACTGCACCTCGTTCCCGACCGGCGCACCACGGTGCAGTCGAGCTTCCGGCCGCTCACGGGCGAGCCGCTCGAAGATGCCAGCTCATCCAGCGGCGACCACCGGCACGCGCGCCGCGATCAGCGACGCGGCGCTGCGCGGCGGAGCTCGCGGAGCTGCGCCATGCGACTGGATGGCTCACGTCGATCAGCAGTTCGAGCGCCTGCGTTCCGACATTGCGCGCGCTCGTGCACGATGCCGTGGCGAGCGAGCCGGCCGTGCCGCTGCCGACCGCTCGCGCCGCGCTCCTGGGGCTGGCCCGTCGCAACGCTTGCCCTGGCGCGCGCCGTCGTGAGCACCGCGCTCTGGCAGCGCGAGGTGCAAGTGAACCTGCAGCGTGCGGCGCCGGCGCTGAGCGCATCGCCTGCGCGCGCAGCGCCGCGCGCGCGCCGCGGTTGCAGCCCCGGCCGCCGCGCCGCGCGGCGCGGCGCTCGCCGCCGCCGGCACACGCTCCGAAGTCATCATCGAGCCCGTGCCCTTCGGCGAGGATCCGCTCGGCGGCGCGCGCCTGGAGCACGTGAGCCAGCTTCTCGATCGGCTCGCCGGGCAGAAATATCACGGCGTCGTTGAGATCAAGAGCTTCTCCGGGCGCTTTTGCCTGGTCGGCAGCGCCGCCGACGGCTATTCGCTCGGCGCCCGACGAGACGCTCGTTTGCCAAATGCGATGCCGTCGGCAACCCGCGCGATGGCACGCAGCCGGCGCAGCACCTCTCGCTGCCGTTCGCCAATCTTCTGAGCGACATCCGCCATCAGACGCAGGGCGCGCTCGATGTATAGGTTACCTCGGGCGATCCAGCGGCAACCACGGTACCCTATCCGCAGATCTCTCCCAGACCTCACGGCGGGGGAGTGGAATCGCGCGGCTAGCGCGAATAACCGCATCGAGATCCGTCTGCGCTAAAGGCACTTGATCCCCTCGACCGTACCGCTGTCCGTCGACGAAGACTTTCGGCCCGCCGCGCTGGCTGCGTAACCGCCATCTGCAGTCGATTCTGCCAAGCCTGCCGGCGCGGCGCCGCTGGGTGCTGCCGCGCACGGCGCCGTTGCGCGCGGCGAGCCAGGAGATCCTGCTCGACTGCGGCGACGGGCGTGCGCCTGCAGTGCTTTCACTCCGATCCTGCGCGTGCCGGCATCGCGCCGCGTCGAGCGCATCGCGGTGCTGCTGCACGGCTGGGAGGGCAACAGCGACGCCATCTATATCCTCTCGCTCGCCCAGCAGCTCTTTGATCTCGGCTTTGATGTGGTGCGCCTGAACCTGCGCGACCACGGCGACACTCATCACCTGAACCGCGAGATCTTCCATTCCTGCCGCCTGCCGGAGGTGGTCGGATCGCCTGCAGCGCCTGCAGGGCCTGCTGCCGCAAAAGCCGCTGCATCTCATCGGCTTCTCGCTCGGCGGCAACTTCATGCTGCGCGTGGCGGCGCAGGCGGCTAGCGGGCTTGACCTCGCCTCAGTGGTCGCGGTGTCGCCGGTGCTCGATCCGGGCGCAACCCTTGCGGCGCTCGAGAACGGCTTTCGCCCCTATCACAAGTATTTCGTGCGCAAGTGGCTGAGCTCGCTCTTCAAGAAGCAGGCCGCGTGGCCCGAGCAATACGACTTCACCGAGCTTGTCGCACAAGGCGAGCCTGCGCCGGCTCACGATGCTGCTGCTCGATCGCTTCACCGAATTTGCGAGCCTCGAGGAGTATCTTGAACGGCTATGCCATCACCGGCTCGCAGCTCGCATCGCTCAAAGTGCCGGCGATGCTCATCACCGCGCTCGATGATCCGATCATCCCGATTGCAGGCCTCGAGCAGGTGGCGCGGCCGCCGGCGCTCGAGATCGTCGTCACGCGCCGCGGCGGGCACTGCGGCTTTCTGGAGGATCTTGTGCAGCCGAGCTGGGCCGAGCGGCGCATCGTGCGCGCAGCTTGCTGCCGCGTCGGACTCGCCCCGCAGGCGCCTAACGCCCGCCGCGCTTCTCCTCAAACTCCACGATCGGCTGGCCGCTCGTCACCTGCAGCGTCGCCTTCGACGAGCGCGCCTTTGGCAATGGCGATGCTGCCCGCCACGACATCCGCGCGCAGCACGGCGCAGGAGCGAATCTCGAGTTGCCGGAGATGACGAGCTTGCCCGTCATGCGTCCGGCGATGCACCGCCTCGCGCGCGTGCACCTCGCCTTCCCACACCGAATCGCGCGCCATGCTGAGCGCCGCCGTCGATGTTGCCATCGCCGCGCACGTAGCCGCAGACGACCACGGGATCAGAGGTTTCAATGCCGCCGGAGATCGTGCAGCCAGGTGCGATATAGGTCGGGGCCGCACCGACCAGGTCGAGAAAGCGGCGTCTGGGCATCCCGGGCATGCAAAGCCTTTATGAAGTTTTCCGCGCGTGCAGCCTCGCGGTGGCCGCTAGAATACCCGTCGGCCAACGACTGGTGGAGAAGATGTGATGAGTATTGCGCGCGCGCGAGTGATTTTGCTGAGCGTTATCTTGTTGGCGGCGCTCGGCGGCTGCAGTCACGAGTCGCGCGACTGGCACTCCGCGCAGGCGGCCAACACCATCGAGGCCTATCAACAGTTCCTGAATGAGCATCCGCAAGAGCGCCCATACGACGGATGCGCAGACACAGATCGCCGAGCTCACCGAGGCGCGCGACTGGCAGCGCGCGAGCAGCACCGATACGGCGGATGCCTACCGGCAGTTTCTCGCCCAGCACCCGCAGGGCAAGAATGCGCAGGAGGCGCGCATCCGCCTGGAGAACTTTGGTTTGAGCACCTCGGCGGCGGCACCGGCAGCAGGCGGCGGCGCGGCAACAGCGCGGGCGCCAACGCCTGCCTCACCCCCGGCATCGCCCGCCCCGAGCGCCGCGCCGGCGCCGGCCGCCGCGCCCGCGAACGCCGGGCAGTACAGCGTGCAGCTGGGCGCCTTCTCATCCCACGCCAAGGCGCAGGCCCACTGGCGGCATCTCGGCGCGCACTTTGCACATGAATTTGCCGGCAACACGCCGGATATCGAGGCGGGCAAGCGCGCGGGCCACGCCGTGTTTCGCCTCAAGGTTAAGGGGCTTACCGAGGCGCATGCGAAGGCGATCTGCGCCGCCCTGCGCAAGCACGCGCAGCCCTGCATCCTCGGCCGCCCAGGCTAGGAGCAAGCCCTCCGGAGGCAGGAATAAAGTGCACGGCGGCACGGTGGATTTTCCACACTGAGCGCGAGTCCCGGTCCGCCGTGGCGGAGCGCTTGGACATTAAGTCTTTGTTTTTACTGGGAAGCCATGAGTGGCACGCCCCTTGCTCCCTATTACGCGTGGCCCACCTGAGGGGCTGCAAGAGAGGTACGCGTAGCTCCCCCCGGCTGCGCCGTATCAATAGAGTGTGAACAACCTCCCCGGTGTTTGCACCTAGACGCCGCGATGCGCTTCCCCGATCGCGGCGTTTTTTTATCTGCCGCAAGCCCACTTTGCCGCCGGCGGCAGGTTCTTGCCGTTGAATTGCGCCGCGGCGGTGCACATATTTTGCGGAAGCGGCGCGCGCGTGGGGCCCTCAAAGTTCGCTGCTACACTTAAGCGCAATCGCGCGCCCGCCACGCAAGACCTTGGCCTTCGATGTAAGAGCAGCAGCTGAGCCGCGCCTGCTCTTGCCAGGGTGCGCACGGGGCCTCTGGAACAGCAGCATGGAATATCGCGACTACTACAAAACACTCGGCGTCGAGCGCACGGCAAGCGCGGATGAGATCAAGAAGGTCTACCGGCGCCTGGCGCGCAAATACCATCCGGACGTCAGCAAGGAGCCCAATGCCGAGGCGAAATTCAAGGAAGT
Source organism: uncultured Gammaproteobacteria bacterium (assembly GCA_963695315.1). Classification (GTDB taxonomy): domain Bacteria; phylum Pseudomonadota; class Gammaproteobacteria; order Steroidobacterales; family Steroidobacteraceae; genus PALSA-1196. The sequence goes on from OY968773.1 coordinate 3,503,480, forward strand.
CCAGGAGGCCTACGAGGTCCTGAGGGACCCGGAGAAGCGCACCGCCTACGATCAGCTCGGGCCGGGCATGCAAGGCGGCCAGGATTTTCGTCCTCCGCCGGATTGGGGCAGCGGCTTCGAGTTTCGCGGCCGGCCGCGCCGGCGCGGCAGCCCCGAAGCGGATGCGCAGTTCAGCGATTTCTTCTCCTCGCTGTTCGGCGAGCGCGGCGGCTTTGCCGATGCCGGCAGCTTTACGCACAGCGGCCGCGATCACCATGCGCGCGTCGACATCGATCTCGAGGAAGCCTATCGCGGCGGCACGCGCATGCTCGAGCTGCGCCGCCCGCAGCAAAAGAGCGACGGCACGATCGAGCTTGCCGCTCATCAGGTCAAGGTCACCATTCCCGCGGGAATCACCGACGGGCAGCAGCTGCGGCTGGCACGGCCAAGGCGAGCCCGGCCATGGCGGTGAGCCCGGCGACCTTTATCTTGAGATTCACATCCGCCCGCACGAGCTCTACCAGCTCGAAGGGCCGCGACGTCACGGTGACACTGCCGCTTGCCCCCTGGGAGGCGGCGCTCGGTGCGTCGCTCACGGTGCCCACGCTCGGCGGGCCGGTGCAGATGCGCATTCCGGAGCAGTCGCGCGCCGGCCAGAAGCTGCGGCTGCGCGGGCGCGGCCTGCCCGGCGAGCCGCCCGGAGACGAGTATCTGCAGCTGTCCATCGCGCTGCCGCCCGCCGACTCGCCCAAGGCGCGCGCCTTCTACGAGCAGATGCGTCGCGAGTTGCCTTTCGATCCGCGCGCCAACTTCGGGAGCTAAGCGATGAGCAGCATCAGCGAGACTCACGTACTGGCCGAAGGCGAGTGGATTTCCGTCACGCAGGTATGCCGCGCAAGCCAGATCGACGTGGCAGTGGTGATTGAGCTGGCGGAGCTCGGCCTCGTCTCTCCGCGCGGCACCGCGCCCGCGGAGTGGCAGTTGCCGGCGCGCGAGCTTGCACGCGCTGCGCACCGCCGCGCGCCTGATGCGCGATCTTGGCGTGAATGGCAGTGGCGCGGCTCTGGCGGTCGAGCTTCTGGAGGCGCGGCGCGAGCTGGAAAGACGGCTGCGCGCGCTCGAGCGCTGCGTGCGCGCCGGCACGGGTCCGGACTGAGCGACGCCTTCAGGTCTGGCCGAAGTCCTCCGCCGTCGAGGAGGTAATCCGTCTCTTCAGGCGTTGAGGTGCGGCGCAGCACGCGATTGCGATGCGGGAAACGGCCGAAGCGGCGGATGATCGCGGCATGCGCTTCTGCGTATTTGAGAGCCGACGCGAAGGATGCGCGCAACGGCTCGGGCGCCTCGCGCAGCAGGCGCCGGTAGGCGGCGACCGATTCCTCCTGCACGTCCACGGATTCGCTGTGCTGCAGCGGCATATAAAAGAAGATGCGCTCCACCGGGTCGAGCGCCGCGTCCGCGCCCGACTGCATGCCCGAAAGAGCGAGCGACAACGCCTGCTCATCGCCCGCAAGGCGCGGGCGCGCCCGCGGTAGATGTTGCGCGCAAACTGATCGAGCAGAATGATGAGGCTCAAGCGGCGGCGCGGGCCGTCGGCCCAGCTCGCAAGCTCGCCGCGCAGCGCCGCCTCGACGCGCGCGCCGAATTCCTCGCGTATGAGCGCATCCTGCGCGCGCTGCGGCGATGCCTCGCGCGCCAAACCACATCGTCATGCGCTCCTCGAGCGCCTCGCGGGTGGCCGGCAAGCGTACCGAACCAGAATTCGCGCACGCGGCGCGCATCATCGATTTGCGGCGAGCTCGCCATGGCCGCTTCAGCCCTAGCTCGCTCTTGGCAGCGTCGGATTCGAAGAGCTTCTCGAGCTGTTGCGCCGACTCGCGCGCGGCGCTGATGAACTTCGCCTCATCCTCCTTGATCGCGTACTGCTCGCCGAGCGTGCGCTCATCGTGCTGGCGGAACTTGCGCACCGCGGCGCGCGCCACCGCGGGCGTATCGCCGAGGCCTATCAGGGTCTGCTCGGCAAGCTCCAGGCTCGAGCCGTAGGTTTCGCGCACGATGTAGTTGACGCTTGTGATCCATGAGCGCGAAGGCATGCTGGCGATTGCGCGCCCGCGCGAGGATCTTCAGATCCGGAAAATAGGTGCGCACGATCTCCGCCGTGCGCAGTGAGGCGTCCATTTCGTCGATCGCGAGCACGAAAAGATCGGCCGACTCCGCGCCTGCCGCGCGCAGCAGGTCCAGGCGCGAGGCATCGCCGTAGTAGATGCGGTTGCCGAAGCGGCGCACGAAGTCGACGTGCGTCTGGCTCGAATCGAGCGCGGTGAATTTGATGTGCCGTGCGCGCAGCACGCGCGAGACGATCTGCCCGACGCGGCCGAAGCCGGCGATGATCACGCGGTTGTCGCGCTCGTCGATGTTGTCGAACGGCGTCGGCGGGACAGCGGCAAGCAGTCGCCTGCCGCACGCGGTCGTGCACGCTGAGCAGCAGCGGCGCCGTCATCATCGACAACGTGACGACGAGCACCAGCAGGTCCGCGGTGCCGGCATCGACGATGCGTTGTCGCGCGGCGAGCGCGAACAGCACGAAGGCAAACTCGCCGCCCGCCGGCAGTGTGAAGCCCATGCGCCAGGCGGCGAGCCTCGAGCGGCCGGTCGCGCGGCCGACCAGCGCGACGACGGCAGATCTTCAGCGCCATGAAGGCAACGGTGAGCGCGACCACCGTGAGCGGCTCGGCGACGATCAGGCCTACGTTGGCCGACATGCCGACCGCGATGAAGAACAGGCCGAGCAGCAGGCCCTTGAAGGGCTCGATGTCCGCTTCGAGCTCGTGGCGAAACTCGCTGTCGGCGAGCACCACGCCGGCAAGGAATGCGCCGAGCGCCATCGACAGCCCCACCTCGTTGACGAGCAGGGCGGTTGCGATGACGACGAGGAGCGCGGCTGCCGTGAACACTTCGGTCACGCGGATGCGTGCGACGATCCGCAGCGCCGGCCGCAGCACGAGCCGCCCGCCCACCGTGACGATGGCGATGACGGCGACGAGCTTGACGAGCGCAAACCAGGGCGAGCCTGTGTGCGCGCTCTGCAGCGGCGACATGAGCGGCAGCACCGCGAGCATGGGCAGCACGGCGAGATCCTGAAACAGAAGGATCGAGAACGCCGCGCGCCCATATTGGGTCTTCAGCTGATTACGCTCGGCAAGCACCTGCAGCACGAGCGGGGTGGAGGACAGCGACAGCCCGAAACCCACCACCCCGGCCGCCAGGGGCGACAGTCCCCACCACCACGCCGCCGCACCGAGCACCGCGCCGCAGGAAAGTACCTGCGCCGAGCCCAATCCAAAGACCGTGCGCCGCATGACCCACAGACGCGTCGGCTGCAGCTCAAGGCCGATCACGAACAGCAGCAGCACCACGCCGAACTCGGAGGCGTTGAGGATGCTCGAGACGTCCGTGATCAGCCTCAGACCCCACGGGCCGATGATGAGTCCCGCGGCGAGAAACCCCAGGATCGAGGACATCTTTGAGAGCCGGAAGAGCGAGACCGCGACCACCGCAGCGGTCAGCAGAATGGCAACCTGCGCGAGCGAGATCATTCAGCTGCCCGGCGGCGCTTCGGGCGGCCCGGGCTGCTCGGGCGGCAGGGGAATGAATTCGCTCTCCCCGGGCACGCGCGCGAACTGCCCCTGCGCCCACTGACGCTTGGCACTTTCAATCCGTTCGCGGCTCGAGGCGACAAAATTCCACCAGATAAAGCGCGGCGTCGTGAAGCGCTCTCCGCCGAGCAGTATCACACGCGCGAGGTGCTGCGCGCGAAGGCTCACCGCCGCGCCGCCCGCGAGCAGCACAAGATCGCCCGCGGCTGCGGGCGTACCGGCGACATCAATCTCGCCTGCCGCGACATACAGTGCCTGCTCGGCATAGTCCGCACCGATGTCGAGCCGCGCATCCTGCTGCACGATGAGATCCACGTAGAGCGTCGGCCACAACACCGGCACGGGCGAGCGCTGACCGAAGGCCTCGCCCGCGATGACCCGCAGCTCGACGCCATCGTGCGAGGCACGCGGCAGGCTGAGCGCCGGGTGGTGCTGAAAATCCGGCGCCACCTCTTCCTTGCCGTCGGGCAGCGCGACCCACGACTGGATGCCGTGCGCGACCACGCCGCGCTTGCGATCCTGCGGCGGCGAGCGCTCCGAATGCACGATGCCTGAACCTGCCGTCATCCAGTTCACATCCCCCGGCTTGATGGTCTGCACCGTGCCGAGGCTGTCGCGGTGCACGAGGCTGCCGGCGAAAAGATAGGTCACGGTCGCAAGCGCAATGTGCGGATGCGGGCGCACGTCGATGCCGGCGCCCGCTGCGAGCGACATCGGCCCCAGGTGATCGAAGAAGATGAAGGGGCCGACCATCTGCAGCTGCGGCGCAGGCAGGGCGCGGCGCACCGAAAAACCGCCCAGATCTCTCCTGCGGGCTGTGATCACCTGCTGGACGCCCATGTCAGCTCCTCATATTTCGCTGAAGGGCGATTATCATAGACGCAAAAAAAGGGACCCGTGCATCTTGGCAGGGGTCCCTATCGAGAGCGGATCCGCCGCAGCGGCCCGTCAGCTTCGAACTATTCGCACAGCGCTTCGAGATACCCCTGCGCGGCCGGCGACAAGCGCTTGCTCGCTAGCGCCCGCGCCTTGGGCGCATCCACGATGTAATCGAGCGGTCCCGACAGCAGCAGCTGGCGGATGTGCGGGTGCTTGGCCGCGGCGCGCGCCATCTTGTTGAGTACCGTGAAGCCGCGATTGATCTGGCCGCGGCTGCGCACGGTTGTGCTCGATGCTGCGGGCGAGATAGGCGCCGAAACGGGCGTACAGAAAGTAATCGTCGTCGCCGACTGTGAAAGCGCGCCTCGGCGAAGAAGTCGGGGAAATGGCGGCGCAGGTAGTCGCTGATCTTCTGCAGAGCGGCTCGGGCCCGGTATCGGCCAACGCCTGAAGACTCCTCATTGCAAGAGGTTTAAAGCCGCCGCACGACGCGGCGCGGATGTTGAAGCACGCGACCTCAACTATGCAATAAGAAATTTGGCGCGCCGCGGTCTTTTTTCGGGCGCGCTTCCGGCAAGTGATCGATGCGGCGCTGCGGTGTAGTACGCTCAGGGGCGAATCACACCCAAAAGGACTATCCATGCGCGCCGCCGACCAGGGGCTGTTCCGCGATTGCTACGAGAGGGATAGCTGCGGCTTCGGGCTGATCGCTCAACTCGACGACTCAGCCGAGCCACTGGCTGGTGCAGACGGCGATGAGCTCTTTGAATCGCCTGACGCATCGCGGCGCGGTAGCGAGCGACGGCAAGACCGGCGATGGCTGCGGGCTGCTGTTGCGCAGGCCGGAGGAGTTTTTGCGCGCGGCGCGCGCGAGAGCGGCGATCGAGCTCGCCGAGGCATTTGCCTCGGGCCTCGTGTTCCTGAGTCCGGAGGAATCGCAGCGCGCAGAGCGGCACGGCGCACTCTGCTGGTGCAGCTCGAGCGCGAGGGGTTGCGGGTCGCGGGCTGGCGCGCCGGTGCCGCACCAATCCCGACGCCTGCGGCGCGGAGGCGCTGAAGACCCTGCCGCGCATCGAGCAGATCTTCGTCAACGGCGCTGCGCCGGACTGACGGAGGCGGCGCTTCAACCGCAAGCTCTTCCTCGCGCGGCGCCGCGCCGAGAAGGCGCTCGAGGCCGCCGACCGCTACTTTTATGTGCCGAGCCTGTCGGCGAGCAACTTCGTCTTCAAGGCGATGGTCATGCCGCAGTATCTCGCGGCGTTCTTTCCCGGATCTTGACCGATGCGCGCCTCGCCTCCTCGCTCGCGATCTTCCACCAGCGCTTCTCAACCAACACGCTGCCGCAGTGGCGCCTCGCCCATCCGTACCGCTACCTTGCGCACAACGGCGAGATCAACACCATCCAGGGCAACCGCAACTGGGCGCGTGGCGCGCGGGCCGCTGTTCCGCTCGCCGCTGCTGCCGGATCTGCACGACATCCAGCCGCTCGTGTCGCTCGAGCGGCTCGGACTCGCAGAGCCTCGACAACATGTTCGAGGTGCTCCTGATGGGCGGCCTCGATGCGCTGCATGCGATGCGCCTGCTCATCCCGCCGGCCTGGCATGAGCTCGACTCCATCGATCCGGATCTGCGCGCCTTCTACGAGTACTACTCGGTGCACATGGAGCCGTGGGACGGGCCGGCGGGCATCGTGTTCACCGACGGGCGCTACGCGGCCTGCACGCTCGATCGCAACGGCCTGCGCCCCGCGCGCTTCGTCATCACGCCAGAACCGCGTGCTGACCATCGCCTCGGAGAGCGGGCGTGTGGGACTACGCGCCGGAGGATGTGCGTGCGCAAGGGCAAACTCGGCCCCGGCGACATGATGGCGGTCGATCTGCAGGCCGGCACGCTGCTCGAGTCGGCGCGACATCGACGAGCTCCTGAAGACGCGCCACCCCTACAAGGCGTGGCTCAAGAAGGGCGTGCGCTATCTTGAGACCGATCTCGTCGATCCGCGCCTCGCGGCCGAGCCCATGGACCGCGACACGCTCGCGCTCTACCAGAAGATGTTCAACATCACCGCGCGAGGAGCGCGACGAGATCATCCGCGTGCTCGCCGAGGATGAGAGCGAGGCGGTCGGCTCGATGGGCGATGACACGCCGATGCCGGTGCTGTCGCACAAGGTGCGCTCGCTCTACGACTATTTCCGGCAGCAGTTCGCGCAGGTCACGAACCCGCCGATCGACCCGCTGCGCGAGTCGATCGTGATGTCGCTGCAGACGCAGATCGGCCCCGAGTGCAACATCTTCGTGCCCGCCCCGGAGCACGCCCGCCAGATCGTGCTCGGCTCGCCGATCCTCTCGCAGAGAAAACTGCGCCAGATCCTGGCGCTTGCCGACTTCGGCGTCACCCACGAGTTCCTCGACCTGCAGTACGACCCGGCGGAGGGACTGGAGGCGGCGCTCGCGCGGCTGTGCGCGCAGGCGGAAGACGCCGGTGCGCGACGGCAAGCTCGTGCTCCTGATCTCCGACCGCTATCTTGTGCGCGGCAGGCTGCCCGCGCATGCGCTGCTCGTCACCGGCGCGGTGCACCAGCATCTGATCCGCACCGGCCTGCGCTGCAAGTGCAATCTGCTGGTGGAGACCGGTACCGCGCGCGATCCGCATCACTTCGCCTGTCTCATCGGCTACGGCGCGACCGCCGTCTATCCCTACATGGCCTACCAGGTGCTGTTCGAGATGATGCGCCGGGGCACGGTGAAGCTCGACTTCTCGGCGCGTCTGCAGCTGGGCAGAAGCTACCGCGCCGGGCATCCGCAAGGGGCTCTTCAAGATCATGTCGAAGATGGGTATCTCGACCATCGGCAGCTACCGAAGCTCGCAGCTCTTTGAGATCGTCGGCCTGCATGAGGCGGTTGTCGCGCGCTGCTTCACCGGCACGGAAAGCCGCGTGCAGGGCGCCGACTTTGCCGACCTCGAGGCGGATCAGCGGCAGCTCGCCGCGCGCGCCTGGGATCAGCGCGAGCCCCTGGAGCAGGGCGGGCTTCTCAAATACATGCACGACGGCGAGTACCACATGTACAACCCCGAGGTGATCGCAACGCTGCAGGCGGCGGTCGCGAGCGGCGACTACGCGGCCTATCGCAGCTTCGCCGCGCATCGTGAACCGCCGCCCGGCGGCGACCTTGCGCGATCTGCTCGAGCTGCAATACCCCGCGCACGCCATTGCGCTTGAGGAGGTGGAGCCGATCGAGGCCATCATCGCGCGCTTCGACAGCGCCGGGATGTCCCTGGGGGCGCTCTCGCCCGAGGCGCATGAGGCGCTCGCCATCGCCATGAACCGGCTCGGCGCGCGCTCGAACTCGGGCGAAGGCGGGCGAGGATCCGGAGCGCTATCGCAGCGAGAAGAACTCGAAGATCAAGCAGGTCGCCTCGGGCCGCTTCGGCGTGACCCCGCAATACCTCATCAACGCCGAGGTGCTGCAGATCAAGATCGCGCAGGGCGCAAAGCCCGGCGAGGGCGGTCAGCTGCCCGGGCACAAGGTCAACGAGATGATCGCGCGACTGCGCTTTGCGCGGCCCGGGCGTGGGCCTGATCTCGCCGCCGCCGCACCACGACATCTATTCGATCGAGGATCTGGCGCAGCTCATCTTTGATCTGAAGCAGGTGAATCCCGCTCGCGCTCGTGTCGGTGAAGCTCGTCGCCGAGCCCGGTGTCGGCACGGTGGCCGCCGGGGTCGCCAAGGCCTACGCGGATCTCATCACGATCTCGGGCTACGACGGCGGCACCGGGGCAAGCCCGCTCTCCTCCATCAAGTATGCGGGCACTCCCTGGGAGCTCGGCCTTGCCGAAACTCATCAGACGCTGCGCATCAATGGCTTGCGGCATCGCGTACGCCTGCAGACCGATGGCGGATTGAAGAGCGGCCTCGATGTCGTCAAGGCCGCCATCATCGGCGCCGAGAGCTTCGGCTTCGGCACCGCACCGCTCGTTGCCCTCGGCTGCAAGTACCTGCGCGTCTGCCACCTCAACAACTGCTCGACCGGCGTTGCGACTCAGCACAACGTGCTGCGCACCAAGTACTTCACCGGACTGCCGGAGATGGTGGTGAACTATTTTGAGTTCGTGGCGCGCGAGGTCCGCGAGATCCTCGCCGCGCTCGGCGTGCGGCGGCTCGAGGATCTCATCGGCCGCACCGAGTATCTGCAAGCCGCTCGCCGGCGCCACCTCCAAGCAGCGCAAGCTTGATCTCACGCCCATCCTGTCAAGCGCGGGGCTCGGCTCCGAGGCGCCGCAGTTCTGCACGACGCCGTCGAATGCGCCCTTCGACAAGGGCGAGCTCGCCGAGCGCATGCTCGGCGACATGCGCGCCGGCCATCGAATCGAAGAGCGGCGGGCAGTGGCATTACGAGCGTCAAGAACTACCATCGCGCGATCGGCGCGCGCATTTCCGGCGAGATCGCCCGTCGCTGGGGCGACTACGGCATGGAGGATGCGCCGCTCGTCGTGCACCTCGCGGGCAGTGCCGGGCAGAGCTTTGGCGTGTGGAATGCCGGCGGCCTGCATCTGCTATCTCGAGGGCGATGCCAACGACTATGTCGGCAAGGGCATGGCGGGCGGCAAGCTCGTGCTGCGGCACTCGCGCCGCGCGCAGCTTCGTCGCCAAGACGACCACCATCATGGGCAATACCTGCCTCTACGGGGCGACCGGCGGCGAGCTCTACGCGGCGGGCGTAGCCGGCGAGCGCTTCGCGGTGCGCAACTCCGGCGCCGTCGCCGTCGTCGAGGGCACGGGTGATCACTGCTGCGAATACATGACGGGCGGGGCGGTATGCGTGCTCGGCCGCACCGGGGTCAATTTCGGCGCCGGGCTCACCGGCGGCTTTGCCTACGTGCTCGATCTGGAGCGCAATTTCGTCGACCGCTACAACCACGAACTCATCGACATCAGCCGCATTCACGCCGAGTCGATGCAGTCGCACCTGCAGCATCTGCAGGGTCTCATCGAAGCGCATGTCGCGGCCACCGCAAGCCCCTGGGGCGAGGAGATCCTCAACGACTTTCGCACCTACATCGGCAAGTTCTGGGTGGTGAAGCCCAAAGCCGCCTCCATCGATTCGCTGATTGAAAACCTGCGGCGGGCCGCATAGGCACGCATGGCCGACCGCAATCTGCACTACCTTGATGTGCCGCGCGCGGAGCCGGCGAAAGCTCCCGTCGAGGTGCGCATCGCGCATTTTCGCGAGATCTATGCGCCCTACGAGCCCGAGCAGGCCGCAAGCCAGGCGCGGCGCTGCATCGCCTGCGGCAATCCTTTCTGTGAATGGAAGTGTCCGGTCCACAACTACATTCCCAACTGGCTGAAGCTCATCGAGCAGGGCAATCTCTTCGAGGCTGCAGAGCTTTCTCACAAGACCAATTCCCTGCCCGAGGTGTGCGGCCGCATCTGTCCGCAGGATCGGCTGTGCGAGGGTGCTTGCACGTTGAACGATGGCTTGGGCGCGGTTGCCATCGGCTCGATCGAAAAGTACATCACCGATGAGGCCTTCCGGCGCGGCTGGACGCCCGACATGTCGCACGTGCGCCCCACCGGCAAGCGCGTCGCCATCGTCGGTGCGGGGCCCGCGGGCTTAGGGTGCGCGGACATCCTCGTGCGTAACGGTGTTGAGCCGGTCGTGTTTGACCGTCACCCGCGCATCGGCGGCCTGCTGACCTTCGGCATACCGCCTTTCAAGCTTGAGAAGGCGGTCGTCGAGAAGCGCCGCGAGGTGATGGAGGGGATGGGCGTCGAATTTCAGCTGCGCACGCAAGTCGGCAGCGACATCGCATTTGAGCGCCTGCTCGAGGATTTCGACGCCGTGTTTCTCGGCATGGGGACCTACGCGGCGGTGCAGGGCGGCTTTGCCGGCGAGGATCTGCCGGGAGTCTACGCGGCCCTGCCGTACCTCATCTCTAACATCAATCATGAGCTCGGCTTGCCGGGCAGCGCCGAGCGGCTCATCAGCATGCGCGGCGAGCGCGTGGTCGTGCTGGGAGGCGGTGACACCGGCATGGACTGCAATCGCACGGCGGTGCGGCAGGGCGCGCGCTCGGTGCACTGCACCTACCGGCGCGACGAGGCGAACATGCCGGGCTCGCGGCGCGACTACAAGAACAGCAAGGAGGAGGGCGTCGAATTCCTCTTCAACCGCCAGCCGATCGAGATCGTGGGCTCCGAGCGCGTCGCAGGCGTAAAGCTCATCGCGACACGCCTCGGCGCTGCGGATGCGCGCGGCCGGCGCATACCGGAGGCGATTCCCGGCTCCGAGGAAGTGATCGCCGCGGATGCCGTGATCGTCGCCTTCGGCTTTCAGCCCAGTCCGCCGCGCTGGTTCGCCGAGCACGACATCCGCCTGCACGCGAACGGTCGCGTGCGCGTGTCCGCCTTGCGCGCTACGCCCTTTCAGACGACGAACCCCAAAGTATTCGCCGGCGGCGACATGGTGCGTGGCTCGGATCTGGTCGTGACTGCGGTGTTTGAAGGCCGGGAGGCGGCCGGCGGCATTCTGGGCTACCTCGACATCCGGCCGAGGTCCTGATTCTCGCAGTATGCGGATGCCGCGCGCGAAAAGTAGATGCCGTGGGCGTCGTCCACCGTAGATGCGCGTCGCGCTGCGAATCGATGCAGCGGATTTCAAATACGCACCCATATCTCGAAGGCGCAGCGTGACGGACATTGCTGCTCGAGAAGCCTCGGCGCAAGACACGCAGCGCGCCTGGGCAATCAGCAATCGCTGCCTCCAATATTTGAACCGTGGCGAGGTGGGGTTGCCGGAATCTGCATCGCCGACTGATCGGTCAAAAAAAAAGCCCTGCCGAAGGGCAGGGCTTGTAAGCATCATCACTCTACGACCAGGTCGATCGCTGTCAGCCAACGGCCGGACGCGAGCAAGTAACTCATGTCGCCGGCATGTAGCGTCGTCGTGAGCATCAATTGCTGTCGGCTGAAACGTTGGAGCTCATTGCTCCGGCCGAACCTTCAAAGCCTGCGTGTCAGTTCACGCGTAAATCAACCGTTTCTGGCGGCCTACAGAAAGTTAGTGACCGCCTTACCCGTGCTCGCGTAGATCGCCCGAATTTCTGTTTTAACCTTCTCCAATTCAATGTGCCTTCCAAGCATCATGCTTGGGCTGGCACGTGAGGCTCGAGCGTGGGCAGTTTCGCCGCGGACGCCGATATTTTCAGTAAAAACCGGCGTTTACGATGTTGTGCAAGAGATCGAGTCGGAAAAATTGTACTCCGCGCACTTGACAAAATCATGTCGTATCTTCACTACAAAAACGTCGCAAAGCGGCGACGCATTCGCAGCGCAGGCAATCCTCATGAAAGCGCCGCTGATCTTGAAGAACGCAGCGGCCTGCGTGGCGTGCACCGCCGGCGGCGCCTGAGCGAGGGTTGTGCGCTGGCAGGATGTCGCGGCCCGCGTTTCGGCACTTGAGCGCGCCCGGGTGCGATGGGCTGCCGTGTGGGGCCGCGGATTCGCGCGCCGGAATTCTTGCCGGTAAGAGCTCCTGCCTGCGCGCACGCCGATGCGCGCTGCACCGAGGAGCAACTGTGCGGCGGCCGTTAGAAGGCGCTTAAGCCCGTAAGCTCCCGACCGATCGTGAGCTGATGGATGGTCTCGGTGCCTTCGTAGGTGATGACGCTCTCGAGGTTGAGCATGTGGCGCACCGGAACGTACTCGGCGCTGATCCCCGCGCCGCCGAGCAGATCGCGGCAATCGCGCGCCACGTCGAGCGCCATGCGGCAGTTGTTCCACTTCGCAAGCGATACCTGCGCGGGCGTCATGGCACCGCTTTCCTTGAGCTTGCCGAGCTGCAGCGCGAGCAGCTGCGCGGTCGTGATGCGGCGGGCCATGTCCGCGAGGCGCAGCTGCACCGCTTGCGTCTGCGCGAGCGGCCGTCCGAACAGCACACGCGTCTTGGTGTAGTCGAGCAACTGCCCGAGGCACGCCTGTGCCGCGCCAATGACGCCCCAGGCGATGCCGTAACGCGCCTGCGTCAGGCAGGAAAGCGGTCCTTTGAGCCCGAGGACTCCGGGCAGCACGTTTTGCTGCGGCACGCGGACGTGGTCAAAGAAAAGCGCGGACGTCACGGAGGCCCGCAGGGAGAATTTGTTCTCGATCTCCGGCGCGGAGAAACCCTTCATGCCCTTCTCGACGATGAAGCCGCGAATGCCCTCCTCGCTCTGCGCCCACACGATCGCAAGGTCGGCGATCGCGCCGTTCGTGATCCACATCTTCGAACCGTTGAGGATCCAGTCGGACCCGGAGAGCTTCGCGTGGGTCTTCATGTTGCCCGGATCCGAACCGCCATGCGGCTCGGTGAGGCCAAAGCAACCGATGAGCTCGCCGCGCGCCATGCCCGGCAGATACTTCTCCTTCTGCGCATCACTGCCGAACGCATCGATCGGATACATGCACAGCGAGGACTGCACCGACACGAAGCTTCTGATCCCGGAGTCGCCGCGCTCGAGTTCCTGGCAGATAAGCCCGTAGCTGACCGCGTTCAATCCCGCGCAGCCATGCCCCTGGATCGAGGAGCCCAGAAGTCCGAGCGCCGCGAGTTGCGGCACAAGCTCCTTGGGGAAGCGGTGCTCCTCGAAACATTTCTGGATGATCGGCAGCACCTGCTCATCGACGAGCCGCGCGACCGAGTCCTGCACCATTTGCTCATCCTCGCTCAGCAGCGCGCGTACGCCGTAAAGATCAAGCGGGTTGAGCTGCGCAGATGGTGCCACGGACGGACTCCTCGATAAGGCCGGTCATGATAGCGAAAAAGCCGCGGCGCCCGCACAAACTGCGCGCGCGCTCGCCAGCGGGCGCGCTATGCTGGGGGTTGACACGCGGCACCGGTGCGAACTGCCGCTCTTTGCGGCGCGGGGGGAGTCTTCCCAATGGCTGCCGATGCATCGCGCGCTGCGCGCGGATCGCAGCGACTCGTGCTCCTGATCTGCGCGGCGCTGTTCATCAACTACGTCGATCGCGGCAATCTCGCCACCGCGGCGCCACTGATTCAGGACGAGCTGCACCTCTCGGCAACCGAGCTCGGCACGCTGCTTTCGGCGTTCTACTACAGCTACGTGCTGATGCTCGCCCCGGTCGGCTGGCTCGGCGAGCGCTTCGGCGCCCACAAGGTACTCGCTATCGGTGTTGCGATCTGGTCCGTGGCGACGCTGCTGACGGGCTTTGCCGGCTCGTTCGTCGCGCTGCTCCTGCTGCGCCTGCTGCTGGGTGTGGGCGAAAGCGCAAGTTTTCCATGCAGCGCCAAGCTCGTCGCGCTGGCCGTGGAGCCCGCGCGCCTCGGCATGGCAAACGGCCTCATGGCGTTTGGCTATCTTGTGGGGCCGGCGCTCGGGACGGTGCTTGGCGGGATGCTGATGAGCCGCTTCGGATGGCGCCCGGTATTTGTTCTCTTCGGCGCGGCCTCGCTGCTGTGGTTATGGCCGTGGGCAGGCGTGCGCTCCAGCGAGCGCGCCGCGCAGGCGTCCCCGGGCACCCACCACGGCCCGAGCTTTGGGCGCATTCTGCGCGAGCGCGGACTGTGGGGCGCAGCGCTCGGCCACTTCGCCTCGAACTACGGCTTCTACTTCATTCTCGCCTGGCTGCCGCTCTATCTCGTCAAAGTGCGCGGCTTCTCGCTGCAGTCGATGGCGGGCATCGCCGGCTTCGCCTACCTCATCAACGCGGTGGCGGGACTCGGCGCCGGCTGGCTGATCGACCTGTGGGTGCGCACCGGCCGCTCGGCCAGCGTGATTTACAAGTCCACCATGGCACTCAACCACGGCACCTGTATCGTCGCCTTGATTGGCATCGCCGTGCTGCCACTCGCAGGCTCGCTCGCGTGTCTGTTTGTCTGTGAGATCGTGCTCGGCATCTCATCGCCCGGCATCTACGCGATACCGCAGATCATGGCGGGCCCGACTGCGGCGGGTCGCTGGGTCGGCGTGCAGAACTGCTGCGGCAATGTCGCCGGGATCGTCGCGCCACAGCTCACCGGCATCCTGGTGGACGCCACCGGCAGTTTCACGAGCGCCTTTGTCCTGGCGGCGCTCGTGAACGTGCTCGGTCTCGTGGGCTGGATTTGGATCCTGCCGCGCGTCGCGCCGCTGCGCTGGGAGGCGCCCGTGCGGTGCTGACTTAAAACGCGCGCGTGCGATGCGTTAAGCCGCGGCCATCATGCCGCGCAGCTTCGTCAGTGCATTCGCCTCGATCTGGCGGATGCGCTCGGCCGACACGTGGTACTCATGGGCGAGTTCGTGCAGGGTCGCCTTGTCGTCGGTCAGGAAACGGCGCTGCAGGATCTTGCGGCTGCGGTCATCGAGCTGGCCCAGCGCGCTTTGCAGACGATTCGAAGAATCGTTGTCCCACTCCTCCGCCTCGACGGTATCCGCCGGATTCGCATCCGGCGCAGTCAGGAACGCGGACGGCGCGAAGATTTCCTCTTCATCCGCGTCGGGACGCGGGTCGAAGGACATGTCGCGGGCACTCAAGCGCTGCTCCATCTCCGTGACTTCGGCGGTGCTGACGCCAAGGTCCTGCGCGACCGCCGCGGTTTCCTCCGCGCTCAGCCACGTCAGATTCTTCTTCATGCGACGCAGGTTAAAGAACAGCTTTCTTTGAGCCTTGGTCGTCGCGACCTTCACCAGGCGCCAGTTGCGCAGCACGTACTCATGGATCTCTGCGCGGATCCAATGCACGGCAAAGGACACGAGGCGCACGTTCAACGTCGGGTTGAAGCGCTTCACCGCCTTCATGAGACCGATGTTGCCCTCCTGGATGAGATCGCCTATTGGCAATCCATAGCCGCCGTAGCCGCGCGCGATGTGCACCACGAACCGCAGGTGCGCGAGCACGAGCTCACGCGCCGCCGCCAGATCGCCCTCATTGCGGAAGCGATCGGCCAGCGCACGCTCCTCCTCGCGGGTCAGCACCGGAATGCGGCCGACGCGCTCAAGATAGGCATCCAGGCTGCCAAGCGGGCCAGCCAGGGCAAAGTCGTTACGGGCAACCAGGGCGGTGGTCATTCGATTCAAGGGGTCTCCCAGGTACGGGTGAAAGTTTAGCACTCGGATTGTTAGAGTGCTAAGACACTATAAAGTTCACGCTGAGCTCGACCTAAACCCTCACAGATTCAATGCCATAAACTTAGCCTTGGCAGTGTGGGATCCAGGGCAAACGGGGTGGCTCAGGGTTCGGCACTGATTAGTCCGTCATTCGCGGCAAAAGTGCTCCCGGTGCCGCTCAAGCACGCGGCCCAATCCGATGCAGGTGCCGCGTCGCCGAGATCCAGGCGCCAATCCATCCGAGCACAATGCCGGCGCCGAGCAGAACTTCAAGATCCTGCGCGGTGGGACCCAGCAGGGAAAAATGGCTGCCATAGCTCCTCGTAAGACTGGCAATCGGCGCTGCCAGCAGGGCGAGCGCTCCTGCGGCAATCGCCCACGCGAGAAGCGCGCCGCCAAGACCGTAGAGCGCGCCCTCATACAGGAACGGTCGGCGCACAAAGCGATGCGAGCCGCCGACGATCTTCACCACCTCGATCTCGGCGCGGCGGCTGTCGATCTCGAGGCGCACGGTGTTGCCGATCACGGCGACGACCCCGGCGCCCAGCACCGCTGCCGTCAGGAGCAGTAGCTGCCAGGACACCTCGAGAATGGCGTTAAAGCGCTGCACCCACTGCGCATCAATCTGCACCACATCCACTTCCGGCCACGCCGCAAAGTAGCTGCGCAACGCCTCGAGGGAGGCCGCCGACTTGGCATCTTCCGTCGGATGCACGTGCAGCACGTTGGGCAGCGGGTTTGAGGTCAGCACTCCGAGGGCTGCCCCGAAGCCCGAGTAGGCGCGGAACTGCTTTAGCGCTGCGTCGGCTGAGATGACCTCGACGCCAGCCACACCGGGGCGCGCGCGCGCGTTCCTGGCAAGCTGCTCGGCCTTGGCGCCCGACACGTCGGTCTTCAGATAAACCGACAGATCGACGGCATTGGCAAAGCCGCCGGTTGCCACGCGTACGTTCGTGAGCAAGAGCTCAAGCCCAAGAGGTAGCGCGAGCGCCACCGCAATCACGAGCAAGGTCAGGAACGTGCCGAAGGGCGCCTTGGTCAGTCGTCCGAGCGAGGCAAGGAGTGCCTGCAGGTGGTGTGCGCCATAAGTGGAGAGGGCGCTGCTCATCGTGTGGCGACGATGCCGGGAAGCGTGTCGTCGTCGGCGCCCTCGACGTGACCATGATCGAGCATGATCTGGCGCAGCTTCAGTTCCTGCACGAGGTGCGCATCATGAGTGGCAACGACGACGGTGACGCCGACTTCCTGAAAGCGCTTGAAGAGTCGCGCGACCTCCACCGCCAGATCCGGATCAAGATTGCCGGTGGGCTCATCCGCAATCAGCAGCTGCGGCTTGCTCACCACGGCGCGCGCGATTCCGACGCGCTGCTGCTCGCCGACCGACAGATCCTGCGGCAGAGCGCGCTCGTTGCCGAGCAGTCCTACCTGATCGAGCGCCGCGCGCACGCGCCGGTCGATTTCCTTGAACGGCGTGCCCGCGACGACGAGGGGCAGCGCGACATTGTCAAAGACCGGCCTTTCCATGAGGAGCTTGTGATCCTGAAAGACGATGCCAATGCGACGGCGGAACGCGGGAATCTGCCGCGCGGTGAATGCGGCGGTGTTCTTCCCGCCGACAATGACCACACCGCGGGTCGGACGCTCCAAAAGCGCGATGAGCTTCAGCACCGTGCTCTTGCCGGCGCCGGAGCGGCCGGTGAGGAACACCATCTCGCCTTGCTCGATGCGCAGCGTTGCATTGGTGAGCGCTTCGCGGCCATTCGGGTAGCGCTTGGTGACCCGATCGAAGTAGATCATGCCGCCGCTCCGGCCTCGGGTGCGCTGCCGATGAGCGCGGCGGCAAACGCCTGCGCGTCGAATTCGCCAAAATCCTCGGCTTGCTCGCCAATGCCGATGAAGCGGATCGGCAGGGCAAGCTTGCGCGCGATCGCAATCACGATGCCGCCCTTGGCGGTGCCATCGAGTTTGGTGAGCACCAGCCCCGTCACACCGATGGCCTCGCGAAACTGCACGGCCTGCGCAAGCGCGTTCTGGCCCTGGTTGGCATCGAGAACCAGCAGCACCTCGTGCGGCGCACTCGCGTCGATGCGCTGCAGAACCCGGCGCACCTTCTGCAGCTCCGCCATGAGGTGCGCCTGGTTGTGCAGGCGGCCTGCGGTATCTGCAATCAGCACATCGGTGCCGCGGGCGCGCGCCGATTGCAGAGCATCAAATACGACCGCGCCCGGGTCGGCGCCGCTCTGCTGGGCCGCAAAGCCAGCCCCGGTCGTCTGCGCCCACACCCCGAGCTGCTCGATCGCCGCGGAGCGAAAAGTATCCGCCGCGGCGAGCAGCACGCTCTTGCCTTCATCGATGAGGAGGCTCGCAAGCTTGCCGATCGTCGTGGTCTTGCCTGAACCGTTGACACCGACGACCAGGATGACAAACGGCCGGCGCGCCGCATCGATGACGAGCGGCCGGGCGCAGGGGGCCAGAATCTCGGTGAGCGTCGCGCGCAGCGCTGCGCTCAGGGCCGCGGTATCGGCAAGTTCGTGCCGCGCTACGCGCGCGCGCAGCGATTCAAGGATGTGCTCCGTTGCCGCGACGCCGACGTCGGCGGCCAGCAGCCGCGTTTCAAGCTCCTCAAGGATCTGCGCGTCGATCGCGCGACCGCGCACGAGTGAGCCCAGATCGAGCGTGAGCCACGAGTTGCCGCGGTTCAGGCGCGCGCGCAGCCGCTGCACAAACCCGCCGGGCTGCGCCGCGCGCTCACTCTTTGACCGCGATCCGAACATAGATGGCCTCGTAAGGTGCGCGTATTGTAGCGGCGATCTGTGCGCGTCTGATCTATCTATGCCCGGCCAAACGCTCATCCAGAAACAACTGCTGATTCTCGCCGGAGCGCTGCCTGCGCTACTGATCATCCAGCTGGCATGGCAGCATGCGGGCACACTTTTCGCGCGGGTGGCGCTGCCGGGCGATGATCCGGCGAGCCGTCTTGCCTACGTTGCGCGTTGGCTGCTCGCTGCCGGGCCTGACCCTGCTCGCCGGGATCCTCGCGACGGGTCTTGCGCGCGCGGCTCTTGCCGGGGCGATCGACGGGACACCGGCGCCCGCGAGCCGGCCGCCTCGCAATCACGCTGCGTTACAACCAGAACACGCTCGAGCAGCTGCTGCTGGCGGCGATCGCCTGGGCGGGCATGGCGCTCGCGGTCACGCGCGCTCACCTGGTCGTCATTCCCGCGATGGCCTGCCTGTTTGCGTTCGGTCGGATCGCCTTCTGGATCGGCTATCTGCTGCACCCGCAGGCGCGCGCCTTTGGGCTCATTCTGACGCTCTGCCGACGGTAATCGCTTACGGCTGGCTCGTATCGCAACTATGGGGCGCGCGCCGCCCCGTGAGCCCGCG
Source organism: uncultured Gammaproteobacteria bacterium (assembly GCA_963695315.1). Taxonomy (GTDB): domain Bacteria; phylum Pseudomonadota; class Gammaproteobacteria; order Steroidobacterales; family Steroidobacteraceae; genus PALSA-1196. The sequence continues at coordinate 3,522,466 of OY968773.1, forward strand.
GGCGCGCACGCCTGATGCAGCGCGCGCGGCGGCGAGTGGTCGCGGCGCAAGCTCGCGCGTGCTGCGCATCATCGGCGGCACGTGGCGCGGCCGGCGTTTTCGCTTCAGCGCCGCAGCGCAAATCCGCCCGACTCCCGATCGGGTGCGCGAGACGCTCTTCAACTGGCTGCGCGACGTGTTGCCGCAGCGCGCTGTCTTGATCTGTTCGCCGGCAGCGGCGCGCTCGGTCTGGAGGCGCTGTCACGCGGCGCGGCGCGCGTGCACTTCGTCGACAGTGACGCGGCCGCGGTGGCGGATCTGCGTGCGCGCCTTGCAGAATGGGGCGCGCAAGGTGGCAACGGTCGCGCGCGTGGACGTGCTGCGGTATCTGCGCACGCAGCCTGAGCCGCTTCGATATCGTGTTTCTCGATCCGCCGTTCGCCGCCGGAATTCTCGGCGCCGCGGCGCGAGCTGCTCGACACGCGCAGTTGGCTCTCCCCCGGCGCGCTGATCTATCTGGAATGCCCCGCGCGCAGCGCCCTGCCGGTTCTGCCGGCCACCTGGGTTGCACTGAAGAGCAAGCGTGCCGGAGAGGTCGGGTATCATCTGTTCCAGAAGAACAACCCGGCAGGCATGACCGAATGAAGCGCAATGCTATGTATCCCGGCACCTTCGATCCGATCACCACCGGTCACCAGGATCTCGTGCGGCGCGCCGCCAGCATCTTCGACCGCGTCGTGGTCGCGATCGCCGCTAATCCCAACAAGACGCCGATGTTCTCGCTCGAGAAGCGCGTCGAGCTTGCCGCGCGCGTGCTCGCCGACGTGCCCAACGTCAAGGTTTTCGGCTATTCGGGCCTGACGGTCGACTTTGCCCGCGAGCACGATCTTGGCGTCGTCATTCGCGGTCTGCGCGCGGTGTCGGACTTCGAGTTCGAGTTCCAGCTTGCCAACATGAGCCGCCACCTGTCGCGCGACATCGAGACGGTGTTCATGACGCCGCAGGAGCAGTACACCTTCATATCCTCAACGCTGGTGCGCGAAATCGCGGTGCTGGGCGGCGATGTCAGCGAGTTCGTGCATCCGATCGTCGCCGCGGAATTGAAGAAACACAGCCGCGTGTAAGAGCGCGGCAGCCGCGCGCGGGCGGCGTTATTTGGCGCGCGCGCCGGCGCGTCTGCGCCTTGCGGCGCCTGGTGCGGGGCAGGCGGATGCGCTCGGTGGGCGCGGGCAGCTTGCCGGCGCGCGACAGGTCCACCGCACGCCACAGGTACCAGGCTGCCGCGGTGCGGTGGGGCCGCCAGCGCTCTCCATAGGCGAGCAGCGCCTTTGGCGGCGGCAGCTTGCGCAGGCCGTAGGCGAGGCGAAAGCCGTTGCGCACGCCGAAGTCCCCCGATGGGCAGCACATCGGGACGGCCGAGCTCAAACATCAGCATCATCTCCACGGTCCAGCGGCCGACACCGCGGACCTGGGTGATGCGCTCGATGACATCTTCATCGGCGATCGTGGCGAGCGTGGCGCGTTCCGGCACGACGCCCTCGAGCGTTTTCTTGGCGAGATCCTTGAGCGCTGCGATCTTCGCAAGCGAGAAGCCCGCCGCACGCATCTTGCGCGTGGGCGCGGCGAGCACTTCTTCGGGTGTCGGAAAATCCGCCTTGCCGCAGGAGCTGACGAAACGCTTGAGAATCGCATTGGCGGCGTTCGCGTGCAGCTGTTGGTGCGAGATGGCGCGCGCCAGCGCCTGAAAGAGCGAGCCATCGAGCTGCGGCGCCAGCCGATACGGACCCGCCGCCGCAATCAGCCCGGCCAGCACCGCATCGGTGCGCGACAAATGCGCGGTGATGCGCTTTGACATGTCTGAGCGGCTACTTCTGGCAGAGCGGACAATAGTAGCTCGAACGCTGCCCCTGGTTGAGGTGACGCACGGCGGTGCGACAGCGGCGGCAGGGTTTCTTGGCGCGCTCGTAGACGAAGAGCTTCTGGCGAAAGTAGCCCGCGCTGCCATCTGCGCCGACATAGTCGCGCAGGCGTCGTGCCGCCGACACGGATCGCCGCGCTTGCAGCACGGCGCGCACCGCGCGCACCAGGCGCGCCGCATCGGCGCGCGAGAGGCTGCGCGCCTGACGCTGCGGGCGGATGCGCGCACGGAACAGCGCCTCGTTGGCGTAGATGTTGCCGACGCCGACGACCAGATGGCTGTTCATCAGCAGCTGCTTGATGGCAACGCGCCGGCGGCGCATCAGGGCGTGGAGGTAGTCGGCGCTGAAGGCGCGATCGAAGGGCTCGGGCGCGAGTCGCGCAAGCAGCGGGTGCTCGTGCACGGGATGCTCGGTGTAGTGCAGGCTGCCGAAACGGCGCGGATCATTGAAGCGCAGCGCCTGACCCGAATCGAGCACCAGATCGACATGGTCGTGCGCCCGGCGCGCAGTGCTCGCCGGCAGGACGCGCAGGCTGCCGGACATCCCGAGGTGCAGCAGCAAGGTGCCCGCGTCGAGCTCGAAGAGCAGATATTTGGCGCGCCGCGTGGTGGCACGGATCCTCTGGCCTGCGACCTGGCGCGCCATATCGCGCGCCACCGGCCAACGCAAGCGCGGCTCATGCACGGCGAGCCGCACGATTCTGCGGCCGACCGCGTGGGGCTCAATGCCGCGGCGGGTAGTCTCGACTTCCGGAAGCTCGGGCAAGGCCGCCTATTTGATCTTCGTTTCCTTGTAGGCGACGTGCTTGCGCACGACCGGATCAAATTTACGAACTTCCAGCTTGTCCGGATGCAGGCGCTTGTTCTTGGTCGTCACGTAATAATGGCCGGTGCCGGCTGAGGAGAGGAGTTTGATCTTCTCGCGCATGCTGACTCCTTGAGCTCTAGACCTTCATGCCGTCGGCACGCAGCTCGGCGAGCACGACGTCGATGCCGCGCTTCTCAATCGTGCGCAGCGCCGCGGTGGAAACGCGCAACGAGACCCAGCGCTTCTCGCCTTCGATCCAGAAGCGCTGGGTGTGCAGATTAGGCAGAAACCGGCGCCGCTTCTTGTTGTTGGCGTGGGAGACGCGATTGCCGACCGCGGGCTTCTTTCCCGTGACATCGCAGATTCTGGACATATAAAACCTATTAAATCAGTGGCCTACAAACGAGCTGGGCTGCAGGGCTCGCTCGCGGGGCGGTTTTTATACCAGCCCTGTAGCTGAGTCGCAACCGTGCCTGCGGCGGGGTGGGGCGCGAAGGAGGAAAAGCCTCCGCAGCGTCTGCTGCGGAGGCCTCAAGTTTTCAGCCGTCCCGCCTGGAACGACCCTCGCGCGGGGCATCCGGCCCGCGTGATGTTGCCGCTGTTAGTTGCTATTCACCGTTACCGAGGCGGATGCCGTCCCGCCTTCGGTGTCCGTCACGATGACGTTGGCAATGTAGCGGCCGGCCGTCGTGTACTGGTGAGAGACGGTCGGCGTCTTTTGCACCGCCTGTGCCGTGCCGTCGCCGAAGTTGAAGACATACTGCTTGATGGCGCCGCCGCTATTGGGATCAGTGGATCCCGAAGCATTGAATTTCACCGTCAGAGGCGTTGTGCCAGTTTTCGGTTTCGCGGTAAGTGTCGCCGTCGGTGGCTGATTCGCCGCCACCACATTGATTTGGACGACCGGTGATGTGCCCGTGCCGCCGCCGGAATCGCTCACGCTGACCTCAGCCCCGAATGCCCCCGCGCTTGAGTAGGTGTGCTGCCAGGTCGGAGAGGTTTGCGTGACTGCAGAGCTGCCATCACCGGGGCTGAACGTATAGCCGGTGATTGTTCCGCCATTGAGCGGCGGGTGCGAGGCCGAAGCATCGAGCGATACGGTAAGCGGCGCCTGCCCGTTGGTCGGCGTCGCCGTCAGCGCCGCAGTCACCGGGGCCGCTGGGTTGCAGGCACCATTACTGACCATCGTGTAGTTGCCATCTGGAGTGGCGTCGATCGTCTCCAGAAGGCCGGCCTGCGCACCAACCAGCAGCTGCGTGACGCCGTGCACGCCTGCGAGCTGCGAGCCGGCGCTTGGAGGCGTGCCCGAGGTTCCGGGAGTGACGTTCGGGAACGTGCCCACGGGTGGGATGATGAGCGAGGCCGGAATCTGCCAGGTGATCGTGTTGTTCGCGACACTGTAGCCGCCGACGATTGCGCCCAGGCTCGAATCGCCCGTGCCGCCAGCGCCGTTGGGGGTGCTGACGCCGTACTCAAATTCGGGCGCACTGGGCGTGCCCCCGGGGATCACCGTGTCCATGTCAACGAAATAGACCTGATTCTGGAAACTGAAGTAGACCTTCCAGAAGGTATTCGCCGGCAAGGCGGGTAGCGCGCCGAGGTTGGCGACCGTCATCGTGATGGTGATCGTCTCCGCGGACGTCGAAACCGAATACGGCTCGGCGAAATTGACCTTCAGCACATCGTCTTCGGCATTGCCCGGCGCACCGGTCTGGTTGCCAGGGGGCTGCGAGACAACGAGTGTGCCGGGCAGAATGCAGGGCGAACCGGCTGAAACCGTGCTGGTCTGACCGATGATGGAGCTCACCCCAGCGATATCGAACGAGCCCAGACCGGTGGTGAAATCCCAGCCCGCGGTTGCTGAGTAGACGCCGTTGGATCCGACCGTAACGTCGGTCATGCCACCGATCGTTGAGGTCGGAAGTCCTGGCGTCGACAGTGCGTAGAGCGGAGGCGCAGCAAAGCCTAGCTTATTGTTGTGTGCGTTTTGAATGCGCGCCCAGGCACCGAGCGACAGAGGCGAGGCCAGGCTCGTGCCACCGTTGGTGGTGTCACCGCCGCCGCTCACGAAGCCCGCGGGCGAGAGCAGGAAGTCTGCGTCCATCGCCACGTCAGGCACGCCCTTGGCGCCGTTCGGCGTTGCGATCTGCAGAGCGGTCTCGCCCGGCACGAAATTAAACTGCCAGCCGCCGGCGGGTTCAAATAGCGAGAAGCCGCCGCCGCCCGCGTCCCAGGCAGTCGTCTGGATCACGTTGTAGCTGGAATCGACAAGGATCGTGGTGCCGCCGGCACCCACCACATACGTGTCCGAGGCGGGGAATTCCACCGTCGCCGGCGCGCCCGACAGCGGTACGCCGTTGAGATTGCCGTTGACGCCGCAGGCGGAGCCCGAATCGCCCGAGGAGGCGAATACGGTTTGGCCCTGCACCGCCGCCTGGCGGAAGATCTGGTCGTAGAGCGGCATGGCACCGGAGGCATACTCGACCGCTTCACAGCCACCAAACGAGGCGCTGCCCGCCTGGGCCACATCCTGCACGACAAAAGTGTTGAAACCCGGAATCAGGTTGACGTCATACAGAGAATCGACGTCGTAGGCGATCAGCTGTTTGACGTTACCGGCGAGGCCGGTGGACTCCTGAGTGTCCATGTCAAATTCAACGGCGCCGCTCGTATCGGTGCTCCCAAGGCCGACCTGCACGATCGACACCGGCACCTGCGGCAGCTGATTTTCCTGTTCAAACTGACGCAGATCGTTCGGTGCACTGGGATTTGACGGATCCGGCAGGATACCTGCGAGACTGCCTTCGGTGAAGATCGCAATGGTGGTCGAGGTGGCCTCGGGTACAGCGCCAACGTCATAGACCTTCCAGAAGTCTTGCGGCGTGAACGTCACCGGATTCGCAGGCGTGGTGGGCGGCACTGGCGCAGGCTGCGCCCCGGTCGGCCAGGTGCCGAGGAAAGTGTGCATCGTATCGATGCTCTGCAAGCCAACCACCGAGAGCACGATGCCGCCGAGCGAGGCCGGCACCTGCGCGGGCTGCGTATTGGCGAATACGGTGCGCGTGGGTTCGCCGTTCGGACCTGAGATCTGGTACTGCCAAAGAGTGGTGTTAAACGCCTCGTTGATCTGCGCGGCGGTTCCCGAGGCGCCGATGTACATCCTGTTGGACGGCACGACAAACCCCGCAAGCCCCATGCGCGACAGATACGCCTTCACGGCCTGCACCTGAGCGGAAGTCGGCGCATAGGTGTTCGCAAACTGCGATGGCTTCAGGAACTTGCGATAGGCGGGATTTCCGGGGGTGTTGACCGCGACGATCGTGCTATTGAGATCGGACGCGTTCTGCAACTGCAGCCCCACGAGAATCGTCAGCGGCGTCGAGCCCGGTAGGGGACCGAGCGAGGTTGCAGAAACATTGAAGTTTGCCAGCGTTATGCCCTGAGTAGCGGTCGTAACCCAGGAAGTTTGCGCTTGAGCTGCTGTGGCGCAACCGAGCAGCAGTCCCGCTGCGATGGACGCTGCCTTCAATGCAGCGCGCGCAGCCGATATCCAATCATTGGAATGAGTGTGCACAATAGATCTCCCAACTAATTCGTTATAGACGTAATGCGCTGTCCACGGGGAACAGCGAAGTGGCTGCCCAATAGCAACTACTGTGCCTGACCAAAGGTTCCGTCAGGGCTGTTGGATTGCCGCAGCGCGCCAAGGTGGTTGAGCACTGCCATCGCAACGCGCCGGAATCGCGTACCGCGAGATGCCTCAATCACTTAGATGATAGATGCCGGGCGCGTGCGCTCACGATTGCACTGCACCACCAACGACACCAGTGCCGCACGGTTGTGTAAATAGTTTAAGCCGCCTATTTGAGGCTATCCGGCTTATGTGCGCTGCCAGTGCACACTCGGGCGCACACTACGGTTATAAATTGGTTAGGCGCCGGACCGCAACCTCATTTGCTTTAAGGCTAAAGTTCCACCCACTTGAACCGCTGGGGTGACTGTACGAGACAAGACACGCTTGGCAAACGTCACGCTTATTGCAGCGTCTGCAGGACAACGGCGACCGCGCCGGCACCCACTCTTCAAACAAGTTCGGGCGCCGCCCAGAGCATCGGCATTTGCCGCATGCCGCGCTCATTAGCGGCGGCGCATCTTTCCTGCGTTGTTACGCTGCTTGCTCATCAGGGCTTTTCGCACCTGTTGAGGCCGGCGTGTCCGAGCCACTGACTGGTGGCAAAATCTACGCCCGCCTTGAGCAGGTATTTCCCGAGGCCCTCGCGCCGCCGCGCGCCGGGCGGCTACTTCTGGACGGTAGTGACGTGGTCGGGTGGCTCAGCAGACTGTAAGAGCCCGTTCAAAAATCTTTATGACGCTATTTTCCTTCCGGCCCTAACATATGTTTGACATTTGCGGAGGTTACAACCGGATGAGGCGTGCGGCTTTGGTGGTGGCATCGCTCGCTCTAGCGCTTACCTCGAGCGGCGCTGGCTCCTCCTACGACCCGAAACCCTGGATCGAAGATTTGGACCAAGTCCAGCAAACCCTAGCGACGAAATATGCCAATCTCGAATGGGCGGTCTTTGAGCATGAGGTCAATCTGCGCAGGCTTTTTGCCGATGCAAAGGTGCGACTCGAGATGGCAGCGAGCGACGCTGACGCTCGTGCCGCCTTCGATAGATTAGCTCGAAAATTAGACGACGGTCACGTCGTGTTCGATTGGCCACGCACCGACCACCCCGCGGGGCAGGCCGGACTGGCACCAGATCAATGCTCCGCACTAGGCTACGACGCGATCATGCGCGCCGCTCCAGTGGCAGCGAACGCGCAAGGCTACCAGCCGCTTTCCACGCCGCAGTCGAGCGAATATCCGGCCGGCATTATTACCCTGAACGGACAGCCTGTCGGCGTTCTTCAGATTGGAGTGTTTACGCCGAAGGGCTTTCCCCTGCTTTGTCAGGCGGCATTGCAAGAGCTGGCAATTTCCGTACACAAGCCGTGCAATGACATTTGTAGCGATCGCGTCGAGCATTGGGCAGCGAATCGGCTGACGCTCGATCTCGCTGCACAGCTCCGCGCCTTAAAGCACGCGGGTGCCACCCTATTGGTCGTTGACATTGCCGCAAACGGCGGAGGCAGCGAATGGTCGGAAGCAGTGGCACGCATGGTCACGCCTCGTCGCTTGCAATCGGAGGCCGTCGGATTTGTGCGCGGTGAACATTGGGCTAAATTCTTTACCGAAACCGGGACATCGTTGCGCCAGTTTGCGGATCATGAAACCGCAGATGACCGCGCCACGCTCCTCAGGCTCGCAGATCAAGCAGAGGCGATGAGGAAAGTAGCACTTGTAGGGTGTGACTCTGCGCCATTGTGGCGCGGAGAACATCTTGCATGCAGTTGGTTGGGGACGGGACTCTACGCCTCGGGATTCCTCGCATCGGCGGACCCATCGCTGCTGCGCGGAAAGCCCTGGGCGACATTGGTGTTCGAGCCGATGCAATTCCCCTATGACGAAGGCGTTTGGCGTGGCCCTCTGATCGTGCTGGTGGATCGCAATACAGGCTCTGCCGCTGCGCAGTTTGCAGCACTACTTCAAGACAACCGTGCGGCGATCATCATGGGAGAACCCGCCGCCGGCGGCTGCGGCCACACCAATGGTGGAACGCCGACCACACTTCGAAACAGCGAAGCGACGCTTGAGGTACCCGACTGTGCTCGCTTTCGGGCCGATGGTTCGAATGAGATGGTGAGCGTCCAACCGGATGTTCTGGTCGGCTTCGCCGCGGTCGATGGCCCTCATCGTCGCGGCGCACGCTTCCTCGCGAAGCTGTCTGAAGCAGTCAACCGTGCAGAAGCGTTAAGGGACTAAAGCGTCGAAAAAGGCGGCCGTGCCGTCTTGAAAACGTTGAGCTCTCCCACGCCAATTCGCAGGAGACCCCGGGTGCTGATTGCACCCACTCAACATTTTTCGCCGAATGTGGCCTGCTCTAAAATGTGGAGCGATCACGCTTCTGCCGCGGCGGGAACCTGATCGAACCGCAAATAGCTCCACATAACCGCCCGCTCGCAGGCGAGACGCCGAATGGCTGAGAAGTGCCGTTCAAACCCGAGTGAGACGGTCGGCGGCCGCGCTGCCCACATAAAGGGCAGCGCGCCATTCCAGGGCCTCTATGCTCGGCTGCGGATAAGTTGCCGGCTCTGCATCAGCGCCGCTGTGTGCAGCATGAGGAATAACGGCACGAGGAATGCCGGGATCAGCAGCAGCGGCAGTGTCGCCATCGGAGCGGTGCTGATCTCTCCAGGGGCCCCCGTCGCGAAGAGGGCACTCACGGTTCCGATGCTGACGGCGATGACGAGGTCCAATATCCCGAGGACATTCCAACGGATGAATGCGCCACTGGCGGCGAAGCCAGGCTGACGCACCAGGGCAAGAATTATCCACGGGGCCGTGACCCCGATGGCCATGTCTCCGAGGCCAGCCGGCAGGGCGAACACAGCCGGGAGCACCTTGTGCGCATAGAGGGAGAGGAAGCCCAGACCGGCCCACCGCCAGGCCTGCATTCCCGCAATGAGCCGAAGATCCAGCGAGAGCACGAACTCGCGGAAGGATTGCGAGAGCCGCAGCCACGCGAAAAAGAGCAGCAGGGGCGCCGCAACTCCAATCGCAATGGGCAGGGGAGGTGTCCCGGGAGGGCCGACGAATGCGCCGGCGGCACCGAGTGACACGACGAGCAGCGAGCCAGACGGTCAGTGCGATCGTGACGGCGAGGCGAATACCGCCTCGCCCGCTGGGCTGAGACTCGGCAGGGTGGGGAAGGACTATCGCGGTCATGACGCTCTCCTATTAGTCACTTGCATTTTGCAAGTGTCTGGGGACCGTAGCACAATGACTTGCACTCTGCAAGTCACTCGCTTCCAAGGAGTCGAGAGCCGGACACATGAATACCGCAAAGCCCTTCGCGCGTTCCGCCTGTGCGATCGCCAACTCGCTCGACATCGTGGGTGACAAGTGGTCGCTGCTCGTGGTGCGCGACTTGCTGCACGGCAAGCGCACCTACGGCGAGCTCGCGCTTTCGCCGGAGCGCATTCCGACCAACATTCTTGCCGATCGCCTCAAGCGCCTGGAAAGTGCCGGCATCGTCACCAGCACTCCCTATCAGCAGCGTCCGGTGCGGTACGCCTACACGCTTACCCCGAAGGGCAGCGCTCTGGGCGACGTGTTGCTCGCGTTTGTGCGTTGGGGCAAACAGCACATACCGGGTACGGTCACATTGAACCAGGGTCCAGCGGGCGGCGAGGTTGCGGCGTCGGCGGTCGCACTCACGCCGCACGCGCGCAAAGCGCGCGAGATGAGGCGACGCACCCGTTCTCGATTGCTAGCGTTACATTGTTCGACCAGCCGTTTTTTCTAAAAGTCGCCAACGACCTGCGGACGACCACCTCGGCCGGTAGCGCGTTAATATATGGAGTTCTGCCGCGCGAAAAGCGCGGAGAACCAACCGCAGCGGCCGGCGACGCAACATTTTAGAGGAGTCCCGCTTCCGCGAGAAATGTTGAGCTCACCATTTTTCGCCGAATGTGGCCTGCTCTAAAATGTGGAGCGATCACGCTCCTGCCGCGGCGGGAACGTGATCGAACCGCAAATAGCTCCACATAACCGAGCGCTCGCAGGCGTGACGCCGAACGGCTGAGAAGTGCCCGTTGCAGTCGGTCGCGAGTGACGGCTTTCGGGCAAGTCGGCGACGTACTGGTGCGCTGCGCCGTTCCCTTCAGAATGACCAGATAGGAGGCGGGCTGCGATGCTGTGGTACAGCTATCAAACGCCTACTTTGTCTCGGTGGGCATGTCTTGCGCGGCCACGATCTGCCAGATTCCGTGGCGTTTAAGCCAGGTGTCTGTCCACGTCAGTTTTACCTTGTGCCTGCGCCCGCCTCCCTCTACGTGTACCGCACTCTCACTGCCATACAAAACAGCAATGGTGTCGCCGAAGAAATGAACGGTAACCTCGTATATCTCGCACGCTTCTTCGGGAGTCTTGCTCGGAGACTCGGCCATGGCCTCCTTCTTCGAGTAATGCGACCCATCTGGGGCAGTTCCTTGAAAATCTTCAGCCAGAATCGTCTCTTCGATTCCGTTATGAGTGCAGCCGGCCTCAGCCCATAGACGCTCATAGTTGATTAGAGACCGTGCCGTCAATTCATCCGTCTTAGCCCAGCGATTTTCCTGCGCTTGAGCCGGAAGCCAACACAGCAGACTGGTCGCCATTCCCGCGAGAGCAATCGTCCAGGCATTCACCGATATTCTGTGATTCATTGGTCTTCCTCGGATTCGGTTGTTGCGCCGGAGTGCCGCTGTAGGGCAACAATGCACCGGTTGGGCGAAGGCTGCAATGCAGTGCAGCGGACATCTCGAGTGGCGGCTAATGGAGAGCCAATTCAATGCGTGAGCGGCGGCTCCTGCCGAACTCGGCCGGTGCGGCCCCGTGGCAACGCGTCGGTCAGTGGCCACTGTTTATCGTACCGTTCAGCCGGTAGCCGGCGCGTAAATATGTGGAGTTCGGCCGCGCGAAGGCGCGGTAGACCAACCGCAGCGGCAGGCGAATCAACTTTCAGAGAACTCCCGATTCCGCGAGAGAAAGCGTTTCGCCGCCTGCAACGATGATGTGATCGAGCACGCGAATATCCACCAGCGCCAGTGCCTCGCGCAGCCTTTTGGTGATGAGCTCATCAGCGTGGCTCGGCTCGGGCACTCCTGAGGGGTGAGGGTGCGCGAGCACCAGCGCCGCGGCGTTGCGCGCCAATGCCAATTTCACCACTTCGCGTGGATGCACGCTCGCCCCATCGATCGTGCCACGAAACAGTTCTACGTAATCGATGAGCCGATGACGTGCGTCGAGCAGCAATACGGCAAAGGTCTCATGCTCGAGCGTTCCGAGTTTGAGGGCGAGAAATTCCCGCACGGCCCGCGGCGAGTCGAGCGCCGCCCCGCGCCGCACTCGCCGCGTCATTGCGCGCCGCGCCGCGGCGATGAGCTGTGCGGCGCTTGCCGGGCGCAGTTCGCCGCGTTCGCGCACCCATAGCTGATCGCAAGTCTCCGCGCACGGCCCGACATCGGCCGGTGCACCCATCGGGTGGCGCGGCACGCCTTCCAGCGGCAGAGCCAGCTGCACGCCGCCCTGCCGCGCGCGCTGGCAAAGCGAGTCGGCCGCGCGCTCATCCTGCGCAAGACGCTCGATCAGCTCGCGCGGCGAGCACTCGTCCGCCGGCGGCCAGTCGCGAACGCTCATATCCCGGTCCTGCGCATTGCCTGCAAGTGTGCCGCGCAAGAACGGGGTGAGACGAGCCGCAAATGGCAGCAGATCGCGCAATAAAGACAGGCGTGAGCGCGAGGTGCTTGGCAATGCAGTTTGTTGGATATCAATTCATAACCAAAACTGCTTGAGCGGGCGCCTGCCTAGGCGTGCACAGATCACGGGAAACCGGGCACAAGGCAGCAAGTGTTTGCCTGTTTGTGGACGCGCGCCCGATAATCCCAGCCTATGAATGGCAACCGAATCCTGCTCGGCGTGACCGGGGGCATCGCGGCCTACAAGAGCCCGGAGCTCGTGCGTCGCCTGCGTGAGCGCGGCGCGGAGGTCCAGGTGGTCATGACCGCCGGCGCGCAGAGATTCATCACCCCGCTTACCCTGCAGGCCGTGTCGGGCCGTGCGGTGCGCACCGACCTGTGGGACGCGACGGCCGAGGCGGCCATGGGGCATATCGAGCTTGCACGCTGGGCGCAGCTCGTGCTCATCGCTCCCGCGAGCGCAGGCTTTATTGCGCGCCTGGCAACCGGCCAGGCCGACGATCTTCTGACGACGCTCTGCCTTGCGACAGAGGCGCCGCTTGCGATCGCGCCGGCAATGAATCGTGTGATGTGGGCGCATGCGGCGACACGCGCCAACGTGGCGACACTCGAGGAGCGCGGTGTCACCGTGCTAGGCCCCGCAACAGGAGAGCAGGCCTGCGGTGAGGTGGGCGCGGGGCGCATGGACGAGCCGCTCGAGATCATCAACGGTGTCATGAAGCTGCTGCGCACCGGCGGTGCGCTGCTCGGCCGGCGCGTGCTGATCACGGCGGGCCCGACGCGCGAGTGCATTGATCCGGTGCGCTTCGTCAGCAATCGCAGCTCCGGCAAGATGGGTTTTGCAGTGGCACAGGCGGCACGCGAGGCGGGGGCCGAGGTTGTCCTCGTAAGCGGTCCGGTTGCTCTGCCGACTCCGGCCGGCGTACGCCGCGTGGACGTCGAGAGTGCCGCGGATATGCTCGCCGCCGTGCTGCAGGAGATCGAGCGCACGGATATCTTCATCTCCACCGCCGCGGTCGCCGACTATCGCCCCGCGCAAGCCTACGCGCAGAAGATCAAGAAGACCTCCGACCGCATGGACTTGGCGATGCAGCGCACGGTGGACGTCATCGCAACCGTCGCCGCGCGCGCGCAGCGTCCCTTCGTCGTCGGATTTGCCGCCGAGACCGAAGCGATCGAGCAGAATGCGCGCACCAAGCTGCTGAAGAAGAATCTCGACATGATTGCCGCCAACGAAGTGGGCGCCGACAAGGCTTTCGATTGCGAGGACAACCAGCTTGTCGTGCTGTGGCGTTCGGGCCGCAAGGAATTCAGACGCGCTCCCAAGGTCGTACTGGCGCAGCAGCTCGTCGCGCTAATCGCCGCAGTGCTTGCCGAGAAAGCGGGCAGCGCCGAGCGCGGCACGGCGCACGCTTGAGCGTGCAGCGCGCACCGCTGCGGGTGCGGATTCTCAATCCGCGCATCGGCACCGAATTTCCCCTGCCCGCCTATGCCACCCACGGCTCTGCGGGGCTTGATCTGCGCGCCTGCCTGGAGCAGCCATTTGAGCTTGCTGCCGGCCGCGCGGAGCTGATTCCGACGGGACTTGCAATCCACCTTGAGGATCCCGGCCTCGCCGCCGTGGTGCTGCCGCGCTCGGGGCTCGGCCATCGTCACGGGATCGTGCTCGGCAATCTCGTCGGCCTCATTGACTCCGACTACCAGGGCGAGCTCATGGTCTCGTGTTGGAATCGTGGCAGTGCGCCCTACACCGTGAAGCCCGGCGAGCGCATCGCGCAGCTCGTAGTCATTCCCGTAGTGCAGGTGCAACTCGAGGTCGTGGCGAGTTTTGAAGCGAGCGCCCGCGGCGCGGGCGGCTTCGGCCACTCCGGGCGGCATTAGAACGCCTCAGCGCGTATCGAGGTGCGCTGCGCGCAGAGTCTTGTAGCGCTGAATGTCGCTGTCGAATTCGGCCCGCACTGCGAGCACTTCCTGATCCTTGGCCGCCATGGCATTGTGCTGATTGCGCAGCTCACTCAGGGTGTGCACGAGATTCTCGGCAAGGTCATCCGGCATCCTGCGGGCCTTGGGGTTGTCGCTGTAGGGCTTGAAGCTCATGGCCTGCGACTGATAGCTCGCCAGGCGCACGTTGAGCGTCGCGATGTACTGCTCGGCCGAGGCGTGCTGGCCGTTGAGCTCCGCCAGGCGCGCATCGCGCAGGTCCTCGATGTCCTTGGGAGAGGTGTAGGTCGTCAGCAGGAAGCTGTCGTGCTGCTGCGAGCTTTGCCTGCTCCTGATCGCGGCGCAGCTGCTCGGCCTGTTCCGCCGCGCTCTTTTGCGCGTCATGCCGGCCTACCTCCACGCCTTGGCGGTTTAACATCGCACTTTCTTTCTGGGTGTCCTGCACCGGGATGCGATCGCCGTAGTGAACGACGCCTTTGTCGTCCACCCAGCGGTACACGGGCAACTTCTCCTGCGTCTGGCCGTACGCAAGGCCGCCGCTCAGGCATGCCAAACCCAAAGCCAACAGACACACTCGAACCCGCACCGGCATTCCCATCTCCACAGGGGCCCTACGTTAAGACAATCTTCTGGCTAATCGGGCCCGCGTCGCAAGCTGCTAGCGCACACCATAACGCTCCTGGTAGGCCCTTAGAGCCGTGATCTGTTCCTCAGAAACGGCAATGCGGCCCGTTTCATGCCTCGCCAAGGCTTCGACCAGGCTCGCAAGGCTCAGGATGCTCACGCAGCGGATGCCATGCTCGGCCTCGAGCTCTTGGACCGCTGACAACGTGCCAAGACCGCGCTCCTGGCGGTCGAGCGCGAGCAGGATTGCGACCGGCGTTGCTCCGGCGGCGCGGATGATTGCGATCGATTCGCGCTTGGCGGTTCCTGCCGAAACCACATCGTCAACTATCACCACACGCCCCGCGAGTGCCGCACCGACAAGGCTACCCCCCTCGCCATGTTCTTTGGCCTCCTTGCGGTTGAAGGCATAGGGAACATTGCGCGCATGGCGGTCGGCGAGCGCGATCGCGGTAGCGGTGACGAGCGGGATGCCCTTGTAGGCGGGGCCGAAGAGCATGTCGAACGCAATGCCCGATTGCAGCAGGGCCGCTGCGTAGCAGCGCCCGAGCATGGCTGCCGCCTCACCGTCGCTGAACAGTCCGGCATTGAAGAAGTACGGACTTTCGCGCCCGGATTTTAGCGTGAACCGGCCAAAACGCAGCGCGCCGCGCGCGAGCGCAAGATCGATGAGGTCCAGTGGGGCACACGTCACGATGCATCTCCGTCGCTTTGGCGACGGTGCCATCGCGGCTGCATCGCTGTCAACGATACCCGCGCCCCTGATTGACGTTTTGCGGCAGCGATCTGCACGCGCCGCTATCATGCGCAGGGTGCATATCCTCGTAATGGGTCTCGATGCTGTGATCTGCGCGCGCAGTACGTATGCGCAGCGCACGCCGGGTTGCCGCATTTGAAAGGCTGGTGGGCGGCGATCGGCGTGTATCGGCAGCCGCGCGTGCTGTCGATGCTGTTTCTCGGGTTCTCCGCCGGGCTGCCTTTCTATCTTGTTTTCCAGACCCTGTCGGCGTGGCTGCGCAAGTCGGGCGTACCGCTCTCCGCCATCGGCATGCTCTCCTGGGTCGGCATCATCTATTCGATCAAGATCCTCTGGGCACCGATCGTCGATCGTGTGCCGCTGCCCATCCTGAAGAGTTTGCTCGGCCGGCGGCGCAGCTGGATGCTGCTCGCGCAGGCTGGCATCGCATTCGGTCTCCTCAATCTGTCGTGGACCGACCCTGCCGCGGGCGTGCTCGGCATCGCCGGCTGGGCGCTATTCACCGCCTTTTGTGCCGCGACCCAGGACATCGCGCTGGATGCGTGGCGCATCGAGTCGGCGGGCGTGCAGATGCAGGGAGCCATGGCGGCCGCCTATCAGATTGGCTACCGCGTGGCGCTCATCACCGCCAGCGCCGGCGTCTTTACGCTTGCCGAGCGCATCGGCTGGCACGCCAGCTACCAGATGATGGCGGCTCTGGCCCTCATTGGGCTCGCAACGACGCTGCTGTCGAAGGAGCCACACCCGAGCTCATCGCAGCGCTCCGCCGAGCGCGAAGCGAGCGTCATTCGCTGGGTCGAGACCAAAGCGCACTGGCCGCACGCGCTGCGCGAGACGGGGGCGTGGTTCCTGGGCGCGGTGGTGTGTCCGCTGGTGGATTTTTTTGCGCGCTACGGCTGGCGGCTTGGGCTTGTCACGCTGGTGTTCATGAGCACCTACCGCCTGACCGAGTTCACGATGGGCTCAATGATCACCCCGTTCTACATCGACCACGGCTACACGCTCACCCAGATCGCCACCGTGGTGAAGCTGTACGGCCTGTTGATGTCGCTCGTCGGCGTGTTTCTGGGAGGCGTACTGATCGCAAAATTCGGGCTGCTGCGCTCGCTCGTGGCTGGCAGCGTCTTGATCATGCTCTCCAATGCGGGCTTTGCGGCGCTCGCGACCACCCACACGCCGACGCTCCTCGGGCTCGGTCTCGCCAATGGCCTCGACAACCTCGCGTTGGGCATCCATGGTACGGCGCTGATTGCATTCCTCTCGAGCCTCACGAGCCCGCGCTACACCGCGACTCAATATGCGCTGT
This sequence comes from uncultured Gammaproteobacteria bacterium, assembly GCA_963695315.1. Lineage (GTDB taxonomy): Bacteria > Pseudomonadota > Gammaproteobacteria > Steroidobacterales > Steroidobacteraceae > PALSA-1196. The sequence goes on from OY968773.1 coordinate 3,539,141, forward strand.
TCTCGTCGATCTACGCGCTGCCCGGAAAAATTCTCGAGGGCACGTCGGGATTCGTGGTGCCGGCAATCGGCTATCCGGCATTCTTTGTGTACACGGCCGCCTTAAGCCTGCCGGCGCTGGCGCTCTTGTATTGGCTCAGGCGCACTCATCTCTATGACCGCTACCGCGCCAATTGATGTCGAGCGCGTCATCTGCCGCTTCGCTGACCTTGACGATCCGGGTGCGCGCGCCTTCACGATCGCCGCGGCGCACTGGCCACTGCGCGGCTTCGTCGTGCGGGTGGGCGCGGCGGTGCGCGGCTACGTCAATCACTGCCCGCATGCGGGGCACCCACTCGACATCACGCCGCACCGCTTTCTAACCCACGACGGAGCGCTCATTCTGTGCGGGTCGCACGGGGCGCTCTTTGACAAACTCTCCGGCTACTGCATCGCCGGGCCGTGCGCGGGGCGCTCCTTGCAGCCGATACCGCTGCAACTTGAAGCCGGATTTGTGATGCTGGCCGACGAGGTGGACGTCGCCGCGCTGGCGTGCGCGGCGGATGCGCTTATTTGAAGCGCTCTATATCCTCAAGCGGACTTGCGCGCAGGTCGTGCTCCGCGGAGTTGCCCGACGCGAAGTCCTCCTGCGGTGGGTCAAAATCGACCGATCCGCTCCAATCCTCGGGCGCCTCGCTCGCTTCGATGGCGCCGTCTTTCCACTGCGCGTCCCAATCCTCGAGTTCCCATTCCTCAATGGTGCCGTCGAAGTACTGGATCTCGATCGTGCCGTCATCGGCGTCGTAAGCGACGACTTCGAACGACGCGCCCGTGGGGCTGCTGTACCAATCGCCGACGGTTGGTTGTGGAATCGTCGCCATGGCTCCACCTCGTTCAATAGCTCATGCCGTAGACCGATCGTGCATTGCTGACGCGTTTTGTCCATTTAACGCGGCGTGGCGTCGCGGATCCGACGGAGCACTGTTATGCTCAATCGCGCGGCGGCGCACGCGAAATCATGTTGCTCCTCGCGTGTGCAGCTTTCAAGAATTTATTTTGCCCCGCACAGCACCATGGTCGAGCAGATCATCAAGTTCTTCGTCGTATTCCTGTTCGTGGTCGAGCCCGTATCGCTGATTCCGCTGTTCAATGGCCTCACCGAGGGCGCAAGCCACGCCTACAAACACCGCATGGCCGTGAAGGCCGTCACAATTTCCGGGCTCATCATTCTTCCCTTCGCCTTCGGCGGTGCGGAGTTCCTGCAGCTCCTGGGCATCAGCCTGGCGGCGTTCAGGATATTCGGGGGCTTGCTCCTCTTTCTTATTGCCCTGGACATGGTCTATGCCCGCGAGTCCGGCACACGCACCTCGAGCAACGAGCGCGCCGAGAATCAGCGCCGCGCTGACGTATCCGTCTTCCCGCTCGCCTTCCCTTTCATTGCCGGTCCGGGCGCGCTGGCGACGATATTGCTGTGGTTCGGCCGGGTGCATGTGACGAGCGAGCCGCTGTTGTTCGCGGGGTTCCTGGCTGCGGCTACGCTCGTGCTCGTGATCACGCTCGCGTTGATGTGGCTCGCCGACCCGCTGCAGCGGGTACTCGGCGTCACTGGCGCGAACGTTGCCAATCGCCTCTCCGGGGTTGTACTCGGCGCACTGGCGGTGCAGTTCGTCATCGACGGCCTGCACAGCAGCTTCTGAGCCTGAAGCTCTTGAAGGAACATCTAGGTCAGGCGGTAGGCGAGGTCCCACACCCCATGCCCGAGTCGCTCGCCGCGCCTCTCGAAGCGCGTGCGCAGGCGCTCGGCGGGACGTGGCATGAAGCGCTCGCTCAGCGCCACATTCGCCAGGCGCGGCTCGGCATCAAGCACCTCGAGCATCTGCTCGGCGTAGGGCTGCCAGTCGGTAGTGACTCGCAGCACGCCGCCCGCCTTCAGCCGCTCGCACAGAAGCGCGACGAACGGCGGCTGAATCAGTCGGCGCTTGTGATGGCGCTTCTTCGGCCAGGGGTCGGGAAAGAGAATGATGACTTCATCAAGCGCGCGCGCCGTGATCTGCTGCTCCAGCACCTCGACCACGTCATGGCAGACGATGCGCACGTTGCTGAGCGCATGCGCCTCCAGTGCGAGCAGCAGATGCCCGACGCCCGGGCGGTGCACCTCGACGCCAAGGTAGTCGCACTCCGGATGTGCGCGCGCGAGCGCGCTCAGGTGCTCGCCATTGCCAAAGCCGATTTCCATAACGCGCCGCGCGGCGCGTCCGAAGAGTTCATCGAGATTCACAGGCTGCGCGGCGAACTCAACCCCAAAGCGCGGCCAGAGCTTCGCCAGCGCCCGCTCCTGGCCCGCGGTAACGCGGCCGGCGCGGGTGACGAACGAGCGCACCGTGTGTGCACGGCGGGCGTGCGCCGGCTTGTCGACAAGGCCAATCATTGCGCAGGGAATCCGCCGCTGAAATGCTCTGCAAAGAGCCGGCTATCCTACCACCGGTCACTCGCCGTGGTGGCGCGCGCCTGATGCAACGCCTGCTTTATGGGGACCTCATTCCGGCGCTGTGGAGCGCCTGGTGCATCTACTGGCTCGCAAGCGCGCTGCATGTCAAACCCGCCGTGCGCCGCGAATCACGCGCCGCTCGCTGGGCGCACGTCGTGCCGCTCGCCGGTGGAATGCTGCTGATCGTAGCGCGATGGCCGCGGGCGCCAATATTTTCCATGCGCATCCTGCCCTGGGCGCTGAGCACCTACTGGATCGGTGTTGCGCTGATCATCCTTGGCCTTGCGTTTGCAATATGGGCGCGGCGCTATCTCGGCACGAACTGGAGTGGCACGGTGACGGTGAAGGAGAACCACGAGCTCATTCGCAGCGGCCCGTACGCCTTGGTGCGCCATCCGATCTACACGGGCATCCTGACCGCCATACTCGGCTCGGCCATTACCCGCGGTGAGCTGCGCGGCGTGTGGGGCCTTGCCATCTGCACGGCCGGCTTCATCCTGAAGCTGCGGCGCGAGGAGCGCTGGATGCGCGAGACCTTTGGCGAGGAGTACGAGCGCTACTGCGCGAGCGTTCCCATGCTGGTGCCGTTTGCGCGGTCTTAAGCGGCTCTTAACGCGCATTTCCTTCCGGAAAGGCGAGTACTAGAATCGGTTGCAGCGCGGGTGTCGTCTAGTGGCAAGACATGAGCCTCCCATGCTCAGAACGAGGGTCCGATTCCCTTCACCCGCTCCATTCCGCGCAGCGCCCCGCGTGCGTGTGCCGCCAAACCCGGGCGCGCTGACCGGCGCGTGAGTTTTTGCGTCCGGTTCGCAAACCTGCCGCCGACTGCGCGCTTGCGCCGAGACGCCAATCGATCCGCGTGGTCACGCACAAATTTGGCGCATGCATCCGCCCGCTCGCATCGAGCCCGGGGGTGCATCGCGCCGCTGCGGGCCGCCGTCAGTTTTTTCATTGGCGAGTGTGAACGGCAGCGGATCTTCAGGATTTAGAAAAGCGTCCTGCGTCTCGTTCAGCGGCGCTTATGTTTGATAGCTTAGAGCGCAGTGTCAGCTGTTATCTTGGCAGAAAGATGCATATTATACGCGGCCCGCAACATGGGGTTGGGATGACGATCTATTCGGTCAGGCATGTCACGACCTACCGCTACAGACAATCCGTCGCCTTCGGCGAACACCGGATGATGCTCTCGCCCCGCGACGACCCCGATCAAAGACTCCTCGACCTGAATCTGGAAATTGACCCGCAGCCAAGCGACCTGCGCTGGAGCCGGGATGTATTTGGCAATCGCATCGCGATCGCGCACTTCTCCGAGCGCGCCGCGACGCTGCGCTTCGAGAGCGTGATGCGCGTTGAGCATTCGCTCACCGAAGTTGCCGAGGCCGATATCGAGGACAGCGCGCGCTGCTATCCCTTTACGTATCCACAGGAAGATCTGCCGCATCTTGCGCATTTCATCGAGCGCCAGTCAGCCGATCCCGGCGGCAAGATCCGGCAATGGGCGCAAGGGTTTCTGCAGAGCGATGCTCCGAGCTCTACGCGCGCGCTCCTCGTCGAAATGACCGAGCGTATCCATGAGGATTTTGACTACACCACGCGGCACGAGAAGGGCGTGCAGGATCCGCTCGTCACGCTCGCCTCCGAGAGCGGCAGCTGTCGCGACATGGCGCTGCTCATGATCGAGGCGGTGCGCGCGCTCGGTCTGGCGGCACGTTTTGTATCGGGCTATCTCTACGTGCGCAAGCAGGCGCGCTCGCGCGCCGGTAATACCCACGCCTGGGTTCAGGTCTACTTGCCCGGTTGCGGCTGGGTGGACTTTGATCCTTCGAGCGGCGCCATCGGCAACCGCGGGCTCGTGCGCGTCGCCGTGGTGCCCGATCCGCGCCAGGCGATCCCGCTGCACGGCGTATGGATCGGCGGCCCGCGGGATAATCTCGGCATGAAGGTCGAAGTGCGGGTCACGGCCACCGCCGCCCGCCGAAGCGAGCCTGCGCGGCCCGAGCTTGCGGACTTCGACGAGGATGATTTTCCGGTTCTGATGCCCGCCAGCCGCATGAGCGCTTAGCACACGCTCGCAAACGCGCGAGCGCCGGGGATTCGTAATAAAGTGCCGGGGAGCACCCGGGCCTATAAGAAGAGGAGACGCCGCCGTGCAGATCAAGCTCGGCTACGAATTGATCTACGAGTGTCCCCAGGCGACACCGATGATCCTGCTCCTGAACGTGCACTATTCGCGTGCATCGGATCTCATCGTCCCCGACCACGTCATCACCGCTCCGTCCGTGGCGCTGCATGGCTATCGCGATGGCTTCGGTAACTGGTGTACGCGCATCGTTGCCCCGCCGGGGCGCATCGCAATCACGAGCAACGCCATCATCAATGATTCTGGCAAACTCGAGGTCCTGTCCCTCGGCAGCGCGCAGCATCCGATCGAGGAGCTGCCGGAGGAAGCGCTCCTCTTTCTGCTGGCGAGCCGCTACTGCGATCTTGAGAACCTCAATCCGATCGCCTGGAACCTATTCGCCAATACGCCGCCGGGCGGCGCTCGTGTGCAGGCGATCTGCGACTACGTGCACAAGCACATCACCTTCGGCTACCAGCATGCGAACTCCACGCGTACCGCCTCGCAGGCATTCAACGAGCGGCGTGGCGTCTGCCGGGATTTCGCGCATCTTGCCATTACGTTCTGCCGTTGCATGAACATTCCGGCGCGCTATTGCACCGGCTACCTCGGCGACATCGGCGTGCCGGCGGCGGATGAGCCCATGGACTTCGCCGCCTGGTTCGAAGCCTATGTCGGGGGTCAGCTGGTGCACCTTCGATCCGCGCAACAACACGCCGCGCATCGGCCGCGTGCTGCTGGCACGCGGCCGCGACGCGATCGATGTCGCAATCAGCACCACCTTCGGCCGCAACACGCTCGTGGGCTTCAAGGTGGTGACCGAGGAGATCAAGGGCGCGTGAGCGGGTGCGTCAACGGGCGGGGGCATCCTCCAGGCGCGTCGCGCGCGCCGCGCGCACCTCGACGCTCGCGCTCGTAATCTGCTCTTGCATCTGCGCTTCGGCGGCAACCCGCGGCGGAAAGAAGCTGCGCGCGATGCCCTCGTGCACCACGATGATGTGCAGCTGCAGCAGGTCAATGAGTTCATGTAGGCCGGATTGATCGAGCGCTTCAAGATCCGCGTTCTTCAAGAACGTGCACGCCGCGGCGAGCGAGCCCGTGACGGCGGCGCTGCGCGGCAGCGCCCGCAGGAATGTTGCGACTTCCTGCAGACAAAAAAGACAAGCGCGCGGAAAATTCGCATCGCGCAGCACGAACTCGAGGGCGGCCGCGCGGCTCACCCGCGTGCGCTCGCGCAAGCGATACATCTGATAGCCCGAGAGGGACTTCAAGAGATTCACCCACTGGATCGTGTCGAAGTTCGTAAGCTCGGCGGATTCGGCCGACACGAGCTGCGCGGAGCGCACGTCAATGATGCGGCTCGTCATGTCGGCGCGCTCGAGATTGCGTCCGAGCATCATGAGCGTGTAGGCATCATTCCTGCTCATCGTGCCCTCAAGCTCGCCCGTCAGCGTCTGCATGCCGCGGATGATCTTCTGCAGGAACTTAAAGCGCATGCGCTTGTTGAGAGCCGCCGGCAGCTCCTCCTTGATCTCCATGAAGAGCTCGTTCAGGTGTTCCCAGACCTCATTCGGCAGCACGTCGCGCAACGTGCGGGCGTTCTCGCGCGCGAATCGCAGCGACGCCAGGATCGATCCCGGATTGTCGAGCTCGGCGATGAGGAAATGCACGACGTCGCGTTCCTCGGCGTGCCGCCTGCTCGCGTCAAAGAGCTGGCGGTTACCGGTGATATCGATGAGCGGCAGCCAGCCGGGGCGGTATTCGGGCGGCAGATCGAGCAGCAGGTTGGCGTTGACGTTGACGAGACGCGCCGAGTTCTCCGCACGCTCCAGATAGCGCGCGAACCAGTAGGTGTTTTCTGCAACGCGTGACAGCACTCGGCTAGTTCTCCGTTGCCACGATCCAGGTGTCTTTGCTGCCGCCGCCCTGGGAGGAGTTGACGACGAGCGAACCCTCGGGCAACGCAACCCGCGTCAAGCCCCCGGTGGTCACGTAGGTGCTCGGACCTGAAAGAATGAACGGGCGCAGATCGACATGGCGCGGCTCGATGCGCTCGTTGACGAAGGTCGGCACGGTGGAGAGCGTGATCACGGGTTGCGCGATGAAGTTGCGCGGCGCGGCCTTCAACTGAGTGGCGAACTGGTTGCGCTCGCGCTGGCTCGACTTCGGCCCCATCAGCATGCCGTAGCCGCCCGAGCCATCGACCGGCTTCACCACGAGCGCCTCGAGATTTTGTAGCACGTGCTCGAGGTCTTTCGGCTGCGCGCAGCGCCACGAGGGAACATTCGGCAGGATGGGGTCCTCATCGAGGTAGTAGCGGATCATGTCGGGCACGTAGGTGTAGACGAGTTTGTCGTCCGCGACGCCGGCCCCGGGGGCATTGGCGAGTGCGACGTTGCCCTTCGCCCATGCGCGCATGAGCCCGGGGACGCCGAGCGAGGAGTCGGCGCGGAAGGATTCAGGATCGATGAAGTCATCGTCGATGCGCCGATAGATCACATCGACGCGGCGCCAGCCGTGGATCGTCTGCATGTAAACGCAGTCATCCTCATGCACGGCAAGGTCACGCCCCTCGACGAGCTCGCATCCCATCTGCCGCGCAAGATAAGAGTGCTCGAAGTAGGCGGAGTTGTAGATGCCGGGGGTGAGCACCACAATCTCCGGCAACCCTTGCCGGCGCGGCGCGAGCGACGCCAGCATCTCGTGCAGCGCCGCCGGATAGTCGTCGACGGCAAGGATCGAGCCGCTCTCAAAAAGCTCCGGCAGCACGCGCTTCACCACTTGCCGGTTCTCGATCATGTAGGACACTCCGGATGGCACGCGCAGGTTGTCCTCGAGCACGTACACGGTGCCGTCCTTGTCGCGCACGAGATCGGTGCCGCAAATATGCGCCCACACGCCTTGGGGCGGGTTGACGCCGACACAGTTGGGCCGGAAGTTGCGCGAGGAGGCGATAATCTCCAGCGGGAATACCCCATCTTTGACGATGCGCTGAGCGTGATAGACATCGTCAATGAAGTTATTGAGCGCGGCGACGCGCTGCCTCAGGCCCGCGGCGATGCGCTTCCACTCCTTCGCGGAGATGATTCGCGGGATGATGTCGAGCGGCCAGGCGCGGTCGATCGAGCCGCCCTGCTCGTGATACACGGTGAAGGTCACGCCCATCACCTTGATCGCAAGTTCGGCGGCCTGCTGGCGCACGCCGATCTCCGCGCAGCCAAGCTCGGAGAGGTGCCGAATGAGCGCGCGGCCGGCGGCGCGCGCACCGCCGCCCGGGCCGATCAATTCGTCATGGAGCCCGGCAGCGCGGTACGTGGTCCAGTCGATGCTCATCTGACCTCGTCAGGAAACGTGGGCGGGCATCTGGCGTTTTTCTGACCATACTAGGGCAGCGGCGCGCCGACAACGCAAATCGGCGCTGCCCTTTTCTGGTGCGCGTCTGAGCGGGTGCAATGTTCGGCCCCCGCAGGCGGTGGCGGCACGACCCACCCGTATAATGCGGGGTCGTGTCTATCCATGTTGCGCTGAATCACGTCACCCACTACCGGTATGACCGGAGCGTGGCGCTGAGCCCTCACGTCGTGCGCCTGCGGCCCGCCCCGCATTCGCGCACGCGCATCCTGTCGTATGCGCTCACCGTGCTGCCGGCACACCACTTCATCAACTGGCAGCAGGACCCGCAGGCGAACTATCTCGCGCGCCTGGTCTTCCCGGAGCAGGCCGAGGAGCTGCGCATCACCGTCGATCTCATCGCCGAGATGGCGGTGTTGAACCCGTTTGATTTCTTTCTCGAGCCGTACGCGGCTGAGTTTCCCTTTGCGTATTCCGCCGAGGAAGCCGGCGAGCTTGCGCCGTATCTGGCGCAGGCGGATGCGGGGCCGCGCTTCGCCGAGTATCTCGGCGCCATCTCCCGCGCAACCGACGCCGACGGCAAACTTTCTCGTCGACTTGAATGGCCGCCTCGCGCGCGATGTGCGCTATCTCATCCGCCTCGAGCCTGGCGTGCAGACGCCCGAGGAGACGCTGCAGCTTGCCTGCGGCTCCTGCCGCGATTCGGGGTGGCTCCTGGTACAGCTCTTGCGCCATCTCGGCCTTGCGGCGCGCTTCGCCTCCGGCTACCTCATTCAGCTCGCGCCCGATGTGAAGCCGGTGGCGGGCCCCTCCGGGGCGAGCGCGGATTTTGCCGACCTGCATGCCTGGTGCGAGGTCTATCTTCCCGGAGCGGGCTGGATCGGGCTCGACCCCACCTCCGGACTGCTCGCGGGCGAGGGCCACATTCCCCTCGCGTGCACGTCGGAGCCTTCCGCCGCCGCCCCCGTCTCCGGCTCGGTCGATCACTGCGAGGTCACGTTCGACCATGCGCTGCGCGTAGACCGCATCTGGCAGGCGCCGCGGGTCACCAAGCCCTACACCGAGGTCGCATGGCGGCAGATCGAGGAGTTCGGGCAGCGGGTCGATGCCGATCTCACCGGGCTCGATGTGCGCTTGACGATGGGGGGTGAGCCGACCTTCGTATCGCTCGATGATGCCGATACTGCCGAATGGAACACTGCGGCGCTCGGGCCGAAGAAGCGCGCGCTTGCGCTCGAGCTCTATGGCCGCTTGCGCGAGCGCTACGCGCCGAGCGGACTGGCGCACTTTGGCCAGGGAAAATGGTACCCGGGAGAGCCGCTGCCGCGCTGGTCACTCAACTGCTTCTGGCGGCGCGACGGCGAGGCCATCTGGAAGCGCGGCGAGCTCATTGCCGATGAATCCGTCATCGACTACGGCGCGAACGCAAACACCGCCAAGCGCTTCTTGAACGCGGTTGCCGAGCGGCTCGAGCTGCGCCCGGAGTACGCGTTCCCGGCGTACGAGGATCCTTTCTTTTATGAATGGCGCGAGCAGCGCCTGCCGGCAAACGTCGAAAGCGACGATCCCCGGCTCAATGATGCCCTCGAGGGCGCGCGGCTCGCCCGGCTTGCCGAGCGGGGCTTTGACCGCGTCGCAGGCTACGTGCTGCCGATCGCGCGTCATCCGGACGGCATGTACTGGCAGAGCGGCGCCTGGTTCCTGCGGCGCGAGCGCTGTTATCTTTCCCCGGGCGATTCACCGCTCGGCATGCGCCTGCCGCTCGACTCGCTGCCGTGGGCAGCTCCCGAGGACCATGCGCAACTATTTCCCGTTGAGCCCAATCAGGATTTTGCGGCGCTGCCGCCGTATGCGGAGCTTCGGGCACGCCTCGGTGCACCGTGCGACGCCGCTGACGCGCAGACGCGCAAGCCGCGCGCGTACGAATCCGCCCACTGGATCGCGCGCACCGCAATGTGCGCCGAGCCGCGCCACGGCGTGCTCTACATTTTCATGCCGCCTACCGGACGGCTCGAGGAGTACCTGGAGCTCGTTGCCGCGGTGGAGGTCACCGCCGAGGAGCTCTCGCAGCCCGTTGTCATGGAGGGCTATGAGCCGCCGCGCGATCCGCGCCTGCTGGCGTTCCGGGTGACGCCCGACCCGGGCGTCATCGAGGTCAACATTCACCCATCCGCCTCCTGGCAGGAACTCGTTGACCAGACGACATATCTTTATGGCGCCGCGCGGCTCTCGCGCCTGACATCGGAGAAATTCATGCTCGACGGGCGCCACACGGGCACCGGCGGCGGCAACCACTTCGTGCTCGGCGGCGCAACGCCCGCCGATTCGCCGTTCCTGCGTCGCCCGGACCTGCTGCGCAGCCTGCTTGCCTATTGGCACAACCATCCGGCGCTTTCATATCTGTTCGCCGGTCTATTTATCGGGCCGACCTCCCAGGCGCCGCGCGTGGATGAGGCACGCAATGATTCGCTGAACGAGCTGGAAATCGCGTTTCGCGAGGTGCCGCCGCCGGGCACCGAGTGTGCGCCGTGGCTCGTCGACCGGCTGTTCCGCAATCTTCTCATCGATGTGACCGGCAACACGCATCGCGCCGAGTTCTGCATCGACAAGCTCTATTCTCCCGACGGACCGACCGGCAGGCTTGGGCTGCTGGAGCTGCGCGCCTTTGAGATGCCGCCGCACGAGCGCATGAGTCTCACGCAGCAGGTTCTGCTGCGCTGCCTGGTCGCACGTTTCTGGCGCACGCCGTATGCGCCCGCGCGCCTCGCGCGCTGGGGCACGGACCTGCACGATCGTTTCATGCTGCCGCATTTCATCGCGCAGGATTTCGCGGACGTGATCGCGGAGCTCAATGCTGCAGGCTATGCGCTGCACACCGAGTGGTTCGCGCCGCACTTTGAGTTTCGCTTTCCAAAATATGGTGACTTCGCCGCGCGCGGCGTGCAGGTCGAGTTGCGCCAGGCGCTTGAGCCGTGGCACGTCATGGGCGAGGAGGGCTCCGCCGGCGCAACCACCCGCTACGTCGACTCTTCCCTCGAGCGGCTGCAAGTAAAGGCGACCGGTCTGACCTCGGAGCGCTACCTACTCGCCTGCAACCGCCGTACGATCCCGATGCGCCCGACCGGCACTGCCGGAGAATTCGTCGCCGGCGTGCGCTACCGCGCGTGGCAGCCCTCCTCGGCGCTGCATCCGACGATCGGCGTGCACTCGCCGCTCACTTTCGATCTCTTCGATACCTGGATGGGCCGCTCGCTCGGCGGCTGCGAGTACCATGTCATGCACCCGGGGGGCCGCAACTACACGAGCTTTCCCGTGAATGCGTTCGAGTCCGAGAGTCGCCGCCTGGCGCGCTTCGTGCGCACCGGGCACACGGCCGGCGAATTCACGCTCGCGCCCACGAATTCCAGCGCCGACTTTCCCTGCACGCTTGACCTGCGGCGCACATGAAAGGCGAAGTCACGAGCAACGAGCGCAGCATCGCGCAAGGCAGCCGCGTCGAAGCGCAGCTTGCAGGTTACGACCCTGATCCGCGCCGCTACGATGAGCTGCGTGATGATCAAGGAGGAGTGCGGCCCCACTGGCGCGGGCTCATCGACCGCCTGTGCGCTGACAAGGCGCATGACACCGCACGGCGGGCGCTTGAGCTCACGCGCCGCCTGATCGTTGAAAACGGCGTCGCCTACAACGTCTACAGCGACCCGCAGGGCGCGGATCGCCCGTGGGCGCTCGATCCGCTGCCGCTCATTCTCTCACCGCAGGAATGGCGCGGCATCGAGGCGGGCGTTGCGCAGCGCGCGCGCATTCTTGAGGCGCTGCTCGCGGATCTGTACGGGCCGCAGCGCCTCCTCGCCGAAGGGCTCGTGCCGCCGGAGCTGCCTTTCGGGCATCTCAATTTTCTCTGGCCGTGCCATGGGCTTGCGCCGCGCGGCGGGCGCTACCTGCACGTCTATGCGGCCGATCTTGCGCGCGCCCCCGATGGCCACTGGTGGCTGCTCGCCGATCGCACGCAGGTTCCCTCCGGCGCGGGGTATGCGCTTGAGAACCGCGACATCGTCGAGCAGGTTCTGCCCGAAGCGCTCCGCGATTTGAACGTGCGCCGCATCGGCGACTTCTTCGGTGAAATGCGCGAGAGTCTGCGCGGCCTGTTCGATGATGCCGGCAATCCGCTGGTCGTCCTGCTCACCCCCGGCCGCTTCAACGAGACCTATTTCGAGCACGCCTACATGGCGCGTCAGCTCGGTCTGCCGCTCGTCGAGGGACAGGACCTGACGGTGCGTAACGACACCGTGTATTTGAAGACCCTCGGGGGCTTGAAGCGCGTGCGCACCATCGTGCGCCGCCTGGACGATGACTTCTGCGACCCGCTGGAGCTGCGCAGCGACTCGCATCTGGGCGTGCCCGGGCTCATCAGCGCGCTGCGCGCCCGCAAAGTGGCCATCACCAACGCGCTCGGCACGGGCGTGCTCGAGTCCGCCGCGTGGCTCGGCTTTGTGCCTGGCATCGCCGAACGGCTCTTTGGCGAGGAGCTCGAGCTGCCCGCGGTTGCAAGCTGGTGGTGCGGCGAGAAGCCCGCGCTTGACTACGTGCTCGACCATCTGCAGGAACTCGTCATCAAGCCCACCTATCCCAATCAGCACTTCGAGCCGGTATTTGGCAGCGAGCTCTCGCGGGCCGAGCGCGCGGCGCTTGCGCTACGACTCGAGAAACGCCCGCATGCCTACGTCGCGCAGGAGCGTGTGGCGCTGTCGCAGACGCCGGTGTGGCGCTCGAACGGCGCGCCGAACTTCACGGCACGCGCCTTCACGATCCGAGTCTATGCGGTGGCGACCGAGGAGGGCTTCCGCGTGCTGCCCGGGGGGCTGGCGCGCGTCGCCGCCGAGCGCTCCATCGATGTCGTGTCCACCCAGCGCGGCGGCGGCAGCAAGGATATCTGGGTGCTCTCCGAGCGCCCCGAGGCGCCCGCATCCATCGGCGCGCACCAGCGGCCGCAGGTGTCCATTCGGCCTGACGATGTGCCCTCGCGCGTGGTGGAGAACCTTTTCTGGCTCGGGCGCTACACCGTACGGTGCGCCGACAACGCGCGCCTGCTGCGCAGCACCGTGCGCGTGCGCATCGACCGCTCGGTGTGGATGCATGCGGTGCGCATCTGCCGCGCGCGCGGCGTCATCTCCCGGGAGTCCGCGCCTGCGGGGCCGTCTACGGCAGACCAGGATCCCTACGGCGTCGCCGCCGATGTCAAGCGCATCGCCTGGTGCGCATCGCAGGTGCGCAGCCGCCTCTCGGCGCGCTACTGGCGCGCGGTAGTCGGCCTGCAGCGGCAGGTGCAGGAGGCCACCGCCTCGCGCGAAGAGCCGCGCGAGGCGCTCGAGCGACTTGCACTGTCGCTCGCAGCCCTAAGCGGCTTTGCCGCCGAGGACATGACGCACGATGAGGGTTTTCGCCTGCTGCGCATCGGTCGGCGTCTGGAGCGACTGCAATTCGTCGCAAGTCTGCTCGCGCAGCATCTGCAGTCCAGCGCCGCGACGCGCCAGAGCCAGGTTGATTGGCTGCTCGACGTCTGCCACAGCATCAGCATCTACCGTGCACGGTATTTCGTCGCGCCACGCTTAGGATCCGCGCTCGATCTTCTGGTGCGCGATCTGCATCATCCGGTGGCGCTCGCGTTCCAGTGCGATTCCATCGCGCGCGATCTCGACGGGCTTGCGGCGACATTGAAGATCACCCGCGACCCGGGGATTGACGCACCGATTCCCGCGCTCAGCGACGCGGAGCTGCTGCGGCTCGAGGGCGACGATGCGGCGGCACGCGCGGCGCGCGCCGCTCTTGCCGAGCGCCTGCGTGCGCTGCAGGTCGCCGCGGCGGAGCTCTCCGATCGGCTCTCGATGCGACATTTCTCGCATACCGGCGATTCGCAGTCGGTTTGGATGTGAGAGCAGGCTTGCGCTACCGCATCCATCACGAGACCGCGTACGACTACGCAAGCGACGTGCTGCATGCGCATCACGTGCTGCATCTCGTGCCGCGCCCCGCACCGTTTCAGCAGTGCCTCGAGCATGCAATCCGCATCGATCCGGACACCTGTCGGCGGCGCGACGAGATCGACGCGTTCGGCAACGCCGTGACCCGTCTCGAGTTCGAGCATACGCACCGCAGACTGGAAGTCGTGACGCAGATGGAAGTCGCAGTGCATCCGCGGCCGAAGCTGTTTGCGGGGCACAGCATGCCCTGGGAACGGCTCCGCGAGGAGCTCGCCTATCACGGCGGCTACCCGACGCGCGAGAATCTCGAGGCGTGCCGCTTCCGCCACGAGTCGCCCTACGTGCGCATCAAGCAGGAGTTCACCGACTACTCAGCGCAGTGTTTCCCGCCGGGCGTGCCCATCATGGAGTGCGCGGATGCATTGATGGTGAAGCTCCATCGCGAGCTCAAATATTCGCCGGGTGCGACCACCGTGCGCACTCCCGTGCGCGAGGTGCTGCAGAGCCGCCGCGGAGTCTGCCAGGACTTCGCGCACCTCATGATCGCCTGCCTGCGCTCGCGGGGACTTGCCGCACGCTACGTGAGCGGCTATCTGCGCGAGGGGCCAATGCGCGCCGAGAGCGCAGCGCCGGCGGCGCGCGGCGCGGGGGCCTCGCATGCGTGGGTCGCGGTCTACGCACCGCCCTTCGGCTGGATCGAGTTTGATCCGACGAACGACGTCATCGTCGGCACGGGCCACATCGCGGTCGCCTGGGGTCGTGATTTCGGCGACGTCTCGCCGCTGCACGGCATGCTTTTGGGAGGCGCGGATCACAGGATGGAGGTGTCGGTGGCCGTGGAGACGCTCACTCCGTTGTAACCGTCACATTCACGGACAGCGACAGAAAAGAGCCCGGCAAACCCTTGAAGCTGCCCGTCAGCGGCACCGCCTGCGAGGCATCCCGGGCAACCGCAACGCGGATGAGATTGCGGCCGCCGATTAGTGCATTCGTGGGATCAAATTCCACCCAGCCGGCGCCGGGAAGAAAAACCTGCACCCAGGCATGCGTCGCCCCCGTGCCCACCATGCCGCCGGCTGCGCCGAGCAGATGCTCATCATAGAGATAGCCGGAAACAAAGCGCGCCCCCAGGCCGAGGCTGCGCGCCGCCTCCATCATGAACACCGCAAAGTCGCGGCAGCTGCCGCTGCGCAGCTCAAGCGTCTCGAGGGGTGACTGCACCCCCTCGCGCTCGCGCACCACGTACTGAAACCGTTCCCGGATCGAGGAGCTGATCGCAACCAGGGTCTCAAACGTGCGTCCTCCCGGGGTAAGGTCGAGGACATTTTTCACCCACTGATCGATGCGGTGCTCGGGATCTGGATAATGGCGCTCCTTGGTACGGCCCAGATCGAGCGCATCGTCAGCGGAGTAGCTGAAGGGGAAGCGCGAGGCGTAGGGTTCGACAACGATCGCGGCCGGAACCGATGGGTAGTGTTCGGCACGAAACGACGTCTCGAAGGTCAATATATCGGAGCGCTGGTCGAAGCCCGCAATGGCGATGGAATTGCCGAAAACATCGTGAATCCAGCGCAGAGAGCTCGAGGGGGGGTCGATGCGCAGCGTCGTATCGATGAGCCGCAGGTCGTGGCTGTCGCGCGGCCGGGACATCAGCCGATGCTCGCCAAATTCGACCGGCTCCGCATAGCGATAACACGTGCGGTGGTTGACACTGAGGATGACCATGAGGGACTCGTGCGACGGAATCGGACATCAACGGCACGCCGGATTTTTGTTCCCCGTGCCGCAGCGTGGGGTGGCGATTCTACGATGCCCGCGGCAGGGGATGCTCGATCCTCGCACGCGCGAGCAGAGCGCGCGTTGCGGATGCGCAATGCGGCGGCATTGCGCCGAGTTTGGCATACAGTGGCCGGCGTGCTAAGAGCGCTACCGCAGCGCGCGCCGCGCTTGGCTGGCAAGCGCAGATTGATGCTGCGCGCCAGCGCCTACATCCTGGCTGCAATCGCGGTTGCGCCTTGGGTGGGCGCTGCCGTGCCACTCGAAGTGTACGGGCGTCTGCCGGCGCTTGAGGACGTGGCGCTCTCGCCCGATGGCTCGCGCATTGCGTTCGTGAGTACGGTCGAAGACACGCGCATCGTGGCCGCCATGGCGCTCGCCGGTCGCAAGGCGCTCGGGGGCTTCGGCATCAGCGAGGAAAAACTGCGCTGGCTTGCGTGGGCCGACTCGAGCCATCTGCTGCTCGAGACCTCGACGAGCGTATCGCCGCCGGACTACGTCGGTCAGGAGCGCGAATGGCACCTGCTGCACGTGTATGACGTGGAGCAGCACAAGCTCACCACGATCCCAGATCCACGCCGGCTCAATGAGTATTTCCCCCAGATCATCGCCATCTCCGAGCACCCCATGGTGAGACACATCGATGGCCACACCGTGCTGTTTGTTCCGGCGCTCTATCCGCAGCGCCAGCCGCTGCATGCGCTCATCCGCGTGGACCTGGCGACCTGGCAGGAACGGCTGGTGCTCCTCGGGTCGGCGGCAACCCAGGAGTGGATGGTGGATGCTGCCGGCGAGCTCGTCGCTGAGCAGGACTACGATGAGGAGCGCCAGCGCTGGACATTGAAGATCCGCCGCGACGGGCGCCTGCAGCCGGTGCTTTCGGGGGAGGCGGCGATCGATACCCCGCACCTGCTCGGCTTTGGTCCCAACGCCGACACGCTGCTGATGCAGAGCATCGAGGACGAGCAGCCGGTGTGGCGCCTGGTATCGCTGCGCGATGGCACCGTGAGCGCGCCGATGGCGGAGCGCAAGGAACTGGATTTCCCCATCGAGGATCACCGCACGTACCGCATGATCGGCGGCGTGCACGGTGGCGACAATGCGCGCTTTGTATTTTTCGATCCGACGCTGCAGCAGCGTTGGGACAGCGTGATGGGAGCTTTCGTCGGCGATCGCCTGCGCCTCGTTTCGTGGTCGGACGACTTCAGCAAGCTCGTGCTCTTGGTAGATGGGCCGCAGCACGGCTATGTCTACGAACTCGTCGACCTCGACAGCCACACCGCAACGCCCGTTGGCGACGTTTATGCCGGAGGCGCGCCATCGCTCGAAGTGCGGCGCATCAGCTATGCGGCCGCTGATGGCTTGCCCATCCCGGCCTACCTCACGCTGCCTGCCGGGCGCGCCGAGAGAAAACTGCCGCTTATCGTGCTGCCGCATGGCGGACCGGCGCGCCATGACGTGGCCCAGTTTGATTGGTGGGCGCAGGCGCTCGCGAATCAGGGCTATGCGGTACTGCAGCCGAACTACCGCGGTTCCGACTTGAGCCGCAGCTTTCTCGCCGCCGGCTTCGGCGAGTGGGGCCGCAAGATGCAGACGGATCTGTCGGCTGGCGTGCGCTACCTTGCGGCGCAGGGGATAATCGATCCTGCGCGGGTGTGCATCGTCGGCGCAAGTTACGGCGGCTATGCGGCGCTCGCCGGCGTCACGCTCGATCCGGGGGTCTACCGCTGTGCGATTTCGGTTGCGGGCATCGCGGACTTGAAACGCATGCTCAAATGGGTAAACGACAGACATTTCAATCGCGACAACTACGAGCAGCGTTACTGGGAGCGCTTCATGGGCGCGCGCGGACCCGATGATCGCGTGCTCGCCGAGATCTCACCGATCGATCACATCGCCTCGGTTAGCGTGCCGGTGCTGCTCATCCACGGGCGTGACGACACCGTCGTGCCCTACGAACAAAGTCGTGTCATGGCAGAGGCACTGCGACGCGCCAATAAAGACGTGCAATTCGTGACGCTGCAGCATGAGGATCACTGGCTCTCGCGCAGCGAAACCCGTCTGCAGATGCTGCAGGCATCGGTCGCCTTCCTGCGGGCACACAATCCGCCCGATTAGTCTTTGGCCGCCGCTGCCGCGCTCCCGCAGTCATTTCGGGAGCTAAGTCTCGCTGGCTGTGACCATTCGGTGACACTCGCGCCGGCCACTGTGGTCTCCTTGCCGGTCCATGGACCACATCGGCGTCGTGGGTCTGTCTTATCGTCACGCCAGTGTCGAGGATGTGGCGCGCTTCACCATTCCCAAGGGTGAGATCGCGCAGCGCCTGCCCGGGCTGTGCGCGGCGCTGCATGTCGCGGAGGTGGTGTACCTTGCCACCTGCAATCGCGTCGAAGTCATCTTTGCAGCGGGCGAGGAATGCGCCGCGCAGGATCTGCGCGGCGCGGTATTCCGCGCGCTGCGCGGACGCGATGCCGCGCTCGGTGAGGCGGCCGAGAGCTTGCGCGCCTGGACCGGCGAGGCGGCGGTCGAGCACGTGTTTCTGCTCGCCTGCGGACTTGATTCGGCGCAGGCCGGCGAGCACGAGATCACCGCCCAGCTGCGCAGCGCCTGGGAGCAGTCGCGCATCGATGGCGTGTGCGGTGCGACGCTGAATCGCCTCATGAACGAGGCCCTGTCGATGGCGCACCGCGTCCACCGTCTGAGTGCCGAGGCGCGGCCACCGTCACTGGCGGATCTTGCGGTACAGCGTGTGCTTGCGCTTGCGAACACGCGGCGCGATCCGGTCGCGCTCATCGGCGTGTCCCCCATGACGCGCCGCTGCGCGCAGCTGCTGCACTCCGCCGCACAGCCGCTCCTGATCGTCAATCGCACCGAGGAGCGCGCGGCGCCCTGGGCGCAGTCGCTCGGCGCGCCGTGCCTCGCGCTGGAGGAGTTTCGCACCGCAGCGCCGCGCGTCGCGGCGCTCATCGTTGCCGCCGGTGGCACCGCGCTCCTTGACGAGGGGGCGCTTGAGGCACTGAAGAGAGCTGACGCGGCGCCGCCGCTCGTCATTGATTTTGGCCTGCCCCCCAATGTGGAGCCCGCGGCCGCCCAGGCCGCGGGCCTGCCGCGTATCGGCATGAGCGAACTCATCGCCGCGACCCAGGAGCAGCGTCTGACGCAGCTGTTGCGCCTCGCGCCGGTGAGGGCCGCCATCGACGAGCGGCTCGCGCGGCTGCGCAGCGAGCTTGCGACGCGCGCCATCGGCCGCAGGCTTGCGGATCTGCGCGGCGCCTTCGAAGGTATTGCGGCGGCGCAGATGGATCAGCTGCTCGCTCAGGATCTGTGCGATCTTAAGGACCCGGAGCGAGAATTACTGCGGCGCTTCGCAATTGCGCTCGCGCGCCGCCTCGCGCATCTGCCGCTCGCGGGGCTGAGGGCGGCCGCCGAGCATGCCAGTGCGGACACCGTCGATGCGTTCTTTCGCGCGGCGCGCCTGCAGCGCTCGGCGCAGGTGGGCGGCGCCGACCGGAGGAAACAGAGCTCATGAACGATGCAGCAGCGCACGGCGCCGGGGTCCGCTCACGGGAGCTTTATGAGCGCGCCTGCCGCGTGATCCCGGCCGGCGTCAATTCCCCGGTGCGCGCGTTTCGCGCCGTCGGCGGCACGCCGCTCTTCATCGCGCGCGGCGCCGGGCAGTACCTGTACGACGTCGATGGCCGGCGCTATCTTGATCTGGTGAACTCCTGGGGCGCGCTGATACTGGGACACGCGCATCCGGGCGTCGTTGCGGCGATGGAGCAGGCGTGCCGTCGACGGCACGACCTTCGGCGCGCCGTGCGTTGCCGAAGTGGAACTCGCAGAGCGCATCACCGCCTCTTATCCGGGGCTTGAGCAGGTGCGCTTCGTGTCCTCCGGCACCGAGGCGGTGATGAGCGCGATTCGGGTCGCGCGCGCGGCGAGCGGGCGCGATCTCATCGTCAAATTCTCCGGCTGCTATCACGGCCACGCGGACCATCTGTTGGTTGCCGCGGGCTCCGGCGCGGCAACCTTTGGTCAGCCATCCTCCGCCGGCGTGCCGCCGGCTTTTCTCAGCGCAACGCGGGTGCTGCCGCTCGACGATGCAACAGCTCTGCAGGGGCTGTTTGCTGCCGAGGGGGCGCGCATCGCCGCCGTCATCATCGAGCCGCTGCCGGCAAATCACGGCCTGCTGCCGCAACGGCAGCAATTCCTGAAGACCCTTGCCGAGACGACCCGGCAGCACGGTGCGCTTCTGATCTTTGATGAAGTGATTTCCGGATTCCGGCTTGCACGCGGGGGGGTTGCGGAGCTCACCGGGATCACGCCCGACATGGCGACGTTCGGCAAGGTCATCGGCGGCGGCATGCCGGTCGGCGCATTTGGCGGCTCGCGCTCGTGTGATGGCGAACCTCGCGCCGCTGGGTGCGGCTTATCAGGCGGGCACGCTGTCCGGTAATCCCGTGGCCATGGCGGCAGGATTGGCGACGCTTGATCTTCTCGCGGACGGTGCGGTGCGCGATCGCCTTGAGAATCTGGGGGTGCGAACTTGAGGATGCGCTCGCGCCCGTGCTGGCGCGCGCGCCGTTTGCGATTCGCCTGGTGCGCGCAGGATCGCTTTTCTGGCTGTCGCTGTGCGAGGCCGCTGTGCCGCGGCACGCGGTGACGCTCGACGCCAGGTCGCTCAAGCGCTTCGCCGCGCTTTTCCACGCCATGCTCGCGCGCGGCGTCTATCTGCCGCCATCCGCGTACGAAGTGTGCTTTCTGTCGGCAAGCTTCGGCGCAGAGGACATCAAATTTTTCGCCGGCTGCGCTCGAGGACTCGCTGCCGATCGCAGCGCAAGCCACATGAAGGCGCACACGGGTCTTTCAGATCACGGCGCTGCTGCTGGTGATCGTGTCGGTGATCCAGGTCGGCTGGTGGATACTCGATCTGCATCGACTACAGCACGCAGCGCCTGCGGGATGAGCGCACAACCTATGCCCGCGAGGTGCGGCCGCGCAGACGCTGCTCGATGCGGGCACGTCCGTCGAGCGGGTGCGCGCAATCATGCCTGAGGTAGCGCTGACGGGCAGGCAGGCGCAGGCAGACCCCGCCGTCGATGCGGCTTCGCCGCCGAGCGCTATCGGCGCATCAATCAGTATGCGTGGGAGAGTGGCTTTTTCTTGCTCGTGCTGGCGCTGTGCATCGCAGTGATCTGGCGCGCGCTGCGCGCCGAGAGGCTGATCGTGCAGGAGCAGGACAGCTTCCTCGCGCTCGTCTCGCATCAGTTCAAGACGCCGCTGGCGAGTTTGCAGCTCTCGCTCGAGACCATGGCGAAGCGCGCTCTATCGCGCCGAGCAGTCGCGCACGCTCATCGAGCGCATGCTCGCAGACCTGACCCGCATGGAATCGATGGTGTCGCGGATTCTTGACAGCGTGCGCCTCGAACGCGGGCGCGTCGATCTGAAGAGCGAGCCGGTGGAACTGGCAGCGGCTGTGGGCCGCGTGGTCGCGCAATTCGAGGAGCGCGCGCGTCAGGAGCACATCGCACTGAGCGTGGCGGAGGTGCCGCGTGGGCTCGCCGTGCTCGCCGATCCGCTGGCAGTCGACGTCGTCGTGCGCAACCTGCTGGAGAATGCACTCGCGGCGGTGGGCGCGGTGAGCGGCGGCAGCGTTGCGCTTCACGGCGCGCGCAGCAGGACGGCGAGGTGGAGCTGTCGGTGCGCGACAGCGGAGTTGGATTTCGCGAAGCCGACGCCGTGCAGCTCTTCAAGAAATTCTCGCGCCTGCATCCGGGCGGCGGCAGCAGCTATTACGGCACGGGGCTTGGGCTCTTCATCGTGCGGCGTCTGATGCAGTTGACGGGCGGCCGCGTGAGCGCGCACAGCGAGGGCGTGGGGCAGGGCGCGCGCTTTGTACTGTCATGGCCGGCGGCGCCGAGAGCCGGTGCAGCCCGCACAACGCGCGGCGCGCACGCTCGTCGTCGAGGATGATCCGCATCTGGCCGCGGGACTTGCCGAAAATCTGCGCGCGGAAGGCTATGCCGTGGACACGGCGGCCGACGGCAAGGCTCGCGCTCGACTGGCTGCGCGGGCACTCCTGCGAGCTCGTCGTGCTCGATGTGATGCTGCCGCAGATGGACGGTTTTACGCTCTGCCGCACGCTGCGCGAAGAGGGCAACAATACGCCGGTGCTGTTTCTCACCGCGCGCGGCGATCCGCAGGATCGCGTGCTCGGACTCGAGGCCGGTGGCGATGACTATCTCGCCAAGCCCTTTCATCTCGATGAGTTTCTGCTGCGCGTGCGCGCCATCCTGCGTCGCTGGGAATGGTATCGCAGGGCCTCGGCGACCCGCAGAGCGCGGTGCTGCGCTTCGGCGGCAATGAGGTCGACTTCCGCGCATTTCGCGCGCGCTCCTGGAACGGCGCCGCGCAGGAGCTCACCGAGAAGGAGGCCATGATCCTGAAAGTGCTCGCCGAGCGGCCCGGGCGAAATCGTCTCGCGCGAGGACTTGCTCGAGCGCGTCTGGGGCTACGATGTATTTCCTTCCACGCGCACGGTCGACAATTTCATCCTGCGTCTGCGCAAACGCTTCGAGCGCGACCCTGCGAATCCGCAGCACTTTCTAACCGTGTGGGGCGTGGGCTACCGCTTTCTGATCGAGGGCGGCTCATGAGGCACGGTACGCCGCTGCGCATCGGCACGCGCGCCTCGGCGCTCGCGCTGTGGCAGGCGCGCTATGTCGCCGCGGCGATCAGCCGGCAGAGCGACGCGCCGGCCGTGGAGCTCGTGCATATCAGCACCGAAGGCGATGTGCGCACCGACGTGCCGCTGTGGAGCGTGGGCGGCAAGGCATTCTTCACCAAGGAAATCGACCGTGCGCTGCTCGCGCGGGAAATCGACGTCGCCGTGCATAGCCTGAAGGATCTCGCGACGCAGCTCGAGCCGGGCACCGTGCTTGCAGCGGTGCTGGCACGGGAGGATCCGCGCGATGCGCTCGTCAGCCGTGACGGTGTGCTGCTGCATGAGCTGCCGCCCGGCGCGCGTGTCGGCTCGAGCAGCCTGCGACGCCGCGCATTTCTCGCGCACGCGCGCCCGGATCTCAACGTCGGTCGAGCTGCGTGGCAATGTGCCGACGCGCATCGAGAAGCTCAGGGCAGGCGCCTACGACGCGATCATTCTCGCAACCGCGGGTCTGAAGCGCTTGGGGCTTGCGGGACATATCACCTGCGAGCTCTCCGCGGAGGAGTTTCCGCCGGCGGTCTCGCAGGGCGCGCATCGGCGTGTGCGTGCGCGCCGATGATGCTGCCCGCCACAGCGCTGGGTCGGCTGCGCTCGACGATCGCGCGGCACGCCTGACGACCAACGGCCGAGCGCGCGCTCCTCGCCAGCGTCGAGGCGGGCTGCCAGGTGCCCCTGGGTGCGCTTGCGACGCTCGACCGGCGAGGAGCTGCATCTGCACGCGAGCGTCTGCGCGCTCGACGGCTCCGCGTTGCTGACGGCGGCAGGAGCGGCGCGCCGCGCACGCTAAAGATGCCGTGCGCTTGGGCGAGCGCGTCGCGCAAGAGCTTCTGGCGAAGGGCGCGCAGCAGCTCATTGCCAAGGTGCGCGAGCAGGGGCGCGCGGTGGCCGCGCCATGACCCCGGCGAGCACGCTGGCGCCGCCGTCGTCGTCACCCGTGCCGAGTCGCAGGACGGCGCCGCTGTCCGCGCAGCTGCGCAGTCTCGGTCTCAATGTTCTGCTGTGGCCTGCGGTGAGCGTCGCGCCTGCTCGCGGCGATTCGCTCGAGCACGCGCTTGCGCGCATCGGGGAATTTCGACTGGGTCGTGTTTGCGAGCCGCAACGCGGTTGCGGCCGTGCTGCGCTTCTTGCCGCGCCTGCCAAAGAGCGTGCGCGTGGCCGCAATCGGACGGGCTACCGCGCAGGTCCTGCGGCACCGGGGCCTTGCGGTCGATCTTATGCCCAACGAAGCGAGCGCCGCCGCGCTCGTCGGCGCCTTTGCGGCGCAGGGCTGTAGCCGGCGCGCGGATCCTCTACCCGGCAAGTTCGCGCGCACTGCCGACGATCGCGCAGGGATTGACCCAGCTTGGCGCGCAAGTGGTGCAGGTCGAGGCGTATCGCACCGAGGCTGCCGCGCTGAACGCCGATGAGTGTCGGGCCTGGATCGAGCGCGGGGCGATCGGCGCGGTGACCTTCGCCAGTCCCTCGGCCGTCATTGAGCTTGAGCGCGCGCTGGGGTCAGCGCACTTCTCGCGGCTTCTCGCCCAGGCGGCTGCGGTCGCCATCGGTCCGACCACGGCGCGGGCACTGAGCCGAGCGCGGCAAGAGCGCCGTGCTCGCCGAGACCGCGACACTGTCCGGGTCTTGCCCATACGACTCACCGCTTGCTGCAAACGAGGCATTACCGATGGGATACCCGCTGCATAGACCGCGGCGCCTGCGCCAGTCGGACATCTGGCGGCGCATGGTTCGCGAGACGCGCCTCACGGGCGATGCGCTCATCTATCCGCTCTTCATCGTACCGGGTCGCAAGGTTCGCCGCGCCGTGAAGAGCATGCCGGGCATCTGTCAGCTGTCGGTCGACGAGGCAGTCAAGGAGGCCAAGCGGGCGATGGATGCAGGGCGTGCTCGCCGTCATCCTGTTTGCCGCGCCGGCCAAGAAGGATGCCAAGGCGAGCGCCGCGCTCGATCCGCAAGGGGCTTGTGCCGCAGGCGATTGCGGCGATCAAAAAGGCCTGCCCGCGACTTCTCGTCTGGACCGATGTGTGCCTGTGCGGCGCGACCGATCACGGACACTGCGGCCACGTGTTGCCCTCGGGCGACGTCGATAACGACTCCTCCGTCGACACACTTGCCCAGGTTGCACTCAACTATGCGCGCGCCGGTGCGGATGCCGTGGCGCCGTCCGATATGATGGATGGGCGCGTGCTCGCGATCAGGAAGCTGCTCGATGGCACCGGGCACACCAATACGCCCATCGTTTCCTACGCCGCGAAGTACGCGTCGGCTTATTACGGGCCGTTTCGCGAAGCGGCCGAGTCTGCGCCGGCATTCGGCGATCGACGCGCGTATCAGATGGATCCGGCGAATTCTCGCGAGGCACTGCGCGAGGTATTGCTCGATATCGAGGAGGGCGCGGACCTCGTGATGGTGAAGCCGGCCGGACCGTATCTCGATGTCATCGCGCGCGTGCGCGCGGCCGTGCACGTACCCGTCGTGGCCTATCATGTGTCCGGGGAGTACAGCCTCATCAAAGCGGCAAGCGAGCGCGGCTGGATCGACGAGCGCGCCGCCGTGTTGGAAAGCCTGACCGGCATCATGCGCGCCGGCGCCGAACCTCATCATCACGTATTACGCACCGGATGTGTGCCGCTGGCTCAGCGAATGAGTGCTTTTCTGGCGGCCTGCCGCCGCGAGCCCGCCGCCTATACGCCCATCTGGATCATGCGCCAGGCGGGACGCTACCTGCCTGAATATCGAAAGCTGCGCTCGACAGGTGGATTTCGCGCAATTGACGCGCACGCCGGAGCTTGCGGCGGAGGCGACCCTGCAGCCGCTTGCGGCGCTACGAACTCGACGCCGCCATTCTCTTCAGCGACATCATGACGCCGCTGCAGGGCATGGGCATCGCGCTCGATTTTGAGCCTGGGCCGGTGGTGCGCAATCCGATCCGTACCGACGCACAGATCGACGCACTGCCCGCGTTGCTGCCGCAGCGTGACGTGCCCTTCGTGCTTGAGGCGGTGCGCCTGGTGCGCGCCGACTGCGCCGCGCGGCGTGCCGCTCATCGGCTTCGCGGGCGCGCCGTTCACGCTCTTCTGTTATCTCGTCTGCGGCCGACCGTCGAAGGAGTTTGCCGCGGCGCGCGCCTTCTTGTATGCCAATCCCGCCTCCGCGGAGCGCTTGCTTGTGCATCTTGCGGATGCCATGGCCGCGTATTTGCGCGCCCAGGCGCAAGCCGGTGCGCAGGCGCTCATGCTCTTCGAGTCCTGGGCGGGCCTGCTGGGCGTCAGGGCAGTTCCGCCGGTTTGCATTACCTGCAGTGCAACGCACCGTAGCCGCACTGCGCGATCTTGACGTGCCGATTATTTACTACGCGAATCAGGCCTCTGCGCTCATGCCGGCCGTGGCGCAGCTTGCCGTGGACGTCGTCGGCGTGGATTGGCGCAGCCCCTCGGGCGAGAACCGCAGGATTCTCGGGCCTGCGAAGGCCGTGCAGGGCAATCTGGATCCTGCGGCGCTGTTTGCGGCGCCCGAGGCTCTGTGCGAAGAGGTTGACGCAGTGCTTGCCGAGGCGGGCCGCGCTCCCGGGCATATCTTCAATCTTGGCCACGGCATCTGGCCGGATACCGATCCTGATGCGGTGGCACGGCTCGTTGACTACGTTCATGAGCGCACCGCGTGAGTGAGCGCGATCTTGTGCAGCAGGCGGAAGCTTATTTCCGCGACCTGCAGGATCGGATCTGCAGCGGCATTTGAGAGCTTTGAGGACGCGGCGGCCTTTTCGCGCCGGCCGTGGAGCAAGCCCGAGGGTCATCGCTTGCAGGGCGGCGGCATGATGCGGCTCATGCGTGGCGGCGTGTTTGAAAAAGTGGGCGTCAACGTCAGCCACGTCTGGGGCACGCTCGCGCCGCAGTTCAGGACGCAGATCCCCGGTGCGGAGGAGTCAAAAGGCGTGTTTCAAGCGTGCGGGATCTCGCTGGTGGCACACATGATGAATCCCGTACACGCCGGCGGTGCATATGAACCTGCGCTATCTGTCGACGAGCCGTGCCTGGTTCGGCGGCGGCTCGGACCTGACGCCAAGCTTTCCCAATGATGCTGACACCAGGGACTTTCACGAGGCGCTGCGCGAGGCGTGTGAGGGCTATCGCCCCGATGCCTATCGAGAATTCAAGCAGGCCTGCGATGAGTATTTCTATCTGCCGCACCGCCAGGAGCCGCGTGGCGTCGGCGGTATTTTCTTTGATCAGCTCGCAAGCGCCGATCCCGCCGCGGACTTTGCGTTTGTGCGCGCGGTGGGCGAGGCATTCCTTAAGGTCTTCCCGCGGATTGTCGCGCGCCGCAAGGACACGCCGTTTGATGATGCCGCGCGCGAAAAACTGCTTTTCAAGCGCGGGCGCTACGTCGAGTTCAACCTCGTGTACGACCGGGGAACTCAATTTGGCTTTGGCACCGACGCGGATCCGGAAGCCTACCTCATGAGCCTGCCGCCGCTCGTCAGGTGGTAAGCGTGGCAGCTACTGCCCATTGCGCGCTGCCCCCCCGGGATACTTGCGTTCGTGCACAAAGTCCGTGCACGTGAGCTGCGGCGCGCTCCACCATGGATCAACCGGGCGCTGCTTTGCGTGCCGCGGGCACGTCCATCCAGCCGTAGATCATTGACGAGTCTCACAAAACGAGTCGCGCGGCGCCGTTGGCACAGCGGTTGCAACATCTAAGTCGTGGATGTCGCCTCAACGTCCACGTATGTGTCGATCTACCAAGGTCGATCCAGGCACGCCGCCGGTTCGATGTCCGTGACCCCCTCTCGAACACGACTCCGGCGGCGTCTTTTTCGCACCCTCTTGAGGATCCGCGCGCCGCAGAGCGCATTGTTACAATTCACCGCGTGGAAAGGTCCTATCCGCGCCTGACGTCTGCCCTCATCAACTGGCACGCGCGGCGTGGCCGCCACGATCTTCCCTGGCAGAAAGAACGCTCGCTCTATCGCGTCTGGATCTCCGAGATCATGCTGCAGCAGACCCAGGTGATCACGGTCATTCCGTACTACGAGCGTTTTATCGCACGTTTCCCCGACGTGCAGTCCTTGGCCGCGGCTGGGATTGACGAGGTCCTGCACCTGTGGACCGGGCTTGGCTATTACGCGCGCGCGCGCAATCTGCATCGCGCGGCGCAACGCATTTGCGCGGATTTTGGCGGCCAGCTGCCAAGTGGCTTCGACGCACTGGTAAGCCTGCCGGGAATAGGCCGCTCCACCGCGGGCGCCATTCTGGCGTTGAGCTGCGGTGCGCCTTTTCCCATTCTCGACGGCAATGCCAAGCGCGTACTGGCCCGCTTCTTCGGGGTGACCGGAGCGCCGAATGACACTGTGCTCACGAAGCGCCTCTGGCAACTCGCCGAGCGTTGCACGCCGCGCGAGAACGTTGCGGTATACACGCAGGCAATCATGGATCTTGGCGCGACGGTTTGCGTGCGACGCAAGCCGTTATGCGACCTCTGTCCATTGGGCAAGTGGTGCAGCGCCCGAGCGAGCGGTCGTGCAGCACGAAATTCCGGCGCCCCGAGCGAGCGCTGCGCGGCGACGCCGCAAGGTGTACATGCTGGTCGCGCTCCGCGAGGACCACTCCGTACTGCTCGAGCGCAGGCCCGCAAGCAGGTATCTGGGGTGGGCTTTGGTGTCTGCCTGAGTTCAATACACTATCGTCTGCGAAGGTCTTCGCAGATCAATCGCTGCAGCGTCCACGAGTAGAAGCTCAAGCACTGGAGATACTGCAGCACAGCTTCACGCATTTCGATCTTGTCATAGCACCCGTGCTAACGCGCTGCAGCGGTGCTGCTGGCATCATGGATGAAACCCAGAGCCTCTGGTATAACAGCCGAGATCCGGCGCGCGTCGGAATGCCGGCACCGATCAAGACGCTGCTTGATCGCCTAGCGGATCCCACCCTCTTTGATGCGCACCCGACTGGCAGACTGGAGAGTTGAGCATGTCCCGCCTCGTGCAGTGTGTGCTATTGAAACGCGAAGCGCCCGGACTCGATCGCCCGCCCTATCCGGGTACGCTTGGCCAGAGGATCTACGAGCAAGTCTCCAAGGAAGGCTGGAGTCAATGGATTGGCCATCAAACCATGCTCCTCAATGAATACCGCCTGACGCCGATCGACCCGAAGGCGCGCAAATTTCTGGAGGCCGAGATGGAGAAATTTTTCTTCGGGTCAGGCTCGCAAGCTCCGGAGGGTTTTAGCCCACCGGCGACTTGATAGCCAAGGCCGTGCCGGGGATTTGTGCAGCATTGCAGGGAGACCACCAGCGGCGCTCTGATGCTTGACGCCCTGAGCGTTCCCCAAGTCTAATGACGCACCCCCTTTGTTTTGACGGCCAGGTAGCTCAGTTGGTAGAGCAGCGGACTGAAAATCCGCGTGTCGGTGGTTCAATTCCACCCCTGGCCATTCTTAATCAAATACTTGCGCTCGGTTTAGGACTTTGAGTGTGGAATATTATCTTGCGCGTGGAATATAACGTGGTCATTTGACGTTTAAGCAATGTGATCAAATGCAACTCAATCAGGTGGTTGCGACGATTTGAGATGCGGACAAACGCTCCGAGTGTCGGTATTCCACTCAAGGTCAATGCGCTAGGCTGCTAGGCTGCAGCGCGGTTGGATTTCCGCCTGTTGATTCGGGCAATTTGAATCGGCGCCTAATCCGACTGGGTCTCGAGTTTACTACTTGCATCGAGTGCGCGCCGAAGCGTCCAGAGTTGACGCTTCACCGTCGTGTGTTTGATTGATGGCGAGTTACTTTCTACCGCTGCTCCGTGCGCGCCGAGATCGCACAGATCTGCGAGCAGTGCCACAGCTGTGCGACACCTCGCCCGCGCCGCATTCGCCGCCACGCGTCTCTGCTTTCGCGTGGCAGCCTCAAGATCTCGCATGAGGCCGGCGACGGTTCGGCTCTTCGCCGCAGGTTTGGCCGAGACGCGGACGAGGTCCCTGTCGATGCGAAGTAATTCGACAAGACTTGTTAACGACGCACTCAGCTTGGCGAGACCGGCCGGCACCGGCGGCGATAGATCGCTAGGGTCCAGCTCGCCGCTTTGCGCACACAGAAGCCATCCGAGGTAAAGCGCTCGAAGGTCGCCAAGGGCGAGTTCGGCCCGAACTGAAATGAGTGATGCCAGCCAGCCTTCGCTCTCGATCGAGTCTTCACCGTCTTCATTCTCGGATAGGAAGCTGAGGATCACGTTGCCGTTCTTCACTCGTACGGCGGCATGCTCACCAGCCGCGTAGAGCCGGGCAGTTTTCGCACTCAGCAGGCTCACAGCCAGTCGCACCTTCAGGATGCGTGTGCCCCAGTTGGCGAGGTAGAGGAAGGCGTCGAAGTACTTGTCCATCCACACGTCCGCATCGCCCTTGAAGTTTCCCCATGAATAGTCGTTGACGAAGCTTGTTGGTGTTATCCGCGCTCGCGTCGAGTAGGAGCGCAGTTCCGCCATGTCCTTCTTGCTTAGGGGCCGGTCGACGGCTTGGAATTCGAAGTACTGGTACTCGCTCATTACGCGTCTTTTGAAGGACGGCGTTCGGCGAGCCAGCGGCGATACGCTTCGATCCACTCCGCGCCATCTGGCGGAGGCGTAGGCAATGGCAGATCCCGGAGTGAAAGCGCCTGGCGCGCGCGTCCGCGCCTACAAACCGCGACGATCTGCTCGTTGCGGTCCAGGTCAACCCGCTCCACAATGACTGAGACGCCTAACACCATAGTCTCGAAGGGCTTCGCCAAGTTCTCGTCGATCATTGTGAACCAACCTGTAATCTGCTCGGACTCGCCGTAGGCATCGACAGTCGCTTGCTCGATCATCTGCGCGAACCTCCCTTTAGTGAGGCGCGGAGCTTGTCGCTTGTTGCGCTTCGCGGCGCTCACACGGACTCGTCCCGTTCCTTCAGCGATCGCAGCACTTCCTCGTCATATTCGACGACGAGGTCATCTCGGGGCTCCCCTAGCCCGAGAGGCGCTTCGCCTCTCGCGTAACCGAGACTACGGTAACCGCGCAGGCGCTTCTGGAACATCCGCAATAGCACTGGAACCTCACGGTCGACGTAATCGAAGATGCGCACTTCCTGCTTTGCCGGATGGAGGCGGTGGAGCCGGCCTGCGTACTGAATCAATGTCCCCTTCCACGAAACCGGCAGCGCCAAAAAAAGCGTATCGAGCCGGGCATCGTCGAAACCTTCGCCAACGTAGCGGCCCGTGGCGAGAACAAGTCGTTCCTCGGCGTCCGGGATGGCCGCGAGCTGCCGCTTCACGTCGCGCCGCGCTAAGGCGCTTATACCGCCCTGTAGCACAACCACATGTCGTGCGATTCTCGACAGCTGCGCGGCGAAGTACTCGAGATGATCTTTGCGCTCTGTGAGCAGAATCGGTGAGCGCCCCTGTTCGAGCGCGCCAATCACGTCATCGAGGATAAGCCCGTTGCGCTTCGCGTCGGCCGCGAGCGCTGTGTAGAGCTCTTGGATGCTCGGCGGCTTCTCACACGATGTCTTGAAGCTGGTTTCACGCACCACGAGCGTGTGCGCAAAGGGGCGCTGTGCCGCCTGACTCTTCGGATCCACCGCAAAGCGGACGGGTCCGAGCTGCATCGCCATGATCGGATGGTGTCCGTCGCGCCGTTGTGGAGTTGCAGTTAGCCCAACGACGTAGCGTGCTTTCACCTCGGCGAGCACGCGCTCAAATGAGACGGCGGGCAGGTGATGGCACTCATCGACGATGACGTGACCGTAATGGGCGACGATGTCTTGGACACAGTCCTTGCGGACGAGGGTTTGGATCATCGCGACATCAAGCTGGCCGTTACCGGTCTTCTTGCCCGCTCCGATCTGACCAATCTGCTTTGGCTCTAAACCTAAGAACAGAGACAACTGCGCGAGCCACTGGTCGAGCAGCGGCTGTCGGTGGACCAGAACCAGTGTACTGCAGCCGCGTGCCGCGACGAGGAAGGTACCGACGACAGTCTTGCCGACGCCTGGCGGTGCAACAAACATGCCGATGTCATGCGCACACAGTGCATCCGCGGCCGCCTGTTGCACGCTGGTCAGCTTCCCTTGAAACAACAACCGAAGTCGTTCGCCATCCATGCGCCGATCTTCAACCTCGACGGAAACCCCATGGTCGCGCAGCAGCGCCTCGAGCTCGCTCTGGCAGCCTCGCGGCAGAGCAATGAATTGAGGCAGTTCCTCGGCGCATGCGATGACTCTCGGTGTTGTGGCCGTCGAGAGACGCATGCTCTGCTTCTTGTAGAACTCGGGATTCTGAAAGGCGGCCAAGCGTTTGATCTGGTTGATCAGCGGCGACGGCAGGCCCGCCTTGTCGACGAAGAGCTTCTGCGCGAGCACGGCGCGCACTACCTTCGGCAGTGGATCGGTGATGATGAGCCGACCGCGTTTCCGCGAGGGCACCCGTGCCCAAGGCATCTCGTCTCCTTCGTCGGTCGTCGCGATCCGCACGCCGACAACTGATCCCTGATCCGTGGCTTCGCGGGCGATCAGCTCCACGGTCGCCACATCGATGCGCGGCAGCGAGGCGAGATATGACCACTGTTGCTCATCGGGGTAAGGATGCAGTTGGTCGTCGAGGAAAACCGAGTTTCCGCGCGCTCTTGGCCCGTGCTGCAGGGGCAGCGCGATGAGGTTACCGAATCCACCGCGCGGCATCGTGTCCTGGTTCGGAAAAAGCCGATCGTAGGATTCCATGCTGAGCTCGTGCCGCCGTGACATGGTCTCGGTGATTAGGTAGCAGCCCATCTTGCGTGCAGTTGCCGCTGGTACCGGTGATGAGAAGAAGAACCAGACGTGGGCGCCATTGCCGGAGCGCGATCGCTCCACTGCCACAGGAACTCCCACACGCCGACTCGTCTCGACGAAGGCGCCTACGTCCTCGATCCACGTGCTCTTGTCAAAGTCCACTGCGAGGAACCAGCAGGTCTCATCCGCGAGGAGCGGGTAGACGCCCATCACGTGTCGGCCCGTGAGGTGGCCGAGTACCGCAGCGTCGTCGAACGGCATGAAGGCCTGATTCGGGCAGTCGCCGCACTTGATCTTGGGCAATTCGCAAACGCCCGGGACGAACTTGTTTCGGCACGCCGGGGCGTATCCGCTCCTCCCGGTCTTCCTACTTTCGAATCGGGTCGGGAAGATGTCCTCACGCCCGCGAAACAGTGAGCGGAACAGCCGCACCTTGTCGGCTGACGTCCGGGGAATCGGCGCTTCTAGGGCCAGAGGCAATCGTACGCGGATCTCGTGTTGGGCCTCGAGCGCAGCCAATTTGGCTCGGAGTGCTGCGAGTCGGTGTCTCGATTCGGTCTTCTGGGCTTCAAGTGTGGCCAGAAGAGCCTCCTCTTGGGCGATGGCGTCGCGCAACGCGTCGCCGCCCGCTCCTTGGGCGGGCAACATCAGGAAAGACTCGGGCTCTGGTGGCATTGAAGACTAGCGACGTTCGTGGCATTTGCGACGAGGTGCGGGCCATCGCGCGAGGTGCGGCATGAGGCTACGCGAAAAGCCGGAAGACGATCTACGGTCAGACGGAAGGCCGTCGTCTTGTACACGTGCGCTGTCGCGTAAGATATTGTTTATAATGCGAAAAATTCAATGGGCCGGGGTCATAATCTAGAAGAGGTCCCACACTTGACTTCAGGTCCTCTTGATCTATCATGACGAATCATGATGAAAAATGATGGTGCCCTGTGAGCCTGTTGCGAAAGTTTTCTTCCCAAGCCGAGCCTGAGGTTCTGGAGGGACTGCAGCAAGTTGCGGCTCGCGAAGGGCGTCAGTTTCAGGCGGTGCTTGGAGATGCGATGCGAGAGTATTTGGCTCACAAGCGTCAACAGGCTCCGCGACGAAATGTGCTCGAGGCATTTCAGAACAGCCTCAAAGAGCGCGATGAGCTATACCGATCGCTGGCTAAATGACGGAATACGTCACGACGGCCGATGCTCTCTTCTTCCACAAAGAACTAATTGAGCGCTACGGCGGCGCTACTGGCATTCGCGACGCCGGAGCGCTCGAATCGGCACTTCATCGACCTCAGACCGGATACTACGACACGATTATTCACGAAGCCGCAGCGCTTCTGGAAAGTCTTGTTCAAAATCACCCGTTCGTCGATGGCAACAAACGAGTGGCGTTCGCTGTGGTCGATGTCTTCCTGCGAATCAACGGTCGCGCAATCAGCGCGGACTCAAAACAGATCTACGAATTCTTGATCGAGCTCTTAAACAATGGGACCTTCGACATGGAGCACTTGGTGCCCTGGTTACAGGCGATTTGTTGTTGAAGTCAAGCTTTAGTGAGGACGAAGCCAGAGGAGCAGCACGCGCGCGCGGCTCATTCCTCTTTAGCTGGAAGATATTTTTTCATGACTGGAGTCGGCGCGGGGACCTGTGGAATATCAACGAGCCAGTACTCGGCAAATCAATACCTTATCTCGGTCAATCTGGGGGAAATATTCCACAATTCGAGATGGGAAAATCCATCTTAATCAACTCTTTATGTTGATTTCAGCCGCGGACTGAAAATCCGCGTGTCGGTGGTTCAATTCCACCCCTGGCCACCATTCAAATCAGCCCGCTATATCTGTTTGAGGCTGCCCGCAACCCTACTCACCGTGCGTCGGTTGGTTTCAAGCCAGCGTACAGCCTTTCCATCAGCGTCCGGTACCTCATATCGTCGTGCAGCGATGTGAATTCCGGAACGAACCACACGAGCATCAGGGGCTCCGAACGATCAGCGTAGGCCTGCTCGAGCGCCTCGATCGCACGGTCCTTTTCGCCCAGTGCCGCATAGATCTCCGCGATATTCGCGTGATCAACGTACCGCCTCTGCGCAGCGGCTTCGATCTGCGCCAAGATGCGCCGCGCGTGCTCATTGTCTCCGAGGTGCGCATAGCAGACGGCCACCTTGTAGTCTAACTCGCCCTCCAACGCTGCCTGTGCGGCCTTGGACCGAGCGACGCAGTCCTGCCAGCGACCGAAGGATCCGTACGCATAGACAAGTGGATCGGTGAAGTAGGAGAAAGCGTGCTCAATTTCAAGCGTCTGCTTCGCCTTCTTCAGTGCGGTCGCAGAATCGCCGAGCGCGATAGCCGCCCCCATCGCCACGAATGGGACGAAGGGATTCAGCGGATCGATCTGCTCCGCCATCTGGAGAGCCGATTGCGCGGCCGCGGCCTGCCGCGTCAAAATTTGATCGAGCCCTCGAAAGAACTGCACGTCGGCGGAACGCGGGTTGAGCGCGACTGCCTTCTCCGATTCCCGCTCTGCCAGAGCAAAATCGCGTTGGTAGGCCAGGAGGATGAAACCCATGTAGGCGTGCGCCTCGGCCAATTCCGGATCGAGAGCCACAGCCTTCTCGGCGGCCCCTTTCATAACGGGCAGCAAATCGACCGGCGCACGGTACGCATCGGCAAGAAATAGGTACGTATACGCGACCCCGGCCAACGCCGCCGCGTAGTTGGGATCCTCCGCTATTGCCTGATTAAACAGCGTGACGGCTTTGTTCAGGCTTGATTCGTCACTGCGGTAAGACAGCTCTTTCGCGCGCAAATAGAGGTCGTGTGCATGCTGTCACACCGGGAGGTGGTTGGCGCAAAGTCAGTGGTTGCCGCAGGCCCGAAGAGCCCGGAGGCGCTTCAGCAGATGGGATCGATCGACGGCGAGCTTCCACTCAAGCCGGAAATACCCCTCCGCACGGGCGCGGGAGTTGCTGGATATGACGGGGACAAACAGCGTGCAGGCCTTTATCTGCTGCCTGATGGCCGCATTCCAGCCGTCACCGCCGCGCAACTCGCTCTGGTCGAACCATACCTCAATGCCGGCCGCACGCAGGCTCTCGCAGATTCGCTCAGCGGCCTCGGAGTCTTCGGACGTATAGCTGAGGAAGACGCCTCGCTGGCGGCTTCCGGCTGAAAGGTCGCCATCAAGCCCCGATTGGTTCGGCAAGGCTTGGCTTCCGGGGTCTGGTTCTCGGCTCATGAGAATGGACTGTCCATTCCGAAGGCAATTTCGCTTTGGCGGCCAATCGCAAGCACTCGCGGCGCATCGATGTTACTAACTTCGATGTTTCGTCCCAGACTTCGGCGAGTGCCACTCGCTTAGGGAAACAATGGCGCCTTCCTTTTGAGTCAGCGTGACGTAGCTCGTGTCGGCGGTAACAAATACCCCGCCGTGAACTAGTGCGACAGCGTGGTAAGCCGCGTCGTAGAAAGTCGCGCCGTAGCGGGCGGTTAAGGCCAGGACGGTCGTTAGCCAGTGCTCGGACGACGGCGCCTCTTCGAGCCCGAATTTCATCATCGCCGTCAGCCATTGCGCAGCATGCGTCGGGAAGCGTCGCGCCACGGTGTTACCGACCTCGTAAAGCCACAGCGCCGGAACCAGCGCCCGTATGTGCTCGTGTACGATCGCGCTGCGCAGGAGGAGCGCTCGGTCAGCATCGGACTCGTCCTCTGACGCCACCACCCATTTCAACAATACGGACGCGTCAGGTACGACGATCGGGACAGCCACTCAATGATCCTGATCTCGATCTTCACGGATCCAGAGCGCGACTTCCTTGGTTGTCACGTTGGGCAGTCGCGCACGGAGCTCGTCCATCTCTCGAGCAGCGCCAGTGCGGCGGCGCCGTGCAACCCACCCACGCAGCGCCTCGTTAATCGTCCGGCTTCGATCGCCGGCGGGCACTTTGCCGAGGAAACTCCACGTGTCGTCATCGATCATGACATTGATGCGTCTGCTCATAGTCAACTCTTAGCAATGCCATAGTGTGTATATCATTACACACCTTGGTGGCGCGGCAAAATAATCACGCGTGCCAGGAACGTGTCGAACTCATATTGGGTGTGCCAGGGGAGACGGGTGGCAAGTGCTACAAGTGATTGATTAATAAACCCCTCGAACCGCCGTCAAAAGACTGAAAATCCGCGTGTCGGTGGTTCAATTGTTCAATTCCACCCCTGGCCACCATCAAATTTTTTATTTTCCCAATACTTGCAATCAGGCCGTGCCGCAGGGGCTCTGGTGCATTAGGAGTTCGGCGGTGATATTCACCGCTTTTGCCTGGAGCCGGGCCGTGACCCAACCAATTGAGCGTGATGCAATTTACCGGCGCCGTCGGTTCTCTCGCGATGTCATCGAAACCTGCGTCCGCTGGTATCTCACCTATCGCTTGAGTTATCGCGATCTCGTGGCGCTGATGGCCGAGCGCGACGTGCGCGTGGCGCACCCCACGATCATGAGATGGATCTTTCGGTACGTCCCCGAATACGAGAGGCACATGAGCGCTGTCACCGCGACAGGTTACGGCGTTACCGTCCATCAACTAGCTCTCGCCTGCAAGCCCTCATCAGGCTTTCCGGGCTTGGAGGGCGCGAATATGCAACCCTGTGTCCGCCACGGTCGCAGACCGCCACAGTGACGGCTTGAGAGGGGGGTGGTCACTTTGCGCCTCTTCCACGGCAACTCCACTACCCTACCGCGCGAGCGGTCTAGTCCCTCGACCCCGACCAGTCCGAAGGTCTTCTCGTTAGCGGCCCTGATGCGATGCAGTGGACCAGCGTCGAGCGCGATTGCACGAAAAGTGGACCGCGGGCGTAAGCTCTGTCTACGGATCCTGGAACGGCACGAGGCTGGAGACCCGCCGGCCGCTTGGAGAGGCCGGCTGATATCCGAGGACTTATTAGCTGCTGGAGGTTTCTGTTAACCGCTTGATCCGCCCGGTACTCACAGAGTGGGAGCGCGGTTCCAATCAACGATGTCGCGGGCGACATCCGTCATCATGGCATTGTTTCGTTGCGCGGCGAAGCACCTGTGCCAAGCGTACCCACGTATCCGGGTCATCATTCAATCGGAATTCGTCAAAGTGACGTTTCCGGACCTTACGACCTACTTCTGCACGCGCGACCCGCCGCGCGCCTGGCGCGTGGCGGTGCAGCATGCCGCGGGCTCGTTCACGAGATCCACATAAGGCAACCAACGCGACCTTGGGGGACATAGCAATGACCACCATCAGGAATTTTGATACCACGCGCGAGTTCACTCAAGGAGCGCGCAGCATCGGCAAGCTGACATTGATCGTACCGCTGATGTCCCTCGGAGCATTGTCGCTGGTTGCAAACGCGGCCGTGTCGGAAAGCAACACCGAGCCTCAATCGACCTCCGGTCAAAGTACGAGTGTCGGGTCAGGAACACAACCTGCCGCGGCGGAGGGGCCAGTGCTGCAAGAAGTCGTCGTCACTGCCCAGAAGCGGGAGCAAGACCTGCAGAAAGTGCCTATCGCCATCACCGCTCTCAGCGGCGATCAGCTTGTCCAACGCGGCGTCTCGAACACTCTGGATATTGCGTCGGCCAGCCCGGGCGTGGTGACCAGTGCTTTCGGCGAAAACGGGACCTCGCCCGCCATCTACATACGCGGTGTCGGGCAGTTAGACTTTTCCCCACACCAGGAATCGCCTACTGCGCTGTACGTCGACGACGCCTACGTCGGCTTCCTGGGCGCCACCTACCTGGGGCTGTACGACACCCAGCAACTTTCCGTACTGCGCGGTCCTCAAGGCACTCTGTTCGGGCGCAACGCGACCGCCGGTGTGGTTCAGATTCAAACCAACGACCCAACCGACTATCCCACCGGGTATCTTCAGCAAACGGTCGGCAGCTTCGCTCAGACGACCACCGAGGGCGCCGTCAGCGGACCACTGGGCGACAACCTGGACGCGCGACTCGCGTTCCTTTACAACCGCAATACCGGCTGGTTCGACAACAATCTTGGCCCCTCGGTCGGAGGCGCCAAAACTGCGAACGTGCACCTCAAGGTTCTGTACAAGTTCAATGACGACACACGGAACCTGTTCGAAGCTTTCTATACCCGGGCATTCCCCATGGCTGCCGGCGCTTATCTTGACAAGCCGTCCGCGCCAAATCCGGCCAATGTGGGCTTGGTCGAAAATACCAACGGTCCATTGTTTAGGCAGTGGTGCAACAGTCTTGGCTTTGCGACGCCCCCGCCGAACGCCGGCAACTGCCAGGGCTGGGTGCCGCCGAACGGTAATCCGTTTGCTGAGTCCTTTCAGTTTTACGATCCACGGGTGGGAAGCTCTGCCAGCTCACTCTGGGGACTCACCGACAAGTTCACTCACAAGATGTCGTGGGCTGACTTCACCTCGATCACGAACTACACCAGTTATGCTACTCAATACATCGAGGACGACAGCGGCAATCCGTTCCCGATCATCGGCTACGGGGAATCCGCCAACGCGTGGCAGGGTTCCGAAGAGGCTCGGTTGAACGGTGAGACCTCCTCACTGCACTGGGTGGTCGGTCTGTACGCTCTGCACATCCGCGGGTCTTACACCAACGTAACGCCCCTTTACACCGGCATAGCGCCTTTACCGCCCCCCACCGGTAACTTCTCGTACTACAACAGATACTCGAACGTCTATGATTACAGCATTCTGACGGGCTCCGCATTCCCTCAGGGCGTCTGGACCGAGTCCCTGTTTGCTCAGACTGACTACGCACTCAGCAATCGCTGGAGCGTCACTGTGGGAGGGCGCATAGAGAGGGACTCGAAGTGGAGCGACATGACCCAATTCTGCGATGTCTTTATTCCGGTTACTACCTGCGCCGCTAACTTCCTTATCACCGGCAGCCAGTTCGCGCACGGGAACGTCAGCCAGAACGAATGGTCGGGAAACCTGACGTTCAACTACCAGTTGACCAACGACACGCTGCTTTATGCCGGGGTTCGCCGTGGTACGAAAGGTGCGGAGATCGATGCGAATACATACCCTGGAACGTCTCCTCTCACGTTCAGTTCGATTTACGTGCAGCCCGAGGTATTGACGGATTTGGAGGGCGGCTTCAAATCCGAACTGTTCGACCATCACCTCAGACTGAATGCAGATGCCTTCTACTATTGGTATCACAACTATCAGGCAGAAAAGTTCGTAAACTTCGCGGACCTTACCTTCAACGCTGAAGCACGGGACTACGGCGGCGAGCTCAGCCTGGATGCGCTGATCACGCCGACTGTGACGGTGAGCGTGGGCTATGCCTTCCTTCACACCACGGTGTATGACGTGCTAATGCCGGACGGCACCTATCGGGACCAACAGCAACCACTTGCACCGAAAAATTCGCTCACGCTTGACCTGAAAAAGGAATGGCATGAGCCGTTCGGTACCTTCTTCGCCGCAGGAAACTTGACCTACGTCGGATCACGCTACTTCGGCTCGGTCAACCAACCGGAGCTCCTCGCGCCAAGCTATGCCCAAGGCAATCTGAGCGCGGGCTATACCACCCCCGGTGGAAAACTTGCCTGCACTCTGAGCGTCAAGAACATAACGAATAAGATCATCCTCGAGGACGCCTTCGACGTCGTGTCGAGCGGAGGGTATACCGAATACAACATTGCGCCGCCACGTTGGTACAGTCTTGCGGTGCGGTACAACTTTTAGTATGACAGCAGCGACGCGCTGCTCGACGCGCGGGCCGCTGCGACGCTGGCGGCGTTTGCGCAAGCTGAGGCACTTTCACGATTAGGAGTGGTATCAGGGGCGTGCTGCACACGGTCAGCGCGGCGGCCGCAGCGAGAAGGGCAGACCACGCGCCGGCTTACAGTGAAAGGCCGGGGCATCAGTGGCCGCCGCTGTCGCTGCCTCCTCTTGCCGCCGCGCGCTCAAGTTGCATCTCATTAACCACGCGAACCACGCCAGGGACTCCGCGCGCAATCTTCTGGGCCGCGTACAGCTCAGGTGTTGTCCAGACGTAGCCGCTCAGACGCGCCACACCATTATCGACGCTGACCTCCACGTCACGAAAGTAATAGTACGGCGCATCATTGAGTGCCGCCAGAACCTGGTCGGCCGTGGCGGCGTCGGCGCGGACCTGCTCGGGGGACTTGGGGGGAGTGGTCGAGCAGCCCACTGCCAGCGTGAAGATTGCCGCAACGGCGGCCGAACATGCGCTGGCTCTCCATACGACCGGCATGTTCACACCTCCTCGGCGCAACTCGAATAAGCTACTTTGTATGACCAACGCCGGTTCTGCTGGTTCTAAAGACGGTGGCGATCGTTCACGTTCTGCAAAGATTTGTCACAATCGGCACGCGAGATAGAGCGATCTTCCCGCACGACGCACGGTCCTGCGGGGCGGTCCGTCTCAGCGAGCGACGCCCGAGGCGTCGATGCGTTGCGCTGCAGCTCGAGGTCGCGCTGAGGCCGCTCCAGGATCGTGCGTGAGATCGGGGACCTGTCGTCTGTGCATTCTGACAAGCCGGCGATTAACTACCCGCGACACCCTTGATGAGCAAGCGTGGGAGTTTCCGAGCTGACCGCGTGAACCTCGGCTCGAGCTGTCTAATACTATCTCCCCCTAACTCGGCATATCAGGCGGTTATCTTGCCGTAACTCGGAAAAGTACTAGACATTCCGCTCGTGGCATCCGCCTGTAAATCAATAACTAACTTGGTTTCGGATCTGGACTGAAAATCCGCGTGTCGGTGGTCCAATTCCACCCCTGGCCACCATCATCATCAGAAACCTGCACCGACCCTGCCGGCGTCTGCCCCGGCGATATTTCCATTCTGGCAGCGTGCCTTTGTGCGTAGTGCATCAAGATGCCGGCGGTATCGATTCATAAGCGTCCGAGTGGGCCTGATATCATCGAGCCACTCCCATCTGCTGCAACAAATTTACAAACCGGGGGTCGAGCATAGGCGGAATTCGGATTCAGCGCGATCGCCCGCCTGAATTGCATTTCGGCTGCTGCCCAATCGAATTCGAACCCGGCCTTTTCCGCCCCAAGCGCTGCGTGTGCCTCGGCGAGCTCTTCGTCAAGGTCCAACGCTCGCAAAGCCGCGGCTGCAGCCTTGGGATAGGACTCTTGGGGGAGAGAAAACCGCATAGGCTATGTACGCCCTCGCTTGTCCAGCATAGGCTAGCGCAAAGCCGGTATCCTTATCGGTCGATCGCCTGAAGTACTCGATGCTTTTTCTAATCGCATCAGCCGTGCGCATATTCAAATAAAACAGGCCCTGGAGGTACAGTTCGTAGGCCTCTGTATTCGGGACGTATTTGGTGGCATGTTGTTTGGCGTAGTTCGGCGCCAGATTGACGCGAATCTGCTGCGCGATTGCGCTGCCCAATTTCAAATGCGGGTGTGAGCGGCGCAGCATCTGTTCGAAGCACGATGATCGGTCGCCCCTTCGATGAGGCACGCTCGCCCTCTTTACCGACGTGGTTCGACGCGAGTGCGCCGGCAGACAGAATCAGCACCAGAGCCCTCGCCCGGGCGATGGCCAACATGATGCCGTCCGCGTAGTGCGATCCCGGAGTTACGTCCCGGGGCGCTATCCAGCACCTCAGGCCATTGCGCTCAAGCGTTTTGACTATGGTATCGGCGAGCGCCGCATCGTGTGAGGCGTAGCTGATGAAGGCATG
Source organism: uncultured Gammaproteobacteria bacterium (assembly GCA_963695315.1). GTDB lineage: Bacteria > Pseudomonadota > Gammaproteobacteria > Steroidobacterales > Steroidobacteraceae > PALSA-1196. The sequence goes on from OY968773.1 coordinate 3,581,012, forward strand.
GATCGAAGAATTCGGGACCTGCACAGCCGCCGGCGGGTCAGCCGGTCGCCGCCCGTCACTGGCCGCACTTGATCCCTCGGACATCACCGCCCCTAGGTGTCCTCATCGTACGGCACAGGATGCTCCGGGGGCATCATGGTCGCAACTCGCAGCCTGGCGACGTGCCTTATTTATCCGGTGTCGGGTTCGGCGGTCATTGCGAGTACCTGTGGCGGGAAGCGGAAATTCACGCGCGGAACCCACGCGCGCCTATCTTAGAGTGCTACAGTCGAGCAAATTCGCACTACTCGGGGTTGAAAATGATGCTCAAACCGCACGCTACCGGTTCGGCGTCTGGCTCGTGGAAGTGTCCAATATTAGGTGGCGCTATCTCGGGGAATCAGGAGGCGGGCGCTAAACTGAAGTGCGACACATTGACGAGGGCGGGCTCAACGGGTCGGTGCAACACCGGCTTGAAGTTTATCCGCAGGGGTCCTAAATCCCAATGTCTCTCGCGGACGCTGATTCAGTCGGAGCGCGACCCTATCTAGCGCACGGGACAGATCGGTACCCTTCGGGAAGTATTGGCGCAGTAGATGGTTCGTGTTCTCGTTGGCACCGCGCTGCCAAGGGCTTTGGGGGTCGCAGAAGTAGACTTTCACATCGGTCGCGACCGTGAAGCTCTGGTGCTTTGCCATCTCTTTACCTCGGTCCCACGTCAACGAGCGCCGCAGTGATGCGGGGAGCTTACGCACGTGGCGCGTGAGCGCCGACACGACGGTATCCGTATCTCTGCTGGGTACCTTGATGAGGGCCGTAAACCGCGACTGCCGTTCAACCAGGGTCACGATGTGGCTGTTCTTCGAGCCCGAGATCAGGTCGCCCTCCCAATGGCCAGGAATGGCTCGGTCTTCGACCTCGGCGGGACGCTCTCTGATGGAGACGGCGCCAATTATCTGGCCGCGTGACTGTGCTTCGGGACTCAAGTTGCGCGAGCGACGTGTGACGCGCTTGGAGCGAAGGTGCCCGAGCAGCTGCTTTTTCAGTACGCCGCGTGCCTGGATGAACAAACTACGGTAAATCGTCTCGTGGGACACACGCATGCTCTCATCATCGGGATACTCGGCCTTCAGCCATCCTCAGATTTGTTCAGGCGACCAATCCAAGCTCAGTTTACTCGTGACGATCCGCTGCAACGTGCGCTTGATGCCCAGCAAGCACGGCTTAGGACGAAGCGTCGCCTGCCAGGCACCGGCATCTGCATCGGTGGCTCGATAGTCACACCGGCCACCGTGACGGGTGACCTCGCGGCTCACCGTGGACGCTGACCTTCCGAGGTCATCGGCGTCCTGCGGATCGACCAACCGACCGCAATGCCACGCGAAATGTCCTCACGCTCAATTAGCGTGAGTGCCAATCGCGAGCGCCGACGGGTCGCCGGAACAATCCCACCGCGGCAGCGCACCACGTAGTGAATCGATGAGCGATCTCGGCCGAGCGCACGTCCGATGCCGTTCATCGATTGCCCAGCTTTCCACCGCTTCCACAACTCCGCCATCTGCTCAGGTGCAAGCCCTGGGCGCCCCGTTTGTGCCATACACACCACCTCTTAAGTCCACGTTATCGTAGATGGTGTTGCGCCGACCCATTGAGCCCGCCACCGCACTCAGACGTTCGCCCGCTCCACGCAAAAGGTCGCATCCCGATGACCCTCGAGGTTATCGGTTCTCGTCCAGGGAGTGAGAAGAAGAACCAGACACGGGCGATTGGCAGCGGCCGAGCTGTATGGTATTATCGTCTGACACTAGGTATTACCGAACCATCATGACCACGCTTACCGTCAAGATTCCCGCAGAACTAGGGCGAGACATTCTTGCCGTCGCCCGAGGTGAGCGCATAACAAAGTCCGAATTGGCACGGCGTGCAATGATCAAGTACGTCGCGCAGGCCGATAAGGCGCGGAAATATCGGTCAGCATTGGACCTGGCTGGCGCTTTGATTGGAAGCGTTCGCAATTGCCCTGCCGATCTTGCCTCGAACCCAAATTACCTGAATGACTTCGGCAGGTAACCGGCCGGTCGTGTTGCTGGATACCGGGCCGTTGGTTGCGGCTCTCAGCCGCAACGACCAGGCGCATGCCTGGGCAAAGTCGCAATTTGCAGCTCTTCCGGCGCCTTTCCTTACATGCGAAGCGGTGATATCCGAAGCATGTTTCCTGCTGCGCAAGTTTTCTGGCGGCGCGAGCAGCGTCTTGGCGTTGCTTGAGTCGGGCGCCGTGCAAATCGGATTGAATCTGGCCGATGAAGCCGCAGCAGTCAGGAAGCTACTTGACCGATATGACCACGTACCCGGGGCGCTCGCGGATGTGTGTCTGGTCCGGATGGCCGAACTCTACGAGCGGTGTCTTGTTCTGTCGTTAGATTCCGACTTCCATATCTACCGGCGCCATGGCCGCAAGACCATTCCATTGTCTCGCCCAGAATCGCCTTAACGTCAAACGCCAATTCTATATGCTGCGCAGCCTGCGGCTTGCATGATGACAAGCGCGGCACACGACGATGCCGCGTCTGCGGTCTTGTCTGGAGTCACGTTAGACGTGCCTGGGTGCCGGTGTCCGGGGACGCGCAAATCGGGGCGTACATTCAACATCGAGCTGTGGTAAATCAGCGCGCCGTTACTCTGTGAATCAACGTCTTAGCTGCATGTATCTCCGAAAAATATACCACGATTTGAGATATAAAAATATAAAAAGCCCGTTTAATCCACAGCTTATGTCGCTTTGAGCACTGGACTGAAAATCCGCGTGTCGGTGGTTCAATTCCACCCCTGGCCACCATCAAAATCAATGTCCATGCGCCGTGGAGATGAGCGCGCTGCCGAGGCCTGCGATGCCAAGCCCGAGCACGTCTCGTCGAGTAACTTTCATGCGCTTGCGTATAGCCGTCGTGCAGCCCATGACTTGTCGGCGGAGTGCCGCGGCGACCCACTCTGATGGGCCGTTGAGCGGCTCAATGCCGGTCGGGCGCTTGCCAGTCCCAGGCTCTGCGGAAGAGCGCTTCCGCATTGCGACGGTAGATCTTGTCCACGACCGGCCGTGGCAAGTGCAGGCCCCGGAAAGGCGCATCGAAGTCGCCCGAGTGCATTGAATCTGAGCTCGTGAGGAAGCGCCAGTCCTCGACCCAATCATGATGCACGTCGGCAACCGCCTTCGCATCCGAGTCGTCAGGCCCATAGGCGAGGTCGGTACCGTAGAGCACGCGGTCCTGATAGCGGATCAGGAAGTTGCGGACTTTTTCGGGGTAACTGGCGGCCTGGTATTCCAGGTGCACGAGCCGCGCTGCGACATCGACATGCACGAGCGGAAAATTGTCGAGGAACTGCGCGACCTTATCTACGTCCCATTCGAGGGAGGCCAGATGCACGGCGTCGAAGCGCAAGCGCGGATGCGCGCGCAGCATGCGATCGCGCGCGGCGAGGATCCGGTCGTGGGAGGGCATCTCCGGACGCAGGTGCATGTAGTACTGGGGGTGCTCGCGAAAGTATTCCCGGTCCGAACGCACGGTCATCTTTTCAAAGGGCAGCCAGCAGTTGAGAGGTTCGGCCTGATGGCCGAGCAGCACAATGCCATCGTGCTCGATGCGCTCGATGATCGGCTCGAAGCGCGGATCATCCGGCATGACGTAGCTGCCGTCGGCATCGCGCAACGCCATGCCAATGTTCTTCCAGATCTTTATTCCGACCGCGCCCTGGGCGACGGCCTCATCGACCTCGTGCAATGCAACGGCGCTCCAGCCGGCAGATAAAAAGTTGGCTACGGAAAACGTACCCGCGAACGCGGCGCGCCCCGGATAACGCTGCCGCAGTGATGCAGCGTCGCGCTGCTGTTCGCGGATCGAGGGGAAGTCCGAATAGTCGACGTTGATGTTCAGGATGCGGAAGTGATCCGCTATCGCCTGCGCCATGAAGCGATCCGCGGTCCCGTGAACGTGCACATGCGCATCGATCTTCTCCACACGGGCGAAGTCCGCCTCACTATAGAGGTTTGCAGAGGCGGGATCGGCGTTGCCCTGCGTGGCGCCAACGGTTGCGACGATCGCAAGCAGCTGCGCAGCGCGGGCGATCTTGCCCGTCATACGAGGAGAACCTCGACACCCCGGCCGCGCAACTCCTCAACGGCCTCCGCAGGCGCTGCGCGATCCGTGATCAGCATGTGCAGCTGCTCCACGCGCGCAATGAGAGAGACGTTGCGACGCTCGAGCTTGGAGGAATCCGCGACCACGACTACCTGGCCCGAGATCTCGATCATCTTGGCGTTGAGCTGCGCCTCGGCAAGGTGCGGCGTCATGACGCCTACTCTCGGATCGACGCCGTCCGCGCCAAGGTAGAGCCGATCGGCCTGCAGCGCGGAGAGTGCTGCCTCTGCCACGGGTCCGGAGAGCGAGTTGGACTCGCGACGCAGAATGCCGCCCGGCATGATGAGCCGCACGGAGGGCGTATCGATCAGCAGCGCGGCGATATTGAGTGCGTTGGTGATGACGTTTATGCCTTTGAGGTCGAGCGAGCGAATGCGGCGCGCGATCTCAGCAGTCGTGGTGCCAGAATCAAGGATGATCGTTTCACCGTCGCGGATGAGCGCCGCGGCGGCCTCGGCGATGAGCAGCTTCTCGGCATGGTGTTGTAGGCGTTTGACGTCGAGTGGCTGATCGGTATCCGGTACGTTTAGCGCGCCGCCGTGGGTGCGCGTCAGCGCGCCGGCGGACTCGAGCGATGTCAAATCGCCCCGGATCGTGACATGCGAGGTGCCAAAACGCATGGCGAGCGCGTCGACCGTGACCCGGCCTTCGGCTCGCAGCAGCTCGCAGATTCGTCGCCTGCGCTCCTCGATCAGGAGACCGTGCTCAATCGCCCCGTGCATCAGACTGCGATCGCCTCGAGCAACAGAAAACGCTCGAAGGACACCTGCAGCGGCGTTGCCGGAGCTTCGATCTCCCCCATGGCGCGATCGTTGAAATAGTCGCGTATGCGGTACTTGCCCGGCGCAAGACCGCGCAGCGTCACGGGCCCGTTCCAGCTTGGAGCGTAGAGTGCATAGTAAAGACGCCCCTGCTTCTCCACCACGTGCGTCTCAGGCTTGTCGAATCCAATGTCATAGAGTTCGCCGCGGTAGCGCCCGCGGGGCAGCTTATGTTCGTTGTAGAGCGCAATCCACTTACGCCACAACGCTTCCTTCTGCGGCGTGAGCAAGAAGGAATCCTTGGGCTTCGGATCGCGCGGCCAGGTGAATTTCGTCGACACGATCGCGCCAATACCGACCGTCGATGCGAAGTCGTCGCCGCCGTCACTCAGCTCTACGTGGTCTCCAGCAAACGCGGCGCTCGGGCCCATGAGCGCCTTCAGCGTTTTGCCTTTGAGACGCACTTGCCAGGAGGACTGCGGATCCGAGGCCGGTGCCTGATTCATAGAAGCAAAGTTGAAGAACGAATAGGACGTTCCGCACGGGCAAAGCTCCATCACGACCTCTGGGTTAATCTGCCGTGCGGTTGTGTAGATGGTGTGGAAGAAGTCCTGGAGTTTCTCCACCGACTCCTCGGGGCGAGCGTGCCCGTGCTTGGGGTTGTAGCAGGGCGCAACGGAATTGAGATGCTGTCCGTCGATTTTGAGTCCCGCAAAGGCCCATTCGCCGATGAACCGGCGGACCAGCGATTGCGTGTAGGTGACCGTCTTCTCGTAGGCGGGGCATAGATAGAAGCTGTTCCACCAGGACACGAGCTGCGGCGCACCCTCCTTGTCGAGGAGCAGCATGTCCGCATGGTCATGCAGGAGATCCGAGCCCGGAGCTGCTGCGAGCGGCGCGACCCACAGTCGGGGCTTGAGCGATTGGGTGCGAATGTCGGCGACGAGACGGCGCATATCTGCATCGCCCTGGGGATATTTGGCCGCATGAGGTTTCCAGTCCCCGACGTTTGACTGCCAGCCATCGTCGATCACGGCCCAGCGCAGTCCAAGGTCCTTCACCTTGGATAGGGTGCCCTTAATGAGTTGCGAACTGCACTGCCGCTCGTAGCCCCAGGCGCACCAGATGGCCTCATACGCCGCATCGGGCGGCGCCGGCGCGCTCAGCCCGCGCTCGTTCATGATTCGGCGGTAGGCATCCAGCGTTACGAAGTAGTCGCCGGTATGGGTGGCGATAAACGACTCAGGAGTCTTCAGTGACTCGCCGGGGTTGAGCGGATGATCGATGCGGCCCGTGATTCCCAGGCTTGCGCCGCGCGCCGTGTGCCGGACGGGCAGTGCGATGAGTCGCGGCCTTGTCTCCAAATGACCGACAGCCAAACCGTAGTCGGGCCGCCAGACATCAACGATGGGAGTGCCGCCGCCATAATCGGACGCGGTCATTCCCATGAAGTTTTCCTGAGCAAAGCCAACGCGTACCGGCTGCACCCAGTCGCGCCGATCCTCGTGCGTGCTGCCACAGTACGACCAGAACGGCGGTACACCGGCGGCGCTCGTGCCGCTGGTACCCGGAATCTGCGGTAGCAGTTCCAGATCAGCGTTTTGCCAGCCGCGCAGCTCGAGCGGACGAGAAGACAGATTGCGGTATGAGACTCGCAGCAGCGCGAAGCCGGGATAGCGCTGCAGAAGGGCGACCCGCACGGTCTTCTGAACCCCTGATGCGCTCGCACCGATGAGGGTGAGCTCGGTGCCGGGGCCATTGGGGCCGCCGCCGATCGGCCGCAGCTCCTTGGAGCCGAGCACAAAATGGTCCTCACGCCCGTCGCGCGTGAGCAGGAATTGAGTCGCGGCCCAATCCATAACGGGGACGCGGCGCGCGCCGGAGGCCGTCCGCTGCAGCCGATAGATGCGTGAACGCAGCGACGCATCAAACTCTATTCGAAGTACCGCATCCTCGATCGCCGCGGCTGGCGGTAACGATGAGGCCGGTGCGGCGCGCGCGTGAACCGCCACACCCGCGCCCGCGACGAGCTTGAGGAAACCACGCCGGCTGGTCGTAGCCTTGGTCACGTCTTCTGCCTTGTTTGAGCGGGCAGTCTAGCCAAATTCGAACCTCTCCAGAACGCGGTGGATGCGGCGCACCGATTTATTGGCGCAAGCTCTTGACACATGCGAAGGCATACGAAATATTTAAACCAATAATTCGAAAGATACAATCGGGGGGTTAATGCTTTCGTTTTCTTTCGAACTTGTCAATGCGACATATTGCGGCAGCCTCGCTTCCGGCGAGGACCGCCCTGCTTTGGCCACGTTGGGCGGGCCTTCTTGAGCCGGCACGCCGGTTTGATCTTCGCGCTGGTCACGACCGCGTTCTGGGGCGTGTGGGGCGCCTTTGCGGGCCGTCCTGCCGATCATGGCTTCCCCGAAACGCTGATCTACGTCGTTTGGGCATTCACGATGATCCCGCCGAGTTTGTATGCGCTCGTCCGTGCGGGCTGGAAGTGGGAACACGACTCCCGATCAGTCCTGCTTGGCTGCGTCATCGGGCTGACGGGAAGCGGTGGGCAGATGCTTCTCTTTCACGCGGTGCGTACGGGTCCCACGTATCTGATCTTTCCGCTCGTCGCACTCTCGCCGATCGTGACGATCGCGCTGTCGATCGGATGGCTGCGGGAGCGAGTGACCTGGGTCGGAGCGCTCGGCATCGCATTCGCGCTCGCTGCGCTGCCGCTTTTTGACTACGCGCCGGGCGCGGCGGCTCAGGGTCATGGTATGACCTGGTTTATCGAGGCGCTGATCATCCTCGTCGCCTGGGGGGTACAGGCGTTCTTCATCAAGCTCGCCAATCAGGCGATGAGCGCCGAGAGCATCTTCGTCTACATGACGCTCATGGGCATCGCGCTCATACCGGCCGCGCTCTACATGACGGACTTTTCGCAACCGATCAATTACGGGGCGCAGGGTCCCGGGCTCGCGGCCGCCACTCAGATCCTGAACGCCGTCGGCGCGCTGACTCTGGTGTATGCGTTTCGTTACGGCAAGGCGATCGTCGTGTCACCGCTCACCAACGCGGGCGCACCACTGATTACGGCGCTCATCTCGTTGGCATTACTCGGTATCGTCCCGCAGGGCCTGAAGCTTGCGGGCATCGTGCTTGCCTTCGTGGCCGCGGCATTGCTTGCGATTGAACCCGAGGAGCGCACGTGAGGGCGATTTTCGAGGTCATCGAGCGGCATCGTGCGGGCGAGCCGGCGGGGATCTGCTCGGTGTGCTCCGCGCATCCCCTCGTCATCGAAGCGGCACTCGCACACGCCAAGGCGATCGAGCGGCCGGCGCTGATTGAGGCGACGTCCAACCAGGTCAACCAGGATGGCGGATACACCGGACTGCGACCCGCGCAGTACCGTGATCTGGTGTGGGACATGGCGGATGAGGCCGGGCTGCCGCGCGAGCGCGTCGTGCTCGGCGGCGACCACCTCGGCCCCAACTGCTGGCAAACGCAGCCCGCAAAAGCGGCACTCGACAAGGCCGCGCTCATGGTCAGCGAGTACGTGCGCGCCGGCTTTCGCAAGATCCATCTCGACTGCTCGATGCCCTGTGGCGATGACCCGCGCTCGTTGCCTGATGAGGTCATTGCCGAGCGCACGGCGATACTTTGCGAGCGCGCCGAGGACGCCTGGCGAGGCAGCGGTGGCGATGCTCCGGTGTACGTCATCGGCTCAGAAGTGCCGACGCCCGGTGGCGCTCAGGAGGCGCTGCAGGAGCTCGCCGTGACCGAGCCCGACGCAGCGCTCGCAACCGTCGCTGCGCACCGCACGGCGTTCGTGCGCCACGGACTTGAAGCGGCTTGGCACCGGGTGATTGGCCTCGTCGTGCAGCCAGGTGTCGAGTTCGATGACAGTCACATTATCGATTACGTGCCTGCCAAGGCGCGCCGCCTGAGCGATTGCCTGCTGCGCGAATCGAGCTTCGTCTTTGAGGCACACTCGACGGACTACCAGACGCGCGCAGGCCTTGCGGCGCTGGTGCGCGATCATTTCGCGATACTCAAAGTGGGACCGGCGCTGACTTTCGCGCTGCGCGAGGCCGTGTGGGCGCTCGATCGGATCGAACTCGAGTGGCTCGGGCCGGAGCGAAGCTCGCGCGTGCGCGCGACGATCCTTGAGACGATGCGCCGCGATCCCAGGCACTGGTCAAAGTATTACCACGCCAAGGGGCGAGCGCTCGAACTGCAGCTCGAGTACAGCCTCTCGGACCGGATTCGCTATTACTGGCCCGCTCCAGCGGTTACCGACGCGCTCGCGCGGCTCTCGGCTTCCTTTGATGGTGCGGCGCCACCGCTGCCCCTCCTGCGGCAGTACCTGCCCGCGGCTTACGACGCGGCGCGCCGGGCGGAACTTGCGCTCGACGCCCAGAGCCTCTTGGTCCATCACATCACACAGGTGCTTGCTGACTACGCGGCGGCCTGTGATCAGAAAAATGACAACGAGAGATCCATACAATGATAAACAAATCTCCGTCGATAAGTTTCGTCAGAGGCTGGATCCTGATTTGGGTATTGCAGCTCTGCGGCCTCGGTGGTGCAGCTCATGCGGCCGACGATACGACGGTCGCGTCGGAGGATAAGACCAGGAAAGACGCGCCGCTGGAGGAGGTCACGGTAACGGGCATCCGCGCGGACCTCGAAAAGTCCCTCGACATCAAGAAGGCGGCGCCCGTGGTGCTCGACTCGATCAATTCCACCGAGCTCGGACGTTTCCCCGATGCCGACGTCGCTGATTCGCTCGCTCATTTGCCGGGCATCACGCTCGAGAGAACCACAGGCGGCGAGGGGCAGAAGATCAGCGTTCGGGGGCTGAGCTCCGAGTACAACATCATCACGATGAATAATCGCATTCTCGCGAGTGACGATGACGGGCGCGATCTTGCTTTCGATGTGCTGCCTTCGGAGGTCATCACCGGAGCCGATGTGCTGAAGTCGCCACAGGCATCCGCCGTCGAGGGTAGCATCGGCGGCACGGTCAATCTGCGCACGGCGAGTCCGTTCGACAACCCGGGGTTTCATGTCGGCGCGCACGCCGAGGGCGACTATAACGACATGTCGCACCTGAAGGGCAGCAAGTATTCGATCTTCGTCGAGAATACCAACGCGGACCGGACATTCGGCTTCTTGCTGGGGGGCGTGCGCTCCGATGCGAACATCCGCACCGATTCGTTGAACGCCTACAATCAGAACATCTACGGTCCCACGACTTATCCGTACGCCGGCGGCCCGGGATCGGTGCCGCTCGTCGCGACACCCTGCTGCATTACGTTTGGGTCGATTTTTGACGACAAGAAGCGTGACGCCCTGTCCGGGCGCCTTGAATGGCGCCCCACCTCGAGCTTCACGCTGTCCGCCGACGGCCTGTGGACGCACCTCAACGACCCGCAGATCGGCTACAACGAATCCTATTACTTCGCGGCGAACCCCGACGGCACTCCATGGGCCAACAATGCCGTAGTGAAGAACGGCGTCATCACGTCCGCGTCGGTATTGGAGTTTCAACCCGAGATGGTCAACAACACGACGGACCGAAAGGTTGACACCTATCTCTACGGTCTCAATGCGAGTTGGAAGCCGCTCCAGCGGCTGAGCTTTGATCTTGATGCCTACCGCTCGACGGCGAGCCGCCCCGAGGGCGGCGCGGATACATTCGTGACGGCAGGGCTCGTCAACAATTCTCCGGTCGCCGAGGATTCTTTGAATTTCGCCGACGTGCCAAACAGCCTCCCGAATCTCAATGTCGCCGTGCCCCCGAGCCAGCTGGGTCTCAAGACCTGTCCTGCGGGCACCGCAAGTGTGACTAACCCGAGCTCCTGCTCCTATACGGCGCTGATGAATTCGGGTTTTCTCAACAACAACAAATACTGGTCGACGCACTATGTCGGACTCAACGGCTACTCGGTGCAAGACCAGATCAACGGCCTGACGCTCGACGGCGCCTGGGACACGGATTGGGGAATCTTTGATCGACTGCTCTTCGGCCTTGCTGGCACACATCGCGAGAAGACGCGTCGGGATTTCAGCAATGATTGGACCAACGGTTCCGGTCAGTACGGAACGCTTTATCAGACGGCGGGGTGTCCCGTGCAGTGTAATCCGTACTCTTTCGGGTCGCAGGGGTTCAACGTCATATCGATGACAAGCCCGCCCAACTTCATGCAGGGCGCCGGCGGCTCCTATCCGACCGTGCTACCGCAGCTCAATTCCGGGCAGCTGCTCGCTTTTCTGCAAAGCCTAAATGGCAAGCAGAATCCGCAATTCTGTCCGGGCCCTCAATGTCAGTCGTTCAACTTCGCCGAAACACTACCGGAGTTCAATCCGTACAACTCGTATGCGGTGACGGAAAAAACTCTCGACACGTACATCGAGGCGGACTTCGCCGCTCCGCGCTGGTCCGGAAACGCCGGCGTGCGCCTCGTCCACACAGACACCACCGCCAATACCGCAGCGGCGGTTCCCGCGTCGCTGTGGATTAAGAGTCTTACCTCGACGACGCCGACCTTCAACGTGCAGTATGGGAACTCGCAGCCGATTGGGGCGAATGGCGAGTACACGATGGCTCTGCCTTCGGCCAACTTAGCCTACTGGGTCGTGCCGAACGAGCTGCAATTTCGCTTCTCGGTGGCCGAGACCATGGCGCGACCGAATCTGAGTGAGCTCGCGCCGACGTCGTCGAATAACGCCATCAACGGCACGCCGCAGCTCTTCTACAGCGGGACCGCGGGCCTGAAGCCCATCAAAGCGCAGCAGGCCGATCTGTCGCTCGAGTGGTATTACGGGCCGCACTCGGCGCTGACGCTCGCGGTGTTCGCGAAAAAGCTCCGTGATGACATCTACCAGGCGACCGAAACGAGCGTAAATCTCGGCACTACGGAGTACGTCGGTGGCCCTCCCGGGACGGTACCCGGCTCGCCGTTTCTGTGGACGGTTCAGGCTCCGGCGAATGGTGCGCAAGACACCTATTCCGGCGTGGAGATCAGCTGGCAGCACATCATGGAGAACGGCTTTGGGACTCATATGCAGTTCACCGCCACCCGCACGCGCAGCTACGATCAGTTTGGCAACTTCGTCGGCGCGATCAATGCCGCACCCCCGACGACCTTCACGATCGGCCTGCTATACGACAAGGGTCCGCTGAGCGCCGATGTCAACTGGGATCATCAGTCGAGCTTCGAGGTTGCCTGCACGCAGTGCACCGAGGTGCCGGGGTGGCCTGCCATTTCGAATGCGTTCGACTGGGTGACCGCGAGCATTCACTATCGCTTTGCCAGGGGCTTCGAAGTCTATGCGAAGGCAAGAATCTCAGTAACTCCATCGCGCGCAGCTATTTGAACGGTAATCCGCTGCTGCCGTGGGCACCGGGCCAGGATGTCGGAGCGAGCGAGAGCGGCACGGGCATCGGATACAGCTCTTATGGAAGGACCTATGTCTTGGGACTCGCGTACCAGTACTGAGCGGCGATCGCCGCTCGGCGTAAGGAAAACATGGCCATGAGAGAGCCTGCGGCAATGCTCGGCCTTACCGCGGCGCAGATAACGAACGGCGGCGCGCTCTTCACGGCGTGCGAGATTGCGCAGCAGCCTGAATTGTGGCCCGAGGCCGCGCGTCTCGTGGAGCACGACACGGCACTCGCCGCGTTCCTCGAGCCGCTCCTTGGCGAGCGGACGCTGCGCGTCGTCCTGACGGGTGCCGGCACTTCCGGCTTCGTCGGCGAATGTCTTGCACCGGCGCTCGCACGGGTGGGAACCCATCGAATTGAGGCCATCGCCAGCACCGACATCGTGGCAAGCCCGCAAACGTGGTTTGCCGCACGCATGCCGACACTCGTCGTCTCCTTCGCCCGCTCCGGTGACAGCCCCGAGAGCGTGGCCGTTGTGGATCTCGCGATCCAGTGCGTCGAACGATGCGCTCATTTCATCATTACTTGTAACGCGCAGGGCGAGCTCTATCGCCGCGCAAGCTCCATGCGGAACACGCATGCGCTACTGCTCCCGGAGGCGATGAACGATCGGAGCTTCGCCATGACATCGAGCTTCACCGGGATGCTGCTCAGCGCGGCGCTTGCGCTGCGAGCAACACCGTCGGATCGAGCGCGCCTCGCGCGCGTCAGTGGTCTTGCCGCCCACGTACTCAATGCCTGGCAGCCGCAGCTGCAGAATCTTGTGAGCTCACAGTTCGAGCGAATCGTCTTTCTAGGCAGCAATGAGCTTAAGGGTATCGCCCGCGAGGCGGCGTTGAAAATGCTGGAGCTCACTGATGGGCGGGTGGTGGCGATGGCGGAAGCGCCCGTCGGATTCCGGCACGGGCCTAAGACCATACTCAATTCCCGGACGCTCGTGGTCATGTTCCTCAGCAGTGACGAGTATACGCGCCGGTATGAGCTCGATCTGCTGTACGAATTGCGCCGCGAGGGCGTGGCGGGGCGCGTCGTCGCGTTGTCAGATCGCGAGGAGCTGCCAGCGCATCGCGATACGCTGGTACTCAGCGATGCCGCACCCGGAGCATCCTCTGGGCTCGGCGATCTCGAGCTCTGCCTGCCCTTTGTAGTCTTCGCGCAGTCACTCGGCATGTTGCGCTCGCTCTCGCTCGGCCTTTCTCCGGATAAGCCCAACACCGCGGGCACGGTCAATCGCGTCGTCCAGGGAGTGAGCGTTTATCCGTACGGACGTTCGCGGTGAAAACCTATCTCGGAGTTGATGGCGGCGGAAGCAAGACGCGCTTCCTGCTCGTCGATGAGCGCGGACGTGTTCTCGCGGAGCACGCCGAAGGCTCGGCGTATTACCTGGAAATCGGACTCGAAGCGCTCCAGGTAATGCTGGGGCGGGGTATCGCGCAGACGCTGCAGCAGGGCGGCCTTGCGGCGCGCGACCTGACTTTCGGATTTTTCGGTCTGCCCTCGTATGGCGAAGATCGCTCGCTACGGGCGACGCTGGATCAGATTCCGGCGGAAGGATTGGCAAAAGATCGCTATCGCTGCGGCAATGACATGATCTGCGGCTGGGCCGGGGCGCTGGCAGGCGAGGATGGCATCAGCGTCGCGGCGGGCACGGGCTCGATTGCCTACGGAGAGTGTGCAGGCGCAAGCGCCCGCGCGGGCGGGTGGGGCGAGCTCTTTAGCGACGAGGGCTCCGCTTACTGGCTCGCGCGCGAAGCTCTGACGCTTTTTTCCCGGATGAGCGATGGCCGTGCTCCGCGCGGCCCGCTGCATGCGCTCGTGCGCGCGCATTTCGCCCTCGATGATGATCTGGACTTGTGTGCCGCGGTCTATGGCAAGAACGTGGCGCAGCGCAGCCAATTCGCGCAGCTCTCAAAGCTCGTGGCCGAGGCGGCGCGGGCCGGCGATACTCAGGCATGCGCGCTCTTTACGCGGGCGGCGCAGGAGCTGGCGGAACTCATCGATGCGGTGCGCCTTCAACTTGGCGTACCGCCACAGCGCGAGCTCGCCGTGTCGTACTCCGGTGGGCTTTTTGAAGAGCCTGATCTGCTCCTCGAGCCTCTGCAGGTGGCGCTCGCGAGTCGAGCCCGCGCGTACCGGCTTCGCGCCGCGCGGCTGCCTCCCGATGCGGGAGCCGCGCTGTATGCCGCGAAGCTGAGCGGAAACGGGTTGAATGCCAGCGCCGTTACTGCATTGGAGTCGGCATTGGGTACCTCTTAGCCGCGATTGGCGCGATTCTTTGCTATCGACTGTCCTGATTTGCCTTCGATCCATGGTTCCCAAAGGCGCTTGTCGTCTTCCCAGGACCGCTTACGCTGCCGCCCAAGTCAGGCCCTTTTGATCCAATTCTGCAGCTGCTTGAAGCAACGGTGCGTCCATGGACGCGCCGAAAGAGCACGAATGTCCGCGCGCCTGTCTTGGTGATCCGCAAAGCAAGCCCGGGCGTACCGTCGTCGTAAACTTTAACCGCCTCACCGCTGGCGTCGACACGGCTTGAAGTCGTGATGCAGCAAAACCAAAACGTCGCGCGCCCATTCAAAATCCTCACTGAACAATCGGACGCGTGGCGAGCGCTTGGCAGCAGTTCGGCAGCGCGAAGAGTTAATCTGTGGAGTCGGTCTTAAATGGGAGAGTTCAATAAACCACTACAAAAATAGGGGTTAGGAATGCGCGTGAGCCGTTATAAACGCATGAATATAAGAAGACCGGGGATGAAAATGCGCGTGTCAGTGGTTCAATTCCACCCCTGGCCATAACTAATTCAACACTTCCAACGGCTGCTGGCAAAAACCACTGCCAGTGTGTCACCTGTGTCTTGAGAACTTACACAACTAGTTGCGACGGTATATGCCAGCACGTCGGGTGCGCCGTACGTAGTATCACGGATGGCAGCGTGGCCGAGTCGGACGCAGCATAAGCAACGACAGGGCTCGAGGGAGAGGTCAATGGAGCATCGCTGGGGACATCGGCTTTCGACCAACATACCGGTGCGACTGAGATGTATGCAGTCGCGTGACAGTGGTTGCAGGTGCCTCGGTTGCCTGGAGAACGTCAGTGCCAGTGGAGCATTGATCAGAACGGAGCTCGGTATCTGCCCTGCGCCCAATGTCGCCGTCGCGACGCTGGTCCCAGCTCTAGGCCTGCAGGGCCGCGAGCTCCCGGCTTCTATCGTTCAAGCGAGCTCCGGCGAGATAGCCGTCGAGTGGATGGAGTTTGCATCAACTGGCGTGTCCGCAGTGATGACGGAAATCATGCTGAACAGCGGAGGAGGCGACGGCGAGGGCCCGATGCCCACGCTCGGCCGCGTCCCCTTCTGTGCGTTGGCCTCCGCTACGGCCGCATAAATGCGCAGTTGAGTCCTAGCCGCCGATCGGAGCGAGCGCGCTTCTGTGATCTTGAGCCATATAACACACCGACGCCGATACGTCGCCGCGGCCTCGAACGTCTTTGAGCACGCGGCGCGCTCCGCCTTCTGTATTCCGGCTCCTAGTCTGGCCGACTCACTAGCCTGATCCTCGTCTGCACGAGCGCCATTCTTGGTCGCATTGAGCACCGACAGCCAGCGGCTAGGTTCTCTGACGTGCTCTTCAACGGGTGTCATCGTCGCGGCCGCCTCGTGGGGTGCGAGCCTACGCCGGGACATCGCTTGCCATTATGCGTGCTTATCGGGTGACACCCAGGCGTTCCACCGTGCCACTAGCGCGTGAATACTCGTGCCACGCTCAACAATGTCCGTCACGCAGGATGCGCACCCCATCACTTCGGTCAACGCCACCACCACTGAGGCGGCGCCGTAGCACCTAGCCAGCTCTCCAATTGTGTGGTTGAGCGTCCGCGTGCAAATAGCGACATTGCTCGAATCGGCCTCCTCGATATCATCGCTGTCATCGCGCGCTGCCATTACTGCAACCCCTCGTTTTGACTGCGGTCAACAATCACCTGGGAAGTGTACAACTCTGCACATCAGCCGCGGACAATAGCCCAAAGGACCATTGCCCGCGGCACGTCGCCAGATTGCAAGCCCTTTACTGGACAGTAATCGTGGTGAGTTTCTTCGCCTCCGACTTCGACTTTGGAACGTGTATGGTCAATACCCCATCCTTCGATTCTGCGCTGATCGCGTCTGCATCGATCGCATCGGGCAGCGCGAAGCTGCGCGAGAACTTGCCATAGTAGTTCTCAACCCTATGGTACTTCACGTCCTTCTGCTCCGCCTTCTGGCGGCGCTCACCACTCAGTGTGAGCATGCCGTCTTCGTACGTGACTTTCACGTCCTCCTTCTTTACGGCCGGCAATGCAGCCCGAATCAGGTATTCCTGACCGGTCTCGCTGACATCAACCGAAGGTGCCCAATCAAAATATTCACCAGTCTCGAGCAGCGGCCTGCCAAAAGAGTTCGGGAAGTAATTAAACATCTTCATTGCTTCAAATGGTTCCCAACGCATGAGATTCATAACTTTCTCCTTTCTTACTTGCCCCTTGACTACGATCCTGACTCTTACTCCTAAGTCCGGCCCGCTTGTAGTCGCGTTAATACGTATTGATCGCACAGGAAGCCATCAGAGGGGAGCAAGTGAGAAGTTTGAAGTTAGAAGTGCCGTCTTCGGCTTGAAATGCGAATCATTCTAATTTGTGCTCGCGAGACTGCGGAAGAATCGTATGGTCGACGTCGACTGACACGCGTATGCCGTGAGCACTTGCTCGCAGCCATCGCGGGCGTGACCTGCAGCAACTATTCGGAATCAGAGTGGGCAACCATGCTTCGGCACGGGCCGGCGGCTGACATCGCCCTGGTGTGCACCGGGATGGGTTGGAATGACCAAGCGCTGGAATACCTGGTACGAGCCCACCAGGAGCGCTCCGGCTGGATGACCTATCTCAAAGTGGACCCGCGCCTAGACCCCTTGCGTCACGATGCCCGTTTCGTCGATTTGCTGCGGCGCGTGAGACTGGCGCCTTAGTTTTGGGACTTCACAGGGTCCATTTGGACTCGGAAGGCTACCGTACCCAACCTTTCGACCCGCTCCGGACGTCGGTGACCGGCAGTTAACAGGTAGCCATATTGTTGCAGCGTTAGCCGAATTTAGCCTTCATCCGTTCGGCTAACTTGGACAGCTGTACCACTACGCGCTCGTGTGTTCCTGTTCCAATCTCCTCGCTTCCTTCGGTCGCACGAATCGAAAACTCGATGCGTCGCCCATTAACATTGGTCACGGTCGCTTCGCCAGTGACGCGGCGACCAGGTGGCGTCGCCACCAAATGGCGCACGTCGACGCGCGTGCCGAGCGCGCTTTCGCCGGCGTCGAAATAAGGCTTGATCGCGTTCAGTGCTGCGTTCTCCATTACCATGATCATGACGGGCGTCGCCAGGACCGGAGGCAATGTCACATCCTTGAAACGGCTGGCGAGATGATCGGGCATGACGACAAGACTGAACGAACCCGTGGCCCCGATCGGTATCGATTGCATGGCCTTCCCTTGGTGTTGAATGGCGTGAAAAAGTTAGTGAATAGCAGATAGGAATTATAAGCCTAAGGCCAACTTCCGTTCGATCCGCCGGTCGACCTGCAAGGCATACGAGTGCGAAATCGTTTGGGTTTGCCTTCGAGCTGCCGTCGTGAGCGGCAGCTTCAGGAAATTTGGTGCGCACCGCTGGCAAGAGCCGTATGGAGTGCGAATGCGCGCCAGGCGGACGGCCCGTTCAGGTAGACCGGCCGACAGTCGGGATGCTTACAGTTGAACAGTTCGCCGGAGCGGGTTGGCAGCCACGAAGCAGTGAGTGTTAGATGCAACGCGTATGTTTGACAACGTATAGACATTAAGTGTCGGCATGGGCATGCTCATTATTGGTCTGGCTCCGCTAAGTGCACTGGGTCTGGAACGTTATTGCCAAGAGGGCCATGAACATGGACAGTGTGATTACACGGCGTGCGCTGGTGAAGGGCGGCCTGGTTGCGGGCGCGCTCATTCCGGTTGCAGGCCTCTTTATCAGTGGCGCTGCTCATGCCGACTCGCCGGCACTGGATCCGAGTGATCCGGCCGCGAGAGGGCGCGATTACGTTACAAAATCGGCGAAGTCCGATGCATATTGCGGGAACTGTTCGCTCTATAAGAAGACGGGCGATTCGATGGGTTCTTGCGCGCTCTTCGCAGGAAAGAGCGTAGCGTTCGCCGGGTGGTGCAGCGGGTGGGTGAAGATCGGAGCCCCTTGATGTGATTTGATAGCAGGCGAAGTACGGACAGCTTCCCCGGCTAGCGCGCGGCCGTGGATGCGCATCAAGACTCATTGCGCAGCACCGTCCAGATAAAACCATCTGGGTCTGGCAGGACATTTTTCGCGATGGGCTTCGCATGGTTGATAGATCGCAGGGCTGACGACCCGGCCTACCGGAACTTTCGGTTTTGACGGTGAGCTCAACTAGTCGCTCACTCGTCCGGGTGGATTTGGGGGAGCAGATGTTTGAGTTCGTCTCGAAGCACTGTTACTTGGTCGCCGGGTAAATGAAGCCCAATTTAAATCCATCGCGCCGCCCCCGGCTCATTTCAGGATTCGAGCGCAGCTCCGACTGCGATCCGCATCGCCGCAGCAAGCGCGCCGGCTGCCATCTTCGCACCCGCCTCGAGCCGCACCGTGCGCAGCTCGAGACGCCCGCCCTGTGCTGCCACGTTGATACTCTGGTCTCCGATCGCACAGACTTCACCGGGTTTCCCCGGGACGGCATCGAAAGTCCGGGTGCGATGGCAGACCACGTCGTAGATTCGTACCTTCTTCCCCTGAACCGTGGTCCAGGCGCCGGGGGATGGATTGCAGCCGCGAATCAGGTTATAGATCTGGTCGACGTGTGCCTGCCAGTTGATTCGGGATTCCAGGTCGCGGCACCACCCCTCGTAGGTCGCCAGTTCTTCACGCTGCGGGATCTCCTGACACTGCCCGGCAACGACGAGATCCGCCGCTTCGATCAACGCGTCGATCCCGAGGGGAAAGAGGCGATCGAAGTACACACTCCCGAGGGTGTCATCCGGTCCGATGGCGACGGCTTTTTGCAGGATTATCGGTCCCTCGTCGAGCCCGTCCGAAGGGCGAAAGATCGTCAGCCCCGTCTGCGTGTCCCCCTTGATGATCGGCCAGTTCACCGAACTCGGTCCGCGGTAGCGCGGCAGGAGTGAGGGGTGATACTGAATCGTTCCGTGCGTCGGAATGTTGACGAAGGATTGCGACGCAAACTGTAGCACGTAGGCCATCACGCCGAGATCGACGTTCAGGGCCTTGAGTGTCCGCGAGGCTTGCTCGTCTTTCAGCGAGCGCAGCTGAAAGACCTGAAGCCCGTGCTCCTGCGCCGCCAACCGCAACGGATCGGGCTTGTCACCGGGCTTCTCCGGGGCGCAGAACACCCCTGCGACGGTCGTGCCACGGGAGAGGAACGCTTCAAGTACGCTCTTGCCGAAGGCCTGTTGTCCGACGATTGCGAGGCGCATGGGAATCTCGTGTGGTTGGCCAGCGCACCACACTACTGCTCATGCGCTTCAGGTTGCAATGACCGCGATAGAAGGGCACAGGAGTGACAGCGTCGGTGGCCGGCGGATAGCGAACGCCTCTCGCAGTGGGTCGCGCCCAATGTCGCAGTGGAGGCTATCCGCGACGTGTACGACCAAAGCAAGTGAATCCACGTGCCGACCTGAGAAGTCCCACGACATCCCGACCACCTTGGTCGAGCTGCGCTTACCGCAGAGTGATGTCGCCGGTAAATACGACGTTCAACTTGAGCCCCGCAATCTCCAGCGTCACTTTGGCCGGAAAGAATTCTGCGCCGGCAAGGGCACCGGTAGCGGCAGCATCGGTGACGGCGTGCTCAATCGCGCGCTGCGACCCAACGCCGACCATTTTTAAGAACTTACGGATACTAAGGTTTAGCGCTTCCTCGTTCATTGGGGACTCCCGTTTTTGGGACGGTTCGATCTGCACGGCTTGGTCAGGGTGGTTGACCCCGTAAACACAAGGAGAGGCTCACCCGCGGATCGGAGGATAGCCGTGAAATTCCCCGGACGCGATGAGCATCCCGTTGGGCGGCCCCGGAACTGACGAGACAGCCGCCAAACTTTCACCTAGTTCTAATGGATGGGCAGAGCAGTATCGGGTGCCTGCGGCGCACCCTAGGCTGTCTCGCTATCGGGAGCGACCGTTGGTAAGGCCTTCACGCTCAAGGTCCAGGTGGTTCGTTACTACCCGAGTAACCCCTGGCACTTTGCGCGCGATCTGCCGGGCGCGGTAGATCGCGTCCGTGCTCCAGACGTAGCCGCTTAGGTCGGCGACACCGCTGTCGACCCTCACATCGACGTGACGGTAAAAATAGGTCGGATCCGCATTCAGTGCCCGATAGACACGCTCCGCGACGGCCTCATCGGCGCGGGTCTGCGCCGGTGTGGGCGATCTTGCGGGAGTGGTCGAGCAGGCAACCGCCAACATGGCGGTTGCCGCGAGGACGGTACGGTGCGCCCCATCTCTGCGCACGAATGCTCACCTCCTTGCCACGGGCGGATCACCCGCTCACTGGTAACACCGGCGTAAGCCTTCCCCGGTTCAGGCGCGTGTCCAGCACGCCACAGCGGTGGGCGCTCGCCGCGCAAGGGACCGGAGATCTGTCCAATATACAGCCGCAGCCGCGGCCGAGACGGCGCTCGGCTTTAGCGTGTCACGCCCGAGTCATCAATCCCGTTGCGCTGCAGTTCCAGTTCGTTTACAACCTTTGAGACGCCCTGCACTAACTCGGCTATTTGCTCGGCCTCGAGTAGGTCCGGGGGATCCCAGACATAGCCGCTGAGACGCACGACGCCGTCGTCGGCGCGAACGACAATATGTTTGGAGTAGAGCAGCTTGTCCGCATTCAGTGCGGTCTGCACGCGCGCGGCGGTTTCCATGTCAACCTGTCGTTGAGCATCGGTCTTAGGACCCGTCGCACAGGCGATCAGGCTGCACAGGACCGCCACTGCAAATCCCGTACAGGCCACTCGATTCATCACTGGCGACAGCATCATTGGCTCCTCCTTAAATCTCTTACGCGATGAGGTATACCATACAGCCGCAGCGCCGGAAGCAACACGCCAGCGCAACTCAATCGGCATCCAAGTCCTCCGGAATCAGCTCAATCTTGTTGACGACGCGCCGCCTGCCCGCGACCTGGCGCGCAAGCATCAAGGCTCGGCGCATATCACTCGGGTCGAGAGCTATTCCCTCGAGCGTAACGGTGCCATTCGTCGTCACGACGCTGATGTGACCGGCATAGACGTACGGATCATCCTGCAGGACAGTAACCACCTTCGCGGTGAGTGCTGCGTCCGGTTGTCTGGTCCCCGTGATGATGACTTCCTGTCGGGTCGTCTCATCGCGGACCTGGGCGGCAAGGGCCTGCGCCTGGGCGGGCGGCCAGGCCTCCAGAGCGGCCACTCCCAGCGCTGCCGCCAGGAGTAAGCCGACCAGATCGTGTCTGATCGCTGCCATGCCGCCCCCCAACGGGGTCGCTTCAGCCGTCACGCTCAGAACTTGAAATTGACACCCGTCGAGACCCCAATCTCATGGCAGCCGCCCCAGGTCGTGGGACCGGCGCTGCTGTAGTCGATGAACTCCGCGTGGGTGGCATCGTGGCAGTCGGTCTTTATTCCATGGCCGCCAGCGCCGATGTCGTAATGCGCGTTGCCGTCGTTCGAGGTGTCGGCAACATCAGCGTACCAGGTGAGCTGCTTGTCGAGCTTGTGCCACCACGCGATCGTGGTCACGTTCGCCTGGTTGTTGCCGATCCCATTCGGGTTGTAGTTGTGCTGCCCGCCCGGATCACCCACCGACGCACCGGCATGCGCCCAGCCGACGGCGATCCGGTCCTTACCACCGTTGAAGTTGTACTCGGCGGACAGCCAGTCGCCGGTGCGCTGGCGCTCGTTCTGAAACTGCATGCTCTGCGGAAGCTCGCGATGCATGTCCTCGTACAGGTAGGAGATCGTCAGGCCGAAATCGAAGGTGTACTGTCCCCCGAACTTCATCGCCCATTCATCGACCACATCGACGCCGGTGTTGTATTCGGGCGAACCGGCAAGCGCCTCACCCGAATTTTCGCCCTCGTAGGCAAGAAAATCCGACCAGTCGAGAAGACTGGCGCTCAGGGCATTGTGGGGGCCCAGACTATACAGGTACGCGTAGTACGGGTTGTTCGCGCCGACCCCGTCGCTGCTGCGGTTCACGGCCGTGTGAATCTCATAGGCTGCCACAAGATAAAGGCCGCCCTTCTCGAACTTCAGATCGCCGCTGAATGCATTGTTGAAGCCGCCGTCATCGCAGTTCAGGGACAGGTTGCCGCTGCCGGGGTTGTTCCCTCCCGAACAGTCCGGAGACCCCAATGACGTGAGATTGCTGTTGGGGTCCGGGTTCTGGCCAAGCGAGAAGGCGGCATCGAAGCTGAAGCCTCCCCAGGTGGGCGAGTCGTAGTCAATCACGTGATCCATCCGGGTGCCGAACTCTATGCGGTTGTCGCCGCCGGTATTGCCCATGACGGTGCTGTAGTTGCCCAGTTGTCCCGAGAAGGGATTCAGCCGGTCCGTCGAGGTCTTGTAGGGCATGTACAGTTCGCCCAATTTCAATTTGCCCCAGTCTTTATTTTGAAAGCCCAGATAGGTGTCGCCAAGCCCAATGGCCCCCTGGACGGTATTCGAGGACTTGGTCCACGTATTCTGCAGACCCGGTGCGGCCGCCATGTTGATTGCGGTCGAAACCTGGTAGATGAGGTCCACGTCCGATGAGCCGATCTGATGGGTGCCCCGGTAGCCGATGTTTGAGCCATTGCTGGACATGGCCGCAAGCCAGCCGACCCGCCCGAACGGCGGCGCCTTCGGGCCTCCCGTCTTGATGAAGGGGCCGCCGGGGCTCGTGACGCCAGGCGCTAAGCTATATGGATAGGCCACCATGCCTTCCATGCCCTTGGTCGTGTTGTCGATAGATACGTCCAGGGTGCCGAAAAAGCCCTTCATGAATGTGGCGAGTTTGGTGTCCGCGGCGCTGACCTGCTTGGCAGTGGAGGTCACCTGCGTCTTGGTTTTCGCCTGATCTTCCTTCAGGCTATTGAGTTCTCTGGCGAGCTCATCCATCCGTTCCTGGAGAATGCGCATTCGCGCCTGCACGTCCGGGTCCGTGGATGGCGTGGACTGCGCGACGGTTCGGCCTGCATAGCTGGAAACGACCAGTACGGCCGTAAGTAATGCGACCAGCGATCTGAGCATTCTAGTGCCAAACATAAAGACCTCCCCCTTCCGAGGTGTGATTCAACTAAGTGCTGCGACCTCTAAATCTTGCTTCTGCCAGCGGTGAATGCCACTTCACGGTTCCGGTACCAGACCCGCGCCGCGCGCCCATTTGTATTTCGCGCCGAGCACCGCGACCGGGATCTCCGTGGAGTACGCGTAGGCGGGTATTCCGTGCTGGTATAGATACTCCGCCGCTTCTTCCACTTCCACATCGCCCGCGAGCGAGGCCACGACGGGCTTCTCGATCCCGCGCGCCCGCATTTCCATTATGACCTCGACCATCAGTCGCGCAAATACCATCGGTGGCGTAATGATCGTGTGCCAATAGCCGAGGATGAGCGCATGTATGCGCGGGTCCTCGAGACCCAGGCGCACGGTATTCTGGTATGTAGTCGGCGGCTCGCCGCCGGTGATGTCGACGGGATTTCCGGCGGCGCCAAACGGCGGGATGAATTTGCGGAAGGCTGCGTCGAGGTCGGCTGGCATCGCCATCAGAGCAAGGCCATTGTCCACACACGCATCCGACAGCAGCACCCCGGATCCGCCAGCGCCTGTGATGATTAACACGTTGTTGCCCTTCGGCGTCGGCAGCACCGGAATCCCCCGCGCGAACTCCAGCAGGTCGCGTAGTGAATGCGCCCGAATGACTCCGGACTGCTTCAAGACGTCCTCGTAGATCTTGTCGTTACCGGCCAACGCTCCGGTGTGCGAACTCGCGGCGCGAGCGCCCATGCTGGTGTGCCCGGCCTTGAGCACGACTACCGGCTTCTTCTTTGACACGCGCTTCGCGACCTCGGCGAAGGCGCGGCCGTCCTTGAGGTCCTCGCAGTGCTGGGCAATGATTTGGGTGTTGTCGTCCTGCTCGAAGAATGTGAGCAGGTCATCTTCATCGATGTCGCACTTGTTGCCGAGCCCGACGATCGCCGAAACACCCATCTTCGCGGAACGGGAGAAGCCGATGATCGCCATGCCGATGCCGCCGGACTGCGAAGACAGTGCCGCGGTACCTTTGACGTCGTAGGCCGTGCAAAACGTGGCGCAGAGGTTCTTGGGCGTATAGTAAAAGCCGTAAATGTTCGGTCCCATCAGCCGCACGCCGTACTTGCGCCCGATTTCGACGAGTTCCGTCTGCCCGGCGACATTGCCAGTCTCCGCAAAACCGGAGGGAATCAGCACTGCGCCAGCGATTTTCTTTTCGCCCACCGCAATCAAAGCCTGCGCGACGAATTTCGCGGGAATCGCGAAGACGGCGACGTCGATCTCGCCGGGCACGTCCTTGACGCTTCTAAAGGCCTTCTTGCCTAGGATGGTGTCGGCGCTCGGATGGATAGGATAAATCGCTCCCCGATAGCCGCCGTTGATCAGGTTCTTCATGACCGAATTGCCGATCTTACCGTTCTCGGGCGAAGCGCCGATCACTGCCACGGCGTCGGGCTTCATGATGCGGTTCATCTGCGCCACGATGAGCTCCTGACTCGGGCGATAGCGCGCGGCAACGGGATTGAAGTCGAGCACGATGCGCACGTCGGCCGCCGTCGCACCATGCTCGGAGGCAAACACGGGATTCAGATCCATCTCCGAGATCTCGGGAAAATCTGCCACCAGCGATGAGACGCGCTCGATCATGCTTGCAAGCGCGGCGCGGTCCACTGGTTTGCCGCCGCGGACCCCGCGCAGGATTTCTGCCGCTGCTATGCCATCCAACATCGACAGCGCGTCCTGCTGAGAGGCGGGAGCCAGCCGGAAGGTAATGTCCTTTAGAACCTCGACGAGGATGCCGCCCAACCCAAAGGCGACGAGTTTGCCGAATGCCGGGTCGGTGACGGCTCCGATGATGACTTCCTGGCCGCCGGCCAGCATCTGCTGAACCTGCACGCCGAGAATCTCGGCTTGCGCATCGTAGTGACGTGCGTTGGCGATGATCGTCGCATACCCCCGTATGGCTTGCTTCGCCGACATGATGCCGACGATGACGCAGCCCGCTTCGGTCTTGTGTAAGATCTGCGGTGAGACGATCTTCATGACGACGGGGAAACCGATTTCGGCCGCGAGCCTGCCCGCCTCCTCCGCACTCTTTGCCACGTCCTCCTTTGGAATGGCAATTCCATAGGCTTCGCAGATGCCTCGCGCCTCGGGCGCGGTCAGAGCCTTGCGTGCGTCCGCCCTTGCCCGAGCCAGTATTTTGCGAACGGCGTCTTTGTTGTCTGCCACCTCAATGGTCTTCGATGCCGCGGGCACGTTAAATTGCCTTCTGCGCTCGAAAAGCGACGATGTCCTGCGCTCCGTAGCCGAGTTCCGCCAAGATCTCATCGGTGTGCTCACCGAGCAGCGGTGAGCGCGTCACATCGGTCGCGCTGTCGCTCATCTTAATCGGGTTGCCCACCGTCAGGTACTTGCCACGGGTCGGGTGATCCACTTCCACGATGGTGCCAGTGTTGCGCAGCGACGGCTCCTCGGCGAGCTCCTTCATTGACAAAATCGGACCGCACGGGATGTCGTGCTCGTTCAGAAGCTCCATGGCCTCGAACTTCGTCTTCGTGAGCGTCCACGCCTCGACGGCGGCGAACACGTCATCGAGCCTGGGCAAGCGCGCGTTCGGCGTCGCGTAGTCAGGATGGGTAACCCATTCCTCCTTTCCAATCACCCGGCAGATCTGCTTCCACACCGGCGCTTGGGCGATGAAGTACAGATAGGCATTGGGATCGTTCTGCCAACCCTTGCACTTGACGATGGATCCCGGCTGGCCTCCTCCCGAGGCGTTCGCGGCGCGCGGCACGGCGTCGCCGAATCGCCCGTGCGGATACTGCGGGTATTCGTGCATGACGCCGTTACGAGCGAGGCGCTGCTGATCGCGCAGCTTGACGCGGCACAGATTCAGCACCCCGTCCTGCATGGCCGTGAGTACCTTTTGCCCGCGGCCAGTGCTGTTGCGCTGGTAGAGGGCGGCAACGATTCCAAGCGCAAGGTGCAAGCCCGTGCCGCTATCGCCAATCTGCGCACCCGTCACAAGCGGCGGGCCGTCGTCGAATCCCGTCGTCGACGCCGAGCCGCCTGCGCACTGCGCAACGTTCTCGTACACCTTGCATTCCTCATAAGGCCCGGGGCCGAAGCCCTTGATGGACGCCACGATCATCCGTGGATTGAGTTGCTGGATGCGCTCCCAGGTAAAGCCCATGCGATCGAGTGCGCCGGGCGCGAAGTTCTCCACCAGCACGTCGCAGCGCTTCACGAGCTTCTCCAGTATCTGCTTGCCGGGCGCGCTCTTGGAATCAAGCGTGATCGAGCGCTTGTTGTGGTTCAGCATGGTGAAGTAGAGGCTGTCGACATCAGGTATGTCGCGCAGCTGCTCGCGCGTTACGTCGCCGCTGCCAGCACGCTCAACTTTGATGACGTCGGCACCGAACCAAGCCAGCAGCTGAGTACAGGTTGGGCCCGATTGCACGTGCGTGAAATCGAGAATGCGGACGCCGTCTAATGCCTTCGTCATGCGATGCTTCCAACGTCAATCACTTGTACATCGTCTGATTCTTGGTACCCGGTGCGTATTCTCGCGGATCGACCCAGATGTTGATGACGGCCGAGCGGCGCAGGCGCCGCACGGACTCGCGCGCCCGCTTCAGCGCCGGTGCGATCTGCGCTGGATCGCGCACCTCCTCGCCGTAGCCGCCCAGCATTTCGGCAAACTTGCCGAACGGCACGTCACCGAGCAGGTTGCCGACATTGCCGCGCTGCTCACCGTACTTGGCAAGCTGGCCGTAGCGAATCTGATTCATGGCGGAGTTATTGCCGATGACCGCGATGTAGGGAACCCCAAAGCGGTTGGCAGTCTCCATGTCGAAGGCGGTCATACCGAACGAGCCATCGCCGTAGTAGCACAAAACTTCTTTGGAGGGCTGCGCAAGTCCAGCTGCGATCGCAAAGCCGGTGCCGACCCCCAAGGAGCCGAGTGCGCCGGGGTCCATCCATTGTCCTGGACGTCGCGGGCGCACTGCTTGCGCCGAGATGGTGACTACGTCGCCGCCATCGCCGATGTAAATCGTATCGTCATTTAGGAACTCATTGAGCTCCCAAGCCACTCGGTAGGGGTGAATCGGTGTGTTGTTAGACTTAAAGAGCGGCATCAGCTTCTCGGTAGCTGCCTTCTCGGCCTCCGCCAGCTGCTTCAACCATTGCTGACGCGCCTGGCGCTTGTCGGCTTTGATGCGGCCCGACGCCGCCTGCAGGACGGCACCGAGAATCACGCCCGGATCGCCGACCAAACCCAAGCTGATATCGCGGTTCTTGCCGACGGTCTGGTAGTCCATGTCGATCTGCACCAGCGTTAGCTGCTTGCTGATGCGCTTGCCGTAGCCCATGCGAAAGTCGAAGGGTGTGCCGACGATCACGAGCACATCCGCATTGGCGAAGGCTTGGGTGCGCGTGCGGTCAAAGTGATGTGGATCACCCGGCGGCAGAAGACCGCGGCTCGCGCCGTTAAAGTACCCGGGAATATCGAGGCCGCGCAGCAGTGCAATCGCCTGCTCATGGCCGCGCGCGGTCCACACCTGCTGCCCGTATAGGATGGCCGGCCGCTCCGCATTGACGAGAATGTCGGCGAGCTTCTCGATGTCGCGCGGGTCTCCCAGAGAACGGGTCGACGCACGGTACTTGCCCGGCTGAGGAATGACGGCCTTGGTGAGCTCCACTTCGCGGTCAAGTACGTCGCGCGGAATCTCGAGGTAAGCGGGTCCGGGAGCCCCACTAAAGGCGGCACGCGCCGCCATGGCAATCATGTCGGCAATGCGCTCGGTGCTGGGAACCGTTGCCGCGAATTTGGTAATGGGGCTCATCATCTCCACATGGGGCAGATCCTGCAGCGATCCCATTTTGTGTTGCGTTGAAGCCCCCTGACCGCCGATGTGCAGGATCGGGCTTTCGGAGCGAAAGGCAGTGGCGACGCCGGTCATGGCATTCGTGCAGCCGGGACCGGCAGTCGTGACGACGCAGCCAAGCTTGCCCGTCTGGCGCGCATAGCCGTCGGCCGCATGCGCGGCCACCTGTTCGTGGCGCACATCGATGATGCGAATACCTTCGTCGACGCAGCCGTCATAGATGTCAATAATGTGGCCGCCGCAGAGCGTAAAGATCGTATCGACGCCTTCGTTCTTGAGCGCCTTGGCCACGAGATGACCGCCGGAGGCCACGCCCGCCTCACGGCTTTTCTTCTGCAGAGTATCTTCGGCGGTCGTTGACCTGGTCTGCACCGGCACGGGATTTACGCTCGCCATATCGCCTCCAACGTCAAGAATCTGATCGCGGCGCCGCTGCCGCTGCGCCAACATGCGCCCGCGATATCAGCCGATGCAGGTCCGCCGCTTCATGTGACGCCCGTGCCGTCAAGGACCGGCGACCGGCAAAGGATCGGCGGGAGGGCCTGCGGCGAAATGCCGCGCGCGCATGGGCCTTAAGACCACCAGCGCGAGAAACGCGGCGACCAAATTGAAGCACATTAAAATGGTGAACACCGGAGCCCAGCCGTGAGCCTTCGCTATGGCGGCCGCTATGGGGACCAAGAGTGCCCCTGCACCTTTGGCCGTGTAGAGCATGCCGTTGTTCGCCGTGGCGTACCGGGCGCCAAAAGTATCACCCTGGGTGGCCGGAAAGAGGCTGAAGACTTCACCGTACACGCCAAAGTAGAGCGCGGTGACCAGCACAAACACGACCGGAGTCGTCCCCGCCTGGCTAAGCGTAAAGAGCGCTATGGCGCCGATCACGAACGCGAGGGCCATCGTGTACTCGCGGCCGATCTGGTCAGATAGCCAGCCGAAGAAGGGTCGCCCTACGCCGTCAAAGATCCGGTTGAGCGACAACGCGAAAACGAGGGCCGTCAGGGTGATCCCAAAGAGTTCAACCGGAACCTTCTCAATCTTGAAATCCTTGGCGATGGGTGCCATCGACGCTGCCATCGTCAGACCGCCCGCAGCAACCAGCACGAACATCACATACATCATCCAGAACACCGGGCTGCGCAGGACTTGGCTCGGGCGATAGGCGTACGCCGTCTGATTTGCCTTGACCTTCGCACGCACAAGGCTGGGCGGGGCGACCAGGATGAGAAAGGCCACCACGATTACGATTGCGCCCTGGATCAATCCAAAAACCAGAAACGCATGCTCGTAACCTGCTGAGTTAATCATCTTCGAGATGGGCCCAATCGTGATTGCAGCGCCCGCACCAAATCCAGAGGCGGTGATGCCGGCGGCGAGACCGCGCCGGCCGGGAAACCACTTGAGCGCGTTGCCGACACAGGTGCCGTAGACGGAACCCGTGCCGACACCACCGATGACGGCGGCAATGTAAAGGACGGGCAGAGAGCTTGCTTCCGAATTAATGGCCCAAGCTATGGCAACGAGCACGCCGCCTGCGAACACGATCCAGCGCGGCCCGAAGCGGTCGACGAGGTAACCTTCAACAGGAACAAGCCAGGTCTCAATTAGCACGAAGATGGTGAAAGCCACCTGAATGGCGGGTCGCCCCCAATGAAACTTGGCATCAATTGGGTTGACAAACAACGTCCATCCGTACTGCAAGTTCGCAACGCAGGCCATTGCGATGACCCCGATGATCAACTGCACCCACGGATTCGCCAGCGGCGAGCTCTTAACCTGCATCGAATTGGGATCCGCGTTCATGTCATTCCCCCCTTATTATTCATCTGATAGACACGGCAATTCACTCAGGCATATTTGGAAAATTATGGCCTTAGAGTGATTGCAAAGAACTCGGCGCGCCCTGCCTCAGAGACGCAGCGGTTGGTGGGAGCAGAAGCGCGGTCGATGCACGCCGCATCAGCAGTGATGATTGCGCGACCGGTGCGCGCACGAAGCGCGTCAGTGATGCCTCAGTCCCGCAGCTAGTCGACCCAAACATCGAGATATCAATATCAATAGAGCAAAGGGCGATTTGGCTCGCAGAACATGCGGACGCGCGGAGACTGCCTCACCGAACTTCCCCTTAACTTAATGCAAAACTCGTCCGTTCGGACGTGCACCCAAGCGTCTGGGTCTTTTCTTCGTATACCATATATTTCTAAGTCTTTGCCTGTCAAGGTACAACAAGTGCTCTAGCTGAGAGTGCATCTGTCGTGGCACAGGCGGAAGCGATACCGTGGAAACGGCGCTGCAGCGCGGCAAAAAGCAATAAGAAACAGTTGTTTGTAACATTTGTGCACCTACAAGGAATTGGGCGCCTCGTGCATTGTCAAGTGCGCGGGCGCGGACGGAGCTTGTGAAAATGGCCGTGGATGCCTAATAATCTAATATATCTCGGCTGGTGCAATGCGCCTGGCGATTCCGCCTCCCCAGGTGTTGCTCTTTAATCATATCGCCCAGGGGGCTTTCGCGGCGCGTGGTGCGCGAGGGCCGGCACATCGACGCCGATGGGTGCTGCGCCGGTGACCCTCTTCTGACACCTAAGGGTACAAGGCCTGAAAGAGCCGACGCGATGCATAAACTAAGCATTAGGGATGCCTCATGAACACCCTCGCGAGTTTTTTTCGGCGCGCTTCCGACACGACGCCGCTGGTACTGGCCCCGCTCAACGCGAAGAGTCTGCGGGACCAGGCTTACGCGCGCCTGAAAGCCGCGATTGCCGACACCGACATTTACGGCCCGCAGCAGGAATTAAGGTTGGACGAGCGGCAGCTGACAACCGCCCTGGGCGTTAGCCGCACACCGATTCGCGAGGCCCTGGCGCTGCTCGAGCAAGAAGGGTTCATTCGCACCATCCCGCGGCGCGGCATCTACATCATTCGCAAGTCAAAGCGCGAGATTATTGAAATGATCCAGGTGTGGGCCGCCCTCGAGTCCATGGCGGCGCGCCTCGCGACGCTGAACGCAACTGATGCGGAGATTGCCAAACTGCGTCATTTGTTCGACGAGTTCCAGAATTCGCCGCCGTCCGAGCATTTGTGCGAATACTCCGACGCCAATATTGCCTTTCACACCGAGGTGATCCGCCTGGGCGGCTCGCAGACGATCATCGAAGAGACGCGTAACCTTTTGCTGCATGTGCGCGCCATCCGTCGGGCTACGATCACACAAAGCGATCGCGCCTCGCGCTCGATCATCGATCACTTGAAAATCATCGAGGCATTGGAGCGACGCGACACCGAGCTCGCCGAGCGTTTGGCACGCCAGCACACCCTTGACCTCGCCTCACACGTCGACCGTTACTGCGACTTCCTCGGTTAGGACGATCCGTGTTGCTCCGCGCTGACCGGGTGCGAACACCGCGGGATTGTCTGCACATTAAGCAGCCGTCAATTGCCAGAACTCAAAGAGCGGCGGTTCCTGGAGCGGCACTCAATCCGGGTGAGCTGAAATCCCGACTCTCAACGCGATCACTTCCGAGCTTGGCACTGTCCGGATACATTCTAAGCTCCGGAACTTCGCCGCGCTGCAGCTTCGCCTGCACCTCCAGCCAGTAGCCAACGCTCAGAAGATCACAATTTTCCATACGGAAACAGCGGCGCGCATAGTCGTTCCTCAGCTGCAACCCGTACTCCAGCTCTTCGGGCAGAAAAATCACGCCGTCTTCGAAAACCCAGGCCGGCAGATTCTCCTCGCCGGGTTCACGGTCTGAATTGGTGCGGATCTTCACGTCGGTCAGCTTCTCCACCGCATCGTAATCGAACAGGAATACGCGGCCGTAGCGGCCGACGCCATAATTTCTGCAGTCGAGGTCCTTATTGAAAATGTTGGTGGCGGCGTTGTTGCGGATGCAATGCCCGAGGCTCACGATCACGGCCTGCGTTTCCTCCTCGCTCGCCCTTTCAAGAAAGACCGGCAAGGGAACGATCTTCAATTGCGTGATCAACGAGCGCATGAAAATCCCGTCGCGCTCCAATTGAACACTGCCTGCGGCCTGCTGGCAGATTTCCTCCAGCAGCGCAGGTTCAAACATGTTGCGATCCAGCCTGAGGTTGAAGTACATCACGTTGTCGAGCATGCTCCCGGCCCGGTTAATCTCGTGGACCACCCGATACTTGTCCAACACCGCCGCGACTCCCGGAAAGGCGCCCCACTTGTACGTTGACGTGGGCTGGTCGCGAATGACCTTCAGATGATAGGAGCAGGCGTCGAAGGTAAAGCCTAGCGCGACCGTGCCGGGCATCCCCGGGGAACGCCGAAACTTCTGTCCGCTCTGTTGCATCTGCTCGACGATCTCATTGAGGATCGCCACCTTGCCGACGTGGTTGAAGCCGATGGTTGAGTAATGATGTCCCAGGGGTCGACGCGGCATCAGGCTGAAGAGGAACACGCATGTCTGATAGTAAAGCCGGTTGGTGACGTGGAAATTTGCGAGCGCCGAACTGAATAGATTGTGGATGTCCGAGACCTGGTGCAGAACGGCGTCAACGTAAATCCCTGCGGGGCTGTTGAGCAGCGCGACGACGAAGGGCACAAAGCTGCCGTCGCTCAGCACCCAGCGGGCGACCAGGAACGCCGTGCGGTCGCGGAAAAAGCCGGCTTCCACAATGTCGAGCCATACCGGAAGAGCCGTCGCGGCGGCGTTGCTGTAGAGCAGCTGCTTGAGCCGCTCACACATTTTCTCCGCATCGCCTTGCAGGTCTCTGAAGGGAACAGAGAAGCCGGGCACCTGCAAGACGCTGCATAGCAGCGCTACATCGATCCGGGCCGCCACTGGCAGCCGCCGATGCACCGGGGCCATTGAGTAAGCGCGGCGTTTGCTGGGAGGCGGAAACGAGTAGGCCACCGGCTTCCAAATACCATGGTCGATATTCCGGCGCAGCGAATGGGCGAAGCTGAATGCCGTGTCGGCTTCGTAACGATCGACGATCATTGAGACAAACAGCCGATCCAGCTCGTCCCAATATACCGAGTTGTTGGATAGCGCGGGGAATGCGGCGAGGATTTTCGGCCCATGTTCGGCAATGTACCGGCTATAGAGCCCCAGACGCTCCTTGCTGATCCGGATTGAAGCGTGCGGATCCATGCGCTCGAACGCCCGCTTGGCCCGATACGGGTATTCGCAGAGCTGCGTGTAGAAGTCATCGAAGATTGCCAAAATAAGCTGGGCAGTTGCAGCAATGCGCTCGTGCTCGCTTGCGCCGGCAGCCAGCCGGGCGTAAGCGCGCACTACCAAAGTACTCGTCGGCGTAGCCTCGCCCAACGCCGCTCTTGGGGGTACGTTTGGCGCATTGCTATTGTGCTGGTTCATTCTTGGAATATCGCGGAGCGGGATCTATGCAAAACAGTAGGCGGTTTCAAGTAGGAAGCGCAACGATTGCTTTGTAGTAGGCAGCGTAAACGAACGGGTGGGATAGGAACAGTTCAGCAGGACATTGCCAGCCGAGGGTTTGTCTTACTGTTCGAGAAGGACGCGCCACGGGAGTGCCACGGAGCTGGCGCAAACTGCTTGTAGTTTCACCTTCCCTGAAGAGAAGATTGGAGGGCACATGGCGCTCGATCGAATACGTCCGTGCCAGTGCCGATGGGATTCACCAGGCGCTCACGTAGCGCAGACGGGCTTGCCGACTGACTAATGAGGAGAGACAGACGATGGCCAAAAACGTAATTTGCCTTTGGTACAACGGCACAGCAGAAGAAGCCGCCAGCTTCTACGCCCAGACTTTTCCAAATAGCACCGTCACCGCGGTCCACCGCGCTCCTGGCGATTACCCAGATGGCAAGCAGGGACAGGTGCTGACGGTCGAGTTTACGGTGCTGGGAGTACGCTGCCTCGGCCTCAATGGCGGCCCGGCCTTCAAACACAGTGAGGCTTTCTCGTTTCAGATCATCACCGAGGATCAGGCCGAGACCGATCGCTACTGGAATGCGATCGTCGATAACGGGGGAGCCGAAAGCCAGTGCGGGTGGTGCAAAGACCGATGGGGCTTATCCTGGCAGATCACCCCGCGGGTGCTCCTAGAAGCGACGACCAGTCATGATCAGGCGGCCGCCAAGCGCGCCTTCGACGCGATGATGGGAATGAAGAAGATCGACATCGCCGCGATCGAGGCGGCACGGCGCGGTCCAGCTCGCGCTTAGCGCGCGATTACACGCCGGACCCGGACCGAGCGGCATTTCTCGGCATTGGCACGCGCGCGGGATTTCACCAGTGCGCGCGCCGGGACCCCGGTAAAGCCGGGGTCCTCACTGCACCGCGCTCAGCGATCGTCTGCGTCAGCGTCGAGATCAAAAGGTGGCGTGAGGCCGGTAAAATCCCCGATCGCCTTCGCATCGTACGGGCCATTGAGCTGATTGAAGCCATTGCCCGGAACGTTCAGTTTCCCTTGTTGAAACACAATCTGCTTGCCGTGCGTGACTTCGATCACGCGATTGTTGAACTGATCGCTGACCAGCGTGTCGCCGTTGGCGAGGCGAATCGCGCGGGTCGGCAAGGGATTCGGGTTGCTGCCCGACTGAGTGTTGGTCACGTATTCCCAGACCACGCCATCGCTGGGGTTGACCTCTACGGCACGATTGTTATTCGAATCGGCAATCAGCGTGTTGCCGTCAGGCAAACGGCTGGCGAACGCTGCGCCGTTCACGGTTCCTTCGGCGGTAAATTTCTTCACAATCTGGTGGTCAGTGGTCACCTCGATGACGCGGTTGTTGCTTTCATCGGCGATCAGGATGTGGCCGTTTTCGAGCAATTCAGCACTGTTGGGATTACTTAGCTGGTTTGGACCCAGGCCGGCGACACCCGTGAGGCCGTACTGCCAGACAATTTCTTGCTCCAGATTCACCACGATGATCCTCTGGTTCCCCTGATCAGTGATCATGATGTAGAAATCACGGGGTTGCTGGGGGAATCCCGACATGAATAGCGCATGCACGGGAGTATTGAGTTGATCAAAGTCAGCGCCAGCGACGCCCGCCTGACCATACTGCCAAATAATCTCGCCGCTCTCGTCGACAATGAATACCCGATTGTCCGGACAGCCATTGATCGGATCCGAGCAGCCGGGAAGCGGGGGATTGCTGGCCGGAGTTCCCGTTCCGGAAAGCAGAGTGAAGGGACCGAAGCGCTCGGCGTCATTGACGCCGACGATGCTGTGCGGCCCGGGTTTATCTGAGCCGTCGCCGAATTGCCAGACCACTTTGTGCGTGCTCCGCTGGGTCTCAAGCACCCGGTTGTTGAACTGATCGGCGATCAGAACGTTGTCTGCGTCGGCGCCGGAGTTGGCGCTGCCCGCCATGGCTGCCTTCATTCTCGCGCTTACGGCCGCCATAGCGGCAATGACCGTGAGCGTCGTCGATTGACTGGTACTGCCTCCGTACGCGCCGCCGGAGCACACCAAAGTATAGGTATAGGTGCCCACCGCCGTCGGAGTGACCGTCTGGGTGCCGCTTGCGCCTTTGGTCCCACTCCACGCCCCGCTCGCGGTGCACATGGAGCCGTTTGTTGACCATGTTAGGGTCGCGCTCTGGCCGAGCTTGATCGAGGTGGGGCTCACAGACAAAGTCACCGTCGCCGGTGTCATGCTGGATCCGCCGCCGTAGCCCCCGCAGGCGGTCATCACTACGGCCACGGCCATCCAGATGACTCTTCGGGCCGTGCTATGACAAAGTAGGTTGCGCTCGTTCATGACTCCCTCCCTTTGAGAATCACGCATATCCGCTATCGTGAGTACCCCAGATGCAGCCACCAAGGTTCTGAATGAGGAAATTATTTTTTGGAAGGCGCCGAATGGAGGGGAAAGCGGGGACCCGGGCATACGCCGTGCAAGGGTTAGCGTAGTGTTGGATCGCGCTCGTGGAGGCGGTATGGTGCAATATCACCGAGCCGGATCTATGCAATGCGGGTAGTTATCCGCGCGTAACTGCAGCAATGCGCTCGTCGATGCAGAGCTACCGAATTGAAGCCTTGCAACTGGACTACTCGCCCCAGGCCGAGCTCCTACGGCCGGCAACCCGGCGGAGTGACATCGCACGCGGTTGCCTGGTGGCATGCGCTGCTCTGTGCGATCGCTGTGCTGAACGTAGCCCTTTGGTCCTTCTCCGCCGTCGCAGCCATCCGCGGACGGGCGGTGATCGATGCCGAGAGCGCTGCCGCTTGCTACATGCAGCTGCTGTTGTCCGCTGGGTACGTTTTCGCTTGCGCATTTCGTTCCCTGCTGCCTGTGTGCGACATTCCGCGCATCGTTCTCGTCGATTCCCGCCTGTCCAGTGTCATCGTCGGTCGATCGGTCGCGACCGTCGGTGAATTGTGCTTCGCCGCACAATGGTCTTTGATACTGCACCGTACCGCGTTGTTGAGCCATAGCCCGTTCGGGCAAGCCGCATCGCTAGCGATCGTGCCGGTCATCGTGCTCGCCGAGGGCTTTTCTTGGTACGCCGTGCTAACCACAGCGCAGCGCGGTCATGTAGTCGAGAATTCAATCTGGGGATTATCGGCAGCGCTGGTGGTCGCCAGCATGCTTGTGATCGGGCCCCATCGGGTTGCGGCCCTGTATCTGCCTACTATCGCCTGGTGTGTTGGGGGTGCCGCCTACGTCGGGTTCATTTTCTTGTTCGATGTTCCCATGTACTGGTCGCGATGGCGTGCTGATCAAGCCGCAGGACGCCAGTACCTGAGCATCGCGCAAGGTGTGGTCGATGCCTGGCGCCGCCGAGTTGTGTCCTACCGCTGGGAGGACTGGAAGACCGAGGTGCCGTGGATGTCGCTTTATTTCACGCTCGGAGTTTGGAGCAGCGTTTCCGTAGTCTATGCATCCCTAGCCCTCGCCGCGCATCGTCACTGACGACGGGGGCGTAGCTCAAGAATGTTCCCAACGCTTTGCTCGCGCACCGTCGCGAAGCACAAGGCGCACTGATGCGCCATCGAGCTGGCGAGTACCAGCGATTCACGTCGGCGGAAATCGGTGGATGCCGCATGTTCCGGGAGTTGCACGGCATCAAGCGAGTTGCTCTCGACGCCGAGGACGTGCATAGATCGTATGCGTATTAGGGTAGAGTCCGCTCAACAAGGCGAGGTGAGTAACTAGCTCAATGCAATGCCATCCAGAACCCACCGAGCCGCCCGACCGCCGGTCGACGCAAAGGGTGCGCTTCCACGACGGTTCCCGAGTTCGAGACGCTATCTTGAAGCAGCGTTAAAATGATTTCCCCGCCCCGTACACTTCGTCAGGCGCTTGCGGCCGCACACATCCAGGGGCAGCGATGAACGGCACGCTCTCTCTTGTCGAGCTTGCGGGCCATGTAGGCCTCCTCCTTTGGGGGACGCACATGGTCAGCACCGGCGTGCAGCGCGGATTCGGCACAGTCCTCAGGCGCTGGCTCGGTCGTAACCTTGGTAGTCGCTTTCGCGCGTTCCTCACCGGGCTTGGCGTCACGGCGCTGCTCCAGAGCAGCACTGCTACGGGCCTGCTCGCGACCTCCTTCACCGCCACTGGCGTCATCGCGCTCGCCCCGGCGCTCGCCGTGATGCTTGGTGCCAATGTCGGTACTGCACTCCTGACCCAGGTGCTGTCGTTTAACGTAGCGCTGGTCGGGCCTCCGCTGGTGCTCGCCGGCGTGCTCGTCTTTCGCTGGGCCGCCGGTGGCAGGGCGAAGAACATCGGCCGCGTGGCCATAGGCCTTGGGCTCATGCTGATGGCGCTGGCGGGGCTTGTGCATGCGCTCGGACCCATTGAGAACACTCCGTTGCTGCGTCCGGTCGCGGGCGCACTTGCCGGCGACCCGATTCTCGCAGTGGTTGTCGCCGCGGCGCTTACGTGGGCGTGTCACTCAAGCATCGCGATCGTGCTGCTCATTGCGTCGTTCGCGACCACTCACGTCGTCGGACCCGCGACCGCGCTTGCGCTCGTACTGGGTGCGAATCTCGGCGGAACATTGCCATCGCTTATCGGCGCGGCGACCGCCGCAGCGCGGCGTTTGCCCCTTGGCAACCTTCTCGTGCGCGCCGTGGGGGTCGTGCTTACGTTGCCGTTCCTGCCTGTTATCACTCATGCGTTAGAACGCATTGAGCCCGCACCCGGGCGCCTGGTTGTCAATTTTCACCTCGCCTTCAATCTCATGCTCGCGGCGCTATTCTTATGGTGGGTTGGAGGACTCGCGCGACTGCTCGCGCGGTGGCTACCGGATGCGCCGGCGCCTGCCGATCCGGCGCGGCCCGTCTATCTCGACGTTGCAGCACTCGATTCGGCGACGGTCGCGCTGGCCAACGCCACTCGGGAAACTCTGCGCATCGGTGACATGATTGAGAGCATGCTGCGCGATGCGCTCAAGGTGCTCCAGCACGATGATCGCGTGCGCGCCGAGTCGGTGGCCGCGCAGAATCGCTGCGTAGATCGCCTCGGTGGTGCGATTCGCCGCTATCTCGCCGATGTGGGCAACGAGCAGACGCTCGACAACCAGCAGGAGGGAGCGCGGGGCCAAGATATCCTTTCCGCAGTGATCAATCTCGAGCATATCGCCGACATCATCGCCAACAGTCTGGTGGAATTTGCGGTGCGGCGTCTCAAGCTGGGCCAGGCACTCTCAGGTGAAGAACTCGAAACCGTCGCCGGGATGCACAGCGAACTACTCGAGAGTTTGCGGCTAGCACTTGCGGTATTCCTGCAAGCTGAGCTCCAGGATGCCAAGCGCCTCGCGGCCCGCAAGGTGCGGTTCCGTGAGTTCGAAGCGGGCGCTACGGCACTTAGTGTGCGTCTCTTGCGCAGCGCCGCTTTGACCAGTCGCCTCGCCGAAACCGATGCGACCGAGCGAGTGGTCGAGGAGAGCAGTCTATTCCTACGCACCGTGCGCGATTTGAGGCGTGTCCACTCTCATCTTGCGAGCTTTGCCTACCCAATCTTGCATCGACCGCGTGCCCGCAGACGCCGCGTCGCCGACGTTGGGGTCGTCGAGGCCGGCGTCCTCAATCCGTCGTCGACTACGCCGCTGCAGATCGAGCCGCCAAATTCCGCTCGTGGCGGCGATGACGACAGCGGCTGAGCGTGAGACAGCCAGCAGAGCCGCCCTGTGAGGCGGTCGGTACGCACAACGCAACAGATGATTTAATAGGCCACGCTCATCGAGCGTGCATTTGCCCGGTGCCGCGCAGGAAGTTCATTCTTCGCGGTGAGCTTCCATAGTGGTGCCTGCATCGCCTAGTTGAGGACCTTCATCTCTGCCGTCCACTCTTTTAGGTGGTGCTTGCTCTGCTCGAGTCGCGAACTGTATCTGCTGCTCCTTAAGCTCCTGAATCTGTTCCGCCTGCGTGGCATTCAGTCCGCCCAAAGACGCTATTCTCTCTTCCTGCGCCGCCATCTTCATTTGCAGCTGCTGCACCTCGTTTAGCAGCAGCGGCGCAAGCTCGTCATAGCGCACGCCGTCGATCTGCCCCGACTCACTGCGGATCACCAGGTCCGGATACACCTTGGCAACTTCCTCTGCGATGAGCCCGTACTGCAGGGCGCCCTTTGGAGCGGTCTTCAGATGAAACGTGACGGGGCGCAACTGCTGCAGCTTCTCGGAGCTCGAACCCATCGGGGTAATGTCCGTCTTGAAGCGCTCCGAGGACACCGTCACTCCGAGCTGCCCGGTGGAGGAGACCATGACGGCGCTGCCGCTGACCGAAGTGCCGTAGATCCCGGCGATGTAGGCGGTGGTCTGGGCTGATTTCGTGCCGATGCGAATCGCGCCGCTGTCCGCTGCCATTCCCTCATTGCCGATGTCGATGTTGTCGCTCCCCGTCGTCAGGTTGAACCCGGCCTTATACCCGGTCGCAATGTTGGAGGAACCCTTCGTATTGCCGTGCAGCGCATCGACCCCGAATGCGGTGTTTTCGCCGCCCGTGTTGCGATACAGCGCTTCATACCCGCAGGCGGTGTTGTTGTTGCCGTTCGTGTTGGACAAGAGCGCGTTGCCTCCGCAGGCGGTGTTGTCGTTGCCATTCGTGTTGGAAAAAAGCGCGCCATACCCGGAGGCGGTATTGCTGGAGGCCGTGTTGGAGTAGAGCGCGAAGGCCCCAACGGCGGTGTTGTTGATGCCTGTCGAGTTGACCTGGAGCGTGCTCACACCGTAAGCAGTATTCTGGTAGCCGCTCAAGTTAGACGCGAGCGCCAAAGCCCCCGTGGCCGTATTGTCGAAGCCGATGGTGTTGGACAAGAGGACATCAAATCCGGCAGCAGTATTGTAGCTGCCGGTAGTGAGGTCAAAGAGCGCGGTCGTTCCCATCGCAGTGTTGCCCGAGGCGTCGCTCATTACGACGTCTGGCGGCTGTTGACCATACGCCGA
Source organism: uncultured Gammaproteobacteria bacterium (assembly GCA_963695315.1). Classification (GTDB taxonomy): domain Bacteria; phylum Pseudomonadota; class Gammaproteobacteria; order Steroidobacterales; family Steroidobacteraceae; genus PALSA-1196. Next base: position 3,621,939 of record OY968773.1, read on the forward strand.
ACCCAGCCCGGCACAAAGCGCGCTCATCAAGATTAGAGGAGCCTTTTTGAAAGTTCTCATGTCGATATGCTCTCTGCTTCCGCATCATCTACTGATGACCCTAATCGCGCCGCGCGCAACAGACTTACCATCGTCCGGCGTGACCTGGCGCGCGCATGAGGGCCATGGCGCGCCGCACATAGTTCCGCTGGCTTTGTAACCCTCTGCTCGCCGAGCTCAGCGTTGAACGATAAGATCATTCTTGGCCTGGAACTTTCGAAGCACAGCTTGCGTCGTTCTGTTGAGAGTGGCTAACTCTGTTATTTGTTGGTGCAGTCGAAGCTGCTCTGCCCGTGCTGTGAGCTGCTGCTGCTTGAGATCAAGGATTTCAGCAGCCTGGGCCGTTCTGTGCTCTTCCTGCGCCGCCATCTTCATTTGTAGCTGCTGCACCTCGTTTAGCAGCAGCGGCGCAAGCTCGTCATAGCGCACGCCGTCGATCTGCCCCGACTCACTGCGGATCACCAGGTCCGGATACACCTTGGCAACTTCCTCTGCGATGAGCCCGTACTGCAGGGCGCCCTTTGGAGCGGTCTTCAGATGAAACGTGACGGGGCGCAACTGCTGCAGCTTCTCGGAGCTCGAACCCATCGGGGTAATGTCCGTCTTGAAGCGCTCCGAGGACACCGTCACTCCGAGCTGCCCGGTGGAGGAGACCATGACGGCGCTGCCGCTGACCGAAGTGCCGTAGATCCCGGCGATGTAGGCGGTGGTCTGGGCTGATTTCGTGCCGATGCGAATCGCGCCGCTGTCCGCTGCCATTCCCTCATTGCCGATGTCGATGTTGTCGCTCCCCGTCGTCAGGTTGAACCCGGCCTTATACCCGGTCGCAATGTTGGAGGAACCCTTCGTATTGCCGTGCAGCGCATCGACCCCGAATGCGGTGTTTTCGCCGCCCGTGTTGCGATACAGCGCTTCATACCCGCAGGCGGTGTTGTTGTTGCCGTTCGCGTTGGACAAGAGCGCGTTGACTCCGCAGGCGGTGTTGTCGTTGCCGTTCGTGTTGGACAGAAGCGCGCTGGTTCCGAAGGCGGCATTGTTGGAGCCGTTATTGCTATAGAGCGCGTCCACTCCGAAGGCAGCATTTTCGCCGCCGGTCGTGTTGGCCTGCAGCGCGTTGACCCCAGAGGCGGTGTTGTAGTTACCGGTAGTGTTAAAGAGGAGCGTATAGGCTCCAGAGGCGGTGTTGCTAATGCCACCTGCAAGGTCGTTTAGGGCGTCCGATCCCATGGCGGTGTTGGATTGCGCATCGCTCGTCACCACGTCTGGCGGCTGCTGAGCGTAAGCCGAGCCTCCAGCAGCAAAAAATGCGGCGACCAGGATCAAGAGAGAGTTATGGATTGATTTCATAGGATGCGACCTCGCAAGGTTATGTAATTGGCAGTACGGCTGTGATTGGCCGCCGACGCACCCCAAATGCGGGGTGGCGGTAACGAGGGGCCCCGAACCAAGACCTGGCGCGAGTCGTCGAGTGATGCAATGCATTGAAAGACTCCTAATTAACCCCGGGCCCCGGAGGGGTCAGGCGGCCTGCAACCTCTTGTTTGGAAAGCTGCGGGCGTTGGCTGCCGGTCGGACGCTCGCGCAACCGAACCTGCTTACTTACTAGAACCCGGTTTCTGCTCAGGACCGGACATCGACCGTTGCCGGCAACTCTGCGAAGATCTGGAGGGAGCACGAGGAGGCGCGGAAGTGCGGAGCACCGCTTTGGAGCACGCTGTCGACATCGGTGCGCCGCCTGAGGTGAAGCGCACGGCGGTGGAATTGCTACCGATTTTTTACGAAGACGTGCGCCGCGTCGCGCGCCGTGAACGGCGGCGGGTCGGTGCCGGAGCAACGCTGCAGACCACTGCGCTCATTCACGAGGCGTTCCTGAAACTGCACAGATCCGGCAGCTTCCAGAATCAGGCCCACTTCCTGCGCTCGGCGGCGTTGGCCATGCGCCATGCGCTCATTAACTATGCGCGCGACCGCGTCGCGGCTAAGCGCGGCAGCGGGGCGGCCGTCGTGCCGCTCGTCGACGCCGAAGAGGTGCGTGCGCCAACGGATGAAGGGCTGCTGGAAGTCAACGACGCACTCGGCCGATTGGCGACGCTGAATCCGCGCTTGGCGCAAGTCGTCGAGTGCCGCTTCTTTGCCGGCTTCGGCGACGCGGAAACCGCGGAGGCTCTGGGGCTTACGGACCGCACCGTCCGCCGCGACTGGATAAAGGCGCGCGCATGGCTACGTCGAGAGCTCGCGCAATCGGGAAGCGAGAACGCGCCGTAAAAACCGGGCATCTGCCAAGATCGGACGCGATCCGGCCTATGTAGCGTCGCGGGTCAAGACAGGCGCGTCATGTTCTGCCAACATCTTCAGCAGCGGAGAATCTGAATTGGGGGAGGGCGCTTGGCAGCCGTAAGCGATCATGCCGACTGGCCGAGCATCGAGGCTGCGTTCGACGAGCTGCTCTCGTTGCCCGCAGCGGAGCGGGCAGCCGCGCTCGAGCGCATCGCCATGGTGCGCCCGGAACTGCGCGGTGCGCTCGAATCGCTGCTAGATCACGCCGATGGCTCCGATGCGTTGCTGGACCACCCGGCCATCGAGGCGATTCCGGCTGCAGCCCCGGTCACGGGCAGCCTGTCCGTTGGCGTACGGGTCGGCGTGTACAGCATCGTCGAACTCATTGGCCGCGGCGGCATGGGCGAGGTCTACCGCGCGGAGCGCGCGGACGGCCAGTTTGCGCAGACGGTCGCGCTCAAACTGGTGCGGGTCGAAACCGGTGTATCAATCGATCGCTTCAACGCCGAACGCCGCATCCTGGCGCAACTCGATCATCCGGGCATTGCACGACTGTTCGACGGCGGCATCACGGCTGACGGCCGACCGTATATGGTCATGGAGTATGTGGAGGGGGAGAACCTCGCGGTGTGGTGCTATGCGCGCAAGGCCACGCTGCAAGAGCGGCTGAGCCTATTCTTGCAAGTCTGTGAAGCCGTGGCTTATGCGCATGCGCACTTGGTCGTGCACCGCGATCTCAAGCCCATCAACATATGCGTCACCGCCGATGGCCGCGTGAAGCTACTAGATTTCGGGATCGCCAAACTGCTGCAAGGCGACGTTGTCGGCGACGCGACGCGCACCGCGCATCTATCGCCGGCCTACGCGGCGCCTGAGCAGCTCACAGGCGGCGCAATTACCACAGCGACCGACGTGTACGGCCTCGGCGTGACGCTGTACCAGTTGCTCTGCGAAACTTTGCCCTGGCAGATCGAGGATCTGCCACTGGCAATCGCCGTGCGGCGTCTGTTGGAAGTAAAGCCAGTGCCCCCAAGCGCGGCGACCAGAGTCGGGGCCTCGGTCACGCCGCGCGAGCTGCGCGGCGACCTCGATGCCATCGTCGCCAAGTCCCTGCGCAAAGAACCTCAGGCTCGCTACCCCGACGCACGTGCCTTGGCGGGCGATATTCGACGCCATATCCATCATGAACCGATCCGCGCCCGCGACGGCGCGCGCGTCTACGTGCTCCGCCGCTTCTTGCGGCGCAACTGGCTGCCGCTGTCTGCCGCGAGTTTGGTATTTGTTGTGCTTGTGGCAGGCATTGCCGGCACCGCCTGGCAGGCGGGTGTCGCGCGTCGCCAAGCGCAGCGAGCCGAGGTCGAAGCCAGCACGGCAACTGCGGTCAAGAATTTCCTGCTCGATATCTTCAAGCAGAGCAGCATGCAAAACCCAGGGGGCGTGGAAGCGCGCAACGTAACGGCCGAAAAACTTCTCGACATTGGCGCCGAGCGCATCGAGGTTCAGTTGCACGAGCAGCCCGCAGTGCGCGGCGAACTGCTCGATACGCTTTCCTCGCTCTACAACGACCTGGGCGACACCGACCGAGCCGTTGCGCTCGCGCGCGAGCGCCTCAACGGTCTTGACCGCACCCACGGCGCCGACAGCACTCTTGAGTCAGCTGCAGCACGCACGCACCTTGCTCGGGCGCTGATTGATAACGGCAGAAGCAACGATGCAAAAGTTCAGCTGGATGTCGCGCAGAAGACTTTGGATGCTATGGGCGATCCGGGCACCCTGACGCGTGCCGAGCTTGATTTTCAGCAGGCGCGCGTGGCCTATGACGGCACCGCAAGAGAAAAGCCAGGCGGTCTGCAGAAATTGCGCGAAGCGCTCGAAATCGTGCAGCGGCGTGATCCACAGAACGCTCTCGCCGGAAACGTGCTGGAATACTTTGGGTACTTTGCGCAACTCGACGAGGACTACGGCGGCGCCGAGACCTGGAAGAAGCGATTTCTGGCCTTCGAGCGGGCACAGGGCGTCGAGCGCAACGCCTTCGCGATCGGCACTGCTTACCTCGATCTGGGTGACGTGCAAGCCTTGATGAGGAAATTCGGCGATGCGGAATCCAATCTCCGCGCGGCCGTCACCCTGTTGACTAAGTACGCAGGCCCGGAACATCCGAGCACGGCAGCGGCAAAAATGCGGCTTGGCGAAACATTCTACAGGATGGGCCGTGAGTCTGAAGCAGAGGAGCTCTTGAGCGACGCGCTACAGGCACAACAAAAGACGCCGCAGGGCCTGGACGATTCCACGGAGACCGGCAAGACGCTCGGCGCCTTGGAGTTTGCGCGCGGGCAGCTGGCCCGGGCCGAGTCGATCTTGCGCAAGAACCTCGCGCAGCTCGGGTCTGGTCAGCACAAAGAGCTGCGCTACGGCGTCAGCGCCTCCGTGCTCACTTCGGTGCTTACCGCTGAGGGAAAGTTTGATGAAGCCGAGCGGCACTATGCGGTATCGAGTGACGTGTTCCGCCGCTACATCGGCGAGAAGTCAGTTGCCTATGCCGGCAGCCTGCTGCGCGGCGCCGCCCTCAAGCTCGGCGAGGGGCAATCGGACCAGGCCGCGGAGATCTACCAACAGGTGATTCGCGACTGGCCACCGCCGAGCGGCCAGTTTCCCGACCCTTACACACGCTCCACAATCGGCCTTGCGCGAGCCGATCTGCAGCGCGGCCGGACCGAAGCTGCGCGAGCGCGCTGCGAGGATTTCCTGCGCCGCATCACCGCTTCGCCCGAGCGCGGGTATTTGCCCGACCAGGAGGCGCAAACGGCAAGGCTGCTGGGCGCAGCGTTGACGCGATCCGGACAAGCCGCCGCAGGCGAGCCCCATCTGCGGCGCGCAGTCGAGCTGCGCGAACTGCTCGACGTTCCCGAGAGTTTCTGGCTCGCCGAGGCGCGCGTCAGCCTGGCGGTAGCACTGATCGCCCAGCAACGCCTTGCGGAAGCACGTCAGCTGCTGGAACTCGCCGCGGCCGCACAGGCGCGTCAACCGGCACTAAGCAACGAATATCGTGCGCCCCTGCGTGAGGCGTGGAAGCTAATCGCGCGCGCGACAATTCCAACTGACCACGACCGATGATCTTTCGCGTCCATGAGCGCCTCGCCATACTCGCGAGCGCTACCGCTGGCCGCGCTGGAGTTGCGCAGCGCTGCACATAGGTATATACGAAACGATAATTGGCGTTCTGGATTAAGCGCCGCTTAAAAAGAACAGATCAAAGCGACATTTCGACTGCAGGCGACGGGCGCTACTTAACAGAATCACGCACGGGCGACATGCTTGATTGCCCGCTGCGGTCGGGACATAGAGAATTGGCGATAGCGACTGCGCCATCGCAGCGCGAAAACATACTCGGGGGATACAAGCGTGCGCGCGCTCTTGCAGTGGACGATTGAGTTCGCGTTGCTGGCGGCGGACGCTACGCGTACGGCAGCGACTATTCAGCCGGAGACTCTTCAGACCCTCTGAATCGATGGGCGCAAGACGCGCTCGTCCTTGCTGATATCGAAATCACTAAACAATCAACAGAGAAATAGTCATGAACAAAACGCTTCTCTTACCGGCTGCAGCCGCAATGCTGATTTGCGGCATCGCTCCGGCATACGCCGGGACAGTCAGATACACCTTTGTCAATTCCAGCGGTACCACCTGCAACGGCATCACACTTACCGAAACCTCAACCACGGCGGTTGGCGAAAATACCGGGTGTTCGGACCCCGACTACGCTGGTGGATTTCCGGGGAGGCTCGTACGGCTTGAAGGTGATTCCGACAAGCAATGGGTCATAACGACGACCCAGATGATTTCGAATCCGGGTCACGTGTACGTTTTTGTACTTGATCAGAAAGCGTTGACCTATCAGCTGTGGCAGGAAGACACCACGAATGGGGTGACATTTCAACTACTCAATAGCGGCTCACTGAAGAGAGGTGCTCCGCCAACGGAGGTCGGGCACGGCGGCGCGCAGTCCATCTTTAGGTAATACCGCAATTAGTCGGATCAGCGATCAACGAAGATCACGAAGGGGACCAGACATGATTAGAAAATATATTTTACCTACGGCAGCCGTGCTGCTGATTTGCGGTATCGCTCCGGCATATGCCGGGACAGTCAAATACACCTTAGCCGATGACAACGGTAACGCTTACTGCGACGGCCTCACGCTTACCGAATCCGCAACCACGGCCGTCGGCACACATACGGGAAGTTGCTTAGACGGCGATTACGCTGGCGGGTTTGTTGTAAAGCCTCCCGGAAGGACCGACAGAATGTGGATCATCAGCACAACGGACATGTTGAATGGTCCGGGGTACGTTTATATTTTCGTGCTCGATGAGAAGGCCTTGACCTGGGTATTGTGGGAAGAAAATACGTCGGCCGCCGTGACATTTGAGATGCATACCAGCGGCAAACTGCTTAAGGGTACGCCACCAGCGGTAGTCGGGCCGAGTAGCGCGACGGCTAGCTCAAGTTCACACAGCAACTAGTCGGGCCAAAGCTTAGCGACCGGCGAGATTCGGAAACTTCAATTCACGCTCGCTCGCCTGGAAGGGCGCAAGAGGTCCAGGAGCGGATCGGTCTTCAGATGCTCCAAACCCGGGTCACGCAGCCGTAGCGCCGTCTCGAGCCACTCGAGCGCCTGTGCCCGATTCGTTCATGCAACCCAGGTCGCCTCAGGACTTCAGAACGACGGTTCCCTGCGCTTGATTGAATTCGTGCGTACGTCGTCCGTGGGCCTCACGATCGGCCGCATCGTGCTTGTACCAGTTTGTGAATTGAACGCGCAGCAGCCAAAAGATCAACGCTCCAAGCACCGCAATCTCCGGCACAAAAAGTATTGGTGATCCGCGTAAGGACACGGGGAAGACTTGCTGTTGTCCAAGAAAGAATGAGAATGTGGCAATAAGCAGCGCGACGCACATGCGCCAAAGATGGCGCGTAATCCGCTGCATGGCTGAGAGACCGCCGCGCAAGATCATCCGCAGATCCGAGGCGGCGGCAAGTGTTGCGATAGCAGCAAACACAAAGTAAGCCGGCGCAGGGGCGTCAACGAGCACGCCCGGCGGATGGTTTGCCGCCTGCAGGCCGAGCGTCACAAGGACCACGGCAACGGTCAAGGCAACGAGAAACGCGCCAATCTCGAAAGTGCCGACGCCGCCTTGTTTGCGCCTAATGGTCACCCAAGATGTGGCCACCAGGTAGAACGTTAGAATTGCGACAAGCGTGGAGCTCCATTGCGGTCGCGGTAGGAAAGGGGCCACACACGCACCGATCGCGGACATGGTCAGCATGGAGACGAAAAACACGTTGCCGGCCATGCGATGCATTCGCTGACCTTTTCGGAATGCCAACGCTGCGGCGCCAGAGAGCAACCCGATGCCGGCTCCGCCTATATGGAGAGCCAGCACCAGCGCCGCCGCTGCGCGGACCAACCACGAGCTACCTGCGCTTAATTCAAGAACCATGTTGGCGCAATCACAGCAGGCGCGGTCATACGTTATCCTCCGAATGTATGTTCGCAGATCTGTCGACCGGTGAGACGCCTTTGTCGCAGCGGGAGGGCCTCTGGTCGCGTCCGGGCGGTGCCACGCGCGCGCACCCTGTCAATGACGCCGCAGCGGGCTTCGCGGTCGTCACAGCCTGGACGATCTCAGTTCGCAGGCATTCGCTGCCGGCACCAGCCGCCGCTCCGGCCACTGATTCAATCCCGCCGACCGTCCTATCTCGCGTTCTGTAGTTCAACGACTATGACTTCAATGGGTTTGTCACTGACATTAATGTCCTGATGTCGTATGCCGGAAGCGTTAGTAGGCAACCAGTATGCTCTCCGGGTAGCGGCTGAGCAGGCGTTCAAAATTAGAAACGCCTGGCGTCAAGCGGATTGACAGCAAGCTCTCGCAGTCAAGGCTCGGCCTGAGCGGCCGGTTGGATGGCCGCCAGATTTTGGATCAAGGAACCGATGTTTTGGCCGCAAGCTCGCATGAGTGCATCGAGTTGAGCATTGTAAGGAGCAACGAAAGTAAGCGGGCTCTCGGGGAACACATAGCTTGCGCTAATGTCCTGAACCCATAGATCACGACGACTTTGAGAATCATTCAACACATAGTGGACCTTGAAGGTCGCACCGGAGCCGGCCGTTGATTGCTGGAGAAGCGCCGTACCGTCACGCCTCACCTCTTCAAACAAGCCCGAACCTCCTAGTGCCTTGAACAGGGCTTCGTGAAAGGTCTGACTCCAGATGACCGCAGTGCCTGGGACCCCCAAAGCGCCGGAAAGGGCGCGCGCGTTTGATGCGCCAACCCCAGTGGTCGGTTCGATGACGAGCTTTTGGCCAGAAAAAAGCGGCGGCTCTTTTTCAGGCTTTGCAAGATTGCCCTGAGGGAGCATATGCGGCGAAACATAGATCATCTGCGCTGGCGCTGTTTCACATCCGGCGGCGCACAAGCAGAGTAATAACGCTATGGCGATAAATCCGGAGGTAACCGCCGTGCCGCACGAATAACAGCCCCGATGCAAATCGTCCTCCGTCGCCGGGGAGGCTACCTGCACGTGTCTATCCCAACAGTGGATGCCCAGCGGGCAATTGATGTGCGTACCAGGTTGCGAGCCGATGCCGAATCGTCTTCTCGCCGACCTGCTCCTCCGGCATTGGTGCAATGACTTTGTCGTGCACGAGCAAGCGATAGATGTATAGCGCCTTATCGCTCGCCGAGTCGGTCACCTCAAACTCGACCGCCTTGCGGTTTTCCGCATATTGAACGCCGGCAAGTAAAGCCGCCTTGAACAATTCCGCTTCGTGTTTGAGCTTTTTCACGCCCGCTTCTCTAATGGCGCGTGCTGCTGCGCGCAACCCGCAGCCAGGAATCCGGAAAGGCACGTGGTGTACGAGCTCCCGAGCTCAAGGATATCGCGGTCTTCGAGCCACCCATGACGAAGGCACCCTTGGGAGTTTAGGACGCGCTTGTAATGCAGATCTTCCTCGTGAGCGCGCGGATCGGGGTCGTCGCATGCCTCAAAAACTCCTGCCGTCAACCTTCTTCACCTTAAGGGTGTCCACATCGACGCCGTCCACGCAACGGACATTGATAGCCGCCAATTTTTCGCCAGTCTTCGGGTTCGTTCCAATGGCGAATGACTGGATGCCGCAGGTTGAGCAGAACTGGTGCTGGATCATGTGTTTGTTGAATTCGAACTTCGTCAGGTCGGTGTCGCCGGACAGAAGCTTGAAGTGAGTGGCCGGTGCGAACGCTAGCAACGAACCCAGACGTGCGCATCGTGAGCAGTTGCACGCGAGAACCTCGCCGATGTCCATTTGGACTTCGTAGCGCACTTTGCCGCACTGACAGCCGCCGGAATAGGTCTGCGTCATGGCGCTCGCGACGACCCGCATGGGTTGTCGAGTGCAATAAGAGCCGCCAGTGCGGTACTGCCGATCTTTAAAATCATTGGCCACCCCGTGGGCTCAAAATCTTGGGTTACTTCATCAGGGCAGAGCATTCCTGTCAATTAAAGTCATACGCGGTCGGCTGGCTGCGATGGCACTGACTGGCATTGGCCGAGCGTCCGATCGTAGGTCGTGAGGAAGCGCTTCGTGGTAGGCATATTCAACGCAGGGACCGACAGCATTGGCCGCGATAGCGCCAGGTCGATGTGATGGGAAGCCGGTGGGGTCGGCAACGCCTTCATGGTTACGTTCCGTTTGGATACGCGGAAGGACGTGGACTCCTTGCACGCCAATTTGGGGCTCGACGGGCGCAGCCGCGGGCGCCCGGCGAGCTCTCATCCGGCCATCAAGCGGCTTTTTACTGTCCTGGACGGCGTCCCTTCGAACGCGACCGGTTCGAATTTGCTGAGCACCCACAATGAAACAGAGGTACGAGCCGTCACGCAGGTGGCGGCCCTCTGGGTTGCTTACTTGACCGGGGTGTCCTGGCTAGCTACGCACTGCCACTTCCCGCTCGGCATCTTTACCCACGTATCGGTGAATCGCGAGGTTTCATCGATAGACTTGCCAGAGGTATCGGTTCCTTTGCCTTTGAAACCTCCAGTTGCAATGGCCGTATTGCCGAAGGCAGTCACCTTCAGATCGGTGTAATCCACGCTGCTCCATTTGATCGTCTTTGCTTGAGTCAGGGCCTCGGCCTTGGTTGTGGTGAGCTTCCCGTCGCCCGTGGTCTGCAGGAAACTGTCGGCCAGCAGGGGCGCTACCAAATCAGGGTTGTTCGTCTGTTGCGACTTGAGCCACTCTTGCTCGAGGGCAACGACAGCCTGCTCCGTTGCGGTGCTCTTGGCCGCTTGGGACCACGCGGCGCTCGTCAACAGCATTGATCCCAGCAAACACCATATCAGACTTTTCTTCATGGTAATTTTCCCCAAGTGTGATCGGATTATTCTCTCGCCAACGTGGAACATTGCGCCTTTGCGCCGCTGGCCGCAACTCGTTGCGCGCCCATTCTGCGTTGGTAGACACGGCGCCGTTTATCCAATGGCGCGTCGTGAGCTCGTCATCGATGAAGCCGCCATGGCAGTCGCTGAAGGTGGACAGGCGTAATCCAAGTACACCTTCAATAATAGGGGCATTAAAACCCCCTCGTAGGTCCAGTTCTGCTGGCCCCCCTCGAATCTGACCGCAGTCAAAGTCGACGCCGCCACTGAAGGCGTTCACGTCCGGCTTGTTGGTGATGTAGTGTATCGCGCCGGACACGGAGCTTGCGCCAAAAGTGGTCCCCTGCGGACCGTTCAGCACCTCAATGCGCTCGATGTCGTAAAGGTGCAGGTCCGGCTGAACGCCTTGTAGCCATCCGCGGCGATGGCCTGCGTCTTGGACCCTTGCTGGCGCGACTCCAGTCGTGATTACGCATCAGCGCAACCTTCGCTGTGGGATTCATCCTACTAGAATTGCCGTAACTGTCCCGCATGCAGCAGGTCCGGAAGAGCGCAAGCTCCAGCTTCATTTTTTATGAGCCACGGCAATGCAAAATCATACTAAGACTCGGCGCCCGGTGTTCGATGTTAAGCAGCAGGTCGATTTGTGGCTGCTGGCGATGACATTTGTCATCTCGCGCCGCCAGATGCGCGGCAGATGGAACAGCCGTCTCATGCATCGTCCGCTGTAGGCGATTTCACGCGCCGCAGATAGCGATTTGAATTAGTTATTGCATCTGCATCTCTCGTGCTCACGGCGCTTGCCGGCCTATCGACTAGATGAGCTTCCGTGAAAGAACTGCCGCGTGCCATTGCGCACGTCGCTTGGGCGCGCATGCGGGTCACCGCCTCGAGCCGCTCGCCGTCCGATCTGACGAACCCGTCGAATTGGCGAGCTGATGTGCGACGACGCTGCCTGCAGGCGTCGTCGAAGCTCGACAGATCAATGCGGGTCGCGTGCAAGCGCAACGCCTAGGTTTTCTCCAGACGGATGCGTCGCATCAGCTCCAGCGGCGCCGCAGGAGTCGTTGCGCGGGCAGCTCGAAGTAACGAAAGCTGCAGAAGCTGATCGATAGCAGCGCGGCGAAGAACAGCAACATGAACCAGGGTGCATAGAAGATGGAGCGGTCGAGCGTGAACGAAGTGATGACGGCGAAGAAAAGGAATTGCAGCGGGAAATGCAGCAGATAGCAGGAGTACGAAATGTCCCCGAGAAACGCAATCCGCTTTCCCAGCGTACCGCGGCGCGTCTCGGCGAGGGCAAGCGCCAGGATTGTTAGCGGAAACAGCACCATGACGGGCCACATTTGCATCGCGTCAAATATCGCTCGTCGCACCCCTGGGTCGAGGCGCAACGCAAGAGCCTCGAGCTGCCGCCCGATGAATGTGAGTGCCCACGCGCCCGCAGCTGCGCCCACTATCCAATTCGTGATCTTGCCGGCACGCCGTGACTCGATGATTGCTTGGTATGCAAGGAAAGCGCAGCCACCTGCGAAGAACGAGCAGACACCCCTGCCAATCTCGAGCAAGTAGCTCTCGATGACGAAGAACCCGAAGAGCGCAGATAGCGCGAGAATGGCGGTTCGAATCGGCAGGAATCTGCAGTAGGCAAAGAACAGCGCATACAACAGCACTTCCACGGACACGGACCAGGAGGGGCCATTGAAGGAAAAATCACCCTCGAAACCCCAGGAAGACGCGAACAACAGGTTGAGAACGAAATAGCGCGCGTCATTGAACGGGTAGACGAAGTAGCTGCCTCTTGCCCGCAGCATCCAGTATTGACCCGCTGCAACGAGCAGTAGCGTCGCGAGATGCAAAGGGTAAAGCCGCGAGAAGCGCAGTAACGCAAAATGACCGGTCGAGATGCGCCGTGTCGCAACACGCTTCGAATAGAGCCAATAGAATATGAACCCGGATAGGCTGAAGAACAAATCGACGGCCTGCCATCCTTGGGAGTACAGCAGATGCAGCAGGTGGTGCAGGGGCAGCCGCGCCGGCTCGAAGGTCCCAAGCTCAGTGCCGGAGAAAAAGAAATGTTGCCAATGCCAGAACACGACGCTGAGTGCAGCAATTCCTCGCAGGGCGTCCAGAGAATGGAATCGCTCCGGTGGTCGCATCCCGCTCACCCCGATCTTCGGGCCAAGATTGCGCCATCTTGCGGCGCACGAGGGGTAACTCTACGGAGGCGTAGGTAGCGCGCGCGCCGCTTGCCAACGTGTAACGAACCCATGATGGGGCGCGGCGTAATCGGTAGCGGGGATTCGGGAGAGCTGGCCGACTGCCTGTAATAGGCCACTAGCGCGCTACGCGCAGCCGCTTGAGAGGGATTCTCGATGCGGTTACGTTCCTCATGTCGCGATCAGAGCCACGACGATCCCTAGCGGCAATTAATCGCTCGCAGTCTTCCAATTGGCGGCATTCGCAGTGAAAACTCGCATTGAGGATCAATTTCATCTGCCGTACGCGCGCCATCAATGCATCCAACTCCTCGATCTTGCGCACCGCCATCTCGCGCCAGCGCAAAGCCGGCTGCGTGCCAGCGGGGAACCCGTTTAAGAACATGCGCGTCTCTCGAACCGAAAAGCCAGCGTCGCGCGCCAAGAGAATGATTCGGATCCTCCCCAAGATGTTGCGATCGTACTGCCTGCGTTTGGATGCGCGCGCCGGCGGCGGCAGCAGTCCGGCTTTCTCGTAATAACGCAACGCCGAGGGCGCCACTCCGGCTTGCCGCGCGAGCTCGCCGATCATCAAACCAGCCATGGGGAAGTCCTCAAGATTCGCTGAGACTTCAAAAAGAGCTTGACTTAAACCGCACTTTAACTCTTAGCCTGCGCGAAGGCTACCCGACCGGCGGGAAGTGCGACACAGCAGGAGCGACGCATGGGCATCAGAACTGGTTGGCATCTGGCTGGGCTTTGGAGCCTGGCAATGTGCGAGGTCGCAGGGGCGCAGCTGGCGTCGCGCATTCCGGCAAACGTCATGGCGGCTATCGCCGATCCGCGCAGACCCGCTGAGCAGGTGAGCCTCGACGCCACCCGCAAGCCCGCGCTGGCGGTGGCTTTTGCATCGGTGAAAGCGGGGGACCGCGTCGCGGATGTCATGTCAGGCAACGGCTACTTTACGCGGATTCTGAGCGCCGTCGTCGGCCGCAGTGGCCACGTCTATGCGTTCGTTCCGACCGAACAGATAGCCCATTGTTCACCCGGCGAGATCGCCGGCACACAAGCAATAGCCAGGGACTCGAGCTATAAAAATGTCACCTTAGTCACAAGCTCGCTCGCTGCCTTCGGCATGCCCGAAAAGCTCGACCTGATATGGATGTCGCAGAGCTATCACGACTTGCACGATTCATTTCTCGGGCCGGCAGATGTTGCGCGCGTCAACAAAGCCATCTTCGATGCCCTGAAGCCGGGAGGGCTCTACCTGGTCATCGATCATAGCGCCGCACCCGGCTCCGGGCTTCGCGATACCGAGACCCTGCATCGAATTGATCCGCTGCGCATGCGCAGTGAAATCGAGGCCGCCGGGTTCGTACTCGAATCGCAAAGTGATGCGCTTCGAAATCCTGGCGACGACCATACGCGAGCCGTGTTCGATCCCGCTATTCGCGGCAAGACTGATCAGGTGATGTTTCGCTTCCGCAAGCCGCTGTGATCTCGGGAAGCGACGCGAGTGCGTCGAGAACTCTATTGCACCAGCCGGTTGTATCTTGCCAGCACCTCGCGCAACTTCGTGTGCGACAGCGCGGTGACGTGATGATCGTCAATCCCGGTCATGTCTTCGGCCGCGACCATGGCGTTGACGATCGCCTCCTCGGTGGCCTGCACCGTGGCGCCGAACAGCGCATCGAGCGAGTCGTTTGGCACCATTCGCAGGTCGGCGACGCGGGCGGCGTCGCTCGCGCCCGCATTTGCGGTTGAGAATGCGATGAAGATATCTCCCGAGCCGTTTCCGGCAATGCTACCGGTGCGTCCCAGACCCAGCGACACGCGGCGCGCGATTCTCTTCAGCTGGTGGGGCAGGAGCGGCGCGTCGGTTGCGACCACAACAATGATGGAGCCGCGCTCAACGAGGTCGGAGGGTACCCGCGCGTAGGGGTCCTCGCCCGGTATCTCTCGACCAACCGGTATGCCGGCGATGCGCAGATTCTCGCGCGTTCCGTAGTTGCACTGCACGAGCACGCCGACGGTGTACGCGGCGTCTTTGACTGTCAGCTTGCGGGACGAGGTGCCTACACCCCCCTTGTACCCGTTGCAGATCATGCCGGTGCCGCCGCCGACGCTTCCTTCCTCAACCGGCCCAGCGTGCGCAGCGTCGAGAGCATGAAACACATGCTCCGGTTTGACATGAAAGCCGTTGATGTCGTTGAGCCAGCCATCCCAGGTCTCGGCTACCACTGGCAGCGACCACCAGCTCTCGCTGGCGTCGGGAGGGCCGTGCGACACGCGCCAGGCTATGACGGCATCGCGCACTACGCCTACGCTGTGAGTATTCGTGATCATGACGGGCCCTTCGAGAAAGCCCGACTCCTCAACCCAGGTCGTGCCGGTCATCTCGCCGTTGCCGTTCTGTGCATACCAGCCGGCAAAGGAGTAACGCTGCATGGATGCAACGCCTCGCGGCAGGACGGCGGTCACGCCGGTGCGCACGGGGCCCTTGCCCACCCGTAGCTTGCCGCTACCCGCAATCAGCGTCGTGTGACCGACGAGCACGCCTTCCACATCCGTTATCGCGTTGAGCGGACCAGGCGTGCCATCGAAAGGAACGCCGAGGTCACGCGCTCGTGGCATCGAACCGCTCGCGGCCAGAGCCGCGCTCATCGGGGTTAAGAGGGCGAACCCAAATACAGAACAAGTGATGGCGCTGCGCAGCATGATCCGGCTCCTTGGGGCACGGGCGCTAAACCATACACGTCCGACGAATGCCGCGCTAAGGATTAGCCGCGCACGAATCGGCACGTGGATAAATCAGGCTCGGCTAACGAGCAGCACACCGCTTGCCTCGCGTCGGGGTGCAACGCGAGCGATCCCCTAAAGGCGGGCGCCGCGCGCGCTACGGAATCGAGGCGACCTTTCGCACGCCTAGGTGCGATTCATTCATGCTACGGTGCGCTACATGAAAATGAGCCAACGCGACGCAGGCCTGGTACGCGCAGTTGGGATAGAGGGCCTTGCAGCCAGTACTGTCAATATCGTCGTGGGCGCAACGATATTTGTGTTGCCGGCGGGATTGTCGGCAAACGTCGGTGTGTATGCACCGCTCGCCATACTGCTATGCGCGATCGCGGTCGGATCGGTAGCGATCTGTTTCGCTGAAGGTGGCAGCCGCATACCGAGCAGCGGTGGCGCCTATGGCTACATTGAAGCCGCGTTTGGACCTCTGACCGGTTACGTCGCCGGCACGCTGCTATGGGTTAGCGACGTGCTCGCCTCGGCAGGCATTGCTGCGGCACTGGCGGACGTGTGTGTAACCGTGTTGCCTGAAGGATTCAAGGCTGCCGCGCATGCTCTCATCATCGTCGGCACGATCGGCACTATCGCCTTCGTCAACATCGGTGGGGTGCGGCACGGTGTTCGGCTGGTCAATGCAATGACCCTCCTGAAACTCGCGCCGCTCCTCATTTTTATCGTTGTGGGTGCAAGTGCAATCCGCAGCGGGAATTTCCACCAGAACGGCCCGGTCGTCGGCACCGGCCTTGGACGCGCCGTGATCCTCGCGATGTTTGCGTTCATGGGCATGGAGACATCGCTGAGTGCGAGCGGCGAGGTTGAGCATCCGGAACGTACCATTCCGCGCGCGTTGGCCCTGGCAATGGGAGTTGTGACGCTGTTATATATCGGCATCCAGGTCATCGCGCAGGGATTGCTAGGTTCGGCGTTGGCACTCTCCACGGCGCCGTTGGCCGATGCGATGGGGGAGATCAGCCCGGCGCTGCGCTGGCTGATGTTGACAGGGGCTGCAGTCTCGATGGTCGGGTTTCTAAGTAGCGACATCCTCGGCACCCCGCGGGTGCTGTTTGCATTTGCGCGTGATGGCCTTCTGCCGAAGCCGCTGGGGCGGCTCCACGCGGGCAGCCACGCGCCGCACGTGGCGATAGCCTGCTATGCGGCGATCGCCGTGGTGTTGGCGCTGAGCGGCACTTTTGCCGAACTTGCCGTGTTGTCGGCTCTCACCACTGCGCCGCTCTACATCGGCGGCTGTTGCGCAACTTGGTGGCTGGTTCGCCGTGGTGTCTCGCAGACGGGGCGGCCGTTGAACTTTCGCTGGTTGGGAGGCGCAACGATTTTGGGGATAGCCAGCATGCTGGCGCTGATCGCCCTGGGGGAGCGCAAGGAGATCATCGGCCTCGCGGTGCTCATCGGCATCAGCGTCGCGGTGTACGTGCTGCAGACCCAAGTGTCGTCCAAGCGAGCGGCGACGCGCGAGCGCCCCTAAGTGTCCGCGCGGCGAATGCCCTGCAGCGACTGCGGAACGCAGTTTCTCCCTATGCGGCCGAAGACTTGCCTTCTGCGCTTACCCCGTGCGCCGCCTGCGTGCGCCGCAGCAGCTCGCGCAGCGTGGCAAGCTCGCTGGCGCCGGGCGCAACTGTGGAGCTGACGCGCGCGGCGAACCGTACCGGCCAGCCGGTCGCCGCTGCAATTGCCGCGCGCTCCACCCCCGGGTGGATGGACACGACCGTCAACTCTCGCGTCGCCGGATCAGGCTCAAGGATGCATAGATCCGTGATCACGGCTACGGGACCCTTTCCCGGTAGTCCGGCGCGCTCGCGGGCATCGCCGCCGTCGAGAAAGCCTGCCGAGGTCGTGAAGTCCAGTTGCTTCACGAACGCGCGCGCGCTTTGCTCCATGATAATGAGTACCTCTCCTGCGAGGGCTGCGATCTCCGGCGCACCCCCGGCGCCGGGCAGGCGAACCTGCGGCTTTGCATAGGGGCCGATGACCGTGGTGTTGATATTGGCGAATCGATCGATCTGTGCGGCGCCGAGAAAGCCGACCTCGATGCGCCCCGCTTGCAGGTAGTAGCGGAAAATCTCCGGAGTTGAGACTACCGTGTCGGCGCTCGCGGCAAGCTCGCCATCGCCGATGGACAATGGCAGGACGGAAGGCTTTGCACCGATGGTGCCCGACTCGTAGATCAAAGAGACGCGCGGCGCATGGGTCAGGCGTGCCAGGTTGGCGGCGGTCGAAGGCAGCCCGATGCCGACGAAGCAGGTGGCTCCGTCGCGCAGGCGGCGCGCTGCCGCCACGGTCATCATTTCACTCGTCGAATAGGCATTCCCCGTCACGCGGGCAGGTCCTCATGAGGGCCGCTTGCCAGCGTACGCCGGAACTCGGCGAAGTCGGCGGTCTGCAGAACATGAGACCGCATCCACTGCAAGAACGTGTCGCGCTCGCGCGCAACGGCGTTCCATGTCTTGTAGAAGCGGTTGTCACGTTCGTAGTAACCGAGCGCGTACGAAGGAAACGCGCCTCCCGGTACCAGCGCCACGGCGCTGATCACCCAGTGCGGCAGCACGCACGCATTGGGCGCTGCGCGCAGCTCATCGACAATTTCCTCCACTGTGACCACCACCCGCTTCGCCGCGAGCGCGGCTTCCTTTTGCACGCCGAGGATGCCCCAGAGCAGGACGTTGCCGTGGCGGTCGGCCTGCTGCGCATGGATGACGGCCACGTCCGGCCGGATTGCAGGTGTTGCGACCAGGCGCTCTTGCGTGAATGGGCAGGTGATAAGGCGGATCTTGTCGTTGTACTTGGGCAGATCGGAGCCGGCGTAGCCGCGCATCACGCTGAACGGCAGATTGGCAGCGCCCGCGACGTAGGCGCTCGCAATATCCGCGTGACTTCGCTCGTCAATCTGCAAAGGGTGCGGCCAGTCGTTTTCGATCGCGTCGCGGAATCGATACAGCGAACCCGCTCCGGGATTGCCGCCCCAGGAAAAGGTGAGCCGCGTGGCGCAGCCCATTCCGATCATCTGATCGTAGATGAGGTCGGGAGTCATGCGCACGAGCGAGAGATTGCGCCGCTGCTGACGGATCACCTCATGGCCGGCCGCAAAGGGGATGAGATGCGTAAACCCCTCGAGCGCGAGCACGTCGCCGTCGCGTACATTCTCCGCGATGGCTTGCCGTAGCGATACGATATGCGACATAGATGCCCGGCGCGTTCGTTCAACAGCGTGCGTATCGATTGATACGAGGCCCAGCCAGTCTCATGGCGCCCCGAATCTCGCAACGGTCGTTTCGGGGTGAGCTGCCATCCTTGATTATTCATGCACGCCGCTGCCATCAGCGTCAACCGCACAAAGCTGCGGGGCCTCGCAGGCAAGAGGAGCCTGGGTACCCTCAAGTGGTATGGTTCGCAGCAGGGCCGAATGAAGCGTGCCGACTTTGCACAAAATGGCTGATAAATCCGAAACACCCGCCGCTACGCAAGAGACCGCCGGGATTCAGCGCTTCTGGTCATCCGCGCTCGATGCGCCGCTCGCGCGTGTCGAGCGCGCCCAGGGCGTGCACGTGTGGGACACGGCAGGTCGGCGCTACATCGACGTCACCTCCGGTCCTGTTGCGGTGAATCTCGGGCATGGCAACGCGCGAGTTCTGCGTGCGATGCAGGAGCAGGCATCGCGTGTGTGCTTCGCGTATCCCAGCACGTTTGAGAGCGAGAGCAACGTTCGCCTCGGCGAGCGTCTCGCTGCAGAGGTGGGCATGGGGCTTGAGCGCGCGTTCTTCGTGTCGGGCGGATCGGAGGCAGTGGAGAAGTGTCTGCAGTTCGCGCGGCGCTACGCGCTCGCCTGTGGCCAAACGTCACGCTACAAGGTGATCAGCCGCAACCCTTCTTACCACGGCAGTACGCGCGCGACGATGGCGCTCGCGGCCGATCCCGGATACGCAGCGTACCTGCCGCCTGGCCACACGGGCATTCACGTTCCGGCCCCGTGGAGCTACCGCCCCCCTGCGGGCGTGGATGCGGCCGCCTTTGCCGAGCAGTGTGCGCACGCCCTGCGCGATGCGATCCTGGCGCAAGGTAGCGATGAGGTGCTCGCCTTCATCATCGAGCCCGTCATGGGCTTCTGCGGGGGCGCGGATCACGCGCCGGCCGCCTACTATCGCCGGGTGCGGCAGATCTGCGACGAATTTGGCGTGCTGCTGATTTATGATGAAACCATCAGTGGCGCGGGCCGCACCGGCAGGTTTCTGGCGGCGCATTGGTGGCCTGACGCGCAGCCAGACCTCGTGACGCTCGCCAAGGGAATCGGCGGCGGTTACGTGCCGCTCGCGGCGTTTCTCGCGCCCGCACGGCTCGTCGATGTGGTCGTCCGCGCCGGCGGCTTTCACTTCGGCCACACGCACAAGGCACATCCGCTTGCGTGTGCGGTCGGGCTTGCGGTCCTCGAGGAGACATTGGATCGTGGCCTCATCGAGCGCGCGAGCGAGCTCGGCGCTGTCCTGCGCTCAAGCCTGCATAAACTCAAGGACGAGATTTCGATTATTGGCGATGTACGCGGTCTCGGGCTGCTGAACGCGATCGAGATCGTCGCTGATCCCAAGACCAAAGCGATGCTGCCGCGCTCGCTCGACGTCATCGGCCGCCTGCAGGCCATTGCGCGCGCGGAGGGGCTTCTGATCTACGGTCGCAGAAGCCACGGCGGCAAATTCGGCGATTGGATCCTGGTGACGCCACCGCTCATCGCAACTTCCGCGGACCTCGAGGAAATCGTCGCGGGTCTTGCGCGCACGCTGCGGCTCTATCGTGCCGAGCTCGCCTGCGCCGGCCTCATCGACGCGCGCTCATGATGGCGCGCGCCGCCCGGATCTGAGCCGAGCGTCGCCTCGCGTTCCTGGGCGGTGTTGTACCCCTGATGAGCCCCCGCCGCCTCTTCCAGCTGCGCGATCCATTGCAGAAAAAAATCTGCGTCGCTGCCGCAGTGAGTGGCGCTGCCGTCGGTGTGGAAGAAAAATGCATTGGTCGTGGCGTACGGATAAATGTCAAAGATTTGCGGGTTTGCCGCTTCGTTCCACGCGCGCACCAGTAGCCAGCCGTTGCCGGCGACCGGCAGCGTGCCCGCGAAGTCTGCGCTCATGCGGGTGCCGGTCAGGCGCATTGTCCGCACGACTTGGCCGTTCATCACGAGCTCCAGGTGATCCACGGGCACGATCGAGCGAAGAAACCCCTGGTATGAGAGCTGCGCCTTATCCGCCGATACGGGCAGGTCCGCGCCGGGTGGCTGGCCCTCGACGCTAAGTCCGAGAAGCGGGCCGTTGGTGGCGAGCGTGTGCCCTGCGTGCAAACCCGCAAGCCACTGGTGCAGCCGTGCCGTCAGATCCGCGTGTCCTTGAGATCGGGAGTCCGCTGCGATCTGCGCGTAGACGCGATTCATGCCCACCGGACCACGCAAAGATGCGAAATTCGCCATGGCATCCGTTCCGGCTGCGGCTGCAGGCCTGGAAACCGCAGTTCAAAAGCCGATACCAGATCGCCGCGGAGCTCTTGTGGTCGCTGAAGCCCAGGACCTCGTAGTAGTCGATTTTGCCGAGCGCCACGTCGACCGGCAGTTCATCGGTCAGCGTTCCCGCCGCGGCGGGATCCGGCATTTCATCGAAGGGATGCACGTAGCCAACGAGCGCTTGCTGTGCGTGCGCAAGATCGGCAATCGCCGCGTTGGTCGGATAGAGGCTCGCGGCCGCCGTGTTCGCGTAGGCTGCGTAGCCCGGAATCAAATAGTGATCGTTGAGACCGAGGAGCCCCAGATGGCCCCAGTAGCTCGTGTGATACTCCTGCGCCAAATGACAGCAGCACCGAATCGGTGGAGGCTTGATCCGGCGCGGCGAGAAATAGCCGATATCCGGTATGCGCTGTTCCTTGTTCACCACGAGTCCGAACACGACATCGAGATCCTCCGCATCTGCCTGCCGCACCAGATGCGCGGGCGTATTTCGATAGCTGCCGCCGTAATTCATGTGCACGTGAACGTCTGCGCTGCGCCATCCTGGTTCCAGTCCGGCGGCAGCGCGAGCGGTTGCAAGCGTGACGTCAAGGTTGCGCACACGGCCGGGCGTCACCTGCACCGTGCGATGCTCGATCTGATATCGCATGCCGCGCCACACCGTAAGTGACGCGGCGCCCGCAGGAAGAGTCGATGCGTCGCATCGCCGTCGCTGTGAAAGTAATGCGTCTCGAACGTGCTCTGCTTGCGGTCGAATCCGTCGTCGGCGTGCATCCAGGCATCCTCGCGGCGCATAGGCGCGACCGTCCGAGGCGACCAGGGCGATGCGCGCCGCCTGCAAACTGCCTTCGCCATCGAGGGTGCGCAGCCGCAGCTCGCCGCTGGGCTGCAGGTAGTGTCGGCGGTGGATTTCAAGTTTCCTCTGAGCACCGCCGACCAGCTCCTGCAGCCAGATTTCGGTCGTGCCTGCGCGATTGGAGATGAAGGCAATTCGCGAGCCGTCGGGTGACCAGCGCGCGCCGG
The DNA here is from genome assembly GCA_963695315.1 of uncultured Gammaproteobacteria bacterium. Lineage (GTDB taxonomy): Bacteria > Pseudomonadota > Gammaproteobacteria > Steroidobacterales > Steroidobacteraceae > PALSA-1196. The sequence goes on from OY968773.1 coordinate 3,644,184, forward strand.
TGGCATCGAAGTCGCCAAAGGAGAGCGGAATCGGATCGCCTGCGCCGGCGGCCGTCGTGATCCATAACTGGTGCCATTGACGACCGGCGTAGGAAGAATAGAGAACCCTTTTCCCATCGGGGGACCAGGCAGGGCGCGCCTTCCAGGTCGTCTCTTCGAGCCGCACGGGCTGCGGTGTCGCACCCGGCAGCAGGGCGCGTCGCCAAATGCCGCCGGTGCCATAGAAGGTCTCCGGATTGCCGACGTAGATGAGCTCGGCGCCATCCGCTGACCAGGTCGGACTGAGCTCGTGATCGAAGGCGCTGTAGTAGTAGCGCGCAACGCTGCTCTTCCTCTCAGGCCAGGCAGCGTGGCCGCGCAGGCTGTCGGCGTTGCAATCGCCTACGAAGATGTGAAAGTGACCCGTGCCGAAGGTGGACACCCAGGCAAGCCTTCGCCCGTCGGGCGACCAGCGCGGCTCAACGTTGACCGCTTTGTTGTGCGTGAGCGCGCGCACCTCGCGCGATGCCACATCGAGCACCGCAAGCTCGAGCGCATCGTCGCGATAGCGCACGAAGGCGATGTGCCGGCCATCGGCAGACCAGTCGGGCTGGAAATCGTAGCCGGGCCCGGCGGCGAGCTCCTCGGCCTCGGTCGAGTCGATGTCCTGCCGCCAGAGGCTACCCTGCATCGAGTACACGAGCGTGCGGCCGTCTGGCGAGAAGGCCACCGCGCTCGGCCCGCTGGTCAGCTGCGGCAGATACATTTCGCGGAAATAATAGGGGTGTGGCACGTCAATCTGCGGCAGCACCAGCAGCCGCTGAGCCGCAGCCGGCGCCGCTGCCACTCCGGTGAGAAGAGTGCCTGCCAGGATGAGAAGTGGCGCGCGCACCGTGGAAGCCCCCGACAGTGGTCGCGGCACTAGCGCAATTCCTCGCGGCGCTTCCCGAAGTGCGCGCTCGAGGCGCTCCAGTCCCTCGTCGACGAGGGCCGACTCGATCATGAGAGGCGGTATCAGGCGGATTCCGCTCGCGCCGCATTCGAGCAGCAGCAGCCCGTTGTGATAGGCACGGTGCACGATCTTGGAGGCGAGCGCTTTCGCGGGCGATTTCGTCACGCGGTCGCTCACGAACTCAACGCCGATCATGAGTCCGCGTCCGCGTACTTCACCGATGAACTCAAACTCCCGTGCGAGCGTTGCGAGCCGCTCGAGAATGCGTGCTCCCATGCGGCGCGCGTTGTCGGCGTAGTTGCTTTTCACGAGCTCAAGGGTTGCAAGCGCCGCAGCGCAGCAAATCGGATTGCCGCCAAAGGTGTTGGCATGGGAACCCGGCGGCCATTTCTGCATGAGGTGCGTGGGAGCGATCGCAAGGCCGATAGGAAGACCGGACCCGAGTCCCTTCGCGAGCGTCAGCACATCCGGCCTCACGCCCGAGTGTTGCCAGGCGAACATTTTGCCGGTGCGCCCGACTCCGGCCTGCACCTCATCGAAGATCAGGAGAATGCCGTGGCGGTCGCAGAGATTGCGCAGCCCGGCGAGAAAGCCGTCGGGCGGCACGACGTAGCCGCCTTCACCCTGGATCGGCTCGACCAGAATCGCGGCGACTTCATCGGCCGGAACATTGCGCTCCATCAGCTGCTCGATATACGCAATTACCGCACGCCCCTGGTCCTCGCCGACAAACAACGGCCGGTATGGGTTCGGATAGGGCACATGGGTCACCCCCGGCATTGCCGGGAAGTAGCGCGACTGCTGCGTGTACTTGCTCGCGGTGACGGCGAGCGCGCCCATCGTGCGGCCATGAAATGCGCCCACAAAGCCGATGAAGCGTGAACGTCCCGTCGCATAGCGTGCGAGCTTGAGAGCGGCCTCCACGGCCTCCGCCCCGGAATTCGCGAAGAACGAAACGGCCGGCCCGCTCACCGGATCCAGCTCGCGAATCACCTCGGCAAGCCGCACCTGACCCTCGTGCCAGTAATCCGAAGAGATATGCAGAAAGCGTGTGGCCGCCTCCTGAATCGCCTTCACCACTGCGGGATGGCAGTGCCCGGTCGAGCACACGGCAATCCCGGCGGCAAAATCGACGAAGCGATTGCCATCCACGTCCCACACTTCGGCGCCGCGTCCGTGGTCCATCACGAACGGATAGTCGCGGCCGTAGCTCGGCGAGACGACCGCGCGATCGCGCTCGATCAGCGCGCGCGCTTTCGGGCCCGGCAGGTGTTTGTTGGTGTGTGTGTCATTCATGGACAAGCATCCTGTGTTACGCGACGAGCGTCTGCGACTGCTCGCGCTGATAGAGGGCGAGATAATAAGATGAGGCAATTCCCTTGCCCGTGCTGCCCGAGCCTTTCCACCCGCCGAAGGGCTGGTAGCCCGGCCACGCGCCGGTGGTGGCGCCCTGCGGGCGGTTCGCGTAGGCGACCCCGGCTTCGATGTGTTCGAAGAACCAGGGAACCTCCTCCGGAGCGCCGTAGAAGCCGGCGGTGAGACCGAGCGAGGTGCCATTCGCAAGCGACATCGCCTCTTCAAGGTCCGCCACGCGCGTGATCATCGCGATCGGCAGGAACATCTCCTCGCGCCATAGCGGATGTGCAGGAGGCGCCTCGGCAAGAGTCGGCGCGCAGAAAAAACCCTCGGCAAGGGCCCCCTCGGTCAGTATCTTGCCGCCGCTTAGGATGCGAGCGTCGCCTAATCTGAGCCTCGCGCAGAAGCGCGAATAGTTTCTGTGCGCGCGCTCATTGACCACGGGTCCCATCCAGTTCTCGCGGCGCGTCGGGTCGCCGACGGAAAGACGCGCCATGGCGGTAACTAGCCGCTCGATCAGCTCGTTGGCGATGCCCTCCTGGACGTAAATGCGTGATGCCGCTGAGCACTTCTGACCGCTCAGGCCGAAGGCCGAACGAATAATGCCGACGGTAGCGCGCTCAAGATCGGCACGCGCACTCACGATGACCGGGTTCTTGCCGCCCATTTCCGCGATGCACGGCCGTGGCCACGCCCCCGAGCTCATGTGGCGATAGATCTGCATGCCAACGTCATGCGAGCCTGTGAACGTGATGCCTGCCGTGTCCGGATGGTGCACCAACGCCGCGCCGGCGCCCTCGCCGCGGCCGCTGATGTAGTTGAAAACGCCGCGCGGCACGCCTGCGTCGCGCAGGCAGTCGGTGAGCAGCCGGCCCGCCCAGGGCGTGTCCGTCGCGCCCTTCAGTACGACCGTATTGCCCGTAACGAGCGCTGCGGCGACCGGGCCGCCCGCAAGCGCGAACGGAAAATTGAATGGTGTGATCACCACCCACGGGCCATAAGGTTTCATCACCGAGCGGTTGCGGCTCACGTAGTCCGGCAGTGGGTCATCGGGCAGCGCGTGATCGAAGTTCTGTCGCTCGTAGTCATCGCAATACACGTTGAAGAAGTCCGCGGTCTCCTGCACCTCACCGAGTGCTTCCATGCGGTTCTTGCCGACTTCGAGCGCGACCGCCGCGGCGATGTCGTACACACGCTCTTCGATGAGCTCGGCCACGCGGCGCAGAATGCGATTGCGCGCCGTGGCCGCCGTGCGACTCCAAAGAGGATAGGCGCTGCGCGCAGCCGCGATCGCAAGATTAGCCTCATCAGCGGTTGCCTCGGGAAACTCTCCGAGCACTTGCTTCTGATTGACGGGCGAGCGCGCCTGCCGGGTGACACTTGAAGCGCGCTCTGCCCCATCGATGAAGTTGCCATGCACTTGCCCGAGATGGCTGCGCACGCGCGTTAATGCCGCCTCGAAGCGCTCGTGCAGTGCCGGCGGCGGATTGAACATGGTTGAATAGGTGAGTTTATAGTCCATGACGGCCCTTGATGCCCTGGAAGCGCGGTGCTGCTTGCAAGCCTTTGCGGTGCTCGGTCGCAGGTGCCGAGGGTACCGTTAGGCGGCGATATCTGTCTCTACCGAAAAGGCCTTACCTTACGGATGAGCGAGAATCAACGGAGCATATTAATGCTGACGCAGCGCCTTGCGCATGAACACGACCACCTCTGAGGGCCGCTCCGGCGAGCCCGCGCGTCTGCGTGGCGTGCCGATTGCGCGGATAGCCGCGCTCGCCGCTACGGAGAGGGAGCGCTACACGGCTGCACGGCCGCGCGCGCGCGCGCGTGCGGCTGCCTCGGCGGCCTATTACGGCGGCGTGCCGATGCACTGGATGCTCGACTGGCCGGTCCCATTCCTGCCGGTGATTGCAGATGCACAGGGCGCGACGCTCATCGACATCGACGGTATTGAGCATGCGGACTTCTGCCTTGGCGACACCGGAGCGATGTTCGGTCACTCGCCCGCCGCGGTCGTGCGGGTGCTCGAGTTGCGGGCGAATCACGGCTTGTCCTATATGTTGCCGAGCGAGGCTGCGCATGCGGTCGGGCTGCTGCTGCGTGAGCGCTTTGCGCTGCCGCACTGGCAGATCGCAACGACTGCCTCGGACGCCAATCGCTTCGCGCTGCGTATTGCACGCGCGGTGACCGCGCGCCCGCGCATACTCATCATGAACGGCTGCTATCACGGGGCGGTCGATGAGACCTACGTGTCGCTGCAAGACGGTCGCGCGGTCAATCGCCCCGGCCTGCTGGGGCAATTTGCCGATCTCACCGAGGCGACCAAGGTCGTTGAGTTCAACGATGTGCCGGCGCTGGAGCGCGCGCTCGCGGCTCGCGACGTCGCGTGCGTGATCACGGAGCCCGTGCTGACCAATTGCTGCATGGTATTGCCCGAGCCCGGCTATCACGAGGCGTTGCGGCGCATCACGCGTGCCACCGGCACCCTGCTCCTGATAGACGAGACGCACACGATTTGCAGCGGACCCGGCGGCTATACTCGCGCCTATGGTCTTGATCCCGACATCCTGGTTGTGGGCAAGCCCATCGCCGGTGGTGTGCCGGCAAGCGTGTGGGGATTCACCCACGCGATCGCCGCGATCTGGGACCGGATGCGCAACGCAAAGCCTCCCGGGCACTCCGGATTGGGCACGACCTTGTCGGCCAACGCGCTTGCGATGGCGACCATGCATGCAATGCTGCGCGATGTCATGACCGAGGCGGCGTATGCGCACATGCAGCAGCTGGCAAGCGAGCTGGCGGCAGGGCTCGTTGCAGTGATCGAGCGTCGGCAGCTACCGTGGCATGTGGCGCGCATCGGCGCCCGAGTCGAATTCATCTGTGCTCCGGAGCGTCTCAGGAACGGATCGGAGGCCGCGCGCGCACTCGCTCCGGAGCTTGAGCCAGTGATCCACCTCGGGCTCCTCAATCGGGGCTGCATCATCGCGCCGTTCCACAACATGATGCTCGTGTGCCCGCAGACCACCCGCGCCCAGGTCGGCAAGCTTGTCGCCGCCTTCGACGAGGTGACGGGCGCTCTTCTTGGCTAAGCCGCCCTCTTATGAAGTACTAGGAACATAACGTGGAGGAGCGATCACAAGCGCAGCTGCGCGCCGCGTACGGCACGGCCCTGGCGGCGCTGCGCAGCGGGCGTGCTGAGACGGCCGAGCGACAGTTGCGCGCAATACAGGCCACCGCCCCCGGCGAGGTCAACAGCCTGCGCCTGCTGGGGCTCGCGTTGCTCGCGCAGGGCAAGCTCGAGCCTGCCATCGAGACGCTCGAACGCGCCGTCACCAGTACACCGGACTTTGCGCAGGCGCGCACCGATCTTGCGCGCGCGTATCGGGAAGTTGGGCGCGTCGCTGCCGCACGCACCGAACTGCAACGTGTAGTGAAGCAGGCACCCGCGCTCGAGAGCGCATGGCTTGCCTACGGCGACGTGCTGGTAGACCTTGAGAGGTACGCAGATGCGCGCTATGCGTTCGAGCAGGCACGCCGCCTCGATCCGCACCGCGAGCGCATCGAGCAGGCGACCGCCGCGTTCGTCGCGGGGGACCGACAATCGGCGGAGGGTACTTTCCGCGACATACTGAAGAGCGATGCGAGTCATGTCGGCTCGCTCTGCGGCCTTGCGGCGCTTGCGCTGGGCGCCGGCAATACGCAGGACTCCGAGCGCTTGTTGCGCCATGCCCTGAAACAAACGGCGCACTTGCCTCTGGCGCGTCGCGGCTTGGGCCACACGCTGCTCGCCGCCGGGCAGCTGCCCGAGGCAGAAACGGTATTTCGCGAGCTGCTGAAAGTTGAGCCCGAAAATCCGCAGAACTGGGTCGCACTGGGATCAGTGTACACGCGCCTGCTGCGCCAAGCAGACGCGCTCGCAGCCTTCGAAGAAGCCTCACGGCTTAATCCGACGCAGGTGAGGCTGCGTCTTTCCATCGGTCATCTGCACAAGACCCTGGGCCAGCGCACGCAGTGCGAGGCGGCCTACCACGAGTGTCTGCGTATGGATGCCGGCTGCGGTGAGGCGTACTGGAGTCTTGCCGACCTTAAGACCTACACCTTTGCCGATGCTGAGATCGCCGCCATGCAGCAGCTCCTGGTGAGCTCGTCCGTGGATGAGAGCAACAAGGCCCAGCTGCACTTTGCGCTCGCTCGAGCGCTCGAGCAACGAATGCAGTTTGCGGATGCATTCGTCAATTACGCCGCTGGCAACACACTGCGCCGAGCCGCATCGCCGTTCGACATCGCGAAATTCGAGTCCAAGTCACGCCGCGTCGCCGCCTGCTTTGATGCGGCCTTCTTTCGTGAACGACGCGGCGTGGGGCTCGCCGATGCGACGCCCATTTTCATCGTCGGCCTGCCCCGATCCGGTTCGACACTCGTGGAGCAGATACTCGCCAGCCACTCGAAGGTCGAGGGCACGATGGAGCTGCCCAATATCGTGACAATGGTGCGCGAGTTCGATCATCGCGGCGCGCAGGGCGACGGCTACCCCGAGAGCGTTGGGGCTGTTTCGCCGGAGACGCTCGCGGCGCTCGGCCGGCGTTACCTCGATGAGACCCGCCCCCTACGTGCCGGCCGGCCGCACTTCATCGACAAGATGCCGAATAACTTCAGCCACGTCGGGCTCATCCACGTCATCCTGCCGCAGGCCATCATCGTCGATGTGCGTCGTCACCCGATGGATGCGTGCTTTAGCACCTACAAGCAGTACTTTGCCGAAGGCCAGTCCTTCAGCTACGACCTCGAAGATCTCGGGCGGTATTACGGCTGCTACCTTGCGCTCATGGATCACTGGGATGAGGTGCTGCCCGGCAAGGTTCTGCACTTGCAATATGAAGAACTGATACGCGACCCGGACACGCTCATCCGCCGTCTGCTCGCGCACTGCGGCCTGCCGTTCGAGAGTGCCTGCCTGAGATTCCACGAGACCGAGCGGCCCGTGCGCACGGCAAGCTCTGAGCAGGTGCGCCAGCCGCTCTACGCTTCGGGAGTGGGGTATTGGAGGCACTTTGCCAAGGAACTTGAGCCTTTAAGGGCGAGTCTTGGGGATTGCCTCGAGCGCTTCGCTTACTTGCGCTGATCCATCCAACGCTATTGAACGGTCGATCAGTTGACGCGACGGGAACCGCACGGGATGATCGCACCGTAAATCGCAACATAGCGAAGGTGGTCTCTCATGATTGCCGGTCACGCCGAATCGGATGCGACGCCTCGCTCTAACAGCAGACAAAGACTGCCTCGAGTGTGAGCTTAGAACATGGCGCAAGCAGCCAGGCGGACGGGACTTGAGCCCATGATCGACTGGACCGCAACAGAAGAAAGCGACGAGGGGGATTTCTCATGCGAAGAACCATGAAGCTTCGAGCGGCGGCTCGACCACTGTCCCCGAGCGGGCGCGCTCACGGCTTGCAGCGATCCCCGATCAGCGTCGCCGTCGCCGCTGCGCTCTACGGTGCGGTCGCGGCGCCTGGTGGAGCGGTACTCGCGGCGGACAGCTCGGCAAATTCCGAGGGCCTCCAGGAGATCGTCGTCACGGCGCGTAAGCGTTCCGAGAACCTGCAGGAGGTGCCGCAAAGCATCGACGTCTTCACCTCCAAGGATCTTCAGAACCTGTCGATCTCGCAGTTCGAGGACTACGCGACCAAGACGCCGTCGATCTCCTTCATCAGCATCGGTCCGGCGACGCAGATGTTTTTCATGCGCGGGGTTTCCGACGGCAGTAACCCCAACGTGGTGAACACCTCATCGACGGGCTTCTTCCTCGACGACATGTCCCTGAGCTATTACGGCAGCATTCCCGACCTGCATAGCTATGACATGGAGCGCATCGAAGTTTTGAACGGCCCCCAGGGCACACTGTTCGGGGCAGGATCCATGTCGGGCGCGGTTCGCCTCATCACCGCGAAGCCTGACCCGAATTCATTCAGCGCCGGTGTCGATACGGACAACGGCAAGATCGATCGCGGCGGCTACAACGATACCTACGAAGCCTTTGTCAACGTGCCGCTGATCGAGGGCAAGACCGCCATCCGCATCTCGGGTTACTCCATGTACAACGGCGGCTTCATCGACAATCTCCTGACGACGCGACACTGGGTGAACGGAGTCACCTCGACGAACGCACAATGGGCTGGAAATGACTACAACACTCAATACGTCGACGGCGCTCGCGTCGCTATCAAGCAGGTCATCACCGACAACTGGAATGCGGTCCTGACAGCCAGCTACCAGGGCGAACGCCAGAAAGGAGCATGGGACCAGGATCCAAAATACGGAGAGCGCGAGGTCTCAAGGTTCGGTCCGGAGAACGGCACCAACTATTTCCGATCGCTCGATCTGCACGTGGAGGGCGACGTCGGCATCGGCGACCTCGTGTTTGCGAGCACGTATTGGTCGCTGCCTACGCTGAAGAACGATGAGTACTCCGAGTACGTCCAGTATTCACCGGTTGCGCCATTCACGGCGGCCAACATTCAAAGCTTTGCCTGCCTGAATGGCCCCTCGATCAATGGCACTAGCGGCCCCTTCACGGGTTGCAAGGTGCCGACGATGTACTACGAGTACCACAATGATACGGAGCGCTGGTCAGACGAGCTGCGCCTGCAATCCAAGGCAGGCAGCCGCATCCAGTGGCTGGCGGGCCTGTACTGGGAGCATACCAAGGACGTCTACTCCGACTTCTATCACATGCCGAATATCCAGCCGAAAGGCAACGCCTACCAGAGTCAGATTTCCTATTACAACTATTACTATGCACCCCTGAAAGCGTCCCCTTTGCCGGAGGAGTGGTACAGCTATAAGGAGCGCAGCGACTACTGGCAAACCACGGAGTTTGCCGACGTCACGCTGCCAATTACAGAGCGCTGGTCGATTGAAGGTGGAATACAGCACTTCAGGTCCTGGTTCACGGACGGGGAACCCTACTCAGGATATTTTTGGGATCCGAAAGTCCCTTTCGCCGACGCCGGCGGCTCTCACAAGGTGAACGCCAAGGCTGGCGTCAACTTCAAGGTGAACAAGGATCTGCTGCTCTACGCCTCCTTCGGCCAGGGCTTTCGTGATGGTGGCGCCAATCCCGGGCTCGGTGCGGTGTGCTACAAGAACGGTGCGCCGGCAGAGTACACGCCCGATACGCTTAACAACTTCGAGGTTGGTTGGAAATCAACGCTCCTCAACGGGCGCATGGTGTGGGATGGCGCCGTCTACTATATGCCGTGGAAGAATTATCAGGCGCCGGTCTTTGATCTTGCCATCTGTCCGATAGGCTTCAACGCCAATCTCGGCGATGCGCGCATTTACGGCTCCGAGTCGAATGTTGATTACACGGTAACCGAGGGGCTCACTGTGCAGCTGTCGGCGAGCTACAACGACTCGCGCCTGACTACCGACACTTTTTTGAATCCGCTTTTTATCGTGGTCCCGGGCGAGAGACTCCCCTACGTCCCATACTTCAATTACAGTGCGAATGCGCGCTACGAGAGGCCACTCAACGCATCCTTAAAAGGATTTTTCCAATACGACATTGCGCATAAGGGCGACATGTGGAGTGATCTGCGCGCCGTCGACACCCACGGCTTCGAGCGCTCTTTGCAGCCGGCTTACGATATTTCCAATGTGCGCTTCGGCGTCCAATCGCCGGGCGAGCGCTGGTCGGCGGAAGCCTATGTCACTAATCTATTCGACAAGGACGCAATTATCTTCACCAATACGGGCAACTACGACCGCCGTAACACCACTAACGAGCCGCGAGTGTTTGGTATTCGTTTGAGCTACCGATGGGGCAAGAGCGAATAGCTTGTCCAATCCGATGAAGGCCGTCAGTGGGGTAGTTGCGAGCGCATTGCTATCGGCGTACGCGCTTCAGGCGGTTGCGGCGGACTCTACCGAGAACCGGCGCACGCTCAAGACGGATGACCTCTTTCGTGTCGTCGATGTCAGCGATCCGCAGCTTTCTCCCGACGGCCTTTGGGTCGCCTACGTCGCCGACTCAAGCGATCGCGAGGCCGACCAGGTGAGAAGCGCGATCTGGATGGTGAGCTGGGATGGCACTCAAGACCTCTCACTCACGAATGCAGCGGATGGCACCGAAAAACCGCGGTGGAGTCCGGACGGGCGTTTTATTGCTTACCTCGCAAAGCCTGCGGGTTCTGACACGGCCCAGATCATGCTGCTCGACCGGCGCGGGGGTGAGGCGCGTCAGCTGACGAGAGTCACCGGCGAGATCGGCGCCTACGCATGGTCGCCGGACGGACAGCGTCTCGTCATTGCGATGGAGCCGGGCGATGATGAGAAATCGCCCAGGCCTATCGTCATAGAGGCCTGGCACTTCAAGCAAGATGAAGACGGTTACCTGCAGGCCGGGCACATGCGCCACCTGTATCTGCTCGATGTCGGAAGCAAGCGGCTCGATGCGCTTACGGCGGATGCCGAATTCACCGACGACCTGCCTGCCTGGTCGCCCGACGGTCGGCAGATCGCATTCGTGCGCTCACATGAGAAGGCAGTGGATCGCGATGGCCGCGCGGACATCGACGTCGTCGAAGCCCGTGCGGGTGGTCCGGTACGCAGCCTCGGGCGGCCCTACGTACCGAATGTACAAAAGCTTGCGTGGAGCCCGGATGGCAAGCTAATCGCGTATCAACAGGGGCTCGAACCCAAATTCAATGCGTACATGCAGGATCACCTGTTCGTCGTGCCGGCCGCTGGCGGCGCACCTCGAGCGCTGGCGGACAAGCTCGACCGTGCGGTCACCTCCTTTGCCTTCACGGGCGACTCGGCGGCTATTACGATCGTGGTGGAAGATGATCGCCGCGCCTATCCGGCGCGCCTAGACCTCGCGCGCGATGCGATCACGCCTCTGGCGAGCGGGCCGTTTGTGGCCTCCGCATTGACCACAGGCGGCGGGCATACGGCGCTGCTGCAGTCTAACGACGGCGCATTTGCCGAGGTGTATGCCCTCGAGGCAGGGCAGCTGCGCAAGCTCACCGCGCACAACGACGCCTTGTTGTCCGAGCTTGCTCTTGGAGCCGTGGAGGATGTGGAATTCAAAAGCAAGGACGGTGCGGACGTGCACGGCATCATCATCAAGCCACCGTCCTTTGTTTCCGGCAAGAAGTACCCGGCGGTCCTCTGGATCCATGGCGGCCCCAATGGGCAGGATGAGCACTCCCTCATTCTGGACGGCTACGAATTTGAGCCGCAGATGTTCGCCGCCCGGGGTTTCGTCGTGCTGCGCGTGAATTACCGCGGCAGCAGCGGCCGGGGCATCGCCTTTGCAAAAGCGATATTTGCCGATTGGGGGCACAAAGAAGTCGAGGACCTGTTGGCGGGGATCGACCACCTGGTCGCGCTCGGCATTGCGGATCCTGAGCGGCTGGTGATCGGCGGTTGGAGCTACGGCGGTCTCTTGACGGACTACACCATCGCGACGGATCGGCGTTTCCAAGCTGCGATCAGCGGCGCGGGCAGCGGCAATCAGCTCTCGACCTACGGCAGCGATGAGTACATTCTGCAGTACACGAACGAGCTCGGCGCACCGTGGAGCAACACGGCGCTGTGGCTCAAGGTGTCGTATCCGTTCTTTCACGCCGATCGAATCCACACGCCGACGCTCTTCCTGGGCGGTGAAAAAGACTTCAATGTCCCGATCACCGGCGGGGAACAAATGTATGAGGCGCTGCGAACCTTAGGAGTGCCGACGCAGCTCGTCGTCTACCCGGGCGAACATCACGTATTCGTGCGACCGAGCTTCGTCAAGGACCTTGCTGAGCGTGAAATTGACTGGGCCGATCGCTATCTCCCGCATTAAGTTTGTGCGCCAGATCCGGCGCACTTGCACCGACAAGTCAAACATCCGCGCGCCGTGGGCGACGGCGGCGCTTACGCCTCTTTGCCCGTCCTGACCGCGTATCCGGCCTCGCGCCACGCTTTCATGCCGCCGTCGAGAGCTACGGCGCAGCGAAATCCCATCTGGCGCAGCGTAGCCGTCGCAAGCGTCGAGACCCGGCCAAACTCGCAGTAGGCGAGGATTCTGCGCGTCGGATCGGTCAGCTCGTCGTTGACGCGCAATTCCAGTTGGCCCCGCGGCAAGAGCCTTGCCCCCGGGATGTGGCCCTCTTCAAAAGCGTCGCGCTCGCGCACGTCGAGCACGATCAGCTCATCCTTGCGCGACTCGAGACAGGCCTTGAGCTCGGCCAGTGACATGAACGGCACCGCCGCTGCGGCCTCGGCGAGCATCTGCGCAACAGTCTTGCCGCCGCTCATGTTGGTGCGCAGCGCTTCGGTGATATGAGTGGGCATCGTGAGATTGAGGTTTTGCATCATCTCGATGAAGGCGTTGCGGTCGCGTTTCTGCAGACGCGGATTCTCCGCCAGCTCCTGAGCGATGCTCGAGTGGGAGCGTCCTTTGTATTCGTGTGCCGGGAATACCTTCATCGCCGGATCGAGGGTCAGGATACCGTTGAAGAGGCTCTCATAAAGCGCTGCCGCGTCACCACTTGGCAGGTCGGTGCGCCCGGTTCCCCCAATGAGCAGCGTGTCGCCGGTAAACACGCGATCCTCGACGCACAGGCACATCGAATCGCGTGTGTGTCCGGGGGTATGTATTGCCTGCAGTCTCAGCCGGCCGACCACGAGCAGCTCACCACCCTGCAGGCGCAGATCCACGAATGGCGCCGGACTTGCGCTATGCATCACCACCGGCACGCCGAGCTGGCGCGCGAGCAGCTGGGTTGCCGAAAAATGATCCGCGTGCGTGTGCGTGTCGATGAGATACCGAATGCGCAGGCCATGTCTTGCAGCCAATGCGATGTAGCGGTCGATCTGGCTGAGCTCTGGATCGATCAGCGCGGCAACGCAGGTGGCCTCGCAGCCGACGATGTAGGATCGGCATCCACCAGTGGCTACTGCTTCGAATATCATCGCGCGCTCCGTAAACCGTGCTGCGTTGGCCCCATTCGCGGCAACCGCGCCCGGCTCAGTACCGAACCGTTTGCGTCGCGTATTCGGGCAATGGCGACGGTCAGTTATAACGCCTAGGATCATCAGCCGCCATCCGAATGTAAAGGTGTAGAGCGCCGCCGCTGCTGCTACCGTCAGCGACGGCGGATTTGACTGGCATTACGATGAGTGACCCGCAACCAGCCACGACGGAACTAGTGCCCGCAATTTTTCTCGGGCACGGCAATCCAATGAACGCCGTCATGGAGAATGCCTATACAAAGGCGTGGCGGCGCATTGGGGAAACGCTGCCCAGGCCGAGGGCCATCCTCTCCATATCCGCTCACTGGTTTGTGCCGGGAACGGCAGTAACGATCAACACCGCGCCACGAACCATCCATGATTTTGGCGGTTTTCCTCGCGAGCTCTATCAAGTGCAGTACTCGGCGCCCGGCGATCCGCAGCTAGCGCGCCGGGTTCGGGATTTGCTTGCGCCCTTGCCGGTAGAACTCGACAGTTCCTGGGGACTCGATCACGGTACCTGGTCCGTGCTGCGGCATGTTTACCCGCTCGCGGACATTCCGGTCGTGCAACTGAGCATCGACGAGACACAGCCGGCGTCGTTCCATTTCGAAGTTGGGCGCAAACTTGCGCCGTTGCGTGCCGAGAACATCCTGGTCTTGGGCAGCGGCAATCTCGTCCACAACCTGCACACCTATGCGTGGGGTCGGCACATTCCGGATCCATATGCATGGGCAGTTCGCTTCGAGGCGAAGGCGAAAGCAATGCTGCTCGCGGGTGACTACGAGCCGCTGGTCCAATACGACAAGCTCGGCCCGGACGCGCTGCTTTCCATTCCAACGCCGGATCATTATTTGCCGCTGCTGTACGTCATCGCCACGGCCCAGCAGCGCGAAATAGTTACCTTTCCGGTCCAAGGCGTCGATGGGGGTTCGATATCGATGCTCGCCATCCAGGTGGGATAACGGGGCGCGCCGGCCCTTAAGGGTTCAGACTTGTCAGTCACGAGGCTCGAGCCATACGGCGTGATTTGCGAAGTCCGTGGTAATGCGAAAGTGCCGGAGCAAATCCACTCCGATGTTGACGTCAGATGCACTGGGTTGCGCATCGATCGTGGCGGACACCTCGGCGAAGCGGCGCCCCGCGATCTCGATGGAACGCAGCATGATGACCTGTCGGACGGTCTCTCCCCCGAGGCCGCCGCCGCGCTTGGTATCCACCTTTCGCCCGTCGCTCAAGAGATGCATGCGCTCGGCCAGAGCGCTTCCAATCAGAACCCCTGAGCCGTTGCCCAGGTCGAAAGTGGCGCGAACCGGGTCGCCCGACTCAACTCGTACCGGAACTGTCTCAACGCCGTGCTCGGTCGTCAGATCCAGGCGGCTGCCGCGCGGCTCTCGATCCGTCGGGGCCACGGAAATGGCACGTCCTGCGATGTCTATCCACAAGCGCGCTGCGTCGAAGAGTTCGCGGCCGAGTATGACGTCGACTTTGTGCCCCAGCAGGCGCTCGCCAACGTCGGACAGGTCGGCGATTGCGACCGTCTGGTTGCGAAGCGTAAGGCCCACCGCCTCAAGCGTCACGCCCTCGACAAGCCGCGCGGCGAAGGAGCTTTTACCCGATCCCTGGCCGGCAACCGCTTGACCGCGGGCCAGCTTGAGTTTCTTTGCGAGCGATTGATCGAGAATGGTCATCTCCGCAGCGGAGTCCAGAAGTGCCTCTACCGGCTGTGCATTGATTCTGGCAGCAACTGTCAAGCGGGATCCGCGGATCAGCGACAGTTCAAAAGTCTTGTCAGTGGCGGAAGGCTCAGCCGACTTCGCTTCCGATAGAGCGACTGACAACGTCAGCACGAAAATTACAACGAGCGCCTGACGCATACACACCCTCGGTGATTGCGGCGGAACAATGCCGCAGATCATTCGACTGCCACCCGGCTTGGAGCCGGGAATGCCCCCGCGCGTGTCAACTGGCAACCGTTGCACTTGCGCTGGTACCGCATCATATCCGCTACTATCGGTGCTAGCGCCCAGAGTTTTTTGCGGCAATACTTCAAGAGTGAGAACTGGGATGCCGCTGAAGCGGGCCGGGGAGATTTTCTAATTTGCCGCGGGGGACACTGACATGCACCGGTCGCGCCTTTGTGCGGTGTTGATCGATTGCCATACGACCGATGTGGACCAGGCAGCCGGATTCTGGGCGGCGGCATTGGGTCGTCCGGTGGATCTCAAGCACCCAGGGAGCCGGGGGAACTACCGCATGTTGGAAACTCCGCCTGACGAGCCGATCGTGCAGATCCAGCGAGTGGAGCATGAAAGCCGCGTGCATGTAGATATCGAGACCGACAATATTCCTGCAGAAGTGACGCGCCTGGCGCAGCTTGGCGCCAAGGTGGTGGAGCGTTTGGAGCGCTGGGTGGTCATGGAGGCGCCAACCGGTCAGCGCTTCTGCGTCGTGCAGGCCCAGCGCCCCGGCTTTCCGAAGAACGCCAGTCGCTGGGATGGGTGAAATCACGCCTGATCGAGGTAGCTACCCATTAGGCTGCCGGAAGCGCGCCTGTGCCTCGCCCGGCCGCGAGCATTCAACCGATCACATTCACGCAATCAGGAAACCGCAATGCGCGATCTGACGCAAGGCCCCATAGCACGACAAATCATCGGCATGGCAGTACCCATCTTCGCAGGCATGCTGCTGCAGACGCTGTACTACATCGTCGACCTGTATTTCGTATCGCGACTTGGTAACGCTGCAATTGCAGGGGTGAGCGCCGCCGGCAATATCATGTTTATCGTTTTTGCGCTGACACAGATGCTCGGTGTGGGAATCGTTGCCCTCATCTCGCAGGCCGTCGGCAGGAAGGACGCCGGCGAGGCGAATCTGGTCTTCAACCAGTCCCTGGTGCTAGCGCTCCTTTGTGCGCTGCTGACGCTACTACTAGGGTACGCCGGGGCGAATGCGTACATGGGGACGCTCGGCGCGGACCAGTCCTCGGCCATGGCGGGCACGGCTTACTTGCGCTGGTTCTTGCCTGGACTCGCACTGCAATTCGCCATGGTGTCGATGGGCTCTGCGTTGCGCGGCACCGGTATCGTGAAGCCCACGATGATCGTTCAAGGTCTCACCGTATTGCTGAACATCGTGCTCGCACCAATACTCATCGCCGGGTGGGGCACCCATTACCCTCTGGGTGTTGCTGGCGCGGGGCTTGCGACTACAATTTCAGTCGCGTTCGGCGTGTTCCTGCTTGCCGTATATTTCCTGAAACTCGAGAAGTACGTGCAGCCGCATCCATCAATGTGGGCGCCGCGGCTGGGTGTGTGGCTGCGCATACTCAATATTGGGTTGCCTGCCGGTGGGGAATTCGCGCTCATGTTTGGGTACATGGCAATCATCTTTTGGATCATTCGCGACTTCGGCGCCGCGGCGCAGGCGGGTTTCGGCATCGGCTCACGCGTCATGCAGTCGATTTTCCTGCCTGCCATGGCGGTGGCATTCGCTACTGCGCCGATCGTGGGCCAGAACTTTGGAGCCCGCAAGCCAGATCGCGTGCGCGCCACGGTCGGCACTTCGGCCTTGATGACCTGCAGCGTCATGCTGCTGCTGACGCTGCTGTGTCAGTGGCGCAGCGCCGTGCTGATCCTGCCGTTTTCCGCCGAGCCGCATGTCGTTGCCTTCGGCACGCAGTTCCTAACCATCATCTCGTGGAATTTCGTGGCGACGGGGATTATTTTCACGTGCTCGAGCGCCTTTCAGGGGCTCGGCAATACGTGGCCCTCATTGGCGAGCAGCGCGTCGCGCCTGATCACCTTCGTAGGGCCGGCTATCTGGCTGTCCGGGCAGCCGTGGTTTCAAATCCGTCATCTTTGGTATCTCTCGGTGACGACGGTGACCCTGCAAGCGCTGACGAGTCTGTACCTGGTTCGTCGGGAACTGCGTCGTCGCTTGGTGCTGCTTGCGCCGGCGCCCACTTGAGCACCCGGAAGCGGGGGAATCGCTGTAGCCCACCGCACCTGATTCCGCGCGCTCTTGCTCAGTACTCGAACTGGTACATGAGCCCGATGCTGCTGCCAGGGTCATTTTCCGGCGTCGTCCCCTGCTCGGTCGCGGTGCCGTTGCCCAGTCGCGTCTGCAACTTCAGATGCTTCGACAGATCCACATCGACCTCTACCTGACTGAACCCGGTAGTGCTCTGCTTCGCGCCGACAAAGACGCGATTGGAGACGTAGCGGCCCGCCTCGATGGCGGCGCCGGAGGTCTGACCCGCAACGCCTGTGCTGGTGCCTCCGCCGACCGAGAGCCGGTCGAGCCCAAGAGCCTTCTGAACCTTGACGAGCGGATTGGGGCCGCTGCCGCCCACGCCGCTCAGCGTTGCAAGCGCGGCACCGATCTGGGCAACCTGCAGCACCGTCAGCTGTGAGGCGCTCTCGCCGAAGAGCAGGCGCGCCAATATCTCATCCTGCGGAAGCGGCGGGGTGCTACTGAGGTCAAATAGTGGCGCATCCGCATATCCTGTGATGTGCAGGGTCGCGGTTGCGTCGGCAGCGGTAGTTTCCGCGGTGAAGTCGAGCGTCGGATCGATCTTGTGCTTGAGTCCCGTACCATTGAAGCTGACCTTGCCGTTGGTGAAGGTCAGCTGGCTGCTGGCAAGCGAGAAGGTGCCGCGGATGAGATCGAAGCCGCCGGTTGCGCGCAAGCTGTCGGTAGTGCCAGCCAAGTGCAGATCGCCGCCCAGCTCGGCATTGAGTCCGCGACCTTGCACCAGAAGCTCTCGAGGAGCGTGCAGGTCAAGATCGAGCGCGAGGATGAGTTTTTCGCCTGCTGCCGGCGGCGCTTGGCCCGCGCGGCGCACATCGAGCACCGCGACATCGGGAGGCATGTTATTTGGAATCCCAATGACGGTGCGGTTCAGGTTGATCGTGCCGGACAGATCAATGCGCTCGCGCAAGGTTCCTTTTAATTTAAGATCGGCATTCAGGTTCGAGGTCAAAATGTCGCTGGCGAAGGGTTGCGCGTTGCGCGCGGTCAGCTGCAGGTCGATCGGCATCTTCGATTGCAGAAGCCCGAGAGTGCCTGTTATCGACAGCTCTCCCGGCGCGGCATGCGCTTGCAGACTTGCGATCCTCAATGTGCCATTGCTCCCGATGAGGTGCGCCGTAATGCCCGACAGATGCGCCCCTTGGCTGTAGTCGCGTAGATCGCCGTCGGCAAGATCGACCGTTCCTGCAATATCGGGCGCGCGCGCCGTGCCTGTCACGCTGGTATCGATGCTGAACATGCCCGCCGCCCGCTCACCGCGAGCTTCCAGCATTGGGTTGGCCAACGCCGCATCGAGCTTGCCCGTGAGCTTGAGATTTAGCGTGCCGGCGTTGTCGAGCGGGGCGCTTCCGGTGAGCGCCAGTTGCGATGTATCTCCGGCGCTGAGCTTTGCATCGACCTGTGCCTCATGACCGTCAAGTCGGGCGGTGGCCTGCAGGTCGAGCGTGTGCAGGTCGCGGGCTGAAGCGTTCGCGAAGCGCACGCCGCTGGCTTTGAATGCAACGACCCCCGAGGGAGCGGCGGCGGCGCCCCTAAGCTGCGCCACCACTTCAAGTGTGCCCTGCGCCAACGTATCGGGCGCGAACGCATTGACGAGCGCCGGATCGACCTGATGGATCGAGGCGCGTAGACCGAGTTCCGGCGACAAGCGCCCATCAACCTCAATGATCGCGTGTTGCAATCCGAGCTTCAATTGGTTGATGGCAAGCCCATCCGCGTAGCTCAGGCGTGCGGGCGCGAGCAGGCGCAAAACCTGTCCATGGTAGTGCGCCTCGGCGCGCTCGAGGCCTAGCGTGTGACCGGTGGCATTAAGACGTGCGCTCGCATCGACACTCGCCGGCTCGCCTCTGAGATTCGGCGCTTGCGCGGAAACCTTGAGGGCGAGATCGTCGAGGGATCCGCTCGCGCTGAGATGCGCATTGCCGGAGACATTTGTCGTTACGATATTTTCCGCATCCAACTGCGCTTGCACCTGCGCATGGCGCGCGACCGGCCGCAACGCCAGGGTGCCCTTGATGCTGCCATCGATGCTCGTGCCGAGCAGGCTGTGAAGATCCGCCAGGTGATCGATGCGCAGCTCGGCACTGCCGGTCTGGGGTGTCAGATCCGTGCCGGTCGTAAGGTCACCCGCAAGATGCGCACTTTTCCACTCCGCGCGGTGCACGGCGATGTGCAGGGCATCGCCGCCGGCACGCTCCAGAGCGGCATCAAGCTCAACGGGTGAGCCGTCGAAACGTCCCTGCACCAAGAGCATGGCGCTAGCTTGCGAGGGCAGGCCGCGCGCCTTGATGTTTGCCTGGATCGTCTCGAGCGGCGAGCCGCGGACTGATAAGTTCGAGGCCACCTGCAACTGCGCCGCGAACGAATTGATGGGACCGTCGAGGTTGCCGTTTACCTTGACCGTGCCGCTCAGCGCTGGCGCCAAGGCGGCGACATTGGTCACACTGACTGTGTATCGCGCGCTCATTGTCTGTAGGGCGGGCGCCGCGCTCGTCGTTCCGCGCTGCGCGCTGCCACTCATTGACACTGCCAGTGCACGGCCGTTCAGGAGCAACCGATCAACGGTTACGGATTGATCCGTCACCGCGGCGGTGAGCTGCAACCGAGAGGCTCCTCCCAGCAATTTTGCAAGGACGGTTGTGTCGTTGAGCAACTGCGTATTGGCTTCAATATCAAGGTGCAAGGTCTCGGCGCCGTACTTTAAAGTGCCTTTGATTTGGCCCGTGCCTCGCGCGGACTGATGGGTGAAGGCGGCCACCGGGCCGATGTCGCGCAGCTGCAGATCAAATGTCGCGCTCGGCTCGCCGGCGGTGATGGCGTTCGCCTGCAATGCGAACAGTCGATGATCGACGGCGAGCTGCAGGGGCCGCGCCGGATCCTTCAAGTGCAGCGTAGCATCGGCGCGCAGCTGCGATTCGGCGAGCAGCCGGGGTTGCGGTCCAGGTATCACGAGACTGTCGGCTGTCGCCCGCACCGCAAGCTCGCCACCGTCGGCGCTGAGCTTGGCGTTGAGTTTGCCAATGTTTAGGCCGCCGGGGGCCTGCAGCGCATCGATCTCGAGTTCACCGTCGGCACGTGGAGCGGTGAGCGTCCCCTGCCAGCGGCCGCGTAGTGAAAGCTTTTGCCAGGAGAGGCCGGCGCGCGGCGTCATCGCGGGAGAATCGAGGCTGTAGGCAAGAGTTGCGGACCGTTCGTCGAGATTCAGGCTGCCCTGCGCCTGCGCACGCAAGTCTCCGGCACGAACGCTGAGCTCGACCTTCTCTGCGCTGCGCGGCCCGTTCAGATCAGCACTCACCGATAGCGTGCCCAGCCCCGGATAGTGCAGCAGGTTCTCGAGTGCGCCGTCGGCGGGCTCATCGAGCTTGACGTGGGCATCCATGCGCGCCGGATCAAAGCGCAGCGTCACCTCGTAGTTGCCGCCTCGACCGTCGGTGCGACGCGCGGTGATGTGGACTGCCGCGTTCTCAAGCGAGATCAAATGCGCGCTGCCCTGAACTGCCAGTGTTGCGCGCACATGCGTCAGCTGTGGGCCGAGCTCAAGCGTCCCCACGGCGAGCTGTCGCACATCGATGTCCGGAATACGCGGGCGCGACTTCTTTTTCTCCGGCTCGCTCACCGGCGCGCGCTCCATGTCGAGCCGCTCCACTTTCAGATTCTCGGCGCTGACTCGCCAAACCAGGAACGCAAGCGGCGACCAGCGCAGCGAGATGTGCTGAGCCGTGAGCCAAACGCCTTGGGCATCGGCGAGTTCTAGTTGTTGCAGCTCGGGCGCCGACGGAAACGAGCCGGAAAGCCCGACAAGGCGCACGTGGCCGTTCGTCAGGCGCAGTGTGAGCTGCTCGATCCACATCCGTCCGACAGGCGTATTGCCGGCGATCAGGATGGCGACGCAGAGAACTGCGATGCCCAGCAGCACTGAGCCTGCGGTCCACGTAGTGATGCGCAGGGTCCGGCGCATCAGAAGGCCTGCCCCAGGCCGATGTAGACCTCGAAACGGTCGTCGTTGCTGCGGCGGTAGGTCGGCACCGCAAAGTCAAGCCGTATCGGGCCGATCGACGTGTAGTAACGCGCGCCAACTCCAACACCAACTGCCCAGCAGGTAGTCGAGCTTTCCGCGGGTGAGGTGCCCTCCAGTGGCGCGCTCGAGCTGCAGCGCCGGCTATGAAAGATGCCGGTTAAGGGGCTTAAGTTCTCGCTCGCCTCCCCGGCATCGGCGAAAAACGCCGCGCCGAAACTCTCGCCAAAGCGCTGCCGGAACTCGACATTAAAGGCCGTCATCGCGGTGCCACCCACCGGGTTGCCATCGGGGAATTGCAGGCCCACGGATTGGTAGCGATAGCCGCGCACGGTGCCGCTGCCACCCGCGTAGAAGCGCTGGTCGGGCGGCAGATTGGGGACCCGAACCTCCTGGTGGCATACCGGGGCAGGGGATGATGAGGCAGGCGGAATTGTGGGTGGGCACGGCACCACGATGTCCTCGTCGACCGCGCTTGCGCCGAAGGCGCTCGCGGCGATCGCCCGTAGCGCGATGACGCTTCGTCCCGCCTCGGTGTGAAATAAAGAATGCAGGTCGAGATATTGCGCGAAGCTCGCCTGGGTCACGAAGAAAGTTGTGTTTGGCTGACCGCGCGACAAAGTAGGGGCGACGCTGAACGCGGCACGCTCGCCACGGCTCGGATCAAGCAGCGGCGAGTCGAGGCCGGTGGAGTCGTAGAGCACTCCCAGCGGCAATGCGAACAGTGTGTAAACGTGCGTCGTCATCTCCTGAATAATCGTTTCATGCTCCGCGGAGATCCCTACGTTTACGGACCACTGGCTCGATAGCTTGCGGGTCAGCGTTACGCCCGAATTCTCTGCAGTCTGATCGTACGCCTGCAGGTCCTGCTTGATGGCGCTCACTGCAAACTGCAGTTGTTGATCGCGATGCCTGAACTCGGGGATGATGTATTTGATGGTATCGTCATAGCCGATGCCGGTCGTCGCCGTGCCGCCGCCGAGATTGATCACTTGAGTAGATACGCTGAGCTGCTCCGCGTTGCCGAACACGTTGCGATCGGTCCAGGTGACCCCCGTACTGCCGCCAAGATCGCTCGAGTAGCCGGCATTCAGGCTGACTGCATGGCGCAGCCGCTCTTGCATCTGAAATATGACGGACACGCGCCCCTGCGCGTCCGGTGCCTCTCCCACGTGCACGTTCACGGCCGCGAAGACACCGAGTACGAGTAGATCCTTGCGGGCTTGCTCTACCGCGATAGCGGAGTAAGGTTGCCCGGTATGCAACAGCAGGCGCCGGCGCAGGATGGGTTCGCGCACGCGCTTTAAGCCCTGAAAGTGGATGTCGCCAATCTCGGCCTGAGCGCCGGGGACGACATGAAAGGTCAGGTTGAGAACGTGATTTTCCGGATCCTCGTAGGCTATCGGCGCGTCAACCTTCGCGAATGCATAAGCATGGTTCTCGAGCGTCGTGAGGAGCCGCGCACCTCCGGCAAGAATATCGGAAGCCACTGCGGGGGCACCCTCGGTGAGCCCCAAACTGTCGCGCGCGATCTCGGGTAGCTGTCCATCGATCTTCAGGCTGCCGATGTGGTAAAGCGGCCCGAGATCGAACGTCACCCTGCACTGCGCGTCCTTCTTCTTCGGCAGTGCATTCAGCGCATCGGCGAGGCCTGGGTCATCGAGCGCGTGGCCATCGATCGTGATGGAGACCGAGCCTCGGTAGTAGCCGAAGCTCTCAAGAACCGTCTTCAGGCGCTCCAGATCACCCCGGGAGCGCGCGACTAAAGCGAAGGGGCTGACGGCAGTAGAGCGTAGCGCGACAAGCTGCGACGTGGCCTTGAGGGTCGCATCGAACCTATGGTTTCCCGTGGAGGCAATATCCACCTTGTACGGCTGGGGATCGGCAGCCCGCGCGACGGACTCACCGAGCAAGGTGATCATCAGCAGCAGAATGATCGAGCGCAGCGTAGCGGGCCAGCGCGGATGGCTGTTAACGGGATCGTCGCTATAGCTTTCGTGAGCTCATTCGCACAACAAGTTTGCCGTATGCGAGTTCAATTTGCGCGCTGAGACATCCTCCGGCAGCGGCGGGCCGCAGCGCGAAAATGCACGCACGGAGATAAAGGTGGCGAAGCACCACCGCGCTGCGCAGATTTCACGAGCGCGTATCTGCGAGGCGCTCATACAGGCCTCAAGCTATGCGGCCATCGAGCTATTCCGAGTAGGCAATCGATAGCGCAGCTACGTATTGCGCGGTTCTCTGCGTAATCGGGCTGTCGCTGGCACTGCCGCGCAGACGATTGGCCGCCACATCCAGATTAATCAGCCAGCGACTGGAGATAAAGCGGGTCGCGCTGAAGCCCAACCCAACCGCATTCAGACCCGCGTGGGCCTGATAATCCGGAAATGCCGAAGCCAACGCCTGTGCAGCGCTCACGCCGAACTCTTTTTGCGCGTAGAGGTGATCGGCAAATGTCAGTGTCGGGCCGGCAAACATAAAAAACTCCTTCGAACTTCCGGGCAGCGGCATATAAGCTTGGAGATCGCCAAGCGCACCGTCAGCACCGCCCACAAATTGACGCACATCCGCACGCACGACCAGCGGGAACTTCTTTGAGAGCACGCAGGATGCGAACGCCTTCATGACAGGCGCCGGGCGGATGTCGCCGAGACCGCGCAGATGACTGTAGTAGTCCGACTCGCGCCGGCCAAGATCGTAACCAATCGAAATCCCTGCGCGGCAATGGTCGGCGTGTATGAGATTCACCCCGAGGCCCTCCCCGATGGAGGCGAAGGCGACGTCACGGTAGCGAATATTAATTACGGGGCCAGTCTCGCCGCGGTAGGGTTTGGCGCCATCGTACAGGGGCTTGATTTCTTCCGCGGCGCCAAGCACTACGCGCCATTCCGGCACATCGGGCTCGAACAATCTCTCCAGGATGATTCCGCTGGAATACTGCCATTCCTGCAGAGGTGAGGGCGTTTGCGACGAAGCCAATTTAGGAACCCAAGCGCAGGCAACAATCGCGATATAGAAAACTTGGCGCGCGAAGCTCGTTGCCGAGAAGAATCGACTGCACATCGGATGGCACCTCAAGCGCCGTCTCAGCGCAGATAACCCTTCGAGCAGCACTATATCTCAGCGCCACACCGACCGCTGCTCAGCTCAGCGTGTGTGCTCTTATTTGCAGCAGCAACCTCCAACTACTGCTAGGCAATTGCAAGGTTCTCGCTCAGCACTTGCGAAGAAAGCACTCTTATGTGGTGCGTTTGAATTGCGGGAAGACTTGCATCTCGATCCAGTTGCGCAACTCGGTCAGTTTCAGCCGCTCGCTCTGCATCCCCGCGCCAAGGCCATGCTTCCAAAGGAGGGCGCGATCCTGCGGATTGGTGTTGAGAGCCTTGAGGTCGGCGACGAACATCTCAACGGCACTTGCGTCCTTAAAGAGGCCCTCGCTGATGAGCGTTGTTCCGTAGCGATCTGCCGCAGCGGCAAGGTCGAGATAGTCATATTCCGGATGATATTGCAGACCCCAGAAAGTGCCGCGCGAGGAACTGAATGCCGCGGCCTGCAACCCCATGTCATTTTCGGCCAGCGCCTCGGCACCTGGCGGCAGCGCTTCGATGCTGTCACGGTGCACAGTTGGGGCTTCAAACACGGCAGGCTTACCGGCAAACAATCCATGCTCGCTGCCGGCGCGCGTCAGATAGATGCGCCGTGCAAAACCAAATTCACGCCCCAGCGGATTTGGGCACACCTTGCCGCCAGCCGCCGTTACTGCGACCTGCAGGCCCCAGCAGCTGCCAAAAAAGGGTATACCGGCTGCAAACACAGCCTTGGCAAGATCCACCTGCCGCGTAACCTCGGGAGTTCCTTGGTACACGTTCAGGGCCGAGCCGGTCATGGCGACACCGTCGTAATCGCCTAACGACACGCCGGGCAGCAGCACCCGGTCGCTATCGGCTGGATAGACGACATCGCAGGCGAGATCCGGGAGGATTCGTCGCAACACCCGCGCATAACCATTAGCCGAGTCGTAGCCGACCGCAGCCTGTTGCCGGGCGCGCATCTGCGCGACGTTGCCATCCGCAATGAGAAGCCGTGGCCCGCTCACGCGTTCACGCTGCGGCCTTAAGATCGCCGGTTACGGCGGCACGAAAGATTCCCTCCAGCCTGGCAGCGTCGACGGGCATCGGATTGCCGGCGGCCGAGGGGTCAAGTTCCGCCTCGCGGCCGATCACGGCGGAGTTACCGACATCGACACCGATCGCGGCCAGTGCGTGCGGAATGCCCAGCTTTTCCCGAAATGCCAAGGTCCATTGCAGCAGTGCCTCGAAATTCGGCGTCTGCAGATTGAGCACGCGGGCAATCACCTCACTTTTCTCGGCGATGGCGCTGCGGTTTGCAATCATGACGTAGGGCAAAATGACGGCGTTCGTCAGGCCGTGATGCGTGTCGAACCACGAGCCGACGGGATGGGCGATGGCGTGCACTGCACCCAGGCCCTTCTGAAAAGCAGTCGCGCCCATGGAGGCCGCGGCGAGCATTTGCGCGCGCGCTTCGATGTCGCGGCCGTTGGCACAGGCGCGCGGCAGGTATTGCTGGATTAGCCGCAATCCCTGCAGAGCAATGCCATCCGCGAGCGGGTGAAAGCCCGGGGCGCAGTAGGCTTCAAAACAATGCACGAAGGCGTCCATTCCCGTTGCTGCGGTCACGTTGGGCGGCAGGCCCACGGTCAGTTCCGGATCGGAAATGACGATCGCCGGCATCATGCGTGGGTGGAAGATGATCTTCTTCTGGTGCGTCGCTTCGTTCAGGATGACACCGGCGCGTCCCACTTCCGATCCCGTGCCTGCGGTCGTCGGCACGGCCACGACGGGCGCTATTCCCAAGACATCAGCCCGCGTCCACCAGTCGCCAATGTCTTCGAAGTCCCACAGCGGCCGCGTCTGGCCGGACATGAAAGCGATGACCTTGCCGCAATCGATGGCCGAGCCGCCACCGAAGGCGACGACGCCATCGTGCTTGCCGGCGCGAAAAGCATTTAATCCGGCTTCAACGTGCGAAGCGGACGGATTGCCGCGCACCTCACCGAACAGCCCGGCATTACTCAAACTGGCAACCGCGTTCTTGATCATGGGGCTTGTCTTGAGTCCCAGATCCGTGACGACGAGCGGCCGGCGCATGCCGCCCTCGGCACATGCGCTTGCAAGCTCGCTGATACGCCCCGGGCCCGCCCAGATTCGGGTCGGGTAATTCCAGTTTCCGCGCAACGTCGTCGTCATGGGGCGACCCTGAAGTGATAGGACTTGGGTCGGGTGAGCTGCTCGAATCCGAGCGTCGAGAGCGTGCAGCCACGGCCGGAATTCTTGACACCTGTCCAGGCCAGAGCCGGGTCCAGGTAATCACAGCGATTGAGAAACACCGTGCCGGTTTCCAATTGGTCGCCGAGCTTTTCGGCCTGCTCGGCATCGGCTGAGAAAATTGCAGCGGTGAGACCATACGCGCTGTCATTCATCAGGCGGACGGCCTCCTCGTCGCCGCTTACCTTCATGATTCCCACGGCCGGCCCAAATGTCTCCTCGCGCATGATGGCCATCGAGTGATCGACGTTGGTCAGGATCTGCGGGGCAAGGTACGGCGTGCCCGGGCGATCTGCGGCAAAGCGCTTCGGGTCAAGCAGGCTGCGGGCGCCGCGCGCTTCTGCCTGCGCAACCTGCGCGCGAATCGCCGCGGCCGCCTGCGCGCGCACCACCGGGCCGAGGGTCGTCGCGGAGTCCGTTGGGTCATCAAGGCGATATTGATACGTCAGATCCACCATGCCCGCAACGACGCGCTCGAACAGCCGCTCATGCACATAGATGCGCTTAATGCCACAACAGGATTGCCCGGCATTGTAAAAGGCTCCATCGGTCAGCGTCTCGATCGCATGGGTGATATTCGCATCGGCGCGCACGTAGGCGGGATCCTTGCCGCCGAGCTCGAGACCAGCGGCAGCGAAGCCGCTCGCCAGCGCCTGCACCACCGCATGCCCGCCTGCCACGGAGCCCGTAAAGCATACGGTATCGACGCGGCTGTCGGCGAGCAGCCGCGTCGTCTTCTCGTGAGAAAGGTGCAGATACTGGAATATGTACTGCGGCAGGCCCGCCGCAGCAATAGCCTCGGCAAATCGCTCCGCGCACAGCGGCGTCTGATGCGAGTGCTTGAGCACGACGGCGTTGCCCGCGATGAGCGCAGGCCAGATGGCATTCACGGCAGTCAAATAGGGGTAATTCCATGGTGCGACAACGACAACAACGCCTACCGGGTCGCGTTTAATTTGACGTGCGAAGCCGCTCTTGCCCTCCAGCACGATTGGCGTCAGTGCGCTTGCCGCTATGGCCAGCATGTGGTTGGCGCGCTCTTCGAAGCCACGCACCTCCTGCGGCGCATGACGGATCGGCCGTCCCATCTGCCAGGTAAGTTCCTGCGCAACCGCATCGCGGCGCGATACGAAGGCGCGCACCGCAGCTGCGAGCAACCCACAACGGCTCGTGAGCGGCAATGAACGCCAGTCATGTTGCGCACGGCGCGCGCGCTCTAATGCGCGATTGATCGCCGCGTCGTCCGCCAGCTCTCGCTCGACGTAGACCCGGCCATCGACCGGACTGATGGTTCTCAGCGAAGTGCTCACCGCGGGTTCTTCAGATTATCTCGAAGTACCGTGCAAGCTCCCAGTCGGTGATCGCCTTGCGATACTCGCGCTCTTCCCATTCGCGCGTGGCAGCAAAATGCTCCACGAAAGCGTCGCCGAACAGGGCGCGCGCGGCCGTCGACTTCAAGAGACGCGCTGCAGCCTCCTGCAGCGAACCCGGCAGCTGACGTGCGGCCGCATGATCGCGATCATAGGCATTGCCCTCGATGGGAGAGTCGGGCTCGATCCGGTTCTCGATGCCCCACAGGCCCGAACCGATCGCGGCAGAAAGCGCGATGTACGGATTGATGTCCGCAGCCGCGATCCGGTATTCCACCCGCTGGCTCGAAGCGCCGCCGCGAATCACCCGCAGCGCCGTAGTTCTGTTTTCGACGCCCCAGGTCGCCGAGGTCGGCGCCCAGAAACCCGGCACGAGGCGCGAGTAGCTGTTAACGGTACAAGCGACCATGCAAAGCAGCTCAGGCATCAGCGTCTGCTGCCCACCTACGAACCAACGCATTTCATCTGACATGTTGAAGGCTTTGTTGGGATCGTGGAATACCGTGCCACCGTTCTTGCGCTGCAGTGAGATGTGCAGATGGCCGCTCTGGCCGGGATAGCTGTTAGACCATTTCGCCATGAAAGTCGCCATCAGACCCTGTCGCTGGGCGAGCACTTTTGCGAACGTCTTGAAGAGTGCGGCACGATCAGCAGCCTCGAGCGCTTCGCAGTGCGCGAGCGCCGCCTCGATGACGCCGGGGCCGGTCTCGGGGTGCAGTCCTTCAATCGGAAAGCGCATCGCGACGCACAGCGACAGCAGTGCATGGTAGAAGTCGGCGTGCACGGAATTGCGCAAAACCGAGTACCCGAAGTTGCCCGGGGTCATCGTCGTAAGCCCACGGTAGCCCTTCTCGCGCACCGACTGCGGGGTCTCCGCGAACACGAAGAACTCGTATTCAGCCGCGGCGCTCACTGCGTAGCCCATGTCGGCGGCGCGCTGCAGCACCCGGCGCAGGGTCCCTCGTGGACAAACCGCCTCGGCATTGGCGGCGAATTCACCCAGGACAAAGACCGTGTTCGGCTCAAACGGAATGTCCCGGCAGGTGTGCGGCAGCAGCCGTACCAGGGCGTCCGGATACGCCGTATGCCAGCCCGTGAAGCGGACATTGTCATACAGCTGATCGTTCAAGTCCCAGCCTAGAACGACGTCGCAGAAACCGAGGCCTTTTTCGAGCACCGCCAAGAACTTCTCGCGGCTGACGTACTTACCGCGCAGGATTCCGTCGACATCAAACACCCCGAGTTTGATGTACTCGATCTTGCGCTCTTCGATCAGCGTTCTTAAATTCTGCATGCTGCTTGGCTCGGCCACCGTCTTGCGATCCTGTCTGGCTGATGAGGCGCGGAGGACATTCTAGGCTTTGATAGCGAATGCAGGGTAACGCAACTCACGCACGACAATCCAAGGGTCGAGCCCGGCGCGGCCTGCTTGCACCCATGCCGCGGCTTTGCCCGCCGGCCGCGGCTAGCGCAGCGGCTTGAATGCGCCTGAGGACGCCGCGTACACCTGACGCCCGCCAAGATAGGTCGCAAGCACCTGCGTGTGCTGCAGTTCGAAGGGGTCGATTGCAAAGATGTCGCGGTCAAGGACGATGAAATCCGCTCTTTTCCCCGGCTCGAGCGAGCCGGTTATCCGCTCCTGTCTGAGCGCGTAGGCCGCATGGATCGTGTAGGCGTCGACGGCCTCTTGCAGGTCGATGCTCTCCTGCGGCAACAGCGGCGCCAAGCCGCGGCCGGCCGCGCGCGTCACGGCGTGCCCCATGGCATCGAAGGCGTTGAAGCTGCTCACGCTCCAGTCGCTGCCACCGACGATCAGCGCGCCTGCAGCCTGCAGCGAGCGCGCCGCATAGAGATACTGGGAACGCTGCGGACCGATATAAGGCAGAGTGCCGTTGACGATGTAGTCATCGCGCTGCGCCCAAAGGAGCTGGAGGTTCGCGATGACACCGAGTGCCCGAAAGCGCGCGAAGTCGGCAGGCTCAATGAGCTCCAGATGCGCAATTTGGTCACGGTTGTCCGCAGACCCGTTGCGGGCCCTTGAATAGGCGAATGCATCGAGCGCCGCACGCACGGCGCGATCGCCGATCGCATGGACGTGAACGGTGAAGCCGGCGGCATCGGCCGCTGCGACGATCTGGTCGAGGTTGCGCTGGGTGAAGTAGGAAGGACCGCGGTTGCCGCTCGGGTGTCCAGTGGCATCGAGATAGGGCTCAAGGAGCGCTGCGGTCTGCGATGGGTACTCGATTACCCCGTCGGCAAAGATCTTGACCGCATCGGCACGGAGAAACTCTGGGTCGACCGCCCATTTGGTGCGGAATCTGCTCGCGCGCTCGATCAGCGTGCGCGCGGGTTCGTGCAGGTCCTGCAGCGTGAACGAACCGCGCACCCGCATGTTAAGCCGCTGCGCATCGTAGAGGCGCTTGTACAGCTGCATGTCGTGATCATCGACCGCGGCATCCTGTACCGATGTAATTCCGCTCGCCCGCATCGCCTCAAAGGCCTTCTCCAGGAGCGCCGTCTGCAACTCAAGTCCCGCAGCCGGTTTGGCGCGCAGGACGATATTCGTCGCCGCATCGCGCAGCGTGCCGGTCGGATTGCCGGCGGGGTCGCGCTCGATGCGGCCGCCGTGCGGGTCCGAGGTGCGGGCACTAACATGCGCGGCCTGCAGCGCAGCGGAATTGGCCCACAGCGTATGTCCGTCCGATCCGCTCAAGACCATGGGCCGGCTTGCAAGCATCGAGTCAAGATCCTCGCGCGTGAGAGTCAGTCCGGAAGGATCCACCTGAACTACCTCGAACCATAGGCGTTCATCGCCGGGATTACTCTTCAGACACAATGCCACCTGGGCTCGGAGCGCGGCTGCGGTGATCATCCGGTCCCCAAGGCTGCACTTACCGAAATCCTGCGCGCTCTCCGCAGGGTGGGTGTGCGCGTCGATGATACCGGGCAGCACTACGCGGCCGCCGAGATCGAACCTGCGTGTATCCGGTCCGCTCCACTTGGAGATTTGCGCATCGGTGCCGACGGCAACAAGCGAATTACCGCGCACCGCGAGCGCCTGCACCACGCTGCGGCTCGCATCTTCGGTGTGGATTCTGCCGTGCAGCAGCACGAGGTCTGCAGCGGCGGAAGGCGCAGCCGGCGCCGCCGCACTGACGGGTCCGGCGAAGTATCCAAGCAACGCGACCGCGCAGCGCGCGCCGCGGCGCGCGGCTATCGGTATCGGGTGATCGACAACACTATTAATATGACACGCTCCACACACCCTTGGGGGTCGCCGCAATGAATAGAGTAGCTGCATTTGTCATGACATTCGCCTGGCTCTGTAGCCCGGCGGTGTTCGCACAGGACGCGCTGAAGTATGGCCTCAAGCATCTGAGTGTGCTCGCCGAGGACGACCGGGTGCGTGTCGTGCGCTACGCCCCGCACAAGGGCGATAAGACCCCCATGCATTCGCACCCGCAGATGGTCGTCTATATCGTCAAGGGCGGGAAGGTCAAATTCACGCTGCCCGACAGCAGCACCAGCGTGACGGAGTTTAAGACCGGACAAGTGATCTTACGGGCGCCGGTCACGCACGCCGACGAAGCGCTCGATAGCGTGGAGGCAATACTGGTCGAATTGAAACAATAGCACAGCGCGTCGCGCCAAAGGCCACATGCACGCGATTCATGCCACGCGCCGGCGGTTCTTGCTCGCGATATTCGTCGTCTCCGGGTTCACCGGGCTGATCTACGAGTCGATCTGGTCGCATTACCTCAAATTTTTTCTCGGCCACGCTGCCTACGCGCAAACGCTGGTGCTTGCCATCTTCATGGGGGGAATGGCCGTAGGATCCTGGACGGTTGCGCATTACTCGCTGCGCGTGCGGCGGCTCCTGTGGTTGTACGTGCTGGTGGAAGGCTTGATCGGCGTTCTGGGGCTGCTGTTTCACCCGATATTCGTTGGCGCCGCCAATCTGTCGTTTGCGACCGTTATTCCGGCGTTGCCGTCGGTCTGGCTGATTCAAGCCTATAAGTGGTCGCTCGCAGCGCTTCTCATCCTGCCGCAATCGATTCTCCTGGGTATGACCTTTCCGCTCATCAGCGGGGGCTTGATTCGGCGCTGGCCGGCGCAGCCCGGTGAAACGCTGGCGATGCTCTATTTCACCAACAGCCTGGGTGCTGCGATCGGCGTTCTGGTAAGCGGGTTTGTGCTAATTAGCGTCGTCGGTTTGCCGGGTACCATCGTGACCGCCGGCATCCTGAACCTGATGTTGGCGACGGCTGTGTGGCTGGCGGTTCGCGACCAGACGGAGCCTGCGGGCGCGCCGCGCACCGTGGCGGCATCCGCGCCCGATAGCGCGGAGCTCGCCCGCTGGCTCACGGTTGCCGCATTCCTAAGCGGCACCGCCTCATTCATGTACGAGCTTGGCTGGATCCGCATGCTGAGCCTCGTTCTCGGAAGCTCGACGCATTCCTTTGAGCTCATGTTGAGCGCGTTCATTCTGGGGCTCGCATTCGGCGGCCTCTACGTGCGGCGCCGCATCGGCACGCTCGCGGAGCCGCTCTTGTATGTCGCGTACGTCTTCGTTGTCATGGGAGCTCTCGCTGCACTGACGCTGCCGGCATACAACCTGACGTTCGATGCGATGGCGTGGTTTCTTGCCGCCTTCAAGCACACTGCACGCGGCTATACGGCATTCAACTTGATGAGTCAGCTCATCGCCGCGCTCATCATGATCCCGGCAACTTTTTGCGCGGGGATGACCCTGCCGCTCCTCACGCACGAGCTCATGCGACGTGGCGCTGGCGAGCGCGCCATTGGTTGGATCTATTCCGCCAATACGCTGGGTGCAATCGCCGGCGTGCTCTTGACGATTCACGTACTCATGCCGGAGATCGGAGTGAAGGGAGTGATTCTTGCCGGCGCGGGCATTCACATCGTGCTCGGCCTGTCGCGATTTGCGGCACGCGGCAGGCGCACGTCGCGCAACCCGATCATCGCAGCGGTACTGTGCCTGGCGGCCTTCGGCTTTGTCGCGTTCGTCATAAGGCTGGATCGTTCGCGCATGGCCTCCGGCGTGTATCGCACCGGTAGCGCGGCGCTCCCCGAAGGCGCGGCCGTTGCCTATATGCGCGACGGCAAGACGGCCACGATCAGTCTCATCGAGGGCCACGGCACCGTGACGATTGCGACCAACGGCAAGCCCGATGCGAGTGTGCAGATGGGTCCCGGCAGGGCCACGATTGACGAGAGCACCATGGTGCTGGCGGCGGCGATACCGCTCAGCATGCACCCGCATCCGGCACGCGTCGCGAACATCGGCTTCGGCTCGGGACTGACGACACATACCCTGCTTACGAGCACCCGCATCGAGCGCCTCGACTCGATCGAGATCGAACCGCTGATGGTGGAGGCTGCGATTGATGGCTTCGGACCCCGAATTACCAATGTCTTTGAGGATCCCCGCAGTCACATTGTTTTCGAGGACGCGAAGACGTTTTTTGCCAGTGCGCACGCGCCCTACGACCTCATAGTTTCCGAGCCATCCAATCCGTGGGTGAGCGGAGTCGCCACGCTATTCTCGGACGAGTTTTATGGCCGTATCAGCGCGCACCTCGCGCCCGACGGATACTTCGTGCAGTGGGTCCAGGTCTACGAGACAAACATTGAGGTGATGGCGTCGGTTATCAAAGCGCTGGCGCCGCACTTTGGTGCGTACGCGCTCTACAACACCGATGATTTGAATATTCTCATTGTTGCGACTCGTGGCGCCGCGTTGCCCATGCCGCAGAACGATCTGCTGCAGTCGCCGCAGCTGCACACCGAGCTTGAGCGCATCGGCGTGCAATCCGCTGCTGACATTCGCTCACGCAAGATTGGCGACAACGTAACGCTCGGGCCATTGTTGCAGAGCATCCCGGTACCTGCCAACTCCGACTACTATCCGTTCGTGGATCTGAATGCGCCGCGGCTGCGCTACCTCGGCGCGAACGCGCTGGAACTGCCGGCACTCACGGTTCTGCCGGTGCCCTTCGTCGAGCTGATCGGCGGTGCCGTGCGCCGCGAGCCGACTGCGGCGCCGACGGCCAACAGCGCTTTGGTGCGGGATCGGTTCGTGCAGCGGGCGGTTGCGATTCGCGATGCCGTAGCGAGCGGCAGCCTCGATGGCCTGGATCCCTTTAGCGCGCGCTATCTGTGGCTGATCGGGGCGCGCGCCGAGCAGTGCGCGCAACTGCAGACGCAGCAGGATTGGGAAGAGGCGGCGCGTAACATCAGCGACGCTACGGTGGCGTATCTCAACGCATCCGAGCTTCGAGAAATCTGGCAGAAGGTGCGCTCGAGTCCCTGTTACCAAGTGGTGTCGGAACAGGAGCAGATCTGGGTGGACCTGTATGCTGCGATAGCGCAGCGTGATGCCGCGCAGATCGTAAAACTCGGCTCGGCGCTCATCGCCGCGCAACAGCCGTCCGCAGATGATCTCAGCTATCTCACAACCGTCACGGCGGCTGCCTACGTGCGCTTGGGCGAGGGCGCGCAGGCGCGCAGTCTGCTGCAGGCTCAATGGCCGCGGCTCAAACACGCCGGGCATTTCGACTTCGCGTTGCGCGATCTTGTGGCGCTGACAGGCGCGCGCCGCGCGCCGCTGAAGGCAAGCCCGTAAGCGCGCCGGGCTACTTCACAGCCATTCCGAGATTATTGATGACAAAGGCGTAAATGTCGGCGCTCTGCGCGATCGCCTGCGTCAGCGTGGGTCCGCCGCCGTGTCCCGAGGAGGATTCGAGATAGAGCAGCACTGGCGCCGGGCCGGCCTGCGCTTGCTGCAATTGCGCCGCGAATTTAAAGGAATGCATAGGCATCACGCGCG
This sequence comes from uncultured Gammaproteobacteria bacterium, assembly GCA_963695315.1. Taxonomy (GTDB): domain Bacteria; phylum Pseudomonadota; class Gammaproteobacteria; order Steroidobacterales; family Steroidobacteraceae; genus PALSA-1196. Next base: position 3,679,084 of record OY968773.1, read on the forward strand.
TATCGTGATCGCCGGTAATGATCAGTGTCGCAGGATAGCGCGTGCCCGCGTGTACGTTGTGCGCCGGCGAGTATGCGTAGAGCGCCTTGAAATCCGCGGCGCTGCGCGGCGAGCCATAATCACCGACCCAGCCCGCACCCTGTCCGAAGCGATCGAAGCGCAGCATATCCATCACCCCGACCTGCGCAATCACGGCTCCGTACAGATCAGGGCGCTGCGTCATGCACGCGCCGACCAAGAGACCGCCATTCGAACCACCCTGGATCGCAAGCCTTGCGGGCGATGTGTAGTGCTGCGCGATCAGCCATTGTGCGGCGGCGATGAAGTCATCGAACACGATTTGCTTGTGCGCCTGTATGGCCTGGCGGTGCCAGGCCTCGCCATATTCCCCGCCGCCGCGAATATTGGCGATTGCATAGACGCCACCCATCTCCAGCCATGCGATCCGCGACGGATTGAATGCAGGCAGCAGCGAGACGCCAAAGCCGCCATAGCCGTACAGAAGGACGGGGTTCTGCCCATTCAACTTCAGTCCCTTGCGATAGGCGAGCTGCAGCGGAATACGCGTGCCGTCTTTGCCCGCATAAAACACCTGGCGTTCCTCAAGCGAGGCTGCATCGAACGCAACCTTGGGCGCGCGAAATACGCTGCTGCGGCCGCTTTGCGGGTCATAGCGGTATACGGTGGGAGGCGTGATGAGATTGGTGAAGCTATAGAACGTCTCACGGTCTTGCGCATGCCCGCCAAAGCCGCGTGCGCTGCCGGTTCCGGGCAGAACGATTTTGAGGCGTGGCGCACCGTCGAGCCCATAGGTGCGCACCTCGGTATGCGCGTCGTGAATGGCTCTCACAATGAGCTCGTGGTTGACCAGTGTGACACTGGTTTCGGTGAGATCTATGGCATCGCTGCCTTCGGCGATCACCGTGCGCCAATTGTTGCGTTCCGGGTGTTCGGGATTGAAGGCAATTACACGGCCACGGGCGGCGTTGCGCGTCGTGAGAACGAACACATTGCCTGCGTCGGCGCCGACGTAGATGTACGCGGCGTCAAACCCGGCAGCAACCGGCTTGGCGCTTGCACCCTTTGAGGCGAGATCAAGCACGTAGAGATCTTCCACGCCCCGATCTCCAACCTCTCCATCGCCGGCGGCAATCAGCAGCCAGCGTCCGTCATCCGAAAGATGAGGCTCGAATTGCCACGTGGGATGGCCGCTTTCCTGCAGCAGCTTCTTATCTGCCGACGGCGGTGCGCCGAGCGCGTGGTAGTACAGTGCGTTGTTCAAGTCCGGCGTGCTGAGCTCGGCGCCCGCGGGCGGGGCGGGAAAGGCGCTGTAGTAGAGGCCGCTTCCGTCGTGGGAAAAAACCGGCTGGTAATACTTCGTGTGCCGCAGCACATCGGGGAGATCCTTGCCCGTGCTGAGATCACGGATGCGCCATTCAGTCCAGTCCGAACCGGAGACTGAGACGCCATACGCCAGCAGCCTGCCATCGCGGCTCGCGACGTAGCCGACCACGGCAAGGGTCCCGTCCGAGGACAGAACGTTGGGATCGAGAGCGAGCTGGGGTGAATCGGCAAGCTTCGCGGCGCTGAAGAGCACGCTCTGATTTTGCAGGCCCGTGTTGTGCGTGAAAAAGTAGCGGCCACCCTCATGGAACGGAATACCGACCTTCTCAACATTGTTCAGCGTGGCAAGGCGCGCGCGCAGTTCATGATGTGCCGGAATCGAAGCAAGATATGCGGCGGTCAATTTGCCCTGCGCCTGCACCCAGCTGCGCGTCGCCACCGAATCGAGATCCTCGAGCCCGCGGTAGGGATCTGCAACTTGGGTTCCAAAATAGTCTTCAACCACGGTACCGCGCGGGGCCGCCGGATAGGCGAGCTTCGGCTCGGCGCCGGCCGCTCGTACGCACCCGAGCGTGGCGAGCGCCGCACACAGGGGCAGAGCGATGGATCGGAGATACGGCTCCACGCTGCGAGTCAGTGACACTTGAATTTCCCCCGCCAGTGGTGCGCCCGCTTGCGTTTCGCCGGCAACCATGCAAGCGCGCGATGGCTTGGCCTGCGATATCATAGCCTAGCTAATTATCTGCATTGGTGAGTCACGCAAAGTGGCCGGCGCGCACGCCAAGCTGGATTTGACCCTGAGCATCAGTCCATGAAATTGAGCGCGCGCAATGTGCTAGCCGGAAAGGTGAAAAACGTAACGCCGGGGACCGTGGACTGCGAGGTCGTGATCGAGATCGCAGCGGGGATCGAAGTGGTAGCGGTCATTACCAAGCGATCGGCCGAGACGCTCGACCTGCAAGCCGCAGTTGAGGTCTACGCGATCATCAAGGCATCAAACGTCATGATCGGCGTCGCTTGAGCTTTGCTGCTGCAAGCGCGCGCTGCTGCGGCCGTGCTTGCTAGAGAAGCTCCGAGTGCAGCATGGAGAAAATCGTCATCAGCAAGCGCGCGAGCGTGTACGCATGCTGCAATTCGCGCGCATTCTCGGCGGCCCGGGCCATGAGTATGAGCGGGTGCAGCTCGTACGCAGAGTCGTAAAGAAGATGAGTCAGCCGTTCCATTTCCGCGCGCGCCCTTGCAAACACCTAAGACCGAGTGTTCGGGCGACGCGGGTTGCTTCCGCAGAACTAACGGCGCGCTTCCACACGGGAGGCTACCGGCAACCCCGCTATCTCGGACTCGCTGAGTCCTGAAGACCGGAGGCTTTGCGTCCCCGCCTTGCGACGGGTTTGCCCTTGAACACGTCAGTAGTAAAGCGCGGTGGCGGCGGCTGGGCAATGACGGAAACCACCTATCGGAGTTGTCAGTTACCGAAACAGTGATGTGCGTAGCAATTGCGCGGGAAAGCGCCTTCACCCCAAGCCGCTGCCGAGCGCACCGCAAGGCGGTGTGGGCGCCGCGGGCTTAATGCCGAGGCGGCTTATGCCGCGTTCGCCTCTTCCCGGATCATCGCCGCGGCCTTTTCCGCGACCATCATGGTGGGCGCGTTGATGTTTCCCGATGTGACGTTGGGAAATACCGACGCATCGACAATCCGCAGCCGCTCGATCCCATGCACTGCCAGGCGGTTCGACACCACCGAAGTTGCCGGATCAGAGCCCATCGCACACGAGCCGCACAAATGGTAGATCGATCCGGCTTCGTCGCGAAAGTACTGCAGCATTTCAGCATCGCTCTGCACGCGCGCGCCCGGCTTCACCTCCTCAATCGTGACCGCGCGTAGTGCCGGCGCCTGCATCAACCTGCGCACCAGGCGGCTGCCCTGGATGACATCTTCGATGTCCTTCGGGGTTGACAGGTAATTGGGCCGAATCAGCGGCGCGTCATCTGCCCGATTGGATGCGATCTCGATGCTACCGCGGCTCGTCGGTCGGCAGGGCGAGAGCGCCAGCAGGAAGCCGGAATACGGTTCGGGACGTAAAGCGGCAATCCGCCCTTTCGGGATTTCGTAGGAAAGTGGATTGAAATAGAGCTGGATGTTGGGATACGGCGCATCCGCGCCTTTGAAAAACCCCCCGGCCTGATTGACGCTGAGCGCCAACGGCCCGGTGCGGCACAGGAGGTACTGCAGGCCAACTTTGAGCTTTCCGAACCACGTCCCATAGTCATCGTTCAAGGTCTTGCGATTGGCCTTGAAGAAGTAACTCACACAGAGATGATCCTGCAGATTCTTGCCGACCGCCGCGGCATGCTGCACTAGCGGAATCCCATGTTTGGCGAGCAGGCTGCGGTCTGCGACACCGGAGAGTTGCAGCAATTTCGGCGTACCGACCGCTCCGGCCGACAGGATGATTTCCCGCGCGGCATGTGCGGTGCGCATTGCGCCGCGCTGCCTGAAGGACACGCCAATCGCTCGTCTGTGCGCGTCAAACAGCACCTTGTCAACCACGGCGTTGCGCTCGACTGTCAACTGTGCGCGGCGCAGCGCGGGCCTGAGATACGCATAGCTGCTGGAATCGCGCCGGCCGCCACGCGTGTTGATATCGTAGATGCCGGCGCCTTCGAGCGAGGCGCCGTTGAAGTCGTCATTACGCGCATATCCTAAGTCGGCGCAGCCCTCGAGAAATGCAGCACAGATGGGGTGCGCGGCGCTGCGCATGGGGGTGATATGGATGGGTCCGGCGCGGCCGTGGTACTCGGTGTCGCCGAGCGGATGAGACTCGAGTTTCCTGTAGAAAGGCAGCACGTCCTCGAAGGACCAGCCGGCTGCGCCGTTTGCGACCCAGTCACTGAAGTCGCTTCTTTGGCCGCGCACATAGATGAGAGCGTTGATCGAGCCGCTGCCCCCTTGCACTTTGCCACGCGGGCAGTAAATCGCCCGACCGCCGAGTGCGGCTTCGGGCTGCGAGTAGTACATCCAGTTACAAGCGCTGTTGTAGTACGTGTACAGAAAGCCAATCGGAACCTTGAAACGCAGTGAATCATCCGTTCCGCCGGCTTCCAACAGCAGCACCGAGTGTCGGCCCGACTCGGTCAGCCGATTGGCCAGAATGCAACCGGCAGAGCCGGCGCCAACGATGATGTAGTCGTAGTTCATGCTGCGCAATCGGGCGCGACAGCCGGTGCTGCCTCCACTGTCTGCAAGCGTGCGCAGCCTCGCCGCTGCGCAGCGTAGATATGCCATAACCCAGCGCGCAGCGCTTGCGCACGCGCCCGGCGGGGCGATATTGCCACGACTGTATGTTTTGCCGCGGCCGCGGTCGAGTGCACCGGCAAGCGGTTTGACGGCGGAGCTTGGGCTACGGCAACCAGGAAAGCCGGCGCGCCCACCGCAGCGTACCGTCGCGAGCCCGCGCTGATCAGGTCACCAGATGCTGCGGCTTACCGCTGCACCACAGCTCGATGTTGTCGATCAGCTGATCCGCAAGAAACTGCATTGCCCCATCAGACGCCCAGGCAATATGCGGCGTCAGGATAAAATTCGGACGGCGCAGATCAAGGAGCGGATTGCCGTCGCGCGGCGGCTCAACGGTCAGGACGTCAAATCCCGCGCCCGCAATCAGTCCCTCATCGAGCGCCTGCACCAGCGCCGCCTCATCGACCAGGCCGCCGCGTGCCGTGTTGATGAGCAGCGCATTGCGCTTCATCTTGCGCAAAGCCTCAAGGTTGATGAGATTTCGCGTCGCCGGCATCAACGGGCAATGCAGCGAGATCACGTCCGATTCGGCGAGCACTTGCTCGTGCGCGGTGAAGCTCACGCCTGCCATTTTCGGAGGCGGGTGATCGGCGAACAGCACGCGCATGCCAAATGCGCGCCCGATGGCCGCAGTACCCTGGCCAATCGCGCCTTCGCCGATGATGCCGAGCGTCGACCCATGCAGATCACCGATGTCATGCGTGAAGAAGCAGAATTGCTCGGAGCGGTTCCAGAGGCCGTTCTCGACATCCTGCCGATAGGCCAGCAGATTGCGCCGCAGCGCGAGGATCAGCGCGAAAGCATGCTCGGGCACCGTGTGCACCGCGTAGTTGCGAATATTCGCAACGGCGATGCCGTGGTCCTTGCAATATGCGACGTCCACGACATCGTAGCCGGTGGCGGCTACTGCGATCAGCTTCAACTGCGGCAGCTGCTGCAGCTTGTCCGCACGCAGCGCGACTTTGTTGACGATCGCGACTCCGGCACCCTGCAGGCGCGGCACGATCTCGGCGTCGGCGGTCTGGTGGTACTCGTTGTATTCGCTGGCGCAGGAGGGCTTGCGCACCCGCGCCTTGAGCGAGGCGCGGTCCAGGAACACAACGCGATGCTTCATGCCGCGATACTGCGCTGCGCCCCGTGCTTGGCCGCCGCTCCTTGCGATTGGCTGCGCCAGTAATTTTGCGCAGCGGCCACGCCACTGCCTGGCTCGATCTTCACACCCACATCGAGCATGGCCATCTCGGATCCGCAAAGCGCGCCGAGGAGCATCAGTTCGTTGAGGTCACCCAAATGGCCGATGCGGAACAATTTGCCTGCGACCTTGGAGAGCCCGGCACCGAGGGCGAGGTTGTAGCGCATGAACGCGCGCGTGATGACGTCCGCGCCGTTGATACCTTCGGGCACCATAATCGCGGAGACGGTATCGGAGTACCATTTCGGAGCGGTCGCGCACAGCTTCAGTTTCCAGCCCTCAAATACGGCGGCACGCACTCCGGCGGCGAGATAGTTGTGGCGCCGAAAGATATTCTCCAGCCCTTCCTCGGCGATCATCGCCAGCGACTCGCGCAGGCCGTACAGCATGGGTATCGAGGGCGTATAAGGGAAGTAGCCCGAGGCGTTGGCGTCGACCATGTCGGCATAGTCAAAGTAGCAGCGCTTCGAGGTGGCCTTCTTGGCCGCTTCCAGTGCCTTCTGGCTGACGCACGTGACACCCATGCCCGCGGGCAACATCAGGCCCTTCTGGGAGCCGCTGACGCAGACGTCAACGCCCCACTCATCCATGCGAAAATCGATGCTGGCGAGGGCGCTCACCGCATCAACAAACAGCAGTGCGGGATGTTTGATGCTGTCCATCGCCTGGCGGATGGCGGCGACGTCGCTGGTGACACCCGTAGCGGTCTCGTTCTGGCATACGAGCACGGCCTTGATCTTGTGCTGCTTGTCGGCGCTTAGAGCGGCGAGATATCGCTCCACCGGCGCGCCCTCGCCCCAGGGCACCTCGAGCAGTTCGACTTCATAACCGAGCCGCACGCACATGTCCCACCACAGGTGGCTGAACTGCCCGAAGCGCGCGTGCAGCACTTTGACACCGGCATCGAGGCAATTAGTGAGCGCAGCTTCCCAGCAGCCCGTGCCGGAGGAGGGGAACAGGATCGGCGCCGCGGTCGTCGTCTTGAATACGGGCTTCAAGCCGTTCAGGCACGCGCGGGCGAGTTCCGGGAAGCTCGAGGAGCGATGATCTTCCATTGGAACATGCATCGCACGCAGGATGCGATCCGGAATATTGGAGGGTCCGGGGACGAAAAGAAAATTGCGACCGGCCATCAGAACTTCCTCTTGATCAGGGTGGACTGCGCAGCGGTTTGGGTTGGCCGCCGGTGCGGCCACAAAGTGCATTCGCGATGCGCCATTGCCGCTGCGCTGCGCTCAATTTGGGCACGCTATGAATTCGGATGAACGCTTACAAAATATATGAGATATAAGGCTAAGACACGCGTAGTGATATTCGCAACGCGACTGTGACACGCATGACTCACTATGTGTCAAGTCTACGCTATAGCTGTTAGCCCCAAACGCGGCGCGCGCGCCGCGCTGCGACCGATGCCTGGTTTGCGGTGCCTGCAGTCGAGCCGGTGGCGCGCAAATTATGTAGAGTTTGTGTCTCGGCACGGCGCGCCTCAGGAAGGCAGATGACGACCGCCTACATCACGCACCCCGAATGCCTGCGGCACGAGATGGGCCAGGGCCATCCCGAATCTCCCGAGCGTCTGGCTGCCGTCAACGAGCACATGCGCGCATCCGGACTACTGGATGAGGTGCGGTGTCTGCAGGCGCCGCTCGCGAGCATCGACGATCTCAAACGTGTCCATCTTTCGGCCTACGTTGATCTTATCTTTGAGCGCGCACCGACCGAAGGCTATCTGCAGCTCGATGCGGACACAGCGATGAATGCGCACAGCCTCGAGGCAGCGCGCCGCGCCGCGGGCGCTGGGGTTCAGGCGGTCGACGAATTGCTGGCCGGGCGCGCGCGCAATGCATTCTGCGCCGTTCGTCCGTGCGGTCATCATGCGACGCAGGGGCAATCGATGGGCTTTTGCATATTCAACAATGTCGCGGTTGCGGCTGCCTACGCGCTCGAAAAAGCAGGACTTGAGCGCGTCGCAATTGTTGACTTTGATGTGCACCACGGCAACGGCACGGAAGACATCTTCAGCGCTGCCCCGTGGCAGGAGCGCGTGCTGATGACGAGTTTCTTCCAACATCCGTTCTATCCGTTCAGCGGCACGGAGACCGCCGCCCCGAATATGATCAACGTGCCTTTGCCTGCGGGCAGCGATGGCGGAATCGCCCGTAGGGCGGTCACCAACGAGTGGCTGCCGGCGCTTGAGGATTTCAAACCGCAGCTGTTGTTGATCTCCGCCGGCTTTGATGCGCACCGCGAGGATCTGCTCGGCGGCATGGCGCTGGTCGAAGATGATTACGCGTGGATGACCCGCGAAATTGCCGCGCTTGCGGCGCGCCACGCGCAACACCGCGTCATTTCGATGCTCGAAGGCGGCTACAACCTGGGCGCGCTCGGCAGGAGTGCAGTGGCGCACGTCAAAGCGCTCGCGGCTGCGTAAGCGGCAACCGCGCGGCCAGGCGCCGTGCTACATGAGAATTCCCACAATGGCGGCGGTGCTGCAGTTGGCGAGCGTCGCGCCGAGCAGCGCCCGCAGCCCGAGCTGCGCGATCTCGGCGCGGCGTGTTGGTGCCATCGTGGCAAGGCCGGCCGCGAGGATGCCGACGCTGCCGAAGTTCGCAAAACCGCACAGTGCGTAAGTTGCCAATAGGCGGCTGCGATCGCTCAGCATCCCCGGCGGCAGCAGCGATAACTGCCGATAGGCAATCAGCTCGTTGACCACGGTCTTCGTGCCCAGCAGCGAGCCCACGATGCGCGCTTCATGCCACGGAACTCCAATCAGCCAGGCGACCGGGGCGAACAGCCAGCCCACGATGCGTTCGAGCGTCAAAGCGGCACCATGAAAATCGGGCAGCAAGCCGAGAAGCTCATCCAGCAGGTAGACGAGCGCGACGAATACCAAGAGCGTTGCGATGATGATCAGGAACAGCTCGAGCCCCTGCTTGGCGCCGTTCATGAGGGCCTCGATCGGCCCGTGCACGCTTTGGTCGCGGATGAGCGTTCCCGGCGTTGGCGGGCTGGTGTCCGGAATCATGATGCGCGCGATCACGATCGAGCCGGGAACGGTGATCACGGTTGCGATGAGCAAGTGGCCTGCGGCATTCGAAAGGACGGGCGCGAGCATCGTCGCGTACAGCACCAGCACCGTGCCGGCAACCCCACCCAGGCCCACACACATCACCGTGAAGAGCTCGTTGCGGGTGAGCTCTTTGATGTACGGCCGTACCAGAATCGACGATTCGACCATGCCGACAAAGATGTTCGCCGCCGCCGACACGGCTACCGCGCCGCCGATATGCAGCACGCGCTCGAAAATCCAGGCGAAGCCGCGCACGATCGCGGGCAGTATCCGCCAGTAGATGAGGAGCGAGGCCACAGCGCTGATGACCAGAATCAACGGCAAGAAGCGAAAGGCGAATACGACACTTCCGCCAGGTCGGGTTTCTTCGTACGGCAGCGGCCCGCCGCCGAGGAAGCCAAATACAAAGGAGCTGCCCGCTTCGGTCGCGTGCTGAATCGCCATCACGGCTCGATTGAGCTCGCCGAATAGGGTCGTTGCGAACGGCAGCTCGAGGAGCACGAAGGCGAGCACAAGCTGTGCGCCGGTGCCAAGCGCAGCAAATCGCCACGCGACGAGTTTGCGCTGCTCGCTGATGAGCCACGCAATACCGCGCAGAGCGATGAGTCCAAGAGCGCTTTGTAAATGCTCTTGCACGAGTTGAGCGTGAGGCGCCCGCTCCTTTCAGGGCGGAAGCGGGCGTCTACCTCTAGGGTGCATGAGCCGGCGGCGCTTTGACTACCACACCGTCTTTCATGACAAACTCCACGTTCTTCAGGATACCGACGTCCTGCAGCGGATCGCCCGGCACCGCGATCAGGTCGGCATACGCGCCCGGCGCAATCGTGCCCAGCGTGCCGGGCTTGCCGAGGAGTTCGGCAGCGCGGCCAGTGGCAGACTGAATGGCCTGCATCGGCGTCATTCCGAACTCAACCTCGCGGCCAAATTCCTGGGCGATCGGCTCGGACCACGAAAAGCCGCCCACGTCCGTGCCAAATGCAATCTTGACGCCGGCGCGCAAGGCCTTCTTGAAGGACACCTCATGTACGGCGGCGCGCTTGCGGTCGCGCTTGCCGGCATCCGTGTCCGCGGGCTCCCAGTCGTAGTAGTAAACCGAGAGCGTGGGCACGAGCCAGGTACCCTGTTTGAGCATCTGCGCGACCTGCGCGTCGGTGAGTTCCAGCCCATGCTCGATCGAGTCGCAGCCGCCATCGAGCGCGCGCTGCAGCCCAATACCGTTGTACGCGTGGCAGGCGACTTTCTTGCGCCAGCCGTGCGTCTCATCCACGATCGCCTTGAGCTCTTCCACCGTCAAGGTCGGTTGTGACACGAGCTCGCCGTGCTCATCGAGCCACGAGCGATGCGTCATGTACACCTTGATCCAATCGGCGCCGTGGTCGAGCTGTTCGCGCGCTGCCTTGCGCGCTTCGATGGGGCCGTCGATGAGCTGCGACCCCTTCGGCACGGTGATCTCGGGAGCGTAGTTATCGAGTGCGTAGCCGCCGGTGGAGGATATCGAGATTGTCGATACAAACATTCGCGGCCCTGGGATGTAGCCCTCGTTGATCGCTCGCTTGATACCGACGTCGCCGTATCCGGCGCCTTCGGTTTCAACGTCGCGAATGGTGGTGAAGCCCTGCTCCAGGGCGCGGCGCGCGGCGACAATCGCGCGCGCCACGCGATAGGAGGCTGGATACTTCAGCAGCTGCACGTCGTAGCCGCCGGCGGCCGGCTCCTCACCCTGCAAAAAGATATGAGTATGGACATCGATGAGGCCAGGCAGGATCGTGGCCGATCCCAGATCAATGACTTCCGCCCCCGCCGGCGCAGACTTGGCTCCCGCGGCGTACACCGCGCTAATCCGGTTGCCGACAATCACGACTTCGGCATCGTGGCGCACGTCGTTGCTGGTTCCATCGATGAGCGTGCGTGCTCGCAACAGCATCGTGTGGGGCGTACTCGCGCTGTTCTCGGCGACGGCGGCCTGCGTGCAACAGCATAGGAGCATGGCCCAAGGGATCAGTCGGCGCATAGCAGCACCCGCTTGTCTGGTCGGTTGTCTTGAGGCTTGCGGAGCGATTGTCGTGAGCCCCGGAATGACGTCGGGCGGCGCGCCGCCGCGTTGTATCTTGTGTTTGCCAGTATGCGCGCGCTGCTGAGATGGAGCAAATGATCACTGGCAAAACTAATGTGGTGCGACGTCGTTGTACGAGTGCCGCGCCCAGCCAAGGTAATGTGGGTTGCCGGCATTGGCATCATCGAGCGTCTGCAACATCTGTGGCAACAGCTTCCCATAGTCGGCGGTGCGCAACGCGATCGCCATGCGCGCAAGCCCCGGATCATTCAGTCCCTGATAGGCGCGTGCGAGCATTGCCTGACTGGTGGCGCGCACTTTTGCGGCCTGCAGCTCCACGCTCATGCCATCGCCGGGACTACTGAGCTCATACAGCATCAGCGTCAGGCGCGGCAGCGCGGTCAACAGCGCGCGCCGCACGGCAGGTTCGGCCTGCAGAAGTTTGCCCTGGATGTCGGCGTTTACTGTCAGTCCGCGCGGCTCTGCGAGCACGCGGATCTCGTGGTAGGTGTCCACGAGGCCCGGCAGGAACTGCAGGTTGGCTTCGCCCTTGTTCTCGGGACGTTGCTGCGGCTCGATGTCGATATGAATGCCGTCAAATCGCTGCTCGCCGTGCAATTCATCAAAGTGGAGAATGGCGCGCACGTGCTCCATCAGCTTGGCGCGTGCGCTGCCGCCCATGTCAGCCGTGGTGCTCGACACCAGCGCTTCGGCGCGGATATTGGCGCCGTGGAGTTGTTCGATGAAATGCCCGATCGCCTTGTCTTCGGACTTGAGGTCCTGCTGGGGCACGGTCAAATAGACTTCGGTGACTTTTTCGGAGCGGCAGAAGGCAAGCAGCGCGCGCGCGCTCACCGCGCTGTGCAGCAGCCCCTCACCTCTCCAGACCCACAGGCCGTGAACCGGCGGCGCCTTGTCGCGCGCGTCGAGCGACGGCGTGCTCATGGCGCCAAGCGCCGCAGCGCCGAGCACGAGCGCAATACGCGTGCAGCGGCGCGCCAATTCACGGCAGTTCAACATACGAGCGAGTGTAGCGGTCGGCGAGGGCATCACGGTGCGCGCCAGCGCTCGTTTTCGCTCGCCGTGTGGGCACGGCCCGGTGTTGCGATGCTGCCGGGCCGCGTGCGGCGCTACGGCGAGGTCGGCGTGGTTGAGTAGACTCCCTCGATACTGGCGCTGTCGAGTACGTGGCCTGCGGCGCCCAGGCGCGCGAGCGCATTCAGCAGCGTCTCGCTGTTGGAGGGGAAATTCGCGGCATCCGGCAGATCAAGCGGCGTATCGAGCGCGTACACCGTGAAGATGTAGTGGTGCACATTCGGAGGATAGTCGGGCGGCGGGCACGGTCCGTCGTAGCCGGTCAAGCCGAAGTCGTTGAGGACCTGCGTGCCGTACCGGGTCTCACTGGCGGCACCGGCATTCTGCGGCAGGCCGCGCGCATAGCCGGGGATGTTGTACATCCCCCAGTGCAGGAACGAGGCGGTGACGTCAAACGCGACGACGGCGAAGCTTTGCGTGCCGAAGCGCGGACGTGTCCACTGCAGCTCCGGTGACTGATCGCCGCCGGTAGCGCCGTTGATCGAGCACGCATTGACGCCATTCGAGAGGATCTCATCGATCATACTGAGCGGCAGAGTCGCGCCGTTCGTAAAGGTGGCGCTGCTCACTCGGAATTGGTCGAACCAGTCCTGCGCGTGCGCGCGCGTGAAAAGGCCGATAACGACAAGGCCTGCTACCAGGCAGGCGCGATGCGCACTGCGTTCGTTAACGATGTGCATACTTTCCTCCTAGATGGGCTCGGCTTGTAGTTGATGATGAGCCGTCAGGCGCGAATTACGCGCGCAGCGGCGTGCGCAGTCAAACACGCATGTGCTGCGACGCGGGAGCCACTATGATGGCGCTCGGAGGCTATCCTGAAGTTATGTTGAGTGAACTGCCCTGGCGCAGCCGCTGCGCGCGCCGGGCGCCGCGCCAGCAAGGCCGCGAAATAGGCTCAGGCAGCACTAAAGGCTCCTGAAAAAAATGTCGCGCCCCATCGAGGACTATGCGGTCATTGGTAATTGCGAAACCATGGCGCTCGAGGCGCGCGATGGTTCGATCGATTGGCTGTGCGCGCCGCGCTTTGATAGTGAAGCCTGCTTTGCGGCGCTCCTTGGAGATGCGAAGCATGGGCGTTGGCTCATCGCGCCCCGCGGCACGATCGCGGGCGTGACGCGCCGCTATCGCGGCGACACGCTCATCCTGGAGACACAATTTGAGACCGCCGAGGGCACGGTAGTGGTGATCGACTTTATGGCGCGCCGTCCGGGGGTCTGCGATCTGGTGCGCATCGTCAAAGGCGCGCGTGGCAAGGTGCCGATGCGCACCGAGCTCATCGTGCGTTTCGGCTACGGCTCGATCGTTCCGTGGGTGACGCATCAGGCGGATGGGCGCCTGCAATTTATCGCCGGCCCCGACCGCTTGCTGCTCGATACCAACGTGGAGCTGCGCGGCGAGGACATGCGCACCGTGGGCGAGTTCGATGTCAAAGCAGGCGAGGAGGTGGGATTCTGCCTGACCTGGACGCCGTCCTTTCGCGCCCTGCCCGAGCGTTTGCGTGCCACTGATTCACTCGCGCAGATCGAGACCTTCTGGTCCGATTGGGCCGCCACCTTTAAACCCGCAGGCCAATACTCTGCCGCCGTACTGCGCTCGCTTTTGACGCTGAAGGCGCTCTCCCACTGGGAGACGGGCGGCATCGTTGCCGCGGGCACGACCTCGCTGCCTGAAAAGCTGCATGGCCCGCGCAACTGGGATTACCGGTTCTGCTGGCTGCGCGATGCGACTTTCACCCTGTATGCACTCGTCAACTCGGGATTTCTTGATGAAGCGCAGGCCTGGCGTGAGTGGCTGCTGCGCGCCGTCGCCGGAGCGCCCGATGACCTGCAGATCATGTACGGCGTTGCGGGCGAGCGCCGCCTGACGGAGTTCACGATTCCCTGGTTGCCTGGCTACGACGGCGCCGCTCCCGTGCGGGTGGGCAATGCGGCAGCCGTGCAGCTCCAGCTTGACGTGTATGGCGAGGTGATGGGCGCGCTGTACATGGCGCGGCGCGCAGGGCTGGCCGCCGATGAGGCGAGCTGGGATCTCGAGCGCGCGCTGATGTCCCACCTTGAGAAAATCTGGCACCAGCCCGATGACGGCATCTGGGAAGTGCGCGGCGGGCGCAGACACTTCACGCATTCGAAAGTCATGGCGTGGCTCGCCTTCGACCGCGCGATCCGCTCGGCGCAGGAGTTTCACCTGCAGGCACCGTTGCAGCACTGGCAGCGAATCCGCGCGGCCATCCACCAGGACGTGTGCCAGCGCGGCTTTGATCCGGTGCAGAACTCCTTCGTGCAGTACTACGGCGCAACCGCGCTCGATGCGAGCCTGCTGCTTATTCCCATGGTCGGCTTTCTGCCGCCGTCCGACCCACGTGTACGTGGCACGCTCGCAGCGATCGAGAGTCGCCTGCGGCATGAGGGGCTTGTGCTGCGCTATCACACCGAGAGCGGCGCCGATGGATTGCCGCCCGGCGAGGGCGCCTTTCTCGCCTGCAGCTTCTGGCTCGTAGACAACTACGTGCTGCAGGGCCGGCACGCCGAGGCGTGCGCGCTGTTTGAGCGGCTACTGTCGCTGCGCAACGACGTGGGTCTGCTGGCGGAGGAGTACGACGCGCGAAGCAAACGGCAGCTCGGTAACTTTCCGCAAGCTTTCTCGCACCTCGCACTGATCATCACGGCGCACAATCTGACGAGCATGCCAGCTCCGGCGCAGCAACGCGCCAATTAGCGCTGCCGTGCAGGTGATGGGCTGCTGCTTGCAGGTAGCCGTCTTCAGGAACCGTGCCACCCCTCGCTCGTTACTCTCGTGCGGCTCGAATTGGAGCGGCGAGGGCGCGATGTATGCGCCCGAGGCGGGTTGCCGCGCGCGGCTGTTGCGAGCGCACGTCAAGAAACTCTGGGTTTGCGCGAGTTCACACTGTAAATGCTGAGCACCGTCGGGGCATAGATCTTACGGTAAAATTCACGCATTAAGTTGGCAAGGCATTGAGTTAAATTGCAGACGCTTGCTGAGCAACTCGGTTCCGTCCACAAGGTGCATCCGCCCGCCTATGCGCTGCCGCGGCTCCTGCTCGCTGAGGATTCGCAGATCGAGCGCGAACAGCTGCAGTACTTTCTGCAAAAGGGCGGCTACTTCGTGGACACGGCCTCCGATGGCCTCGAGGCTCTCGCGAAGATTACGCGCGATCCCTTTCACATTTTGCTCACGGATTGGGAAATGCCCGGCATGGATGGCGCGGCGCTGTGCCGCCGGGTTCGCGAAGCGAACCTCCCGGGGTATGTCTACATCCTATTGCTGACGGGCCATGGCAGTTCGGATCACGTTGTCGATGCGCTCGGCTCAGGCGCCGATAACTTCATTCGCAAACCCGTTGATCCCGCGGAGTTGCTCGCGCATGTCAATGCGGGCTGGCGCATCGTTCAGCTGGAACGCTCGCTGCGCTCGGCGAATGAACAGATCTGGCGCCTCACCATCACCGACCCGCTCGTCGACACGTTCAATCGACGCCATCTGGACGAGGAGCTCGTCAATGAAGTCGAGCGGGCGCGCCGCTATGGCCACAGCCTGAGCGCCGTGATGGCGGATCTCGATCGATTCAAAGTCATCAATGACCGTTACGGCCACATCGTCGGGGATGAGGTCCTGCGCGAGTTTGCGAACCGCGCGCGCTCCTCGATCCGCCAGGGCAGCGACTGGATCGCCCGCTACGGCGGCGAGGAGTTTGCCATCGTGCTGCCCGAGACGCCGCTCATCGGCGCGGCGGCGACCGCGGAGAAGGTCCGCACCATCCTGCAAGCATCGCCGATCGTCACGAGTGCCGGGCCATTGCGCATCAGCGCAAGTTTTGGCGTCGCGGCGCTCACCGCATCGAATGATTCAGCCGCAGTCTGCTCCGCGGAGCTGCTGCGGCGCGCGGACGAAGCGCTCTACCGCAGCAAGCTCGCCGGCCGCAATCGCGTCATGCACACCGAAGAAGCCTAGCCGTGCGCTTTCAGTGGGTGGGTGTCGCGGGCGGCGGGGTCGCCGGAGTCGGAACCGATACCGGTGCCTTCGGCGTCTTCTCCTGAATGGAAACGAGCTCCACCTCAAATACGAGTGTCCGGTCCGGGCCGATGACCGCACTGGGCGCACGATCCCCGTAGGCGAGGCTTGCCGGTACGAACAGCTGCCACTTTGATCCCACCGGCATCATCTGCAGCGCCTCGGTCCATCCGCGGATGACACCGCTTACCGGGAATGTGGTCGGCTGACCGCGCTTGAAGGAGCTGTCGAATTCGGTGCCGTCGATGAGCGTGCCGCGATAGTTGCAGGCCACCGTATCCGTCATGCTGGGCTTCGCGCCCGAACCTGCGTGCAAGATCTTGTACTGCAGACCGTCCGGCTGCGTCACCACGCCCGGCTTGCTCTTGTTAGCCTCGAGAAACGCGGCGCCCTCCGCCTTATTCTGCTCGGCCGCCTTCGCCATCTTTTCCTGCATGGTTTTGCGCACGCTGGTCTGTAGTTCCATGATCGTCGACTTTGCCTCTTCGGGCGTCAGCAGCGGCTTGCCGGCGATCGTGTCCTTGATGCCGCGCGCCAGCAGATTGGGATCGACATCGACGCTTTGATTCTTGAAGCTTTCGCCGAGCTGCATGCCGATGGCATAGCTCTGCTTCTCTTTGGGAGTCGCGAGCGTTGCCGGCGAGCCTTTGGCGGCGGGAGTATGTTTGGGTGGCGCCGCAGTGGCATCCGACGGCGCGGGCGGCGTCGTAGTCTGCTGCGCCGAGGCGATTCCGAGCAGCACTACGGATGCTGCAGACAAGAGAAATGCCACTGCGATCGATTTTTTCATGGGTACACCTACTTTAGCGGACGGCTATCCTAACCTATTAGGCCGCCGCCACGAACCTCGGCATTTTAGCCGGCCAAGAACGCGTTTTCGTGCGCCTCGATGAGGGTCGGCCCGCGACGTTCAAGCGCTGCGCGGACCGCCTGCGTAAGCGCGGCAGGGCTTGCCACCCGCAAACCGGTCGCGCCGCAAGCCGCGGCAAGAGCCACGAAATCGGGGTTTTGCGCGACTACCGCAACCGGAGCGATGCCGCAGGCGAGCATGTCGTCGCGAATCTGTCCCAGGGCGGCGTTATTCCAAACTACGATCGGCACATTCAGATCGAGTTCCACCGCAGTCATGAGTTCCTGCAGCGTGAACTGCAATCCGAAATCGCCGGCGAGCGCCAATACCGCGCGCCTTGGCGCGGCGAGCTTCGCGCCAATCGCCGCCGGCAGTGCGTACCCGAGCGTTCCGTACCCGGATGGATGAAACCAGGCGCCCGGATTGTCGACTGCGTACGCGTAGTTGCCGAGGTACGCAATTTGAGTCATGTCGGTGAATAGCAGCGCATCGGCGGGCAGCGCGGCCCGCAACGCGTCGAGCGCGCGCCACCGTGCGCGGGTGCGCTCATCGAAGCGCGACTCGAGCCGCACGCGCTGTAATTGCGCCGCGCCGATGAGAGTGCGCCAACCGGCACGCGGCGCGACCGCGCGCCCGATGGCCTCGAGCGTGATTGCCGCATCGGCGCGGATGCCGACGACCGCGCCGTAGTGGTCGGAGACTTTATCCTGATCAACGTCAATGCGGATGAGTTTGCCCTGCAGGGGCAGGCGCGTGGTCGAGTAGAGGTCGCTCTCACCGAGCTCTGTGCCGACCGCGATCACCACATCGGCCTGCGCGGCGAGCTCCTGTATCTCGGGGTAAGGCAGCGATGCGCCAAGATTTGCAGGATGCTGTTCCGGCAGCAATCCCTTGCCTGCCGCGGTCGTGATAAGGAAGGCATCGAGCGTCTCGACCAGCGCCCGCAGCTGCGGCGCCGCCGCGCGCGCACCACCCCCCGCAATGATCAGCGGTCGGCGCGCATGGGCGAGCAGGCTGCAGGCCTGCTCAATCAGCTCTACGGGTGGGCGCAGCGGCGCAGGTGCAGCGTCGAAGCGCTCTGCGATTAGGGGCGTCGCGGCTGAGAGCAGATCGAGAGGAATCTCCACATACACCGGTCGCGCGCGCGGCGCGCGTAGCGCGGCAAATGCCGCGCGCAGCGCATCGCGCAATTGCTGCCCGGAGCTGGCCGCGAACGTGGCATCCAACATGGCTGGCGACCAGCGCATGCTGATCGCGCAGCTCGTGCAGCACGCCCCACTTGCTGCCGAGCGATGCGCGCACCGGACTGCTGGCAACGATCAGCATCGGCACCGAGTCCGAATACGCCTGCGCCGCGGCGGTGAGGATGTTGGTGACGCCCGGCCCTGAAATGACAAACGCCGCGGCAGGCTTGCCGCGCGCGCGCGCGTAGCCGTCGGCGGCGAACCCGCTCCCTGTTCATGCCGCACCAGCACGTGCCGCAGGCCGGACGCGGCGAAGCCCGCGATACAGCTCAATGGTATGAACGCCGGGAATCCCGAACACCGTGTCGATGCCGTTCGCGGCTAGAAGCTGCGCCACATAGCTGCCGATGGTGGACGGTGTCGTGTTCATTGAGGCTCTCCTGCGGCGTGCGGCACTGTAATATGCGCGGACCACTTCTGGCCACTCACTGGGAGGAGGAGTGCGGATGCAGTTTTCCGCACTGGTTGAGCGGATCGGCGGCGAAGGCGCCGATGCCTGGGATACCCACTATGCGGCTGCTGCCGCGCGCGATCGCGGCGAGGATGTCATCGTGCTCAGCATCGGTGATCCGCCGATTGATACGCCGCCGCGCTGTGGTTGAGCGGGCGATCGAGCGGCTGCGTGCCGGCGATACGCACTACACGCCGGCGTCCGGGCGGCACAGCGCTGCGCGCGGCAGTGGCGCGCGCGCACACAGAACGCACCCAGCAGTCGATGAGCGCGGACAACGTCATCGTGCTCGCCGGTACCCAGAACGCGCTGTTTGTGGCTTCGCTTATGCGTTGCCGGCCCCGGCGACGAAGTCATCTCCTTCGATCCGATGTATCCGACGTACACCGCGACGATCGAGGTGTCTGGGGCGCGCATGGTGCGCTGCCCGCCAGCCCGCTGAGCAGCGGCTTTCGCCCCGATCTAGAGCAGCTCGCATCACTTATCGGCCCGCGCACGCGCGCGATTTTTTTTGCAAGCCCCAACAATCCCACGCGGGGTCATCCTCAACGCAGCCGAGCTTGATGCCATCGGCGCGCTCGCCAAGCGGCACAGTCTGTGGATCGTAGCGGATGAGGTTTACGCCGGCCTTGCTCCGCTTGGCCGCCAGCCAAGTCTTGCGGCTCGTCCCTGCCCGATCAGGTGGTGAGCGTTGGCAGCCTGTCAAAATCACACGCCATGACCGGATGGCGCTGCGGCTGGCTCATCGCTCCGCCGCCTTCGTCCACCACGCCGAGTCGCTCGCGATGTGCATGCTGTTTGGCCTGCCGGGGTTCATCCAGGATGCCGCGCTCGTCGCTCTGGCTAATGCGGCGCAATCCGAGCGGTCAGATGCGCGATTTCTGCAGTAGCCGGCGCGATCTCTTGCCGCGTGCGCTCGCACGATGTGCCGGGCCTGCGGCTCTGCCCACCGCAAGCCGGGCATGTTCATGCTCGTCGACGTGCGCGGCACCGGCCATACGGGCCGCGAGTTCATGCAGGCGCTCTACGAGAGCCAGCGGGTCTCCGTCATGGACGGTGGCGCATTCGGCCGCGAGACGCAGGGTTTCGTGCGCATCAGCTTCGCGACCGACGAGGCGACGTTGCTCGAGGCCTGCCGGCGGATCCGCGTTTTCCTGCAGGCAGCGCGCCGCGGCGCGCGCGCCGCAGCACGCCGCGCGCTAGCGCTGCGCAAGCTCGCGGCGCAGCCGCGAGTGCCGCCGTCCGTAGAACGCATACACCGCAAGACCGAGTCCAATCCAAACCACCAGCCGGATCCAGGTACCGGCCGGCAGGCTCAGCATCAGCGCAACGCAGCTCAAAACGTCCAAGGACCGGGATGAGCGGTACCCACGGCGTGCGAAACGGTCGGCGCGCCGCGGGTGCGATGCGCCGCAGGATCAGGATCCCGCTGCATACCACGGCGAAGGCGAGCAGCGTGCCGATGGAGATGAGCTCTCCCAGCAGGTCAAGCGGCGCGAAGCCGGCCGTGGCGGCGGCGACGATGCCGGTAAAGAGCTATGCCGACGTAGGGCGTGGCGACGCTTCGGATCGATGCGACAGAAGGCCGGCGGCAGCAGTCCATCGCGCCCCATCGCATAGAAGATGCGCACCTGGCCGACGATGCTGACGAGCACGACCGAGACGAGTCCGACGATCGGCGACGATCGCAATCATGACCTTCAGCCACACGAGCGGCATGTGCGAGGCGCTCAGCGCGTAGTACAAGGGATCCGGCACATCGAGCTTCTGGTAGCTCGTCAGGCCCGTGATCACGATGCTGACGCCCACGTAGAGCACCGTGCAGATCAGGAGCGATGCGAACAGGCTCCATGGCACGGTGCGCTGCGGATTCTTGGCCTCCTCGGCGAGCGTCGAGACGCCGTCAAAACCGATATAGGCGAAGAACAGCGTTGCCGCGCCGCGCGCGATTCCCGACCAGCCGAAATGCGCCGAACTCGCCGGTGTTGGCGGGTATGAACGGATGCCAGTTGGCAACGTTTACGTAGCCGACGCCGGCCACGATGAGCGCGGTGAGCGCCAATACCTTCGCCACTACGATGCCCGTATTGATGTTTGCGGATGCTTTGGTGCCGATCAGCAGCAGCCCCATGCACCCGAGCGTCACCAGTACCGCCGGCAGATCGACGTAGCCGCTGGTCGCGACGAGGTGATTGTGGATGTCCATTTTGAGCGGCGAACTTGTGATCGCGGCAGGCAACACCACGCCGGCATCATGCAGCGCCGCCGTGACGTAGCCCGACCAGCTGATGGCGACGACCGAGGCGGCGAACAGCCACTCGAGAACCAGGCACCAGCCGATGAGCCACGCCACCAGCTCGCCGAGGCTCGCGTAGGCGTACGAATAGGCGCTGCCTGCGATCGGCACCATCGCGGCGAATTCGGCGTAGCACAGGCCCGCGAAAAAGCAAGCGACGCTTGCGAGCACGAATGCGAGTGTTACTCCGGGGCCTGCCTGATGGGCCGCGACGTCGCCGGTGAGCGAGAAGATGCCGGCGCCGATCGTGCAGCCGACGCCAAACGCGGTAAGTCCCACGATACCGAGCGAGCGCTTGAGCTCCTGCGGCCCTTCGGCAAAGGCCTCATTGCACAGTGTGTCGACGCTCTTGCGTGCCCAGATTCCCAACTGCGCCCCCCTTTATTGTAAAGCTCTTCCGCGGCGCTCGGCGGAGCGTGAATATCTAGAATCGATATCCGAAGCCAGCTAAGACGATATCACTGTCGTTATCGTCGCGGGTCGTTATTCGATTCCAGATTGCCCGCAGCAGCCAGCGGCTGCTAAGGCGGTAGGCAAGCGTGATTCCGACGATGCCTTCCGGATTGGAGGCAGAGCCTGTGTTGGCAGTGTTAGAGCGCGCGGCGGTGAAAAACGCTCCCGCGCCCGCACCGATGGAAAACGCGTGTGTGAGATCAGTCTGCGCCCATAACTGCACGGCGGCACCGGAATGCCAGTCGAGCGGCGCGTCGGGCGCCACCGTATAGGTCAGCGAGGCGGCAAAGTGTGTGCTGATTTTGGCGCGTACGCTGAGCGCTTCCGCCAGGGCGGCCTCGGAATGAAAGCTGTTGAGCACGACCTCCCCGGCGAGCGCGTCGACTTCCAGGCGCGGCGGCGGCGCGACAAACCATGAATCGGTCCATCGGACCGCGGAGACACCCTCATCACCGAAGCGGTAGCCCAGGCCGGCGGTGAGTGCGGTCGAGCGCACTTCGCCCGCTGCCTCGATATCGTTCAGGCGCACTGTGGCGAACCAGCCGTGTTTGAAGTACCAGTCGACCGCAGCGCTCGCGAGCACGCCCCAGCCGTGCGCATCTTCGTAATCGAGCACGACCCCATGGGCCGTGCTGACGTCGATCGCGTCGGTCGTGTCGTAGTAATGATAGGGGCCGAGGCCCGCCTCGAATACGAGGCCGGAGCGCTCTCTGGCGCTGCGCCACCAGAACTGCAGCGCCTGGCCGTCGCGGTGATGATTGATGACGTGGCCCTCATTGAGCCAGATCAGGCTCGCCGCAAAGTGCATGCTGAGGGGCTGGCGATATTCGGCGCCCCACGTATAGGTGTGGCCGAGATCGGGCGTCGCCTGTTCGATGCCCGCCGTGACGTCGAGCTCGCCCGCGCGGGTTGCCGCCACTGGCAAAGCAAGAATTGACAGCGCGCTCAGGTGCACTGCCAGTCGTTGCAACCGAATGATTGAAGTACCGACGTCTACTCCCCAACGCGCCAGACTCGCCGGCACCTCGTCGGGTTGCGGCTGCGTGATTCTGCCGGTAGCGGGAACGCCAGATCAAGGCGCGAGCCTGCGCGCCGGCGGCGCGCACCGCGCTTGCAGAGCGCAATTATTCGTCAAGAATTCTATGCGCTCGATGTGCATCGAGTGCTCGACACATGACAGGGGCCGCACCCTCGTGCGGCCCCTTTTGACAAAGCGCGGCTACGAGCGCTTCAGTCCTTCTTCTCGTCCTTCTTCTCTTCCGGCGCCTTGGGAGGGGCCTTCGGCGCCGCAGCAGGTTTGGCTGCCGGCTTCGGCGCAGGTTTTGCCTCCGGCTTCGGCGCAGGTTTTGCCTCGGGCTTCGGCGCCTCAGGCTTAGCCGCTTCCGGACGCCCCTCGGGCTTCGCCTCCGGCGCATCCTCCGTCTTGGTCATGGGCTTCGCCGCCGGTTTCGGAGCGGGTTTGGCCGCCGGCTTGGGCGCAGGTTTTGCCGGGGCCGGATGCGCGACGTTCTCGTGCGATGCCGCCGGCGCGTGCGTGGCCGGCTTCGCCGCGCTTGCTGGGCGCGCCTCGTGCGCACTCGCCGGTGCAGCACCGTGACTCGCCACTACGCCCTTGCCGCTGAAGACCCCCGGCTTCGGGGTCGCAGCAACCGCAGGAGCGCCGTGATTGACGGACGCGAGCAGCGCATGATTGCTCTTGGCAGCCTGAACATGTTTCTCCTGCTCGGGCGTCGGCGGCACGTGATGCTCCTGGGCCGCAGCACGTTCCTCCGGGGTCGGAGCGGCCCGAGTGCCGCCCTCGCCGCCGTTGAAGCTGACGCGCGTCGTATTGTTGACAATGACCGTCTTGTTATAGACGTTGGTGATGTGTACGTCCGAGCCGATATTCACGACAGAGCGGTTGTAAAAGAACGCCCCACCGCGCCATTCGCCACCTTCAAATCCCACGCCGCCGTATCCGAAGCCGTAGTTCACGCCGCCGTAGAAGCCGATGTGCGGGCCCCAATATCCGCCATTGAAGACGTACACGCCGTTGTTCCAGCCCCAATATCCGGGAGTCCAGAGCAGGCCCGGCTGGGGAGGTTCGACCCAGGTGCCAGGGACCCAGAAGTAGCCGTCCGGGCCGTACTGCCAGTATCCGGGCATCCACAGGTAGCCGACCGCCGGCAGGGGTGGCTGCACGTAGACCGGAATCTCAGGCGGCGCGACGTTGATGTTGAGCCCAACTCCAACGGAGATCTGCGCGGGCGCGCGCGTCGGCACGGACAGCGCCAGCACGACCAGCAGCGCCGACAAAAACGAAGTCACTTTAAGAATGCGCATAGGTGTCGACCCCTAATTTGGTTAAGAGAAAATGCTTAAACGTCACAATGGTTCCTGGGGTGTCGAGAATCATAAGTAATCTAAACGCGCGCGGCGGATCGAAGGTGACCCTTGCGCCGGTAGGTTACGAACTCTTAACGTTTTTAGGGCCCTTCGACCTGATAACCCCGCGCGCGGAAATACTCGAGAATTCCATTCGATCCCAAAAGGTCGTGGATCGGCTTCAGAGCGAGCGTCGATGGATTCTTTGACAACGCGTCATTGGCGCCCTGCAGCCATTCGCGCGCCATTGTTTCGTTGAGCTGCTTGAAGCGCGCCGAGTTAGAAAGCTCCGCCAAACAAACCGCCTGCTGGTCGGGCAGCGGCAGCTTGCGCAGTGCATCAACATCGCCAATCGCCCACGCCGCCGCACGCGCGCGCATTGCGCTCAGGTCCGATTCCAGTCGCGCCACAGTCACCTCGAGGCAGCCAATCTGCGCCTGCACCGGAATCTGCCCGATCTCCTTCAGCAGGCCACGCGGATCATCAATGGGCAGCGTCATTTTGTGCAGGTGCACATTGCGGCGCTCCGCAAGCCGCAGCACCGAGTCCTGGACCTCGTGCCCGAAGCGCAGCCCCGAGGCATCAATCCCCTTCTCAAACAGGCGTAATGCCGCGAGCATGGGACGCAGCTCTTCAAGCTCCGGGTTGTGCGGCGCGTACTTCAGGCGCAATACCTCAAAGCGCGCGTACAGCGCCGGCGGCAGCGTGCTCTGCAATGTTCCGTGGTCGGGGATTTTCTGCATGCCACGCCATTGCCAGTACAGGCGCAGCGCCGCGATCGGGTTCCAGCTGAACCCAAATGCGGGGCGCGACGGCAATACTTCCTGCGATTCGGCCAGCACCCCTTCGAGAGCTTTGGAGCGCCAGGTCATCCTCTTTGGCAGTGGTTCGAGGGTGCCCATGATCCAAAGCACATGGTTGTCTTTGGAGACCTTCCACATGCCAGGTCCGGGCCGCTCGCCGGTGACGTCGATCTCGACGATGTCGGACGGTGCATTCGCCGCAGGCTGCGTGCGCGCCACAATGCCCGCAGGCGCGTACGTGAGTGACGCAATGAGCGCGAGCCACGGGAGTCGCTTGAAATGCTTGCGCGGACACATCGTTACGCGTGGTTATCATGGAGCGCCGGTTCCTGCAACCGTGCACGTGCAGCTTAAGTCGCATTGCACGCCGCGCGCTGCCGCGCGTAGCGCAACGCCGGTCGGGCGACTTATGCTTGACGCAGCACACGATCTGCAGGCAAGGCCAGCTTTTTAACATGCCCTCAAAGCCCAGCGCGCCCTCGCTCGCTAGCGCGTCGCACGCGGCATCGCAACCGGCGAGCTCCTCCGGTATCGATCTTGCCAATCTTGACCCGCGCACTCGTCCGCAGGACGATTTCTACCGCTACGTCAACGGCGCCTGGCTCGAGGCGACGCAGATTCCTGCTGACAAGTCCGAAGTAAGCGTCTTCTCGCGACTCGATGATGCCGGGCAGGAGGCGTTGCGCGCCCTGGTGGAAGCTGCCGCACATGATGCCGTAACTTCATGCGACGCAAGCCGGCGGCAGATCGGCATGCTCTTCAGTGCGTTCATGAACGAGGCCGCGCTTGAAGGTTTGGGATTACGCCCGCTCGCCGCTGAGCTTGCGCGCATCGATGCGCTGCAGGAGGCGCGCCAAATCCCACAGCTCATCGCCGAGCACAATGCTCTGGGCGTCAACACCCCATACTTTGCGCGCGTGGGCCAGGATGCGCGCGAATCAACTCGATATGCCATTGCGATCGAGCAGGGGGGCCTTGGCCTGCCCGATCGCGACTACTATCTGCTCGACGACGCGAAGCTCGTGCAGATCCGCCGCCGCTATGCAGAGCACATCGCCAGAATGCTGGTACTCGCTGGCGCCGCTGCGGGTGCTGCGGTGGCGGATGCGCAGGCGACATTGCAGCTCGAGACGCGTCTTGCGCAGGTGCACTGGACTAAAGTCGAAAACCGCGATCCGCTAAAGACGTACAACAAGGTGGCGCTCAGGGCGCTTGACGAGCTTGCGCCCCGCTATGACTGGCCTGCCTACCTGAAGGCTGCGCAATTGGACGGCCGGATCGACTATGTCATCGTCAGCCAGCCGAGCTATCTCGCAGCGCTCGCCGAGCTTGTGCGTGAGATGCCGCTTGCCACATGGCGCGCGTATTTCCGCGCACAGCTACTCGCGGCGTATGCCCCGTATTTGAGCCGCGCTTTCGTCGCTGAGCATTTTGACTTCTACGGCACCGCGCTGCACGGCATCCCGGTCAACCGGCCGCGTTGGAAGCGCGGTGTCGCGCTCATCAACCGCTGCCTTGGCGAGAGCCTCGGGCGTCTCTACGTCGAGCAGCATTTTCCGCCCGAAAGCAAGGCGCGCATGCTCGCGCTGGTCACCAATCTGCTCGCTGCCTACCAGGAGAGCATTGCGGCGCTTGACTGGATGGGACAGCAAACCAAACAGCAGGCGCAGGCTAAGATCGCCAAGCTCGTCACCAAGATCGGCTACCCGGAGCGGTGGCGCGACTATTCCACGCTGCACATCGAAGACGCCGATCTCGTCGGCAACGTCAAGCGCGCCGCCGTGTTTGACTATCAATACGCGCTTGCCAAGCTCGGCCGGCCGATCGACCGCAACGAATGGGAGATGAATCCGCAGACCGTCAATGCCTATTACGATCCGCAGAAGAATGAAATTGTGTTTCCGGCGGCAATATTGCAACCGCCGTTCTTTGATCCGCGCGCGGACGATGCCGTGAACTATGGCAGCATCGGGGTCGTCATCGGGCACGAGATCAGTCACGGTTTCGATGATCAGGGCAGCCAGTTTGACGCCGAGGGCAATCTGCGCGACTGGTTCACGCCGCAGGACCACCACAGGTTCGCTGAGAGGACGGCGGCACTCGCGCGCCAGTACGGCGCCTACGAATCCGTGCCGGGCTATCGCATCAACAGCGCGCTGACACTCGGCGAGGACATTGCAGACAACGCCGGCCTTGCGGTGGCATTCCGTGCGTATCGCATTTGCCTTGCCGGGAGCGACTCGCCCGTGATCGACGGTCTGACGGGCGAGCAGCGCTTCTATATGGGCTGGGCACAGGCCTGGCAGGCAAAGGTGCGCGAGGACACGGCCATCATGCGCATCAAGGCTGATCCGCATTCGCCACCGCGGTTTCGCATTCTCGGCACCGTGGTCAACCAGCCCGGCTTCTACGAGGCGTTCGGTGTGCAGCCCGGCGACAAGCTGTATCTGCCGCCCGACGAGCGCGTGACGATCTGGTCATGAGGCGCGGCCGCCCGCGCTGCTACACATCATGGCCAGTTGAGGCGAGGGGCCATGTCAGAACGAGTTGGTGAGGGCGCCAACGCCAGTCGTTACCGCCATCGCAAGCGCACCCCAGAACGTGACGCGCAGTGCGCCGACGAACACGTCGGCGCCGCCCGCACGCGCGGCAATGCCGCCCAGTAATGCCAGAAACCCGAGCGAGGCGAGCGCAACCCAGGCGATGAGGCCCTGCTGCGGAGCCCAGGCCGCAACACAGAGCGGCAACGCAGCGCCCACCGCGAAGCTCGCGAACGATGCACCCGCCGCTTGCAGCGGTCGCGCGCGATTGCCCTGCACGATGCCGAGCTCATCGCGCATGTGTGCGCCCAACGCATCGCGAGCCATGAGTTGTTCGGCGACCTCTCGTGCGAGCGCCGGGTCAAGTCCGCGGCGCACGTAGATCGCGGTCAACTCCTTGCGCTCGCCCGCAACGTCGGTCGTGAGCTCCTTGCGCTCGCGTTCGATATCCGCCGTCTCGGTGTCGGCCTGCGAACGCACCGAAACATACTCCCCGGCAGCCATCGACATGGCGCCCGCGGCAAGCCCGGATATGCCGGCGAGCAGCAGATTGCGGTGCGAGGCGTGAGCGGCCGCGACACCGAGCACGAGGCTCGCCGTGGACACGACCCCATCATTGGCTCCCAAGACCGCCGCGCGCAGCCAACCGGTGCGCATGGTGCGATGTCGTTCCTGCTCGCGCGCGGCCATCCGTCGGCCCTCCGCAGAGCCACGTTGCAGTCAAATAGGGAAGCGAAAGTTAAGTGCTGCGCTACCAGAAGTCACGCGCAATGCGAAGCGCGCAATGCAAGGCGTGGCCGTGCGGGAACGGCCACACCCATTCAGATCGCAGCCCCTAGTGTGAGATCGTCAATGCGGGACTGAGGTCGCGTAGCGCGCCCGCGGCGGTCGTCTGCCCGGTGCGATCCAGCTCATCCTTGGTGTAGCGTCGGGTCGGCGCAGCTCCGCAGTCATTCGGTTTGCGCTTGATGCGCGAGCCCGTGTCGGTTGCGCACGTCGTATCGGCTGGCGCCTTGGCTGAATCGGCGGCGGGCTTCGCATCGTCTGCGAGCACCGGCATCGCCACAGACGCGGCTCCAGCGAGGCATACGGCTAAGAGTGCTGATTTCCACATGGTGCACCTCCTCTCACGTATCTAGTCTAGTCCTTATGGCAATAGGTGCGAAGCTATATTAGACCCCAAGATTCATAGGCTTAGGTTCATTCTGGACGAAGCGGGCCGGGGCGCGCTGCGGCTGGCTTGGGCGCCGCTAGCGGCGCTTCTCCATCTTGCGCAGGATGTCCGCATCGCGTTTGTCTTGACCGCCGCTCTTGGCGTGCTTCAGCGCGGTCTCTTCGGCCTCCGAGAGATGATCTGTCGCCGCGTTCGCATCGCCCTTCAGGCTCTCGCCTTTCTTCTTCTTGTCCGCAACGAACTTGCGCGTCTCATCGTTGTAATGACGCGCCGATTCGTAGTCGCCCTCGCCCTGTACTTTACTGCCCATGATCGTCTCCTCGGTTTTGCATGCAAGCAAGATCCAAGCAAGGAACATTCCCGTCGGGCTGGATGGCGCTTCGGGAAATCCGCTAAAGCATCTCCAGGCCGCGTGCCTGCGCGGGCCGCGGGTAGAGCCCATCGAGTTGCGCAAGCTCGGCATCGCTCAGCGAGCGTTCAGTGGCGGCAAGATTCTCTTTGAGACGCTCGCGGTTGCCCGTTTTGGGAATGACGATGACGTCCTCGCGGCTCAAGAGCCAGGCGAGCGCGGCCTGTGCCGGCGTCAGCGCATGCTGCTGGGAGAACTCTTCGAGTCTTGTTTGCCGTACGAGCCGCGACTGTTCAATGGGCGAATACGCCATGATGGGAATGCGATGCTCGCGCAGCCACGGCTGCAGATCCCACTCGATGCCGCGCCGCGCGAGGTTGTAGAGCACCTGATCGGTGGCGACGCCCGAGCCGCCGGGCAGATTCCACAGCTCCTGCATGTCGGCAAGGTCCAGGTTGCTGACGCCGAAGTAGCGGATCTTGCCGGCGCTCTGCAGATCGAGAAATCCTGCCAACGTCTCCTCAAGTGGGATCTGGCCGCGCCAGTGCAGCAGGTATAAGTCGAGGCGATCGGTTTGCAGGCGCCGCAGGCTGCGCTCGCAAGCCTTGCTGCTGCCGTCGCGCGACGCGTTGTGCGGATAAACCTTGGAGACGAGAAACACCTCGTCACGCCGCCCGTGGATTGCCTCGCCGACGAGGCTTTCGCTCCTGCCATCGCCGTACATCTCCGCGGTATCGATGAGCCGCGCACCCAGATCAAGCCCCAGCCGCAAGGTGGCAATCTCTTCGGCGCGCTGCTTCGGATGGTCGCCCAGCTGCCACGTGCCGAGACCAAAGGAGGGGACCTTCTCGCCTGAGGGCAGTCTCACGGATCGCATCGCGCGCACTCCTTAGGGATTCCTAGATTCGCGGGAGGACAGGCGCGGCAGGCCCAACCTCGACGCGCGCCGCCGCAGGCACGCGTCGCTTGGACTTTCGGGATCTTTGCCTCAGCTGCGCCTGCAGATTACCCTTGCCGCAGCACATTTTACGATCGATCAACCATGCGATCCGCATCCGCGTGCCGCGCGCTTCTTGCTACGGCGCTTGCCGCTCTACCGGCGCTTGCGCTCTCGGGCATCGATTATCCGCCGGCGCTGCGCGGCAATCACGTCGATCATTACCACGGCGTCACGGTGCCCGACCCTTACCGCTGGATGGAGGACATCGATTCGCCACAGACGCGTGCCTGGGTGCAGGCACAGGTCAGGCTCAGCGAGCCGTATCTGGCGGCATTGCCGCGCCGTGGTGAGATCGCTCAGCGCCTGAAGGAGATCTGGAACTACGAGCGCTGGAGCGCGCCCGAGCGCTACGGCGCCAACTGGTTCTACACGCATAACGACGGCCTGCAAAACCAGGCCGTGCTGTATGTGACCGCGGACCCTGCCGACAAGGGCCGGGTGCTGCTCGATCCGAATGCGCTCTCCGCCGATGGCACGATTTCGCTGCGCCAGATGGCCGTGAGTGACGACGGTAAGCTCCTCGCCTATGCGCTCTCCGACGGCGGCTCGGACTGGCAGGTCTGGCACGTGCGAGACGTGCTCACCGGCAAAGATCTGCCGGACATGCTGCGCTGGTCGAAGGCCGGGGGCGGCAGCTGGCTCAAAGACGGCAGCGGTTTTTACTACACCCTTTACGATGCGCCGCGCGCGACCGAAGCGCTGAAGGCGCCCAACAAGTACGAGAAGCTCTATCTACACAAGCTTGGCACGCCGCAGTCGCAGGATGCGCTGACCTACACGCGCAGCGATGAGCCGGACTGGTTCGTCAACGGCACCGTCAGCGACGATGGCCGCTATCTCATCATCGAAGCCAATCATGGCGATGAAGTTGAGAATACGCTCCTGGTGCAGGACCTGGCGGCTCACGCCGCGACGCCGACGCCGGTCATTGACAAGCCCACGGCGGTGTACAGCTTCATCGGCAACATTGGCGCGCTGCTCTACGTGCGCACCGATGATGGCGCGCCGCGCTACCGCATTATCGCCATCGATCTTGCTCATCCGGAGCGCGCTCACTGGCGCAGCGTCGTTCCCGAGGGCCACGACACGCTTGCCGCGGCAAGCCTGGTGGGCGGTGAGCTCATCGCGCAGTATCTTCAAGACGCGCACAGCGCGGTGATGCGCTACACGCCCGAGGGCAAGCTCCTCGGCAGCGTCACGCTGCCGGGTCTTGGCACGGCCCAGGGCTTTGCCGGGCACCTCAAGGATGACAACACCTACTACAGCTACTCAAGCTACACGACGCCGCCCGCGGTGAGCCGTCTGGACCTGAGCAGCGGCGCGAGCACGCTGTGGCACGCACCCAAGCTTGCCGGGTTTGACCCGACCCAATACCAGACGGTGCAGGAGTTCTACTCGAGCGCCGATGGCACGCGTGTGCCGATGTTCATCAGCGCGCGCCGCGATCTGCATCGCGACGCCAACACCCCGACGATTCTCTACGGCTATGGCGGCTTTAACATTGCCGTCCAGCCGACTTTCACGCCGGCGATCGCCGCGTGGATCGAGCGCGGCGGGGTGTACGCGGTGGCGAACCTGCGCGGCGGCGGCGAGTACGGCCGCGCCTGGCACGAGGCGGGCATGAAAACTCGTAAGCAGCACGTGTTCGACGACTGCATCGCAGCTGCCGAATACCTGATTGCGCAGAAGTGGACCAATCCGAAGCGGCTCGCGCTCTATGGGCGCTCCAATGGCGGATTGCTGGTGGGCGCCGTCGAGGAGCAGCGTCCCGAGCTCTTCGCCGCGGCGATTGCGCAGGTTGGCGTCATGGACATGCTGCGCTTTCGCGACTTCACCGTCGGCATGGGGTGGGAGTCTGATTACGGCTCGGTCGACAACGCGGAAGAATTCAAGGCGCTGCTCGCGTATTCGCCGTATCAGAACGTCAAGCCACACGTCGATTATCCCTCGACACTCATTCTGACGGGCGATCACGATGATCGGGTCTTCCCGGCCCACAGCTTCAAGTTTGCGGCGGCCATGCAGCACGCCCATCCCGACGGCAAGCCGATCCTGATCCGCATCGACACGCGCGCTGGCCACGGCCAAGGCAAGCCCACCACCAAGCTCATCGACGAGACGGCCGACATCTACGCGTTCATCCTCAATGCGACCGGGGGTTGAGCGCGCGCGCGCAGCTGCGCTGCTGCGCATGCAAGCCGGTGCGGTAGCGCACTTGCGTTCATAGCTGCTGCGCGCAGGGCGCGCATTTGCGCTCGCCGGCTGCAGACAATCCGGTATATTCGCGCCGCCTTCGGTGCGATGCAGGGGGACCGATGAAATGCACCTCACGTAGAGTCGCAGCGATGCTGCTGCTCATTGCTGCTGCGCTCGCCGGCTGCGCGCGCGCGCCGGCACCGCCGCCGCCGCCTGCCGCCTCCGCCGCGGTGAGCGCTCCCGCCAACGGCTGGGCGAGGTTTCGTGATGAGTTTCTCGAGACTTATTTCAAGGCCGAACCGGCGCTCGCCGTGTACGTCGGGCGTCACGAGTTTGACGGCGCGCTGCCGGATCGCAGCGCGGTTGCGATGGCTCATGAGATCGCCGATCTGCACGCCGGCCGCGCGCGCGCCCTGGCATTCAAGGACTCCGATCTTGAGCGCTGATGAGCGCTTCGAGCGCGATAGCGTCGTCGCGCGCATCGATCATGATCTTTTCTGGTTGCAAAGCGCGCAATGGCCGCTCAAGAACCCGGCGTTCTACATCGACAGCCTCGATCCCTCCCCGTACCTCACCCGTGAGTACGCGCCGCTCGATGTCAGGATGCGCGCGTTCATCAAGTTCGAGCGCGCGCTGCCGCAGGCGGCCGCGCAGATCAAGACGAATCTGCGTCTGCCGCTGGCGTCGGCCACTGCTCGAGCGCGGCCTCTCGGCGTTCAAGGGCTACGCGGATTATTACCACAAGAGCGTGCCGCAGATTTTCGCAGGCGTGACGGATCAGTCCTTGCAGCAGGATCTGCAGCAGGCCAATGCTGCCGCGGAGGCGGCGATGCGCATGCTGGCCGCGGCACTGCAGGCTGATCGCGCCGGCGCGAACGACGACTACGCGCTCGGTGCCGAGAAATTTGCGCAGATGCTTTTCGCGACCGAGCGTGTCACGACGCCGCTTGCGCAGATCGAGCGGGCGGGCAATGCGGATCTGGCGCGCAACCTTGCCGCGCTGCGCGCCGCCTGCGCGCAGTATCTGCCGCACGGCTCGCAGCACGCCTGTATCAAGAAGGTGCAGCACGACAAACCGAGCGGCGGCGTCGTCGAGGATGCCCGCAAGCAGCTCACCGACCTCAAGAGCTTCATCGAGACCAAGAGCATCGTTTCGATTCCCGGGTCTGAGCAGATTCTCGTAGCGGAGGCACCGCCCTATAACCGCGACAACTTCGCCTACATCGACGTTCCCGGTCCGTACGACAGGAACGTTGCCTCGACCTTCTACATTGCGCCGCCTGATCCGGCCTGGTCGGCGAAAATGCAGCGCGACTACCTTCCCGGGCGCACCAGCCTGCTGTTTACCTCCGTGCACGAAGTATGGCCGGGTCACTTCCTGCAGTTCCTGCACTCGAACCGCTACGGGTCAATCGTCAACCGCGTGTTTGTCGGCTATGCCTTTGCGGAAGGCTGGGCGCACTACGGTGAGGAGATGATGTGGGAAGAGGGTCTCGGTAGCGGCGATCCGCAGGTGCACATCGGCCAGCTCATGAACGCGCTGCTGCGCAACGTGCGCTTCGCGTGCGCCATCGGCATTCATACGCAAGGGCATGAAAATCGCAGAATGCGAGCGGCTGCTTTCGCGAGCAGGCGTACGCGGATGCGGGCAACGCACATCAGCAGGCGATACGCGGCGCATACGATCCAGCGTACCTCAACTACACCATGGGCAAGCTCATGATCCGCAAACTGCGCGAGGACTGGACAGCCACGCGCGGCGGACCGAGCGCGTGGCATGAGTTTCACGACCGCTTCCTCTCCTATGGCGGTCCGCCGATTCCGATGGTGCGCGCGGCCATGCTCGGTAACGACAGCGGCTCGCTGTTCTAGGAGGGGCCGTGTCACCGGCACGCATCGTCCGGGGATTCAAGCGCGTCACGCAGGCGCTCGGGCCGGGCGTGACGACTGGCGCGGCTGACGATGATCCCTCGGGCGTTGCCACCTATTCGGTGGTCGGCGCGCAGTTTGGCACGGCGTTTCTGTGGTCGGCGCTCGTCACCTGGCCCTTGATGGGCTGCGTGCAGATGATGTCGGCGCGCGTCGGCATGGTCACCGGCATGGGGCTCGCCGGCGCGTTGCGCGAGAAGTTTCCGCGCTGGATCGTCGGCACGATCGCCGTGATCCTGCTCGCCGCGAATACCATCAATATCGCCTCGGATCTTTCCGGGATGGCGTATGCGGCGCAGATGCTGCAGATCGGTCCCTCGCGCCTCTACGTGTGGGTCTTTGGCCTTGGAATCTGCGCGGCCACGGTGTTCCTGCGCTATCACCAGCTGGCAAGCGTGCTGAAGTGGCTGGCGGTCGCGCTCTTTGCCTACGTGATCACGGCGTTCCTCGTGCATCCGAACTGGTCGGAAGTGATGCGCGACACCGCTTTCCCGACATGGCCCGGCGGGGCGGGCGCGTGGGGGGCGCTGGTCGCGGTGCTGGGTACGACCATCAGCCCGTATCTTTTCTTCTGGCAGGCGGGCCAGGAGGTCGAGGAGGAGAAGGCACGGGACGCCGACTGCTCGTGCACCGGCGCGGAGCCACGTCGACGGAGCTCGCCGATCGCCGCATCGATGTCGGCGTCGGAACGTTCTTTTCCAACCTGGTGATGTTCTTCATCATCCTGACCACCGCGCTGACGCTGCACCGCCATGGCATCGTGTCCATCAACACCACCAGCGATGCGGCGCTCGCGCTGCGCCCACTCGCGGGCGACTACGCCTACTTCTTGTATACCCTTGGCATCGTTGGCACCGGACTGCTTGCGATTCCGACCCTTGCAGGCTCCGCAGCCTATGCGATCGCCGAGACCTTTGACTGGGCCTACGGCATGGATGAGAGGTTTGAGAACGCGGTGTCGTTCTACTCGGTCTTCATCTTCTCGACCGTGCTCGGCGCAGCGCTCGACTTCTTCAACGTCGATCCCATCAAGGCATTATTCTGGTCCGCGATCATCAACGGGCTGCTGGCGCCGTTTTTGCTCGTCGCGCTCTTCATGGTGGCAAGCGACCCGGTCATCATGCATGGCCAGATCAGCTCCCGCGTGACCCGGGTGGTG
The DNA here is from genome assembly GCA_963695315.1 of uncultured Gammaproteobacteria bacterium. Classification (GTDB taxonomy): domain Bacteria; phylum Pseudomonadota; class Gammaproteobacteria; order Steroidobacterales; family Steroidobacteraceae; genus PALSA-1196. Next base: position 3,713,973 of record OY968773.1, read on the forward strand.
GTCGCACTGACCGCCGTGCTCATGTTCGGGGCGGCCATTGGCATGTTCGTGTTCCCGTCCTGAGCGCGCTGACAGGCTGTCAGGGTTAAAACCATGAAAACGTGCACGGCATGGCGTTCTACTGTAATCTCGGCGCCGGCTCGTGACCTGTCCGTTCTGTCAGTGCTTGGCCCGTAGCCCCACCCGGGGCCCTCCTTGTCGCCAAAGCCCGCCACTTCGAAGAGCGTCGCCGATCCAGGAGGCAGGGACTTCCTGCCGATGTTCTATCTGTTTGTGAGAGATTTGCAGTGAAACTATTTGTAGGTAATTTGCCCTTTACGGCGACCGAAGAGGGCGTTCGCGCGCTGTTCGCGGCGCACGGAACCGTTGAAACGATCGCTCTGATCAATGATCGCGACACCGGCCGACCCCGCGGCTTTGGCTTCGTCGAGATGTCCAATGCTGATGCCGCCCGCGCCATGCAGGCGCTCGATGGCAAGGACTTCGAGGGCCGCACCCTCAAGGTCAATGAGGCTCAGGCACGGGAACGTTCGGGTGGTGGTGGCGGCAACCGCAGCAGCGGTGGCCCGCGCCGCTACTGAAGCGCGACCTAACGCGTAACCGCCCGGCTGGGAGTCTCTCCCGGCCGGGTGTTCCCAAGATCCCCCGTCGCGGCCGCGCAAGCTCGGCCTCTCGTGAGCGTTTGTCTGCGTTGCCCCGGCCTTGCGCAGACGGCCCTTGCCGCATGCGCTGGGTATTATACTCTGCATTGCAAAGTACTCGTCGACGCGTAAATATCGGCGGCCTCGTGCGGGTGAAGAATGACCAGGATTCCGAGCGTACATCCCAGCTCTCAGAGCCGGCGCAGCGCCGCAGGCCAATGGCTCGCCACGGCATTGCCGATTGCAATGCTCGCCGCTGCGAGTGCTGCCTGGTGCCAGACGGCGCCGGAGGCGAGTGCCACCGTGGGCGCCAGCGCTGATGCAGCCTCGCCGGCGAAACCGGGAATCATCGGCGACGTCGAGGCGTACTTCACGGCTCCCCTGCATTGGACGGGAGGTGAATGGATGCTATTCGGAGGTGCGCTCGCCGGAATCGGCGTGGCGCACATCTACGATAAGAGAGTACGGGCGCATTTTGTGCGCGCGCTCGGACCCTCGGGGGCGAGCAGCTCGGACGATGTGCAGGATGCAATTCCCACCGCTGCGGTGTTCCTCGGAAACTGGGCCTTCGCGACGGTGCTCGATGACTCCGCCGGCAAGCGCGAGGTGTGGACGATGTTTGAAGCGGCGGGCCTGAGCACCCTGACCGCGTATGGGTTGAAGTACGCCATCCGTCGCGAGGGACCTGACGAGACCAGCGACCCCAACGCATGGGGCAGGGGTCACGGCGGCAGTTTTCCGTCAACGCATGCGACCGCCGCATTCGCGGTCGGCACCGTGCTGGCGGAGTCGGGCAGCGATGATTTTCGCTGGCTGCGACGGTTTCTGGGTTACGGGCTGGGAGTTGCGACCGACTACGAACGCCTCAAGCACAATGCGCATTGGCTATCCGATGTGGTCGCCGGATCGGCGCTCGGCGCCGGCAGCGCGTACTTCATGCTGAGCCGCAGCGAGCGCTCGCAGGAGATGACGCAGGTCATGCTGGTCCCCATCGACGGCGGCGCGGAGCTCGCGTTCAAACTGTCGCTGCGCTAGGCGCAAGCCCACCCGTGCGGGCTTTATAAAATCAATTGACGGCGTGTTGGTTGCCGCAACCGCGCCGGGTCGCTCTGGCATATGCCGCCGCAAGTGGAAAAAAACGCTCAGCTGCGGCGCGTTGCCTTGATGACCGCTTCCACATGGTCGAGGTACTGGTTGAGCGCGCTGCGGCCCGCGGCGGTCAACCGGTACACCGTCTTCGGGCGCCGCGCCTCGAAGGACTTCGTGCAGGTCACGTAGCCTGCCTCCTCGAGCTTGCGCGCATGGGCGCTCAGGTTCCCATCGCTGACGTCGAACTGTGCCTTGAGCTCGCTGAAGGTGAGCTTGTCGCGCACCGCGAGCGCGCTCATGAGGCCGAGCCGAACCCGCTCGTAAACCAGTCGGGAATCATCAGCCGCCGCACGCTTGCCCTGCACGAGCGTCGGCTTGACGCGCTTCGCGGCGACTCTTTCCTGCCGGGTGCGCGGATTAGTTCTGGACGCCATAGCTTCTGCGCATCATCACGGCGCCGTACGACATGTGCACGGCGCCAAAGCCGATCCCGAGGATAAGCGTCTGCTGCGTGTCGGCGAGCGCGAAGGCGAGGAGCGCCAGGCCCACAAACACACCGCCCAGGACTGCAATGAGTCGCGTCGTCACCGCGCTCGTATGCAGCAACGCGCAGCCATAGAGCAGCAGCCACGTGCCGGGGATGGCGTGCAGGTTGCCGCTCTTGAACAGCACCAACGTCAGTACGGCGCCCGCGCCAAGGCTCGGCAGGAGGTGCAGAAACACCTTGCGAACGGGGGTGCCGGAGAGGCGGAAGCCACTGCTGGCGCAGTTCTCGCGCGCGAGCAGCAGTGCGCCTGCGATCGCGCCGACCCCGGCTGCGCATGACCAGATCGCGAGCCAATACGCATGTAAAGCACCACTCGAGAGAATGGCAGCTGCAACGCCGATCGCGCCCACCCCCATCCCCGCAGAACCCGGCACTGCCACCGTTCTTGCAGCATCCATCGAGGCGCGGATGTAACGCAGCGTTGCAAGCGCATGCGAATCGATCATGACGGTGCCCGAGGGACGCATCGGCCTAGCCTGTAACCTGCCTCAGGTCTGGTCAAGCGGTGCAACGCGTGCGGGCGCTCGCCGGCGTGACGCCTGTTATGGCCGGCGCTCGATTGATTGAGCAGGTGCCGGATGCGTCACGTGCTTGGCGGGCTTGGGTTCGGCCCGCGGCTCGGCGGGAGCCCGTGGTTGAGGAGGTGGCGGGGCAGCGGAATAGGTTGCAGGCGGTGTGGTGCCGGCGGCAGCGGCAGGGCGATCCGCATGACGAGTCGCGCCGCGCTCGCTCTGTGCCGCAGCGTCGCCTGCCACGGGCGCCGTGGTGCGCACCTCGGGAGGACTCCCAAGAGCGCCCTCGCTCGCGGTGGCACGAGCGTGCTCGATAGGCGTCGGGGACTTGGGCACGGCCTCGGCCGGATAGCCAGGCGAGGATGCCTGAGCTTGCGGCGGCATCGATGGGCGTATGACCGGCACCGTCGCCGAGGCCTCCGAGAGTGACCCATCGCGCCGCGCGGCCGCTCTGGCCATGCCGGTGCTCGGCAGCGCTCCCAAGGCGGGCGTCGTGATCCGCACATGCGCGGCCGGGGCGAGGATCTGCATGGCGGTGATTTCCGAGCGGGCGAGCGGCCGGCCGCCATGCTCACGGATCGCCTGCTGCACGAGGGCGAAGGGCACCGCTGCTCGGGCGGGCGCGCTCTTGGCGAGGACGATGCGGTTTTGCAGCACCGGCGGCGGTCGGCGCACGCCCGGGCCTGACGCGCCGGCGCCGAGCACGCTCTTGCTGAGCGGAGTGATCGCAGGAGCGGTGGCGTTAACGCTCACGGCAGCAAGCTCGGCGGCACCGATGCGAATCGAATTGCGCCCCGCGGGCTCTGCCAGGGTAAACGTGGCTGCGGAGACGGCGGTGATTGCTCCGGGCGTGTAGCGGTTGATGTAGCGCACCTCGGCGACGTTATGGTTGAAGATGCGCATGACATCGGCGCTCGAAACGCGCGTATTCGCAAGATTGATGCGGGCTACGTAAGTTGCGCTGACGGGATAGGCGGGCACGTAGACCTCGTGCGGCCCGAGTGCAAACCAGCCGACGCCGTTTACGCCCCCGAAGGCGGCGGAGGCGCCGAGCGGCGCTCCTCCCGCCCAGGCGACGAGCGCCGGTGCGTACACCGGAGAGGTTTGCCGCGGGCCCGGCACCCAGCACCAGCGTCCGCCGAAGGTCGCCCAGCGACCGTAGTGAAAGGGTGCAAATCCCCAGGGCGCATCGTCCACCCATGTCCAGCCCCAGGGCGAAATCCAGACCCAATGGCCGAAGCGATAAGGCGCCCACCCCACAACCACCGAGTTCGGTGACCACACGTAGCCCTCGTCCGGCGTCTGCTGCCATGTGCCGTACTGATCGAGGTCCTCAGCACCCACCGTATCCGGCGCGACATAGCTCCACGCTTCTGCCGCCTGTGCCTGCCGGTCGCGCTCGTAGGCCCAGGTGTCAAACGCATCCGGGGCACCGAGCGAGGCGAGCTGCTCCGCCAGTTGCGTCGTGCCGTTGAAAATGGCCGCCTGCTGCGGATGCACTGCAAAATCCGCTCCGCCGCCCGTGACTTCGGCGGTCCCGCCGGCGACCTTGACGGTGGTGGCATCGCCGGCTTCATTCACCTCGAGCCGGTAATCCCCGGGCGCGAGCAGCGACACGGCCGCGTTGGGCGTGTCAACCTCGAGCGTATCGCTCATGCTGCGGACATGAATGCTGACGGTGCCGGCAGTGAGCTGCATCTGCGCGGCATGATCATCGAGATTGAGGAACGAGAAGGCGCTTGCGCTGCCCATGCGCACGATGGCCGAGCCGATACTAAGTTCAGCGCGCGAGTCCGCATCCGCCCATAGCTTGTCACCGGTTGCAATCGGGCGGTTGACATCGACAGCGGCCCAATCATCGACGCCCGCGGGCTGAATCGACACCTGGCCCTGCGCGTATCCCAGGCGCGCGACGCGGCCGGGCGGATCCGACTCATCCGCCCAGGCGACACCCATCATCGGCAGTGTCAACAGGCACAGTGTCACACTGAACATAATGGTGGCAAAGTGTTCTTTGAAGTTAGCCATCGGATCTTCCGCTTCGCAGCTTGCGCAGCAGTCTAGGTAGCGGGCTGTGAATCAGCAATAAAGGGCGCACGGCGCCAACTGCGGCTGCAGCGAAGCGCGAACCTTGCGCAAGAAGCAACGATGACAACTTCGCCCAGTTTCATCGCGCGTGCGCGCTTTGTGGGCGGCGAGACATTAGGGCGTTCCTCGTCTATTGGGCAAACATACTTGCAAACGGTGTGCTGCTTTATTTGACCTGACGCTACGCCAAACGTTCCGCCCGGTGCGCGCGCCCAGCCCCGCGCAAACTCTCACCGCCATCCGGTGGCGCATCATCAGCGCGCGGTCGCAGCACCCCCTTGGCGCCGCCCCGTGCGCGATCAATACCTCGCGGAGCAGCGCGTTTACTTCTCTAGTGCAGCTGAACTGGGCGTTCGCGCCGCGCTTGCGCCGGGCGCTCTTGCGGGGAATGCATTGCTGGTTACTCGGCGGCGCCCGCACCCACGGCCACCCACGCCAGATCCGCCCCGGACACCGAGGCGACGTTGAATTTCTTCGCACTCGCAGCCATGCGCAGCAGCGCCTGCGCGATCGGCATGGCGGGCTTGCTGTCGGCTTTCTTGGCCTTGTGGAAGCGTACCGGATTGATGCGCGCGACGACGTAGTTGCGCAGATACGGGGACTTGAAGCCGCGCGCCTGCAGCGCGCCGATGAGGCGTTTGACCTGCGCGTCGATCTCAAGTAGCCGCGCGGCAAAGGCGGCGCGCTCGCGCACGCTCTTGGCGAGCGGCTGTGCGCTGAAACGGTCGACCTTCTTCAAAAAAGGGCTGTAGGCCCCGCCCGCGAAGCGCGGGTTCTTCTCGTATGCAAGACCGAGGGTCAGTAGCTCAGCCGCCTCAAACTGCGGAGCGAAGTCCTCTTCAGGCCTGCGGCCATCGCGCCTGACGAGGTTACGCGCCATGCGCATCACCTCCAGGCTCTTGTCCTTCAGGTTGTGCGCCTTCTCGGTGTTGAGCGCGAGAATGCGATAGGCGAGCGACTCATCCGGACTGACGAGCGCGGTGATCTGGCGCAGCCCGAGCATCTTGGCGGCGGCGAGCCGATGCCGTCCGTTCGGCGTCCACAGCCGTCCATCCTCGCCGCGCACGACGATGAGCGGATCGAGGAATGCGCCGGTCTCATCGATTTTCGCCGCCAGGCGCTTGGCGTGCGTCGGCGACAGATCGCGCTGAAAGGGCGTCGGCTGCACGGCATTGAGCGGCAGCGAGGCGAGCAGCACAGGTCGCCCGCCGAGTGGCTCGAGATAGCCGCCGAGGCTTGCGCCGCCGATCGCGCGGATGAGCGCGGCCAGCTCGGCGAGCGGCGCCGCATCGATGCCGCAGGCAATTTCGGCGGCGCCCGGGCCGCGCAGATTGCGGCTCGGCGCAAGCTTGCCCGCCTTCTTGCGCGTTCGCGCGCGCTCGCGCGCGGGTGATTTTCGTTTTGCCACGGCCTAACTTGCCCGGCCCGGACGCTGCGGTAAAGCCTCTTGTGCGAAAATGCGCTTTCCACTGCCGACCCACTGTTCGAGCTTTCTATGCACACGCCTGCCGCTGTGCGTTCGGCGCCACCGCGGACGCTGCCTGCGCAGCGTCGGGACGCGGCGGGCAGCGCGCACGTCGATTTTCGCGCGGTACTCGCGCTTGCACTGCCGCTGATCGCCAACAGCGCCGTGCAGGTGGTGCTGAACCTGACGGATGTATGGTTCATCGGGCACATCTCCATGCAGGCGCTCGCCGCGGTGGGCGCCGTGCAGTGGCTCGTGCTGGTGTTCGTCATGCTGTTGGGCGGTGTGGCGATGGCCGTGCAGCCGCGGGTCGCCCAGGCGTACGGCGGACGGCGCTACTGGCGTGCATCGCAGGCCACCTGGACGGCGCTCTGGGGGATTCTGTGCGCCGTGCCGTTGTTCCTCGGGATGGGCGCCGCCGGCCACCTGCTGCTCGCCCCTTTTGGGTTCAATTCCCAGATCGTCGACCTGGCAAGCGCCTTCTGGCTGCCGCGCTTGGGCGGTGCCCCGTGCGGCATGGCGCTGTGGGCGCTCTTGAGCTTCTTCAATGGCATCGGCCGCGCACGCATCACTGCGCTCATCACGGTGATTACAGCGCTCATCAACGTACCCCTGAATGCGCTCTTCATATTTGGCCTCGGCTGGGGTGTTGCCGGCTCGGGCCTGGCGACCACGGCCGCCCAGGCAATCGGCCTGGCCGTGGCGCTCTACGTGTTCCTGCGCCCCGAGTTCAATCGACGTTACCGCACGCACCTCACCTGGCGGCCGCACGCGCAGCGCATTTGGGGGCAGCTCAAGCTCGGTTTCCCCACCGGACTCATGCCGGCCGCCGATCTCATCGGCGCTTCGATATTTCAGATGATGCAGGTGCGTCTTAGCACCATTGACGGCGCGACGACCCAGATCGTGATGATGCTGACCTCGATTGCCTACATGCCAGGTTTTGGCATTGCGCTCGCCGCGACCACGCTCGTCGGCCAATCGATTGGCGCCGGCGATCGCGCCTGGGCGATGCAGATCGGCACGCGCGTGACGCTGCTCGCGGCGTGCTACATGGGCGGCGCGGGCTTGCTGATCGCGCTCGCCGGGCCGTGGCTGCTGCCGCTGTTCGTGCGCACCCAGGATGTGCAGGCCGCACCCATCATCTTGCTGGGCGAGCGCATCCTCTGGCTGGCGGCCGCCTATCAGTTCTTTGACGGGCTCAACATGGGTTCGGCGCTGTGCCTGCGCGGCGCGGGCGATGTGGCGCTGCCCGCCGCGCTCGTGCTCGGCGTGTGCTGGCTCGTGTTCCTGCCGGTTGCGCATGTGCTCACGTTCGCGCCCGGGCAGGGCTGGTTTACATTTCTGCCGCAGCTGGGGCTCGGGCGCGATCGGTGGCTGGAGCGCGATGGTGCTCTACGTGCTGCTGCTCGGCGCGGTGCTTTTCATCCGCTGGCGCTCGGCGGCCTGGCAGGCCATTCGCCTCTCCTGAGCGCGCGCGCTTCAGTCATTCGTGGGCGTAACCGTGAAGCGATCGCCGAGCCGCGCGTAGACACGCTTGATCTTCATGCGTCGGCATATTGCCGCCGTGCGACTCGATCTCCGCCAGCAGGTGCTGGCCGTCATCCGAGAGGTGGTAGCGCTCGATGGTCTCGGGGCCCGCCTGCGCCTTGACATCGATCACGTACGCGCGGGATTTCCAGCCGGAATGCTGGTCGGCGACGCCCTCGGGCACGGAGACCACGCTTTTCTTGCCCGGCGTAAAGCTGCGATTGTTGGTGCCATCGGAGATGTACATCTCAGGCGGGCTTTGCCGGATGGTGAGCACATCGCCGCGCGGAATGGTGCCAAATACTCCCATGTCATAGGGATTAAGTGGCTGCTCGCGATGGCGGCCTGCATCTCGGGCGACTGCGGACTGTTGGGGTCGGCGCTGCCGGCAGCGCCGCCCTGGCGGGCCTCGGAGTGCGCCGAATCGCCGACGAGCTCCGCGTAGCGCGCCGCTCTTTGCTGCTGGATTTTCAGCGTAGAGCTTCTCCGGATCATCGCTGAGCGCGCGATCGAGCTTCCAGGTGCCCGACAGATCGACGTGCGAGGGCGCATCGGGCGCAGAGGCTGCCCGCGCCGGTGCAGCCGAGCAGGCACGCACAGCCGAGCATGACTGCCAGCGGGCGTAGCCTGTTGCGCGCAGGATTCACGGCGACACTCTCGTTTTGGGGTTTCGATCCGATTCCGATGTGCGCTGGAGTATAAAATGCCTGCCATGGCGCGTCGCAAGAATCCCGAAGTTGAGAGCCTGGCTCGGCGCCTGGCAAGCCCCGATGCAAAGCAGATCGACCAGCTCTATGGATTGGAGCCCGTCTACGAGCCCGGCACGCAGCGCCCCGGGATCGCGGCGGAGCAATTTGTCGCCGCCTGCTGTCCGTACTGCGGCGAGCGCTTTGAAGCGCGCATCGAGGTGTGCGGCGGTGCGCAGGAGTACATCGAGGACTGCCAGGTGTGCTGCAGGCCGATGACGCTCAGTGTGGAGGTCGAGGAGGACGGCGCGCTCTGTGCGCTGCGCGTGCAGCGTCTCGACTGACTTATTTGAGGCTCGGTGTGGCGAGGAGTGCGGCCGGCGCGCTGTTCTTGGCAAGCGCGTTGGCGAGCGCATCGCTTACAGTGAGCATGGTTCTCTGCGCATCGAGGGGGAAGGGCAGAATGGCAAATACGCGCGAGCCCTTGAAAGCCTGATGCAAGGCTTCCTCGGCGCCGTCTTCGGCAAACAGCAGCACCACCGTGTTCGCCGCGCGTGCGTAGCAACGGCCGATCGCGTTACGCAGATCCGCCATGGCGCGCGCATCGACGGCGAGCACGTGCGCGCGGCGCGATGCGGCCATGCGCTCCAGTGCGAGCGCCATGGAGGCCACCGGATGCACGGCAGCGCACGCGCCGAGCACGCCGCCAAACTCGAGCAGGAAGTCATCCTGAGTCGTGACCACCACGATCTCGGCGCCGGCATGCGGCGCGGGAAATTCCGGGGCGAGTTCAAGGCCGCCCTCGGCGGGAGAAGCTAGCTCTGCTGCGCGCTTGGCCAAAATGTGATCTCCATCGAAGTGACATTGCTGGCCGATGGCAAGCTCGGTCGCCCGCTCGGACGGTGCGTCAGGAGTCAGGATAAAGTGCGTGCGGCTTTCCGCGTTTGCGACAGTTCACATTATCGGCTTGCGCGGAGCTTTCATAATGTTCATGGCGCCGGGGCAGCGCACTTGCGGCGCGCCGCCCGCACGCTGCGATCACAAACCCTCGGCACTACCGATTGTCGCGCCGCCGGGGATCCATAATGACCGCCGCACCGCGTGCCCTTCCCCGCGGTGGCGACGGTAACCTCGCAAGACCGAGCAATTGTTGAACATGCCAGACTCCGCCGCGAACGGCAGCTCTCAAGTGCGGGCGTGGCTCGCGGCGGCACTGACACTGGCGCTCGCGGGCCTGGCAGGCGCACGCGCCCCGGTTGTGCCTGCGGCGGTTGCGGAGCCTGCTGCCGTGGCCTCCGAGCCGCCCGCCGCAGCCGCTACCCCGCCGGAAGAGCCGCCGCCCAAGGCCGACTATGACGCGGCCACCCGTGCCGATCAGATCGGCCGGGTTGTCGTTCCCGTCATGGTAAACGGGCAGGGTCCCTTTTCATTTGCACTCGACACCGGCGCCAATCGCACGGTGCTCACGCCGCATTTGGCGCAAGTGCTGGGGCTCGTCGTCTCGAGCGACGACAAGGTCACCATGAACGGCACGACGGGGTCGGCCGACGTGGCGACGGCGCTGGTCGAGCGGGTCGCGGCCGGCGACGTCACGCTCATCGATCAGCGCCTGCCGGTGGCGAGCGCTCTTACGAACGACATCGACGGCGTACTCGGCGTTGATGGCCTCGCCTCCAAGCGCGTGATGGTGGACTTCAAGAGCGGCAAGATCGAGATCCGCAACTCGCGTTTTGAGGAGCCGCTGATCGGTACGCGGCGGCTCTCCGCGCAGTTGCGTTTTGGCCGCCTGATGGTGGTCGATGCCTACGTGGAGCGGGTGCGTGTGAAGGCCGTGATCGACACGGGCAGTGAATTCACACTCGGCAACTCTGAGCTCTATGCCGCGTTGCAGGACCCATCGCACGCAAGGGTGACCTACCCCGCGGTCGAGGTGCGTGGCGAGACCCTCGACGTGCAGCCCGGTGAGCGCTGGCCGGTCGTTGCCATCAAGGTAGGCGATGTGAACGCCATCCACTTCAGCATCGTGTTCGGACGCTTCTACATCTTCCATCTGTGGAATCTCGACCATCAACCCGCGGTGGTCATCGGCATGGATCTCATGAGCAAGCTCGACACGCCTGGTGCTCGACTATCAGCGTCGCGAAGTGCAGATGCTCGCGCCGCCGAAGCGCGGGGGCCTGATATTCCAGTGACGGCCTCGAGCCTGCACTGCCTGCCGGCGACGTGCCTAGCCACCGTCTATAATTGATCCGCTATCAGCGACCACGAGCCGCCCGCGCATAACGGGCGTCACGCAGCCGCACTGTCAATTTGGCAAGCCGCCGAGGCAAGGTGCCTGGATGTTCTGGACTCATCTGATACCCGGTGTGCGCCGCGGCGAAGACGCCGAGGGGCTGCGCAATAATGTGGGGGTGCACGAGCTCTCCCGAGGGGTGATGTTCCTCGCCTCCGCGATCAGCATCCTGGCGCGCGACTTGGGCTTCCTGCACTCCGCCGACACGGGTACGGCGAGCCTGGGGGATGGTGAGCCCATCCCGCTCATGTCCTACAGCTTCATCGAATATGTGTCGGGGCTGTCTCTGGCGGATTTCGAGTGTCTCGAGCTCGGTGGCGGGGGTTCGACGCAGTTCTGGTCGCGCCGGATGCGCCGCGTGCTCACCCTCGAGACGAACGCTGAGCTTGCGCAACGGCTGCACGCCGACAAGCCCGCCAACCTTGAAGTTTCCCATGTGGAGGCAGGCCGCATTGCGCAGGCGGCCGGACAATTCGGCCTGTTTGATGCCGTGATCATCGATGCCGCGGCCAATCGGGTGGCCTGTGCGCGCAGCGCTCTTACGATCCTGAAACCCGGCGGCTTTGTCGTGCTCGACAACTCCGACTGGCATCCCAACGCGGCGCGCGTCTTAAGGGACGGTGACCTCATTCAGGTCGATTTCCACGATTTTCGCCCCTCGCATCATTACCGCTGTACCACTTCCCTGTTCTTGCATCGCCAGTTTGTCCCTCGGCCCAGGGCGGGACGGTTGCCGCTGGCGCCGATTGGCGGCAAGACTCCGACCGAGCCCAACCGCGGCGACCTGCCGTAGGCGCCGGCGCTCGCCTGACGTCACCCGCCGACGAGGGGCCTTGCGAGTGGCATGGCGTGCCAAAAAAAAGGCGGCAGGCTCGTGCCTGCCGCCTCCATTCTTGACTGACCAGCGGCTAGAACTGTGCGACGAGTTCGCCGAATATGAACCGTCCCAGCGAATCGTAATAGCCCGGGAAGGTATTGCCGTTGCCGACCGGTGGCGCCGGGATGTCCGTGGTGCCGATGATCGGGGGATCCTTGTCGAAGAGGTTGTTGCAACCGACTCGCAACTGCACCTTGTCCGCAAGCTTGATCGCCGCGGTCAGGTCAAAGTAGTTGACCGCCGGCAGATTGGCATCGGTGTTGGAGATCGCGCCGCTGGCGATCGTGCCGGGAGCCGCCGAGAGGTTCGGATTGTCGCTCAGGAGCTCAAGCTTCACCCCACCATAGTAGCGCCACGCAAGTGACACTTCCGCCGCCTGCCAAGGGGTCTGCCAGGTCGCTGTGAAGCGATGGCGCCATTTCGCCAACGGTGCCCCTGCGCCGCTCGTCGGGCTGCTGCAACGCGGTCCGTAGAGGCCCGCGCAGTCGAACTCGAACGAAGTGTTACTGATGATCGGCGACACGGTGTAGCTGTCGAGGTACGTACCCTGCAAGCCGAAGAGTATTTTGCCCATGGCAGCCATGTCGAGACGGTAGCCGAGGTCAACGTCCACACCGCGCTCCTGCAAGAGGCCGGTGTTCTGGTTGTTGTCGGTAATGAAGCCGTTGTTGGTCGCCCAGAGCGTTCCGGTGACCGGAGCGCGGTGGATGAGGCCGCAGTCCACGCTCGAATTCGCACAGCTGTCGAGGATGGTAGCACCGCCGATCGACTGGATGACGTTCTCGATCTTGATGTCGTAGTAGTCAATCTGGGCGCGGAAGTTCGGTACGAACGAGGGCGTCCAGCCGACGCCGACCGTGGTCGTCAGTGCCGTCTCCGGAAACAGGGCCGTGTTGCCGCCCAGCAAGCCGTTGTACTGGCCGGCGGGGTTCGCTGCGATGTGACCGTACTGCGCTGCCGAGACGCCGGTCTTCGCGCACTGTGCCGCGCTGAAGGTCGGAGTCGTGGTCGACGCAAGGGTCGGAGGTGTAGGTGCCGTCGAGGCCGACCGCGGAAGGAGCAAACAGCTCCACGACGTTCGGCGCACGTACGGCGCGCGTGAAGCTGCCGCGCACACGAATGTCCTGCATCGGCGCCCAGTCGAGGCCGATCTTGAACGTGTTGGTGTTGAATCCCAGGTTGTAACTGGAGTAGCGGTAGCCGGTCTCGAGGTTGATGGCTTGCGCGCCCGGCATATCCTCCACCAGGGGCATGCGTCCCTCGATGAAGCCTTCGCGGGCGATGAGGCCGCCCGAGATCGGCTGGAACCGGGCCACCAGTCCCCGCCAGATCCCCGGTCTGTATTTCTTCGTCGGTTCTGCGTCTGAGAGCGGGCGTCGCGGTACTCGGCGCCAAAGTTGATCGCCAGGCCCGACTTCGCCGTCGGCAGCTGCACGCCGTACTTGCCCAGATCGCCGGTGATGGCCGCGATCACGTCGGTCTGCGTAATTCGGCCGATCTTATTCCAGGGGCGTAGAGGAAGTTCAACATCGCCGGCGTGACTTGACCGGGCGTGAAGAGGTTATAGGGCACGCACGGGCGCGCCCGTCGTCACGGTGATCGTGCAGGTCGGGACACCGGCCACGTCGACCACATTCAGCGCTTCGTTGAGCTTGGTAGTGGAGAAGTAGTTCTCGACGACCGAGGAGAGGTTCACGAGGCTGTACTGCCAGCTCGCATCGTAGCTCCAGGCATCGTCGATCTTGCCCTTGATGCCCAGGACCTCGCGAAAATCCATGTGCTCGAGCGAGTTCAAGCGGTTACCACCCTCCACGTCGCGGCGCAGGATGAGGACGTTCGGGTCCGTATTCCCCGCCGTGCTGGTGCAACCAAAGTAGGCGCTCTCGCTTGCGCTCGAGGAACGGGTTGGCGCAGTCGAACGGGCCGTTATTCGCAAATCGCCGGAGGGGGCGATCTGCGACACCGAGTAGTCGTCCATGAACATCGTGTTGGCGTAGACGGTCGCATGGTCATTGAAGTCGTAGTGCAGGAAAGCGCCCGCCGTGTAGCGCTCATCCGGGCGCTGGAAATAGTTGAGCGCGCCGTAGTTGAAGAGCTGCAAGGTGCCCGGCAGCACGGTGCCGCCGGGGCCGATGGTGGCAAAGGCGCCGGTCGCCGCGTTGAGCAGCGTGCCGGGATAGGAAGTCGCTGAACCGCCGCAGGAGAACTTGCCACCGAGTAGGCCGGCATGAACCCTGAACCGAGCGTACAGGCGCTGTAGGAGTACTGGGCCTGCACGACCGGCAGCACATTGCGGTAGGTCGCATAGACCGTCGCGTTGCCGTTGCCATCGGGCGTATTCACGCCGGCAACGAGGGCGAGCGTTCGCTGCGCGCCCGTCCAAACGCTACTGGGGGCTTCGACGAACCCCGAACCGGAGATCGCCTCCTTCACGCCCATCGGGTCATCGTTCGAATGTTCGTAGATGCCCATATCGGCGACGATCTTCACGCCCTCGTAGTGATCGTTCAGCTTGAAGTTCACGACGCCCGCGACCGCGTCGGCGCCGTAGGTCGATGAGGCGCCGCCAGTCAGGATTTCGATACTGTCGATCATCTCGACAGGAATCATATTGATGTCGGACTGGCCGCCGGTGGTCGGGTCGCCGGGGCCGAGGCGATTGCCGTTGACGAGGACCAGGGTGCGCTTGGAGTTCAAGCCGCGCAGGTTGACCGATGCGGTTCCGTCCGCGCCGTTCGACGCGGTGGAGGTCTGGTCGGCAAACACCTGCGGCAACTGGTTGAGGAGGTCCTCAACACGGGTCACGCCGGTTTGCTGGATCGCTTCGGCCGAAACGAACGTCACCGGGCTGATGGAGGTCTGGTTGGGTACCGCGATGCGCGATCCCGTAACCACGATCTCTTCGGGCCCCGCGGTGCTGGTGGCCGCTGCCTGCGCCGCAGGCGCGGTCTGCGCGTTCGCGACGCCGTAGGTCGCGGCGAGCGTGCCGCCGGTGATGGCCAGGCGCACTGCCATTCGCAGCCGAGGATTCCCGCTATTGTCTTGAAGCATTGTGTGGCTCCCTAGTACATGCCAAATGCAACGTGAGTGTGTAGTGAGATATGCGCTTGAGCGGACTTCGCCGGTGGGGACTCAACACTCATCGCAGCCAAGCACGCATTTCCGGCCCGTGCTGGTCGCGCGACTGGCGTTGACTTCAATCCCCGGACGTGGTCCGCCTCTAGGTATATTCCACCGATGGGTTTGAATATAGCACAGTGTCGGAACGGCACAACAGCATCAGGAGTTCACACAGCTTGGTAGCGGACAGCGTAGCGGACAGCGCAAAATGGCGATCGGCTCTAGGCTGGCGGCCTTGAAGCGAATTTGGCGCGCCCAGTGCGTATGTGGCGTCTGCGCCACGATCGGTTCACGTTGTTCGCGCGCAACGAATTGGATTTGTGACTCTGGACGAGGTCCGAATGCGTCCGGATACTCGCATAAGTAAATCTGCGCTCGACATTTTTGCGATGAGCAGTCCCACCGTAGCGGAGTTCCAGCGCCAGTTTGGCGAGCGCCTGAACGAGCGTGATTGGCCCGCAGCGACGGCAGTGGCTGCGGCCTGCCGCGCCGCGTGGCCCGACCAGTCGAGCGGCTGGCTTCTCGGCAGCATCGTTGCGCTCCTCGCCGATCAGAAGGAGGATGGGCTGCGGCTCGTGGAGGAGTACCTCGCGACCCACCCGGACGATGTGCAGTGCCTGGTTCAAAGGGCCGAATGCCTGCTGGCTCTCGGGCAGCGTGCCACCGCGCTTGCGGCCGCCGGAGCGGCTGCGGCTGCTGCGGGGGAGATGCCCGCCATGCTCGATGCCATCGGCGAGTTTCTCGTATCCGCTAACGAGCATCGCGAAGCGCTCGCGATCTATCACCAAGCGGTTGCCGCTGCGCCGCGGAATCCGGCTTTACGCACCAAGCGGGCGATCGTGCACCGCTATCTCGGCAATTTCGAGCGCGCCGCCGATGACTTTGAAGCGGTGCTGGCGATGACGCCGGGCGATGCCGAAGCGTTGAAAGAGCTCGCCGAGCTTCGCGAGCAGACCCGCGAGCGTAATTGGATCGCGCCCATGCAGGCGGCGCTTGCAACGGTGGCGAGCGATTCGCCGGAAGCTGCAACCTTGCACTTCGGACTTGCGAAGGCTTACGAGGATCTTGGCGAATATGCGCCAAGCTGGCGCCATCTCACCACCGCCAATGTGCTCGAACGGCGGCGCGTGCAGTACGATCCGCTGCACGACCGCGCCGTCATCGATGGGCTCATGGAGGCGTTCCCGAGCCTCGAAGTCGCGCGCCCGGATACCACCGGCGAAGGCCCGATATTCATCGTGGGGCTGCCGCGCAGCGGCACGACTTTGGTCGACCGGATTCTGGGCAGTCATTCGGCGGTACATTCCGCCGGTGAATTGCCGGCGCTATCCGAGACGCTGGTGGGCCTTGCGCAGCACGGCGCGCCCTCGACGCCGGGCAACTGGCTCTCCTACGTGGCCGCACTCGGCGCTCTCGACGCCGCCTCGATCGCGCGGGAGTACTTGGCGCGCTCGCGCGCTCAGCGCGGCGATCGGCCGCGCTTCACGGACAAGCAGACGGCGAATTTCTTTTACTGCCCGCTCATTTTGCGGGCCTTTCCAGGCGCGCGCATCGTGCATCTCACGCGCCATCCGCTCGCGGCTTGCTACGCCATGTTCAAGACGCGCTTTCGCGGACCGTTTCCGTTCGCCCACCATCTGGTGGAACTCGGGGATTTCTACATCGGTTATCGTCGCCTGATGGCGCACTGGCACCGGATCCTCCCGGGCCGCATCCTTGATCTGCCGTACGAGGAGGTCGTCAGTGCTCAGGAGGCGGCGACCCGGCGGCTGCTCGGCTACCTTGACCTGCCGTTCGAGGCGGCGTGCCTCGAGTTCCATCTCAATCCATCCTCGATCACGACGGCAAGCTCGGTGCAAGCGCGCCAGCCGCTCTACGACTCCTCGGTCGATCAGTGGCGGTACTTCGCGATGGAACTTGCGCCGCTGCGTGCACAACTGGAGTCCGCGGGAATCCCAATCGACTAATGGCAGGCGGGCGCTTTGCGGCCCCCCGGAGCGCTCTTAGATCACAACTCCGGGTACCGGCCCCTCGGGCTCATAGTAGGCGGTGAGCGCGGTGATGGTCTCGCGCACCAGATCCCGTTCGAGCGCGCTGAGTTCCGGATTCCAGACATCAAAGATGAGGATGGCGCGCGGCGCGTCCGAATCGTTCCACGCCTCATGTTCGATCGTGTCGTCGAATACCCAGGCGCTGCCGGCACGCCAATCACGGGTTTCACCGCCGACGCGAAATCTGCAGCCCGGCGGCACGATGAGCGGCAGGTGAGCCGTCAAGCGCGTGTTGGTGACGCCGGTGTGCGGCGGAATGCTCGTGCGCGCATCCAGTATCGAGAAGAAGGCGGTCGGCCCGCGGCCGGGGATATCCACCTGCGGCACGGCCGCGAGCATCGCCGCAGTACGCGGGCAGCGCGCGAGGTGCGCTTCCTCGCGCCGTCCCTGGTTCCACAGGAAATAGGCGCCCCAGCGCCGCGAATGATTGAGTTCGCGCCATTGGCGCAGCGGCAGTGCCGCGTCGAACGCGATATAGGGCTTGATTCCCTCCTGATCGCTGGCGAGCACGCCCAAGAGCTCCTCGCGTATCGCATCGGTTGCCACCTCGGCCGCGACGAGCCACGGGAAGTAGTCACGATCGAAAAACTCGTAATTCCGCAGGAACGGAAACAACATGAAGGTCGGATCGGGCGTGTAGATGCGCCGGCGCCCGAGAATTCGCTCCAGGCAGCGATCGAAGCGCGCGTGCGCAGCGTCGCTGCGTGCCGCCGGTCGCAGCGCCGTCAGCCGCGCGGCAACTGCTTCGGAGAGCAGCGTGGCATTTTCCCGCACCCGCCGCTCGGCATGCCGTACATGCGCCTCGACGGCAGGTGGCAGCGGCGTGCCCGGCTTCAGGGTCTGCAGCGCATGACTGTAGACCGCCGCGGCGGAGCGCGGCTTGTTCATCAGATCGAGCAGCGCGCCTTTCTGCAGCAGCACGACGAGGTGCGTCGGATCGAGCGCGAGCGCGCGCTCAAGTGTGCGCAGTTCATCCTCGCGGCGCGCGAGTGCGCGCAGCGCCGCGGCGAGGCTCAGCCAGAACGACAGCTGCTGCGGTGCGAGCGCCACCACCTGCTCAAATAGCGCACAGGCCGCGGCCGCATCGCCGCCGGCGAGCAGTTGTCGCGCCCGCTCATGCAGTACCAGCGGATGATTGGGAAGAATGGCCTGCGCCTCGCGCAACAGCCGCTGGGCATCGGCGTCGCGGCGCTCGGCGAGGAGGCGCTCGACGTTTGCCATGAGCGCCACGACTTTTTGTTCGTCGGCAGCTCCTGCCTCTACCGATCGCATATTCATGTGTAAAGTATACCTTCCCGCTCGCGGATGCCTCCCAGGAAGCGCGCATGCCACCGCCGGAAATCGTCAACATGTTTGCCGTGCCATTTGCGTTCAGCCGCTATCCCGGGCACGAAGCGCTCAATCGGGCGCTGAAAAGCTACATTCTCGCGGTAGAAAAGAGCGGCAGCGCCGCCAATCCGCGGCCCCTGACGCAGCGCAATGCCGGGGTATTTGAGAGCCACTTCAATCTATTCCGCGCCAATGATCCGGCGATCCAGGAGTTGAAGGCCTTCTGCTGGGATCAGCTCCTGGGCGTCATCGGGCGGCTTAATCGCTACGATCTGGCGACGCTCAACCGGCTGCAGATCTACAACGACTGCTGGTTTCATGTCATGCGACGCGGCGGCTTCTTTGGCGTGCACAACCATCCGAATGCCTCCTGGAGCGGGGTGTACTGCGTCGACCCAGGGCAGCTCGGTTCCGGTCCCAATCAGCGCCTGCTGAGCTTCATCAATCCGATGATCACGAGCTCCATGTACATGGACGCGGCTATCAGCAACATGCAGCTGCCGTATGGCCCGCAGATTGCCAACATCGCACTCGAAGCCGGACAGCTCGTCATCTTCCCCTCGTGGGTGCTGCACGACGTGAAGCCCTACGAAAGTGACGGCGAGCGCATCACCATCGCCTTCAACTGCTGGTTCAACTTGCCGGATGCGCCCCTCGCGCCAAGCGCTCAGTAACGGCCGCGCGCTTGCGCCCGCCTTAGCGCAGCCGCGTGACTTTACAGCCGCGTCCCGAGCTCATTTTCAGCCAGAAAGAACCGAGCAGGGCACGCGAGATCGTCACCGCCTCCCCGGGTTTGGTCAGGATCTCTTCCACCTCGAGCTGTCTCCAGACCTGATCGTTGTCGAGCGTGAATATCAGGTGACCGTCGCTTGCGTGCGCCGTGCGCACGATGTGCGCCTCAATCTTGGATATTTTTGATGGCCGCTTGCCGGCCGCGATTTCCTGCTCCGCGACGACGCGCTCGGAGAGGCCGAACTGCTCTTGTGAATCAACGGCCGGGGCGGCTACAGGTGTGGCAGCGGGCGCGAGCGGCTGCGCTACCGCGGCAGCAGGGGGCTGCGCCGGCGCAGGCGTTGCGGCCGCAGGGGCGGGACCGACGCTCTTTACAGATGCCTTCGATGCTGGCGCAAACACTGAGGCTTCGCGGTCGAAGCAGGCGAGCCTTGCGTTGGCGTCCGCGATCTCGCGGCAGGCGAGAAGGTCCTTTAGTGAATCCGCGGCGTTGCATAACGTCGCGCACGACAGGCCGAACGTCGCACCGACCACCGTCCATCCGCTGCTTCGATTCATGCTCGCTTTAGCTCCTTCAGCCGCTCGACCGCTGCCCCCAAGGGATTGAACCCCAGCGTTGCCGCTGTGCAGATAGGTCCGAGGTTGCGCTTGGCCGCGCGGGTGTCGAGTAGCATCCGCAAGCCGGGCCTGTCAAGGCTGCACGGGCGAGGCAGATCAGCGATAATGGTGCTATGCAAGGTACGCGCAAGACGTAGTCGCATCGCAACCGTTTTGGGACACTCATGATTAATTACGCCGACTCAATTAAATGCTGCTTTGCCGTGCTCATCAGCACACTGGCACTGGGGGGTTCTGCTTACGCCCAGCAAGCCGCTGCGCCCGGCGTAACGCAGCCGGCAGTGCCGACGTCAACACCGGCTGCGCCGGTCGCCGCGGCAACTGCAAGCACGCCTGCGACGACACCCGCGGCGACGAGTGCACCTTCGGGCCTGGCGTCGGCGAATCGCCCCTCGCCCGCTGCCATCAAGGAAGCGCGAAACGCGGGCTACATCATGAAGACCAAGAGCGGCAACTATTTCTTCTGTAAGGAAGATGCGGACGTCGGCACGCGCCTTGCGAGCGAGCATTGCGTGGATGCTGACGCGCTCGCGCTCACTCTCCAGCGCCAACAGCTCGACAGGGATGCGCTTAAAAACTCGCGTACGGGCACAAGCTCGAGGTAAGCACGGCGCACAAGGCGGCCTCGTCCACGCCGCCGGTGCAGCCTCAGTCTCGCGGCGCGCTACTCGGCGTCGTAATAGAAGCGCTGCACCCATGGGCTGAGCGTCGCCTGCACCGGGGCGAGTTGCGCGCGGTAGCGGCGCCACTGACCCACCCCTTCGGTGTTGAGACCGCGCACCAGTTGCGCGGTGCTCGGCGTCAGCACGGCGCGATTCTGGGTGCGCAGCGCAAAGTCTCCCATGGCCGGCGTCCATTGCAGCCCGAGGAACTCGCACACGCGCTTCATCTCGCGCGCGAACTCGCTCACCACATCCTCGTGCCGCACGAGGCACATGTCCAACTCGAGCACGCTCGTCAGGCGAATGAGGAGCTGCATCACGGCATCGTAGTAGCGCGCCGCCCCCTCGATTGTCAGCAGTTCAAATATCGGTGCGCTCATGCGAAACCGATGCCGAAAACACGACAGTACGATGTCGCGCGGATCGCGGCAGGCGAACAGGATCCTTGCCGTCGGGAAGAGGCGCGCAATGAGCGGCAGCTTCAGTGTATTGAGCGGATGCTTATCGACGAACACCTTGCCGGTGGCATCGGCGCCGGCAGCCGCGACGCACCGCCAGTAATCCGCGCGCGCGGCGCCAAGTTCCGCGGGGCTTGCGCGCCACAGCTGCTCGAGGTCCTGGGGGTGGCGCATGAACTTGCGCACCGAGTCGATCAATAATTCGTTCTCTTCCAGGCTGACGACCTGCGGATGCCCTTCCAGAATCACCTCCAGCAGCGTCGTGCCCGAGCGCGGGAAACCGAGCACAAAGACGTGACCTTGCACGTGCGCCGCGTCCGCCGCGGCGCTTCGCGCCGGCAGCTTCCAGTCCTCGGGCCGGGCCTGCTCGAAATAGCGCGCGATCGCGCGCACGTATTCGAGGGCGTTGTCCTCGCCGCGATATTGATCCGCATACAGGCGCACGAGCTCGGCGTTGCACGTTGCATAGGCGGCAAACGCCTCGCTTTGACGCTGCTGTGCATCGAGCGTGTCGCCGAGCAGTCCGTGCGCATGCGCGCGCTCACGGGCGCTGAGGCGCGTGTCGTTCAACAAGTGGCGGATGTGCTCCTCGGCGCGCGGCGCCTCGCGTTCACGCAGTTCCGCCGCTGCTAGACTCATCATTGCATCCGGTAATCCTGGCAGCAGCGCGAGTGCCTGCTGCGCCCAGTGCCGTGCCTCGCGGTGCGCGCCGCGGTTAATTGCGATATGGGCAAGGCCGGCGAGCGCCACGCCCTGCCGGGGGTCGAGCGCGAGCGCGCGCTGGTAGGCGCCTTCGGCTTGCGTGATGGCGCCGAGCGCGAGCAGTGCATTGCCGCGGCTCGCGTGCGCAAAGGCGAGGGCAGAATCCACTCTGAGCAGCGCATCGAACTGCTCAAGCGCCTCACCCGCTCGCTCGAGCCGCAGCAGGATGAGGCCGAGTGCATTGCGCGCCCCGAGGTCCTGCGGAGCAACGCGCACGGCCTTCTCAAGCAGGACGAGTGCTTCGGTGAGGTGCCCTGCTTGCTCAAGTTTGAGTGCCGCGATATTAAGGAGCAGCGGATGCTCAAGGCCGCTTGCGAGCGCCGCTTCGGCAAGCGCGGCCGCTTGCGCATGCTCGCCGCGTTGCGCCGCCTCAAATACGGCGCGCAGGGCGGCTCGATCAGCTTCGGTATCGCGTGCCACGAGGCGCTCTCCTGGAGCGCGCGACTATTTCGACCACATGCGCTGCAGGTTCTGAATCACGTAATCAAGTTGCGTGCGATTGCGCCAGTCCATCTTGAGCGCCTCGAGCGCACGCACCTCGTTGAGCGCATGCAGCATATCGCGCTGCAACTGATCCGGAATCTGGCTCTCGATGAAGGTGATGATCACCAGCCGCTCGCCCGCACTCACGGGCACGACCTGATGCACGGTGGTCGATGGATAAAATACCGCAGAGCCCGCATTACCCTTGATGCGCACGAACTCCGAGCCCATGTGTGCGACGAGCTCGCCGCCCTGATAATCGTTCGGACCGGAGATGTAGATGGTGCAGGAGACATCGGAGCGCAGCGGCTGCGGCCCCACCGGCAGATACGCCGCATCGATGTGCGCGCCGTAGCGCATGCCGGCGTCGTAGCGCACGAGCGAGGGCACCGCGAGGCGTCGCGGAAACACGAAGTTGCGCGCTTCCTCATTGCGATGAAATGCTGCGAGCGCGATTTGCGAAGCCTTCTGCGCCAGCGGATCATTGGGATCGCTGATCGAGCTGTCCTTGGTGGGATTGTGGGGATTGGAGCGTCTGCCCTCGATGAATTTCACCTGGCGGGCAATGTCAGCGACCGACTGCACTTCGGCGGGAGTGAGAAAATTCTCAACTTGCAGGAACATCATTCATCCTGGTGGCTTGGGTGCGCAGCATGCCAGCGTGCTCCAGCGCAGCAGCGTCAAACATGCGGCGTGACTGCCAGTATAGCGCCGCGCTTGGCGAACCTCCCAACCGACGCGCGTGGACACTAAGTTGACTGCGGTGGCTCGCTTTGCAGATGCGCTGCGCAACTCCCCGCGGCTATTTCCCCATGCGCTCGATCTTGGTAGCGACCGCGTTGCGTTTGTGGAACTCGAGCGCGCGGAGTACGCGCGCGCAAGTTTCCTCGACGCACGCATCCTCACCGCGCACACCCTCCAGCACTCATTCGCCTGGGGCGAGGCGGCTGCCGCGATCGAGGCCGCGGGCCTTATCGAGCGCAGCAACTTCATCTTCCACATCGGCCATGTCGGCTCGACTCTGCTCTCGCGTCTCACCGGCGCGCACGCGCGCGTTTTTGCGCTGCGCGAGCCCACGGTACTGCGCACGTTCGCGCACCTGCAGAGCGAACCGCAGCAGGTGCCGCACTCCTTGAGCGCGGCCGACCTGGATGCCCGCCTTGGCGGCTGCCTCAAACTGCTGTCGCGCACCTTTGATCCGCAGCAATGCGCCACCATCAAGGCGACGAGCTTTGTGTCCGAACTCGCACCGGCTCTGCTCGCGCGTGCCTCGGCGCCGCAGGCCGTCCTGATGTTCGTCGCGCCGCAGACCTATCTTGCGAGCATCTTCGGCGGACCCAACTCGCGCGATGAGGCGCGGATGCTGACGCCGCAGCGCCTGCGCCGCCTGCGGCGCCGCAGCGGCCAGGATGCCTGGTCAGATGCGCCCTTATCCGAAGGCGAGGCGCTTGCGCTCGGCTGGGCGTGCGAAATGGCGGCGCTGGCGCAGGCAGCGCGGGTGGCAGGCGCACGCGCGTTGCCGCTTGATTTCGAGAGATTTCTGGCGGCGCCGGCGGATTCGTTGCGCGCGGTGCTGCGGCACTTCGGCATCGAGGCGACCGCGGGCGAGCTTGAGGTGCTTGTCGGCGGGCCGGACATGCGCCGCTATTCCAAGGCGCCGGAGCATGCCTACGATGCGGCGCTGCGCCGCGCAGTGCTCGAGGAGGCGCACTCGCTGCATGCGGCGGAGATCAGGCGCGGACTTGCCTGGCTTGAGCGCGCCGCAATGCAATTTTCCGCAGTGCGCGATGCGCTCGCCTTCGCGCAGGCCGCGAGTCGCTAGCGCGCCGGCGCCGCAGCCGGCCAGCTCACCGCATCGCCGAGGTGAATGCCGCGGCGTTCGGCCTCGCCGCCCTTGATCTCGAGTACGGCGAGGACGGGTCCGTCGGAGCTGATCGTGGCAAGCGACAGCGGCGGCGCACGCGCGGCAATCTTGGCCACGCGGTGATCGGGGCCGATGAAGAGCATATCGAGCTCGATGTAGGTGTTCTTCATCCAGAATGAGGTCGGGCGCGGCTGCGGCTCGGGGAAGAGCATGCCGCGACTGGCGGGCAGATCGCGCACGAACATCAGGCCCTGCGTCTGCTGCGCGGGGCTTGCGGCAAGCCACACGTCAAAATGCTGCCGGTGCGTGCCGCTGCCGACATCAACCGAGCTTTGCGCGAAGCTGGCAAGGTCGAGGAGCGGTGCCGTCTGCGCGCGCACGACGGCGCTCGTCGCAAGCGCCACGCAACCGGCGGCACACAATCCCACGAGCATGGCGCGCAACTTCATCGCAGGACCTTCGGTGGCGAAGCGGGTGTCGACGGATCGAAGCTTACACGGCCCGCAAAGTCGAAACGCGTGATGACGATGCGCTCGGCTCGATCGAGCGCCATGGCCGGCAATGTGCAAAAGCCGCGCGCCATGACCCGATAGGCGCGTGCGGAGCCTAGCGCCCCGGTGAGCTTCTCCTGGCGCAGCCGATCGACCGTGCAGCGATCATCGCCGCGGGTGGTAAAGAGCCGTTTCTCACCCTCGAAGATCAGCGTGACGTTGGTGGGCAGCGCCTGGCCGCTCGCGCCCTCGGCGCTCGTGGCAACGCCGAACACGATGCGGATGCGCCGGCCGCCCGGCTGTTGCGGGCCCGCGAAGCTCACCCGGATGCCGCGGCCATCGGGGCGCGGGCTGCCGTCACACTCGAGTTGCGCGTTCTTCCAGTCGAGGTCGAGATTCAGTGCGCCGCGGATGCGGGCGCGCAAAAAACCGTCGCCCGAAGCAAGACAGCCGGCGGGCGTCGGCGACGTCGCTGCGGGCGCAGGCGCTTCTGCGGCGCGTGCGAGCGCCGCCGCTAAACCGAACGCGATAAACGGGAGCAGCGCCCACGCGCGATCATGCATGACGCGCAGTGTAGCTGCGATTACGGGGCCTCTGAGCCCGATGTGACCAATACTGGCTTACGCCGCCGGCACGCGCCGGCGCGACAAACGCGCAAACGCCGAACTGCAAGGTGGAGGAGCCTGTGCTCCGCCACTTCTCCCGAGGCATAGCCAGGGCATCGGCCGTGCCTAGAACTTATAGGTGGCGCCCACTAGGAAGAAGCGGCCGACCGCGCCGTCCTGATCGAGCGCGGCATCGTAGCGAAACTCGGCGCCGCCACCGTAGGTCTGCAAGTCCACCGGCGCATCCGAATTAAACAGGTTCGTGATCGAACCATGTACGGACAGATGCTCGTTCGCCTTGTAGTTCACGTACAGGTTCACGTCGGTGAATTCATGCACCGAGCAATACGTGTACCAGGCGCTCGGCAGAGTCGTCACTGCCGGTGAAATCGCCGGACCATAGGCCGAGGGCGCTCCCGATTCGATCGCCTTCAAACAGGTGGTGTAGCCCGCCGACGGGTCGGTGATGCTGAAGGGGCCGGTGTAGTTCAGCGAGAGCGTGGAGCTGAATGGCCCCTTATCCCAGGTCAAAGACGCCACTGCGCGATCCTTCGGATTACCCGTGTCACCGGAGATGCTCGATGGCCCATGAGTTCCGGCAAGGTCGTAGGTGGTCCCCTGGAAGCCGTACTCGAACTGGATCATGTGGGTGTAGTTCACCTCGGCGCTAAGCCTGCCCGCGTTGCCGAGGTCAAACCGGCTGCGCAGGTCCAAATCGACGCCGGAGGTCGTGGTGAGGCCCGCGTTTACGTAGGGGATGAGTTCGTACGCGGGATAGCCGGTGAGCACGCCGCCGACATTGGTCAGTACTTCAGTGGTGGCGCACGGCGTGCCGTTGGTGGTGGTGTTGGTGCACTCCGCAAGCTTCGCCGCATTGCCGCGCACGAGGGAGAGGAAGTCTGCTCCGAAGCCGCCGGCCGCGGAGGCGGAGATGATGTCGTTCTTCAGCTGGATACGGTAGTAATCCACCGACGCGTTAAAGAGCTGCGAGGGCTCGAAGATGACGCCAAAGGTTGCATTCGTCGAGGTGACGGCCTTCAGATTCGGGTTGGAAGCTGAGACGCCCACGGCCGGATAAGAGCACAGCGCGTTGAAGGTGCCTTTGACGTTCGCGACGCCGCCGGGACAGAGGGCCGGGTCATTGGTGTTGCCTTCTCCGAAAGCGACGCCCGCGACGGCCGATTCGGAGATAGAGGGCGCGCGAAACCCTTTACCCCACGTGCCGCGCACCGTCAGCATGTCGATCGGGCTGTATTTGACGCCGAACTTCGGAGTCGCCTGGCCGCCATAAGTGTCGTAATGGTCGTAGCGCACCGCGGCGTTGAGCTCGAGCTGTTTGATGGGCTTGCCATCGAGTTCGAGGAAGACCGCCGTGTCATCCTGTGAGCCGACGGAAAACGCGGGCGCGCCTTCCTGCACTCCGGAGGTGACCGTCGGCGGATCCTGGTAGTTCTGCGCCTTGTGGAAGTACTGCGCACCGACAGCCATTGACAATGGCCCGCCCGGCATCTGGAACAGCGGACGCGCACCGTGCAAATCGAGGACGCCCAGCGTACTCGACGGGTCGGTGATCTCGGTCGGTGCAAACAAGGAGGAGCCATTGGTGCTCACCCCTGGAATGTACGTGAAGTTATTGAGGTCCTGCTGTGCGATGCCGGGCTCGATATAGCCGCTGATGTGGTCAGTCATCCGGGCGTACATGAGGCCCACCTGGCCGTCGAGGTCCCAACCGGCGGCCGTGCCGCGCACATCGAAAAACAAACGGTACGTGGTCGTCTCAACATCGGTGACCAGCGGGCCGATATCCGGGAAGCTGTAAACGAGGTTGGCCGGCGCCTTGTACGGGTTCTGCGGCGAATTGGCCGGCAGCGAGAGCACCGGATAGACGACGAGGTTCGGTCCCACTCCGGGGCCAAAACCGATGTTTTGGATCGAGCCGCTTTCCTGGCCCGTTTGGCTGAGCGCATGGCCGAACGGGGGTGTCTGGGGCGCGACCTGCTCGGCGCTGCTGTCGAACAGCGACCCGGTCACCGTCAGCGTCCAATCGGGGCTGAGCGTTTTTGTAATCTTGGCGAGGAAGTTGGTCTGCTCCGTGGGCGGCTGTATCTGACCGGGGAAGGAGAATTCGCATTTGCCGGCGGCTTGCGCGGCGGCGCTGTTGCAGCCGGGCTGCGGGCCTGACGTCAGGAACACTCGCCCCGGCAAACCATTCGGGTACACGCCGGCCGCATTGGGTGTCGTGGGATTGACGAGATAGCCCTGAATGCTGTCTGGATAGACAAAAGAGGAAGCGGTCGCAGAGCCCGGCGTTGAATTGATGCCGCCCGGCAGAGCGCTCCAGTCGAGATTCGACCACGGGCCGTTGCGATCGGCACCCAGAATCTCTTGCTGGCGATGAAAGTCCAGGGCCGCGTAGACGTTGTAGCCATCGCTCACCAAATCACCCCAGCCGAGGATTGCCGCGCCATGGAAGAGATGGCCGTCGTTGTGCTGGGTCGAGCCCGCCTCGGCCGTCAATTCCGAACCGACATAGGTTGGTTTTAGTTTGATGTTGACCACACCGGCAATGGCGTCCGCGCCATAGAGCGCCGAGGCGCCATCCTTGAGGACCTCGATGCTGTCGATGGCATTGAATGGAATCGCCGAAACGTCGACGAAACTGCGCTCGCCGTCGTCACTCAGCGGGTAGGCGACCATGCGCTCGCTGTCGATCAAGGTGAGGGTACCGCCGACCGTCAGGCCACGCAGCGCGATGCCGCTTGCGCCGGCGGCAAACGCCTCGGTGAAACCTTGGTTCAGCGTGCCCTGACCGTTGGCTGAAAGATTGCGCAGCACGTCCGAGACGTTGGTGTATCCGGAAGCTCTTAAATCCTGATCGCTGATGACCTGCACGGGACTCGGCGTTTCCGTATCCGTGCGCTGGATCAGAGAGCCGGTGACGACGATGGTGGTGGCTTGTTCCGCCCCTGCATTTTGCGAGGCGACCTGCGCCGTCACCGATTGCGCGGCGGCGAGAGCCGCTGCGCCCCACAACGCACGACGGAAATATTGGCTAGCGCTCATGTGACGGCTCCCCTGATATGTGACGCTGCCGATCTCACAGTGGACCTCGTAGCTGCCGGTTAGCGAGGCCGGCCAGCAATTCGGAGCAGCGCGGATTTAAGCTTCGGATCCTAAGCCAATTGGTGTGTATCCAACAAGCCGGCCTCCGCAAAAACTAACGCGCGCTGAACATTGTTGCAGTGATGCAACGCGCCGCTAAAGGTACATGAAGTACCGCGGAAAGCTAAGGCACCGACGGCATGAATCTGGGTGGCGCGCGCGCGGGCGCCGCCTGTTCGAACGCGTAGGCGCACGCGATCAGCTTAGGCTCGCTCCACGCCGGGCCGACGAAGGAAAGACCAATCGGCAGAGCGTGCACCTGGCCCATGGGCACGGTGATGTGGGGATAGCCTGCCACGGCGGGTGCGGTGGAGATCGCGCCGCCGAGAGTGTGGTCGCCGTTGACGAGGTCCGTGGTCCAAGCGGGCCCCACGGTGGGTGCGATCAGCACATCGAGCCGATCCTTGGCGAGCGCGGCGTCGATGCCCGCTTGACCGGCGAGGCGCTTCGCGCGCGCGCGTGCATCGATGTAGGCCTGCTCGGCGAGGCCGCCCTTGGCCTGCGCGTCGATAAAAAGATCCTGGCCGAAGAAAGGCATCTCGCGTTGGCGCTCGCGCTCGTTGAAGCCGATTAACTCCTCGAGGGTGCGCGGCGAGTCGCCGCGGCGCATCGCAAGGTAGCGGTTGATGCCCTCCTTGAACTCATAAAGCAGCACCATCTGCTCGTCCGCTTCGAGGCTGCTTTCATCGGCAATCGCGACCGTTTCGATGAGGGTTGCGCCCTGCGCCCGCAGCACATCGAGCGCGCGCGCCAAAGCCGCATCGACATCCGGATGAAAGCCTGCGAACTGGCGCAGCACGCCGATGCGCACGCCTTTGAGGCCATCGCGATCCAGGAACCGGGTGTAATCGGGCGGCGGCGGGCGCTCTTGCAGCACCGCCGTCGCCGTGTCGTTCGGATCAAAGCCCGCCAGCACCGAGAGCAGTACTGCGGCATCGGCGACGGAGCGCGCCATGGGGCCGGCGGTGTCCTGGCTTGCCGAGATCGGGATGATGCCCGCACGCGAAACGAGGCCGAGCGTAGGCTTGATGCCGACGAGGCCATTGATACTGCTCGGGCAGACGATGGAGCCATCGGTTTCCGTGCCGACCGCGACCACGGCAAGATCCGCCGCGACTGCTGCTGCCGAGCCGGAACTTGAGCCGCAGCTGTTGCGATCGAGCGCATAGGGATTCTTGGTGAGGCCGCCGCGCCCGCTCCAGCCACTGGTGGCGTGGCTCGAGCGAAAGTTCGCCCACTCGCTGAGGTTGGTCTTGCCGAGGATCAAGGCGCCGGCCGCACGCAGCCGCGCGACGATGGAGGCATCGCGCTCGGGTCGCGAATCCACGAGCGCGAGCGACCCTGCGGTGGTGAGCATGCGATCGGCCGTGTCGATGTTGTCCTTCAGCAGCACCGGCACACCAAAGAGCGCGCCGTGACGATCCGCCGATGCATCCAGCGCCGCGGCAATTTGCGCCGCGTCCGGATTGACTTCAATGATCGAATTCAGCACCGGGCCGCGGCGGTCAATGGCAGCGATGCGCGCCGCATAGTGTTTGGCGAGAGCGCGCACGCCGTAGCGAGCGGCCGCTAAATCCTCGTGGATGCGTGCGATGCTCGCCTCTTGGGGGATCGCATCAGGGGTCATGGCGCATCCGCCGGTAAGAGCGGTGAGGATGATGGCTGCGGCGAGGCCTCTTAGCGTTCGCCCGCAGCAAGCCGCGCGAGGGGCAAAGCCCGTGGCGCGAATGGCGTGTGTGTCGTGCCCGTCCAAGAGGGTTGCCTCTCGTCGCGTTGATTCGTGCCAGCGCCGCTGGCGCAAGTGTAGCGCCGCTTGCCGCTTGCCCTTTAGCCCGCCGTGACGAGCAGGCGTTTTGCAAGGCGCGCCTGCAGGCGGCCGATGCCGCGCGCGGCATGCATCAGCGCGGTCAGGAAAAATACCCCAAAGATGCCGATGATGATGAGGAACGGCGTCGTGGCGAGCCACTCGGGCTGCACGGTCGCATCGATGAGATTCAAATGATGCAGCGCGACGATCGGCAGCGCGCCGATGCAGGTAATGCCGATCATGATGCCGCTGATGGCAATGGTGAAATACAGGATGCCAAGCGGCAGCATCAGAATGAAGTAGGCGAGCGTCGTCCAGGTGCGGCTGTCCTTCAGCATCGCGCCGATGCGCGCGATGAATCCCAGCTTCGGTCCCGGGTGAACCGGGCGGCGCGGCATCCGCTCGCCGGTCATGGCTTCGATCAGGCGCCCCTCGCCGAGCGCGATCACGCGCACGATGCCGATGAAGGCAAGAAAGAACGGGATGCCGACGATGAGCGCAGCGAGCCCGAACGACATCGCAATGCCCGTGACCGCGATCGTGAAGTACACGATGCCGGTGGCGAGCGACAGCAGCATAAAGAAGAGAGAAGTGTAGGCACGCGGATCGGTGAAGACGCTGAAGAAGCGCTGCAGCGGGCTGCGCGGTGCGGCCGCGGACGCACGTGGCGGCGCGCGCAACGCCTCCTTCACCTTGGCCTCGGTTTCGCGATATGCCGCGGCCACTTCCTCCGGCGCACCGTAGGTGCTGGCGATGAGTTCCAGCACGTCCGCCTCGGACTTGTCCGGATGCGCGGCGATCTCCGCGCGCAGGTATTCCTCGGCGTCGTAGGTGGCGTCCTGCACGAGCGCCGGGTCCTCTCCGGCGAGTGCCTCGCGCAGCTGTCCTAAGTAGGCATCGATCGAGCGCGGCGCCGCTGAGCTCATGGGGAGGATCCTGTCTCAATGAAGCGATCGACGAAATCGCGGGTCTGACGCCACGCGGCGCTGTATTGAGCGAGCGTCGCATGCCCCTCGTCGGTGATGCGGTAGTAGCGTCGCGGGGGACCCGAGTACGAGGGCACGATGCGACTCGTCAGAAGTCCCGCCGCACTCAGCGCCCGCAGCACGGGGTACACGGTGCCTTCCTTGAAGAGCGGCTCGCCGCGATTCGCCTTTTCCAGTCGCTTTGCAATTTCATAGCCATACAGATCCTCGGCACTGGCCGCGAGCACGGCGAGCAACACCAGTGCGACGAGCCCGCCATTCAGGTCTTTCTGAAACTTGCGTACCTGGCTCTCTTCCATTGCTTTCTATAGGTCGTTGGCTAGTACTATGAAGTTACTAGTATTGCATGTCAACTACTATTACGTATCAAAAATAGCTCGTTTCGTCGGACTTTTGACATCTTCTGGTCTTGAGACCTACTGAACAGCAACTAGACTGACCGTCCCTTAACGTAAGCCCCGGTATGCGAAACCCCTACCTTGAGGTCTCCCCGGTCATTCCACGCGCGCTGACGCGTTTGCCCGAGCTCGCAGCCAATCTTTTCTTCAGCTGGCATCGCCCGACACGGGCGCTGTTCGAGGACCTCGATCGCGAGCTGTGGAAGCAGACCGGCGGCAACGGCCGCCTGCTGCTTCGCTGCGTCAGCCAGGACGCGCTCGATGCGGCGTCGCGCGATGAGCAGTACCTCGGCCGCTACCAACAGGTGCTCGAGACCTTCGATACCTATGTGCGCGCGCCGCTGCTCAGCGCCGATGCGCCGCTCGTCGCCTACTTCTGCGCCGAGTACGGTTTTCATGAGAGTTTTCCCATTTATTCGGGCGGCTTGGGCGTGCTCGCCGGCGATCATTGCAAGGCGGCGAGCGATGAGCGCATGAACTTTCTGGCCGTGGGACTTCTCTACGGCCAGGGCTTCTTCACGCAAAGTGTCGACAACGACGGCGTGCAGTTCGCGCAGTACGCCGAGCATGATCCGCGCGATCTGCCGGTCGAGCCGCTGCGCCAGCAGAACGGCGTATGGCTCACGGTGCGCGTGTGCATCACCGGGCGCGATGTGCTCGCGCGCGTCTGGAAGGCCGAAGTAGGCCGCGTTGCGGTCTATCTGCTCGATAGCAATTGTCCCGAGAATGCCGCCATCGATCGCGACATCACGCACCGGCTCTACGGTGGCGATGAATCAACCCGCATCCGCCAGGAGATCATGCTCGGCGTGGGCGGTACGCGGGTGGTGCGAGCGCTCGGCCTCAATCCTGGCGTGTGGCACCTGAACGAAGGGCATGCGGCGTTCCTGATCGTCGAGCTGCTGCGCGAGCACATGGCGCGCGGCCTGAGCTTCGAGGCCGCGCTCGAGGCGGTCGCCGCCGGCTGCGTATTCACGACGCACACGCCGGTCGCCGCCGGCCACGATGCTTTCGGCCACGATCTCGTCACCACGCACTTCGGCGATTTCATCCGCGAGCTCGGCGTGCCCGTTGAGCGCTTCCTTGAGCTTGCGCACGCGCCCGCAGTGCCCGGGCTTTTCAACATGACGCGCCTGGCGCTGAACGGTACGCGCCATGTCAATGGCGTGAGCCGCATCCACGGCGGCGTGTCCGCACGGCTGTGCGCGGATCAATGGCCGCAGATCCCGCCCGAAGAGAACCCGGTCGGCTACATCACCAACGGCGTGCACGTGCCGACTTTCCTGCATCAGACCTGGGCGGACTTCTTCGACGCCAATCTGCCGGCGGACTGGCGCGAGCGGCTGCGTGATGCGGAGTTCTGGCGCGCGATCGAGACGCTGCCCGATGAGCGCTACTGGCAGACCGCGCAGTCGGTGAAGTCGCAGATGCTCGCGAGCGTGCGCGAGCGCGTGCAGCGCGAGTATCGCGACAAGGGCCTCTCGCCCGCGCGCTGCCGGCACGTCACGCGTCTGCTCGACCCCGCCCAGCCGAACGTGCTGACGATCGGTTTTGCCCGGCGCTTTGCAACCTACAAGCGCGCAGCGTTGCTGCTGCGCGACCGGCCGCGTCTTGCGCGCCTGCTGAATGATCCGGAGCGGCCGCTGCTCTTTCTGTTTGCCGGCAAGGCGCACCCGGCCGATGAGCCCGGCAAGGCGGTGCTGCGCGAGATCAAACAGCTCATGCTGCTGCCGGAGTTCGTCGGCCGCGTCGTGTTTCTGGAAGACTATGATCTGCAGCTCGGGCGCTGGCTCGTCTCGGGCGTGGACGTCTGGCTCAACAATCCCATTGCGCCGCTCGAGGCGAGCGGCACCTCGGGCATGAAAGCTGCGGTCAACGGGCGGCTGAATTTGAGCGTGCTCGATGGCTGGTGGGCGGAGGCCTATACCCCCGACATCGGCTGGGGCATCCCGCCGGTGAACGCGCGCGATCCGGAGCGGCGCGACGCGCTCGAGGCCGAGCTCATCTACGAGGCCTTCGAGCAGGAAGTATTGCCGCTTTATTATGCGCGCAACTCGCACGAGCACTCCGCGGAGTGGGTGCGGCGCAGCAAGCGCTCCATGGCGAGCGTCATCCCGCGCTTCAACACGCGCCGCATGGTGTACGACTACCGCACCGGTGTGTACTACCCGGCCGCGCAGCAGTACCGCAAGCTTGCCGCCAATGAGTTTGCCGGCGCGAAGGCGCTTGCCGAATGGAAGCAGCGCGCGCGCCAGGCGTGGCCGCGCGTGGTGATGCGCCTGCTGAACGATGCACCACCCGACCTTGCGCGCGGTGAGCGCCTGAAGCTGCGCGTCGCGGTGCAGCTTGATGCGCTGCAGCCCGCCGACGTGCGCGTCGAGTTCATCGCGCGGCGGCACCTCCCCGAAAGCGCCTCTGAGCTGCCGCCGCTCAACTCCTACGGCAATGGCGCGCGCGACGGCGTGTGGAATGCGATGTTTTCACTCGCGCCGGAACGCGAGCCCGATGGCGCGTTTGTGTTCGTGCTCGATGCGCAGCCCGCCGAGTGCGGCCAGTTCGCGACACAGATCCGCATCTATCCCTGGCATGAGCTGCTGACGCATCCGTTTGAGGTCGGACTCATGAAGGAACTCTAGCCACTGCACGCCTGCAAAGCCCGCGCTGCGGATGGTGCCGTGACGGTTATGCGCGATGCACTCCACAAATTAGATGTTCGCACGCGAACCTTAGCGGCAGAACCATTGACGCCGCGTCGGTCAGCCGTGTAGACAGAACCTGCCAGAGCCAAGAGCGTCAAAGCGGACTATGCCTCGAATTCCTGCGCGCACGTCCTCCGGCCGCTACGTCAGTCGCCTGACCGGCGGCACACTCGCGGTGATCATGGCAGGCGGGCGCGGCGAGCGCTTAAAGGAGCTGACCGAGCATCGCTGCAAGCCGGCAACTCCCTTTGGCGGCAAGTTCCGCATCATCGATTTCGTGCTCTCGAACTGCGTCAACTCCGGCATTCGCCAGATCGCGATCCTCACGCAGTACAAGGCGCAGTCGCTGATCCAGCACGTCGAGCGCGGCTGGAGCTATCTGCGCGGCGAATTCGGCGAATTCATCGAAGTCATTCCCGCGCAGCAGCAGATCGGCGAGCTGTGGTATCGCGGCACCGCCGATGCGGTCTACCAGAACATGGAGCACATCCTCACGCATCCGACCAAGCACGTCCTGGTGCTCGCGGGCGATCACATCTACAAGATGGACTACGGTCCGATGATCGCCTACCACGTGGAAAAGGGCGCCGACATCACCGTGGGCGTTGTCGAGGTGCCTGCCAACCT
This sequence comes from uncultured Gammaproteobacteria bacterium, assembly GCA_963695315.1. Taxonomy (GTDB): domain Bacteria; phylum Pseudomonadota; class Gammaproteobacteria; order Steroidobacterales; family Steroidobacteraceae; genus PALSA-1196. The sequence goes on from OY968773.1 coordinate 3,748,555, forward strand.
ATCGCGCCAGTTCGGCGTTCTCACCGCCACCGAATGGAACCGCGTGACGCAATTTGCCGAGAAGCCGGCGGTGCCCGACACCATGCCCGGCAAGCCCGAGTCGATTCTGGCATCGATGGGCATCTACGTCTTCAACACGCGTCTGCTCGAGAAGCTTCTGAGCGAGGATGCGGGCGACCCGAATTCGGTGCACGACTTCGGCAAGAACATTCTGCCCAAGGCGATCGATCAGCTGCAGACCTTTGCCTATCCGTTCCAGGATGTGAAGACCCGCGCGCAGAGTTACTGGCGCGACGTGGGTACCATCGACGCCTATTACGAGGCCAACATCGAGCTCGTGCACGTGCGCCCCGAGCTCAACATCTACGATGAGGACTGGCCGATCTGGACCTACCAGGTACACCAGCCACCGGCGAAATTCATTCTCGACGAGGATGACCGGCGCGGCATGGCGATCAATTCCATGGTCTCCGGCGGCTGCATCATCTCCGGCGCCGTGGTGCGCCAGTCGCTGCTCTTCTCCAACGTGCGCGTCGATGAGCATTCGCGCATCGAACGCTCGGTGATCCTGCCGAATGTGGAAATCGGCAAGGGCTGCAGCGTCGTCGGCGCCATCCTCGATGAAGGTTGCGTGATCCCCGACGGCATGCAGATCGGGCTCGACCGCGGTGCGGACGAGCATCGTTTTGAGGTGACCGAGAAAGGTGTGGTGCTGGTCACCGCTGGCATGCTGCGGCGTCCGGAGGGCGCCGCACGATGAGCGAAGCGCGGTTGCCGGTGGTGCTCCTGTGGCACATGCACCAACCACAGTATCGCGACGCCCTGACCGGCGAGTACGTGCTGCCGTGGACGTACCTGCACGCGATCAAGGACTACGTCGACATGGCGGCGCATCTGGAGGCGCTGCCGGCTGCGCGCGCCGTCGTCAATTTCACCCCGGTGCTCATCGAGCAGCTGCAGGAGCTCGGCGCACGCATCAGCGAGCACCTCGCATCGGGGGCGCCGCTGCCCGATCCGGTGCTAGCGCTGTTGGGCCCCGACGAGGTGCCCGATGCACCGGCCGAGCGCCTCGCACTGCTGCGCGCCTGCCTGCGCGCGCATCGCACCCACATGATCGAGCGCTTTGCGCCCTATTTGCAGCTCGCAACGCTCGCCGAAAGCTTCGCCACCGCAGAGCGCATCGCCTATGCCTCCGACCAGTTCATGCACGACCTTGCCGTGTGGTACCACCTCGCCTGGCTCGGCGAGACCGTGCGCCGCAGCGAGCCGCTGGTCGCGGCACTCACCGCGCAGCAACGGCTCTTCACGCCCGCGAACCGCCGTGAGCTGTTAGCGCTCGTTGGGAGTCTCATCGGCAGCATCATCCCGCGCTTTCGCTCCTTGAGTGATGCGGGCCGCTGCGAGCTCTCGCTCACGCCGTACGCGCATCCTCTGGTGCCGCTGCTGCTCGACTTTCACGCCGCGCGCGATACCCAGCCGACCGCGCTGCTGCCGCGCCACAGCGCCTATCCGGGTGGGGCCGAGCGCGCCGCGTGGCACCTGCGCGAGGGCCTACGCATCTTCACGGCCGCGTTCGGCACGCAGCCGCAGGGCTGCTGGCCCTCCGAGGGCGCGATCAGCGCCGAGACGCTTGCGCTCATCGATAAATTTGAGTTTCGCTGGGCGGCGTCGAGCACCAACGTGCTGCGCGCGAGCCTGCTGCTCTCAAAGGAGCCAGCGCACAGCCTCGGGCCGCGCGATTTCGACCGCCCGTATCAGCTGCCGAACGCGCGCCTCAACTGTTTTTTTCGTGACGATGCGCTCTCCGATCTCATCGGCTTCAGCTACGCTTCCTGGCGCGGTGATGATGCCGCAGCCAATCTCGTGCAGGAGCTGCTCGCACGTGCGCGCAGCTTCGAGGGCGCGGGCGGACACGCGGTGCTGATTGCGCTCGATGGCGAGAACGCCTGGGAGCACTATCCCTACAACGGTTACTTCTTCCTGAACGCGCTCTATACGGCGCTCGCGGCGCATCCGGCGCTTGAGCTCACGACACTCGCGGCGTACCTTGCGCGCGCGCCAGCGGCTGCGACGCTTGAGCGCGTCGTCGCCGGTAGCTGGGTGCACGGCACGCTGGCGACCTGGATGGGCGATGCGGCCAAGAATCACGCCTGGGATCTGCTGTGCGATGCGAAGCGTGCGTTTGATCGCGCGCCCTTCGAAGGCGAGGCGGGGCGCGCGCAGCGTAGCGCCGCCGAGCAGCAACTGGCGCTGTGCGAGAGTTCCGACTGGTTCTGGTGGTTCGGCGACTACAATCCCGCGGATGCGGTGGCGCAGTTTGACGCGCTCTTTCGCCGCCAGCTCGTCAATCTGTATCGCATGCTGAAGCTCGCACCGCCGCAGGAGCTGTCGGAGCCGATCTCCGTAGGCCACGGCGCGCCCGAGCACGGCGGCACCATGCGCCGCGCGACGGCCGGCTAAGCGCGCGTGCCGCCGCAAGTCCTGCCGGTGTTTGACCGCCGCCGCTGCGGGGTGCTGCTGCACCTAAGCTCGCTCGAGGCGCCGCTCGGCCGCGGCGGCCGCGCCTTTATCGACTGGCTCGCAAGCGCCGGCTTTTCCGTCTGGCAGCTGCTGCCGCTCGGGCCGACGGGGCCCTCGGGCTCCCCGTATTGGGTGCGCTCCGATTTCGCCGGCAACACGGCGTTCATCGATGCCAATGAGCGGCCGCGCGCCGACGGCGATGACTATCGGGCCTTTGTCGAGGCGGCGCGTTTCTGGCTCGAGGACTATGCGCTCTTTGAGGTGCTCGGCGCGCTGCATGACGGCGCGCCCTGGTGGCAGTGGCGCGCGCAGTTTCGTGATCGCGACCCTGCGGCGCTTGCGCAGCTGCGCAGCGAGCACGCGCAGGCGCTCGCGCGCGCGCAGGCCGAGCAGTTTGTGTTTGCAACCCAGTGGCAGCGGCTGCGCGCCCATGCGCACGCGCGCGGCGTGCGGCTCTTTGGCGACGTGCCGTTCTACGTGGCGCCGGACTCGGCAGAGGTGTGGACGCATCGCGATCAGTTTCAGCTCGACGCGGCGGGCCTGGCGCGCGCGGTTGCGGGCGTGCCGCCGGATTATTTCTCGGAATTTGGCCAGCTCTGGGGCAATCCGCTGTATGACTGGGCGCGCATGCGTCACGACGGGTTCGCCTTCTGGCGCGCGCGCGTGCGCGGCCAGCTCGCGCGCGTCGACCTGCTGCGCATCGATCACTTCCGCGCCCTCGCGGCGCACTGGGCCGTTCCGGCGGGCGCGCCCGATGCGCGCGGCGGCGCCTGGCGGCGCACGCCCGGGCGCGCGCTGCTGAAGGCGCTGCAGCAGGAGTTTCCGGTACTGCCGCTGGTCGCCGAGGACCTCGGGTTTATCACGCCGGATGTCGAGGCGTTGCGGCGGCGCTTTCGCCTGCCGGGAATGCGCGTGCTGCAGTTCGGCTTTGACGGCAATGCGCAAAATCCGCATCTGCCGCACATGCTGCGCCATAACAGCGTCTGCTACACCGGCACGCACGACAACGACACGAGCGCTGGCTGGTTCGCGAGCCTCGATCACGACACCCGGCGCCGCATCGAGAGCTACCTCGGCACGGATGCGCGCGCGATGCCGCATGCGCTGGTGCGCGCCGCCTGCGCATCGGTGGCGACTCTGGCAATCGTGCCGCTGCAGGATCTGCTGGAACTCGGCTCCGAAGGGCGCCTCAATACTCCGGGCACCGCGCACGGCAACTGGAGCTGGAAGGTGGCGCCGCATGCCCTCGGCGCTGAGCTCGCGCAGCGCTGCGCGGTGCTCAATCAGCTCTACGGCCGGGCGTAACGCGCGCGCTTTGCTATATTGCGGGCATGAGATCCGTCGCGCTTTGGCTCCTCGCGTGCGCGCTTGCAGCCTGCTCGAGCATCTTGCCGAAGCTTGAGGCGCCGCACTTGTCGATCGTCAATGTCGAGCTCTTGAGCGGCACGGTTTGGGAACAGCGCCTGCGCGTACACCTGCGCGTGGAAAACCCCAACGAGCGCGCGCTTCCGGTCTCGGCTCTTAACTACACGATCGAGGTGGCCGGCCAGGAGCTGGCGCACGGCGCTGCGAACGACAGCTTCATCGTGCCACCCAACGGCGAGAGCGAATTTGCCACCGACGTCACGGCCAACATGGCAGGCGCGCTGGTCGCGATCCTCGGCCGCGGCGGCGCCAACAATCAGGCAATCGATTACCGCATCAGCGGCAAGGTAATGCTCTCGGGCAGTTTCGTGCATTCGATCCCCTTCGAGCATTCGGGCACCTTCAAGCTGCAGTAGCGCCGCGCGCGAGCCGCGCGTAGAGCTCGACGAAGAGCTGCGTCTGCCGGCTCCAGGAGAAATCCTCGCGCATGCCGTTGGCGACCAGCGCATGCCAGTGGTCGCGCTGCTTGTAAAGCCGCAGAGCCTCAGCCAGCGCCGCGGCAAACGCCGCCGGCGAGAAGTCATCAAACAAGATGCCGGTCCCCTGCCGTGTGGCGCGCTCGTACTGCTGCACGGTATCGGCAAGGCCGCCGGTGCGGCGCACGAGCGGCACGGTGCCGTAGCGCAGGCTGTAGATCTGATTGAGGCCGCAGGGCTCATATAAAGAAGGCATCAAGAAGAGGTCGCTCGCCGCTTCGATCCAGTGCGCAAGCTCCTCGCTGTAGCCGCGATGGAAGTGGACCCGCCCCGGGAAACGCTGCTGCAGAGCCGCGAAGTAATCCTCGTAGCGCGCCTCGCCGCTGCCCAAGCCCACGAGCGCGAAACCGTTCGACTCCAGTGCACGCGGCAGCACATCGAAGGTGATGTCGAAGCCCTTTTGGGTGGCCATGCGGCTTACGAAGCCGACGAGCGGCGCGCGCTTGCCGAGCGTGAGCTTGCAGCGCTTCAGCAGCTGCTGGCGCAGCGCAAGCTTGGTCTGCAAATGCGCGACGTCGTAATGCGCCGGCAGGTAGCGGTCCTTGCGCGGATCCCATTCATCGTAGTCCGCGCCGTTCAGGATTCCGCTAAGCGCCGCGCCGCGCATCCGCAAGACCTCCTGCAGCCCCATGCCGTACTCGGCGGTGGTGATCTCGCGCGCGTAGGTGGGACTCACGGTCGTGATCGCATCCGCGTATAGGATGCCGTGCTTGAGCGCGTTGATATGACCGGCACGCAGATCATCCTGGTGCAGGCGCTCGGTGCGCGCTCCCAGGCCGACGTCGGCCACCGCGCTCGCCGCAAAGATGCCCTGATAGCCGATGTTATGGATCGTGAGCACCGAGCGCGTGGCTTTGAACAGCGCATCCGCGTCGTACGCGACTTTCAAATACAGCGGCGCAAAAGCCGCATGCCAGTCGTGCGCATGCAGGATGTGCGGGCGAAACCTCATGCGCTGACAGCACTCGATGGCCGCGCGCGTGAGCGCGATGAAGCGCACATGCTCATCGGCGTCGGTGGTGTAGATGCTGTCGCGCGCGTAGAGCTCCGGGCAGTCGATGAAGTAGAGGTGCGCACGCGTACCGGGCAGGCGCGCGATGCGCACCGAATAGCGGTAGCGGCGCGCACCGAACTCCAGCGGGATGTCTTGCAGGCCCTCGACCAGCTCCTGCTCGAGCGTGCTGCGATCGATCAGGCTGTAGAGCGGTGTGAAGAGCCGCACCTCGTGTCCTTCGGCCTGCAGGTACTTCGTCAGTGCTGCGCACACATCGGCAAGGCCGCCGGTCTTGGAGAACGGCGCGACTTCGGAGCCGATGAGACAGATCCTGAGGGTCATCCGGCGCATTGTAGGGTCGGCCGCCTGCACGATACCGCGCGACTCATCTCTATTAAGGCGCTGGGGTTGACAGCGGGAAATTCGACATAAACCCCTCTCGGCACCGCCCCGGGCACGCCTGTGTCAACCCTGTGACAGCCCGTTAACTTATTGATACTAAAAGTAAAAATAACACAGAAACCGGACGTATCCCGTCCAAGCTGGTAGAATGAGCGCACTCCCTACCGACGCCAACCCAATCTTGGGCGAGCTCTGAGACCCTCACGGATCCTCAATCGGCGGCGGGGTCCTAAGCGGAATCGGTGCTTCAGAACATCATGTCGGCCTCGCCCTACAAACAGCTCGAACAGGAGTTCAAGCGCCTGCATGCCTTTCGCGGCGCGCTCGCGCTGCTGCGCTGGGATGCGGCGGTGATGATGCCGCGCGCCAGCTCCGATCTGCGCGGCGAGCAGCGCGCCGCGCTTGAGACCGAGTACCACGCGTTCCTCACCGCGCCGCGCATCACGCGCCTGCTCGATCGCGCGCAGGCGAATGCGCAGGGGCTCGCCGACTGGCAGCTCGCCAACCTGCGCGAGATGCGCCGCCAGCGTGACCAGGCGATTGCGATTCCGGTGTCCATCATTTCGCGCCTCGCCACGGCCACCGCGCGCGCCGAGGCGCATTGGCACGAGGCGCGCCGGCACAACAAATTTGATCTCCTCGCCCCACACCTGGAGGAGGTCGTGAGCCTGGTGCGCGACAAGGCTTCGCTGCTCGGGCAGGCGCTGAACCTTGCCCCCTACGATGCGCTCGTCGACGAGTTCAGCCCGGGCTTCACGAATGCCGAGATCGAGGTGATGTTCAAGGCGCTGTCGCGGCGTCTGCCGGCGCTGATCCGCGAGGCGATTTCCCTGCAGGAAGTGCGGCCGCCGCTGCCGATTGCAGGCAAGTTCGCGCCGGCAAAGCAGTACGCGCTCGCCGTGGAAGTCATGACGGCGATGGGCTTTCCGTTCGACCGCGGACGACTCGATGAGAGCGATCATCCGTTCACCGAAGGCGTGCCCGGCGACATGCGCGTCACCACGCGCTTTGACGAACGGGATCTGTTCACGGGGCTTCTCGGTGCCCTGCATGAGACCGGGCATGCGATGTATCACCTCGGCTTGCCGCACGAGTGGCGCGATCAGCCGGTGGGCCGCGACCGTGGCATGGGACTTGAGGAGAGCCAGTCACTGCTCATTGAAATGAACCTGTGCCGCAGCCGGCCGTTCGTGCGCTACCTGCGGCCACTGCTCGAGAAGCACTTTGGCGTCAGCGGCCCCGAGTGGGAAATGGAGAACATCTACACGCATCTGACGCGCGTGCGCCGCAGCCTGATTCGGGTGGATGCCGATGAGCTCACCTACCCGCTGCACGTCATGCTGCGCTACGAGCTTGAAAAGCAGCTTCTGAGCGGCGAGCTTGCGGTGCGTGATCTGCCGGCGGCCTGGAACGCCGGTATGGAGAGCCGCTTGGGCATCAAGCCCGCGAACGATCTCGAAGGGGTGCTGCAGGATATTCACTGGGCCGTGGGATCGTTCGGCTATTTTCCCTCCTACGTGCTCGGCGCGGTCATCGCCGCACAGCTGCACGAGAGCCTGCGGCGCGATGTGCCGCAACTGGATGCCGAGCTTGCGCGCGGCGACTTCCGGAGCCTCTTCGCCTGGCTGCGCACCAACGTGCACGCGTTGGGCGCCAAGGTGTCGATGCAGGAGCTGATGAAAGCGGCCACCGGCAAGCCCCTTTCGGCTGTCGCGTTCGTGCGCTACGTCGAGAACAAGTACCTCGACAGCTCGGCGAGCAGCGCCGCCGCCTGATCGAAATCGAGCCTTGAAGCTGTCGCGAACCCTCCAGCGCCTGCAAGCTCACTTGCGCGCGCTCGCGGGCCAGGCGATCGCCGACTTCGGCATGATCGCGGCAGGCGACCGCATCATGGTGTGCCTGTCGGGCGGCAAGGACTCCTACACGCTCCTTGATATTCTGCTCTCGCTCAAGCGCAGCGCGCCCGTCGCCTTTGAGCTCCTGGCGGTCAACCTCGATCAGAAGCAGCCGGGATTTCCCGCCGCGGTGCTGCCGCAGTATTTGACCTCCGTCGGCGTGCCGTTTCATATCATCGAGCAGAACACCTACGGGGTCGTCAAGCGGGTGATTCCCCACGGCAAGACCATGTGCGGTCTGTGTTCGCGCCTGCGCCGCGGTGCGCTCTACCGCTTCGCCGCCGAGCAGCGCATCACCAAGATCGCCCTCGGCCACCACCGCGACGACATTATCGAGACGCTGTTTCTGAACATGTTCTTTGGCGGCCGGCTGAAAGCCATGGCGCCGAAGCTTGCCAGCGAGGACGGACGCCACATCGTCATCCGCCCGCTCGCCTATGTGCCCGAGCGCGACATCGCCCGTTACGCGCGCGGCCGTGCCTTTCCGCTCATACCGTGCCAGCTGTGCGGCGCACAGGAAAATATGCAGCGCGTGGCGGTAAAGAATATGCTCGCCGCCTGGGAGCGCGAGTATCCCGGGCGCAATGCCAGCATCTTTGCCGCGCTGCAAAACGTCATGCCCGCGCACCTCGCCGATCCGCGCCAGTTCGACTTCGCGCAGTTGCGCGCCGGCGCCGTGGCCACCATGAGCGACTTGCAGGAACAAGAACTCGAAGTGCAGGTTGCAGCCGCCGCCGTTGAGGCGGCCTGAGCCCTTAAAGCCGTGGCCCGCACGTCTCCCGCACAACTGCCCGCGCCGGCGCTCGGCAGCTGCTACTGGGTGATCCCGGGACAGCTGTTAGCGGGCGAGCATCCCGGCGGCGATTCACCGGCCGCCTTGCGCGCGCGTCTGAAGTTACTGCTCGACGCGGGCATCGATTGCTTCGTCGATCTGACGATGCCGCAGGAGCTCGATGCCTACGATGGCGCGCTACCGCCGGAAGCTGAATATTTTCGCGCCTCGATCGTGGATCACAGCGTGCCTGCGTTGCGCGAGGACATGTCGCGCGTGCTCGACTTCGTGCTGCGCGCGCTCGCGCAGGGGCGCCGAGTGTATGTGCACTGCCGCGCCGGCATCGGCCGCACCGGCACCGTGATCGGCTGCCTGCTGGTGGAGCAGGGCCGCTCCGGCGATCAGGCGCTGCAGGAACTCAATCAGCTCTGGCAGGTGAGTCCGCGTGCCAAGGTGTGGCCGTTTGTGCCGGAGACGGACGAGCAGGCCGAGTATGTGCGTAACTGGTCGCGGCGCATTCCGGACGCCCCGGCGCTGCCGCCGGGGACGGATGACCTGAAATCACGCTTTCGCGGCGCACTCGGCGGCCTTGCGGTGGGCGATGCACTGGCCGCCGCTACCCAGGATCAAGCGCCCGGCACGTTTGCGCCCGTTGAGCAGGTCCTCGGCGGAGGGCCGCTCGGCCTGCCGGCCGGTGCCTGGAGCGACGACACGGCAATGGCGCTGTGCCTTGCCGAGAGTCTTCTTGAGCGCGGCGGCTTCGATGCGCGCGATCAGATGCAGCGTTACGCCCGCTGGCAGGAGCAGGGCCATCTGTCCGCGACCGGCGAGGCGCTCGGCATTAGCGCCAACACCGCGCGGGCGCTCGCGCTTGCGAAGTGGCAGCGCAAGCTCTTTTCCGGCTCCCACGATCCTGCCCAGCTGGATCCGGAGCCCCTGACGCGCGTCCCCTCCGCCGTGATGTTCTTTTACGCAACGCCCCAGATTGCGATTCACCAGGCCTGCGAACAGGCGCGCACCACCAGCCAAGCGCCCGTGGTGCTCGATTGCTGCCGCCTCTTTGCGGCGATCCTCTACGGGGCGCTCGGCGGGCGGCCGAAGGCCGTGATTTTCCATCCGGAGGCGGAGATCCTCGACCGGGCGCGCTTGCGGCCCGCGATCGCCGCGCTGCCCGCGGTCGCCACGCGCGCGCCGCCGCAGGACCTAAGTGCCCGAATTGACAGCGTTCTGCATGCGGCGCTGTGGGCCTTTCACTCCACCGACACCTATCGGGCGGGCGCGCTACGCGCGGCGAACCTGGGCGGCAGCTCGGACGTCATCACGAGCACCTACGGCGCGCTCGCCGGGGCGCACTACGGCATCAACGCCATTCCCGCCGGGTGGCGCGACCTGCTCGTGCAAAAAGAGCTCATCGAACGCTTCGCCGACCGCTTGCTCGCCATCGCAATGCTTGGGTAAGCTGACACTCACAAGATGAGCAGGCCGTGCAATCGCGCGCGCGCCGTTCACCAAGCTCAAGGACCTTTGTCGATGGCGCATCGTCTTCGCAACGCGCTCGCCTGGACGCGCCTGCCCGACGAGGAGTTACTGCAGCTGCGCTTGTGCGATTTGCAGTTGGCGATCGAGCGCTCGCCACTGAAGCCGCACATTCGCCGCCTGTACGCCGAGCTCGAGCGGCGCGGGATCAAGTTTCGCCCGCATGTGTGGCTTGGCGAGGAGTGGTTCTCGCCCGATGGCGTGCCCGGCATTGCCGTGCCGTTCTATCTGGCGCACCCGCGCCTCGAGCAGCTCGAGCGGCGCATCATGCGCAAGGTCGAGGGCGGCAATGCGCGCTGGCTGATGCGCATTCTGCGCCACGAGGCGGGGCATGCGCTCGACAGCGCCTACCGGCTGCGGCGGCGCAAATGCTGGCGCGAGGTTTTCGGCCCCGCCTCGCGCCCCTACCCGCGGCGCTATCGGGCGCGACCCGGCAGTCGCCGCTACGTGCACCATCTGGGCGAGTGGTACGCGCAGGCTCACCCCACCGAGGATTTCGCCGAGACCTTTGCCGTGTGGCTGAAACCGCATTCGGACTGGCGCCGAAGCTACGCCGACTGGCCGGCGTTTGAGAAGCTGCGGCTGGTCGAGGCGCTGATGGCAGGGGCGCGCGGGCGGCGCGCTCCGGTAAGCAGCCGCGTGCGCATCGAGCCGATTGAGTCGAGCACGCGCACACTTGCGCAGCATTACCGCAGAAAGCTCGCGCGCCATCATTTTTATCGCCGCGGCCTTGCCGAGGACATGCTGCAGAAGGTGTTCAGCGAGGAGCGCAAGCACGTCAATACGATGCGCGCGAGCACGCTGCTGCGTGCGCACAAGGCGACGCTCGTTGCGGCGGTTGCGCGCGCGCTGCACACCGAGCCCTACAGCGTGCACCAGGTGCTGCGGCTGCTGATCGAGCGCAGCGATGCGCTCTCGCTCTACGTGCGCGGCAGCCGGCGCGAGGCTGCGCGCGCCGCGCGCGCGCTGCTGATCCGCATGACGCGGCTGTATGCCGCAGGCGAGACTCCGCACCTGTCGCTATGAAAGATCTGCGCGCGCTCGTCGTCGTGCATGCGAGCCTCGTGCCTCCAGACAGCCTCGAGGGATACACCGACAAGCAGGTCGAGGAGTGGCGCACCGAATACGACGTGACCAGCACGCTGCGCAAGGCCGGTCGCGACGTGCGCTGCCTCGGCGTGCTCGACAGCCTGACCGAACTGCGCGCCGCGGTCGCCGACTGGAAACCCCACATTGTCTTCAACCTCTTGGAGGAGTTCGGCGGCATCGTCACCTACGATCAGCACGTGGTCGCCTTTCTCGAGCTGCTGCGCCAGCCCTATACCGGCTGCAACCCGCGCGGCCTCATGCTTTCGCGCGACAAGCTCCTCTGTAAGCAGCTGCTCGCGTTCCATCGCATTCCGACACCGCGCTTCGCGGTGAGCAGGCGCAATCGACGCCTGCACCTGCCGCGCAAACTGAAATTTCCCCTGTTCGTCAAATCCACGGTTGAGGATGCCTCGCTCGGCATCGCGCAGGCTTCGGTGGTGGAGGATGCGGCGCGTCTCAGGGAACGCATCGAATTCGTGCATACGCAGGTCGGCTCGGATGCGCTGGTGGAGGAGTTCATCGAGGGCCGCGAGCTCTACGTGGGCGTGCTCGGCAACGAGCGCTTAACGCGCCTGCCGGTATGGGAGATGGTGTTTGGCTCAATGCCGGAGTCGCTCGCGGCGATCGCCACGCGCAAGGTCAAATGGGACAAACGCTATCAGGCGAAGTACGGCATCACGACGCGCGCGGCGCAGGATCTGCCGCCGGCGATCGAGACGCGGCTCGACAAGCTCGCGCGCCGCATCTACCGTGCGCTCGGCCTTTCGGGCTACGCGCGCATGGACTTTCGGGTCACCGCGGCGGGCGCAGTGTATGTGCTCGAGGCCAACGCCAATCCCAACCTGGAAGCTGAAGAGGATTTTGCCGAGTCGGCGCGCGCCGCCGGTATGCCCTACAATGAGCTGCTGGAGAAGTTGATGACGCTCGGACAGTCCTACCGCGCCGAATGGCGTACCTTCTATGGATGAGAAGCCAAGCCGCCTCAGGAGCGCGCCGCCGCTGCGCTGCGCCATGCTGCTCGCGGGCTGTGCCGCCGGGATCGCCAGCTGCGTCAGCGCGGCGCATGAAGAAAAGAAACCGGAGATTCAGCTTGCGCAGATCAGCCGCTGGCTGCCGGGAAGCTACACCAATGCCGGGCAGCACGATGCCGACGTGCGCGCCGGCAAGCCGCCGCACGAGGCGCTCGCCATTACCATCGTGTCGATTGATTCGCCCATCATGGGCCTGCACACGTTTTATTTGCAGGAGAGCGCGGCCGATGATCCGCAGCGCGTCATGCGCCAGCAGGTACTGACCTTCGAGGTCAACGACCAGGGCCGGCTTCGCGAGCAGGTCGCCAATCTCGTCGATCCGCGGCGCTGGCGCGATGGCCCATCAAGCCCGGAGCTTCTGACGGCGCTCGTCACCGAGGACCTCGCGCCGCTCAATGGCTGTGATCTTTTCTGGCAGCCGGCCACCGACGGCTTTGTGGGCATCGATGACCCGGCGCGCTGCCACATCCCGACTCACACCAATGAGCTCGCCGCGACCACCCAGATGGTCGCTGAGCTCAAATCCACCGAGCTTGATCTGTCGGAGCAGTCGTACGACGCGAATGGCGCGCTCTTGCAGGGGCGCCGCGACGATCCGCTCTATCGCTTTCACAAAGTCAGCACGCCCAAGCCGTAAAGGCGGGCTCGGTGTGCGCATTTGCGCTTCGCGCGCAGATCACTGCGCCTCACCCTTTGAGGTGCTGATCCAGCCATTCGAGCACGGTGGCGTGCCATTGCAGGCTGTTGGCGGGTTTCAATACCCAGTGGTTCTCGTCGGGGAACACCAGCAGCTTGCTTTCGATGCCGCGGCGCTGCAGCGCCGTGAAAGCCGCGAGTCCCTGGGAATAGGGGATGCGAAAATCACGCTCGCCGTGGATGATGAGCATCGGCGTGCGCCACTGGTTCACGAAGTTCGCGGGATTGAACTGCTCGTAGTTGCGCGGATCCTGGAAATAGGGGGCGCCGAACTCCCACTCCGGAAACCACAGCTCCTCGGTGGCGTAGTAGCCGCTGCGCTGGTCAAAGAGCCCATCGTGATTGACGATGCAGCGAAAGCGCTCCGGCCAGTTGCCCTCGATCCAATTCATCATGAAGCCGCCGTAGGAGGCGCCGAGCGCACAAACGCGCGTGCCATCGAGCCACGGGTAGCGCTCGAGCGCGGCAGCGAGGCCCTTCTGCAGATCAACCAGCGGCTTGCCGCCCCAGTCCTTGCTGACCGAATCGGTGAAGGCCTGCCCGTAGCCGGATGAGCCGTGAAAGTCGATCAGCACGACCCCATAGCCGTGGCCGGCAAAGGCCTGCGCATTCCAGCGGTAGTTCCAAAGATTCTGAAAGCTGCCCTGCGGGCCGCCGTGCACGATGAAGGCGACCGGGAAGCGCTGGTCCGGCGCAAAGCCGTAAGGCTTCACCACATAGCCGTACACCGTCTCATCGTTCCAGCCTTTGAAGCTGAACTGCTCAAAGCCGCCGAGCGAGCGCTGCTCGAGCAGCGCTTCATTGACGCCGGTCAGACGGCGCGGCGTGCCGCCGGCGAGCGAGATCACGTAAAGATCCGCGGGTGCTCCAAGGTTGGCCCAGGTGAAGTAAACCTCATCCTTGGTGGCCGCATAGCCTTCAACGCTTCCGGTGGCGATGAGCTTGCGCGGCATACCGCTCATGCGATCGATCGCAAACAGCGCTTCCTGGCCGCCATCCGCGGCGCGCGCGAGGAGCTCGCTGCCATCGCCATTGGTATCGAGCCGCGCGACCGAGCGGTCCCAGCGCGCGGTCAACGGGCGGATCGTGCCGGAGTGCGCATCGCGCAGATTGATGTGCAGCCGATCGGCCTCAAAGCCGGGCCGGTCGGCGGCGAGATACGCCAGATCGCCATTCTTCAGAAACACCGGCTGCGTGTCGGCGGCCGGGTTTGCCGAGGTGAGGTTCACGGGCGCCGATGCATCGATGGGTGTTTCGTAAAGATCGAAGTTGGTCGACCACGGCTCGCTGCCCGAGGCGAGGCGCGCCGCGAACACGATGCGCGTGCCATCCGGGCTGAAGGCAAATTCCTCGTCGCGCCCGAAGGGACGCGAGGGCACGTCGGCAGCCACGAGCCTTGACACGTCGACCGGGGCTGCGGCCTGCCCGTCGCTTTGCAGGCGGGCAACAAAGAGGTGCGCGTGCGTGCCATCGCTCCAGGCATCCCAATGGCGCACGAAGAGCTGCGAGTAAATCCGTCCGGTAGCGCCGGCCGCGCGCCCGCTGCTGCCGCCGCCAGCGCGCGCGGCATCGAGCGTGTCCTTCGTGCACTTAAGATCCGCGCACTGCGGCAACACGTCCATGGAGACGGCGATGCGATCGCCCGCTGGGGAGAGTTTGAGGGTGCCGATATCGAGCGGATAGTCGGTCACCTGGTAGGGTTGCGGGTCGCCGAGCGACACGCGCCACACCTGCGCCGATCCCGAGCGCGTCGAGAGAAAATAGAGCGTGCGACTGTCGCGCGCCCAGCGCGGGCTCCAGTCGTTGGCGACGTTCCACGCAAGCGCGCGCGCCTGCGGCTTCAGCGTCGAGCGGTCGATGAGGACCAGGTGCGTGCGCGCCTCGTTCGCGGCCATATCGGTCAAATGCAGCACGAATGCGACATAGTGGCCGTTGGGCGCAGGTTGCGGGTCGGAGATGCGCTGCAGCCGCACGAGATCCTCGGCGGTGAACGGCGCGCGAGTGTGCGCTGGCGCACTCATCGTGCTGGCGAGCGCGAGCAGCGGCGGGCATAGCAGGCGCGCCATCGTCATGAGCGTATTCCCTGGCAAGGTCGTCACTTATTGTAGCGTCGGCGCGCGCCCGCGCATCAGCACTGAGCGAGCTTGGCTGCCAATTCGCGCTCGCGGCGCACTTGGCGTTTCGGTGCGCTTCATCACGGACAGCACAGCCCTCTGCAGGTGAACTTTAAACTGCGTGTAACGTTCTATTTATTAGCGAGGAGGCATATCGTCATGGCTGCTGCAGCGGCAGGTTCGCCCGGGCTCATTCCCGTCGCCAATTTGCGCGAGTTCTTCCACGAGGCGCTGCAAGGCGCGTTTGCCAAGCAGCAATTGAGCGTTGAAGAGCAAACCGAACACTACGTCGTCAACCTGCTCACGCTCTTCGCCCGCTCCGAAGCGCTGTATGAGCACACGAGCGCAGGGCCGCGACTCAAGCCGCTTGCCGTGATGCTCGCCGAAGCGCTCGAGGCACCCTCGGCGCGCGATCGGGAGCGCAGCCTGCAACGCCTCGGCGATGTGTCGCTGTTCGTCGCGGGCTTCTTCGCGCAGAGCTTTGCGCGCAAGCTCATCGACATCGACTACCACATCGCCATGGGCGGGCGCGCCTACGGCACGCTCGCCGCGAGCCATGCGCGCGGGCCGCGCCGCGTCCTCGGCGCGGTGTTCGCGGAGCTGGCGCAGAAATTCCAGCCGCTCGTGGATGCCCTGAATGAACTCGCCGAGAGTGCCTACAAGCACTCCAATCGCGACATCCTGCGTCTCTATGAGATCTGGGTGAAGACCGGCAGCCGCCGCTCGTATCGCATTCTTGAGCGTCTGGGCGTGCAGCCGAGCGCCGGCGTGCGGCTCGCGATCGCGCATTGACGCGATGATTCTGCGGCAGATCCAGGAGCTCATCGGCGGCATCTACGATGTGCCGATCGCGCACGATGTTTACGACTTTCTCGTCACCGAGCGCCCCTGCCTGCCGGGGAGCTCCCATGCGGGCGATGCCGACGAGGAGCTCATCATCGTCGAGGAGCGCGACGCCGTGGGCGTGTCGCTGTACCTGGATGGCGGGCTGCTCGAGCGGCTGCGCGCGGCCGATCCGATCGAGCATCTGGATGCGAGCAACGTGGCCGACTATTGGACGGCGCTCGAGGGCGTCAGCCACTTCATGTACTTCGCTTGGAACGCGGCGCACGACAAGCCCGTGTCGCTGCTTGCCCTTGAGATGCAGGCCGAGATCGATAAATACATCGCCAGCTACGCGCTGCTGCGGCGCCAGTCGCCCGCAGCGCTTCCCCGCCGAGCTGCTGCGCCTGCTGTTCGAGCGCACGCGCGTGGCTCCGGGTCTGACGGGGGCGCGGCAGGCCATGTACCGCGCGGCGAGCCGCTATGCCGAGAAGTTCTGCCGCCGCCTGGAGCGCGCCCTGCGTGATTCACGCGCAGAGCTCGGGCAGGACGTGCTCGCGGAGTTGCGCCGGTTCTATCGCCTGAACGACGGGCGCAAGATGGCGCACATCGAGCGCGGGCGCTGAAAAACTCCAGCGCTCTTTAGTCCTCGGACTCCTCCGCGTCGCGTTCGACGAGCAATTTTGCTCCTCGATCTCGCGCATCATCTTGATCCACTTGGAGAGCTGGCGCAGATCGCGCTTGGCGTTCGGCGGCGGCGCGGCGGGGCGCTCCGGGATGGCGCGCTGGTAGGGATTGAAAGCGGCGCCCTCGCGGGCGACCGCGAGCCCGCGGGGCTCGTCGCGGCGGCTCGTCGGCCGCTGCGCCGGCGCGGTGCCTTCCTGGATCTCGAGCTTCGGCCGCTCGTAGTCCTCCGGCGCATCGTGCCACTCGACGGACGCCTGGCCGCGATCATCGTGCACCACGTGGCCGACACGCCTGCGATTGGCGCTTTCGCTGGTGCCTTGCGTATCGGGTGCGGGCTTGCCTTTGACGTCTTTCACAGAATAAGTCGCATGTGCCGCTGGTCATCCCCAGCCGTGCAGAGCTTAGGGATACCTCCTTCCAAGGGGCTACGCAGCGCGTCACGGATTGAATTTCGCAGCCGCGCGCAGGATGCCGACGGCCGTCTTGCCATCGCGGATCGTGCCGTCGAGCGCCCAGCGCCGCGCCTGCGCCAACGCCATCCAGTGCACCTCGATGACTTCGGCAGGCTCGTGCGCGGCGCTCGCCGGCGGAGACTGCCGTTGCGAGAAAAAGGTGAATGACTTCGGTGAAAACGCCCGGCGAGCTCAGATAGGTCCCGAGCGATGACCACTCAGCCGCGCGTGCGCCCGCCTCTTCGATGAGCTCACGCTGCGCGGTGACGAGTGGCGGCTCTTCGGCGGCTCGAGTTTGCCGGCCGGCAACTCCCAGAGCCAGCCGCCGGCGACGTAGCGATATTGACGCAACAGGCACACGCGCTGCTCGCATCAATCGCGACGGCCGCCGCGCCGCCCGGGATGATGCACGATATCCAGGTGCGCGCGATGGCCGTTCGGCAGCTCGACTTCATCGACCGTGACGTTCACGACCCGACCCTGAAAATGCTGGGTGCGGCTCTGAGCAGGCTCATGTCTGCAAGCCTAACGAGGCCGGCTCAGCGCGTACAGGCGAATATCTGCGCCGACCTGGTCGTCGCGGCGCGTGTGACGGGCGTCAATGGCCGCGCGGCGAGGGGCTTAAGTATAGTCGCGGCGCTTGGCTACCGCGATCGCACCTCGAGAAGCTCAATGCTCCGCAACGGAAGGCGGTGTCCTATGGGGAAACCGCAGGGCGAACGCGGCCTGAAGTCCGGCCCGCTGCTGATCGTGGCGGGCGCGGGCACCGGCAAGACGGACACCCTCGCGCATCGCGTGGCGCATCTGGCGATACACGGCGTCGATCCGGGCCGCATTCTCATGCTGACTTTCACGCGCCGCGCGGCCGCGGAGATGCGCCGCCGCGCGCACGAGATCGTCGCAAGGCGCTGAATGAGGCGCTCGGCGGGCTCGCGCAGACGCTGCAGCAGCGCCTCGTCTGGACCGGCACGTTTCATTCGATCGGCAATCGGCTGCTGCGCCACTACGCGCCGCACCTGAAGCTCGATCCGCAGTTCACGGTCATCGACCGCGCCGACTCCGCGGATCTTCTGGATGGGCTGCGCCAGGAGCTCGGGCTGGCCGCGAAGGAGCAGCGCTTCCCGCGCAAGGAGACCTGCCTGCAGATCTATTCCTATCGGGTCAACACGGGGCGGGAGCTGGCGGATACGCACTCGAAGAGCAGTATCCGTGGTGCGCGCAGTGGGAGGCCGAGCTCACCAAGCTCTATCGCGCCTACGTCGAGCGCAAGCAGCGCTGCAATCTGCTCGATTACGACGATCTGCTGCTGTACTGGCACGCGATGATGGGCGATGCACGCCTGGCCGCGCACGTGAGCGGCAACTTCGATCACGTGCTGGTGGATGAGTATCAGGACACGAACAAGCTGCAGGCCGACATCCTGCACGCGCTGCGCCCGGACGGCGCGGGGCTCGCGGTCGTGGGCGATGACGCGCAGGCCATCTACTCGTTCCGCGCGGCGGCGGTGGAGAACATCCTCGGATTCCCCGAGCGCTTCACGCCGCGCGCCGAGGTCATCACGCTTGCGCAGAACTACCGCTCGACGCAGCCGGTGCTGGATGCCGCGAACGCGCTCATGGCGCGAGGCGCCGCGTCAGTACCGCAAGCATCTGCTGGCGGTGCGCGGCTCGGGCGCGCGCCCGCGCCTGGTGAGCCTCGCCGACCTTGCGCGCGCAGGCGGAGTACGTATGCAACGAGGTGCTGCGCCGGCGCGAGGCCAATGTGCCGCTGCACCGTCAGGCGGTGCTGTTTCGCAGCTCCAGCCACAGCGACCTTCTCGAGGTGGAGCTCGCGCGGCGCCGCATTCCGTTCGTCAAGTACGGCGGACTCAAATTTCTCGAGGCCGCGCACATCAAAGATCTTCTGTCGGTGCTGCGCTGGGCCGACAATCCGCGCAATACCGTCGCCGGCTTTCGCGTCCTGCAGCTGCTGCCCGGCATGGGGCCGGCCAATGCCCGCCACGCGCTCGATCACTTCGAGGCGGCCGGCGGCACCTTTGCAGCGCTGCGGGACTTTGCCGCGCCGGCCGCCGCGAAGTCCGATTGGCGCAAGCTCGTCGAGCTCTTGAATGAGCTCGCAGCGCCGGAGCGGCCGTGGCTCGGGCCAGGTGCATCTGGTGCGCGAGTGGTACCTGCCGCACCTCGAGCGCCTCTATGAGCGTGTGCATACGCGCCTCGGCGACCTCGATCAGCTCGAGCTTCTGTCGGGCCAGTATCCTTCGCGCGAGCGCTTCCTCACCGAGCTGACGCTCGATCCGCCGAACGCCACCGAGCGATCTGGCCGGCAATCCGCTCCTCGACGAGGACTATCTCGTGCTCTCCACCATCCATTCGGCGAAGGGCATGGAGTGGGACACGGTGTATGTGCTGAATGTGGTCGACGGCAGTTTTCCATCGGAGTTCGCAACCGGCAAGGCCGAGCTCATTGACGAGGAGCGGCGGCTGCTGTACGTGGCGATGACCCGCGCGCGCGACGATCTGCTCCTGTGCGTGCCGCTCAAGTTCTACCTGACGAGCCAGCCGAAGAGCTCGGGGGCGCATGTCTACGGCGGCAGGAGTCGCTTCATGACGGACAAGGTCATGAAATGCTTCGAGCCGGTGACATTCCAGGGATCGAGCCTCGGCTCGGATAACCTTGCCGCGGGCGAGGCGGCAGCACTCGATGTGAGAACGCGCCTGAAGGAGATGTGGTGAGCGGCGCTAGCGGTTCTTCGGCTTCACGAACTTCAGCGTGAAGCGATCGCTCTCGCCGATCGCGGCGTAGAGCGCCTTGTCCTTGTCCCCCAGCCGATAGAACGGCGGCAGCGTCCACACGCCCTGCGGATAGTCCTTCGTGTCCTTGGGATTGGCGTTGATCTCGGACTGTGCCACGAGCTTGAAGCCCTGCGACTCAATGAGGTGAATGGCGTAATCCGCGCGCACATAGCCGCTCTTTGCTTTCGGATCCTGCGGCAATGCGGCATTGCCGCGGTGCTCGACGACGCCGAGGATGCCGCCCGGCTTTAATGCCTTGTACATGGCGGCGAACGCCTCGGAGCCCAGCCGGCGGCCATCCAGTTATGGATGTTCCTGAAGGTGACGACCATGTCGGCCGAGCCTGGAGCGGCGATGTCATCCGCGCCCGCTCCAAAGTGGCGCGACCGTCGATGTGTCCATAGACTTCCGGATGCGCGCTGAATTTGTCCGCAAAGGCGGCGAGGCGTCCGCTGATATAGGGATTGTCGGGACGCGCCACCGCAAGCGCCGCGGCGTATTTGCCCTGATCCTTGAGAAACGGCGCGAGGATTTCGGTATACCAGCCCGGCTCCGGCCAGATCTCCACCACCTGCATTTGCGGTCGAATGCCAAAGAAGAGCAGCGTCTCTTTGGGATGGCGGTAGAGGTCGCGCGCCCGATCGGCCGCGGCGCGGCGCGGGTCGGCAATGACGCGCTCGAGCGCCTCCGCGGCGCTGCTTTCAGTCGTGCGCACGCGCGTAGAGGTTGCGCAGGCGACCGCCACCAACGCAACCGCGACAGCGGTAACGACGCACTTAAGCAGTGCGGGCCTTTAGCGTCGGAATGGACCGCCGCCCTGGCGCGGGCGCTGCGGACGCTCCTGCGCTTCGTTGACTCGTAGAGGGCGGCCGTTCATTTGATGCCCGTTTAGGGCTTGAATGGCACCCTGCGCTTCGCTCTGTTCCATATCGACAAAGCCAAAGCCGCGGGGCTTGCCGGTTTCACGGTCCATAATAAGTTTGACCGACTCCACTTTGCCGTGACGTTCGAAAAGAGAGCGAACGTCCTGCTCGGTGGCACTGAAGGACAGATTCCCTACATAGATCGTCGTCATCCGATCACTCGCTTGGCAGACAGCGGCCGCGGAAATGCTACTCCCGGCCGCCGCGGGAAGTAAATAGAAGGAAAAACGCCATCCGCAACCCACGCGGGCCAAAGTCGCTGCCGCGGGCAACCGCTGAACGCCCCGGCGGCTGATCCGCGCTCAAAGCTGCGCCGCTCGCAAACACATGCCGGCGGTGCAGCAGGCCCGGAGCCGGGCGCGACCTTGCGCGCGCGGGGGGATTTAGTCGCTGCGCAGGTGCGGCGCACGCTGCCGCGGATGAGCGCCGCGCGCCCGTGAGGATCCGCACCGGCCTAGGCCTTGCCGTCGGGCTCCAGGTACGCATAGCCATCGAGCTCACCCTCATAGAAGCGCTTGAGCGCCTGGCTCTCGGCGATGGTCATGCGGCCATCGCGGATGGCGCGCTCGCAGTCGCGCGCGAGCGCAGGGTAGAGCTCCTCGACGTCATATTCCATGTATTCAAGGACTTTGATCGCCGTGTCGCCCTTGACGATCTCCTCGATCCACCAGCCGCCCTCATCATGCAGGCGGATGTGGACCACGTGCGTGTCGCCAAAGAGGTTGTGCAGGTCGCCGAGGGTCTCCTGATAGGCGCCGACCAGGAACGCCGCCATGTAGTACTCCTCGCCGGCGCGCAGCTCGTGCAGCTCGAGCGCTCGCTTGACGTCGCGCAGCGATACGAAGTGGTCGATCTTGCCGTCCGAGTCGCAGGTGATGTCCGCCAGCACCGCGGTGCGCGTGGGGCGCTCGTTCAGGCGGTGAATGGGCATGATCGGAAAGAGCTGATCGATCGCCCAGCTGTCCGGCAGGGACTGAAATACGGAGAAATTGCAGAAGTAGGTATCGCTCAGGATCGACTTCCAGGTCCTCGAGTTCCTCGGGGCGCCGCTCGATCTTGCGGTACAAGTCACGGATCTTCGCGCATACCGCCCAGTAGAGCCGCTCGGCGAGCGCGCGGAACTCGAGCGACAGCAGCCCGAGATTGAACATCTGCAGCATCTGCTCGCGCGCCGTCAGGGCATCGTGGTAGCACTCCACGAGGCGTCGCTCGCTCACGCCACGATAAGCCTCGAAGAGATCCTGCACCGGCTGCGGCAGCTCCTCCTCGCCGCCGTAGTCCTGGGCCACCTCGCCCGTGACGTTGAACTTGTCGAGCGCGGATGAGCCGAGCGCGTTGAAGATGAGCACGCTGTGATAGGCAGCCACCGCGCGGCCCGACTCGCTGATGATCATCGGATGCGGAATCGCGCGCGCGTTGCAGACGCTTGCGATACGGTAGACGACGTCGCTCGCGTACTCGTTCAGCGTGTAGTTCATCGAAGAGGCGAAGTTAGTGCCGCTGCCGTCGTAGTCGACGCCGAGGCCGCCGCCGACGTCGATGTACTGCAGGCCCGCACCCATCAGTTTGAGCTCCGCGTACACGTGCGCCAGCTCATTGATGGCATCTTTGACGCGGCGGATGTCCTGCAGCTGGCTGCCGGGATGGCAGTGCACGAGTTGCAGGCAATCGAGCATGTCGCGTGCTTTGAGCACCCTGAAGAGCTCGAGAATCTCGGTGACGAACAGGCCAAATTTCGACTTATCCCCTGCCGAGTCGGCCCAGCGCCCCGAGCCTTCGCTGAAGAGCTTCACGCGCACACCCATGCGCGGGCGCACGCCGTAGGTCTCGGCGTGCTTCAGGATGAGGCTGAGCTCGGCAAAATTCTCGACCACCGGGATGATCGTGCGACCAAGCTTGGTCGCCAGCGTGACAGCCTCGATGTAGCTGTCGTCCTTGAAGCCGTTGCAGACGATGAGCCGCGTGGGCTCGTTTTCCGTCATCGCCATGACGGCGAGCAGCTCGGGCTTGGAGCCCACCTCCAGCCCAAAGCCGAATTCCTTGCCGTAGCGATACACCTCCTCGACCACCAGGCGCTGCTGGTTCACCTTGATGGGATAGACCGCGGCGTAGCCGTTCTTGTAGTCGTTCTCGAGGATCGCCTGCTGAAACGCGGCGTGCAGATGCCGCAGGCGATGCGCCAGGATGTCGGACAAACGCACGACGACCGGGGTGGTGAGGTCGCGGGCGCGCAGCCCCTCGACGACCTCAAACAGATCGATGTCGCGGCCTGCCTGCGTGTCCGGGCGCACGACGACGTGTCCCGCCTCGTTGATCCCGAAATAGCCCTTGCCCCAGGCGTTGACGTTGTAGAGATCGAGCGAGTCCTCGATGCTCCACGGTTGCGCCGGATTGAATTTCCTTTGCCGCCGATGACGGCGCTCTTCGGATCAGCGGACAACTCGCGCCTCCCCAAAATGCGCGTGGCTGGAGCCTTGCGTTACGAAGGACCAGCCACGAGCCGAACGTTTGCAACGCCGCGCACGATAACAAAACTGTGCTGCATGTATAGAGTGCGTAGTTGGCGATCAGCCGCCGCCGCGCGCGATCGGACGCGCCGGATCGCGAATCCATTCGCTCCACGAGCCCGGGTAGAGCCGCGCACCGCCTAGTCCGGCAACCTCAAGCGCAAGCAGGTTGTGACAGGCGGTGACGCCGGAGCCGCACATGGCCACCAGCTCGCGCGGGGCGCGCGCGCCGAGCAGCGCGCGCCAGCGGCTGTGCAGCGCTGCGGCATCCAGAAAGCGCCCCTGCGCATCAAGATTGCCGGTAAAGGGTGCGCTTAGGGCACCGGGAACGTGGCCGGCTACCGCATCGATCTTCTCGTTCTCGCCGGCGAAGCGATCCGCGCCGCGCGCATCGACCAGGAGAATCGCGCGCGCGGCAAGCGCTGCGCGCACCGCATCGCTGCCGAGCGTGCCTGCCGCGCGCAGTTGCGGTGTGAAATGCCGCGGCGGCCGCGAGCTCACCTCGGTGCTGACCGGCAGCCCGGCCGCAAGCCATGCGGCGTAGCCGCCGTTAAGGACCGCGACCCGATCATGGCCGACCCAGCGCAGGAGCCACCAGGCGCGCGCCGCGTAAGCGCCGTTGCCCTGATCGTAGGCGACGACCTGCACGTGCTCATCGATGCCCCAGCGCTGCCAGGGTCGCGCTCCAAGCCTCGACGCTCCGGCAGAGGATGGCGGCCGCTGCGCGCGCGTGACCGCGCCGGCAAGATCGCGATCGAGATGCGCGTAGAGCGCGTGCGGGATGTGGCCGCACGGCATACGCGCGCTCGCCCCAGTCGGGCTGCGACAAGCTCGAAGCGGCAATCGAGGATCGCGCAGCTGCGGGCTCGCCCATGATGGCGGCGAGTTGTGCGGGTTCGATCAGCGTGGTGTACATGAGGATTGTGAGCTTGCGACGCATTTTCTGCCGAGTCGCGTTGCCGTTACAATCGCGCAATTCCTTAACGGCCGCGACAATCTATGGCGATCGATCTGTACTGGGGCAGTGGCAGTCCGTACGCCTGGCGCGTGCTGCTGGCGCTCGAGTTCAAGCGGCTGCCTACACGAGCCACCTGCTGCAGTTCTCCAAGCAGGAGCACAAGTCCCCGCAGATGCTGGCGCTCAATCCGCGCGGCCGCGTGCCGGTGCTGAAGGACGGCGACTACGTCGTCTTCGAATCGCTCGCGGTTCTCTATTACCTCGACCGCAAGTATCCGGATCCGCCGATATTCGGCCGCACGCCGGAGGAGGCGCGGTGTCATCATGCGCGTCATCTGCGAGTTTCAGGCCTACGCCGAGCGGCAGGTGACGAACATCGTGAGTGCGGTGTTCGGCCCTGCGCCGAGCGTGCCCGCGCCCGATCTCACCGAGGCCATGCACGTCGTCGCAAGCGAAGCGCGCACCATCGAGGGCCGGCTGTCGAAGTCGGACTGGATCGTGGGTGAGAGTTTCTCGGCCGCCGACATGGTGATATTCCCGTCGATCCAGCTGTTGCTGCGCGCGCTGGACGCGCCCCGCGGCGCGCGAGCTGTCCTCGCGCTTCCTGCCCTTTGAGACCAACTATCCGGCGCTCGGCCGCTGGATTGCGCGCGTGGAGGCGCTGCCCGGCTACGAGCGCACCTATCCACCGCACTGGCGCGAAGACGCGCGCCTGAGAATGGATCTGATGAGTTCACCACAAGATCCACGTTGAATTTCCCGGCCGCATCCTGCTCGTCGGCTTCGGCAGCATCGGCCAGGGCGTGCTGCCGCTCATCCTGCGCCACATCGGCGTGTCGCCCGAGCGCGTCACGATCGTCACGGCGGAGACGCACGGCCGGGCGGTCGCCGCCGAATATGGCGTCAAGTTCATCCGCGAGACGCTCACCCGCGAGAGCTATCCGGCGCATCCTGAATCCGCTCCTCGGGCGCGGCGATTTTCTGCTGAACGTGTCGGTGGATGTCGTCGAGCATCGCGCTCATCAAGCTGTGCTGGGAGAAGGGCGCGATGTATCTGGATACCTGCATCGAGCCCTGGCCCGGCGGCTATACCGATCCGACCGTGCCGGCCGGCGCGGCGCACCAACTATGCGCTGCGCGAGGAGGCGCTCGCGCTGCGTCCCGGCAATGCGCGCTCCCCGACCGCGGTGCTCACGCACGGCGCGAACCCGGGTCTCGTCTCGCATTTCGTCAAGCAGGCGCTCCTCAACATCGCCGCCGACACCGGCGCCGAGGCCGGCAATCCGCGCTCGCGCGCCGACTGGGGCGAGCTTGCGCGCCGGCTCGGCATCAAGGTGATCCACATCGCCGAGCGCGACACGCAGGTCTCGCACGTGCCCGAAGGAGCCGGACGAGTTCGTCAACACCTGGTCGGTCGATGGCTTCGTGAGCGAGGGCTCGCAGCCGAGCCGAGCTTGGCTGGGGCACGCACGAGCGCAATTTTCCGCGCGACGGCAAGCGCCACGAGTTCGGCTGCATGTGCGCGATCTATCTGATGCAGCCGGGCGCGAGCACGCGCGTGCGCACCTGGACGCCGCTCGCGGGGCACTTTCACGGCTTCTGCATCACGCACGGCGAGGCGATCTCGATCGCCGATTACTACACGGTGCGCGATGGCGCGCAGGCGGTGTATCGCCCGACCGTGCATTACGCCTATCACCCCTGCGATGCGGCGGTGGTCTCGCTGCATGAGTTCGCCGGCCACAACTGGCAGCTGCAGAAGAAGAAGCGCATTTTGATGGACGACATCGACAGCGGGTATCGATGAGCTGGGCGTGCTGCTCGCCGGGCACAAGAACAACGCCTACTGGTTCGGCTCGCAGCTGTCGATCGACGAGGCGCGCAAGCTTGCGCCGCACAACAGCGCGACCAGCCTGCAGGTCACCGTGGCCTGTCTCGCCGGCATGGTGTGGGCGATCGAGAATCCCAACTGCGGCGTCACCGAGCCGGATGAGATGGACTTCCGGCGCACGCTTGAGATCTGCATGCCGTATCTGGGCAACGTGGTCGGCACAGTACACCGACTGGACGCCGCTGCACGAGCGCGAGCGGCTCTTCCCCGAGGACATCGACAAGAGCGATCCGTGGCAGTTCAAGAACGTGCGCGTGCTTTGGTAGGCGCGCGCTAGCCGCTGCTCGGCGTACTCGATGGCGATGATGATGAGGCGGCGCGCGCCGCCGGGCAGCTCGACCGTGATCTCCTCGTCGAGGCGCTTGCCGAGGAGCGCGCGTGCCGAGCGGCGAGTCCATGCTGATGTAGCGCGGGCGCGAGGTCGAACTCGTCGGGGCCCACGATGCGGTAGCGCTCGCGCGTCGCCGCAGTGCCCTCGAGGGTCACCCAGGCGCCAAAGAACACGCGCCTCTGATCCGCGGGCGCTGCTCGACGATCACCATGCCGTCGAGGCGCTGGCGCAGGAAGCGCACGCGCCGGTCGATTTCGCGCAGGCGCCGCTTGCCGTAGATGTACTCCGCATTCTCGGAGCGATCGCCCTGCGCGGCCGCCTCCGCGACCGCCTGCGTCACGCGCGGCCGCTCGATGCGCCACAGCTCAGTCGAGCTCCGCGCGCAGCCGCTGCGACGCCTTCTTTTGTGATGTATTTCGAGCCGTGCGACGCGGCCGGTGCGCTCGCGGTGCATAGGGGGCGATCGTTCCGACTTATGTTGCCAATGGGCCTTGTATGAAGCTTAGTCGATCTGTGGACCGATTCACGGCTGGCGACTCGGTGCGCCTACTACTCTTCTGCCATGACCGCCCGGTACTACACGCACTTCGTGACCGCAGGCTGCACAGGTTCCCGCAGCAGCCTGATGCCAGCGAGTGGAGCGGCGTTGTCGAGCTGCGGCACCCGCTTGAGCCGACGGGCGGCACGCGCGAGCTGTGCGCGTTGCTCGCGCAGAGCTTCGACCTCAATACGCGAGGACATCAAGATTCTTCACTGGGCGCGACTGCACTGACGCGAGCGCGCCTGAGATGGCCGACCAGATCCCCTAGCGGACTTCCTTCCCTTCATCGAAAGTCCGCATTTCAACCCCGGGCCTAACGGTCCGGGGTTTTTTTTCGTCTAGAATCCGCGCCTGCCGGTCTGGAAATGGCTGCGGCAGCCCCCAACACAGCCCGATGGAGGGAACAATGCGTACCTGGACACTCGCGTTCGTGGCTATCGCCTGCACTGCACTCTCCGGGTGCGGCTACAACTCACTGCAGCAGCAGGATGAGAACGTCAAGGCATCCTGGTGGAGAGGTCCTCAACCAGTATCAGCGCCGGGCGGATCTCATTCCGAACCTCGTCAACACCGTCAAGGGCTTCGCCATCCAGGAGCAGCAGGTGCTCATCGGGCGTGACCGAGGCGCGCGCCAAGGTGGGCTCCATCCAGGCGACCCCGGAGCTCGTCAACGATCCCGAGGCATTCCAGAAATTCGAGGCCGCGCAGGGCGAGCTCACGCAGGCGCTGAAGAGCCTGTTCGCCGTGACCGAGGCCTACCCGCAGCTGAAGTCGGATGCGAACTTCCGCGATCTGCAGGCGCAGATCGAGGGCACGGAGAATCGTATTGCCGTGGCGCGCAATCGCTACATCGCGGCGGTGCGCGATTACAACGTCACGGTGCGCTCCTTCCCGCAGAATCTGACCGCGAAGCTCTTTGGCTTTGCCGTGAAGCCGAGCTTCACCGTGGCAAACGAAGCGGCCGTTTCCAAGCGCGCCGATGGTCGACTTTGGCTCCGGAGTTGGCGCGCAGGCCCGCGAGGGTGCGCAGAGCCCGCCGCCTGCCGCGCCGGCGACGCACCACGACGCATTGAGCACGCGCGCGCCAAGGCGAGGATTGCGCGTCGGCCTGGCAGGGCTGACGCTCCTGCTGGGCGCGCTTGGGCTTGCCGCCGCTCAGGGCCTGCAGCCCATCCCGAAGCTCGAAGCGCGCGTCACGGATCTCACCGGCACGCTGACCGCGGAGCAGCAGTCCACGCTCGAGGAGAAACTCGCCGCATTCGAGGCGCGCAAGGGCGCGCAGATCGTGGTGCTGATGGTGCCGACGACGCATCCGGAGGAGATCGAGCAGTACTCCATCCGGGTGGTCGAACAATGGAAGATCGGCCGCCAGCACGTGGATGACGGGGTGCTGCTCATCATCGCCAAGAACGACCGCCGCGTGCGCATCGAAGTCGGCTACGGGCTTGAGGGCGCGCTGCCCGATGCGATCGCCAATCGCATCATCTACGAGACCATCCGGCCGCTGTTTGCGGAAAATGACTTCTACGGCGGTATCAATGCAGGCGTCGATCAGATTGCCCGCGTGATTGACGGCGAGCCCCTGCCGGCGCCGGATCGCACCTGGAACAGCGCTCACTCGCGCCACGTGCCCGCACTGCTGCCGTTGCTGTTTGTCGCCGTGATCTTCGGCGCCAGCATCCTGCGCGCGCTGCTCGGCCGGCCGGCGGGCGCCATCGTCACGGGCGGTCTCACGGGCGTGCTGGTGTGGCTGTTTGGCGGCTTTGTCGTGGCGGCGCTTGGCGCTGCCCTCATCGCGTTCCTGTTTGCGCTGCTCTCCGGCGTCGGCGGCGTGTCGCGTTGGTCGAGCGTCGGCGGCTTGGGCGGCTTCGGCGGCGGCATGCTGGGCGGCGGCGGGGGTTTCGGCGGCGGCGGTTTCAGTGGTGGCGGCGGCGGCTTTGGCGGCGGCGGCGCTTCGGGCAGCTGGTAGGAACGCGCACATGCACCTTGAACGCGCGCTGCGCCATCTCTTCGCCACGCACTGGGGTACGCAGCGCCGCTTCACACCACAGGTGCTCGGGGATATTCAAAAGACGATCGCGCAGGTCGAGTCGCAGCACGCCGGCGCGATCCGCTTTGTGGTCGAGACCGCGTTGCACCCGGCCGAGCTCTGGCACGATATGTCACCCCGTCAGCGCGCGCTGCAGGTGTTTGCCCATCTGCACGTGTGGGACACGCACCATAACAATGGCGTACTGATCTACGTGCTGCTCGCGGATCGTGCCGTGGAGATCCTCGCCGATCGGGGACTTGCGGCACACATTGCGCAGAGCGAGTGGGATCAAATCTGCCGTGAGATGGAACGCCACTTCCGCGCCGGCGATTTTGGCCGCGGCTCAGTCGCCGGTATCGAACAGATCGGCCGTCTGCTCGGGCGGCATTTCCCCGGCAGCAACGGCGGCGCAGCAGCGGAGCTGCCGAGCCAACCGGTGTTGCTGTAGCGCAAACACGCCCAATGTCATAATCGTCGGCATGAATCGAACCTCGAGCCCACCGGTGCGCACGTTTGCCCTTGTGGGCGTGCTCAGCTTCGTGAGCTCCTGTTCGCTGCTGAACAATGCGCCTTGGAATCAGCATGCCAAGAGCGCACCCGCGCCCGCGCCGCCGCCCGTGGCCGCGGAGGCCGCGCCGCAGCCCACGATCGAATTTGAGCTTGCGCCGGAGCAGGAGATTGTCGGCCAGGTGCAGATCACGACGTCCTCCAAGGACGACACGCTCACCGACATCGCGCGGCGCTTCAACGTCGGTTACGAGGAGATCGTGCGCGCGAACCCGGGAGTTGATCCCTGGCTGCCCGGGCGAGGGCAAGTCGATCGTCGTGCCGACCGCGTTCGTTTTGCCGAATGCGCCGCGCGAAGGCGTCATCATCAATGTCGCGGCCATGCGCATCTACTACTATCCGCCGCACAAGGCGGATGAGCCGCAGGTCGTCATCACGCATCCCATCGGCATCGGCAAGGTCGGCTGGAAGACTCCCGAGGGCGTGACCAAGATCGTGCGCCGCCAGAAGGATCCCGTCTGGCATGTGCCGGTGTCGGTGATCAAGGAGCACAAGGACAATGGCGAGGACCTGGACGCCGTCATCGGCCCCGGCCCGGACAATCCGCTCGGGCGCTACGCTTTTTATCTGGCTTGGCCGAGCTATTTGATTCACGGCACCAACAAGCCCGCAGGCGTCGGCCTGCGCTCGAGCCACGGCTGCATCCGCCTGTATCCGGAGGACATCGAGTCCTTTTACGACATGATTCCGGTCGGCACCCAGGTGCGCGTCGTCAATCAGCCGTTCCTGTTTGGCTGGCAGGATGGCGAGCTTTACATGCAGGCGAGCGGCGCTCTTGCGGATGAGGACGCCAACGGCCAGGCGCAGGCGCAGCCCGATGCCGTGCCCAAAGCGCTGTTGAAGCGCATCGACAAGCAGGTGAAGCATCACGAGGCGACGCTTGAACGTGGATCTCGTGAACGCACTTGCGCAAGGACCCTCGCGGCATACCGGTCGCGGTGACCCGCACCGACTCGAGCCTTGCCGAAGCGCTCGCCCGCGCCCCGCACGTGCAGAACCACGTGCCCGCGGGGGCGACCTGGGACGGCAAGTCAGATCTGCCGATGGACGATGCGAGCTACCGCGACATGCTCTCCGAGCGCGAGTCGCAGGATGCGCCGGCGCCGCACGCCGCGGCGCAGCCGCCGCCCGCTAAGTCCGGCACATAGGGGCGCGCCAGTGGCCGAGCTTTCCGAATGGCTGCAGCTGATGCTCGCGGAAATCGCTCGCAAACAAGAAGAGCTCGAGCGCGCGCGCCTGGAGAGCGAACTGCGCACGCGCGAACGAAGCCCCGATGACCCCTAGCGCGGCAGTGCTGCCTGCGCTGCCGCGCCTGCATGGCAACGCGGGCAACGGCCTTGGCAGGTGCGGGCGTCATTGCGCGCGCGCCGACCGGCGTCACCGCCTTCATCGGCCGCACGCTGAAGGGCCCTCGTCAATCGCGCGACGACCGATCACGAGTTTCGGCGGATTTTCAGCAGCACTTCGGCGGCCTGTGGCAGCCCTCGACGCTCGCCTACGCCGTCGAGCAGTTCTTCGAGAACGGCGGCCGCGAGGCGATCATCGTGCGCGTGGCGAACGGCGCGCGGCCGCCGACGCTCACGCTGCGCGCGGGCGGCGGTGTGCTGCGCCTGCAGGGCATCAATCCCGGCACGCGCGAGTATCTGCGCGCCTCGGTCGACTACGACGGCGTCGGCGCAGAGGACACCGAACGCTTCAATCTCATCGTGCAGCGCTTGCGTGTGACCGCCTCCGAGCAGATCGAGGATCAGGAGATCTTCCGCCGCGTGTCGATCAGCGCGCACGCCGAACGCGCGGTCGACGAGGTGCTGCTCGACTCGCAGCTCGTGCGCGTGCCGGGCGCGCTGCCGGCGGAGCGGCCGTACCGCTCGATGCGCTCGCCGCAGACGCCCATCGTGGGCTACGTCAATTCGAATCCCGATGGCCACGACGGCGCGCCGCTCACCGACTACGACGTGATCGGCTCCGCGCTCGAGCGCACCGGGCTGTTTGCGCTGCAGGCGGTCGAGGGTTTCAACTTCCTGTGCATTCCGCCGCTCGAGTCGCGAGAGTCGATGTCGGCATGAGCACACTCATGATCGCGGCGCGCTTCTGCCGCGAGCATCACGCGATGCTGGTCGTCGATCCGCCCGCGGCCTGGACGAGCGCGCGCGCCGCGCTCGAGGCGCTCAGGAGCTGGCCGTTTCGCTGCGAGAACGCGCTCATGCACTACCCGCGGTCTGACGGCGTTCGACCGCCTGCGCGGGCGCGCCGAAAACTTCGCGCCGTGCGGCGCGGTCGCCGGCATGCTCGCACGGCTCGATGAGGCGTGGCCGGTGTGGGCCGCGGCCGAGAGCGAGGATGCGCTGCTGCGCACCGGCATGCGCCCGGCGACGCCCGTTGCGGATGAGGAGCGCGTGCACCTTGCGCAGGCAGGCGTGAACACGCTGCTTGCCGCGCGCGCCCCGGCGCTGCCGCGCCTCGACGCCCTGCACGCTCGCCGCCGGCGGCGGTGTCTCGCCGGATTGGAAGCTATCTGTCGGCGCGGCGTCTGGCGCTGTTCATCAATGCGAGCATCGAGCGCGGCACGCGCTGGCTGGCGTTCGAGCACAACAGCGAGGCCGCCTGGCAGCAGGCGCGCGCGCAGACCGAGGCGTTTCTCGAGGCGCTCGACCTGGAGGGCGCATTTGCCGGCAGCGTCTCCGGAGGAGAGCTATTTCGTGATCTGCGATGAGCGCGTCAATACGCCCGAAACCGTTGCCCAGGGCAAGGTGAAAGTGCTCTACGGCTTCGCGCTCGCGCGGCCGTGCGACTTTCACGCCTATCTCGTCACGCACCAGCGCGGCGGCAGCCGCGTGCGCACCGTGTCCGCCAACCGCCAGGCGACCTCGCAGCGGCGGCTGGAATGGGAGATCGAGACCTCGATCCTGCGCGGGATCATCATCGGCCCGTAGCGCGCCGCCGCTGAACGCAGCCTCAGGGCTTGCCGGGCGGCGATGTGCATGGTGATGACGGCGCGCACCACCTCGTTGCCGTTCTTGTCGGCGACGCTCACCGGCACCGCGACGTTGCCGGGCGCGCTCCAGTCGCTCTTGTCGAGCCGCGCGGTGGCGCACACCTCGCTCTCGGCCTTGCGCAGGTATTCGATCGTCATGCCGCGCGGGATCCAGCGCGTGCCGGGCGGTGTGGTCACCTCGGTCACCATGCCGGCGGCAAGCTCGCAGAGGTTGCCGAGCGCGAGCGCATGGATGGAGCCCAGGTGATTCTCGACGCGGCGGCGCGCGGCGCATGGCCACCTTGCACAGGCCGGCGCGCAGCTCGACGAAGCGCGGGCGGATGGTGGCGAAGTAGGGCGCGCGGCGGCACACCATGCGGGCAAAGAGCCAGCGCCCCAGAGCGCGAGGCGCTGTGCTTCTGCCAGGCTCTCAAGGTTGGACCAATCAAGGGTATCGGTCATGGTCAGAGTCCATCGTTGACGGGTGGCGGGCGACGGTGCGATGTTGCGCCGGCAAATGTATGCGCACTTTGCAGCGCCCGCGCTCAAGGACCTGCGTCACTGAACTCTTGCCGTGCGCGCGCGGTATCATTCGCGCCATGCGCGCAGCAGGCACTCGAACTTATCTGGCGCACCGTCGTTGCGATTCCGCGCGGCGAGATCGCCACCTACGGTGGCATCGCCCGCCGTGCGGGCCTGCCGGGGCGCGCGCGCCTCGTCGGGCATGCATTGAAGGTGGCGCCGCGCGGGGCTGGCGCTGCCGTGGCATCGGGTGCTCGGCGCCGGCGGCCGCATCGCCTTTCCCAAGGGCTCGCGCCAGTACGCCGAGCAGGCGCGGCGGCTGCGCGCGGAAGGCTTGACGGTCGTTGCCGGCCGCGTCTGCAACGGCGGCGCGCCCGATCTGGATGAGCTTCTGTGGAAGCCAAAATGACTTTGAGGGCGGCATGACCACTCGCTACGTCGTTTTCTCGCACGGCCAGGAAAGCGGCCCCTGGGGCCGCAAGATCTCCGCGCTGGCGGAAGTCGCGCGCAGCGAGGGCTACGAGACCGAATCGGTCGACTACCGCGGCATCGATGCGCCGCGCGAGCGCATCACGCGGCTCGCCGACTTCTGCAAGGAGCTGCAGGGGGACCTGGTGCTCGTCGGCTCAAGTCTCGGCGGCTACGTGGCGGTCGCTTCGGCCTCGCTGCTGCATGCGCGCGGCGTATTCCTGATGGCGCCGGCGCTCTACATGGACGGGCCTGCCGGAGCTGCGCATCGGGGTGCTCGACTGCCCCGCCGCCATCGTGCACGGCTGGCGCGACGAGGTGGTCCCGTACGAGCACAGCATCCGTTTCGCGCAAAGCTACGGCGCAACGCTGCACCTCTTGAACAGCGACCACCGCCTGCACAATCAGATGCGCGTGCTGCGCTATCTGTTTGAATACTTCCTCATCGCGCTCGACCTGCCGGCGACGGCGTTCGAATGATCCGCGCCGGCGCGCGTGCGCACCGCGCTCGCCGAAGCCGCACGTGCGGCTGCCGTGACCTGGTTCTTCAGGCGCCTCCTCGCGCCTGTGGGTGCGATATCAGGTGCGCCCCGAGGACATCGTCGAGCGCCTGCGCTCGCGCACCAGCATCCGGTGTGCTATGTGCTCGAGGCGAAGAGCTTCGCGGACCTCTGCGCGTGCTGCAGAGCGCCTGCGTGCGCCTGAAGCTTGCGCGTCCGAACAAGCGCCTGCTGCCGCAGGGGCGCGAGCTGCGCTCGTTCTTCTATCTGAGCCGCCCGCGCGGCTTCTGGGAGGAGCGCCGCGACCGGCGCGCACCGCCGCCGCTCGTGCGCATGATCGAGATCCTGCAAGGCCGATCCCGAGCTCGACATCGATCTCATCCCGGTCG
Source organism: uncultured Gammaproteobacteria bacterium (assembly GCA_963695315.1). Classification (GTDB taxonomy): domain Bacteria; phylum Pseudomonadota; class Gammaproteobacteria; order Steroidobacterales; family Steroidobacteraceae; genus PALSA-1196. Next base: position 3,782,860 of record OY968773.1, read on the forward strand.
CAGTGTTCTGGGGCCGCGCGCCGCAGAAGGAGGGCTCGTGGCTGAAGCTGCTGCTCGTCGAGCAGTGGGCGATCACGACGCCGGCTGCGCAAGTCCCTGCAGGTGCTGATCAACGGCAGAAACGTGCTGCTCGAGATTCATGAGCCGGTGTCGCTGCGCAGTCTGATCGGCGACGCCGGGCAGCGTGCCGGTGCAGGGACGGCGCGTGACGCGCGCGCTGCGCGCGCTCTATGCCCGGCAGCGCACCGCGCGCATCGGGCCTGATCTGTCGCACCGGCGCACGCTCGTGACGGGAATTCTGCGCACGCGCGCGGTGCGCGCGGCGGTCGCGCAGGAGCGGCGCGAGAAGAAGATCACGCGCCGCCAGGCGATGCTGCAGGCGCAGAAGTACGCGCAGGAGATCGCCGCCAACTATTCGCCCGACCTTCGTGCGTTTCCTCGAGCATCATGCTGACGCGCATCTGGAACCGCATCTACGACGGCGTGCAGTTCACGCACGTCGAGACGCTGGAGCGCGCCGCGGAGACGCACGAGATCGTCTACGTGCCGTGCCACCGCATCCACATGGACTATCTGCTGCTCTCGTACGCGATCTTCCGTCACGGCTATGCGATGCCGCACATCGCCGCGGGCATCAATCTCAATCTGCCGCTCGTCGGCCGCTTCCTGCGCAAGGGCGGGGCGTTCTTCATTCGCCGCAGCCTGCGCGGCAACGCGCTCTACACCGTCGTCTTCATGAGCTATCTCGCCGCCATCATGGCGCGCGGCCACTCGCTCGAGTATTTCATCGAAGGCGGCCGCAGCCGCACCGGCCGGCTGCTGCAGCCGAAGACCGGCATGCTCGCCATGACGGTGCGCAGCTTCCTGCGCGATCCGGCGCGGCCGGTGATGTTCCTGCCGGTGTACTTCGGCTACGAGCGCATCTTCGAGGGCTCGACCTACATCGGCGAGCTCTCCGGCCTGCCCAAGCAGAAGGAGAGCATATTCGGGCTGCTGCGCGTGCTGCCGCGCTTGAAGGAGCGCTTCGGCAAGGTGCACGTGAATCTCGGCGAGCCGATCGAGCTCGGCGCAGCTGCTCGATGGCTTTGATCCCAACTGGCGCACGCGCGGCGTGGATGACGACGTGCGCACTGCCGTGGGTGAATGCCGCGGTCGATGAGCTCGCGCAGCGCATCATGCGCAACATCAACGCGGCAGCGGTGGTCACGCCGATGAATCTGCTCGCCATCACGCTGCTCGCGACACCGCGCCAGACGCTGCCCGAGGCGGATCTGCTGCGCCAGCTCGATCTGTATCAGGCGCTGCTCGCCGCCTTTCCCTACAGTGCGCGCGTCACCGTCACCGACGATGTCGAGCGCGCAGATGATCGCCTACGGCGAGGCGCTGCAGATGCTGACGCGCCAGAGCCATGCGCTCGGGGATCTCGTGCAGATGAGCGATGCCGCCGCGAAGCGCGCCACCTATTTCCGCAACAACGTGCTGCACCTGTTCGCGCTGCCCTCGCTCGTCGCCTGCGCGTTCACCAGCAATGCAACCATGAGCACGACGGATCTGACGCGTCTCGCGCGCCGCATCTATCCGTACATCGCCTCGGAGCTGTTTCTGCGCTGGCCCGAGGAGGATGTGCGCGGCGTGGTTGAGGGCGTGCTCGCGGCGCTCGCCGCAGCACGGGCTCGCTCGAGCCCAATGAAGATGCGAGCGCAATGGCGCCGGCCGCCGCCGACTTCGGCGAAGGCGATGCAGCTGTCGCTGCTGGCGCAGGCGACCATCCAGACCATCGAGCGCTACTATCTGGCGGTTGCGCTGCTGCTGCAGGCGGGCAGCGGCCAGATCAGCCAATACGCGCTCGAGGAGCGCTGCCAGCTCTCGGCCAGCGCATGACCATGCTCTACGGCTTCAACTCCCCGGAGTTCTTCGACCGCACGATGTTTGAGAACTTCATCGACCTGTTGCGCGCGCGCGGGGTCATCCGCATCGCCGAAGGCGGCAAGCTCGCCTTCGACGACGTGCTCACCCAGGTGGCGCTCGATGCGCAGCTCGTCCTGCAGGAGCAGATGCGCCACAGCATCCTGCAGGTCACCCACGCCTGAGCGCCGCGCACGCCGCGACGGCGAATACTCGGGGGGGTGCGAGAGGCACGCGCCCTTAAGGGGGCGGCGCTTATCCGCCGTGACGGCCCCCACGAGGGGCTCTTTGGCGCCGTACCGGTGATGGCCGCGCGGCCCGCCACGGTTCCCACATCACATTTGATATAGTATCATTTGTTATTATATACTGCGCTATCTTTCCCGGGGCCCGGCACATGGACAAGATCGCTAGTTTTGGCTACCTCCTGAAGGATCTCGGACGCCTGTACACGCGGCGCTTCGAAGAGCGCGCCCAGGTGCTGCAGCTCACGCTCCCGCAGTGCAAGGCCCTCGGCTACCTCGCCCGCAACGAAGCGGTCAGCCAGGCGCGCCTCGCAGAGCTTGCGGAGATCGACCCGATGAGCCTGGTGCGCATCCTCGACCATATGGAGGCGGAAGGCTGGGTGGAGCGTCGCCCCGACCCGAACGATCGCCGCGCGCGCTGCCTGTATATGAAGGAGCCGGGCGCGCGCGGTCCTGCAGGAGATCCTGCAGCTCGCCGATGCGACCCGTACGGAGTTTCTCGCAGATCTTTTCGCCGCGGAGAGCGCACAGCTCATCGACATGCTGGAGCGCATCCATGCCACCGCGCGCTCGCTTGCGGCGCTGCCAGCACCCGCCGCGCAAGCTGCGCCCGGCAAGCCCGGCAAACGCGCCGCCGCCCCTGCCCGGAGGTCCCCATGAGTCGCGCCCAAGCGCAACCGCGCGCCGATGTGGTGGAGATTCCGGCCGAGCGCGCAAGCGCCGCTGCCGCCCCCGAGGTGCGCACGCGCTCGACCCGCGAACGACTGCGCATGCCGCTCATGCTGAGCGTGCCGCTCATCGTGCTTGCCGGCGCGCTCTACTTCTATTTCACCTCTGGCCGCTATCAATCAACCGACGATGCCTTCGTTGAAGCTGCGCAAACCGTGGTCAGCAGCAACATCGGGGGGCGGGTGAGCGAGATTGACGTGCGCGACAATGCGTTCGTCAAGAAGGGCGCCGTGCTCTTCCGGCTCGACGATGCGCCGTTTCGAATCGCGGTGCAGGAAGCACAGGCACGCCTCGCGGGCGCGCGACTGCAGGTTGAGGCGCTGCAGGCGACCTACCGGCAGCGCGAGGCGGAGGTGAAGGGTGCCGAGGGCACGCTCGCTTACGAGCAGCGCGAGTATGGGCGCCAGAGCGGTCTACTCGCCTCGGGCATCTCCTCCCAGGTGCAGGTGAATCAGCTGCGCCATGCGCTCGACACTGCGCGCCAGGCGTTGGGCGCGGCACGCGCGGAGCTTGCCGCGGCGGCGGCCAACCTCGGCGGTGATGCCACAATCTCCATCGAGCAGCACCCGGCGGTGCTGCAGGCGCGCGCAGCGCTGGATCGCGCGCAGCTCAATCTCTCCTACACGGTCATTCACGCGCCCGAGGATGGCATCGTGGCGAAGGTCGAGCAGCTGCAGGTGGGCAACTACATCGAGGCCTCCGCTGCACAATTCGCGCTCATCTCCACGCAGGATGTGTGGGTCGAGGCCAACTTCAAAGAAAGCCAGCTCGCGTACATGCGCCCGGGGCAGGAGGCGACCGTCAGGATCGACAGCTATCCGGGTGAGACCTTTCACGCGCGCATCGCAAGCCTAAGCCCCGGCACGGGCTCGGCCTTCTCGCTGCTGCCGCCGGAGAACGCCACCGGCAATTGGGTGAAAGTCGTGCAGCGTCTGCCGGTGCGACTCGCGGTGCTTGACGCGCCGGCATCGCTGCCACTGCGCTCCGGCCTGAGCGCCGATGTGACCGTCGATACGCGGCATGTGCGCGCGCACCTCTTCGCGCGCACCTAACCCTCATTCCCAGACGCCGCGCACATGACGCCCGCAGCGAGCCCGCAGCACCGCGTGCTGATCACGATCTCCGTCATGGTCGCCTCGATCATGCAGGCGCTCGATGCGACCATCGCCAACGTTGCGCTGCCGCGCATTCAGGGAAGCCTGTCGGCGACGCAGGACCAGATCGCCTGGGTGCTGACCTCCTACATCATCGCCACGGCAATCATGATGCCGCTCTCCGGCTGGCTTGCCGGGCAGTTCGGCCGCAAGAAAGTGTTCGCCATCTCCATTGCCTTCTTCACGTTTGCCTCGGTGCTGTGCGGGCTTGCGCAGAGCCTGCCCGAGATGGTGGTGTTTCGCGCGCTGCAGGGCATCGGCGGCGCGGCGCTCGTGCCCATGTCGCAGGCGGTGCTGCTGGACATCAATCCGCCCGAGCATCACGGCCGCGCCATGGCGGTGTGGGGCATGGGCGTGGTTCTGGGTCCGATCATCGGCCCGGCGCTGGGGGGCTGGCTCACCGATGACTACAACTGGCGCTGGGTGTTCTACATCAACGTGCCGTTCGGCATCCTCTCGTTCCTCGGGGTGGTGAGCTTTCTCGGCGAGAGCGCGCGACGGCGCACGCGCTTTGATTTCTTCGGCTTCGCGAGCTTGAGCATCGCGCTTGGGGCGTTGCAGATGATGCTCGACCGCGGCTCCTTGAAGGATTGGTTTGCATCCACCGAGATCTGGATCGAGGCGACGATTGCGGCGCTCGCCTTTTATCTCTTCGTGGTGCACACCGAGACTGCGCGCGCGCCGCCGTTCGTCAGCCCGAGCCTGTTCCGCGATCGCAATTTCGTCACCGGCAATATCTTCGTGTTTATCGTCGGCGTGGTGCTGTTTGCAACTCTTGCGCTGCTGCCGCCGCTGCTGCAAGAGCACATGGGCTATCCGGTGCTTCTGACGGGACTCATCACCGCGCCGCGGGGCATCGGGACTTTGTTGTCGATGGTCATGGTCGGGCGGCTCGTGGGACGCGTCCCGACTCGCTACCTCATCCTCTTCGGACTCATCCTGACCATCATCTCGTTGTGGCAGATGGCGGGCTTTTCGCTGCTGATGGACGGCGACCCCATCATCTGGTCCGGGTTCATCCAGGGCGTTGGCACGGGGTTCGTGTACGTGCCGCTCGCGGCGGTCGCCTTTGCGACCCTGCAACCCGAGCTGCGCAACGAGGCAACCGCGCTTTTCAATCTGATGCGCAACATCGGCTCGAGCATCGGCATCTCGATCGTGGAGGCGCTGCTGGTGCGCAATACCCAGGTGCTGCACGTGGCGCTGGCCGCGCATGTGACGCGCTACACGGGCGCGCTTGCCGCGCCGCGCGGCGCGGCGCTCGCGCTCCTCAATCATCAGCTGACCGAGCAGGCCGCGATGATCGCCTACAACGACGACTTCAAGCTCATGATGATTCTGACGATTTGCGTGATCCCCTGCGTGTTCCTGCTGCGCGACGTGCAGCGACCGCGAAACCTCGCCGTGGTGATGGAATGAGAAGCGCTCCTGCAGCACTCATTGTTATTAGCGGGCTCGCAGCGTGCACGGCCGGGCCCAATTTCGAGCAGCCGCCGGCGCCGACGGCGCAGGCCTACCGCGCTGCGAGCGAAGCTGCCGCGCCCGCGCCCGCGCAGTTCAGCGCGCAGCAGGTCATCCTCGGCGCGCCCGTCGCATCCGACTGGTGGACGCTCTTCGGCTCGGCGACTCTCGATGGCGTCGTCAATAGCGCGCTCGACGAGAATCCGACGCTCATCGCCGCGCGCGCCACGCTCGAGCAGGCGCAGGAGCTCGCCGTCGCCGCGGGCGGCGCGCGCTATCCGCAGCTTGACGCGACGGCCGGCGCCGGGCGGCAGAAATACGGCAAGCAGTTCTTGGGCCCGCTCGCAGCGCCGCCGCCCTTTACGTACTTTGCGGGCGGCCTCGCGGTCAACTACACGTTTGACTTCTCCGGCGGCATTGCGCGCACGGTGGAAGAGCGGCGCGCGCTCGCCGAATACGAGCACCAGGAACTGCGCGCCGCGCAGCTTGCACTGAGCGGCGATGCGGTGACGCAGGCGATTGCGATCGCGAGCGCCTCCGAGCGACTCAGCACGCTCAATGATCTGCTCGAGCAGGATCGGCATAATCTGCAGCTCGTGCAGCAGTCCTTCGCCGCCGGCAATACCACGCGCGTCGATGTGCTGTTCGCGCAGAGCCAGCTTGCCAATGATGAGACCTTGCTGCCGCCAGCGCAGCAGGAGCTGGAGGTTGCGCGGCATGCGCTCGCGGTGCTCGCCGGCCGGGGGCCCGCCGAGTGGACGGCGCCGCAGTTCGATTTTTCCAAACTCACACTGCCGGGCAAACTGCCGGTGAGCCTGCCCTCGGAGCTCGTGCGGCAGCGTCCCGACATCCTTGCCGCCGAGGCGCAGCTGCACGCCGCGACCGCCGAGGTGGGCGTCGCGAGCGCGAACCTCTATCCGCACCTGACGCTCAGCGGTTCGCTTGGCGAGCAAGCGCTCACCGTCGGCGCGCTGTTTGCGAGCGGCAATGGGGTCTATTCGCTCACCGCCGCTCTTAGCGCGCCGCTCTTTGACGGCGGCACGTTGCGCGCCACGCGCCGTGCTGACGTCGATGCCATGCGCGCGCAGCTGGCGAACTACCAGCAAACCGTGCTGCAGGGCCTGCGCCAGGTCGCCGACGTGCTCGGCGCAATCGATCATGATGGGGAGCTGCTCGCCGCCGAAGGCCGCGCGGTGGATGCGGCGCAGGCGAGTCTGCAACTCGCGCGCGCGAGCTATCAGGCCGGCAACAGCGGCGTCCTGCAGGTGCTCGATGCCGAGCGCGCGGTGCAGCGTTCGCGCCTGGAGTATGTGCGCGTGGCCGCCCAGCGCTACACCGACAGCGCGCGGCTGTTTCTCGCCCTCGGTGGCACCGCCCCCTAATCGTCCCAACCGACCTTTTTTCGCAGCCGCTTGGTTTGCTGGCCGCGCGCCTTGCTCGCGAGGCGCCGCTCGCGCGCGGCGCGCGTCGGCGCGGTCGGCTTACGCTTCTTGGGCGGCGTCAGTGCAGCGGCGATGAGCGCCTCGAGCCGCTCGCGCGCGGCGCGGCGATTCTGCTCCTGGGTGCGATGGGTGCGCGCGACGATCAGCAGCGCATCATCCTGCGTCATGCGATGCCCGGCGAGCTTGCGCAGGCGCTGCTTGGCTGCCTCGTCGAGCAGCGCGGTCGCGCGCACATCGAAGCGCAGCTGCACGGCGGTGGCGACCTTGTTGACGTTCTGGCCGCCGGGCCCCGAGGAGCGCATGAACGCGACCGACAAGTCACCCTCCGGAATCTGCAGGTCGCGAGCGCTCATGCGCGAAGGCGTTACGCGCGCGCGCCGCCGTCAGCCTGGCTCGTCGTGCTGCGAAGCGTCGCGCGCACGCTGCAGCTGGGGGATCACGCTGCGCTCGAGCATGCGGATCTCCCGCTGCGCGACCGGAATCGTGATGCCGTGTTTTTTGAAGACCCGCCAGATCGCGCGGTTGATGTCCGAGCGCACGTTATTGACGCCATTCATCGGATCTGAGATCCAGAAGCGCACCTCCACTCGCATGCCGTGATCCTCGAAGCTCATGAGGCGCGACACCGCGTGCGGCTCTTTGAGGATCCGCGGATGATCCTCGGTCGCCTCGATCAGCGCCTGCAGCGCCTCTTCCGGATCATCCTGGTAGCTGATGGTGACCGGCAGGCGCAGGCGCACGCGCTGATCGGTATAGCTCCAGTTGATCACCGAGTTGGTAATGAGGTTCTGGTTCGGCACCAGGGTTTCCACGCCATCCCGGTCGCGCACCACCACGAAGCGCCCGCGCAGCTCCTGCACCCAGCCGAAGTTCTCCGTGCTGGTGCCGGTGTGGCCGGTGAAGCTGATGACGTCGCCGGGCTTGATAGACTTGTCCATGAGCAGCACGAAGCCGCTGACGAAATTGCTCGCGATCGCCTGCAAGCCAAAGCCGAGCCCCAGGCCGATCGCTCCGGTCAGCACTCCGAGCGCGGTGAGATCGATGCCGACGGTATTGATGCCGATCAGAATGCCGATGCTGACCAGCAGGAAATAGACGAACTTCGAGATGCCGATGCGCGTGGAGAGCGCGATGGCATGCAAGCGCATGACCCGCCGCTCGACCGTGCGCGCGACGAGGCTGCTCACGATGACGAAGCCGATGACCGCGACCAGACCCTTCAGCAGCTCCCACAGGGTGAAGGTTTTCTTGCCGGGCAGCAGGTTGATGCTGTCGAGGAAGCGCTGCGTCGGCCCAAACCAGCCGATGAGTTCGAAGGCGACGACGATCGCGATCACCCAGGTCACGCGGTTTTCCCAGCGGCGGAACCAGGACTGCGGGCCGACCAGCACGCCCAGGAGGTAGACCACGATGCGCACCAGCACGAGTGCGGTGGCGAGCTGCACGATGGTGTCGATGGCGCGCGTGGGGATATCGAGCAGGCTGAACGCGCCGCGCCCGAGGAGCAGCAGCACGACCGTCAGGATCATGGGCGCGACCGCGACCGCGCCGTCGAGCGCGTGGATCTGCCACTCCTCGGCGTCGGCGAGCCGCGCGCGCCCTTGCTGCCAGCGCCGCGCCATATGCGCCACGATGAATCCGGCCGCCACCGCCGCCACGATGACGATGACCTCCGCCAGATTGGCGGGCAATGTCAGTTGCAGAAAGGCGTTGGTGGTGGCGCTGTCGGCGCTGTTGTCCATGAATTGATGCGAACGTTGCGCGCTAGGCGTTGAGATCCGGAATCAGCAGGCTCTCGACGCGCGCGATCTGATCCTTTAGCAGCAGCTTGCGCTTCTTCAGGCGCTTCATCTGGATCTCATCAATGTGCATATCGAGCGCCAGGCGCGAGATGATCTCATCCAGATCGCGGTGCTCGATACGCAGCTGGCGCAACTTCTCGACGTTGCGAAACAACTCGCGGTCGACGTTGTCCTCGATCTCGGCCATGGATGGATTTTGCGATTGCGAATCGCGCCTTGGGCGCGGAAGACGGCCGCCGGTAACGGCCGAGGCCGTGGATAGCTTAACGAACCGGCCGTGCGGATGCCACGGCAGCATTGGACATATGATACAGGCCATGAAAGTAGCGGCCGCACCGCCCCCCGACTGGCAAGCGTATTGATACCGCGCTGTTCGACCTCGATGGCACGCTGCTCGATCTGAGCTTTGACAACCACCTGTGGCGCGAGATCGTGCCGCAGGCCTACGCGGCGACGCGCTCGCTCAGCATTGCCGAGGCGCGCGTGGCGCTGCACGCGCGCCTGCGCGCCTGCGCCGGCACGCTCGACTGGTATTGCATGGATTACTGGAGCCGCGAGTTGCAGCTCGATGTGACCGCGCTGCATCGCACCCATGCGCGGCGCATCGACTGGCTGCCCGGCGCGCAGCGAGACGCTGGCGGGACTGAAGGCGCGCGGCAAGCGCCTGGTGCTCATCACCAACTCGCACCCGCAGCTCTGCGGGTCAAGGACGAGACGGTGGGCGTGCGGCGCTATTTTGACGCGGTGTTCAGCTCCCACGAGTTCGGCGCCGCCAAGGAAGATGAGCGCTTCTGGCAGCGCATGCGCGCGGTCGAGCCATTTGATCCGCAGCGCACGCTCTTTGTGGACGACAACGCCGCGGTGCTGGCCGCCGCGCGCGCCGCCGGCATCCGCTTTGTCTACGCCATGTGCCACCCGGACAGTTCGCGCCCGCCGCGCCTACACCCGGATTTTCCCGGCGTGCACTCGGTGCGCGAGCTTCTCTAATGCGGTCGCGCGCGCGAGCCGCGGCCCGGGCGGGCCGGCGCGGCCGCCGCGCCGCGCTCCGCGGCCACCGCCCGAGGGGCGCCGCGGGCGTGGCTGCGCGTGTGAATCCGCACGCGGGCCGGGCAGCAGCAGGCCCGTGTTGCCAGAAGCTCTGCGGAGATCGCCGCCGAGGGGATCTTGTGGCCGATGTAGGCTTCGATCTCAGGCAACGAGACGGCGAACTCCTCGCAGGCGAAGCTGATGGCGTCGCCCTCGGCGCCGGCGCGCGCGGTGCGGCCGATGCGGTGCACGTAGTCGGGTGCATCCTGCGGCAGGTCAAAGTTGAACACGTGGCTGACATCGGGAATGTGCAGGCCGCGCGAGGCGACATCGGTGGCGATCAGCACCGCCAGTTTGCCGTCATGAAAATCGCGCAGCAACTTCAGGCGCTTGTTCTGCGGCACGTCGCCGGAGAGCGCCTGGGCATGAAAGCCGTTGGCGCCGAGCACATGCTCGAGCCGCTCGGCCATGCGCTTGGTGTTGACGAAGATCATCGTGCGCCGCGCCTCCGCCTGGCGCAGCAGTCCAATGAGGAGCGGCAGCTTCTCCTCCATGGAGGGGTAGTAGATGATCTGGCGCACGTCATCGACCGTGACCTTGTCGGGCTCGATGCGCACCAGCTCCGGGTTATTCAAATGCTCGTAGGCAAGCTCCAGCACCCGATAGGAGAGCGTCGCCGAGAAGAGCATGGACAGGCGCCGCTCGGGCGCCGGCAGGCGGCGCAGCAGATAGCGGATATCGGCGATGAAGCCCAGGTCGAACATGCGATCGGCCTCATCGAGCACCAGCACCTGCGCATGGCGCATGTCGAAGACATGCTGCTTGAGATAGTCGATGAGCCGGCCGGGCGTGCCGATGAGAACGTCGACGCCGTCGGCGAGCTGCTTGCGCTGCTTCTCGTAATCGACGCCGCCAAAGACGACCGCCTGCACAAATCCGGTGTGGCGCCCGAGAATCTCCGCGTCGTGATGGATCTGCACGGCCAGCTCGCGCGTCGGCGCAACGATGAGCGCGCGAATGGAGGTGCGCTGCCGGCCGTGCGGCGGCGGCTGGCGCAGCAGCGCCTGGTACAGGGCGACGAGGAACGCGGCGGTCTTGCCGGTGCCGGTCTGCGCCTGGCCCGCCACGTCGTGCCCGGCGAGCGCGAGCGGCAGCGTTTGCGCCTGGATGGGCGTGCAACGCGTGAAACCGGCGTCGCGGATACCGCGTAGCAACGCAGGCTCGAGGTTTAAAGAGTCAAATGTGACCGAATTGGGATCTTGATCACTCATCGCCGGGCCGATTCGCAACATCTGTAACCTCACAGGGACTTGAAAAAACAGCCGCAGAAGCGCTACAAAGTAGTCCAGCCAGCGGGCCATTTATCAGGCTTGCGCCTTCCCGGCCCGTTTCCAAACTCCTTAAGGCTTCTAAGTTTCGAACACTCATATCTCTTTGCTGAAGCTATTAGTGTAACCGTTTGACGGGTGCTTCAGTCGGCTTTCGCCGCCCCCCGGATCCGGTACCCCAAATTCTTCAGACTCTACCCCACAATTCGTTGTCTTCCCTTTGGAGGTTGATCGCGTGAGTAGCTCGCAGATCGTGCACACTACCGACGCCACATTTGCACAGGATGTCCTGAAGTCCGCCACGCCCGTCCTGCTGGATTTTTGGGCGGAGTGGTGCGGCCCCTGCAAGATGATTGCTCCGCTTCTGGATGAAATCGCATCCGAGTACGTCAATCGGATCAAAGTGGCCAAACTGAATATTGACGAGAATCCGCAGACCCCCCCGAAATTCGGGATCCGCGGCATTCCCACGCTGATTCTGTTCAAGAATGGGACGGTCGAGGCCCAGAAGGTCGGTGCGGTATCCAAATCGCAACTGTCGGCCTTCCTGGACAGCAACCTGTGAGGGGCTATCTCGGCAATCAGGGCCGCAACCGGCCCAACAAGGGCCCGCGCCACCACGGCGGCGGCGGTGAACGCAACCGCGACGGCAACCGCGCCAACGGCCGCCCCGACGAGATGCCGGAGCTCGATGTTTTCGACGGCGACAATGATGCGGAGGTCATAAGCCCCGCGGAACTGTCGCAGTCGCGCATGTCGATGAACCTGACGGAGCTCAAGGTCAAAGCCCATCCACGAGCTCGTCAAGGTCGCCGAGTCGATGGGCATCGAGAACATCGCCCGCTCGCGCAAGCAGGACATCATCTTCTCGATCCTGAAGGCGCACGCGCGCAACGGCGAGAACATCTACGGTGACGGCGTGCTCGAGATCCTGCAGGACGGCTTTGGCTTCCTGCGCTCGGCCGACGGCTCCTATCTGGCCGGTCCCGACGATATCTACGTAAGCCCGAGCCAGATCCGGCGCTTCAACCTGCGCACCGGCGACACCATCTCCGGCCTCATCCGCCCGCCGAAGGACGGCGAGCGCTACTTCGCGCTCCTCAAGGTCGGCGAGATCAATTTCGACTCCCCGGACAGCTCGCGCAACAAGGTGCTGTTTGAGAACCTGACGCCGTTTCATCCGACCAAGCGTTTGAAGCTCGAACGCGGCAACGGCTCGACCGAGGATCTGACGGCACGCACGATCGATCTGGTCGCGCCCATCGGCAAGGGTCAGCGCGGCCTGATCGTCTCCCCGCCCAAAGCCGGCAAGACGATGCTGCTGCAGAACATCGCCACCGCCATCACCGCGAACCATCCCGAGGTGATTCTCATCGTGCTGCTTGATCGATGAGCGCCCGGAGGAAGTCACGGAGATGCAGCGCACCGTCAAGGGCGAGGTTGTCTCGAGTACCTTTGATGAGCCCGCTGCACGCCACGTGCAGGTGGCCGAAATGGTGATCGAGAAGGCGAAGCGCCTGGTCGAGCACAAGAAGGACGTCGTGATCCTGCTCGACTCCATCACGCGCCTCGCGCGCGCCTACAACACCGTCGTGCCCTCATCGGGCAAGGTACTGACGGGTGGCGTGGACGCCAACGCGCTGCAACGCCCGAAGAGGTTCTTCGGCGCCGCGCGCAACATCGAGGAGGGCGGCAGCCTCACGATCCTGGCCACGGCACTCGTCGACACCGGCTCCAAGATGGATGATGTGATCTACGAGGAGTTCAAGGGCACCGGCAACAGCGAGATCCATCTCGATCGGCGCATCTCCGAGAAGCGCGTCTTCCCCGCGGTCAATATCAACCGCTCGGGCACTCGCAAGGAAGAGCTCATCACCGACCAGGGGGAGCTGGCGAAGATGTGGATTCTGCGCAAACTGCTGCACCCGATGGACGAGCTTGCGTCCATCGAATTCCTGCTCGACAAGATGAAGGACACCAAGTCGAACGGCGAATTCTTCGAGGCGATGAAGCGCTAGAGCGCGAGCCAGCGCTCGCCAAGCGTGCGCAAGTTCACATCTCGCACGTCGCAACACCGCGACGCTGGCGCGCACCCGCCCCGATGTAAGAAGATCGCGACGCTCAATCTGGCGCGGAGTTTTTCCAATGCGCGTGCTGCTCTTGCTCATCGCGGCCCTGTCCGCCGGCGGCGGTGTACGCCGCAGAGTCCGACAGCGCAGGGCCGACACCAGGGAGCAGCACGCCGCGCTACTCCTATCCGCGCGCGGAACGCGTTCATCGCAAGTCCGATCACGGATCGTTTCGCGATGCGCGGCACATTTTTCCCGGCGACGTTGCACACCGAGCTGCACCTCGACTCCAAACAAGGCATGCCGGGAACCGCGCTCAATGCCGAGCAGGATCTGGGCTTGAAGGGGCGTCTGGATCAGGGCCGGATGGAGCTCATTTTCCGCCTGCTCGAGCGCCACCGGCTGCGCGTCGACTATTTCGGCAGCGACCGCGACGGTGACCGGCCGCTCGAGCGCAGCATATTCTTCGGCGGCAACACCTACCAGGTCGGGGACCTTGTGCAGAGCGATCTGCAGTGCAGCATGCTCGGCTTCACCTACACGTACTCCTTGATGCGCACGCGAGCACTTCGAGGTGGGCGTGGGCTTAGGGCTGCACCTGCTGCAGGCGGATGCCAAGGCCTTGGACGTCACGCAGCAGCAAAAAGCGGAGACCTCCGGCGCCGGCGTCTTTCCAACACCGGCGATCGATGCGACCTGGGCGATCTCGCAGCGTTTTGCCTGGACCGCGCGCGCCCAGTACTTGAGCATCGACGTCAACAAGGTGAGCGCCGCGCTCGGCGACTATCACACCGATCTGCAGTACCGCTGGGCGCGCAACTTCGAAATCGGTGTGGGTTACGAGGTCGCTGCATGCCGCGCTTGACGATCAGCACAGCGGCCAGCCTGCGGGCTTCGTGCTGAACGTGCGCGGCCCGGAAGCCTTCGTGCGCGTCAGCTTCTAGGCCGCGGCGGCACGCGCTCAGAGCTTCTTGATCTCAAGGTTATTGAGCACGTCCTTGACGCCCGCGACGCCGCGCGCGACCGCGACGGCGCTGCTCTTTTCATCGTCGGAATCGACGAAGCCGCTCAGCTGCACGATGCCATCGCGCGTGATGACCGTAATGTCGCGCGCCTTGGTGGCAGGCTCGGCCGCGAGCGCCGCCTTCACTCTGGCCGTAATCACGCCGTCGTCGACGATCTCGCCGGCCGCCCGCTCGGTGTGCCCGACGGTGAGATTGTTGCGCACGTTCTGCACGCCGTCGATCGAGTGCGCCACCTGCGAAGCCGCCGCCTTCTCCTCAGCGGAATCCACAAAACCGTTCAGTTGCACGGTGCCGCGGAAGGTATCCACTTCGATCTGGCGCGCCTTGGTCGCCGGTTCCTGAATCAATGCCGCCTTAACTTTGGCGGTGATCACCGTGTCGTCAATCTGCTCACCGGTGCTCTGCTGAGTGCGCGTGGCAACGCAGGCGGCGAGCGCCGCTAACAGCAGCGCTGCCACGACGCCCCGCAAGTGTGATCTGTCCATGCGCGATCCCCTGATGACTATGTGGTTGCAAACAACTACTGTGCCGCGGCGGCCTCGCGCACGGCGGCGCGATGCCCGATATCGCGCCGATAATGCGCTCCGGGAAAGCGCAGCGCACTGACAAGCTCGTAGGCCTGCAGCTGCGCGGCGCGCACGCTGTTGCCCGTGCCCACCGCACACAGCACGCGCCCGCCGCTCGTCACGACGCGCCCATCTTCGGCCAGCGACGTGCCGCTGTGAAAGATTTTTCCGGGCAGGCGTGCCGCGGCATCCAGCCCCTCGATGGCATCGCCGCGGCGCACCTCGCCGGGATAGCCCGCGGCCGCCATCACCACGCCGAGCGCCGTGCGCGGATTCCACCTGATCTCCGTTTCGTCGAGCGCGCCTGCGAGCGCCGCTTCGCACACGAGCGTCAGATCCGAGCGCATGCGTACCAGGAGCGGCTGCGCCTCCGGGTCGCCGAGGCGGCAGTTGAACTCGAGCACGTGCGGCGTGCCGTCGGGCGCAATCATGAGACCCGCGTAGAGAAAGCCCGTATACGGCATGCCCTCGGAGGCGAGCGCGCGCAGCGCCGGCTCGATCACCTCGCCCATGATGCGCGCGTGCAGCGCCGGGGTGACGAGCGGCGCGGGCGAATAGGCGCCCATGCCGCCGGTGTTCGGGCCGCGATCGCCATCATCGCGGCGCTTGTGATCCTGCGAGCTCGCCAGCGGCAGCACGTGCTGTCCGTCCGCGATCACGATGAAACTCACCTCTTCGCCGGGCAGGAACTCCTCGATGACGACTTCGTCTCCGGCCGCGCCGAACTCACCCGCAAACATCGAAGTTACCGCAGCGCGCGCCTCCTCGAGCGAGGCGGCGATGACCACGCCCTTGCCGGCAGCAAGTCCGCTTGCCTTCACCACGAGCGGCGCACGCTGTTGCGCAAGATAGGCCGGATCAAAGGTGTCGCGGGTGAAGGTCGCGTGCCGCGCGGTCGGAATGCGGTGGCGCTGCAGGAAGGCCTTGCTGAAGGCCTTGGAACCTTCGAGCTGCGCCGCCTGTGCGCGCGGCCCAAAGCACTTCAGACCCGCGGCGCTGAAGGCATCGACGATGCCGGCGACGAGCGGCGCCTCCGGTCCGATGATGGTGAGGTCGACGCGCTCGGCGCGCGCAAGCTTCACGAGCGCGGCGATGTCGTGGGCGCCGACCGCGGCGTTGCGCACGCGCGCCTCGCGCGCGGTGCCGGCGTTGCCCGGTGCGACGATGACCTCGCTCACGCGCGCGGAGGATGCGCACTTCCACGCGAGCGCATGCTCGCGTCCGCCGCCCCCGACGATGAGGACGCGCATCAGTGCCTGAAGTGCCGCATGCCGGTGAACACCATCGCGATGCCGTGCTCGTCGGCGGCCTGGATGACTTCGCTGTCGCGCAGCGAGCCGCCGGGCTGCACGATCGCGCGGATTCCTTGCGCGGCGGCGGCCTCGATGTTGTCGCGAAAGGGCAGAAAAGCATCCGAGGCGAGTACCGCCAGGGTGCGCTCGAGTTTTGCGTCGGCCGCCTTCATGATCGCGATGCGCGTTGCGTCCACGCGGCTCGTCTGGCCCGCGCCGATGCCGAGCGTTGCGCCGGCGCGCGCGAGCACGATGGCGTTTGATTTGACGAACTTGCACACGCGCCAGGCAAACAGCAGGTCGAGCGCTTCGGCCTTGCTCGGCTCGCGCTGGGTGACGCAGCTGAAGTCCTGGAGGCCGATCGCGCCGCGATCGCGTGTCTGCGCCAGCAGGCCCCCGGCGATGCTGCGGTACTCGAGCGGCGTACCGGCGGGGCCCGCGAGCGCTCCCAGCTCGAGCACGCGCACGTTGGGCTTGGCGCTGAGCGCCGCGTGCGCCGCGGGCGCGATCCGCGGCGCGGCGATCACCTCGACGAACTGCTGCGCGAGAATGGCGGCGGCGCTGCCCGCGTCAAGCTCGGCATTGAAGGCGATGATGCCGCCGAAAGCGGAGGTTGGATCGGTGCGGTAGGCGAGCTCGTACGCCTGGGTGAGCGTTGCGGCGCTTGCGGCGCCGCAGGGACTGGCGTGCTTGACGATGACACAGCAGGGCTCGGCAAACTGCCGCACGCACTCGACCGCCGCATCCGCATCAGCGATGTTATTGAAGGAGAGCTCTTTGCCTTGCAGCAGGCGCGCGTTCGCAACGCTCGCGCCCGTCGCTTCGAGGTCGCGGTAGAACGCCGCGCGCTGATGCGGGTTTTCGCCGTAGCGCAGCGTCTGGATGCGCTCAAACACGGGCGTGAGCAGCGGCGGAAACTCCTGCGCATGCGGCGCGAGCAGGAAGCGCGCGATCTGCGCGTCGTACTGCGCGGTGTGCATGAATGCCTTGGCGGCGAGGCGCGTGCGCGTTGCGAGCGTAGTCGCGCCGCCCTCGCGCGCGAGCTCCTCGATGAGCAGCGGATAGTCGCGCGGATCGACGACCACGGCCACGCGCTCGTGGTTCTTCGCCGCGGCGCGCACCATGGCCGGGCCGCCGACGTCGATGTTTTCCACCGCCTGCGCATGCGTCGCGCCAGCCAGGGCGCTCACGGCGCTGAAGGGATAGAGGTTCACGACCGCAAGGTCGATTGGCACGATGCCGTGCTCGGCCATCACCGCATCGTCCGTGCCCGAGCGGGCCGAGGAGCGCGCCGTGAATGCGCGGATGCAGAGTCTTCACGCGGCCATCCATAATCTCCGGAAAGCCCGTGTAGCGCGCCACATCGGTGACCGCGATGCCGTGCTCGCCGAGGAGCTGCGCGGTGCCGCCGGTGGAGAGGATCTCAGCCTTGGCGCGCGTCAGCGCGCGCGCGAGCTCCACGAGGCCCGTCTTATCCGAGACGGACAAGAGCGCGCGGCGGACGGGAACGTTCACCTCAGCCGGAGAGGCCGAACTGTCGCAGTTTCTTGCGTAGGGTGCCGCGATTGATGCCGAGAATGCCGGCGGCGCGCACCTGATTGCCTTGAGCGTAATCAAGCGCGGCTTTCAACAGCGGCTCCTCGACCTCGCGGAGCACCATCGAGTAGAGCTGCGCCGGACGGTGGCCGTTGAGGTTGGTGAAGTAATCATGCAACGCACGCTCGGCATGGTCACGCAACGGCAGCTCGCCTCGACTAGTGACGCGCGCGCTATAATCCCTGCGCATGCGGCTTTTCTTTTTAGCTGGCATATCGATCCCCCCCAAGCAATTCCTCAGGCCGCCTGCGCGGACCCGCTCACCCAGCCATCCAGGTGGCTGCGCGTCAGGGCAAATTGCATGGCGGAGTTCGCCATCGCCATGACCTGGCGGCGAAAACTCACCGCATCAGGCAGCCACACGCAATACCAACCGAGATGCTTACGGGCGATCCGCAGTCCAGCTTCTTCGCCGTAAAACGTGTACAGAGATTCCAGGTGCCCGAGAATGATAGCACGCACCTCGGCGCGTGCTAGCGGCGGCGGCGCCGCGGCGCCGGCGAGATGGGCATTGACAGATCCAAAAATCCACGGCGCGCCCTGCGCCGCGCGGCCGATCATTACTCCGTCCGCGCCGGTGAAATCAAGTACCTGCTGTGCTTTTTGCGGCGCGTCGATGTCGCCATTGGCAAATAGCGGTATCGTGATCGCGGCGCGGATCGCGCGCAGCGTGTCGTACTCGGCCGCGCCCGCGTAGAAGTCCTCACGCGTGCGACCGTGCACCGCAAGCGCAGCAATGCCGCAAGCCTGCGCGATGCGCGCGATGCGCACGGCGTTTCTCTCCTGCCTATTCCAGCCGGTGCGGATCTTGAGCGTTACCGGCACGTCGACCGCACGCGCGACTGCGCTGAGAATGCGCTCGACCAGCGCCTCATCGCGCAGCAGCGCCGAACCGCACAGCCGCCCGCACACTTTCTTCGCCGGGCAACCCATGTTGATGTCGATGATCTCGGCGCCCAGATCGACATTGATGCGTGCGGCAAGCGCGAGCGCCTCGCCATCGGCTCCCGCAAGCTGCACGACGCGCGGCGCAGGCTCGCCCTCGTGGTTCATGCGCTGGCGCGACTTGCTGCTCGTCCAGAGCCGCACATCGGAAGTGATCATCTCTGATGCGGCAAGACCCGCCCCGAGTTTGCGCGCCAGGATGCGGAAAGGTCGGTCCGTGACGCCCGCCATGGGCGCAAGCACGGCGCGCGCCGGCAGCAGGTGAGGACCGAT
Source organism: uncultured Gammaproteobacteria bacterium (assembly GCA_963695315.1). Lineage (GTDB taxonomy): Bacteria > Pseudomonadota > Gammaproteobacteria > Steroidobacterales > Steroidobacteraceae > PALSA-1196. The sequence continues at coordinate 3,801,718 of OY968773.1, forward strand.
GCGAAGCGGTGTCAGTGTCATCGTGCTGCCGCGTCGTTCGCGCAGTGGATGCCCATGCCGGGGTTTTGCAGGCACGCGTCAATCTCGAAGCCGACTGCCTCGCGCCCCGGGTCGATGAAGGCCATTTGCGCATCAACCCGCTCGCCCGCCGGCAAGAGCGCGCCCTCCGGCGGCGCGACCCGCAGGTAGGCGCGCGGCGGAACCTCGCGCGCCGCCAGGCGATTGCCGAAGCGGTCGAGCAGCGTCACGCGCAGCAGCGGCAACGGCTGAGGCTGCGCGGCGTCATTCTTGACGCTGGCGCGCACGGTGAGATCACCCGCGGCCTGCGCCTGCGCCGATGCGCCGAGCTGATGCACCTCATAGGCCGTCACATCCCAATGCGGCCTGAGGGTAATGCCGAGCGATGCGTAGAGCGCCGTCAGCGGCCCATGCAGATGCGGATTGACGGCAAGCTCGTCGCGATAGTGATTGAGCGCCTGCACGATCAGCAGCAGCGCGAGTAGCGCAACTGCACTCGCCGCGAGGTAATTTCGCTTGCGTTCCTGCGGCTCAAGCTCGCGCTCGCTCGGCGGCGGCGGCACCGCGAGGATCGGTCGCAGTCCGGTGTGGGTCTGCGCGAGCTCGTTCTGGCGTGCCGCCTCGATGCGCGCCGCGAGCGACTGCAGTTGTTCATTGAGCTCCTCATCGGCGCTCTTCGTCGACTCCTCGCTCGGCTCGACATCGGCGGGCACGGACTCCCGGGCGCCGAGCACGATCGACTCGTAGGTGCCGGTCACCTCGTCGTCGCGGATCTCAGGCTCGACGAAGATCTGCGAGACATCCCCCGCCGCCGGGTTGAATTCGAGCGAGGTCTGCTCGATCGAATCATCCGCCGCGAGCGGCGAGCTCTCATCGACCGCGACGGCCTCCTCGGTCAGCTGCACGAGCTGCTTTGCGGTGGAGGTGGATGAGCCCTCTTCAGCATCGGCTGATTCGTGCTCGGCGAGCGGCTGCGGCGCGGCGCGCGCTTCCTGCGCCGTGGCGCTCGGCGGCTGGCGTTCATCGGAGAGGGCAATCAGGGCGTTGAAAACATTGCTGCACTGACCGCAGCGCACGAAACCTTGCGCAACGCGCAGATCCGCGGCGGTGACGCTCAGCGTGAGCGCACATTTGGGGCAGACTGTGAACATCGCTCAGCAGTGCTCGCGGCGCCGTCCCGACAGGACCACCCAGCCGGCGCGTTTTGCGCAGGGCTGCATATGAAAACACGCGCTGTTTGCCTGTGTCACCTCGTGGGTCTCATCTTCGAGAAGTCCGGCGAGCAGCAGCTGCCCGCCCGGGCGCACGAGCCGTGCAAACGCGGGCGCGAGCGCGCACAGCGGCGCGGCGAGAATATTCGCCACCAGCAGATCCGCCGCGGGCGGCAGATCGGCGGCGCTGGCGCACAGTTGCAGCTGCGCCGCGATCCCATTGGCGCTGGCATTGTCGGCCGTGGCGAGCAGCGCCTGCGCATCGATGTCGAAGCAGGCGGCGCGCGCGGCGCCGAGCCTGATCGCGGCGAGCGCCAAAATCCCCGAGCCGCAGCCATAGTCGATGACGCGCTCGCCGCCCGCGAGGTGCGCGTCGAGCCACTCCAGGCACAGCGCCGTCGTGGCATGCTCGCCGGTGCCAAAGGCCATGCCCGGATCGAGATACACGATCGCCGCGGCCGCATCGGCGAGCTTCTGATGCCGCGGGCAGATCCACAGGCGCGTGCCAAAGCGGCGCGCCCGCAGATCCTTCAGCCACTCGCGCTCCCAGGGCTTGTCGGGCACCGCCTGCACGGAGAGCTCCTCTGCCGGGCGGGTGAGGGTCGTGCTCAAGGCGCGCAACGTGCCGGCGACTTCCGCGGCCGAGGCGCCTCGAAACAGCGCCCGCACGAGCGTTGCGGCCCACAGCACGAACTCGCCCGGCAGCGGCTCAAGCACGGGCGTGTCGCCCGCATCCGTGAAAGTAACCGCGAGCGCCCCGCACGCCACGCAGGCGGCGTAGGCCGCCTGCGCATCGAGGCCGCCGAGCGCGAACGTGACTTCCACGAGGGGCGCATCCATCGCCTAACGTAATCCCAGACGGCGCTCCAGGTAATGGATGTCGAGGCCGCCTTTCTGGAAGGCGGCGTGATTGAAGATCTCCTGGTGGAGCGCGACGTTGGTCTTGATGCCCTCGATCACCATCTCGCCGAGCGCATTCTTCATGCGCGCGATGGCCGTTTCGCGCGAGTCGCCGTGCGCGATCAGCTTGCCGATCAGCGAGTCGTAGTTCGGCGGGACGTTGTAGCCCGAATACACATGACTGTCGACGCGGATCCCCGGGCCGCCGGGGGCATGCCACAGGCGGATTGGCCCCGGCGAGGGCATGAAGGTCTTGGGATCTTCGGCGTTGATGCGGCACTCGATGGCGTGGCCGCGGATCTGCACGTCGCTTTGCGAGTACGGCAGCGTGTCGCCCGAGGCGACAAGGAGCTGCGCTTTGACAAGGTCAATACCGGTGATGAGCTCGGTGACCGGATGCTCGACCTGGATGCGGGTGTTCATCTCGATGAAGTAGAACTCGCCATCCTGATAGAGAAATTCGAGCGTGCCGGCGCTGCGATAGCCCACCGCGCGGCACGCTTCCACGCACCGCTCGCCCATCAGCCGGCGCTGCCGCGCGGTGATGCCCGGCGCGGGCGCCTCCTCGATGACCTTCTGGTGGCGCCGCTGCATCGAGCAGTCGCGCTCGCCCAGGTGAATGACGTTGCCGAAGTTGTCGGCCAGCACCTGGAACTCGATGTGCCGCGGCCGTTCGAGAAACCTCTCCATGTAGACGCGGTCATCGCCGAAGGCGGCGCGGGCTTCGGTCTGCGTGATGGCGATGGCGTTCAGGAGCGAGGCCTCGCTGTGCACCACGCGCATGCCGCGCCCGCCGCCGCCGCCCGAAGACTTGATCATGATCGGGTAGCCGAGATCACGCGCGATGCGCAGGTTCTCATCCGAGTCCGGCCCGAGCGGACCGTCCGAGCCCGGCACGCACGGCACGCCCGCCGCCTTCATGGTGCGGATCGCCGAGACCTTGTCGCCGAGCTTGCGGATGGTCTCGGCCTTGGGGCCCACGAACACGAAGCCGCTCTTCTCCACGCGCTCGGCGAAGTCGGCATTCTCCGAGAGAAACCCGTAGCCCGGATGGATGGCCACCGCGTCGGTGACCTCGGCGGCGCTGATGATCGCCGGCATGTTGAGGTAGCTCAACGCCGAGGGCGGCGGTCCGATGCACACCGATTCATCGGCGAGCAGCACATGCTTCAGGCTGTAGTCGGCGGTGGAGTGCACCGCCACCGTCTTGATCCCCAGTTCACGGCAGGCGCGCAGGATTCGCAGCGCAATCTCGCCACGATTGGCGATGATGAGCTTGTCGAGCATGGCGCGGCTATTCGATGACGAACAGGGGTTGGCCGAATTCGACCGGGTCGCCGCTCTTCGCCATGATTGAGGTCAGCCGTCCGCCCCGGTCCGCTTCGATCTGATTCATCATCTTCATGGCCTCGATGATGCACAGCACCTGGCCGGGCTTGACCTCATCGCCAATCTCGACGAACGGCTTGGCACCCGGGGATGGCGCCGAATAGAAGGTTCCCACCATCGGCGCGGTCACCACGTGCTCGTTGGTGCGCGCGGCTGCGGCGGGCGGCGCCGCGCGCGGCGCTCGGCGCCGCCGGCGGCGGGCTGTGCGGGCGGGGTCTGCGTCACGACCTGCAGCGGCTGCGCCTGTGCGTGCCCGGTGCGGCATGCGGCTGATGCGCACGCCTTCCTCGCCCTCCTTGATCTCGATCTCCGCGATGCCGGACTCTTCGAGGAGCTCGATCAGTTTTTTGATTTTTCTAATGTCCATGCCCGAGAACTCCTGACGTTCAGGTTTTTAGTCTTTTGTAGCGCGGCCTGCAGGGCGAGTTCGTAGCCGAGGGGTCCTAGGCCCACGATGCAGCCGCTCGCGATGTCCGAGAAATAGGAGTGGCTGGCGAAAGGCTCTCGCGCGCGCGCGGATTCGACAGATGCACTTCGATGAACGGCAGGCGCACGCCGAGCAGTGCATCGCGCAGCGCAATGCTGGTGTGAGTGAAGGCGCCGGGATTGAAGATCAGGAATGCGATGCGCGCCTTGGGGCGCGGCGTGGATGCGCGCGATGAGCTCGTGCTCGGCATTGCTCTGAAAGGCCGTGAGCTCATGGCCGGCCGCGCGCGCCAAGCCACGCAGGCGCTTCTCGATCGCTGCAAGCGTGTCGCTGCCGTAGATCTCCGGTTCGCGGCTGCCGAGCAGGTTGAGGTTCGGGCCGTTGAGTAATAGCAAGCGCGCCATCGGCGGCAAATGTACCCAATTTGCGACAAATGGGCCAGCTTTTGTCGCGAACTGCGCTGATCAGGCGTGCTTCGCGCGCTCTACGGCGAAATCCTTCACTTTGGCCTCGATCTGCTGCCGGGCGGCCTCGAGAGTGAGGGTGCCGCGATCGATGTCCTGCACGCGATCGAGGATGAAGCCTGCCTCATCCGGATGCAACTCGCCGAGCTTCACCGCCACCACCCGTCCGCGATCGTCGGCGAATACGCTGAACGGCAAGAGCAAGCTCCATGCCGAAGGCCTTCACCGCAGCAAGGCCGCCGTCCTCGCCGATCGAGCACGGGATAGTCGATGCCGGCATGGCGTGCGTACTCGGCGACCGCGGCACGAAAATCGACCGCGATGCCCGACCACCGCCAGAGCGCTCGCCGAGCGCTCGTGCCGCAGGCGGATCAGCAGCGGAATCTCGCGTCGACACGGCTCGCACCAGGTTGCCCAGAAGTTGAAGATGACCGGGTGGCCGGTCCAGTCCGAGAGCCGCCGCGTGCTTGCCGGAAAGATCGGCGAGGCGCAGGTCAGGCACCGCCATCGGAATGGCGCGCTGCGCGGGCTCGGCGGGCGGGGCGCGGAACGTGTGCCACCGCGGCGAGCGGCCGCAGGGTGAGCGCGTGGTGCGAGCATCCGATGCGCGATCACTCCGCCCAAGGCCGCCAGCGCGACGATGCTGACGCCGGCGGCGCAACGCCCCGCTGCGTTCACGTGCTCTGGGCGTCCGAAGAGCGCCTGCCGGGCGAGCGCGTCGAACTCAGGCGCCTTCATATAGCCGACGACGCGATAGGCGCGCTGCTCCTGCCCGCCGGTGCTGTAAAAAGCAATCGTCGGCGGCCCGAAGATGCCGAAGTGCTTGAGGAGCTCTTGGTCCTGCGCGTCGTTGCGCGTCACGTCGGCGCGCAGCAGCACGACCTTGCTGAGCGTGCGCTGCACGCAGAGGATCGGAGAAGGTGTAGCGCTCCATCTCCTTGCACGACACGCACCAGTCCGCATAGAAGTCGAGCAGCACCGCGGCACCGCGCGCGTGGGCGCGCGCGACCTCGGCATCGAGGTCGGCGAGCGACTTGATGGTCTTGAATGCGAGCATCGGGTGGGGGCGCCCGAACGCGGGCAGCGGCTCGAGCGGATCGCTGCGGCCCGTGGCAGCACCCGCCAGGAGCGCAACGCCGTAGAGCGCCGCGAGCACGCCGGCGGCGCGCGACAGCAGGCGCGCGCGCGGATGCGCCGGGCGCATCCGCCACAGCACCGCGGCGCCGATCAGCGCCGGCACGCGCCCACAAGAGCAGCGTCCAGCGCTCCGGCACGATGCGCGCGAGCATCCACGCGGCAACCGCCAGCATCATGACGCCAAAGAGCTGCTTGACCGTGTCCATCCAGGCGCCGGCTTTGGGCAGGAACTTGCCGGCCGAGGCACCGACCAGGAGCAGCGGCACGCCCATGCCGAGACTCATCGCAAAGAGCGCCGCGGCGCCACGCACCATGTCGCCGCTCTGGCCGATGACGGCGAGGGTGGCGACCAGCGGCGGCGCAACGCAGGTGGTGATGATGAGTGCCGACAGCGCGCCCATCACGGCGACGCCGACAAAGGAGCCGGCCTGCTGGCGATTGCTGAGCGCGGCGAGGCGGGTCTGCATGCGCCGCCGGCACCTGCAGCGTAAAGAGGCCAAACATCGACAGCGCGAGCACGATAAAGAGCAGCGCAAACAGCACCACGATCCACGGCTGCTGAAACACGGCCTGCACCTGCTCGCCGGCGGCGGCGAACAGCGCGCCCGCGACGGTGTAGGTGATCGCCATGCCCAGTACGTAGACGAGCGAGAGCGACAACGCGCGCCCGGTACGTCACCCGCCGTTGACCGGCGATGATTCCCGAGAGGATCGGCACCATCGGCAGCACGCAGGGCGTGAAGGCGAGCAGCAGGCCCAAGCCGAAGAAAGTGCCGAGCACGAGGAACGAGATTGCCCGAGCGGATGAGCTTGGCGAGCCGGTCCTGCTCGGAGACGAACCCGCTCGAGCTTGCGCCTGCGGGCAGGTGCACGCGCAGCGTCTTCTTGATCGGCTGGATAGCACAGGCCTGCCTCGGCGCAGCCCTGATAGGTCACATCGAGTGGCACGTCGATCGCGGCATCGGTCGCGCGCGCAATCGGCAGCTCGCCGGCAAGCTCGCCGTGATAGACCTCCTGCTTGCCGAAGATACTCGTCCGTCTTCTCAACGCCCGCGGGCAACTCGAGGCGTCCGAGCTGCAGTTGACCGCTTGAGCTTTCGACCTTGATGCGGCTGCGATACAGGTAATAGCCCGGGGCGATCTGCCAGGTCAGCCGTACCCGATCCGGCGCCGTCGGCGGCCGCATCGAAGCCGAAAGCGTCATCCGGAGGCAGAAAATCCCCGTTGGGCTGCGCGGCGCGGTGTGCGGCGAACAAGGCATCGATGCCGCCGCCGGCGCTGCCGGGCGCCGCGGGCGGCAGATCGACCTTCGCCTCGCTGAGCTGCGGCGGATAGCACAGTCCGGCGTCGGCGCAGCCCTGGATCTTAAGCTTGAGCAGTACGGTACGATCGGCACCGGCGGCGAGCGTGACGGGCGCGCTGCACGACGAAGTCGCCGCGGAAGATCTCCTGGGCGCCGAAATACTCATCCTTGTGGATCTCGCCCTGCGGATAGCGCACCACGCCCAGGAGCGCCCCGGGCGTGCCGCTCTCGAGCGACATGCGCGTCTTGTAGGCGTAATAGCCGGGCGGCAGCGTCCAGTGCACGGCAACCTCGTCGCCCGTCGGCGGCCACCGTGTACTTAAATACCTGTTCCGGCGGGAGAAACCGGTCAGCCGTCAGCGCGCGCGGCAGGGCCCACCGATGACGCCAAGGAGCAGCAGCAAGAAGGAGCAGAGGGAGGTCCGGTATCTCATGCGTGCGAAGGCTTTGGCCATCGCGAGACGGCCCGCAGGTTCGCGAGCATACGGACTTAGCGCGGCAGGCGCAGGAAATTAATCCCGTCGAGCTTGATATTCGAAATTCCGCGCATATCATTAGCAGCCGTGAAGGGGGAGTGCTAACAACCCCGGCCGTCGGCTTTTTAACATAGTCAATCATCAGCTTTGAGGAGCGTACACCATGAAGATTCGTCCTCTTCATGATCGCGTCATGGTGAAGCGTCTGGAAGAGGAACGAACCTCTCCGGGCGGCATCGTGATTCCCGACACGGCGGCAGAGAAGCCGGTGCAGGGAAAGATCATCGCGGTCGGTAAAGGCAAGATTCTCGAAGACGGCACGGTCCGTCCCCTGGATGTCAAGGTCGGCGACAAGATCCTGTTCGGCAAATACAGCGGAACCGAGGTCAAAGTCGACGGTGAAGATCTCGTGGTCATGCGCGAAGAAGACGTCATGGCCGTGATTGAAGGCAAGTAACCCTGAAGGATCACGACAATGGCAGCTAAAGAAGTTCGTTTCAGTGATGACGCCCGCCAACGCATGTTCCGCGGCGTCAATGTTCTGGCAAACGCCGTCAAGGCGACGCTCGGCCCGAAGGGCCGCAACGCCGTGCTCGAGAAGAGCTTCGGCGCCCCCACGATCACCAAGGATGGCGTCTCGGTTGCGAAGGAAATCGAACTCAAGGACAAGTTCGAAAACATGGGCGCGCAGATGGTGAAGGAAGTCGCCTCCAACACCTCCGATGAGGCGGGCGATGGCACCACCACCGCCACCGTTCTCGCCCAGGCGATCATCCGCGAGGGTTTGAAGGCCGTCGCCTCGGGCCGCAACCCGATGGATGTGAAGCGCGGCATCGACAAGGCGGTCACCGTTGCGGTCGAGGAGCTGAAGAAGCTCTCCAAGCCCTGCAAGGACTCCAAGGCCATCGCGCAGGTCGGCACGATCTCGGCGAACGCCGACGAGTCGATCGGCAAGACCATCGCCGATGCGATGGAGAAGGTCGGCAAGGAAGGCGTGATTACGGTCGAGGAAGGCTCGGGTCTGGACAACGAGCTTGCGGTGGTCGAGGGCATGCAGTTCGACCGCGGCTATCTCTCCCCGTACTTCATCAACTCGCAGGCGAATCAGACGGCCGAGCTTGAGAAGGCCGTGATCCTGCTGTGCGACAAGAAGATCTCCAACATTCGCGAGATGCTGCCGCTGCTCGAGGCCGTGGCGAAGGCGGGCAAGCCCCTCCTGGTCATCGCCGAGGACGTCGAGGGCGAGGCGCTTGCGACTCTCGTCGTCAACAACATCCGCGGCATCCTGAAGGTCGCAGCCGTGAAGGCTCCGGGCTTCGGCGACCGCCGCAAAGCCATGTTGCAGGACATCGCAACGCTCACCGGCGGCACGGTGATCTCGGATGAAGTGGGTCTGTCGCTCGAGAAGGCGACGCTCAATGATCTTGGCGAGGCGAAGAAGATCGTCGTCGAGAAAGAGAACACCACCATCATCGACGGCGCCGGCAAGCGGCCGACATCAAGGCCGCATCGAGTCGATCCGCCAGCAGGCCGAAGAAGCAACCTCCGACTACGACAAGGAAAAGCTGCAGGAGCGCGTTGCCAAGCTCTCCGGCGGTGTCGCGGTCATCAAGGTCGGTGCGGCCACCGAGATCGAGATGAAGGAGAAGAAGGCGCGGGTCGAGGATGCGCTGCATGCCACGCGTGCGGCGGTCGAAGAGGGCGTAGTGCCCGGCGGCGGTGTTGCACTCATCCGCGTGCAGAAGTCGCTCGAGAAGTTCGAAGGCGCCAATGAGGATCAGACGATCGGCGTGCGCATTCTGCACCGTGCGATCGAGGAGCCTTTGCGCCAGATCGTGGACAACGCCGGCGAAGATGCCGCGGTTGATCCTCAATCGCGTCAAGGAAGGCAAGGGCAGCTTCGGCTACAACGCGGCCACCGGCGAATTCGGCGATATGCTCGAAGAGGGCATTCTCGACCCGACCAAGGTGACGCGCCTTGCGCTGCAGAACGCAGCCTCGGTTGCCGGCCTGCTGTTGACGACGGAAGTCATGATCGCTGATGCCCCGAAGGATGAGGACCATGCTCACGGCGGCGGCGGAATGCCCCCCGGCGGCATGGGCGGAATGGACATGTAGATGAAGGGCATCGGCCCGCCGGAGCGATCCGGCCGGGCCTGCTGCATCGTGCCGCGGGGCCCCCCTCCGGCGGCCGATTACCTAAGAAGCCTCGCTCCTCGCGGGGCTTTTTTTTGTGCGCTTCAACGCCGCGGTTCATCAGTCCCATCGTGCACCCGCTGCGCCTCAAGCGGTGCGCGTAGATTTGCCGGCCTATTTTTGCGCCGCTTCGCTGGTGCCCCTGCTGACCCAAGTGCCACTCAACCGATCGAGTGCCGGGCCTTCCGGTAGTAACGAAGTTCAGCGCTGCGTGCAGAAGTGGTCATGGCGGCTGATTGAGCTTTGCCCGCACGGCGGCCGATCTGGATCTGCGCCGGCGCACTGGCCGTGCTCGCGGGCTGCGAGCAATCCAAGCGCAGCGATACATCAGCTGGGCGCAAGCGCTCGCTCGAGCGCAATGGCAATCTGCAAGTCCTGTCGGTCGATCCGAGGGCGCGCGCGTTCACCGTGCGCATGAAGGACACGCGGCGAGCTGCGCATCGTGCGCGCCGATGAGATCGTAGGCTCGCTGCCCTCGATTGCGCCCGTGGCCCAAGAGACCGCTACGGCAGCCAAGCCCGCGCCGGCTCTCGCCGAGAATGCGCCACCGCCTGCTGCTGCGCCCGAGCCGGCAGTCGCGCCGCAAGCGCAGATCACGCCGGCCCCGCCGCCGCCGCCGAGCCTGGCGCAAATGAGCCAGGGACCCGGCGTTCTCAAGTCCGGCCCGGGCTATAGTCATCCAGCGCACCACGACGACAGGCAACGCGCGCCGGCGGTTTTGCGCCAGCGGATCTCGTGGCGCGCGGCATCGCGGTTGAGCGGCGCGATGATCCGATCATCTGCCAGGGCGCGCGCTTCCTGCGCATCGACAGCTCGCAACCTCGAATTCGCAGGCGACGCCATCAGCGCCGAAGACGGCTGCGAGCTGCACATCACCAACAGCCGCATCGCCGCGCACGGTGTCGGCGTGTCCGCGCATGCCGCCAATGTCTACATCGAAAACTCCTCGATCGAGGGTCAAACCGGCGCCATCGCCGCCTCCGACGGTGCGCAGGTGTACGCGGAGGCGTCGAGTATCCGCGGCGTAAACCGCGGTCTCACCACCGAGAGCCTGCACGACCTGGGCGGTAATGTCTGGAATTGACGGCGGCGACGGCGCCGCAGCTGCTCGTTGCATCCGCCCCAGTCCCAATCCGCGCAGCGCTCGCGCAGCGTGTGCGCGGCGAGTCGACTTCATCGCACACGCGCTGCGCACCGATCCTGCGCTGCTCGCCACGCTGATCGCATCCGGGGATCTCGAGCGCAGCTTTGCGCCCGGCGAATACGCCGCGCGCGCGCCGCTCGTGCCCGAGCGGACCCGGCGTTGCGGAGGCTGACTGGATGGCCGGGCTGCGGCGCTGGCGGCGGCGCGAGTTCGTGCGCATCGCGTGGCGCGATCTTGCCGGCTGGGCGCAGCTCAGCGAGACACTGGCTGATCTGTCGGCGTGCGCGGATGCGGCGATCGCCGCGGCCTGCGATTTTGCGATGCGCACCTTGAGTGCGCGCCACGGCGTGCCGCGCTCCGCCGAGGCGGCCGCGCAGCCGCTCATGGTCGTCGGCATGGGCAAGCTCGGCGGCGGCGAGCTCAACTTCTCCTCCGACGTCGACCTCATCCTGCTCTTTCCCGAGCACGGCGAGACCGACGGCGCGCGCCCGATGTCGAACGAGGAGTTCTTCACGCGCGCGGGGCAGATGCTCGTGCGGCTGCTCGATGCGCCGACCGCCGAGGGCCGCGTGTTTCGGGTTGACCTGCGGCTGCGCCCGTTCGGCGCGAGCGGCCCGCTGGTGGCAAGTTTTGCCGCGTTCGAGGATTACCTGCTGCGCCACGGCCGCGATTGGGAGCGCTACGCCTATGTGAAGGCGCGGGCGATCACCGCCGCGTCCAGCACTATGCGCAGATCTATGCCGCCGCCGTGCGCCCGTTCGTCTACCGGCGCTATCTCGATTACGGCGTGTTTGAAAGCCTGCGCGAGATGAAGAGCCTGATCGAGCGCGAAGTGCAGAAGCGCGAGCTTGCCGACGACATCAAGCTCGGTCCGGGCGGCATCCGCGAGATCGAATTCATCGTGCAGGCATTCCAGCTCATACGTGGCGGACGCGACCGGCGGCTGCAGACGCCGTCGCTCGCCGTCGCGCTGCCGCAGCTCGATGGGGCGCGCCTGCTGCCGGCGGCCGTGGTCGCGGATCTGGCGGCGGCCTATGAGCATCTGCGGCGCCTCGAGAACCGTCTGCAGATGCGCTCGGACGAGCAGGTGCACCGCCTGCCGAAGGATGAGGGCGCCCGCGCGGCGCTGGCAACCTCGATGGGGGCGGCCGATTGGGCAACGCTCGCCGCGCAGCTCGAGCAACACCGCCGCCGCGTCAGCGGGCACTTCAAAGCGGTGGTCTTTAGCGCGCGCGCGCCCGCGGAACCCGGGCCCGCGCGCATTGACCTCACGCAGTTCTGGCAGGCGGGCGGCGAGGCGCCGGCGTTGGCGCAGGCGCTCCTCGGCGCGGGCTTCGCCGAGGCTGGGCCAGCGGCGCGGCGGTTGCTCGAATTTCGCGAGTCCGCGCTGGTGCGCCGGCTCGATGAGCCGGGCACCAGGCGCCTGCAGGCCCTGCTGCCTCATCTCATCGCCGACCTTGCGCAAAGCGCAGCGCCGCTGCCCGCGCTGCGGCCGCATCCTGAAGATCCTCGAGGCGATCGGGCAGCGCTCGGTGTATTTCGCATTGCTGCACGAGAGCGCCGCCGCGCGCAGCCGTCTCGTGGAGCTTTGCACGCACGGCGATTTTCTGGCCGATCAGATCGGCGCCTACCCGTTGCTGCTCGATGAGCTCGTCGATGAGCGCTTGCTGGCGGAGCTTCCCGAGCGCGCCAACCTCGCGCGCGATCTGCAGCTCAACGTGCAGCAGGTGCACGATGATGATCCGGAGCGTCAGGTCGAGGCGCTGCGGCACTTCCAGCGCGCCGCGGTGCTGCGCATCGCGGTCGCGGACTTGAGCGGCCGGCTGCCGCTCATGAAGGTGAGCGATCGCCTGACCGATGTGGCCGAGCTCATCGTCGAGCGCGCGATGCAGTTTGGCTGGCAGCAGATGAGCGCGCAGTTTGGCACCCCGATGTGCGGTGCCGGCGCGGAGCGCCGCCCGGTAAGGATCTGCGCCGTCGGCTACGGCAAGCTCGGCGGCCGGGAGCTCGGCTACTCCTCGGACCTTGATCTGGTGTTCCTGCACGACTCGCAGGGCGAGCAGCAGGAGACCGCGGGCAGCGCGCCGATCGACAATCAGCTCTTCTTCGTGCGCGTCGCGCAGCGCATCATGCACCTGCTGACGATGCATTCGGCGGCGGGCCGGCTCTACGAGGTCGACGTGCGGCTGCGCCCGAGCGGCAAGGGCGGTCTGCTCATCACCAGTATCCGCGCGTTTGCGGATTATCAGGAAAAGGATGCGTGGACCTGGGAGCACCAGGCGCTGCTGCACGCGCGCGCGGTTGCCGGCGCGCCGCAGATGTGCGCGCAGTTCGAGGAGCTGCGGGTGCAGGTGCTGCAGCAGCATGTGCGCCGTGCGACGCTGCGCCAGGATGTGCGCGCCATGCGCGAGCGCATGCGCCGCGAGCTCATCAAGCCCGAGCCGTCAATATTTGATCTCAAGCAGGGCGCGGGCGGGATTGCCGATATCGAGTTTCTGGCGCAGTACTGGGCGCTCCTCTGGGCGCAGCAGCAGTCGGCGGTGGTGATGTTCTCCGATACGATCCGCCAGCTTGAGAGCGTCGCGTCGGGGAATTTTTTGCCGCAGAGCACGGTTGACGTGCTGACCGGCGCGTATCGCGCCTATCGTGCCCGCGCGCATCATCTGGGGCTCGAAGGGCGCGCGGCGCTCGTCGCGGCGGGCGAGTTTCTCGCCGAGCGCGCCGCGGTCACGCAAATATGGCACGCCACAATGGAAGCGGCGTGACAAAGCTATAATGCGCTCGAAGGAGAAATCCGGCATGGCCGCGGCCCCGCACAAGCTCATCGAACCCAACACCCAGAATCAGTACGACGTCACGGCGGAGGACCTGCCGCTCTCCTGCCCGATGCCGCAGATGTATCTGTGGAATTCGCACCCCAGGGTCTATCTGCCCATCGAGCCCACCGGCTGGGCGAAGTGCCCCTACTGCAGCGCCGAATACACGCTGCGGCGCTAAAGCCTGCGCGGCGGCGTTACAGCGCCTTCTGATAGGGCTTGTAGGATTTCTCTTCGACAAGGCGCGAGCCGAGGCGCTGGTTGATGCGCTTCTTGATCGCGGCGCGCTCGTCGTTGGCGACATAGACCGCGCGCGCCAGATCAATGAACTCGCGGTCGAAGAGCTGCCGCGCTTCGCGCTCGCGCACCAGATCCTCGATGTCCCAGAGCCGCTCGTTCACCGCCTGCAGCGCATGCTCCTCGGCGGCAAGCTCGGTGGTGACCGCGCCGATCTCCTCCCACGAGCGCTCGAGCATCCCGAGTTCCAGGCGCACATTGGCGAGCTGCTGCGGATCGCTCATGCGCGCCACCTTGATGCGCAGGATCGTGATCTTGTCGAGGAGCTCTCCCGCGGACACCGGGATGAGAAGTCGTTCATGAGCGCGATCGTAGCAAGTCATCGAGCTTGGCGAGAACCTCTTCGACCTGCACCAGGTCCATCACCCCGGGCTCCTCGATCTTCGTGCCCCAGGGCAGAGCCTCGGGCTCGCAATGCCGGAACTGCCGGGCCGCCCGGGCATAGGCGTTGACGCACCACTGCTGTGAGAGATACGGCCCGCTGCGCGCCGGATTGCTCGCCGAATAGAGCCCGACCACCGGCGTGCCCACCATGGTGGCCATGTGCACCGGACCCGAGTCGGGGCTGAGCAGCACGGTCGCGCGCGCGAGCAGCGCGAGCAGCTGCGGCAGCGTGTCGCGGCCAATCTGGTTCACGATCGGCACGCGCGCCGCGCGCTGGATGGCCGCGCCGCTCGTGCGCTCCAGTGCGCTCGTCCCGCCGGTGAGGATCACGCGCATGCCGTGGCGCTGCACGGCATGCTCGGCGACCGCCGCATAGCGCTCGGCGCGCCAGTTGCGCATCGCGTGGCTCGAGCAGGCGCTGATGAGGAGCGTCGGCCCGCCATCGGGTATCAGGGCGCGCGCATAGGCGTGCGCGGTCTGCGGCAGCGGAATATCCCAGCGCAGCACCCGCTCCGTGATGCCGAGCGCCTGCGGGAAGCCAAAGAAGCTGTCGAGCACGTGTTCCTGGGTGCGCGCGGCGATCTGCGCATTGGTGAACAGCCACTGCAGCTCGCGGGCGCGCGCGCGGTCGAATCCGAGCTTTGATGGGCGCCTGCACCGCAAGCGCCAGCAGGCTCGCACGCAGCGCCACCTGCATGTGCAGCAGCACATCAAAACGCTGCTTCGCCAGTTGCGCGCGGGCGGCGGCGAGCGCGCCGAACCCGGCGCCCTTGTCCACGATGATAAACTCGACGCCCTCAATCAGCCTCATGAGGCGCGACTCGGTCTTGGCGATGATCCACGTAAAGCGCGTCGCCGACCACATCGCCTGCAGCGTGCGCAGCACCGGCACGACGTGGCAGACATCGCCGATCGCGGAGAGGCGCAGAATGCACACGCTGCGCGGGGCTTGTGCCAACGGCAAATTCACGGAATGGGTATGGTGAGCGGAAAGTGGCCGCTCGGCTCCGAGGTGAAGCGCCGTGAGTTCACGGGCGGCGCCATGCTATACGACGCCTCCCGCGTGAGCAATTTGACGGCCGCGTGGTTTGATCCGGAACACTGGCTCGCGCGCGGCGAGTTGGAGGGCGTGGCGCACGGCCGCGGCGCCGCGCACATGTTCTGCACGGGCGGGGAGCACTACGTGCTGCGGCACTACCGGCGCGGCGGCCTCGTCGCGCACCTCTCAAGAGATCGCTACTGGTGGCGCGGCGAATGGCGCACCCGCCCGTACGCCGAGTGGCAGCTCATGTATCACATCGCGCACGCCGGCTTGCCGGTGCCCACGCCGATCGCGGCGCGCTACCGCCGCTCGGGTGCGACGTACAGCGGCGATCTCATCACCGCGCGGCTGCTCGACTGCGAATCGCTCGCCGCGCGCCTGGCGCGCAGCGCGCTGCCCATGGGGAGCTGGATTGCCATCGGGCGCTGCATGCGCCGCTTTCACGACGGCGGGGTGTGTCACGCCGACCTGAACGCGCACAACATCCTGTTGGGCGCGACCGAGGCGGCAGTCTATCTGATCGATTTCGACCGCGGCCGCCTGCGCGAGCCGGGCCTGTGGTGCGACAGCAATCTCGTGCGGCTGCGCCGCTCGATCGAGAAAGTGACCTACGGGCTGCCTGCGGAGCGCTTCACGGAAGAGGATTGGCACGGCTTGCTCGATGGCTATCGGGTGGCTGCGGGCGGCAGTGCCGCGAGCGCCGCTTAGCGGTCGGACCGCACCCCGTGCGCCTGCGCTATCGGTTGATCTATGGGGCCGCCGCCTATGCGCTGCTGCCCGTGATGGCGCTCGTCATGCTATGGCGCGGCGTGCGCGAGCGCGGCTATTGGCGCGCCTGGGCGCAGCGCTTCGGGGCAGGCGGCACACTCAAGGACGGCAGCCTGTGGGTGCACGCGGTATCCGTGGGCGAAGTGCAGGCGTGCGCCGCGCTGGTGCGCGAGCTCATCGCACGCAATCGGGCGACACCGCTCGTGCTCACCACTGCGACGCCCGCCGGCGCGGCGCGCGCGCGCGCGCTCTTTGGCACGCAGGTTGACGTGCGCTTCGTGCCGTTCGATCTGCCCGGCGCCGCGCGGCGCTTCTTCGAGCGCGTGCGGCCGCAGGTGGCGCTCATCATGGAGACCGAGCTCTGGCCCAATCTCTTTCACGAGTGCCGCGCGCGCGGCGTGCCGCTCGTGCTGGCAAGCGCGCGGCTTTCCGCGCGCTCCGTGCGCGCGCTATCGCCGATTTCGCGGGCTCTTCGCGGATACCCTTGCCGCAGCGGCGTCACCGTCGCGGCGCAGACGCGGCCGGATGCCGAGCGCTTTCGCGCGTTGGGCGCTCCTGCGGCAGCGCACTCATGTCACCGGCAATCTCAAGTTCGATATCGCGGTGACGCGCGGAGGTGCGCGTCAAGGGCAAAGAGATCCGCGCGAGGCATGGCACGGGCCGCTCGCTCTGGGTCGCGGGCAGCACGCATCCGCGCGAGGAGGAGATCCTGCTCGCCGCGCATCGCGCGCTGCAAACGCATGCATCCCGAGGCGCTGCTTGCGCTCGCGCCGCGTCATCCGCCGCGTTTCGCGCAAGTCGCCGCGTGGCTTGAGCGCGAAGGCGTGAGCTTCGTGCGCGCCTCGGAGCGCAAGCGCCAGCAACGCGGACACTCGCGTGCTGCTCATCGATTCGCTGGGCGAGCTCGTCGACTATTACGCCGCAGGCGATGTCGCCTTTGTCGGCGGTACGCTCGTGCGGGTCGGCGGCCACAATCCCCTCGAGCCCGCCGCGATCGGCATGCCGCTTTTTTGCGGCCCCCACTATGCCAACAGCCAGGAGGCCTCGGAGCTTCTCATCGAGTGCGGCGCCCTTCAGGTCGTGCGTGACGCCGCTGAGCTTGCCGGGCGTCTCGCAGCTCTGCTTGCCGACCGGGGCGAGCGCGCGCGCCTCGCGCAGGCAGCCCGCGCAGCGATCGAGCGCAACCGCGGCGCGCTCGAGCGCCTCATGGCACTCATTGAACCGCTGCTCGCCGAGCGCCTAGGGTTGCGTGGCGGCCGAAGGAGTGGCCGCCGGAGCGGCCGAGGTCGGCACCGTCTCGTCGAGCCAGCGATTGATGTCCTCGAGCGTCTGACGGTCGAGCGCGCCCGAGGCGAGGCGCAGATTGATGATGTCGTTGATGTAGTCGTAGCGGCTGTGCGAGTAGTCGGTCTGCGCCTGCACCAGAGTACGGCGCGCGTTGAGCACATCGACCGCGGTGCGCGTGCCGACCTCGTAGCCCGCTTCGGTCGCTTTGAGCGCGGTCTTGCTCGACTCGAGCCCCTGGTGCAGCGATTGCACGTGCGCGATATCGCTGTTGACGCTGAGGTAACGCATCACGCGCGGCGCGCTCGGTGTCGCGCGTGGTGCGGGCGAAGCGCTCCTTGGCGGCGATCCACTGGTACTGCGCCTGGTGCACTTGCGAGGTCACAAGTCCGCCGCTGAAGATCGGCACGTTCAGCTGCAGTGCGATCGAGCTCGTGTGGGTGTCATTGAGCGTGGGACCCGTGGCGCCGAAGAAATCGATGCTCGGCACCGCCGGAAAGATCTCGGTCGAGGTCTGCTTGTACTGCGCATAGCCCGCGACGAGATCGAGCGTCGGCAGGTGTCCGCCTTCGGCGACGCGGATGCTGTCGCGCGCGATCTCGGCGGCAAGCTTGCTCGAGACGACCTGCAGGTTCTGATCGAGCGACACTTGTACCCAGCGCTCCTCATCCGCAGGCTCAGGGGTTTTCAGAGGGATGTCGGGGCCCGGGCGGGAGAGTGAGTCGTAGTGCTCGCCCGTGATCTCGCGCAGCTGCTCGAAGGTTGGTCGCGAGCGTGCGCTTGGCCGCGATGACGGCGGCGGCGGCTTGATCGTTCGCCGCTTTTGCCTCCTCGACGTCGGTGACGGCGATGAGACCGACCTCGAAGCGCTTGTTCGCCTGCTCGAGCTGGTTGCTGATCGCCTTGTGCGAGGCCTGCTGCGCTTCAAGATCATCGCGCGCGGCGAGCACGGTGAAGTACGCCTGGCAGACACGCTGGATGAGGTTCTGCTCTGCCGCGCGATAGTCGGCCTCGGCCTGCGCGACCGTGTGATCCGCCCGCCGCAGGTTTTCCCAGTTTTCCCAGTTGAAAATGTTTTGCCGCAGCTGCACCGCCCACTGGCCGGTGTAGGGCCGCACGACGCCCTGGACTTCCTCCTGCACGAGCACGAGCTTGTTCGGATTCAGGGGATCGGTGAAGAGGTTCGGTGAGGACTCATCCTCCGAGGTGCGGTCCTTCTCGACCGAGGCCGTGCCGTTCACCTGCGGCAAGAGGAGCGCGCGCGCCTGCGGCTTGGCCTCCAGGGTGGCCAGGTGCGTGGCGCTCGCCTCGCGCATCTGCGGATCGCTCTTGAGCGCATCGTCGTAGATCTTGAGCAGGTCCTCTGCCACGGCCGCCCCCGGCACTGTCAGTGCCCAGAGTGCGACGGCCCAAACGGTCTTCATGCTAGTTACGCCTTCTAAATCAGCTATTTAATGGCCAAGCGTCAAAATCTGAATTTTGCCGGCCGCCGCGCATTGCGCAGCGGATCGATCAGCGTCTCGAATAAGCTCTCGGTGCTCCAGCTGTCCGCGGAGAGCCGGCGCACCAGGCGCGCCTCCATTATGGGAGGCTCTCCCACGATCACGAATAATCGCCCCCCGACTTCGAGTAGTTTCTCCCAGCGCTCATCGTAGACGGGCAAGGAAGCGGTGAGCGCAATCGCATCGTAAAGGTTGTTCTCACGCAATTCACAGGCATCCGCGTTGATGACCTGTACGTTGTCGAGCTGCAGGCCCCGCAGGTTGCGCTTCGCAAGCTCGGCAAGGTCCGGAAAGATCTCCACGGCGCGCACCGCCAGCGCTGCGGCGGCGAGGCACGCCGTGATGTATCCGCTGCCGCTGCCCACTTCGAGTACGCGCTCGCTGCCGCTGAGCGCGAGCGCCTGCAACAGACGGCCGGCCACACTCGGCCGCAGCATGTGCTGCCCGTGAGGAAGGCACACCTCCGCGTCGGCAAAGGCGAGGAAACGCTGCTCCTCGGGCACGAAGTGCTCGCGCGGCACCTGCCGCAGAATATCGAGTACCCGCGCATCGAGCACATCCCAGGCGCGGATTTGCTGCTCGATCATCTGCTCGCGGGCTAATTCGGTTTGCATCGTTGCGTTTCGTCCAATTGGACTTATTCTGCCTGATTAAATGGGCTGTGAAACTTAAGGTTTTTCCGTGAGCCTGCCAAGCGTTCTTGCGACGAGATATGGTGAAATACCGGCAGACCGAAGGTTGCGCTGCGATATGCTGCTTTTCGCGGCGCATCTGACACCACAAATTGACAAACAGCGTCCGGCAGATGCGCCCTAACTGCGGGACGTCCTAAAGAATAAAGAGATGTCGATTCTTGGCCTTGTGTGCCTACTGCTCGCGCTCGTAGCGACCCTTCTGCTGGTGTTGTATGGCCTTCAACGCCGAGAAATGCGCTCCGTCGAGCAGCTCTCCCATCAGCTGCAGCGGATCGCCATCGGCGGACGCCTCGAGGGGCGGGTGGAGTTGCATACCGACCACCCCGAGATCGCCGCCCTCGGCACCGCCATCAATCACCTGCTGACGCGCAGCTCCGGCGCGCGCCTTGACCGGCCAAGCGCCGCCCCGGAGCTCTTCGCCGAGCTCGGCGACCGGATTCACGAGGCGGTTATCGTGCATCGCGACGTCATCCTGCATGCCAACAAGCAGTTTGCCGACCCTCGTCGGCGTCGACCAAAACGAGCTCGTCGGACGGGCGCTCGCCGACCTCGTGCACCCCGAATATGCCGAGCTCGTGCGCGAGAACATCCGCCGCCGGCTGAAAGGGGAGGCGGCCGCCGAGCGCTATGAGATCGACATGCTTGGGCTGCAGGGGCAGGTGAGCCGGCTCGAGATCGGCTCGACGCTCATCGACTACGAGGGCGAGAGCGCGCTGCTGATCACCGGGGCGGAGATTCTGCCGACGCAAACGGTGCCGCAACTGGCGCAGCTGCCGGCCGCGGCGGATGGCAGCGACGGTGCCGCGCCTGCATATGCAGGCGCTCGACTCACTCGCCGAGGCGGTGATCGCGACCGATGTGCAGGGGCGCATCCGCTACATGAATCCGGCGGCGCAGCGCCTGACGGGCAGCAACGTCGATGCGAGCGTGGAGCGCAAGCTTGAGGATGTCGTGGGCTTCGTCGATGAGAACGATCGGCGGCTGCTCTCCGATCCGCTGCGTCAGGCGCTCGACGAACGGCGCGCCGGTCAATTTGAGCCGCCGCGCGTTGCTGCTGTCGCGCGCCGATGGCACCGAGCGCTCGATTGAGCTTTCGGCATCGCCCATCCGCAACGAGGCAAACGATGTGATTGGCGCGGTCGCGCTGCTGCATGACGTGACTGAGCTGCGCGGACTTGCGCGCCAGATGTCCTATCAGGCGACCCACGATGCGCTCACCGGGCTCATCAATCGGCGTGACTTCGAGCGGCGATGCGAGGAGGCGATCGAGCGCGGCCAACGCGGCGATGGCCAGCACGTGCTGTGCTACCTGGATCTCGACCGCTTCAAGGCCGTGAATGACACGAGCGGCCACCTCGCCGGCGACAGCATGCTGCGCGAGGTTGCGAAGCTGCTGCGCGATGCGGTGCGCGACAGCGATACGGTCGCGCGCCTCGGCGGGGATGAGTTCGGAATGCTGCTCATCGGCTGCCCTCTGGAGAAGGCGCAGCAGATCGCCGACGATGTGTGCCGGTCGGTCGGTGACTATCGTTTCGTTTGGCGCGACAAGATCTTCAACATCGGCGTCTCCGTCGGCATCGTCGAGATCTCGCGCGAGAGCGGCACGCTCGATGAGCTGCTCGCGGCGGCCGATTCGGCCTGCTACGTCGCGAAGAAGCAGGGCTCGGGGCGCGTGGCGGTGTACTCCGCGCGCGATGAGGCGCATGCGCGCCAGTCGGGCGAGATCCAGTGGCTGCAGCGCCTGCAGAGCGCACTCAAGGAGAACCGCTTTCACCTGTATCAGCAGATCATCGTGCCCGCCAATGGCCCGAACGGCGCGCGGCCCGGCAATGGAGATGCTGGTGCGCATGCGCGATGAAGAGGGCAATGATGTGCCGCCGCTCGGATTTCGTGCGCGCCGCCGAGCGCTACCGCCTGATGGGCCTCGTCGATCGCTGGGTGGTGCAGACCACGCTCTCGGCGCTCGGCAGCGGCGCGCTCGCCGTGCCGTCCGAGCGCAGCGTCGCCATCAATATCTCCGGACAGACGCTCGGCGACGTGCAGTTCCTGGAGTTCGTGGTCGAGTGTCTTGACAGCACCGGTGCGCTGCCGGGGCAGGTGTGCTTTGAGATCACCGAGAACGCCGTCATCGCCAACCTCGACCATGCGCGGCGCTTTGTCGGCGTGCTGCACGGCATGGGCTGCCAGTTTGCGCTCGACAACTTTGGCTCCGGCGTGGGCTCATTCTCCAACCTCAAGAATCTGCCGATGGATTACCTGAAGATTGACGGCTCGTTCATGCGCAATCTGGCGCGCGACACGGTCAATCAGGCGATGGTCACGGCGATGATCAAACTGGCGCGCTCGCTGCACTTCAAGATCATCGCCGAGCAGGTGGAGGATGACGCCGCGGTCGATGCGGCGCGGCGCATGGGCGTCGATTTTCTGCAGGGATTTGCGATCGGCAGGCCGCAGCCCATGGCGCTGGCTGCTTAAGCAACGGCGTTTTCAGTTTAATCCGAGGGCTGCTGCGCATGGCGGTGCGGGCGCGAAAATCTTATTTGTCAGCCCCTTCGCAATGATAAAGGTCAGGATCATCCGCATTGGAGTCGAGTTGGCGTTGCGGACGTAGTGCAGCTGCCCATCTTCCTCCATGAAGAAATCTCCCGCCGAACGCACATGCTTAACGCATTGCGCGTCATACCATTCGAGCGATCCCTCGGCGACCGTTACCAAGACGATTCCGGGGTGATAGTGCCAACCGGTATTCTTGTTCGGGTAGATCAAGCTATCTTGAAAGACGAAGATTGAGGGGCTGCGCGTATTGTGGTCCACCGCCGAGTCCTCTTCGTACTCTGATTCCGCAGGCAGATTGATCTGTAGGCGTTCATTGGCGTCAGGATCGATGACTAACGTGTAGTTGACGGAGCGAATCCCTTCAGTACTCGGAGGTGTAGCGAGCCCGAGCGCCGTAAATCCCAGACCACTCAGCGCCATTGCCGTGGCGAGCAATATCCTGCTCACTGCTGTTTTCCCGTGCGGTTAGCTCTATTAAGCGACGCGTTGGGTCGCGCCGTAAGTGTGCGCTGGGGAACTCCTGCAATTGGGCGAAAAAGTGTGTTCACGTGTCGTGCCTATCCGCGACATATCTGTGGTGTCGTAAAAGCAACTATCAGCGGAGGTTTGATCAGATGCTATCGCCTCACATCTTGGCACCCTCGCAGACGTTGCGGTTGGTGCGCTCGCCAGCTAAAAACACATCTCTAACGAGAGCGTCGGATTGAACCTCGTCGACTCCAAAGTGCCGTTGATCGGGCGCTAGCCACTTACAGACCTGAACGTTAAGGTCCGGCGACCTCACATCGAGCACTGCGACATCCCACAGCCGTGCCGCATCGTCTGCTACGGTGAGCACCGTGTGCCCGTCCGGGGAGACGGCTGCCTGGCGCATGAGTGACGCGCGTTGCAGGAGCAAGAGCTCGCGGCCGCTAGCGACATCCCAAATGCGCGCGGTATGGTCGGTCGATGTGGTCACGACATGCCCGCCATCGGGAAAGAATGCCGCGGACAGCACCGCACCGTCGTGTCTAAAGCGTGCCAATTCGCGACCGCTGTTAGCGTCCCACACGCGGGCAGTGTGGTCGGATGACGCTGTCACGATCAATTTTCCGTCGGGCGAAAATGCAGCTTCACGAACTATGACGTCATCGCGGTCATCGTGACTGAGTCGGATAAGTTCCTTGCCTGTCGAGGAGTCCCAGAGTCTGGCGGTATGATCGTCGGATGCCGTCAGGACGCGCCGCCCGTCTGCCGAAAAATTAGCTTGGCGCACCGCTTTGTCGTGCTTTAGGCGTGCGAGTTCGCGGCCCGTGGAAGCATCCCAAACTCGTGCCGTGTGATCAGCCGAAGCCGTCAAGGCGCGCAATCCGTCGGGCGAAAACGTAGCTGAATTCACCACGCCGTCATGAGGGAAAGCTAGGAGCTGCTGGTAGTTCGCTAGGTTCCAGATTCGACCTACGGTGTCGGAGCCGGCCGTAATGATCTTCCGGCCATCCGGCGAGAATGTTGCCTGGCGCACGCGGAAGGCTGCGTGCTGCAATCGCCCGGTTTCACGGCCAGTAGCAACATCCCAGATTACAACGACCGGCTCGCCGACCAATGCGGCGACGCGACGTCCATCCGGAGAAAAAACTGCCGCTCGAACTCGCGCAGCATCATCAAAGCGCGCCTTTTGTCGGCCAGTGTTTGTCTCCCAGACACGTGCGGTGTGGTCTGAGGAGGCGGTAAGAACATAGCGGCCATCATTGGAAAACACTGCTTGCTGAACATTCGCATCGTGAGCGAATGCTAATCCCAGGTTGCGCGAGACGTTCCACAACTGGGCGCTGTTGCTTTGCACGGTGGTAGCTACGCGGGTGCCATCCGGAGAAAACCTAGCCGTTTCGACTGCAGCGCCGTGCTGCAGGCGTGCAAGCTCGCCGCCGCTCGCCGCATCCCAGATTCGCGCGGTGTGATCTTCCGCCGCGGTCACAATGAGTTTGCCATCGCCGGAAAACCGAGCGTCACGCACCTTTGCACCCTGCTCAAGGCGTGCAAGCTCGCGATTCTTCGACGTGTCGAGGTCGTGATTCGTAGCCCGGGCAATTGCAGATTTCATTCTTTGGGTATCGGGATCGAGGAAGCCTGCCCGTCGCACTTGATTCTGGTAATGCGCGCGCGCCATTTCATAGTCATCCGTCGCATCCCAGATGCGAGCGGTACCGTCATCGGATGCCGTTACCACCTCGCGACCGTCGGGCGAGAAGGCTGCTTGCGCGACCGCTGCATCGTGCCCAAGGCGCGCCAGTTCGCGACCAGAGGCGCTGTCCCAGACGCGCGCAGTATGGTCCTTGGAGGCGGTTACGATGCGACGTCCGTCGGGCGAAAATTCGGCCTGCGTTACCACGTCGTCATGCTTCAATTGAAGCAATTCTTTGCCCGAGTCGACATCCCAAACTCCTGCCGTGCCATTGCTCGAAGCGGTAACCACGATGCGCCCGTCGGGCGAGAACGCGACGGTGCGAATTCCTGCCATTGCCGGCACGGCCTTCGATCCTGCAGGGTTGCGCAGCTCCATCACAATATTCGTCTGCACGTCTTTAACTAGATCGAGCAGCTCGATGCCATCCTGAAGCCGCGCAAGGTTTCGTCCCGAGCTCGCGTCCCAAACCCAGGCGGTACCATCGCTCGACACGGTTGCCACGCGCGTCGCGTCCGGCGAGAAAACGGCTTCGAGCACGCTCGAGAAGCTCTTGTTGCCGTGTGTAACTTGTGACAGCTGACGCCCGGTCGCTGCGTCCCAAATCCTGGCGATGTTGTCGCCCGACGCCGTGATGATTTTGCTGCCATCGTTGGAAAAATTAGCCTCCCACACCTTGCTGCTGTGGCTTAGCCGCGCCAGTTCGTGCCCGGTACCGGCGTCCCAGATGCGTGCCGTGTGGTCCTCAGAGGCGGTAACGACTCGGCGCCCGTCGGGTGAAAACGCGACAGCACCTACAAAATCGCTATGTCCCGAGAGCATTACGGTGCGGCTCGCCTGCAGCAGGCCAGCCGTAAGGAGCGGTGGAGATCCGCTCCCTGAGGAGCCGGCGATGATAGTACTCGCCAGCGCGTAGCGCAGGCCGGCGGGCAGCTGCCCGAGGCGCAGCAGATCCCAAGCTCGTGCTTCAAATTGTGCGGCGATCGCCCGTGAGGCGACATTGCGCGCGCGCAGAAAGTAAAGACCGAAGATCATGGCCGTAAGTGCAAGAGTCACGATACCCGCCATCGCAAGCTGCTTGACTCGCTTGCCCCTTCGCACTCGTCGGCGCGAGCGTTCAATAAAACGCGACGACGCTGGTGGCAACTTGATATTAGCCAACTCGAGATGCTTGAATGCGGTCAGTTTGTCTGCCGAAGCCAGCCACGCGTCTGATTCGCCGTGTTGCTGCCAGAGCTTGGTCTCGTGTAGCGCCAGCTCGCGCGTTTGCAGAAGACCAGCCTCCGCGCGTAGCCATTCCGCCACCCGCGGCCATGAATGGATAAGCGCTTCATGCGCGAAGCTCGCTACGGCCTCGTCACCACGCAAGTCGGCGACACATAACCGACGCGCGATAAGAGCATCCAGCAAAGCACGCTCGGGCGTTCCTTCAGCAAACTCAGCAAGCGGTGCGTAGCGGCGAACGGCCGTGCCGTTCTCGTCAACACTTGCCAAACTGCGCATTAGCTTTGGGAAAGCAGGCGCGAGGCCCTGTTGTGTGGTCAGCACAGCCTCTGCCGACTGCGAGATAGCGCCTTGCAAGCCACCAAGCCCTCGGTAAGCAGCGAACGTGAGCAGTCGCCCGTCGTGCCGCTCGTAGAGCTGATCAAGCGCATACTCAAGCAGTGGCAGACTTTCAGGATTGGCGGTGGCGTCGCGCAAAATCGTTTGATCGAGCGCTACGCCGTCCTTGATCTCCCATTGCAGCCCTGCTGCCTGCGCCGGCTCGCGAATCATCTCAGCAAGTTCATCAGGCTGCGGCGGCCCGAGAATGTAGAGATGTCCAGCCCCGGTCAGTGCGAGCAGATCTGCGTGTTCTTCGATCCGCGAAGCAAAATCGCTGCGTATGGTGCCGATTATCCAAATTCGGCCTTCGCGAGCGAGTGCATATAGGATGGCAACAAAGGCAGCGCGATCAGCAGCCTCCAGGGAGTGCTCAAACAACTCTTCCAACTGATCGATAAACACCACTAATCTGATTTGATCAGGTCGCAGACCGCCGCGAAGCGCCTCTTGTGCAAGATACCCATCAAGGCGCGCGGCGCTCTCTGCTGGAGCGGTGCGCAGTCTCTCGGCGAGGAGCGCCGCATCGGAGTAGCTCTGCGCTACGGCAGGGATTGTCCGCACCAAGGCCGCGGCGAGTGCTCCCGCAATACCGGTGTCTGGCCGGTTTTCCAGTCGGTCCGAGGGTTTCAGTACTACTTGGTGCCAAATGCCAACTCCCTCCAGCGCCCGGCCCTCGAGCAGCGGCAGCAATCCGGCGCGGACGAGCGAACTCTTGCCGTTGCCACTCATTCCCTGCACGAGCAGCCAGCGTGTGACGCTGGCCGCGGATGCTGCTCGAGTCTCGGTGTCACGCAGCAGGCCCATGAGATCGCTCACTGCCTGCGACCGTCCGAAAAAGATCTCGCGGTGCTCCGCCTGAAATGCCTGCAGACCCCGATAGGGTGATCCTGAGGTCCAGCGTGAGCGGATTGCCGCTTCGCCTGTCAGTGCCTCAAGCCACTTTCTGACGTGGTGCGAGAGATTCTTCTCAAACTCGTAGGAGCCTGAATAGGGATGGTGGGCGACGATGATGGTGCCCAGCGCGTCGTAGAACGTCCTGCGGCAGAACTCCTCGAGCTGTTCATACTGTCGCAGTCGTTCGCGCGCATCACTGCTTGCCGCATTGATTTGCGGCGGCGCGGTTTTCTTGTAGATCAGAAGGTTCGGTTTGCCGCTTCGCCGGTAACCTTCGAGCGCGTCCTCTACCTCAAATTGCGTGCCGGTGAGGATGGCATCGCCGGTCACCCCGGGTGGCAATCGGGAGCCCAGTCGCGACCAAAGTATGCAAATGACCAGGTCGCACAGTGACGGCCTTTGCAGCTGTTCCTGAAAACCGGTGTGCGCGAATAGAGGCTCATGTTCCCACATCACCACTTCGAAGTGCACCGCTTCGCGGTACTCCTCGCCAAGGCGGTGCAGCACCCGTTCGGTCAGCGCTCGCTCCTCAGAGACGTCTCCTGGGGAGGATACGAATACCCGCAGATTCTTCAGCGCGTGCATGGATGTTTTACGCAGCGATCGCTGCCAGCGGGATACCTTAGAGCATCGCTGTGGCTGATGGCGACGACGGACTTATGCACGGCAAGTCTAAAATCTGAACCGCAATCCCATGGTTGATGCAAGCGCAGACGTGTATAGGTAGCCGCTAGCGAGCCCGTTCTGCACAGAGCTGTACATCGTGCCCGCGTAGACGTCAAAGCGGTTGCTGAATTGGTAATCAACGGTCAAAGAGGCCGTATTCAAGGAGCCGCTACAGCCTGCGTTCGCACTCGAACTACAACCCGCATTTGCCCCCGTAGCGTAGCTATTCTGCTTATAGCCGTAATAAGCCGCGGCCAGATTGAGTTTAGGCCCGAACGTGTACCGGATACCAGCCCAGAAAATCTGCAGCTCGCGCACGCGCTCGTATGCCGTGTTCTTGACGAAGGCAAGCGTGTAACCGCCGATATCTCGAAAGCCGGCTGCAAGCGGAGTAGACGGATCGGCAAATCGAATGTATTGGTAGCCGGCATAGACGGTCGGTGCGCCGAACCCGTGGCTTCCCATGAGGGCGTAGGCGGTATTATCGGACACGGTCGCTGCCAATGAGTTATCTGCCGAGAAGCCCAGGGGTGGAAGCGCGGCGACTTGAACGGCACTTAGCGAAGACGCGGAGACGGCATCCTTTATCTTGGAATAGTACGCATCGATCGATGTATCGAAAAATGAAGCGCCCAGTTGCATTTGCACCGCAGTATTGGCGCTGCCTGTCGCACCATTGAACTTGTACTCAACGCCAAAATCGTAATTGCCGACCTGCTCCAGGTATTTCAGTGATGAGTCGAGGCGCCGATCCTCAGTATCACCGCCGCCGCCAGCGATGCCCTGCGCGCCAATTTGGGAGAAGGCCAGTGAGTTCAGCTGCGCATCATATTTTTTTACGCCGTCATTCATCAATGTAGGCTGTCGGCCGAATGTCACAAGCCCAAAGGTCGGTGAGCTCAAACCGACATAAGAGAGTTGGAAGATTTGGCCTGCGATACTGGAGTCCAGGCCCGTGGTCTCATCCGATAACGGTACGCCGTTGTTCTCAGCGAGGGACTTCAAACAATCACTGATGTCACCAGACTGCGGATTGAAAAAGGTCTCTAATTTGAATACCCCGGACCAGTCGCCAACCAGAGGTTCTGAGCCTGCTAAGCCAACCTTAGACTGGCTCAGGTTGCTCGGGGTTGCGCCAACTACAGAATGATCACTATTTGACCTGACGAAGGCCGACGTTCCGTTGACGTAGTAGTCATTGACCGGAATACCACGAGTATCGTACTGCAGACCGAGATCTCTGTTGCGCGTGCACCATGCTGGCCATAGGTGCCGCCAGTGCGCACAAGGTGATGATCCTGATCCGGCTCATCGCTCGAGCGCGACTGAAAACGTGCGATTTGACGCTCAAGGGCCGGCCCAGCGGACCGACTGTGGGCGTACCGGCAATACAGCAGGGCAGGAATTTGCGCGTGGCCGCCCGCAATTTAATCTTTTGAGCTGGGCCAGACGCGGCGGCCACACCATGCAATTGTGGACCCATAGAGCTTCTCTGTTGTTCTTCTTAGAGGCCGCATTTTGCGCCCCCAGCTCAAAAAGGGTCAAATCGGGTGAGCGGAGCGTGTCGCCTCGATCGCCGCTACGCGCCGAGCAATGTCAGCTCCCAGATGTCTTTGCCGCTCGCCATCAGCAGCGGTCGCAGCGCCAGCATGCCGACCGGCCCGATGGCGCGCTTGAGCTGTGTAAGCTCGGCGAGCTTGTCGCGCGTCTCATCATCGAGCGGCAGCTCATCGAGCCCGCTTTCGCGCAGCAGCAGCACGCCCTTGGCGCGCAGCGCGAGTTCGCCGTGCAGCCGCAGCAGGCACAGCATGTCCGCGAGATCCTCGCCGCGGAAGCGCTCGCGCAGCGCCTGCAGGTAGCGCCCGGAGTGGCTGTCGAGAAATGAGCCGGTGTTGATCGCTTCCAGCAGCCGCACGTTGGAGTCGAGGCCCGTGTCGAGCCAGTCGCGCAGCGCCCGCTCGCTGCGCTCGAATACCAGGTAGATCACCAGGGGCAGCACGATGAGCATCGCCAGGGTTGCGAGCATCGGCTGCGCCAAGAGGTAGTTGAAAGCGGAGTGCAGCGCGACTGCCGCCAGATATCCCGGCAACAGCAGCACGGGGCCGCCGTGAGGCCGCCGGTCATAAAGGGTGACGGAGATCATGGCCATGAGGGTCATGGTGCCGCCGTGCATGATCGCCGTGCCAAAGCCGCGGATGATCTGCACTGCAAACGCCGCGTCCGGACGCGCCGCGAGGTAATACAGATTCTCGATGAGCGCAAAGCCGGTGCCGATCGCAAAGCCGGCAATCCCCGCATCCACGGGCAGTCCCACGCGGCGCGTGCGCACCAGGAACACGAGCAGTGCGGCCTTCAGGCACTCCTCGATCCACGGCGACACGTAGTGCGAGAAGGCGGTGAAATCGCCACTAAAATGTTCGAACGCGTAATTGTTGGCGAAGTAGCTGGCGCCGCCGGCGAGGGCGCCGGCCGCAACCATCGCCAGTACGGTGGGCAGGCGCAGCAGCTTGTAGCCGTCGAGCTGCAGCAGGCCTGCCAGAAAAAGCAGCACCGGTGCGAGCGCGATCGAGCCGAGCAGCAGCACTGCGGCGTTCAGTGTGACAGGGCCCGGCAGGATTCAATCATCACAGCACTTGCAGAGATAGCATGAACTCCGTCGTGCCAAGGCCGCCGCCGGTGAAGCCGCGGGCGACGCCCGCCGACAACATCATCGGCTGACGGTGCATGACGTGCATCTGAAAGTCGATCTGCGCACCGATATCGTGGGAGCTGCGCCGAAAAGCCGACGATTCAAGATCGGTCTCCAGGGCTTCGACGAAAATTTCGGGGCGTGCCCAGCTGACATAGAAGCCGGGCGAGCCGAGGGCCTCGAAGCGCAGC
Organism: uncultured Gammaproteobacteria bacterium; assembly: GCA_963695315.1. GTDB lineage: Bacteria > Pseudomonadota > Gammaproteobacteria > Steroidobacterales > Steroidobacteraceae > PALSA-1196. The sequence continues at coordinate 3,831,933 of OY968773.1, forward strand.
GGTGGCAGGCACCATTCGAGCGTCGACTTCACCAGCGATTTGCCCGAGAGCGCGTCGAGATTGAATCCCGGCATGCTCAAGAGCTCCCGATAGCGCTGCGCTCCGCCGTAACCGGCGTTGTCGACATAGTTGTTGCCAAAGCCGCCGAGGAAGAAGTTGGCAAGCGGATCGGAGCGCGCACCGGCGGAGATGCTCGCGCCGCTGCGCAGCCAGATCGAGGAATGATTGAGCGGCAGTGGAAAGCCCACATCATAGGTGCCCGTGATGCTCGGGATGAAATCGCCCATCGCCCCGTAGGCGTGCGCACTGACGGCCCAGGTATGGCCCGTCTCCGCATCCACCGCACCGGGCGAGGAGCGCGTATCGGCGGAGATGAGGGCGACGTCCGCGGTGAAGAGGTTATGCGTGGGCGAGATGACGTTCTGATAGCCGGGTAGCGTGTCGAGGTCGCCGTAATAGGCGACCTTGGCGAGGAAATCCATGGACTGCGGCGGGTCGTAGATCAGCGGCAGGTCATAGGCGGCGTAGCCGTTGTAGCCCGCAAGGCTGCGTTTGGTGGGGCCGAAAAGGTCGTAAAAGTCGGCGCCATTCCAGTTTGCACCCACCGTCCAGCGGGTGTGATGAAAGTCAGCCGAGAGATGCAGACGCTGCTTGGAGGGCAGTCCATCGTCCGGGCTGTAGGTCGCATCCAAATCCGCCGAGTCAAAGCCCATCGGATCGCTAAAGCGGGCGCTGGCGCCGAGTCCGACGGAATCGCGGTAGCCCTCGACCACCGGAATCAGCGACTCGAGCGATAGCGCGGTCGCGGGGTGATACGGGCCCTTATGCAGGATCTGCGGCCCGTAGGGGATCGTGGCGGGCGCCGGCGCCGCCCAATTTTGCACTTCCGGATATTTCTCCGCGACCTGCTCGCCGAGAAAGCTGACCGCGCTCAGGTCCTCGGTTGGCTCAGCATCAATCGAGGTCGGCACGAATCCCTTGGCGGCATAGCGCAGTACGATGAGCTTCGAGCCTTCAAGCGGCAAGGGCCGAAAAAAACCGGTCGCCGCGTTGCTGACGGCATCCAGTTTGCCGCTCGCTATATCGTAGCGGTAGATATTTGAGACGCCGGTGAAGTAGCTGCTGCCGTAGAGAAAGCGCCCATCCTTGGAGAACACAAAACCCTCCGGTACCGCCGATCCCATCGTGAAGCTGTGCAGCGCAGCCGCCTCGCCTTTGGCGAGCGCCTCGGTGCGCATGACCCTTACCTGAGTCACCTGCGGTGCTCCGCTCTTCTTACCGGGGGCGGAGACGGATATTGATGCCAGTGTCCCATCGGCAGACAGGTCCAGATCGAAGGGCTTCTCATCGTTCGGGAAGACGTACAGCGTGTCCCAGCGGCTGTAGGGCGCGGGGATCCGCACCAGCATTGCAAAGCCGTTGTTGTAGCGGATCCCCCAGAGCGAGTGGTCGGTCGGGTTGTAGACGATGTCGCCGATGCGCGCGGCGCGCAGCAGCGAGCGCGACTTGCCGGTGTGCAGATCAAATGCTTCGAGATTGCGGTGCCGATTGTTATTGGTCGTGTAGAAGAGCGTTGCGCTCGCCGGATCGTAGGCAAGGGATGTGACCGTGTAGCCGCTCGCGCCCTTGATCTCCTTCAGATCGGTGACCGCGCCATTGGCGCGCGAGATCGCGACGAGGTGCGCAACCTGTCCGGGATACTTCACCGCGGCGTAGAGCTGGGTGCCGTCGGGGGAGAGGTAGCTGCGGGAGACAGCGCCGAGATCGCGCTGCGTAAGATCGTGGAATTCGGTGAGCGGATGCTCGCGCACCGCGCGCAGGTTCTGCTGCTGGAAGTTGTGCTCAAAATCGATCCACTGATGCCAGGACTCATTGAGCGGCAGGCCAAAGACTCGTTGGAAGTCGGCGGCGTAATAGCGCCGACTCGCCGTATCGCGCCGCCACCACTCAAGGAGTCGCTCCGGGCCGTAGGTGAGCGCGAGGTAATCCATGAAGCGCGTGCCATACAGGTACGCATTGGCGCCGGTCTGAAAGTCGACCTCGGTGCCCTTGGACACAAGGGCGAGTGGGTCGTAGAACCTGGCCTCGTCGAGCACCATCGCGCGAAACACCATTTCATCGTAGCCGCCCTGCGCGCGGCCCACTCCGCCGCTCAACCAGGTCTCGGTGAATACCGCGCCGCCCTCCTGATACCAGCGCGGTGCCGTGGCGCGCGGCACGGTGAGGTAGTTGTAGAGCAGCGTCTCCGGATGCGAGCCGTCGACGGCTACCTTGCCGTGAAAGAGATGCCGATAGCGCAGATCGACAGTGCTTGCGCCATCGTTCATGACGAGATGGGTGAGCTCGTGCAGAGCCGTCCACGTGAAAGGCTCGGCGGAGGAGACGGTCTCGTAGGGCTCATTGGTGGGCGCAATGTCGAGGAAGATGCGATCCCGCGGCGCGGCGATCGTGCTGGCGTTGGCGCGGTCGCTGAAATCGTCGAGGAGCACGTTGACATGTCCATCGGGGACATATCCGAACAGTTTGCGGTGCGCGCCTAGGCCGACGAGATAGGACTGCGCGGCATGCGGGACGAGGTAGCTCTCGGCCGGATCGTAATAGATGATCCGCAGCTCCTCCGTTTCGATGTAATCAAGATCGGCGAGCGCCGGCGCTGCCGCACCGAACACGACGGCCGCCGCCGCTGCGCAGCGCAGCAGCTTTGAAGGCGCAAGACGGGTGCGGTCGCTGAACAAGAAAAAAGTGAGGTGGCCCGGCATCGCCCGGGCCACCTCACGTGTCTGCAACGTCGTTGGTCGAGTTAGTTCTGGTTGCGTCCGGCGTCGGCGCGACCGGCGTCAGCCCGACCCGCGTCGGCGCGACCCGCATCAGCCCGCCCGCTCATCGCCCGGCTATTATCGGAACGCGAGCCCATCGCCGTCGCTGCATCGGCTGCCGCAGCTGCGTCGGCGCGGCCGCTCATCGCCCGACCGCTGTCGGAACGCGAGCCCATCGCCGTCGCCGCATCGGCTGCAGAGGCCGCATCCGAGCGGCCGTTATCAACCCGGCGGGCGTCAGAGCGGCGTCCGTCGCCGCCCGAGGCCGCAGCGCCTGCGTCGGCGGCTGCCGGGGCGTCCGAAGTGGAGCTACCTGTGGCGCTGCCCGAGGCACTCTGATCGGTCGTGCTCGCGCTCGGTGCGGAACTGTCGGTCGAGTTCGTGCCGTCGGCTTGCGCCCGCTTCGCCTCGACGATGGTGCCGGCGGCGTCCTTGCCCGAGGGCGACGCGTTGTAGGTGAAATACGCGACCGCGCCGATTGCTACGACGAGGCCACCCACGATCCATACTGTCTTCGAAGTCATAAGACCTCCCCAAGTTTGTTGAAACAATCAGCGAAAATTCCGGTTCTGCAAGTAACTACCGTGGCAGCGATAAAAAGTTGGTCACTTCATGAAAAGATTGATCGGATTACTGTCCTGCGGGCATCTTCAGTGTTGCCCTTCCAACCGGACGCCCATCCATCAGGAAGGTGAGGTCCACCGGCTGCCCGTTCATCTGAAAGCCCGGCAACGGCACCGTGCGGTCAGCGGACGACCCGGACTGATCCGGCCCTCCCAGACCATTGATGCGCAAGGTGTCTTCGCCGCTGGCCACGAGCACATCTACCGGAGCGCGGGTCAGCATCTGGAACCTCAGAGCCAGTTGCGTGCGATCGCGATACAGGCTCACCCGGCCCGACACTGCACCTCCCCCCAGACTCACACTATCAACCATCGTGATTGTTTGCGCGACGATCGTCCCCGACAGTGCCCCTGAGGTGGCACCCGGACCTTTGACCGTCTCAAACACGAGAGCCCCGGCGACCGCTACCCCCGCAAGCACCGCAGCCAGGCGCCACGCGGGTGACCATAACCCCGGGCGTTTGACATGGGATTGCGGCAGAGCAGCAAAAACCGCCGCGCGTAGCGTTTCCGGCGGCTCAACCTCGCGCATCCCGTCGAGCAGCCCGCCGAGGCGCTGCATCTGCCCGCGCAGGGCTTGCGCCTGAGGATCAGCCAACAGGCAACGCGCAAGCACAGCGCGCTGCGCCGCGTCGAGTTCGCCATCGAGCTCGGCATTGATGAGGCCCATGTAGTCCGGATCCGCCATGTCAGAGGATTCCGCGCTGCAGCAAACGATCCCGCAGTAGCTGGCGGGCGTCATAGAGCCGTGATTTCACGGTTTTCTCCGGAAGCTCAAGCACATCGCTCATGTCGCGATAGCTCAAGTTGAGCGTATGGCGAAGCACGATGGCGGTGCGCAGCTCGGGTTTAATAGACATCAACGCCTCCTCGATCGCCTCGCTCACCTGCTCCCCCTCGACCCGCCGCTCGGGTCCTGGCGCCTCGTCCACCTCCTCGCCGCTGAGCTGCCCGCAGGGCTTCCTCAATCCGAGAACATTCAGGGCTTCGTTGACGGCAATCCGGTAGATCCAGCTGTAGAACTTAAACTTCGCGTCATAATCCGCAAGATGCTCGAACGCCTTCAGGAACGCGGTCTGCGCGACATCCTTGGCATCCTCCGGATTGCGGAGCAGCCGAAGGGCGGCGTTGAAGACCGGCTTCTGGTAGCGCACGACGAGCAGCTCGCAAGCGGCTCGGTCGCCTTGCCGACAGCGGCGTACCAAAATCCTGTCATCGTCCTCGTTCACAAGTACTGCTCAGCGCGCAAAAAGTTGGTCGGCCCGCTGGGGCGAGGAGCGCCCGCTAATCCGCGGCGCGGCTCACAGCGATGATCCGGTCGAAGCCGGCATAGCGGAAAATGTCGTAAATCTGCGGCCGCGCGTTGATGAGCCGGATGCCGCCACCGGCGGCCTTGGTGCGCTTCTGCGTCAGCAGCAGCACCCGCAGACCTGCGCTGGCGATGTATTCAAGACTGGCAAGGTCGATGACCTGCGGTGCGGGCAGCCCATTGAGGAAGCTCAGCGCCGCGTCGCACTGCGTTGCATCGAGGCGCCCCGCCATGATGACCTCGCCTGAGGGGCCGAGGTGGATGTCGAACATGTACTTGTTCTTCTCTTTGGCTGCGGCACCACGCGCGAGCGCCGTCCTGCGCTCGCCGGCGGATGCCCTTAGGCCGTGAAAACTACGCGAATTTCACGATTCTTTCACCTGCGGGCGCAAGGCGCGCGTTCACCGGCTGCCTCGCCGGCGCCTTAAGGGGCGATGTGTTTGGTCATATTCAGCTGGTTGCGCGCACCGACACGTTGATAGCTGACGCTATCCATCATCTGGCGCACCAGAAACACCCCATTGCCACCGACCGGCCGCTCCTCAAGGCTTAAGGCAATATCCGGCGCCGGCAGGGAAAGCGGGTCGAACTCAGGTCCGTCGTCTTCGACCGTCAGGGTGAGGGCGTGGTCGACGAGGGCCAGGGTGACCTCCACCCGCACCACGGTGCCTGCCGGCGAGCCGTGCATGACCACGTTCATGAAGACTTCCTCGAGCGCGAGCTCAAAGGGATATGCCGCCGGCGGCGGCAACGCGACGGCGGCCCAGAATTCGCCGAGGAACTGCATCAACGTCGGCAGCTGCTGTGCAGCCGCCGGCACGCTCGTGCGGCGTTCGCGCGGCGTTGGCTGCGGCATCGCCGCCGCGAGAGCTGCGGCGCGTTCGGCGTGCACGGTGATGATGCGATTGAAGCCGCTGAGCTCGAACACCTCGCGCACCGCCGGCTGCAACGCGCACAGGGCGAACGAGGTGCCGGCGCGTTGCGCCGCGCGCGCCGCCTGCAGGAACACCCGCAGCCCGGCGCTCGAGACGTAGTCAAGCGCCGCGCAATCGATGATCACGGCCAGGGGCGGCTTGGGGGAACCGCCGAGCGTCTGCTCCAGCTTCTGGTGAAAGCCGGCTGCGGCGCTGAAGTCGAGCCGTCCCTCCGGGATCACCAGCGCCACTTGGGCACGTGTTTCGCTGTGCACCTTCACGGCGTGTCCCGGGCGAGTACCGCAAGAGTGATGTCGTCGAACTGCGCCGCCGTACCCGCGAAGGCCGTGACGTCTGCGCAAATGTGTTCAACGATCGTGTCGGCGCTCGCAGCGCCATGCGCCTGAATCTGTGCGATCAGGCGCTCTGCGCCGTACTGCGCGCCGGCCGCATCGCAGGCCTCGGTCACCCCGTCGGTATAGAGCACGATCCGCTCGCCCGGCTCTAGCACCAGCGCGTGATCCGGGAACTCGGCGCCCGCCATCGCCCCGAGCACGATCCCACCGGCGCCGTCGAGTGCTGTGATCGAGCCGTCGGCGCGCCGCAGGTAGGGTGGGTTGTGGCCACCGTTTGCGTAGCGCAGCACGCCCGTCGCGGGATCGAAAACGCCGTAAAACACCGTCACGAACAGATCCAATGGATTCTGCGCGCACAGCGCCTCGTTGGTGCGCGCCAGACAAGCGCCCGGATCGGCGAACTGTGAAGCGACGCTGCGCAGACTGGTGCGCGCCACGGCCATGAAGAAGGCCGCGGGAATGCCGTGGCCACAAACATCTGCCATCACCAACCCGATGCGCTGCTCGGGGAGCTCGATAAAGTCGTAGAAATCGCCGCACATCGTGGTGGCCGCGAGCATGCGCGCGGCGCCGTCGCATCCCAAGATCGCGGGAAATGTTGCAGGCAGAATCGCACATTGCAGTGCGCGCGCGATGTCGAGCTCGGCTTTGATCTGCGCCTGCGCCTCCTCGAGCGCCGCATTCTTGCTGATGAGCTCGCGGGTGCGCTCGGCAACCGTGTTCTCAAGCACATGCGTCTGCAGCTTCAATACGCGCACCAGACGCAGCAGGCGCAGAATGCGCAGCCAGCGCGTGTCGAGGCCGCTCAGAAAGAAAGGCGCGATCGACAGCAAATCCACCACACCGCGGAAGCTCACGATAAACGCAAGCTTTTGTCGTGCGGCTACGATGCGCAGCAGATATTCAAAGGAAAACACGCTAACGACGACGATCTCTTCGATGTGCAGCGCGCGCCGCGCCCAGGCGGGCAGTCCCGGCAGCGCTTCCACGGCGATGGACGCGACGCTCAAGATGATCAGCACCAGAATGAGGTTCTCGAACGCGCGGGCCAGAGGCCCGGGGCGCAGCAGCAGCAATTCGGCAAGCTTGTGCAGTGGCGCAGTGGCGGCGCGCAGCAGCGGCAAATGCGGCCGCGCGAGCGCGCGTGTCTGTGGCGCGTCGCCTTCGAGCCGCTGCGGCACGCCGCTTCCTTCCTGCTCGGCCGCTTTCATCATCGCCGGCGACGCGCGACGTGCGCACAGATCGCGCGCCGCAGGCTCGCGCTGCTCGCCGCGACGATGGACGTGCGCTCGACGATACGCGTGGTCTCACCGGTGAGATCGCTGATCGAGCCACCGGCCTCGAGGATGCATGGCGCGAGTGCGCCGATGTCCCAGGGCTTCATCAGCGGATCGATTGCAGCGTCCAATCCGCCGCGACACACCAAGGCGTACTGCACGCAGTCACCGATGAGGCGCAGTCGGCCGGCGTGGCGCGCGAGGCGCGTGAGGCGCCAGGGTCCGCGGCGGCGCGCAAGATCGCTCTCCTTGACGCTCGTCAGTCCGATCTGGGCGCGCGACAGCGCACGTGGCGCGGCGACATGCACGCGGCGGGGGCGCGCCCCGTCGCGCCTCTGCCAGCAGCCGAAGCCGCGCGCGGCATAGGTTGTTTCTCCCAGGGCAGGCAGATGAATGCAGCCCAACACCGGTTCGCCATCTATGAGCAGCGATACCAACGTGCCAAACATCGGCAGGCCGAGGACATAGGACGCCGTACCGTCGATTGGATCGAGCAGCCAGCAGCGCCCAACCCGTTCAAGGCGCCCGCCGTGCTCCTCGCCGAGCACGGCATCATCGGGCCAGGCCGCGCGCAGATGGCGGCGCAGCAGCGCCTCGGCGCTCCGATCGGCTACGGTGACTTCGCTGCCGTCGCTCTTGTAGCGGATCTTGACGCTATGCAGCTGTCCGAGCGTGATCCGGTCAGCTTCGGCGAGCGCGGCGAATAGCCGCCGCAGTGTCTTGCGCACTTCCCGGGCCGCGAGTTGAGGTGAGGAGCGGCTCATGCGGCCAATGTAACCGATCCGCGGGCGGCTCGCCGGAGCGCACAAGTATCGGCCTATGAAGCGCCGACGACTCGATGATCAGCGCGGGTGCGTGCGCGCCTAGGTGCCGCCCTGCTGCTTCTTTCCCCCCGCCTGCGGTGCGAAGGCGAGGGCCGCGCCGTTCATGCAATAGCGCTCGCCGGTAGGGCGCGGGCCATCAGAAAACACATGCCCGAGATGCCCGTGGCAGCGCGAACAATGCACCTCCGTGCGGTTCATGTTGTAGGCCTCGTCGCGCGAAGTTCCGACTGCCCCAGCAAGCGGCTTGTAGAAGCTCGGCCAGCCGGTGCCGCTGTCAAACTTCGCATCCGATTCAAACAGCGGTTGCCCGCAACCGGCGCAGCGGAATACGCCCGCGCGATGCTCGTCATTGAGCGGGCTCGTGCCGGCGCGCTCGGTGCCATGAGCGCGCAGCACCCGATACTGCTCGGGCGTGAGTTCGCGCTGCCACTCGGCGTCCGGTTTGTCAACGTCGGGAGGCTTGGCAGGTGCGGCCGGTGGTGCGGACATGGCATGACTCCTTTGGCGCCCTTGGGCGCTTGCTCAAGCGCCTATCCTTTCACCGCCGCGTTGAAAGTCAATGTGCCAGCGGCGCAGCTTTATCTTGGGCTTTTCTACCGAAAGCGCAATCGCGCAGCAGGCGCTCATTCAACGCTCGGCGCCGCGGCCCGCCGCGTGAGCTCGTGCCAGGCTTGCAGCGTCTGCGCGACACTCCACGCCTGCGCAAAACAACCGCGCGGCGTGTGCGGCGGATCGCCGTCAAAGATCTCGGCGATGCTGCCAAGACAGCCTTCGCTCAGATGCGGTGCCAGATCCGCGAGCAGGCTCACTGCAAAGTCGATGTCGTGATATACACGATAATGGGCGAGGGCGAACGGCCCGAGCAACCACGCCCACACCGTCCCCTGGTGATAAGCGGCGTCGCGCTCGGCGGCGCTTCCCTGATAGGCGCCCTTGTAGCGCGCATCCGTGGGTGCGAGCGACCTCAGGCCGACCGGCGTCAGCAGCTCGCGCGCGCAGGCGTCGACCACCGCCCGTGCACGTCGCGCATCGAGCAGTTTTGTGCCCAACGAGACTGCAAAGATCTGATTCGGACGCAGGCTTGCGTCCACGTGTCGACCGCGCGCATCGAGCACGCCCTTCAGCCGCATCGACGACGTCATAGAGATGCGAGGACGTTTCGCACCAAAATGCGCGCGCAAACGCGCGTCCTACCTGCGCGGCGCTGCGATCAAATTGTTTGGCGGCAGTCTGTTCGCTCAAGATCCGCGCCCAGCGTGCCATCGCCGTGAGTGCAAAATGCCACAGCGCGTTGATCTCGACGGGTTTGCCGATGCGCGCTGTGATGACCTCATCATTGACCTTGGCGTCCATCCAGGTGAGTTGCACCCCGGGCTCGCCGGCACGCAGCAGGCCATCGGCGGCGTCCACCTTGATGCCGAAGCGTGTGCCGCGCTGGTGCCACTCATAGATGTCGTGCAATGCCGGAAACAGCTCACGCAGCAGGACGTGATCACCGCTTGCTTCCACATAGGCGCTCAAGGCGTGGAAGTACCACAGCGTCGCATCCGCGCTGTTGTACTCGGGGGCGCCTGCCTGCTCGGGCAGGCGATTCGGCAACATGCCCTCGCTTGCGTAGCTGGCGAAGGTGCGCAGGATTGACGCGGCTTCCGCATGGCGCTGCGTGGCAAGCGTAAGGCCGGGAAGCGCGATCATCGTGTCGCGCCCCCAGTCGCCAAACCATGGGTAGCCGGCGATGATGCTGCTGCCGGCGGCCTTGCCGCTCGCCGCGGCGCGCGTCACCAGAAACTGATCGGTGCCCAAAGTGAGCTCGCGGATCCAGGCGGGAGCCGTCGCGGGCAGCTGTGATGCGAGCAGCTGGCGGCGGCCGAGGTAGTCGCTGCGCGCGAGCGTGGCCGGGCGTGTCTCATCCTCGGCGCTCGCGCTCCAGATGAGCGTCTCATTGGCAACGAGGCGCACCTGAAAGGTGCCGGGTCGCCACAGGTCTTCCTGCGCGTCGAGGCCGCGCAGCGCTTCCATGCGATGCAGAAAATGCCAATACCATTCCGCACCGGCCACAAACTTGCCGCGATCGATGAGGAGGCGCAATGGCCGCGCACCGGCGCGCGCGACGATCCGGCAGCCGCGATCCACGAGACTGGTGTCCGGGGATCCGCCGCCGTGCGCGAGCGCGTGAAAATCGCGGTAGCTGCACAGCGGCAGCAGCGACAGCTCGAGCGGCTGTGAGGCACGCCGCAGCGTGAAGCTGACGTAGGTCGTGTTGTGGCCGTGCGCCATCCAGATGCGCTCTTCCAGACGCGCATCGCCGAGCGCATAGGTCCACACCGGCATCCCCTCCTCGAGGCAAAAATCCGCAAGGCGCGCAAAGCCGTGCGGTGCGATCGTGCCGTCGGCGAATTCATTGCAGGCGAGCTCAAACGAGCTTCCGCGGTAGCGCACGGTGACGTCGAGCTTGGCAAGCATGAGGGTGCGCTCGCCGGGCGGTGCGAGCGCCGCCACCAGCAGGCCGTGATAGCGCCGCGTGTTGGTCTGCGCGATCGTGCCGCAGGCAAACCCCCCCAGGCCGTTCGTCACCAGCCACTCACGCGCAAGCGCGCTGTCCTGCGTTACGAAATCCGGACGTGGCAGAGTTACGCGATCCATTCAAGCTCCGTCATCGCGGCACGCGTTGAGGGCGCGCCGATGTCAACCGCCGTGCAGTCTTGCGCCGACGATTGCCCCGAGCGCAACGCTGCGGCGCAGCGCCGCGTGCGGGATCAAAATGATGTTCCGCCTGCCGCGCAGCGTCGAGCGCCGCGCCCAGAGAACAATCTTGTGCGATTTTCTCGAGCAGCGCGAATTCGGCGGCGCCAAGTTCATGAAATTCAATGCCGCAGGCGCAACGCCGCAGCAGCACGCGCGTGGGCCCGCTCTTGAGGTCAATGATCTTGATCGATGCCGCGGCGTCTTGATGGGCCCGCCATATGGCAAGCGTGGGATAGGGCGAGCTTACGAGGCGACACGCCGGATGCAGCTCAAAGTGCAGCTTGGCGCAGCGGCGCGCGGCGATGCCGCGCAGCATCCGTGCATCAAACGCCGCGGCTTCCGCCGCGATCAGGCATTCCTGCACAGCCCATTCAAGCCGTGCAACGTGCGCGAGGTAGTCGTATGCCCCGCCGCCAAAGCGAGCGGTGAGGAATGCGGCGAATGGCGCGCCGATGTGCTGCAGATCGCCCGCCCGCGAAGGGTGGGCGCACTGCAACGCGCGCGCCAGGCGAGCAAAATAAGCGCGGCCCACAAGACGCGCGATCACCGGGAACTCGGCGCTCAGCGCGCGGCGGAATCCTTCGCGCAGCTGCTGGCGATAGATGCCGATGCGTGCGCGCGCCGCGGCGCGCGGCGCGCGCAGGTGCGCGCACAGCGCCGCATCGCGGCCTTCGTAGAGCGCCGCGGCGCAAGCGCGTTGCAGCTCACGCAGCGTCGGCATGGCGCACCTTAAGCAGTGGCTCGAGGCGCGCGCCTTCGGCGAGCAGCGCATCGAAGGCGGGCAGCTGCGCATCCCACTCCACCAGCGTGCGCACCGGCCCGAAAAGCTCGAGCGCCGCGCCGTAGAGCTGCCAGACCGCCGCGCACACGGGCTGCGCGTGCGTGTCGATGAGGATCGCGCGATCGCCCACGCGCTGCACGCTGTGGCCGCCGAGATGGATCTCCTGCACCGCCGCGCGCGGGAGGTGCCGTAGGAAGAGCTGCGGATCGAAGCCATGATTGACGGCATTGACGTAGAGATTATTGACATCGAGGAGGATGGCGCAGCCCGCCTCGGCCGCGAGCGCCGCGAGAAATTCCCACTCGGCAAACGTCGAATCTTTGAACTCAAGGTAGCTTGCGACGTTTTCGATCAGGATTTGCCGTCCGAGCGCCGCCTGCACCGCTTGGATGCGGGATGCCGTGTGGCGCACGGCCTCCTGCGTATACGGCAGCGGCAGCAGATCATTCATGAAGCGCCCGTCGACCGATCCCCACGACAGATGCTCGGACACGAGCGCCGGTTGCAGCGCGCGCACTAGGTGCACGAGCTCTTGCAGGTGCGCGCGATTGAGCGGGTCGGTCGAGCCGAGCGAGAGTCCTACGCCGTGGAGACTCAGCGGATAGAGTTCGCGGATCTTCTCAAGCGCCGCGCGCTGCGCACCGCCGCGGGCAAAATAGTTCTCGCTGTGCACCTCGACCCAGCCGACCGCCGGGCGGTGCTGCAAGAACTCATCCTGATGCAAAGCGCGCAGAGCAAATCCTCTGCCGCGCGCGCCGCTCATCATGACTTCGCGGGCGGCTCAGCCTTCAGGATGCCGCCGACGATGCGCTCGCACGTGCCCTTCGGCACGTCGATGTACTCGTCCGGATCGGCGTCCTTCTTCGAAAGTCCGGCGCAGACATGACCGGGGCCGCCACAATCGTTCTTGCCGGCTTTGGCGATGCCATAACAGCGCTCAGTCGTCTTGTGCTCATCGTCGGCGGTTGCCAACGGCGCGCGCAGCGCCACCAGGCTGCCGACCGCGGCCGCGAGCATGGCAGTTTTCGAGTTCATCACCGGACCTCCTCAATAATGCTCAACCAATGCGCTCGGGGTTACGGTTGCGTTGCGAGCGCTGCATTGCGCATGAGTCCCAGAAGCAACACACTTGTTAACAATAAAGGCCGTGAACAATCAGCTACTTAAGGCAGCATGCGCGACCGTCCCGGGCAGGCTGAGGCTTTTTACCCTCATAATGGCCGTCAGATCGGAGGCGTTCGCAGTATATCGCGGCAGTGCAGTTCGGCGGCGCGCGTGGTAAGAAGACGACCGAACCAACCAAGAACAACAGCAACCGAGGCAACTACGGTATGCAGCTTGCGCGATTGTGGCGTCAACATCTGGAGGCAGGCTATCCGCGCGAACTTGCGGGCGTGGAGATCGCCGGCACGGATGCGCGCGCGCTGGATGCGGAAATCACTTCGTGCGTGAGTGCGCTCTTGACGCGCACGATGACCGTCGACGATCGCATCGAGCGCCGCCTCAACGAGATCAGCTCCGCGCTCGCGCACAAGCAGGCGGGAGCTGCGGCGCCGGTCGCCGAGTTCTGTCAGCGCTTAAATGGCCTCGTGAGCGCGATGCTCACCGAGACGCGCGCGGGGCGCGGCTGAAGCGCCCGCGCCGCTAGAGCAGCGGCACCAGCAGCAGTGCCACGATGTTGATGATCTTGATCAGCGGATTGATCGCCGGGCCCGCGGTGTCCTTATAGGGATCGCCCACGGTATCGCCGGTGACCGCGGCCTTGTGCGTCTCAGAACCCTTGCCGCCGTAGTTGCCCTCTTCAATGTATTTCTTCGCGTTGTCCCAGGCGCCGCCACCGGTCGTCATGGACACGGCGACAAAGAAGCCGGTGATGATCGTGCCGATGAGCAGGCCGCCGAGTGCCTTGACGCCCGCGCCCGGACCCATGACCGCATTGAGCAGGAACACCAGAACGATCGGCACCAGAATCGGCAGCAGCGAGGGCACGATCATCTCGCGGATCGCCGCGCGCGTGAGCAGGTCCACCGCGCGCGAATAGTCTGGCTTGCCGCTGCCGTCCATGATCCCTTTGATCTCGCGGAACTGCCGGCGCACTTCGACGACGACCGAACCGGCGGCACGTCCGACGGCTTCCATCGCCATCGCGCCAAACAGATACGGCACGAGGCCTCCGATAAAGAGTCCGATGATCACGGCCGGGTCGGACAGCGAGAATTCCACGAGCTTGCCCGCGGCCTGCAGGTTATGCGTGTAATCGGCGAACAGCACGAGCGCGGCGAGCGCCGCCGAGCCGATGGCGTAGCCCTTGGTCACGGCCTTGGTCGTGTTGCCGACCGCATCGAGCGGATCGGTGATGCTGCGTACCTGCGCGGGCAGATGCGCCATCTCGGCGATGCCCCCGGCGTTGTCGGTGATCGGTCCGTAGGCATCGAGCGCCACGATCATGCCCGTCATGGACAACATGGCGGTCGCGGCGATCGCAATGCCATACAGGCCCATGCCGTGAATGGAACCGAAGCGGTACGCGCCCCAGATTGCAAGACATACGGCGATGACCGGCAGCGCGGTCGACTTCATGGAGACGCCGAGCCCGGCGATGATGTTGGTCGCATGCCCGGTCTGCGACGCCGCAGCGATGCCGCGCACCGGCGAGAACTCGGTCGCCGTGTAGTACTCCGTGATCATCATGAGCGCGGCGGTGAGCGCAAGTCCGATCAGCGCGCAGCCGAACAGCGCGGCGGACATGTCGGGCATCAGCTGGCGCGTGATGAAATAAAACAATATCGCCGACACGACGCCGGAGACGACCACGCCCTTGTAGAGCGCATTCATGATCTTGCCGCCTTCACGCGTGGCGACGAAGAACGTGCCGATGATGGATGCCACGATGGAGGCTGCGCCGAGCGCGAGCGGATAGACGACCGCTGCCAACGCGGCCGCCGCGCCCTGCGGCTCAAAGAGCAGGCCGCCGAGCAGCATGGTGGCAATGATGGTGACCGCATAGGTCTCAAACAAGTCGGCCGCCATGCCGGCGCAGTCGCCCACGTTGTCGCCGACGTTGTCGGCGATCACCGCGGGATTGCGCGGATCATCCTCGGGTATGCCGGCCTCCACCTTGCCGACCAGGTCCGCGCCCACATCCGCGCCCTTGGTGAAAATGCCGCCGCCCAAGCGCGCGAATATCGAGATCAGCGAGCCGCCGAAGGCGAGCCCGACGAGCGCATGCAGCGCCGCGCTGTCGCCGATCTGGCTGCGCAGCAGCGCGTAGTAGCCGGCGACGCCGATGAGCCCCAGTCCCACGACCAGCATGCCGGTGATGGCGCCGCCGCGGAACGCGACGTTGAGCGCGGCATTGAGGCCGTGGTTGGCGGCCTGCGCGGTGCGCACGTTGGCGCGCACCGAGATATTCATGCCGATGTAGCCGGTGAGGCCGGAGAGGATCGCGCCCACCGCGAACCCACCGGCGGTCGCCCAGCTCTTGAGCGCAAAGCCGATCAGGATGAAGAGCACGACGCCGACGATCAGGATCGTCGTGTACTGACGGTTGAGGTAGGCCTTGGCGCCCGCTTGAATCGCGGCGGCGATTTCCTGCATGCGCGCGTTGCCCGCGGGCAGTCGCAGGATGGCTACGGTTGAGAAGACGCCATAAAGCACGGCGAGCAGGCCGGCTGCGATCGCGAGCCACAGCCAAGTTGTGGGATCCATCAACAATGCTCCAGGAAATTTACTTAATTGGTGTTGTTGCGGCGAGCCCGATCATGTCGCCAGGTGCAACGCCGCGCGGTTGCGCACTATAACATGGCGGCCGCGGCGGCTGGCGCGGCGCGCGCTTTAAAGCTTGAATTTGGAGGCAAGTTTGCGGCGCACCGCAGCACCCTTGATGCGCACGTAATCAGGCAGGCCGTTGCGGTAGGGCGGTGGCGCCTCGCCGCCGATGAGCGGCTCAAGGTAGCGGCGGCAGGGCGCCGTGATCCCAAAGCCGTCCGGCGTGATGTAGGAACGCGGCACTTTCTTCTCCTGATTCGCGACCGCCGCGAGCGGCACGTGGCCAATGCTCCACCGATAGGGACGCGACGAGCGGCGCACGATGGTCGGCATCACGGCATTGACGCCCTTGACCGCGAGCTCTACGGCGGCCTTGCCGACGGCGTAGGCCTGCTCGACATCCACCCGCGAGGCGATGTGGCGCGCGGCTCTTTGCAGATAGTCCGCCACCGCCCAGTGGTACTTGTAGCCGTGCGCTTCGCGCACCATGTTGGCGATGACCGGCGCGACACCGCCGAGCTGCGTGTGGCCGAAGGCATCCTTGGTGCCGGCGTCAGCAACGAAGCGGCCGTCGGCGTACGCGGCGCCCTCGGAGACCACGGCGACGCAGTAGCCGTAGCGGCCCACGCACTCTTTAACGCGCTGCAGAAACAGCTCGGGCACAAATGCAATTTCGGGAAACAGGATGATGTGCGGCGGCTCGGCGGGCGTCCTGCCGGCAAGGCCGCCCGCAGCGGCGATCCAGCCCGCATGACGCCCCATCACCTCGAGCACGAAAACCTTGGTTGAAGTGCGCGCCATGGAGGCGACATCCAGGCCCGCTTCGAGCGTCGACACCGCGATGTACTTGGCGACCGAGCCAAATCCCGGGCAGCAGTCGGTGTGCGGCAGATCGTTGTCGACGGTCTTCGGCACGCCGAGACAGCTGATCGGATAACCCAGCGAGGCACCGATCTGCGACACCTTGAGCGCGGTGTCCATGGAGTCGTTGCCACCGTTATAGAAGAAATAGCCGATGTCGTGCGCGCGGAACACCTCGATCAGCCGCTCATACTCGGCGCGGTTCTCCTGCAGGCTCTTCAATTTGAAGCGCGCCGAGCCGAACGCGCCAGCCGGCGTATGTTTGAGGGCGCGGATGGTCGCGGGCTTCTCGCGACTCAGATCGATGAGATTTTCAGTCAACGCGCCGACGATCCCGTCGCGTCCCGCAAGTACCTTGCGGATGTGTTTGGGATAGCGCCGCGCGGTTTCGATCACGCCGCAGGCGGAGGCGTTGATGACGGCCGATACGCCGCCCGATTGGGCGTAGAAGGCATTTCTCGGGGTGGGCTTTTTCATAGGGCAAAGGATAGCGCAGCGCGGCGTTCGCAGGCACGCGTGCGGCGCGTTTGACCTTGCCGATAGGCGCCGGTAACGTGGCGCGACCCCTCTTACGGCACTCGGGGCGTCTTCGCAATCATGAGAATCGTCCTCTTGGGTGCGCCGGGCTCTGGCAAGGGCACTCAGGCGCAGCGGCTCGCCAAGGAAAGAGGTATGCCGCAGGTGTCCACCGGCGATCTGCTGCGCGCGGCGGTCGCCTCCGGCACGCCGCTCGGCGCGCAGGCGAAAGCCGCCATGGATGCCGGCGGCCTCGTGGACGATGCGATCGTCCTCGGGATCATCGCCGAGCGTCTCGGTGCGCCCGATGTTGCCCGCGGCTTCGTGCTCGATGGCTTTCCGCGCAATCTCGAGCAGGCCCAGGAGCTCGAAGCGATGCTCGTCGAACTCGGCCAGCCGCTCGATGCGGTGGCGCTCATGGATGTGGATCGCGCGGAACTCGTGCGGCGCATCTCGGGGCGGCGCACGTGTCAGCTGTGCGGGCGTGTCTTCAACGTCAATACGGCCGGCGATGCGGATGCTGCCAACGAGAACTGTCCAAAAGTGATGCACGCGCCGAACCCGCATCGCCTCTTCCAGCGCCCGGATGACAATGAGGAGACCGTGGCTGCACGACTCAAGGTCTACGAGGAGAAGACCCGGCCGCTCGTCGAGTTCTACCGCGGGCGCGGACTGCTGCGCGAGATCAATGCCGAGGGCAGCGTGGCGGAAGTTGCGAAGCGTCTGGATGCGGCGCTCGGGTTCCCCAAGCGCGCCACCGTCGCGCGCCGTCACCGGCCGGCGGGCGGCGCGCTCAGCGTGCCGCGCTTAGCCAAGCGCAGCCCGCCCAAACGTACGCGCTGACAGCGCACGCCTAGTGCGAATCGGCTGCGACGGCTCCGTTCGTGGCCAAAGAGTGCTCTTCCAGGGAAGCCAGGCGTGGCAGTATCACGGTGAACGTCGCGCCCTGGCCTGAGCCGGCACTCGTGACCGTGACGCTGCCGCCGTGCAGCTCAACGAGCTGTTTGACGATGGCGAGCCCGAGGCCAAGGCCGTGGCTGGAAGTCTTGGCGTCCTGCGCCTGCTTGAAATGATCGAATACGAACGGCAGCAACTCGAGCGCAATGCCATCGCCCGTGTCGCTGACGTCGATGCGGCAGCTGGCCCCGGTGCATTCCAGATGCACGCTCACCTCGCCCCGGCGCGGCGTGAACTTGACCGCGTTGCTCAACAGATTCCACATGATCTGCTGCAGGCGCCGCGGATCGCCAAACACGACGCAGCTGGCGGAGCCCAAGCGCTTGTGAAGCTCGATGCCCTTCGCCTGCAGCGTTGGCTTGAGGCTCTCGAGCGCCGCCTCGATGACCTCGCACACGTCGGTCTCTTCCGCATCGATGCGCGTCTTGCCGCTGACGATGCCGCTCACATCGAGCACGTCGCTGACGATCTGCGAGAGCGCCCGCACGTTGCGCACGATGGTCTGTGCGCCGCTATGAGCTTCTTCGGGTGACAGGCGGCCGAGCTCGAGCAGGCGCGCCCAGCCGAGAATGGCGTTTAGTGGATTGCGCAGCTCGTGCCCGAGCGTCGCAAGGAACTCATCCTTCAAATGACTGGCGCGTTCGGCCGCGAGGCGCGCGGCACGTTCGTTCGCAAGGAGGTCGTCAGGATCGCGGCTGCTATCGTCCACAGCCGCCTACTCTAAAACACTCGAGCGGTCGCGCGCACGTATTTTCAATCACGCCAAACCCTCGAGCAGTCGCTCGCCGACGGCGGCGCGCCGCCAGCCGCGCAGCACCGCCAGCTCGCGGCAGCCAGATGCGAGCTGTTCGAGCTCGCGTCGGGTCGTGAGCACCTCGGGACTCAGGTTGAGTTCCTGCGCGATCGATTGATTGAGATTGGCAAGCTTGCGCACCAGTGCCGCGCGTGCCGGATCGGGCCGCAGGCGCACACTCGGCGGCGGCGGTGGGTCATTGATATTCGCGCTGCGCACGCACTCGAGTATCTCCGCGCCGCAATGCTTGAGGACACTCGGCGGCAGCTCCTCGGTGTCGCCGAGTTCGGCTGTGGTGCGCGGCACGCGCAGCACGATGTCGCGCAGCGCCGCATCCTGCAGTATCCAGCCGCGCGGCCGGTTGCGATTGATGGCGCGCCGCTCGCGCCATGCCGCGAGCTTCTGCAGCAGTTGCGTGCGTGCCGGATCGAGTCGCTGCAGGCCCTTGATGCGCAGCCAGGCCTGCTCGGGATCCACGCTGAAGTCGCCCGCATGGGCAAGAGCGGCGAGTTCCTCCGCGAGCCAGGCGCTGCGATTGAGCCGTGCGAGCTCATCTTCCAGATGCGCCTTGAGCGGCAGCAAATAGCGCACATCATCGAGCGCGTATTCGATCTGGTCCGCCGACAGCGGCCGCAATGACCAGTCGGTGCGCGTGTGCGCCTTCGCCAGATCGCAGCCAAGCGTGCGGCGCACGAGATCGGCGTAGCCGACTTGCGCGGGAGCCCCGGCGAGTGCGGCGGCAATCTGCGTGTCGAATACCGGCGTCACCGCACCGACCGCGGGGTGCAGCACTTCAAGATCCTGGCGGCAGGCGTGCATCACCTTGACCGCCGAGGCAAGGCGCAGCGGCTGCGCGAGCGCCGACAGATCCGCAAGGCGCAGCGGGTCGATGCACGCCGCCGCCGCTGCGGTTGCCACCTGGATCAGACACAATTCCGCGCGGTAGGTGCGCTCGCGCAGAAATTCCGTATCGACCGCGAAAGCCTCGGCCGCGCAGAGCTGCGTGGCAGCGGCGGCGAGCTCTTCGTGGGTTGTGATGATGGTCTGCAACGCGTTCAACGATGATCTGTACAATCCGTGCTTCCTTAAGCTTATCGGAATAGACGCCGCGGACCTCACTGAAAATGCAGGAGCTGGTCCGTCTGTTCGTACAAATTGCGCTGCTGCGCAAGGGGCCGCAGGATTTGCCGGCGTCGGCGCGGTTGCTGGCCGTGGCCGCGGCGGGCTTCTTCATCATCAACCTGCTGGTGAGCGCAGTGCTGCCGCCGATTCCCGGGCCGTGGCTCTATCAGCTCGTATTCGATGTGCTATTTACCTTCGCCTGGTATGCACTGCTGCTGCGCGTGGTGCATCGTCCGGAGCGCTTCCTGCAGACGACGACGGCGATATTTGGCTACCAGGCGGTGCTGGCGCCGCTGTGGATCGCGACGGTGTGGCTGTGGCGGCAATTCGCCGATGATGACACCTTGAGCGCGGCGACTTTGCTGCTGGCGCTTGCGGTTCTGGTGTGGAACGTCGCCGCCAACGTGCGCGTGATTAAGGCGGCCCTGGAATGGGGCATGGCGGCGAGCGTTGCGCTCGTGATCCTGCAGAACATTACCGAGCAGGTGCTGATCATTTATCTCTTCTCCCACACGGTCTGAACGCCACTATGCACGTTCACATTCTTGGCATCGCCGGCACCTTCATGGCAGGCATCGCCGCCCTGGCGAAGGCCGCAGGCCATCGCGTCACCGGCTCCGATCAAAACGTCTATCCGCCGATGAGCACGCAGCTGCACAGCCTCGGAATCGAGTTCGTCGAAGGCTTCGCGGCCGCGCAGCTCACGCCGCGGCCCGACGTCGTCGTCGTCGGCAATGTCATGACGCGCGGCCTGCCGGTGATCGAGGCGCTGCTCGAGAGCGACATCCCGCTGACGTCGGGGCCGGAGTGGCTGGCGCGCGAGATCCTGCGCGGCCGCTGGGTACTCGCGGTCGCGGGCACTCATGGCAAGACCACCACCACATCGCTGCTCGCTTGGATACTCGAGCATGCCGGCTGCGCGCCCGGATTTCTGATCGGCGGGGTGGCGGCGAATTTTGACAGCAGCGCGCGCTTGGGGCGCGGCCCCTTCTTTGTCATCGAGGCGGACGAATACGACACGGCCTTTTTTGACAAGCGCGCAAAATTCATCCACTACCGTCCACGCACGGCCGTGCTCAACAATCTCGAATTCGATCATGCCGACATCTATGAGGACGTCGCCGCCATCGAGCGCCAGTTCCACCATCTCGTGCGCACGATTCCCGGCAATGGACGCATCATCTGGAATGCGGCCGATGCTCATCTTGCGCGCACGCTCGCGATGGGCTGCTGGACGCCGCGTGAAGGCTTCGGCAGCGGCGCGCAGGCTTTGTGGACGAGTCGACCGACCCCCGGGGTGAGCGACGGATCCTCCTTTGAGGTGCTCGAGGGCGCGAGCGTCCACGGCCGCGTGGAGTGGTCGCTGATCGGCGCGCACAACGTCGACAACGCACTCGCCGCCGTCGCCGCCGCGCATCATGCGGGTGTGCCGGTCGCGCAGGCGATCGGGGCGCTGCGCGTCTTCAAGGGGATCGCCCGGCGCATGCAGGTACGCGGTGAGGTGAGCGGCATCATCGTCTATGACGACTTTGCGCATCACCCGACCGCGATACAGACCACCCTTGACGGACTGCGGGCGCGCGTCAAGAAGGCGCGCATCGTCGCGGTGCTCGAGCCACGCTCGGCGACCATGCGCGCCGGAGTGCATCGCGACACGCTCGCGCCGGCGTTCGCCGCGGCCGATGAGGTGTGGCTGTACGCGCCCGCCGACCTGGGTTGGGACGTTGCGGCGGTCGCCGCCGCGCTTGGCAAGCGTGGCCACCTGCGCCGCGATCTCGCTGCGCTCAATGCCGATCTTGTGGGAACATTGCTTCCAGGAGATCACGTGCTCGTGATGAGCAACGGCAGCTTCGGCGGCCTGCATGATCGGCTCCTTGCGGGGCTGCGGGCCCGCTATGCGCCCGCGGCACGGGGCTAGCGCGTGCCCGCAACTGAAGAGATCGCGCTCTTTCCGCTGCACACCGTGCTATTTCCCGGCGGGCCGCTGCCATTGCGCATCTTCGAGCCGCGATACCTTGACATGGTGCGGCGCACGCTGCGGACGCAGACGGCGTTCGGCATCGTGCTCTTACAGGCCGAGGCGGCGCCCGGCGCGCCGGCCGCGACTTCATCCATCGGCACCAGCGCCCGGATCGCGGACTTCTACTCGCTGCCCGATGGCCTGCTCGGCATCACTTGCCACGGCGAGCGCAAGTTTCACGTGCACGGCCGGCGCGTGCAGAGCGATGGGCTCAACTTCGGCGAGGTCGATTGGCTCGCCGCGGAAAGCGCGCTCGAGCTGCCCGGTGAGTTTCAGCACCTGGGGCAATTGCTGCGCAAGGTGTTGCCGGAACTTGGCGACTTCTATGCCGGCGTTACCAAGCGCTTCGATGATTGTGCGTGGGTCGGCTATCGCCTCGCGGAGATCTTGCCGCTCAGTCTGCCGGACAAGCAGTACTGCCTGGAGCTCGACGATCCACTCGCGCGCTTGCGGCACCTAAGTCCGCTCATTCAGCGCGCCGCTGAATAGCGCCGCGCGCGCCGCTGGTAGTAGCGGTAGAGCGGCCGCGCGATGAGGACGATCCACAGGAACACCAGCCAGCCGACGAAGCCGTCGAAATTGCTGAGCAGCATGCTCAGTGCGCGCGTGGTGTCCGGCACGGACAGGGCGCGCACGATCAGCATGATCCATACCCAGCCGGCATGCAGCCCCATGCAGGCGGCAATATTGCCGGTCGCCGCGCGAATGCAGGCTAGCAGCACGCCCACTGCCAAGAGCGCGGCGAATGCATCGGCGATCGCGAACGGCGCGGCGAACGCGTGCAGCGATCCGGTCACCATGGCAAGCCCGCTTGCGAATACCACCTGATCGGCGGGAATGTGGTAGCGCGCGATGAAGTGCGTGGCCGCGTAGACGAGCCCCGTCAGCACGATTGCGAGCGTCGCGCCCGATTCGCGTGCGATGCCGCTGAACATAGCGCCGCGCAAGAACGTCTCTTCGATCGCCGCGACCGCAAGCGCGCTCAGCAAAGCCTGCACCGTGAGGCGCGCCACGGCCATGGCGTGCAGATCCACCGCGCTCTGCCAGGTGCGCAGTCCGAGCAGCAGCATCATGGCCACCACCGCGAGCATGAGAGCGACGCCGAGCGCGAACGCCAGCGCGAATTCGCGCAGGAACACGGCGCGCCGCACCCCGTACCCGAGGCTCGCCCGATCGGACAGCCTAAGGCGCCGCGCGATGCTGACAAAGCCAATCGCGAGCGCCAGCATGCCGATGCGCGCCGCGATGCGATGGAACGGGAAGCTAAAATTCGGGTGCAGCAGCAGCCACGCCGGATAGGAGAAAAGCGCCATGGCCGCGAAGGCCGCGACCAGCAGGCCCAGGAACCAAAGAAAAGTGCGCATGAATTGGAAGTGGCGTCCCCGGCAGAGAATATAGCCCGGATCCGGTAGGCTGTCCGCATGTGCGGCATTGCTGGAATCATCGGGCGCGAGGCGACTGCGAAAACCGTGGAGGCGATGTCCTCGCGCCTCAAGCATCGCGGTCCCGACGGGCACGGAACCTGGCTTGCGCCGGGCGTGGCGCTCGCCCATCGGCGGCTTGCCATCCTGGATCCGACCCCGGCGGGCGCGCAGCCGATGCAGCTCGGAGCTCACGTTCTCACCTATAACGGCGAGCTCTACAACTTTCACGCGCTGCGCGCGCGCGTGCCCGCGCCACTGCATTCCAATTGTGATACCGAGGTGCTGCTGCAGCTGCTCGCCCGCGAGGGCGCGCGCTGCCTGCCCGAGCTCATTGGCATGTTTGCCTTTGCGGTGTGGGATCGCGAGCGGCGCGAACTCTTCGCCGCGCGCGACCGGCTCGGCATCAAGCCCTTCTATTACCGCGTGCTGCCGGATGGCATCGCATTTGCCTCGGAGTTGAAGGCGCTGCTGGTGCTCGGCACACCGCCCATAGACAAGAGCGCGGTGCGCGACTTTCTCTTTCATGGCTATATCCCGGCGCCCAAGACCATCTACCAGGGCATCGCCAAGTTGCCCGCGGGCCATTGCCTCAGTTTCCGTGACGGTGCACTTGCGATCGAGCGCTACTGGGCGCCGTCGATTGCGATCCGGCAGCGCGCGCGCGCGGTGATTCTCGGCGAACTTGATGCGCTGCTGCGCGTCGTGGTGCCGGAGCACACCTTGAGCGATGTGCCGGTGGGCGTGTTTTTGAGCGGCGGCATGGATTCGGCGCTCACCGCCTACTACCTCGGCAGGCCGCGCACCTTCACGCTCGGATTTGATGGTGCGAGGCGCTCGGAAGCAGAGGCGGCGCGCGCGCTCGCCGCGCACCTCGGGACCTCTCACATGGAGATGACGGCCAGCAGCGCGGATCTCAACACGGCGCTCGACCTCATGCCGCATCTTTTCGATGAGCCCTTTGGCGATTCGGCCGCGTGGTCCAATTACCTGATTGCCGGCTGCGCGCGCCGCGAGGTGACGGTGGCGCTCTCGGGCGAGGGCGGCGATGAGATCTTCGCCGGCTACCCACGCTACTGGTCGGCCATCGGCGCGCGCTCAACGCCGCTGAATCGCGCGCTCGCCGCGTACCTGCCGCCGCTGTCGCGCTTCGGCCAGTCGATGCAGCGCCATTCGCTCACCGGGCTGCGCGGCTTCTCGGCCGCGTTGGGCGCATTGACGGCCGCGCAGGTCGATGCACTGCTCAATTCCGCATGGCTCGAAAGCGGCTACGACTATGACTGGTTCTACCGTCAGTTCTGGCGCGAAGGGCTCGATCCGCTCGTGCAGCTGCGCTGGCTTGACGTCAATACCAATCTTCCCGAGGGGCTGCTCGTGAAGGTGGATCGCAGCAGCATGGCGCATTCGCTCGAAGTGCGTCCGCCGTTACTCGACCATCGGCTCGTGGAGTTCATGCTGCAGGTCGATCCGCATCTCTTGGTTGACGAGCGTGCGCGGCGCGGCAAGCTGCTGGTGCGCGAACTCATGCGCGCGCGCCTGCCGGCGGGTTACCTCGACCGTCCCAAGAGCGGCTTTGGCTTGCCGGCGCGCGCCTGGATACGGCGCCACCCGCGGCTGTGGAAGGCGGCGATCCGACGGCTCATCGAGCGCGGCGTGCTGCGCGGGCCGGTGTCGAGCGATTTTCGCCGCGCCTGGTCGTTGCTGGTGCTCGATCGGTGGTTAAGCGCCTTCGCCTGATGGACTAACGCGCTTTAGCCCGCGGCGGCGAGCTCATCGAGCATCTTGCGAAGCTGCGTGCGCCAGTGCGCGGGTGCGATCCCGGTGAGCATGCGCGTGCGTGCCGAGTCAAGAACGCTGTAGTGCGGGCGTCGCGCCGGGGTCGGGTATTCGCAAGCGAGGATCGGCAGCACCGGAACCGCTCGTGCGAGCAGGCCGCGTGGCAGCGCCTCCTCCTGAATCGCGACCGCGAAGTCATACCAGCTGGCAACCCCGGCGTCGCTCCAGTGGTAGACCCCGGCGGGCGCGTTGATCTGCAGCATGCGCCACAGGACGCGCGCCACACTCGTGGCCCAGGTCGGTGCTCCGATCTGGTCGCAGACGACGCGAATTTCGGGCTTCGTTGCCATCAGCCGCAGCATCGTGCGCACGAAATTCTGCCCGTAGGATGCGTACACCCATGACGTGCGCAAGATGATCGACGTGGGAGCCTGGGTGCGCGCGGCCTGCTCACCGGCAAGCTTCGTCGCCCCGTAGGCACCGAGCGGTGCGGTCGCCGCGTCAGGTGCGTGCGGCTGCGAGGCCGTACCGTCAAAAACGAAGTCAGTCGACATATGCAGCAGGCGCGCGCCGGCATCGCGAGCCGCGGCGGCCAGATGAGCAACGGCTGTGGCATTGAGATTGTGCGCCGCCTCGCGCGCACCTTCGGCCGCATCGACGGCGGTATAGGCGGCGGCATTGACGATCCACTGCGGCGCGTGTGCAGCAACGGCGCGCCTGACCTGTGCGCGATCCGTAATATCAAGCTCGGCATGACTTAGGGCGATGAGCGCATCTGGCTGCGAGGAGAGTGCGCGGAACGCGCGGCCGATTTGGCCGCCGGCGCCCGTCAGCAAAACCTTCATCGCCTCTCCTGCGGATCTGAGCACTGTGCCATCAGCCCTTCTCCTGCGCGTCCGGTTCGCTCGATAGCCCCCGCGGCTCGACAGCGCCTGCAATTGGCTCGCGGTACCAAGCCATCGTCTGCTCGCGGAGCTGCAGCACCTGTGTGCTCGTCAACGCAGCGCTCGCCGGGTTTTGCGGTGCGGCCGATGCGAGCGTGACGCTGGATGCGCATGCGACGACCATGAGCGCGCGCAGCCGGCGCGGGCGCTTGCGCCGCGGCCGCTTGGGAATCTGGGGCATGCCGCATTGTACTACCACCGCAAGCAGCACCTTCGCGTAGGATTGCGCCGTCAAATAGCGAGGTTTCCGCATGGCGAATTCGCACATCTTTCAGATTCTCTCTCCGCAAGTGGCGCGCAGCGACCTCGATCCTGGCTTTGCAGTCCTCGACAATATGGCCAACGAACGGCCTGACTGGTACGAGTACTGGCCGATCCGCAACTTCCTGCTCAAAGAATCCCTGGACGACACAAGCTTCTACGGGTTTCTGTCGCCGAAGTTCCAAAGCAAGACCAATCTCAGCGCGGCGCAGGTTTTCGACTTCATCGCGACAAGCCCGGCGCAGACCGAGGTGATACTTTTTTCGCCGAGCATTCACACCTCGGCACATTTCCTGAACGTCTTCGAGCAGGGCGACGCCGAGCATCCCGGGCTCATGGGCGTTAGCAAGGAATTTCTGCAAAGAATTGGCTCGCAGGTCGATCTTGAGGCGCTGGTTTCGGATTCGCGCAACACGGTGACGTCCAACTACTACGCCGCCAAGCCGCGCTTCTGGAGAGAGTGGCTGCGCATCAATGAGCAGCTCTTCGCCATTGCCGAGGGCGGCGCCGACGAGCTCGGCAAGGCGTTGACGTCGCATACCGAATACCGCGGCGCCTTGCAGGTGCAGATGAAGGTCTTCATCATGGAGCGCATCGCAAGTTTGATCCTCGCCTGCGACCGCAGTTTCATCTGCCGCGCGCACGATCCGTTCGTGGCCGAAAACCGCATCTACAAGCTGCCGCTGGCCATCGTGTGTGACGCGCTGAAGATCGCCTATCAGACCCAAGGCTTCGGTCAATACAAGCAAGTGTTCCGCATGATCGCCGGCTTGAGGCGCACGTGGAATTTGCACGTCAGGGTAGCCGCGCAGCTCGGTGTGCGCGCCGTGCGAGCGCACACCGATGCGTTGGCGGCCTATTGGCACAAGCCCTGATGGCGCGCAGGGCCGGGGGCGCGCGCGTTATTTGTCCGCGAGGCTCTTGAAAAGCTCGACGTAGCGCGCCTGGTAGTTGGGCAGGTTGTAGCGGCTTTCCACGTGCGCACGCCCCGCGGCGCCGAAGCGCTGCCGCAGGGATGGCGCGCCAATCAGCCGCTCGAGCGCCTGCTCCCACTCGTCGGTGTCGCGCGCATGCAGCCCGGTGCGCTCATCGATGACCGCCTCGGTGTTTGCGCCCACCGGCGAGGCCACGCAGGGCAGCGCTGCGGCCATGTACTGCAGCAGCTTGAACGCGCATTTGCCCCGCGACCATTCATCGTCGCTCAAGGGCATGACGCCGATGTGGGCGCTCGCGAGCGCTTCGACTTCGGTCTTCGCACTCCACAGCACCCGTTCGGTGCGCACCTCCGGCCAATCCGGAAACGACGAACACACGACGCGCAGTCGCAGCGCCGGATGGCGCTCGGCAAGACGCGCAAGCGCCGGCCGCAGGATCTCGAGATACACGAGATTCTCGGGGCTGCCGACCCAGACGATGGTCGGCGGATCCTCCTGGGTAGCCGTGGTCGCGTGGTAGCGGCTGACATCGAGCGGGGTTGGCAGCGTGACGCTGCGATTGGCATAGGGGGCGGCGGCGCTCGCGAGCACGTCATTGCCCGGCGCGACGAGCGTCACCGCGCGGCAGGTCGAGGCAAACTTCTGGCGGCGCCACCAGGAATCATCCGCCGGCGCGCCGAGGCGGCGCGGCCGGCGCACGTAGATCGCATCGTCGAAATCAAAGATTAGACGCGGGGCGAACCCCGCGAGCAGGCGTGCTTCGGGTGCGGCAAGTTTGATCTGATGCAGCACGACGATGCTCGAGCGTCGCAGCAGTTCGCGACGCTCCCAGGTGCGCACGCCGTAGCGCCGGGCCGGATATCTCTCAACCTGCACCGTCCAACCCGCGCGCTCGAGCGGCCCGACCAGCGTCTGCATGCGGTAGCGGAATGACGGCTGATCGAGCCGGTAGGCGAGTAGCGTTGCGTGGGGCACAAGGCGCTCTAGGGCGCAGAGGAGCGGCGCAGGAGGTTTTCGATTGCATCGAGCGCGATAGCCAAGCCGTCCGCGAGCGGCAGCTCGCGCGCACGGCGCACCAGGGCAGCGCGCGCCGGCTCATTCTCCAGCAGCGCGCGCGCCGCGCGTACGATGCTCGGCGCATGCAGGCTTGCGCTGCGCGCGAAGCCCGCCGCCGCACACTGGCGCACGCGCTTCACCTGATCCTTCGCGATCGCGACACCGATCGAGGGCGCCTGGCAGGCGATCGCCTGCAGTAGCGTTGAGCCGCCGTTGGCGATGACGAGCTGCGCGCGCCGCATCAGCGCGGCGAGCTCCGCGAGCGGTAGTCGCGGCACTGTCTGCAGGGCAGGGCTGCTCGGCAGCGCCGCGCCGTTCGCAGGCGCGATCAGCACGGTGGTAATGCCGCGCGCTGCCAGATCGTGCGCGGCGGCTGCAAACACCTGCACCGCATCGCGCGCTCCCGGGTGACCCGTGCCGCCGCCGGGCACGACGAGCACGTACGATTTGTCATTGAGGTTGAGCCGCTGCAGCACCGCCGCGGCGGTACGTGCATCGGCGGCGGGCAGCAGCACATCGAGATAACGCAGCAGCGGGCGGCCCATCCAGCGCAGCTTGAAGCGCTCCAAGCGATTCAGGGGCCCCGCCAGTAGCACCGGATAGGCGATCCAATGCTCATCGATCAGCGACATCCAGCGCAGGCGAAACGCCTTGCGGCGCTGGCGCGCGCGCGCGCTCACGTAGACGACCTGCGCGCCGACGCGCCGCGCGGCGCGCAGCTGCGCCGTGCGCCCGGCGTTGTCGAAGATGACGATCTGCGGCCGCTGCCGTTCGATGAGCTCGATCACCTCAGGGGTGTGAAACGTCGGTGATGAAGGCAACAGGGTGCGCGCAAAGCCGGCATCAGCTTCGTACGGCGCCTCACGGCTGAGCGCGAATTGGATCTGCGCGGCGGGCCAGCGGGCGGCGACCGCCTGCGCAATCTGCAGCGCGCGCGCATACTCGCCCATGCCGTGGGGTCCGGAGACGGGCAGGAACAGGAGCCGCGGCGCGGCGAGCGCGGGCACTGCGGGCGAAATTGCCGCCGCACCGCTCAGCGGCGCGCGCTGCGGCAGCTCAGCGAGGCGCGCAAGGCGGCCGATGGCGTCGAGCGCGGTCTGCATCGCATTGATCACGGCCGGCGCTGCCGCGGCAGGCGCCGCGGGCTGAACGCTCGCGGTTGCGAGCACCGCCAGCGCCACTCGCTCCAGATCATCCGCATCGAGGCGGGCGCTGGCGATGAGCCCGTTACTCACGCAGCGTTTGATGCGCAAGGCCTGATCGCCCGCGATCGGCACCGCCACGCAGGGTCGCTTGCACGCGAGCGCCTGCAGCATCGTGTCGCCGCCGTTGGAAATCACCAGACGCGCACCGCGAACGAGCTCGATGAGCGTCGCGACCGGCAGACGCGGCGCAACTTTGAGCGCGTGCGCATGCGCTGCGCCGCGCTCTTCGGGCGCCACGCCGACGAGGATGGTCGGATAGGCATTGAGCGCAATGCGGCGCGCCGCCTCCGCCACGATCTGCGGCGCGCTGAGCGCTCCGGGATGGCCCGTGCCGCCGCCCGGCACGACGAGCACGTACTCGCCCTCACGAACGCCGAAGCGCGCCATCGCCGAGGCCGCGAGCGCGCTGTCGAGCTGCGGCAGCACGGTGTCGAGATAACGCACCGTCGGTCGGCCGAGCAGCAGCAACTTCAGCCGCTCGATTGGGCCCAAGGCGCCGGCAATGAACTCGGGGTATGCGATCCAGTGCTCATCGAGGAGCTTTAACCAGCGCAAGCGAAATGCGCGGCGGCGCTGCCGCGGTCGCGAGCTGATGAAGATGGTGCGTGCCCCGCCCGCCACTGCCGCGCGCAGCTGCGAGGTGCGGCCGGCATTGTCAAACAGCACGAGCGTCGGCCGGAAATCGCGGATCAGCGCCGCGACTTCGCGCGAATGGAAGGTCGGGGAGGAGGGCAGAAACGTCGCCGGGAACGGCGTCTCGATCGCATACGAGGCGTTGCGGCTGAGCGCGAAGCGGATCTCAATCTGCGGCCAGCGCTGGCCCGCGGCGAGCGCGATTGCGCTCGCGCGCGCATATTCCCCCATGCCGCGTGGCCCGGAGACGGGAATGAACAGCAACCGCGGCGGCGGCTCATTCACTCGTGTCTGCGGATCACTGACAGCAGATTCAACAGGCGCAGCGTGCCTACCCATTCCCATAGTACACAGCGCGCCTGCGCGCGCACGCAATGGGCGCGCGGCGTTATGCCCGTCGCGCCGTGAGCTCGCGCCACGCGCCGATCACCGCCGCAGGCTCGATACCGAGAATGTCAGCGCGGCCAGCGCGCTCACCCACGAGCGCCACCGCCGGCGTCGTGACGCCGCCCGGCCGATAAAGGACGGGATCGCTGGCGCCGAAAAGCGCGACCGTCGGGCAGTTGAGCGCGGCAGCCGCGTGCGCCGGACCCGTGTCGACCGAGATGAGGCTCGAGGCGCGCTCGAGCAACGGCAGCAGGATGCCAATGGGCAGGCCATCGGCGACGTTGTGCACGTCAGCCACGTGCGCATGGCGCATGATGAGCGCATTGAGCGCGAACTCGCGCGCCACGCCCAAGAGCACGATGGCCGCCTCCGGGCGCGCGTCGCGCAGTGCGCGGATCACCTCGCCCCAGCGCTCCTCGGGCCAGTACTTGGTGTTGGTGGCACGGCGCCGCAGCCAGCCGCGCGTGGTGCGCTTATTGCCGGCCTGCAGCAGGATGAGTGGCCGGCCGAGCAGCCCGCGATGCGCAAGCCACACATCGAGCGCATCACGCGCCGCCGCGTCAATACGCAGCGCCGCGCGGCTCTCGATGCGCGCGCGGCTCGGCGGCAAAGTTCCCGATGAATGCCGTGGGCGTGGCATCCGCAAAGCGGATCCAGCGATCGACGAAATGTTCGCCCGGCCGCCGCTCGAGCGCCTGGTCCTCCAGCACGAACTCCTCCGGAATGCGCCCGCGCCGCAGCAGCTCGCGCCCGGCCCCGGTATCGCAGTACCACGTCGGCCCCGCGCCGCGCGCGCGCAGCCAGTGCACCAGGCGCTGCTGGCTGCGGCTCGCCCAGTACGGCGATTTTCTGCTGTGCAGAAGAAAAATCTCGCCGACTCCGGGTTGCCCCGCGAGCAACGGCACGCTCCAGGATCCCGAAGTGATGAGGTCCGCCGCCGCCCCGAATCGCAGGCTCAGCTGCCGCAGCAGCGCGGTGAGCAGCACCATGTCGCCGAACGCGCCGCAGCGCATGACGAGCGGGCGCGGCGAACTCATGCGCGGCGGATCACTGCAGCGGACGCGGCTCGAAGCCTGCGGCCTTGGCAAGCTGCAGCAGACCGCCATCGCCGACGAGGTGCAATGCGCCCACCACGACCAGGTAATCCTGATCGGCGCCGAGCAGATGCTCGATCTGCGGCATCCAGCGGCGGTTGCGATCGCTCACGAGCGCGCGGTACAGGGCGGGGAAGCCCTTGAAGTCCTCGCTCATGAGCGCCGCGAGCTTCACGCCATTGCCGCTGCGCCAGGCGCTAAGAATGGAGCGCGTCTCCTCATCCGCATCGTGCATCTCTTCGACCGTCTGATCGAGAAAGGCGAGCTGCTCGTGCGGCGGCAGGGAGGCTAGGATATCGATCTGCTCGGCGAGCGTTTCCAGCCCCGTGATGGGTTTGCCATCGACGTGCGCACGGCGCCCGAGCTGCTGCTCGACGCCGACGTCCGGATCGAAGCCGAGCTTGGCGTATTCGAATTGCGTCAGCGTGAGCGCGACCGCCCAGGGCTCAAACATGTTGAGCCCATCGATCGGTACGCCGAGGCGCGCCGCCTCCTTGGCGACGTGGTTATAGCGCGCCTCACCGATGGCCGCGCGCAGCGAGCCGCCCTCGGCATACAGACTCTTCTGCAGCATCAGCGCCTGGGTCGCCGGGGAATTGAGGTCGTCGATGTCGACTTCCATGACGAGCGCCTTCGAGGCGGCATAGGCGTGGTCGAATGCGGCCGGCAGGCCCGGCTCATCCTTCTTCAGGAAGTGTACCGAACCGGCGAGGTAAACCGTGTTGTGCGCGCCCTTGAGCGCCCAGACCGGACTTTGTGCCTGCGCGCCTAGGCAGCCGAGCAGACCGACGATGAGGAGCCAGCAGCGCATTGTTCCACCCACACAACCTCAGTGCTGAGAGTACCATCCGGTCGCAATTGCAGGGTGCGGTAGGCGGGCGGCAGCGTATCGATGGCAAATTCCTTCGACCCGGGCTTGAATTGGGCGCAAGTCGACGGGGTCGCGAGCAACCGCACATCGCCGCGGCGCGCATCGTAGCTTTGATGCACGTGCCCCCAGAGCACCGCGCGCACGTTGCGCTGCGCATCAATGATGCGCCAGAAGTCGGCGGCATTATCCAGTCCCACCTGGTCAAGCCAGCGACTCGACATGCTGACCGGGTGGTGATGCAGGCATACCAGGGCGTGACGACCCGCCGCGCTGCGCAGCGCCTGCTCAAGCTGCGCCAGCGTCGCCTCGCTCAAGTGTCCCGCGGCGGAGCCGGCGAGCGA
The DNA here is from genome assembly GCA_963695315.1 of uncultured Gammaproteobacteria bacterium. Classification (GTDB taxonomy): domain Bacteria; phylum Pseudomonadota; class Gammaproteobacteria; order Steroidobacterales; family Steroidobacteraceae; genus PALSA-1196. The sequence continues at coordinate 3,864,539 of OY968773.1, forward strand.
GCTGTCGAGCATGACCACACGCCACGCGCCGAAGTCGCGGTAGCCGCCAAGCACGAAGGGCTCGCAGTCGAGCGCGCGGCGCAGCTCCCCCGGATCGTCGTGATTACCTGGAATACATAACACCGGCACCGTGGTGTCTTTGAAAAACCGGTGGAACTGCGCATAGCCGGCGGGATCATCCTGCACGAGGTCGCCGGTGACGAGCACGGCATCGACCGGCCATTCGCGCGCGCGCGCCTGCGCAAGCGTGTGCGCGAGCGCCGGTGCCGTGCGCACGCCGCGCAAGCATTCGGTCTCCGAGCCGTACAGGTGTAGGTCGGTAAACTGTACGAGTCGCAGCAGGCTCATGTTCGGTGCGTCGATCCGGTGCGATGGCAAGTTCGCGTGGGGTGAGAAGCGTAGCAAAGGATCGCGAATTTCAAAGTGAACTGCATCAAGGCAAGCGTGCTTGCGCGCAAACGCAGTGACGCAGTCCGCGCTCACAATGGATATTGTGAAGCGACTTGCGCGTTGTGTCTGTCGAGCACGACAGCGCGCGCGTCCTTAGTGGCATTGCTGCACAAGGGTGCGTGATGGAAAATGCTCAGCTTGCCTTTTGTCATAGAACGCCACAGCGGAATGAGCCATGAGCACCAGTCAACGTGAACTTGCCAATGCAATACGCGCACTTGCGATGGATGCCGTGCAGCGCGCCGACTCCGGTCACCCCGGAGCGCCGATGGGCATGGCCGATATGGCCGAGGTGCTCTGGCGCAGCGTTCTCAAATACAACCCCGGCAATCCGCGCTGGATCAACCGGGACCGCTTCGTGCTCTCGAACGGCCACGCCTCGATGCTGCTCTATGCGGTGCTGTACCTCACCGGTTATCCGCTCGGCATCGAGGAGATCAAGAATTTCCGGCAGTTAGGCTCGCGCACACCCGGCCACCCGGAGCGCGACCTCGACATTGGCATCGAAACGACCACCGGCCCGCTCGGCCAAGGTCTCGCCAACGCGGTCGGTATGGCCGTGGCCGAAAAGCTGCTGGCGCGCGAGTTCAATCGACCCGGTCTGCCCGTCGTCGACCACCACACCTATGTCTTCTTCGGCGACGGCTGCCTGATGGAGGGTGTCTCGCACGAGGCCTGCTCGTTCGCCGGCACGTTCGAGCTCGGCAAGCTCATCGGCTTCTACGACGACAACGGCATCTCGATCGACGGCAAGGTCAAGGGCTGGTTTCTGCGATGACACTCCGCGAGCGCTTCGAGGCCTATGGCTGGCATGTGATTCCCGACGTGAACGGCCTTGATGCCGCGGCCGTCGCCGCCGCGGTCAAGGCGGCGCGCGCGCAAGAGCAGCGCCCGTCGCTCATCTGCTGCAAGACCGTGATCGGCTACGGCGCCCCGAACAAGGAGGGCACGAAGGCGGCGCATGGCGAGGCGCTGGGCGTGGAAGAGGTGGCGCTTGCGCGCAAGACCCTCAACTGGCCCTCGCCGGCGTTCGAGATTCCCGAGCCGATCCGCGCAGCCTGGGATCATCGCGCGGCAGGCGCGGCGGCGGAGAGAGAGCTGGAACGAGCTTTTCGCGCGCTATCGCGCGCAGTTTCCCGCAGCTTGCCGCCGAGCTCGAACGGCGCATGCGCGGCGATCTGCCGCAAGACTGGCCGAGCCATCGCCGCCGCGGCGCGCGCCGCGGCGCTTACAGGAGACCAAGATGAAGGCGACCCGCGCAGACCTCGCAGGACTCACTGAACGTCGCTCGGCCCGTCGCTGCCGGAGCTGCTCGGCGGCTCCGCCGATCTCACCGGTTCAAACAATACCCAGCAGAAGAACACGAGCGCCGTTACGCCGACGGATTTTTCCGGCCACTACTTTCACTACGGCGTGCGCGAGTTCGCCATGACGGCGATGATGAACGGCATGGCCGCTGCACGGCGGCTACATCCCCTACGGCGGCACGTTCCTGACCTTCTCCGACTATGCGCGCAACGCCGTGCGCCTCGCCGCGCTCATCGAGGCAGCGCGTGATCCTGGTCTACACCCACGATTCGATCGGCCTTGGAGAGGATGGACCGACGCACCAGCCGATCGAGCATCTGACGAGCCTGCGCGCCATGCCGCACATGAGCCTGTGGCGCCCGTGCGATGCCTTTGAGACCGCGGTCGCGTGGATCGCGGCCATCGAGCGCCGCAAGGGCCCGACCTCGCTGATATTCACGCGCCAGGCGCTGCCGCAGCAGCCGCGCACGCGCCGCGCAGCAAGCGGCGGTGAGCTCGCGGCGGCTATACGTGCTCATCGACTGCGTGGGCGCTCCGGAGGCCCTCGTCATTGCCACCGGCTCGGAGGTCGGCATCGCCGCCCAGGCGGTGCAGACCATGAGCGCGCGCGGCCGGCGCGTGCGCCTCGTATCGATGCCCTCGACCGATGTATTTGATGCGCAGGATGCGGCCTATCGCGAGGCGGTGCTGCCCAAGGCGGTGGTGCGGCGCCTCGCGGTGGAGGCGGGCGCGACGCTTGGCTGGTGGCGCTACGTTGGCCTGCAGGGGCTTGTCCTCGGCATCGACCGCTTCGGCGCCTCGGGCAAGGCCGCCGACGTATTTCCCCACTTCGGCTTCACAGCCGATAATATCGTGACGCTACTCGAAGCACTGCTGAAGGGCTAAGAACGCACATGCCAATTAAGGTTGGAATCAACGGCTACGGCCGCATCGGCCGCAACATCCTGCGCGCGCTTTACCATGCCAAGCGCACCGGCGAGATCCAGATCGTCGCCGTCAATGATCTCGGCGATGCGCAGACCAACGCGCACCTCACGCGCTACGACACGGTGCACGGCAAATTCGCGGGCGAGGTGCGCGTCGAGGGCGACGCCATGATCGTGAACGGCGATCGCATCCGCGTGCTCGCGGAGCGCGATCCGGCGAAACTGCCGTGGGGCGAGGTCGGCGCCGAATTCATTCTCGAGTGCACCGGGCTCTTCACGAGCCGCGCCAAGGCGAGCGCGCATTTGAAGGGCGGGGCCAAGAAGGTCGTGATCTCGGCGCCGGGCGGCGAGGATGTGGATGCCACGATCGTCTACGGCGTCAATCATCAGCTGCTGAAGTCCTCCTTCACCGTAATCTCAAATGCCTCCTGCACCACCAACTGCCTTGCGCCGGTTGCCAAGGTGGCGCACGACAAGATCGGTATCGTCGCCGGGCTCATGACGACGATTCACTCGTACACCAACGATCAGGTGCTGACCGACGTCTACCACTCTGACCTGCGCCGCGCGCGCTCGGCGACCATGTCGCAGATTCCCGCCAAGACCGGTGCCGCGGCCGCGGTCGGGCTCGTCATGCCGGAGCTCAAGGGCAAACTCGACGGTTTTGCCATTCGCGTGCCGACGATCAACGTCTCGCTCGTCGATCTGACGTTCACCGCCAAGCGCGCGACCAGCGTCGAGGAGGTGAATCGCATCATGAAGGAGGCGGCCGCGGGACCCATGCGGCACATCCTCGCCTACAACGAGGCGCCGCTGGTCTCGATCGATTTCAATCAGGATCCGCACTCCTCCATCTTCGATGCCACCCTCACCAAGTGCATCGACGGCATGCTCGTCAAGGTGTGCTCCTGGTACGACAACGAGTGGGGCTTCTCAAACCGCATGCTCGACACCACGCTCGCCTGGTCCAAGGCGACATGAAGCGTGCTGCGCATGTCGGATGCCGACTTGCGCGGCAAACGCGTGCTGATCCGCGAGGATCTGAATGTGCCGGTGCAGGCGGGCGCGGTGACGAGCGATGCGCGCATTCGCGCCGCATTGCCGACGATCCGCTACGCCATCGATCAGCACGCGAAAGTGTTCATCCTGTCGCACCTCGGGCGACCGACCGAAGGGCGTCTACGATGAGCAGTTCTCGCTCGCGCCGGTCGCGGCGCGCCTGTCGGATCTTCTCGGCCAGCCGGTGGCGTTGCGCAGGGACTGGCTCGCGGGCGTCGACTGCCCGGCAGGCAGCGCAGTGCTGTGCGAGAACGTGCGTTTCAATCCAGGCGAGAAGAAGGACAGCGAGCTTCTCGCGCGCCAGATGGCCGCGCTCTGCGATGTATTCGTCATGGACGCGTTCGGCACCGCGCATCGGGCCGAGGCGAGCACGCACGGCGTTGCGAAGTTCGCTCCGGTCGCCTGTGCAGGTCCGCTGCTCGTCGGCGAACTCAGCGCGCTTGAGCGCGCGCTGCAAGATGCCGGCGCGCCCGCTGATCGCCATCGTCGGCGGCTCCAAGGTGTCCACCAAACTGACGGTTCTGGAGGCGCTGCTTGAGAAAGTCGACATGCTCATCGTCGGCGGCGGCCTTGCCAATACGTTCCTTGCTGCCACCGGAGTCAAGATCGGCCGCTCGCTGCACGAGGCGGAGATGCTCGACGTTGCGCGCGCGCTGCTCGAGCAGGCGCGGGCGCGCGGCGCCGAGATCCCGCTGCCCACCGACGCCGTCGTCGCGCGCGAGTTCGCCGCGACTGCGCACGCCGACGTGCGCGCCATCAAAGACGTGCGCGGCAATGAGATGATTCTCGACATCGGTCCGGACACCGCCGAGCACTTCAGCGAACTGCTGCAAACGGCGGGCACCGATGGTGTGGAACGGCCCCGTGGGCGTATTCGAGTTCGATCAGTTCGGCGAGGGCACGCGCGCGATCGCCAACGCGATCGCGCGCAGCAAGGCGTTTTCCATCGCCGGCGGCGGCGACACGCTCGCGGCGATCGAGAAGTACGGCGTCGAGGATGGCATCTCGTACATCTCCACCGGCGGTGGCGCGTTTCTCGAGTTTGTCGAGGGCAAAGTGCTGCCGGCGGTTGCGATCCTCGAGGCGCGGGCACGCGCATGATGAGTCTGCGGCGCACCAAGATTGTCGCAACGCTCGGGCCTGCGACCGATGATCCGGCGGTGCTCGCGCGCATGATCAGCGAGGGCCTCGACGTGGCGCGCATCAATGCCTCCCACGGCACGCAGGCCGATCACCTGCGGCGCCTCGAGCAGGTGCGCGCCGCGGCGCGCGCCGCCGAGCGCTCGGTCGGGGTGCTGATGGATCTCGGCGGCCCCAAGATCCGTATCGAAGGCTTTCGCGCCGGCCCGATCCGTCTCGAAGAAGGCCAGCCATTCGACCTCGACACGGCCCTCGGACCCAAGGCCGGCACCAGCACCGAGGTCGGCGTCGCCTATCAGAATTTGCCGCGCGACGTCAGCGCCGGCGATGTGCTGCTCTTGAACGATGGCCAGATCGTGCTCGACGTCGACGCGGTCGAGGGCACGCGCATCAAGACCCGCGTGCGCGTCGGCGGCGAGCTTTCGGATCGCAAGGGCGTGAACCGCCAGGGCGGCGGCATCTCTGCGCCCGCGCTCTCAGAGAAGGACAGCGATGATATCCGCTTCGCCTCCGCGCAGGGCATCGACTACGTCGCCGTGTCGTTCGCGCGCGATGCGGCGCGACATCGAGCGCGCGCGCACGCTGATGCGCGAAGCCGGCGGTACCGCGCGCGTCGTCGCCAAGATCGAGCGCCAGGAAGCGATCACCAATCTTGACAGGCATCATCGAGGCGGCGGACGCGATCATGGTCGCGCGCGGCGATCTGGGTGTGGAAATGGGCTACGCGGAGCTCACCGGCCTGCAGAAGACCATCATCTATGAGTCGCGCCAGCGCAATCGCGTCGTGATCACCGCAACGCAGATGATGGAATCGATGATCCAGTGCCCGATGCCGACGCGCGCCGAGGTGAGCGACGTTGCAAATGCGGTGATGGACGGCACCGACGCGGTGATGCTGTCGGCCGAGACGGCGGCCGGACGCTATCCGGCCAAGGCGGTGCGCGCGATGGCGGATGTCATCGAAGGCGCGGAGAAATACGAGCTCACGCATTCGAGCACGCGGCACCGCGTGCAGCGCTCGTACTCCGGTAACGAGGAGGCGATCGCGATGGCGGTGATGTACACCGCCAATCACATGAAGGTGCGCGCCATCGTCGCGCTTACCGAGTCGGGCGCGACGCCGCTTTTCATGTCGCGCATCCGCGCCGACATTCCGATCTATGCCTTCACGCGCCACGAGGCGACGCGCGGGCGTGTGACGCTGTACCGTGGCGTCTATCCGGTCGACTTCGATGTCGCGCAGTCCCACCGAAAGAGCGCCTGTACCACGCGATCTTCGCGCGCCTCCTCGACCTGCGCCTCGTCGAGCGCGGCGATCTCGTCATTCTCACCAAGGGTGAGCAGTCGGGCGTGGAAGGCGGCACCAATTCGACTGCAGATCCTCAAAGTCGCGATCGACTGAGCTCTGAGCCGCACAGTGCCCGTCATTTCCCGGCGGACCGCTGCAATATCTCGCGCTCGCCGTCGCGCTTGCTCATCCTGTTAGCCCTCGCGCGCGCCTACGCGCTGCTGCGCGCCTCGCTGCCGATGCTCGATGGCAGCGCTCGCCGTAGCGCCGGCTCGGCGCGGCAGTCGCCATCGAGCGCGATGCGCTCGGCATTCCCACGATCACCGCGGCAAATCGCGCCGACCTTGCGTTCGGCACGGGCTTCGTTCACGGCCAGGACCGATTTTTCCAGATGGATCTGTCGCGGCGCCTCGCCGCCGGCGAGCTCGCGGAGCTTTTCGGCGCAGTCGCGCGTGCGGCAGGACGAGAAGGCGCGCGCTTTTCGCTTCCGCCACGTTGCAGGCGAGGTGCTTGCGCGAGATGCCGCCCGAGCAGCGCGCGCTGCTCGGCGCCTATACGCGCGGGGTTAATGCCGCGCTCGCGAGCCTCGCGCAGCCGGCCCTGGGAGTATTGGGTTCTGGGCTCGGCACCGGCGCCGTGGCGCGCGGAGGACACGATTCTCGTCTCGTACGCGATGTGGTGGGATCTGCAGTACGGCGGCTTTGAGAGCGAGCTTGCCAAGCGCAGGATCAATGCTGAGCTCAGCGGGCCCCGAGTGCGCGCCCGGCTGGAAATGCGCGCTGCAGTTTTTTTACCCCGCGCGCACGGGCTGGGACAGTCCGAATCGGCAGTGACGCCCGCAAGCCCGCTTCGGCGAGCAGCGCGCTCGCCGCGCTCGCGCGCCGCAGCCCGCTCGGCCCGAGCCGCCCGCGCGCACGCGCCCGGCGGGCAGCAACAACTGGGCGCTCGCGGGCCGCCTGACCGCAACCGGCGCCGCGCTCGTGGCAAGCGACATGCATCTCAATCTGCGCGTGCCGACCGTGTGGTATCGCGCGCGGCTGCGCACCACGCCCGCAGCGCGAGCGCCGCGGGACTCGATCTCAATGGCGTCACGCTGCCCGGTGCGCCGCTCCTGGTCGCGGGCTCCAACGGCCACGTGGCGTGGGCCTTCACGAACAGCGCCGGCAAATGGCTCGACCTTGCAGCCGATCGAGTGCGCGGCGCGTCGGCGACTGCGGCAGCTGCGCACCGCGCACGGCGCGCTGCCCTCGAGCGTTGACGCGCGAGGTGATTCGCGTGCACGGCGCGCGACGAGCGTCAGCTTCGACGGTCAAATCCGCGGCCGCGGGCGTGCTCTTTCTGCCGCGAGCCTGCGCGAGGGGCGCTGCTGGTTCGCGCGCTGGCTCGCGCAGCTGCCGCAGGCGACCAATCTTAATCTGCAGAAGCTGGAGACCGCCGCCTCGGTGGAGGAGGTTTTGCACGCTCGCGCCCGCCATCGGCATCCCGCAGCAAAACATGGTGGTCGGCGATCGCGAGGGACACATCGCGTGGACGATCTGCGGGCGCATTCCGCTTGACGTCGGGCGCGCGAGCGCTTGAGCGCGCAGGGCGCGTGGACGAGCCCCGCGGAACACCCGCATCTCGCTCGATCCGCCTTCCGGGCGGGTGTGGAGCGCCAATGCGCGCGCGATCGATGATGCCGACGCGGAGGCGCTGATTGGCGGCGATGAGGCGGCAATCGGCGCGGACTACGATCTTGGCGCGCGCGCGCAGCAGATCGGCGATGACCTCGCGGCGCTCGCACCGGCTGCGACGCCGGCCGACATGCTGCGCGTGCAGCTTGATGATCGCGCGATTTTCCTCACGCCGCTGGCGCGATGCTGCTGCTGGGGCTGCTGGATGACGCCCGCGCTTGCGCGACGCATCCGCGGCGCGCCGCAGTTCAGGCGCCTGGTCGCCGAATGGAATGCGCGCGCCAGCGTTGATTCGGTCGGCTATCGACTGGTGCGCGAGTTTCACGATCAGACCGAGAGCGCCGTCTGGCGCATGAGCGTGCGCGCGCTCGGCATGACGGAGGAGCTGCCGCCGTCCGACCGCTTCGAGAAATCGCTGTGGCAGCTGGTGACGACGCGGCCGCCGGCGAAGTTGCCGCCGGACTTCGCCACCTGGCGCGAGCTGTTGCTCGCGCAGCTCGACATCGCGATCGTGAAGCTCACCGAGAGCTGCGGCGAGCTTGCGAACTGCACCTGGGGTGCGCGCAACACGGTGCGGGTGCGCCATCCGCTCTCGGGCGCGCTGCGGCTACCTTGCGCGCTTCCTCGACATGCCGACCTTGGAGTTGCCCGGCGACCACAACATGCCGCGCGTGCAGGACGTGCACGAAGGCGCGTTCGGCGCCTCGGAGCGCTTTGCGGTATCCCCCGGACACGAGGCGCAGGGTTATTTGCATATTGCAGGCGGGCAGAGCGGCCATCCGCTCTCGCCCTACTATCGGGCGGGCTTTGAGGCCTGGGCGCGCGGCGAACCGCTGCCTTTTCTTCCGGGATCTGTGCAGCACCGCCTGCTGCTCGTGCCCGGAACCCGTTAGCCTGCAGCCACGCCCGTGCGCATTTAAGTCTGTTATGTCGCTTATGGATAGCGGTGTAACCACCATAACCGAGCGGCGCCGCGTGCTGCGACCGATCATCGGTCTGGTGCTGACCGGCGGGGGCGCACGCTCGGCCTATCAGGTGGGCGTGCTGCGGGCGCTTGGCGGAATTGCTGCCGCGCGCCCGCAATCCATTTCCCATCATCGTCGGCACCTCCGCCGGCGCGGTCGCTGCCGGCGTGCTCGCGGCTGAGGCTCATCAATGGCGGCGCGCCGTCGTCGGCCTCGAGGAGGTGTGGGCGCAACTTCCGCGCGGAACAGGTGTTTCGGGTGGACCCGTGGCACATGCTGCGCGCCGGCCTGCACTGGCTGTTCTCGCTCGTCTCGGGGGGCACGCTCGTGGCGCCGCCGAAGTCGATGCTCAACAACACGCCGCTGCGCGAGCTCTTGAGCGCCCGCGTCGACTGGAATGGCGTGCGCCGCAGCATCGAGCGCGGCCACCTGCGGGCGCTGGCGCTGTGTGCCACGAGCTACGCGAGCGGTCTTTCCGTCGCCTTCTACGACAGCATCGAGACTATCAAGGAGTGGGACCGCCTGCAGCACAAAGGCAGGCACACCGCGCTCACCCTCGATCATCTGCTCGCGAGCGTGGCGATACCGCTGCTGTTTCCGCCGATGCCGCTCGGCAACGAGTATTTCGGCGACGGCGCGATGCGGCAGCTGAACCCGCTGAGTCCGGCGATCCACCTGGGCGCCGAGCGGCTGCTCATCATCGGAGTGCGGCAGCGCGAGAATGCCGGCGTCGCCGCGCAGCGCACCCAACCGAGCATGCCCACGCCGGGGCAGATCCTGGGCTACATGCTCGATACGCTCTTCACGGACCAGATCTTCGCTGACCTTGAACAATGCGAGCGCATCAATGAGTTCGTGCGCTCAGCGCCTGGCGCGGCGCGCGGCCTGCGCTACGTCGACACGCTCATGCTGGCGCCGAGCGTCGATCCGCGCGCCATCGCCGCACGCCACGCGCACGAGATGCCGCCCGGCCTGCGCGCGCTGCTGCGGGTAATCGGCGGCAAAGGCGACACGGCGGGCAGCCAGTTCAGCAGCTACCTGATGTTCGAGTCGGGCTACACGCGCGAGCTCATCGAGCTCGGCTATCGCGATGCGATGGACGCGCGTGCGCCACTCATGGCGTTCATGCGCGGCGAGACTCTGCCCGCGTTTGTCACCGCAGCCGCAGTGACGCAGGCGTAGCAGCCGCTCAATCCTTCCACTCGGTGCGCGTCGGGCCGAAACGGTCGATGGCGGCGAGCATGGTCGCGATGAGCGCCTGCTCCGGAGCTGAAACCTCCGGCCGCCAGACATCAAAGATCAGGACGACGCGCAGCTGCGAGCTTGGGTTCCAGGCTTCGTGCTCCATCGTGTCGTCGAACACCAGCAGCTCGCCCGCGCGCCAGGCGCGCGTCTCGTTGCCGACCCGCAGTGCGCAGCCCGGCGGGATGATGAGCGGCAGGTGGCAGATCAGCCGCGCGTTCATGAAGCCGTGGTGCGGGGGGATGTGCGCGTTCGCTCTGCAGAAGCGAAAACAACACCGCCGGCGTGCGCCCCTCGATCTGGCACATCGGCACGTCGCGCAGCGCCGCCATGGTGCGCGGGCAGCGGGCGGCGTTGGCGCTCACGGGCGCGCCGCTGCGCACCAGGTAGAACGCGCTCCAGCTTGGATTGTCCTGCAGGCCGCGCGGATTGAATGCCGGCCGATTCGCCTCGCGCTGGATATAGGGCTCAAAGCCCGCGCCGCCATCTGCGAGTAGCGCCTGCAGCTCGGCGCGGATGTCGTCGGTGGCGCCCTCGAGCGCTCTGCCCCAGGCAAACCTCTCGCGCTCGTAGAACTGCACTTGCGGCAGCTCGGGGTAGAAGAAATGCTGCGGCTGCTGAAAATAGATCTGCCGCTTGCCGAGCAGCAGATCAAGCGCGTGGCCGAAGCGCCCGGGTTGCGCGCCGTCAAAGCCCTGCTGCGCCAGCGCGGCGCGCAGGTGCGCCTCGTAGTCTTTGGCGATGCGCTGGCAGGCTTTTTCGATGCGCTGCAGTTCAGCGCGCCACTCGCTCGCAAAGCCTGGCTGCGTCGGTGCAAGTTTGAGGACCGCCCCGTAGTACGAGCCCGCCGCGCGCAGATCGCCCGCCTGCGCGTAGAGATCGCCCTTGGCGATGAGCGCGGGCAGGTGCCGCGGCTCCAGTTTCAGCACCTCATCGAGCGCCGCGCCGGCCTCGCTCGCTGCGCCGCGCGCGCGGTGCACGCGCGCAAGGCCAAACCAGGTGCGCGCATCGTTGCTGCCCGCCGCGATGGCGCCCGCGAGCGTCTCGCCCGCAGCATTTAAGTCGCCGCGCTCGAGGGCCGCGAGGCCCGCGGCGCTTGCCGCTCGGGCATCGATGGGAGTCTCGCTCATGCAGAGGCAAGCTTAAGGCGCAGGGCGCCGAAGCGACAGCGCTGCGCAGGAGGCAGGGCGCTCTTGACCAGCGCGCGCGCGACGCCGCGCCGGGGCTAGCTGTTGGCGGCGGCGGTGCGCGGCAGACGGAAGAACTGCGTGCCCGGCAGGCCGCTGTGCCGCAGCGTGACGGTCGGGTAACGCTTGGCATAGTGCTGCGCCAAGCGCTCGACGAGGTAGACCGAGCGGTGCTGGCCGCCGGTGCAACCGATGGCGACGGTGAGATAGCCGCGATTGCCGGCCTCATACTCGGGAATGCGCCCATCGAGAAAGCGCACGATGTCCTCGATCAGCGTGCCGACGCTTTTTTGCGCCTCGAGAAAGCGCACGACCTCCGCATCGGTGCCGGTCAGGCTGCGCAGGCTCGGCTCCCAGTAGGGATTGGGCAACGAGCGTGCGTCGAACACGAAGTCCGCATCTCCGGGAATGCCGTGTTTGAAGCCGAAGGACTCGAAGGTGAGCGACAGCCGGCCCTGCTGGCGCTGCTCGACGCGCTCGTGCACGATGTCGCGCAGCTCGTGCACCCCCATGCGCGAGGTGTCGATGACGAGATCGGCGGCGTAGGCGATCGGCTCGAGGAGCTTGGTCTCCATCGCAATCGCCGCGCGCAGATCGATGTTCTCGCGGCTCATCGGGTGCTTGCGGCGCGTCTCGGCAAAGCGCCGCAACAGGCCCTCCTCGTTCGCGACCAGGAACAGCACCTCGCAGTTGATGCCGCTTCTCTTGAGCTCCTCGATGAGCGTGGGAACGGTGGCGATCTCGGCCGTGGTGTTGCGCGCATCAAGGCCGATCGCGGTGCGCTCGTAGGTCTGCTGCGGGCTGCGCACCGTAAAGGAGATGAAGGGCTTTAGGAGCGCGGCGGGAATATTGTCGATGCAGTAGAAGCCGAGATCCTCAAGCATGTGCAGCGCCACGCTCTTGCCGGAGCCGGACAGGCCGCTGACGATGATGATCCGCATCGCTTACAGTCGCAGCCCCTTCTGGGCTTCCGCGGCATGGTGATCGGCGCGCTTTTCCTTGTGCTTCCTGACGCAGCGGTCGAGCTTGTCTGCAAGGCCGTCGATGGCGGCGTACATGTTCGGCCTGCACGTCGTTCGCATGGATGGCGCTGCCGCTGACGTGCAGCGTCGCCTCCGCCGTTTGTCTGAGCTTCTCCACGGTCAACACGCAATGCACATCGATGACGTGATCAAAATGGCGCACGATTCGTTCGAGTTTTTTCTCCACATAGGCGCGTAGTGCGGGGGTGATTTCCACGTGATGACCGGTGACGCTCAAATGCATAGCTCGTCTCCTTGCTGGTAGGGCTCAAATTTGTTTGAGGCCCGCACGGCGGCGCTCGTTCGACGGCGCGATGCCCATGGCCTCGCGGTATTTGGCAACCGTGCGACGCGCGACCGGGATACCCTCGCCGGAGAGGATTTCCGCGATACGTCCGTCGCTCAAAGGGCTCTCCGAGTCTTCTTCCTTCAAGAGTTTGCGGATCTTGGCGCGGATCGCGGTCGATGAGGTGCCCGAGCCGTCCGCGCCCTCGACCTGGCTTGAGAAAAAGTAGCGCAGCTCAAAGACGCCGCGCGGCGTGTGCATGTACTTGCCGGAGGTGACGCGCGAGATCGTCGACTCGTGCATCTCGACGGCCTCGGCAATGTCTTTCAGGATCATCGGCCGCATGTGCTCCTCGCCGTGCTCGAGAAAGGCGGCCTGCCGCTCGACGATCGAGCGCGCAACTTTCATCAGCGTCTCGTTGCGGATCTCGAGGCTCTTCAAGCAGCCAGCGCGCTTCCTGCAGCTGCGTGCGCATGGTCGCGTGGCTGGCATTGCGCCCGATGAGGCTCGCGTAGCCCTGGTTCAAGCGCACGCGTGGCAAGGTGGCGCTGTTGATCTCCACCGCCCAGCCGTGGTCCGTGCGCCGTACGAACACATCGGGGACGACGTACTCGGCGCCCGCCGCACTCACGATCGTGCCGGGCCGCGGGTGGCAGGCGCGCACGAGCGCGAGCGCCTCGGTGAGCTCCTCATCCGTCGTGTGCAGCTGGCGTCGCAGTGCGGAGACTTCGCGATCGGCGACCAGCGCAAGATGGTGGCGCGCGATCTGCACCGCCGTCGCAAGACCCGGCGTTGCCGGATCGAGCTGCCGCAACTGCAGCTCGATGCACTCGCCGAGCGTGCGCGCGCCCACTCCGGTGGGATCCAGGCTCTGCACGCGCGCGAGCAGCTCCTCGACGTGCGCCGCGCTGACGTCGGTCTCGGGCTTCAGCGTCTGGGCGATCTCCTCGAACGACTCGGTCACGTAGCCGTCGTCGTTGATGGCATCGACGATGGCGCGTGCGATGGCGAGCTCCTGCGGCTGCAGGCGCGCAAGCTCGAGCTGCCACAGCAGGTGCTCCTGCAGCGACTCGCCGACCGAATCGGCGAATTCCTGCTGCCGCTCCTCATCATCCCCGCTCCAGGGCGTATCGGCGGCGCCGACGCTGCGCTCGCTCCAGCCCTCGTCCAGCACCTCGACCGAGGCGGTCTCCTCGCGCACCCGCTCGCGCTCGGGCACCGCAGCCTCGACGGGGGGTGGCAGAGTCTCGACGTTGGCGGTGCTATCGGCTTCCTCGTCCGCCTCCAGCATCACATTGCTTTCGAGCAGTTCGCGTATGTGGGCCTGAAGCTCGAGCGCGGGCATCTGCAGGAGTCGGATGGCCTGCTGCAGCTGCGGGGTCATCGTCAGTTGCTGACCCAGCCTGAGCTGCAGAGAAGGTTTCAGCATGGCGTTCGTCGGGGCAACGGGTCCTGGAGCTTGAGGGGGTCGTTACAGGCGGAACGACTCACCCAAGTACACCTCACGAACTTGGGGGTTGGCAAGGATTTCTTCCGCAGATCCGGCGGCGATCACGGTTCCCTGATTAACAATATATGCACGGCCGCAAACCCCCAGAGTCTCGCGCACATTGTGGTCGGTGATGAGCACGCCGATATCGCGGCTCGTGAGCTCGCGGATGATGCGCTGGATGTCGAGCACCGAGAGTGGATCGACGCCCGCGAAGGGCTCATCGAGCAGCATGAAGCGCGGCTCGGCGGCAAGCGCCCGCGCGATCTCCACGCGCCGCCGCTCGCCAGCCGGAGAGCGACATGCCGAGAGTCTTGCGCACGTGCCCGATGCGCAGCTCCTCGAGCAGCTCCTCCAGGCGACCTTCGCGCTCGCCGCGCTCCAGATCATCGCGCGATTCGAGGATCGCCATCACATTGTCCTCGACCGAGAGCTTGCGGAACACCGACGCCTCCTGCGGCAGATAGCCGACCCGAGCTGCGCGCTCTTGTGCACCGCAAGATAGGTGAGCTCCTGCTCACCCAGGTAGATGCGCCCGGCATCGCACCGGGATCAGCCCCACGATCATGTAGAACGCGGTGGTCTTGCCGGCGCCGTTCGGCCCGAGCAGCCCGACCACCTCGCCGTTTCTGACCTCGACCGACAGGTCGCGAACGACCTGACGCGCCTTGTAGCTCTTGGCAAGGCCGACCGCGCGCAGCGAGCGTCATTTCTTGGGCCGTTCGTCCTGGTTCGGATTGATGGTGATGTGCACGCGCTCGTCCTTGCCGGGTTGCGAGACCGCCTCCACGTGCTGCGCGCGGATGTTGTACGTCAGCGAGCGGTCCGCGGATCTCGTTCTTGCCGTCGGTGAGCCAGGCATCGTTTGAGAGCCGCACGATGCCGCCGCCGGCTCATAGACGATCTGGTCCGCATGGCCGCGGGCGATCTGGTCGGATGCCGACGCGCTGCTGCTCGAATTCGGCCGGCTTGCCGGTGATCGTCGCCTTCTCGATCTGGCTGTCCTTGAAGTCGATCACGGCCTGATCGGAGCGCAGATTGCCGCGCTTCTCCACGTGCACGCGCACATTGCCGCTGAAGGTCCACACGCCGGTCTTGAAGTTGAGCCCCGTGGCCGCAGCTTCGGCGTGGTCCGCTTCCACTTTGATATCGCCCTGCGAGACCACGATGTCTGGTGAAGTGCACGGTGTTCTTCTTGTAGTCGACCTCGGAGGACTTGGCATCGAGGAAGATCTTCTGCTTGCGCGCGGGATCCTCGGCGCGCGGCGCGCGCGCCGAGGGCAAGCGCCGTCGACTGCGAGCAACGCCGCAATGCGCAGGCTAGGGCTGGAAAATCCCATGGACGTCCGATTCTAGCTGCACGTGACTGTCCTTCAAGCTGGCGACGATGCCAACGGTGTGGATCTGGCGGCCCGCTCCCAGGCCAGCGTCACGGCGTCCGCGCTCGTGACGACGTTGGTGCTGGGTATTCAAGCGATGTCGCTCGCTCGGAGATGTCCGCCGGCTCCTGCGTGCCGGGCAGGAGGCCCGATCGATGTGCACATCGCCCGAGAGATCAATATCTGTCGCCGCCATGCACGATGTCACCGCGCTGCGCATCCACCGTCCAGCGATTGCCCGCATCATCATTTACGATCATGTGCACGGTGTGCAGTTCCACGCTGTCATCCTTGGGATGCTGCTCGATCGATGCTTCGCGTTCAGCGTGTACTTGGGCCGTCCGTCCGCGCCCGGTCTCGATGAGCTGCGCATCGCGCGCGCCGTAGCCAAGGTCCTGCGCGGGCTGCGCGGGCCGCTGCGGCAGTCTCGGCCTCGCGTTGCTGGCGGCCGAGCAGAATGCTGCCGCGCGATGAGCGCCACCAGTGCGAGGCTTGCGAAGATGCGCAAGATCACCGCGCGCGGCTCCGCCGCGCCCGCGCGCCGAGCAGTCGGTCGCACACCTCGCGCACCGCCCCTGCGCCGCCCGGCAGGCGCGTGCTGCGATGCGCCGCGCGGCGCGCCAGCGGATGCGCATCAGCCACCGCAAATGCCAGACCCGACGACAGCAAACAGCGGCACATCGACGACATCATCGCCCACGCAGGCGCACGCGCGCGCGGTTGATCCGCAGCCGTGCGCACAGGCGCTCAGCGCCGCGAGTTTGTCGGCCGCGCCCTGCATGCACGTGCGCGATGCCAAGCTCGCGGCAGCGCGCGCCGACGGCGCGCGCGCGCCGGCCGGTGATCACCGCCACGTTCGATGCCGGCAGCCATCGGCGGCGCGGATGCCGTAGCCGTCGCGCACGTGAAAGACCTTCAGGGTCTCGCCGCGCGCGCCGAAGTAGAGCCGCCCGTCGGTCAGCACGCCGTCAACATCGAGCACCAGCAGACGGATCGTGGCGGCAGCGGCGGGGCTTGCGCATCGGCGGGCGAAGCTGCGAACTCGCTAGACGACGCCCGCGCGCAGCAGATCGTGGACATTGAGCGCGCCGATGAGCTTGCCGCTGCACATCCGTGACCGGCAGCGCCGTGATGCGGTGCAGCTCCATCAGGTGCACGGCTTCGGCGGCGAGCGCGCTGGCCAGCGATCGCTCTTGGCCTGCGCCGTCATGACCTCGCTGCATGCGCACGGCATGGACGTCGACCTGTCTTGTCGAGCGTGCGCCGCAGATCGCCGTCGGTGAAGATCCCGAGCATCCGATCCTCGCCGTCGACGACCACCGTCATGCCGAGGCCCTTGCGCGACATCTCGAGCAGCCCATCGCGCAAGAGTCGTGTCCGGGCGCACGCGCGGCACCGCCTCGCCCGGTGCGCATGACCTGCTCGACGAGCAGCAGCAGCCGCCGACCGAGGACTGCCGCCGGGATGCGCGAGCGCAAAATCCTGCTTGGTGAAGCCGCGCGCTTCGAGCAGCGCCACCGCGAGCGCATCGCCCATCGCCAGCGTCGCCGTGGTGCTCGCCGTCGGCGCAAGGTTCAGCGGGCAGGCTTCCTCCGGCACGCTCACATCGAGGGCGACCGCGGCGCTGCGGCCGAGGGTCGAGGCGGGTGCGCCGGTCAGCGTGATGAGCGGCACGCCGAGGCGCTTCAGATGTGGCAGCAGCAGCACGATCTCCGGCGTCTCGCCGGAGTTGGAGAGCGCGAGCACCACATCGCCGCGCGTGATCATGCCAAGATCGCCGTGGCTCGCCTCGGCGGGATGCATGAAGAAGGCCGGCGTGCCGGTACTCGCAAGCGTCGCGGCGATCTTGCGGGCGATATGCCCGGACTTGCCCATGCCGGTGACGACCACGCGGCCGTGGCAGGCAAGGCAGAGCCGGCAGGCGGCGGCGAAGCGCGCATCGAGCCGCGCCACGCAGAGCCTCCACCGCACGCGCCTCGATCTGCAGCGCGCGGCGCGCCGAGGCCAGCAGCTGCGTCGCGTCGGCTTGCGGGAGCGGTCCGGGGAGGCATGCGCCAATGCTAGCGCGAAAAGCGGCAACCAAGGCGGCGGGCGCGCCGAAAAGCCATGAAGCGCGCGCCGTGCGGTAGGATGGCACGCATGACTCCCGAGCAAGTCGCCGACCTCATCCGCGCCGGTATTCCAGGCGCGCAGGTGCTCGTCGAATCGGACGACAACACGCATTTTGCCGCCCGGGTCGTGGCGCGTGAATTTGCCGGACTGCGCAGCCTTGCGCGCCACCAGCTCATCTATCGGGCGCTCGGCGAGCCGATGGGGCGCGAGATTCACGCGCTCTCGATCGATGCGCTCTCCCCGCAGGAATGGGCGGCGCGCAGCGCTTCCTGAAACCATGCGGAGCGTGACCCTTGGATAAGTTGCAGATCCAGGGCGGCACGCCGCTCGAGGGCGAGGTGCGCATCTCCGGCGCCAAGAATGCGACCCTGCCGATTCTCGCCGGCGCGCTGCTCGCCGATGATCCCGTCGTCATCGGCAACGTGCCGCACCTGCAGGATGTGACGACGACCATCGAGCTTCTCGGGCAGATGGGTGCGAGCGTCACCGTCGATGAGCACATGCGCATCGAGGTCGATCCGTCTACGGTGCGCGAGTACTTCGCGCCCTACGATCTCGTCAAAACGATGCGCGCCTCGATTCTGGTGCTGGGGCCGCTGGTGGCGCGCTTTGGGCGCGCGGATGTCTCGTTGCCCGGCGGCTGCGCAATCGGCGCGCGGCCCGTCAATATTCATGTCGCGGGACTGCAGTCGATGGGCGCCGACATCACCATCGAGGGCGGCTACATCCGGGCGCGCGCCGCGCGCTTGAAGGGCGCGCGGCTGGTGCTCGACACCGTGACGGTCACCGGCACCGAGAACCTCATGATGGCGGCGACGCTCGCCGACGGCGAGACGGTGATCGAGAATGCGGCGCGCGAGCCCGAGGTCGTGGATCTTGCGAATTTCCTGTGCGCCATGGGCGCACGCATCCAGGGCGCAGGCACCGACACCATCATGATCGAAGGCGTCGCGCGCCTGCGCGGCACGCACTACGACGTGCTGCCCGATCGCATCGAGAGCGGCACCTATCTCGTCGCGGGCGCCATCACCAGCGGCCACGTGCGCATCAAGCACACGCGCCCCGAGCATCTCGATGCGATCCTGGCGAAGCTGCGCGAGGCGGGCGCGGAGCTTGCCGTCGGCGACAATTGGATCGAGGTGGACATGCGCGGCCGGCGGCCGAAGGCGGTGGATGTGCGCACCGCGCCCTATCCGGCCTTCCCGACCGACATGCAGGCGCAGTTTGCCGCCCTGAATACCATCGCCGATGGCGTCGGCACGATTACCGAGACGATTTTCGAGAATCGCTTCATGCACATGCTCGAAATGCGCCGGCTGGGCGCAGAAATTCGCCTCGAAGGGAACACGGCGATCATCAAAGGGGTTAACAAGCTGACGGCCGCACCGGTGATGGCGACGGATCTGCGTGCCTCGGCAAGCCTGGTACTCGCCGGACTCGTGGCCGAGGGACGCACCGATGTGGAGCGCATCTATCATATCGATCGCGGCTACGAGGCGATCGAGGAGAAGCTGGCGCAGCTTGGCGCGCAAATTCGGCGCGTGCCGAACTGAAGGAGTCGGACATGCAAGTCGGGATGATCGGCCTGGGACGCATGGGTGCCAACATGGTGCGGCGCCTCATGCGCGGCGGACACACCTGCGTCGCATTTGATCGCTCAGACAATGCGGTGCAGCAACTTTGCGCCGACGGGGCGCGCGGCGTGCATGCGCTCAAGGATTTCGTGGCCGCGCTTGCGCCGCCGCGCGTCGCCTGGCTGATGGTGCCGGCGGCGATCGTCGATGAGGTGCTGAGCGAGCTTGCGCCACTGTTGCAGAAAGATGACGTCATCATCGACGGCGGCAACTCCTACTACCATGACGACATCCGCCGCGCCGGCGAGCTTAAGAAGCAGGGGATTCATTACATCGACGTCGGCACGAGCGGCGGCGTGCTCGGCCTTGAGCAGGGCTTCTGTTTGATGATTGGCGGCGAGCGCGACGTGGTCGCGCGTCTGGAGCCCGATCTTTGCAAGCCTCGCCCTGGGCGCAAAATCGGGCGCCGCGCAAGCGAGCACCGCAGCGCGCGGCTTCTTGCATTGCGGCGCGGTGGGCGCGGGGCACTTCGTGAAGATGGTGCACAATGGCATCGAGTACGGGCTCATGGCCGCCTACGCCGAAGGCCTGAACATTCTCCAACACGCGGACGCGGGCGCGGCGCAGCGCAGCGTCGATGCGGAAACCGCACCGCTGCGCCACCCCGAGCATTTTCGCTACGCGCTCGACATCGCCGCGATAACCGAGGTGTGGCGCCACGGCAGCATCATCTCCTCGCAGCTCCTCGATCTCACCGCCGCGGCGCTCGCGCGCGATCCCAAGCTTGAGAAATTTGCCGGCCGGGTGTCCGACTCGGGCGAGGGTCGCTGGACCATCCAAGCGGCGATCGAGGAGGGTGTGCCGGCGCATGTCTTGAGCGCGGCGCTCTACTCGCGCTTTGATTCGCGCGGCGCCGCCGATTTCGCAAGCAAAGTGCTCTCGGCCATGCGCTTAGGGTTTGGCGGCCACGTCGAGAGCAAATCCTGATGCAGCGCCCGCCTTCCGACGCGCTCGTGATCTTTGGCGCCAGCGGGGATCTTTGCGCGCGCAAGATCTTCCCGGCGCTTTACAACCTCGTGCGGCGCGAGCATCTGGACGTGCCGGTCGTCGGGGTGGCGCGCGCCGGCTGGACGGATGAGCAGCTCGTCGCACACGTCAAAGAGAGCGTGCAGAAGGTGGAGAAAAACCTCGACCTGGATGCGCTCGACAAGCTCTCCAAGCTGCTGCGCTACGTCGATGGCGACTATCGCGATGCGAAGACTTTTCAGAAGCTGGCCACCGAGCTCGGCAAAGCCCAGTGCCCGCTCTATTATCTGGCGATACCGCCCAGCATGTTTCCCGTCGTGATCGATCACCTGGGCGCGACCGGCGCCGCCAAGAGCGGGCGCGTGGTGGTCGAGAAGCCCTTCGGGCGCGACCTTGCCTCCGCGCAGGCGCTCAATCGCACGCTGCTCAAGCTCTTGCCGGAGAGCGCGATCTTTCGCATCGATCACTACCTCGGCAAGGAACCGGTGCAGAACCTGCTTTATTTTCGGTTCGCCAATGCCTTTCTCGAGCCCGTGTGGAATCGCAACTGGGTTGCCAGCGTGCAGATCACCATGGCGGAGATGATCGGCGTCGAGGGACGCGGGGCGTTTTACGAGGAGGCCGGCGCAATCCGCGACGTCCTGCAGAACCACATGCTGCAGGTGGTGGCATTCCTTGCCATGGAACCGCCGTTGAGCGGCGCGGGCGAGGCGCTGCGCGACGAGAAGGTCAAAGTGCTGAAGGCGATCAGGCCGCTCGATGCCGCGCATCTCGTGCGCGGCCAGTACCAGGGCTACCGTCGCGAGAGCGGTGTGGGCGCCGATTCGAAGGTGGAAACCTACGCAGCCGTACGCCTCGAGATCGATTCCTGGCGCTGGAGCGGTGTGCCGTTCTATATCCGCGCCGGCAAGCGCCTGCCGGTGACGGCCACCGAGGTCGTCGTCGACCTCAAGGCGCCGCCGGCGCGGGTTTTCGAAGACTCCGCGGCGAATCCGCCGGATCATCTGCGCTTCAGGCTCGGGCCGGATGTCGCCATCGCGCTCGGCGCGCGCACCAAGCTTCCTGGCACGCGCATGGCCGGATATCCGACGGAGCTGTTTGTTGCCCAGAACGAGGGCGATGACATGGAAGCCTACGAGCGGCTGATCGGGGATGCCATGAAGGGCGATGCCGCGCTCTTTGCCCGCCAGGATGAGGTGGAGGCGGCGTGGGCGATCGTCGACCCGATTCTCGGCACCAAGACCGCCGTGAATGAATACGCCCCGGGCACCTGGGGGCCGAAGGTTGCCGATCAGCTCGTTGATGAGGTGTGCAGCTGGCATGACCCGGGGGAGGATGCGCGCAGCTGGACGAGAGCCTGCGGCCCGTAAGCTTCACGGCCTGCAGCGCAAGGGGCATGGCGTCCGTCACCACCAACGCATGATGCTTCGCCGGGGCCACCCTTGAGACTTGCTCGCTCACTTGGCGATGCCGCGTTCCAGTTCGTCCTCGCGATGGGCATCGTCAATCTGTTTGCCGATCTCACCTACGAGGGCGGCGGCAGCATCAACGGTGCATTCCTCGGCACGCTTGGCGCGAGCGCTGCCGCCATCAGCATCATTGCCGGTGCGGGCGAGTTCCTCGGCTACGGCTTGCGCGTGCTGTCAGGCTACTTCGCTGACAAGACCGGCCGGCATTGGGCGCTCACCTTCATCGGCTACACGATCAACCTGCTCGCCGTTCCGGCAATGGCCTTTGCCGGCAGCTGGCAGGCGGCAGCGGCGCTGGTGCTCGCCGAGCGTATCGGACGCGCGCTGCGCAAACCCACCGTCGAAGCGATGCTCTCGTATACGACCGGCAAGCACGGCAAAGGGTGGGTATACGCGGTCAATACGGCGCTCGATGAGATCGGGGCCACGGTGGGACCGCTCGTCATGGCGGCGGTGCTGCTCTTTACCGGCAGCTATCGATTCGCCTACGCCGTGCTGCTGATTTCCGCGCTGCTCGCGCTGTTGTCGCTCAGCGCCGCGCGGCTGCGTTTTCCAATGCCGTCGCACTTTGAGGCAGGCGCCGCGGCAGCCGCGCGCGGCTTCACGCTGCCTTACTTCCTCTTCATGGTCGCCGGCGCGTGCTTCGCCACGGGCCTTATGAGCTATGAGCTGCTCTCGTTTCATCTCACGAGGATGAAAATCGCCACCGACATCGGCGCGCCGCTGCTGCTGGCAGTGGCGACCGGCAGCGGGGTCATCGCAAGCCTCATCATGGGGCGCTGCTACGATCGCTTCGGTCTGCCCGTGGTGCTCATCGCGGTGAGCTTATCGGCGCTCTTCACGCCACTGCTGTTTGCCGGCAGTTTTGCCATGGTGATCGCCGCGATGCCGCTGCTCGGGATCGGGTATGCGGTGCAGGACACCTTGCTGAAGGCGATCGTTGCGGGGGTGCTTCCCCCGGGCCGCCGGCAGCTCGCCTTTGGACTCTTCTATGCAGGATATGGCTGCGGCTGGCTTATCGGCAGCGTGGCGATGGGCCTGCTGTACGCGCGCTCGTGGATCGCTTTGCAGCTGCTCGCCGTGCTCGCGCAGCTCGTCTCCGTGCCGCTGTTCATCCTCGCGCAGCACCGCAAGGGCGCAACCGCACTTTAAGTCGCTCCTGATAATGATGAGCAGGGCTTGTGGCAGGGCGCCGCTGGCAAGCGCGGCGCTCATCTTGTTTGAAGTTTCTGCGGCGCTGGCGCGCGCTTCAGACTGGCCAAGCCTCGGCATCCGCCCAGACTTCGACGTGCGGGCAGTTCGCAACGGCGCGCCAGGCGGTGAGGGTTGCATCACGCGCCACGAGACGCTTGAGCGCCGCCGTCTTGTCGGCGCCGGCGACGACGAACAGAATTGTCCCGATGCTCGCGAGAAAATCCGGCGTCACGCTGATACCGCTGCGCTCGTCAGGTCGTTGTACGCCGATGGCCAGGCGGCCGTGCGCCGCCGCAAGATCGGAGCTTGTGAAGAGCGAGGCGGTGTGACCATCGGCGCCGAGGCCGAGCAGCCCGAGGCGCACTGGAATCTGCTGCGCAAGCAATGCGCGCAGACGCTCCTCGTAGGCCTGCACCGCGAACTCAAGCGGCAGTTCCGTGGGCACGCGCAACACCTGGGTGGCCGGCAGGGCGAGCGCGCTGATGAGCGGTTGGGAGAGGTGGTAGTTGCTCGCAGCCGAGCTTGACGGCACGTAGCGATCATCCGAATACAGGATCCGCAGGCCCGGCGCGGCCCGCGGCGGGTGCGCGGCGAGCAGCGCATACGCCGGCCCCGGAGTTTGGCCGCCCGCGAGCATGACGGCGCCTGCGGTGTCGGCCGCCAATGCGCTACCCAGACGCGCGGCCAGCGCCACGTCAAGCTCGCGCCGCCCTGCAAAGCCTCGCACGGCCACGTCCATCGTTGGCCTAGCCCTGCCCGGAGCGATTCTGCGGCGCCTCGCTCACCCGCGCGTGCAGGTCGAGCGACTGGCGCCCGCGCAGCACGTGGATCGCAAGCGCCGTGCCGGGTTTGCGCGCCGCGATGCTGGCGAGGGCTTCCTGAGCGCTGCGCAACGCTGCGCCGTCGAAGGACGCGAGGATGTCGCCCGGCTGCAGCCCCGCCTGTTGGGCGGGACTGCCGACGTAGAGATTCGAGACGACCACGCCGCCGTGCGGCAGTCCGAGCTGCTGCGCCTGCGCGTCGCTGACATCCTCGGGCACGATGCCGATCCAGCCGCGAATGACGCGCCCATGGTCGATGATGTCATTGAGCACGCCGCGCACGAGATTCACGGGAATCGCAAAGCCGATGCCCTCGACGCCGAGATTCTTGGCGGGGATCGCAGTGTTGATGCCGACCAGCGCGCCGGTCGTGTCGATCAGCGCACCGCCGGAGTTGCCGAAATTGATGGCGGCATCGGTCTGGATGAAATCCTCGAAGGTCGCAATCCCGAGCTGCTCGCGTCCGGTGGCGCTGACGATGCCGTGCGTCACGGTCTGCGAAAGTCCGATCGGATCGCCGATGGCGAGCACCACATCGCCGACGCGCAGTCGGTCGGAGCGGCCAAAGCTCACCACCGGCAGCGGCTTGAGGTCAATCTGCAGCACCGCAAGATCCGTGTCCGGATCGCGGCCGACGATGTGGGCATCGGCCACGCGTCCGTCCGCAAGCTGCACCTTGATGGAGTCGGCATTGGCGATCACGTGATGGTTGGTCACGATATGGCCGGAGGTGTCGACGATGACGCCCGAGCCCAGGCTCCTTTCCACCCGCTGCCGGTAGCGAGGCAGGAAATTGCCGAACAGCTGATCCCAACCTGACGGGGCGATGCGCTCGGTCACGAGGCGCGCCGTATAAATGTTGACCACCGCCGGCGCGGCGCGCTCCACGGCGTCGGCATACGTGACATGGCCCGGTACGGGTGGCGCAGGCGCGGTGCGTTCCGGTAGCGCCGCGCGCGGCTCGCGGGTCAGCAGCTGCGGCCGTATGGCGACGATGATGAAGGCGAGCGCCAATCCTGCGACGACCCAGCCGATAATAAATGTGAGCCAGCGCAGTGGTTGAGTCGGCATCTTGCGGTGATCGTTCATGCCTGGTGGCGCGCGCGGCGCTCGTCCGAAGGGGTGGGTCGTTCGTGTATACTAAATCATGCCGCCCCCCGCTAGCCGCCAGCAGCGTCCGCCGCTTGCGCGCGCACTGGACGTGGGCGCGAAACATTGGGCGGACCTGCAAGCGGGAGAGCCATTCGATGGCCGGTGATGATGTGATTCGTGACACCGAGGTCGACACGAGTCGGCGCGTGTTCCTGACTGCGGCGACCGCGACGACCGGCGCGCTCGGTGCATTGTTCGTGGCGTACCCCTTCGTTTCCTCGTGGATGCCCTCGGAGCGCGCCCGCGCCCTCGGCGCCCCGGTGACGGTCGACGTCTCAAAGATTGATCCCGGGCAGATGATCCTACTGATGTGGCGCAAGCAGCCGATCTTCGTCGTGCGGCGCACGCCGGCGATGGTGGCGAGCCTCGCCGGCCACGATGCGCGGCTGAAGGATCCGAGCTCCGCGCAGTCCGAGCAGCCGCCGTATGCGAAGAATGCCGACCGCTCGCGCACGCCCGAGATCCTGGTGCTGATCGCCGTGTGCACTCATCTTGGCTGTCTGCCCAAGACGCGCTTCGAGGCGGGCTTTCCCGAGCTCGGCGCGGATTGGCCGGGCGGCTTCTTCTGTCCGTGCCATGGCTCGCGCTTTGATCTGGCGGGGCGCGTATTTGACGGCTCGCCGGCGTCGGTGAACCTGCGCGTGCCGCCGTACACGTTCTCCAATGCGCAGACGCTGATCCTCGGCGAGGATTCCACCAGCCAGAAAGGAGCCGCGTAATGGCGCCGGCGATGCCTGCGGGTGCGAATCCGGGTCCACCGCCGGCAAAGCCGGGTGGCCTGAAAGCATGGTTCTACAAGCGCTTTCCGATCGAGGAGTTCCTGCGCGATCAGCTCACCGGCTATTACGCGCCGAAGAACTTCAACATCTGGTATTTCTTCGGCTCGCTCGCGATGGTGGTGCTGGTGCTGCAGCTTGCCACCGGCATCTTCCTGACGATGTTCTACAAGCCCGGCGAGCTCACCTCGTTCGACTCGATCGAATACATCATGCGCGAGGTGGCGTGGGGCTGGTTGATTCGCTACCTGCACTCGACCGGCGCATCCGTATTTTTCATCATCGTCTACCTGCACATGTTCCGCGCGCTGATGTACGGCTCGTACAAGGCGCCGCGCGAGCTGCTGTGGCTGATCGGCATGCTCGTGTACTTCGCGCTCATGGCCGAGGCGTTCTTCGGCTATGTGCTGCCGTGGGGCAACATGTCCTTCTGGGGCGCGCAGGTGATCGTCAATCTGTTTGGCACGATCCCCGCGATCGGCCCCGGGCTCGTGCTGTGGATTCGCGGCGACTATGGCATCGCGGACGCAACGCTCACGCGCTTCTTCGCACTGCACGTCGCCGCGGTACCGCTCGCGCTGCTGCTGCTGGTGATGCTGCATCTGGTGGCGCTGCACCGCACCGGCTCGGGCAATCCGGACGGCATCGAGATCAAGGAGCGCGTCGGGGCCGATGGCCGTCCGCTTGATGGCGTGCCGTTTCATCCGTACTACACGGTGAAGGACGTGTTTGGCATTGGCGTCATGCTGGTGCTGATCGCCATCGTGGTTTTTTTCGTGCCGACGTTCTGGGGGCTGTTCCTCGAGGGGCCGAATTTCGAGCCCGCTAACCCCATGTCCACGCCCGAGCATATCGCGCCGGCGTGGTATTTCACGCCTTACTACGCGATCCTGCGCGCCGTGCCCGATCAGCGCATGGGCGCGCTGCTCATGTTCCTCTCGGTGGCGCTGTTCCTGTTGGTGCCGTGGCTCGATCGCTCGCCCGTCAAATCCATGCGCTATCGCGGCGCGCTCTCGCGCGCGGCGCTCGCGATGTTCGCCATCTCGTTCGTCGCGCTCGGCTATCTGGGCCTGCAGCCCGCCGAGGGCGTGTACGTGATATTGGCGCGCATTTTTGCGTGCGGCTATTTCGCATACTTCCTGCTGATGCCGTGGTACACGCGCATCGACAAGGTGAAGCCGGTGCCGGAGCGGGTGGTCTACCATGCGCACTAAGCTTGCGCTGCTGCTGGCGTGCCTCGTGGCGAGCAGTGCGGGCGCGGCGGCCACGCAAGCCGCGAAGGAAGGCGGCGCCGCCTTCGGCGCGGATTGGGCGACGTGGCGCGCGCACGACGACGTCAGCAACATGGCATCGTTGCAGCGCGGCGCACGCAACTTCGCCGGTTACTGCCTGGGCTGCCACAGCCTCAAATACGAGCGCTGGTCGCGCATGGCGATTGATCTGGATATCACGCCCGAGGAGCTGCAAGAAGTACCTCATCGCCCCCGGCGACAAGCCGAGCGATTACATCCTCACGACCATGCCCGCGAGCGATGCTGCGACCTGGTTCGGCAAGATGCCGCCCGATCTGTCGCTCATGGCGCGCGCCCGCGGCACGGACTATCTCTACCAGTTCCTGAAGACTTTCTACGTCGATGCCGTCCAAGCCGAGCGGCGCCAACAATCTGCGTCTTGATTCGACCGCGATGCCGGCAGTGCTCTCGGAGCTCGAGGGCTTGAAGGCCGCGGTCTTCAAAGAGGAGCAGCAGGTCGGCGCCGATGGCAACGCCATCCGCGTGCGGGTCTTCGATCACTTCGAGCCGCTCGCGCCGGGGCGCATGGACGCGAAGCAGTACGATGAATTCGTGCATGATACGGTCAACTTTCTCGACTATGTGAGCGAGCCTTCGCAGGCGGCGCGGCGCGCGCTCGGTATCTGGGTGGTCCTGTTTCTGCTGGTATTCACCTGGCTCGCATGGCTTCTTAAGCGGGAATACTGGAAAGACGTGCACTAATCGCGTCGGGAGTGCGGATTCTTGTCGAGCCGACGTTCAATCATGACGCTGTTCTCAGCGCCCACCGATCCCTGGAGCCATCGGACGCGCATCGTGCTTGCCGAGAAGGGCATCAGCATTGAGATCGTGAGCGTCGAGCCGGGGCGTTTTCCGGAAGACCTTCTCGACCTGAATCCCTATCACAGCGTGCCGACGCTGGTGGATCGCGAGCTCGTGCTGTATGACTCGCGCGTCATCATCGAGTACCTCGATGAGCGCTTCCCGCATCCGCCGCTGATGCCGGTCGATCCGGTGACGCGCGCCCAGTTTCGTCTGGCGCTGTATCGCATCGAGCGCGACTGGTACGCGCTCGTGCAGCAGATCGAGCAGGAGCCCGACAAGAAGCAGACGCCGAAGCACAAGAAGATCCTGCGCGAGGTCATCCTGCAGAGCACCGAACTTTTTTCGATGAAGAAGTTCTTCCTGTCGGAGGAGTTCTCGCTGGTCGACGCCACGATCGCACCGATCCTGTGGCGCCTGCCGTACTACGAGATCGAGCTGCCGCCGCAGGCGGCGCCGATCATCAAATATGCGCAGATGGTGTTCGCCCGTCCGGCGTTTCGCGACAGTCTGTCGGACGCCGAGCACGAGATGCGCCTGCTCTGAAGAGCGCCGCGCGGCTGTGAACTGACATGCCCGGTACTCCGCCGAAACGCCCGTACCTGCTGCGCGCGATGCACCAATGGGTGACCGACAGCACGCACACGCCGCACGTCATCATCGATGCCGACCGCCCCGGGGTCACGGTGCCGCGCGCCTTCGTCAAAGACGGCAAGATCGTGCTCAATTTGAGCCTCACCGCGACGCAGAACCTGCACGTGGGCAACGAGTGGCTAGAGTTTAGCGCGCGTTTTGCGGGCGTCGTGCATTTCATCCGCGTGCCGATCGCGGCGGTGCTCGGCATCTACGCGCGCGAGACGGGCGAGGGCATGGTGTTCTCCGATCAGGATCTGGGACCCGAACCGCCGCCGCAGCCGAGCGCCGAAGAGGACGGCAGCCGCCGCGCTCACCTGAAGCTCGTCAAATAAGAACGCTTCAGTTGCTGGGGCTGGCAGGCACGATGTGCGCCTGGCCGTTATGGATCGCACCCCACTCAAGCTCACGGTGCACGCGGCGCTCGGCATCGAGGCTCAGGCGGCCGGTGAGACCCTGCACGTCAAGCTGTGTCGCGGGCGCGCCTTGCAGCGCCGCCGCCAACAGATACGCATCGAAGCCAAAAGCAAACAGGCGATTGCGCGGCGCGCCGTCGTTGGGCCATGCGGCGCGCGCCGCCTCACGCACGCTGTCGGCAAGCTCGCTGCCGAGTATCCACGGCATGTCCGGGAAGATGAGGCCGTCGAGATCCTGATTGGCGCTCGGGCTGGGCTCGTAGGAATCGGAGGTCGCGTAGGTAGGGATGCCGCCGACGTAGTGAAAGCGCAGCTGCGGCAGCAGCAGCCGCGCCGTATTCACCTGGCTTGCCGCGAAGATGAACTCGACGTCGCCGCGCGGCCGGGGCTCGGACTTCAAGCTTGGCTGCCGAGCACCGATTCCAGGCGCTTTGCGCGCGCGCGGCTCTCGCTGATGCGCAGCACCTGCATGATCTCGGGCGAATAGTCGGTGAGCCCGGTGTCAATCGGCGACTGCGCGAGCAGCGTGCCGCCGCCGGCCTGCAGCTCCTGCGAGAATGCCGTCAGCACGCGGTTGCCCCAGTCGCCGCTCGGCACGAGCGCCACCCCGGCGTGATGGCCGTCGGCGAGCACGCGCCGCGCGACCTGCCGGGCCTCATCCTCCGGCGAGAGCGCGAACTGGTAGAACGCCGCCGGCACCGGCGTCGCAGCGGGCAGGAAATTGAGCGCCAGGATGGGCGCCCGCGCGCCCGTGATCGCGGCGGCGGCGGCGACATGCTCGCGGGCGAGCGGGCCGACGATGAGCTGCGCGCCGTCGCGCGTCGCCTGTGCCACCGCGGCCGGCACGCCGAGCTCATTGGTGTCGTAGATACGGATGTGCAGGCGCTTGTCGGCGGCGCTGTGGTAGTACGCCGTGACGAAACCCTCGCGCAGCGACACCCCGGCGCCCGCAAGCTTGCCCGTGAGCGGCATGATGAGCGCGACATTGCCACCGAAGGCGGCGGCGGGTTGCGCTTGCGGCGGCGGCACGGGGATCAGCGGCTGCGGGCTCGCGGGCTGCGGTTGCGCCTGCGGCGCGGGCGTCGGCGCCGCGCTCGGCGCGGCGGGTTGCTGGTTGGTGCTGACGAGCGAGCAGGCCGCGAGGAGGGCAAGCGCTGCCATCGCCGTCCCGCGCAGACGTCCGAGCGTCAAACATTAGTTGTGCGACCTCCCATGCGTCGGCAGGATGCCGGTTCAGGCCGCACGGCGGGTGCGGCACGCCCAAGGCAGTATAGTGAAGAAACCCACAGGCCGGCTCGAGGTCATCGCGACGCCGATCGGCAATCTCGCGGATCTGAGCGCGCGCGCGCGCGAGCGCCTGGCGGCGGCGGATCTGATCGCCGCCGAGGATACGCGCCATACGGCCACGCTCTTGCACGCCATCGGCGTCGCCCGGCCGCTCTTGTCGCTGCATGCTCACAACGAAGCCGCGCGCGTGCCGCAGGTGCTGCAGCACCTCGAGGCGGGGGAGGTGGTCGCGCTCGTGAGCGATGCGGGCACGCCGCTGCTGTCCGATCCGGGCTTTGAGCTGGTGCGCGCGCGCGCTCGCCGCCGGCATCGAAGTGCGCTCGATCCCGGCCCCTCGGCCATCACCGCGGCGCTCGCGTCGCGGGCTTGCCGGCGGCGACGTTTTTGCTTCGAGGGCTTTCTGCCGGCGCGCGCCCGCGAGCGGCGCGCGCTCCTGCGCGAGCTTGCCAGCGAGCCGCGCACGCTGGTGTTCTTTGAAGCTCCGCACCGCATCGCCGCGTCGCTTGCGGATCTCGTCGGCCGAGTTTGGCGCCGAGCGCCGCGCAGTCATCGCGCGCGAGCTCACCAAGGTGCACGAAACGGTTTATCGCGGCACGCTCGGCGAGCTTGCGGCGCGCGCGGCGACGGACGCGAACTTGCAGCGCGGCGAGATCACGCTCGTGATTGCCGGGGCGCCGCGCGAGCGCGCCGCCGCGTCGATCGCGAGGCTTCTGAGGCGCACGGTGGCGCTGCTGCGCCAGGAGCTGCCGCCCGGCAAGGCGGCGGCGCTCGCCGCGCAGCTCACCGGCGCGCGCCGCAGCGAGGCTTACGCGCTTGCCAGCGAGCTTGCAGCCGAACCGCAGGAACTGAAGTCCGCGCCGTGATAACTTCGCCGGCTGGAGTCGGCCGGGCAGCCGCTGCATTTCAGCGTTGAGATGTGGAGGAAAGTCCGGGCTTCGACGGATAAGGTGCCAGGTAACGCCTGGGGGGCGCGAGCCCACGGAAAGTGCAACAGAAAGCAAACCGCCTAAGCGCTGGCAAGCGGCCGCGGTAAGGGTGAAACGGTGCGGTAAGAGCGCACCGCGTCGGTGGCAACACTCGACGGCACGGCAAACCCCACCTGATGCAAGGCCAAATAGGGAAGCCAGCGGTGCTTGGAAACAAGGGCCGCAGCGTCATTCCGCGCGCGCTTCCGGGTAGGCCGCTAGAGGCTCACGGTGACGTGAGTCCCAGAGGAATGGCTGTCCTCGACAGAACCCGGCTTACAGGCCGGCTCCTTCTTTATAACGCGGCGGCGCGAAAAATCTGCGCTGCGCCACGCCTGCACGGCTGTTTAAATTCACATAAGTCGTTGCGTCTGCGACGAATCTCTCACTCTTTGTCGTTGACACACTGTAATGCGCATTTCTATAGTGGCGCGAAGTGGGAGGAAGTGGGGGAGAATGGGCGCATTGATCGCTCAAGACCATGTTTCGCGGTGCAGCAAAAGTCACCTTGGACGACAAGGGCCGGATGGTCATTCCCACCCGGTATCGAGAACAGATCGCCGAACGAGCGCAAGGTCAGCTCGTGGTGACGGTCGATCGAGACCAATGCCTGCTCCTCTATCCCCTGCCTGACTGGGAACAGATCGAAAGCAAGCTCATGGGCCTGCCGAGCCTGCATCCACAAGCACGCCGGCTGCAGCGCCTCATGGTCGGACACGCGACCGATCTCACCCTCGACGGGCACGGCCGGCTGCTGTTGCCGCCGGAGCTGCGCGAATTCGCGGGCCTTGAGCGCCACGCCATGTTGATCGGGCAGGGCAGTCGCTTTGAGCTGTGGGACGAGGCGCGCTGGACGCAGCGGCGCGATCTGTGGCTCGCGAGCGAAGGGGCCGTCAACCGATCTGCCCTCCGAACTCGATTCGCTGATTTTATAAGTCAGCGCTTCGGGATCTCACCTGATGAGAAGTGCGGGCGAAGCGAGCCTGTCGCGCTGCGCTGTGCTTTTTGTGCGCGATGCCGCGGCCGGCGGTTGCGGCATCGAGACAAGTTGGGCGCCAAATGACAGCTGAGCACACGCCGGTGCTTGTCGAGGAAGCGCTCGCGGCTCTGGCCATAGAGGCGGGTGGGTACTATGTCGATGCGACATTCGGGCGCGGGGGCCACACGGCACGCATACTCGAGGCCGTGGGTGGAGAAGGTCGCGTGCTCGCGATCGACCAGGATCCGCAAGCCATCGCGGCCGGGCGCGCACGCTTTGCCGACGAAATGCGGCTTGCGCTCGTCCACGCGTCGTTTGCCGAGCTTGAGTCGCTCGTGCCGGCGTACGCCGACGGCCGCACGTGCCGCGGAGTGCTCTTCGATCTCGGCGTCTCCTCGCCGCAGCTCGACGACCCGCAGCGGGGCTTCAGCTTCCGCGCGGACGGTCCGCTCGACATGCGCATGGACACGTCACGGGGCGAGCCCGTCTCGGGTTGGCTCGCTCGGGCGAGCGTCGACGAGATTCGCGAGGTGATTGCCGAGCTCGGCGAGGAGCGCTTCGCGCGCCGGGTCGCCAGAGCCATCGTCGCCGCGCGCGCTGCGCAGCCGCTAGTGCGCACCGGCGATCTCGCCGCGCTGGTCGCACGCTCCGTGCGCACCCGCGAGCCGGGCAAGCATCCGGCGACGCGCACCTTTCAGGCGCTGCGCATGTTCATCAACGATGAGCTCGGCGCGCTGGAGCGCGGCCTCGCCGCGAGCCTTGCGGTGCTCGGCGCCGGGCGGACGGCTCGTGGTCATCAGCTTTCATTCGCTCGAGGACCGGCTCGTCAAGCGCTTCATGCAGCGCGCGGCGCGCCGCTCCGGCGGAGCTTGCGCGCCTGCCCGTGTTGCCGCCGAGCGCGCGCCGAAACTGCGCATCGTCGGCAAAAAAATGCGTCCCGGCGCGGCCGAGATCGCGCGCAATCCGCGCGCGCGCAGCGCCCTGATGCGCGTCGCGGAGCGACTTGGCGTAAGAGACGCGCGCATGAATCTCACCTCGCCCCGCCCTTTGACCCTGATCGTGCTCGTGCTGTGGCTCGGCGTGCTCGTGAGTGCCGCGGGCGCCATCTACTGCAAGCATCGCGCGCGCGAGCTCTTCGTCGAGCTCGAGCGCCTGAACGCGCGGCGCGACAACCTCGATGTCGAATGGGGACGGCTGCAGCTCGAGCAGAGTGCCTGGTCGACCAATGCCTTCGTCGAGCGCGTCGCCAGCACCAAGCTGCGCATGGCGACCCCGCCGCCGCAGCAGATCGAGGTGATCGCACCGTGAGCAGCTACGAGGCGCGGCAGGAGGTCGCGGCATCATTTCGCTGGCGTGCCGCCTTGTTGCTCGCGCTCCTGTGCGCAAGCGCAGTGGCGCTCGGCTGGCGCGCGGGGAACCTTGCGCTGCGCGATCATGGCTTCCTCGCCAGCCAAGGCAACGCGCGCTTCTCGCGCGTCGCGGCGATCGCCGCGCACCGCGGCACGATCACCGATCGCTATGGCGAGCCGCTCGCGGTCAGCACGCCGGTGGATTCGGTGTGGACCAATCCGCGCGAGCTTGCGCTCGCCACCGACCAGATCCCGCGCCTCGCGGCCGCATTGAAGCTCGACCGTCAGGAGCTCACGCGGCGCGTGACGAGCAACCTGGATCGCGAGTTTCTCTACCTCGCCCGGCAGCTGCAGCCCTCCGAGGGACAGAAGATCCGCGCGCTCGAGATTCCGGGCGTGTACATCAGCCGCGAGTACCGCCGCTACTTCCCGGCCGGCGAAGTCGCCGGGCACATCCTCGGCTTCACCAACGTCGACGACAGCGGTCAGGAGGGCCTCGAGCTCGCCTTCGATCACTGGCTCGCGGGCGAGGATGGCGCGAAGCGCGTGATTCAGGACCGCTTCGGCCGCGTGGTGCAGGACGTCGACAGCATCCGTGCCGCACGCCCCGGGCGCGACCTCATCCTCTCGACGGACCTGCGCATCCAGTATCTGGCCTATCGGGAGCTCAAAGCGGCGATCCGCGAGCAGCGCGCCCTCGCCGGCTCCGTTGTCGTGCTCGACATTGTGAGCGGCGAAGTGCTGGCGATGGTCAATCAGCCGGCCTACAACCCCAATGATCGCGAGCAGATCGTGGCGGCGACCTACCGCAACCGCGCCGCGACCGACATCTTTGAGCCCGGCTCGAGCATCAAGCCGTTTTTCGTCGCCGCGGGACTCGCTTCGGGCAAGTACGACGAGCACAGCGTGATCGATACCGCGCCGGGCTTTTTCAAGATCGGCGTGAAGACGATTGAGGATGAACACGGCAGCCTCGGCGCGATCAATATAGCAACGATCCTCGCGAAGAGTTCCAACGTCGGCATGGCACGCCTCGCGCTGTCACTCGAACCGCAGCTCATCTGGAAGACCCTAAGCTCGCTCGGCTTTGGCCAGGTGACCTCGAGCGGCTACCCGGGCGAATCGGCCGGACTCTTGAGCGACTACGCCCACTGGCGTCCGATCGGCATCGCGACGATGTCGCATGGCTATGGGCTTTCCGTGACGCCGCTGCAGCTCGTGCATGCCTATGCGACGCTCGGCGCATTTGGGCTCGCGCGTCCCGTGTCCTTCCTGCGCGTCGATGATCCGCCGCCCGGCCAGCGGGTGCTCGATGCGCACCTGTGCCGCACGCTCATCACCATGCTCGAGTCGGTGGTGGCCGCCGAGGGCACCGGCAAGCGCGCCGCGATCCCCGGCTACCGCGTCGCGGGCAAGACCGGCACGGCCTGGAAGGCGACCGCCGGCGGCTACTCCACGGATCGTTACATGGCGGTGTTCGGCGGCGTCGCGCCCGCGACCAGTCCGCGCTTGGCTGCCGTGGTCGTCATCGATGAGCCGAGCGCCGGCAAGTACATGGGGGGCGATGTCGCAGCGCCGGTGTTTTCCGCCGTCGTGGGGCACGCGCTGCGCCTGTTGGCGGTGGCGCCGGATGAGCCGGTGCGCGCGTTGCCCAATACCGAAACCGCCGCAGCCGAAGGCTCGCGCACGGTGGCACGCCGATGATGCTCGCGTCGCGCGCGCTCGCCGAACTCACCGCCGGGCTCGTCGATGTGCCCGCCGAGATCACGGTGCGCGATGTGACGCTCGACAGTCGCACGGTCTCGCCCGGCTGCCTGTTCCTCGCCTGCGGCGGCCGCACGCACCACGGCGTTGCTTTCGCTGAGGACGCCGCGGCGCGCGGCGCACGCGCGATTCTCTACGAGAGCGATGGCCGCGCTGCGCCGCCGGCGCTGCCCGCGGGCATCTTCGTGCGTGGCGTGCCGCAGCTGCACCGCCACGCGAGCGCGATCGCCGCGCGCTTCTTTGATGAGCCCTCGCACAGCTTGACCATCGCCGGCATTACCGGCACGAACGGCAAGACCACCTGCGCCTATCTGCTCGCGCAGGCACTCGATTCTTCCGGCCGGCGCACCGCCTTCATGGGCACGCTCGGCTATGGCCTGCCGGCAGCGCTCACCGCATCGCAGCTCACGACCGCCGATGCGGTGAGCGCGCAGCGCCAGCTTGCGCAGCTGCGCGCGCTCGGCGCCGAGTGCGTGGCGATGGAGGTCTCCTCCCATGCGCTCGACCAGGAACGCGTCGCCGCGGTGCGCTTTCACACGGCGGTGTTCACGCAGCTCACCCGCGACCACCTCGACTATCACGGCAGCATGGCTTATTACGCCGCGGCGAAGGCGAAGCTGTTCGCCTGGCCGATGCTCAGCGCGCGCGTCGTCAATATTGATGATCCGATGGGCGCCGAGCTTGCACGCGCGAGCGCGCCCTCAAGACTCATCGTCACCACGCGCCGCAGCCAGGCAAGCGAGGCCCTGCCG
This sequence comes from uncultured Gammaproteobacteria bacterium, assembly GCA_963695315.1. GTDB lineage: Bacteria > Pseudomonadota > Gammaproteobacteria > Steroidobacterales > Steroidobacteraceae > PALSA-1196. The sequence continues at coordinate 3,900,315 of OY968773.1, forward strand.
CCAGCGGCTGCCTTCGTGCGCGCCGCAAGCGTGCGCATGCGCCCGGCGGGACTTGCGCTTGAGATCGAGTCGAGCTGGGGGCGCTGCGCTCTTGAGGTACCGCTGCTCGGGGATTTCAACGCCGACAACGTGCTGACGGTGCTTGCGGTGCTGCTCGCCTGGCAGCTGCCGCTCGCAACCGCAGCCGCGGCGCTCGCGCGCGCGAGCGCCCCGCCGGGACGCATGGAGCCCTTTGGTGAGGGTCCGCATGCGCTCGTTGATTTTGCCCACACCCCCGATGCGCTCGCGCAGTCGTTGCGCGCCGCGCGCGCGCATTGCCGTGGCAGGCTCTGGGTGGTGTTCGGCTGCGGCGGTGATCGCGACCCCGGCAAGCGCGCAATCATGGGAGAGGTGGCCGCACGGCTCGCCGATGAAGTCATCATCACCGACGACAATCCGCGCAGCGAGCGCCCCGAGGCGATCATCGACGACATCCGCCGCGGCATCGCGCTCGGCCGCCCGTACCGCGTGGAGCACGATCGCGCGCACGCGATCACCGCCACGCTCGGCGCGGCCGCGCCGCAGGATCTGGTGCTGATCGCCGGCAAGGGCCACGAGGCCTATCAGATCTACGGCAGCGAGCGGCGCGCTTTTTCCGATCAGGCGGTGGTGCGCGCCTACTTCGCGCGGCAGCCATGATGCGCACGCTCGCAAATTTTGCTGCCGCGTGCGGCGGGCGCCTGCAGGGCGCGGACCGCAGCTACTCGGGCGTGTGCACCGACACGCGCACGCTTGCCCGTGACGAGCTGTTCGTGGCGCTGCGCGGCCCGAACTTCAACGGCAACGATTTCCTCGCGGCGGCGCACGCCGCCGGCGCCGCCGGCGCCGTCGTCGAGGTGCCGCAGACGATGCCGCTCTCGCAGGTGATCGTCGCCGAAAGCCAGGCGGCGCTGGCGCGCGCGGCGCAGCACTGGAGGGCGCATTTCGATATTCCCGTGATCGGCGTCGCGGGCAGTAACGGCAAGACGAGCGCCAAGGAGATGACCGCGGCGATCCTTGCGCGCCTCGGCCCGTGTCTCGCCACGCGCGGCAATCTCAACAATCACATCGGTGTGCCGCTCACGCTGCTGCGCATCGACAGCGAGCATCGCTTTGCCGTCATTGAAATGGGCGCCAACCTCGCCGGCGATGTGGCCGCGCTTGCCGAGCTTGCCGCTCCCAGCATCGGGCTCATCACCAACGCGGGCGCTGAGCACCTCGAGGGCTTCGGCACCCTCGAGGGCGCCGCGCGCGCCGAGGGCGAGCTCGTCGAGGCGCTGCCCGCCGGCGGCACCGCGGTCATCAATGCGGATGATGAATTCGCGCCGCTGTGGCGCGGCGTGACGCGCGCCAAGGTCGTGAGCTTCGGCCGGTCCGAGCAGGCGCTGTGGCGCGCGAGCGATGTGCACTGCGAAGTCGATCCGCACGGATTCAAGACACGCTTCACGCTCCTATCGCCGCTCGGGCGCGCCGAGGTCGCGTTCGAACTGGCGGGCCGGCACAACGTCATGAACGCGCTCGGTGCCGCCGCCGCCGCCGCCGCCGCGGGCGCCGGGCTCATGCACATCGTGGCGGGACTTGCGAGCGTGCGCGCCGTCGCCGGGCGGCTGCAGTTCAAGCGCACCCCGAGCGGCGCCTGGCTGATCGATGACTCCTACAACGCCAATCCGAGCTCGGTGCGCGCCGCCATCGAGGTGCTCGCCGAGCTCGACGGCAGCAAGTGGCTCGTGCTCGGCGACATGGCCGAGCTCGGCGCTTTTGCCGAGCGCAGCCACGCCGAGATCGGCGCGCTGGCGCGCGCGGCCGGCATCGAGCGGCTCTTTGCGCTCGGCGCCTTAACGCCGCTCAGCGTAGAGGCGTTCGGCGCCGGCGCAGAATGGTTCGCCGATGCGCCCAGCCTCGCCGCGGCATTGGCAAGCCGCCTGCACCCCAAGGTGCGCCTGCTCATCAAGGGCTCGCGCATGAATCGCCTGGAGCGCGTCGTCGATGCGCTGACGGCCACGGCCAGCGCAGCGGCGCAGAGGCACTAGCGGCATGCTCTACTGGCTGACACAAGAACTGGCGCTGGTGAAGTCGAGCTTCCACGTCTTCTCCTACCTCACGCTGCGCGCAATTCTTGCCATGACCTCGGCGCTGGCGCTCTCGCTGCTCGTCGGCCCGTCGATGATCAGCCGCCTGTCGCGCTATCAGATCGGGCAGGTGGTGCGTAACGATGGGCCGAAATCGCACCTGCCGAAGGCCGGCACGCCCACCATGGGCGGCGCGCTCATTCTCACCACCACCCTCGTCAGCACGCTGCTGTGGGCGGATCTTACCAATCGCTTCGTGTGGACCGTGCTCGCCGTGACCTTCGTCTTCGGCTTCATCGGCTTCTACGACGATTATTTGAAGCTCGTGGTCGGCAACTCCCGGGGCCTTGCGCCGCGCTGGAAGTATCTGTGGCAATCGTTGGGCGGACTTGGAGCCGCGGGCACGCTCTTCTACTCCGCCGCGACCCAGGCGGAGACCACGCTCTTCCTGCCGTTCACGAAAACGTTTGCCGAGCCGCTGAATGCCGCAGCGTTCATCGCCATCGCCTATTTCATGATCGTCGGCATGAGCAATGCGGTGAACCTCACCGATGGGCTCGATGGCCTCGCGATCATGCCGGCCGCGCTCGTGATGGCGGCGCTCGGCGTGTTCGCCTACGCCAGCGGCAACGCGGTGTTCGCAAACTATCTGGCGATTCCGGCGATCCCGCGGGCGGGCGAGCTTTTGATCTTCTGCGCAGCGTTTGCGGGCGCGGGCCTCGGCTTTCTCTGGTTCAACGCCTATCCGGCGCAGGTGTTCATGGGCGATGTGGGGGCGCTGGCGATCGGCGCGGCGATCGGCGTGCTCGCCGTGATCGTGCGTCAGGAGGTCGTGGTGCTGGTGATGGGCGGGATCTTCGTGCTCGAAACCGCTCTCGGTCATTCTGCAGGTCGCCTCCTTCAAGTTGACGGGCAAGCGCATCTTCCGCATGGCGCCGATTCATCACCATTTTGAGTTGAAGGGCTGGGCGGAGCCCAAGGTCATCGTGCGCTTCTGGATCATCTCGCTGTTCCTGGTGCTCGCGGGCCTCGCGACGTTGAAGCTGCGATGAGTGCGGTGAACCCCAAGGCCGCCACCGCCGTAGTCGTGGGACTCGGGCGCACCGGCTTCTCCTGCGCGCGCTACCTTGCCAAGCGCGGCTGGCGCGTGGCGGTGACCGACACGCGCGAGGCACCGCCCGAGCTTGCGCGCCTGCGCGCCATGGACGCTGCCATCGAAGTGCGCCTCGGCGGCCTTGATCCTGCGCTGCTCGAGGAGGCGCTGTGCGTCGTCGTCTCCCCGGGCATCTCGCTCGCCGCGCCGTTCTTTACCGAAGCGCGCCGCCGCGGCCTTGAAATCGTCGGCGACATCGAGCTCTTTGCGCGCGCGGTGGATGCGCCGGTCGCGGGCATCACCGGCACCAACGGCAAGAGCACCGTGACGACGCTCCTCGGGCGCATGGCGCGGCGTGCGGGCGTGCGGGTGCGGGTCGGCGGCAACTTGGGCGAGCCCGCGCTTGATCTGCTCGACGCGGATGACCCGGCGGTGCACGCGGCGCGCACGGACCCCAACGCCAACGTCAGCCCCGGGAGCGCCGAGCTCTACGTGCTCGAGCTTTCGAGCTTTCAGCTCGAGACCACCGAGTCGCTGCATCTTGCAGCGGCAGCCGTGCTCAACGTCAGCGCTGATCACCTCGATCGCTACGCCTCGCTCGAGGATTACGCCGCGGCGAAGGCGCGCATCTTCGCGCGCTGCGACACCGCGGTGATCAACCTCGATGATCCGCTGGTGGTCAGCATGCCGCGGCCCGGGCAGCGCACGCTCGGCTTCTCGCTGCGCGGCGCGCATCGGCGCCGACTATGCGCTTGCGATGCACGCGCAGCAGTGGTGGCTGACGCGGCGCGGCACGCCTCTGTTGCGCGTCGCCGACATGAAGCTCGCCGGAGGGCACAACGCGGCGAATGCGCTCGCGGCGCTCGCGCTCGGCGAGGCGCTCGAGCCTGCCGCTGCCGGCCATGCTCGAGGAGCTGCAGAGCTTCGCGGGCCTGCCGCACCGCTCGCAATGGGTGGCCGAGGTGCGCGGCGTCACCTACATCAACGACTCCAAGGGCACCAATGTGGGCGCCACGCTCGCCGCCGTCGAGCGGCATGCAGGTACCGGTGGTGCTGATCGCGGGCGGCGAGGGTAAGAATCAGGACTTCACGCCGCTCAAAGAGGCACTGCGCGGCAAGCTGCGCCATGCGGTGCTGATCGGCCGCGCCGCCGATGCGCTCGCGCCGGTGCTCGCGCCCATCTGCTCCGTCGAGCGCGCATCGAGCCTCGAGGCTGCGGTACGCGCGGCCGCGCAGGCCGCCGCGCCCGGCGATGCCGTGCTGCTCTCGCCGGCGTGCGCCAGCTTCGACATGTTCAGCGACTACAACGAGCGCGGCGCGGTGTTCGTCGAGGCCGTACGCGGGCTTGCCGCATGAGCGCGAGCGCCATCTCCTCCGAGCTGGAGTTCGCGCGCTCGAGCGCCCGCGGCGGCACGATCCGCATCGACGCCGTGATGCTCTCCTTGGTGCTCGGCATCGTGCTGCTCGGGCTGGTGATGGTGACCTCGGCATCGATCTCGATCGCAAGCCAGGCGAACCATGAGCCCTTTCTCTATCTCGAGCGGCAGCTGCTCTTGACGCTCGTCGGCGCGCTCGCTGGGAGCGCTGGTCTTCTGCGTGCGCCTGGAGCAGCTCGAGCGCGCCTCGGTGCCGCTCCTCATCATCGCCACCTCCCTGCTGGTGCTCGTGCTCGTGCCCGGGCTCGGCCACTCGGTGAACGGCAGCCGCCGCTGGCTGCGCGTCGCGAGCGTGAGCTTCCAGGTCTCCGAGGTCGTGCGCGTCATCGTGCTTATTATATCTCGCAAGCTATGCGGTGCGGCGCGAGAAGGAGCTGCGCACGAGCTTCAAGGGCCTCGTGCGCCCGCTCGCGCTGCTCGCCTGCATGGCGGCGCTGCTGCTCGCCGAGCCCGACTTCGGCGCTGCGACCGTGCTCTTTGCCAGCGGCTTTGCGCTCCTGTTTCTCGCCGGCGCGCGCCTGCGCTACGTGCTCGGCATGACGATCATCGCGGCGGCGGGCTTTGCGACGCTCGCGATGAGCTCGAGCTATCGCGTGCGGCGCCTGACGACCTTCCTTGATCCGTGGGCGGATCCGTACAACAGCGGCTTTCAGCTGACGCAGTCGCTGATCGCGATCGGCCGCGGCGAATGGTTTGGCGTGGGCCTCGGCGCAAGCGTGCAGAAGCTCTTCTATCTGCCCGAGGCGCACACCGATTTTCTGTTCGCGGTGCTCGCCGAGGAGCTCGGGCTCGTCGGCATCGCGCTGACGCTCGCGCTTTTCGTGGGGCTCATCTGGAGAAGCTTCTACATCGCGCGGCTCGCCGACCGCCGCGGGCCTCAAATTTGGCGCCTATATCGCCGCCGGCTTTGGGCTGTGGCTCGGCATCCAGGCCTTCATCAACATCGGCGTCAACATGGGCGTGCTGCCGACCAAGGGTCTGACGCTGCCGCTCATGAGCTACGGCCGCTCGAGCCTCATCGTCGCGCTTGTCTGGGTGGGGCTGGTGCTGCGCGTCTATCACGAGGCAAGCCAGGATGCGCGCAGCGCACGGGGGCGCGCTTGAGCGCGCGCCCCGTCCTCATCATGGCCGGGGGCACCGGCGGGCACGTGTTTCCGGCGCTCGCGCTGGCGCGCCTGCTGCGCGAGCGCTCCTGCGAGGTCGTGTGGCTCGGCACGCGGCGCGGCCTTGAGGCGCGCGTGGTCCCGGCGGAGCGCATCACGATCGAATGGCTGTCGATCGCCGGCCTGCGCGGCAAGGGCTTTTGGAGCTGGCTCACGGCGCCGTTTCGCCTCGGCGTACGCGCTCGCTGCAGGCGCTGGCCGTGATGCGCCGCCACCGCCCGGCGGCGGTGGTGGGTCTTGGCGGATTCGTCACCGGACCCGGACGGGGTAGCCGCGTGGCTGACGCGCCGTCCGCTGCTGATCCACGAACAGAATGCGATCGCGGGTTTTACCAATCGCTGCCTTGCGCATCTTGCGCGCGAGGTGCTCGAGGCCTTTCCCGGCAGCTTCGGCGCCGGCATTGCCGCGCAAGGCCATTGGCAATCCGGTGCGCGCGGAGATCTCCGCGCTGCCGCCGCCGGCGCAGCGCTTCGCCGCACGCAGCGGCGCCGATCCGCCTGCTGGTTCTCGGCGGCAGCCAGGGCGCGACGCGTTTGAATGCGGTCGTGCCGTTCGCGCTCGCGCGGCTTGCCGCAAGCGTGCCTATCGAGGCGCGCCATCAGGCGGGCGAGCGCTGGCTTGAGCCCGCGCGGCAGAACTACGCAAGGCGCCGGCGTGCGCGCCACGGTGCTGCCGTTCATCGAGGACATGGCCGCCGCCTACGCGTGGGCGGATCTGGTGATCTGCCGCGCCGGTGCGCTCACCGTATCGGAGCTCGCCGCCTGCCGGCGTCGGCGCCATCCTCGTGCCGTTTCCGGCAGCCGTGGACGATCACCAAAGCGCCAATGCCGCCTATCTCGTGCGCGAGGGTGCGGCGGTGCTGATCGCGGATCGCGAGCTCACGGTCGAGCGGCTGACGGAGGAGCTCGCGCGGCTCTGTGCCGGGCGCGGCAGGCTGCTGGCGATGGCCGAGCGCGCGCGCCTGCTGGCAAGGCCGCACGCGGCCGAAGCGCTCGCCGCCAGCACGCTCAACCTCGCACGGTGCGCGGCATGACGGTGACACGCAATGATCGCATGCGCCGCATCAATACGATTCACTTCGTCGGGATCGGCGGCAGCGGCATGAGCGGCATCGCCGAGGTGCTCATCAACCTCGGCTATCGCGTGCAGGGCTCGGACCTGCGCGCCAGTGCGATCACCGAGCGCCTCGCCGCGCAGGGCGCGCGCATCATGATCGGCCATGCGAGCGCGCAACATCGCCGGCGCCGATGTCGTGGTCGCATCCGGCGCGGTGCCCGCGGACAACTCGCGAGATTACCGCGGCGCTCGAGCAGAGGATTCCGGTCGTGCCGCGCGCGGAGATGCTGGGCGAGCTCATGCGCTTTCGCCACGCGATTGCGGTTGCCGGTACCCACGGCAAGACCACGACGACGAGTCTGGTCGCGAGCATTCTTGCCGAAGGCGGCGAGGATCCGACCTTCGTCATCGGCGGCCTGCTGAAGAGCGCCGGCAGCAACGCGCGCCTGGGCGCGGGGCGCTATCTCGTCGCCGAGGCCGACGAGAGCGACGCCTCCTTCACGCACCTGCAGCCGCTGATCGCGATCATCACCAACATCGACAACGATCACCTCGCGAATCACGAGCGGCGATTTCGAGCGGCTGAAATCGAGCTTCGTCGGCTTCCTGCACAACCTGCCGTTCTACGGGCTCGCGGTGCTGTGCTTCGACGATGAGCACGTGCGCTCCATCCTGCCGCGCGTCGGCCGCCCGGTCGTGACCTACGGCATCGGCGCGGGCGCCGATGTGCGCGCGGTCAACCTGCGCCGCGATGGCGCTCGTCACGCACTTCAAAGTTGAGCGCGCCGGCGGCGCACCGCTCGACGTCACCGTCAATCTGCCCGGCACCCACAACGTGCTGAATGCGCTCGCGGCGATCGCGGTCGCGCTCGAGCTCGGCATCGATGCCGGCGGCGATCCGCCGCGCGCTTGCGTGTCTTTCAGGGCGTCGAGCGGCGCCTGCAGCACGTCGCCGAAATCGACACGCCGGCAGGCCCGGTCACGCTCGTCGATGACTACGGCCATCATCCGACCGAGATCATCGCCACGCTCGAGGCGCTGCGGCAGGCCTATCCGGATCGGCGCGTAGTGCTGGCGTTCCAGCCGCACCGCTACACGCGCGTGCGCGATCTGCTCGATGATTTTGGACGCGCGCTGTGCGGGGCCGATGCGCTCCTCGTGACCGAGGTGTATGCCGCGGGCGAGGCGCCCATTGCCGGCGCCGACGGCCGCGCCATCTGCCGCGCGGTGCGCGGCCGCGGCCAGGTCGAGCCCGTATTCGTCGAAAAAGTCGAGAACCTGGCGAAGGCGCTGCGCGGGCTGCTGCGCGCGAACGATCTGCTCATCACCATGGGCGCCGGCAACATGAACCTGGTCTCCCACGAGCTGCCGCGCCAGCTCACCCGTCTAGCTCCCGTTCCCAGCACGCGCCGGAGGTCGTCGTGACAATGGCAGTCGCTCCTGAATTCATGCCCCGTGTCCGCCGCTCCGAAGCCATGAGCCGCCACACCTCCTGGCACGTCGGCGGGCCGGCGGAGGTTTATTTCCGTCCGCGCGATCGGCGCGATCTCGTGGCGTTCCTGCGCAGCCTGCCCGCGGAGGTGCCGGTGCACTGGCTCGGCCTGGGCAGCAACGTGCTGGTGCGCGACGGCGGCCTGCGCGGCGTCGGTGATCGCAACCGGCGATGCGCTCGAGCGGCTCGATCGGGTGGCGCGAGACGACGGTGTTCGCCGAGGCCGGCGTTGCCTGCGCGCGCATCGCGCGCGAGTGCATTCACTGGGGACTCGGGCCCGCGGAGTTCCTCGCCGGCATCCCCGGCACGCTCGGCGGTGCGCTTGCGATGAACGCGGGCGCCTTCGGCGGTGAGATCTGGGATCACGTCATCGAGGTGCAGACCATCGATCGGCGCGGCGTCGAGCACCTGCGCGCGCCGCGCCGAATTTGAGGTCGGCTACCGCAGCGTGCGCGCGCCGGTGCCGGAGGAGGGCTTTCTCGCCGCGCGGCTGCACTTTGACCGCAAGCCTGCGGCGAACGAGGCCGAAGTGCGCGAGCTGCTCGCGCGGCGCAAAGCCACCCAGCCGATCGGCGCCTGGAGCTGCGGCTCGGTGTTCACCAATCCGCCCGGCGATCATGCCGCGCGCCTGATCGAAGCGGCGGGCCTGAAGGGCTTTCGCATCGGCGATGCCGGCGGTGTCGCAGAAGCACGCCAACTTCATCATCAATTACGGTGCGGCCTCGGCGGCCGATCTTGAGCGGCTGATCGAGCACGTGCGCGACACCGTGGAGCGCGTGCATGGCGTGCGCCTGACGCCCGAAGTGCGCATTCTCGGGGAGCCGGCCTGATGCACCTGCGCTATGACGCGGGAGCGATGCGCCGGGTGCGCGCGGCGCGCGAGTTCGGCCGCGTCGCGGTGCTGCTCGGCGGGGACTCGAGCGAGCGCGAAATCTCGCTCCTCACCGGCCAGGCGGTGCTCGCCGCGCTCGCGCGCCGCGGCGTCGATGCGCATGCCTTCGACCCCAAGGAACACGAGCTTGCGCGCCTGCGCGACGAACAAATTTGATCGCGTGTGGATCGCGCTGCATGGCCCCGGGGGCGAGGATGGCACGCTGCAGGGGGCGCTTGAGTTCCTGGGAGTTCCCTATACCGGCAGCGGCGTCATGGGCTCCGCGATCGGCATGGACAAGCTTGCGAGCAAGCGCCTCGCGCTCGCGATCGGGGTTGCGACCGCGGATTTTCTGGTGCTGCGCGGCCCGGCTGACTTTGATGCGGCCGCTGGAGCAGCTCGGCCTGCCGCTCATCGTGAAGCCTGCGACGCAGGGCTCAAGCGTCGGCATGTCAAAGGTCGACGCACGCGGCGGAACTCGCCTCCGCCTACGCCGCTGCGGCGGCGCTTGATGCGGTGGTGTTCGCCGAGCCGTGGATCACGGGCGCGGAGTATACGGTCGCGATCCTGCAAGGATCAGGCGCTGCCCTCGATCCGCATCGAGACCCCGCGCACCTTCTACGACTACCAGGCGAAGTATTTCCGCGACGACACGCGCTATCACTGCCCGTCGGGCCTCTCGGTGATGGCCGAGGAGCATCTCGCCAATCTCTCGCTCGCCGCCTTCGGCGCGGTCGGCGCCTCGGGCTGGGGACGCGCGGATTTCATGATGGATGAGACCGGGCGGCCGCTGCTGCTGGAGGTGAACACCATTCCCGGCATGACCGATCACAGCCTCGTGCCGATGGCGGCGCGCGCCCGCGGCATCGATTTTGACGAACTCGTCTGGCAGGTGCTGGAGACGAGTTTTGCGCGCGTGAGGATCTGAAGCAATGGCGTTTCCATGGAAACGGCAAAACCGCCGCAAGGCGAACCGCAAGGCGGATCCGAAGCCGCGCAAGCTGCCCGCGCTCAACGTGCGCCGCTGGGGGCTCTCGGTGCTGAGCGTCGCGCTCATCACGGGCGCCGGCGGCGCGCTTTGCATGTACCTCGATCAGCCGATCGAGCGCGTGCAGATCGCGGGGCGCTTCCAGCGCGTCTCGCCCGGCGATGTCGAGCGCGCGGTCAAGGATGAGGTGCGCGGCGAGGGTCTGGTGTCGGTGGATCTTGCCGCGGTGCGCGCCGCGGTGCGCAGCGCTGCCGTGGGTCGACAGCGGTGAGCGTGCAGCGCGCCTGGCCGCGCGCGCTTGCGCTCAACGTCATCGAGCAGGTCGCGGCGGCGCGCTGGGGCGAGAGCGGCCTCATCAATACCCGCGGCGAGCTCTTCGCAAGCGACGCGACCCACCTGCCGCCGGAGCTGGCGCGGCTCTCGGGGCCGCCCGGCACCCAGGCGCTGGTCGCCGCGCGCTACCTCGCAGCCCAGGGGCGACTCGTCGAGGCGGGCATGCATCTGACGGCGCTGCGGCTCGATGAGCGCGGCGCCTGGGAGCTCGACCTTGCGAACGGCATCACCGTGCGCCTCGGCAGCCGCCAGATCGATGAGCGCTTCGAGCGCTTCATGGCGACCGCGATCAAGCTGATCGCGCAGCGCGCCGACGACATTGCCTATGTCGACATGCGCTACAGCAACGGCTTTGCGATCGGCTGGCGCGGCAGCGGCGCGCATCGCGCCGGCGAGGAGGCAGGCAAAGATGCCTAAGCGCTCCGACCGCAGCCTCATCGTCGGCCTCGACATCGGCACCTCCAAGGTGGTCGCGCTGGTCGGCGAGATCGGCGCCGACGGCACGATCGAAGTGCTCGGCTTGGGCTCGCATCCGTCGCGCGGTCTGAAGAAGGGCGTGGTGGTCAACATCGAGTCGACCGTGCAGTCGATCCAGCGCGCGGTGGAGGAGGCCGAGCTCATGGCCGGGTGCGAGATCCACGCGGTGTACGCCGGCATCGCCGGCAGCCACGTGCGGAGCTTGAACTCGCACGGCGTGGTTGCGATTCGCGACAAGGAGGTCACGCAAGGCGACGTCGAGCACGTCATTGATGCGGCCAAGGCGGTCGCGATCCCCGCGGATCAGAAGATCCTGCACGTGCTGCCGCAGGAGTTCATCGTCGACGGCCAGGAGGGCATCCGCGATCCGATCGGCATGTCGGGCGTGCGTCTCGAGGCGAAGGTGCACATCGTCACCGGCGCCGACAGCGCCGCGCAGAACATCGAGAAGTGCATCCAGCGCTGCGGACTCACGGTCGAGGATGTGGTGCTCGAGCAGCTCGCCTCGAGCTTTGCGGTGCTGACCGAGGATGAGAAGGAGCTCGGCGTGTGTCTGGTCGACATCGGCGGCGGCACCACCGACCTTGCCGTGTTCGCCAACGGCGCGATCCGCCACACCGCCGTGATCCCGATCGCCGGCGACCAGGTCACGAACGACATTGCGGTGTCGATGCGCACGCCGACGCAGTACGCGGAGGACATCAAGATCCGCTACGCCTGCGCGCTCTCGCAGCTCGCCAATCCCGACGAGAGCATCGAAGTGCCGAGCGTCGGCGAGCGCCCCGCGCGGCGCCTTGCGCGCCAAACGCTCGCCGAGATCATCGAGCCGCGCTACGAGGAGCTCTTTGGGCTCGTGCGCGAGGAGCTGCGCCGAAGCGGCTTCGAGGAGCTCATCGCCGCCGGCATCGTGCTCACCGGCGGCAGCGCCAAGATGGAAGGCGCGATCGAGCTTGCCGAGGAAGTGTTTCACGTGCCGGTGCGCCTCGGCATGCCCCAGCAGGTGCAGGGGCTCTCGGATGTGGTGCGCAACCCGATCTATTCCACGGGCATGGGCCTGCTGCTCTATGCCCGCGACAACGTTTTGCCGGGCACCAAGGTGCGCGGGCTGTCGAGCGCCAAAGGCGCGCTCGAGCGCATGCGCTCCTGGTTCCAGGGCAACTTTTGAGCTGACAGACGACGACGACAAAGAGATGAAGCTTCAACCAACCTGTTCTATTTGATAGGAGCGATAACAATGTTTGAACTGATGGATGCATACAGCCAAAGCGCGGTGATCAAGGTCATCGGCGTCGGCGGCGGTGGCGGCAATGCCGTCACCCACATGGTCCAGAGCGGCATCGACGGGGTTGATTTCATGTGCATCAATACCGATGCGCAGGCGCTCAAGCACTCGAAGGTCAAGACCGCCCTGCAGATCGGCTGCAACATCACCAAGGGCCTCGGCGCCGGCGCCGATCCGGAAGTCGGCCGCCAGGCGGCGATGGAGGATCGCGATCGCATCATCGAGCTGGTGGAGGGCTGCGACATGCTGTTCATCACCGCCGGCATGGGCGGTGGCACCGGCACGGGCGCCGCGCCGGTGGTGGCGCAGATCGCCAAGGAGCTCGGCATCCTCACCGTGGCGGTCGTGACCAAGCCCTTCGAGATGGAGGGCAGCAAGCGCTCGCTGATCGCCGACCACGGCATTGGCGAGCTCGGCAAGTTCTGCGACTCGCTGATCACCATTCCCAATCAGAAGCTGCTCACGGTGCTCGGCGCACAGACAACGCTCCTCGATGCGTTCAAGTCGGCCAATCAGGTGCTGCAGGGCGCCGTGCAGGGCATCGCGGAGCTCATCACGCGTCCGGGCCTCATCAACGTCGACTTTGCCGACGTGCGCACGGTGATGGCCGAGACCGGCATGGCGATGATGGGCTCGGGCGCCGCGAGCGGCGAAGGCCGCGCGCGCATTGCGGCCGAGGCTGCCGTGTCCTCACCGCTGCTCGAGGACATCAACCTCGCCGGCGCGCACGGCATTCTGGTCAACGTGACCGCCGGCATGGATCTGTCCATCGGCGAGTTCCAGGAAGTGGGCACGATCGTCAAGCAGTTTGCCTCCGAGGATGCCACCGTGGTCGTCGGCACCGTGATCGATCCGGAACTCGTCGAGCGAGCTGCGCGTTACTGTGGTGGCCACGGGCCTCGGGCGCCCGACGCCGGCGATCCGTCCGCCCGATCCCGCGTGAGATGGCCGGACTGCGCGGGACGCAGGCGGCGCAACCCGGCCGCGAAGCGCCGATGCGCGTGGTGCGTCGCGGACCTATGTCCAACAACGACTATGCGGATCTGGACAAGCCTACGGTTCAGCGCCAGCGTGCAGTCGGCGACGGGCTGCGTAGCCCGCCGGAGCCTGAGGAGCCTGCTCGACATTCCGGCGTTTTTGCGACGTCAGGCTGATTAGCGGTCAGCCCCGGTCAATGGAGCCGCGTTATAGCCTGTGATAGGTTAGCGGTCCCATTTGCCGACGTCTAAAGACGCCGCAGGAGGGGTCGCGCCCAGCGCGACCCCATCAGCCTGGGGCATGCAGCGAACCGCTAAGGGACGACGGCCAAGTTCGGATATGGTTGGACAACGGACTCTCAAGAACTCGATCCGGGCAACCGGTGTGGGCCTGCACACCGGCAAGAAAGTAATGATGACGCTGCGTCCGGCGCCGCCGGATGCCGGCATCGTCTTTCGGCGCACCGATCTGGCGCGGCCCGTGGACATCAAGGCGCGGGCGGAGAATGTCGGCGAGACCATGCTCGGCACGACTCTCGTGTGCGGGCGATGTGCGCGTGTCCACCGTCGAGCACCTGCTCTCGGCGTGCGCGGGCCTCGGCATCGACAACCTCACCGTCGAGGTGAGCGCGCCGGAGGTGCCGATCATGGATGGCAGCGCCGGCCCGTTCGTGTTCCTGCTGCAGTCGGCGGGCATCGAGGAGCAGCGCGTGCCGAAGCGCTTCCTGCGCGTGCGCAAACGCGTGCGCGTCGAGGAGGACGACAAGTGGGCGCAGTTCGACCCCTTCGACGGCTTCAAGGTGAATTTCGAGATCGAGTTCAATCATCCGATCTTCAAGCGCCGCGCGCAGAAAGCCTCGATGGACTTCTCGACGACGTCGTTTCTGAAGGAAGTGAGCCGCGCGCGTACCTTCGGTTTCCTGCGCGACATCGAGACGCTGCGCGCGCACAGCCTGGCGCTCGGCGGCAGTCTGGACAACTCCATCGTGCTCGATGATTTTCGCGTGCTGAACGAGGATGGGCTGCGCTACGAGGACGAGTTCGTCAAGCACAAGATCCTCGATGCGATCGGCGACCTCTATCTGCTCGGCCACAGCCTGATCGGGGAGTTCAGCGGCTACAAATCCGGCCATGCGCTCAACAACCAGCTGCTGCGCGCGCTGATCGCCGATGCGGCCGCGTGGGAAGAGGTCGAGTTCGAGTCGCCCGCCGACACCCCGATCTCCTACATCGAAACGCCGGCGCTGCCGCCGGCCTGAGGCCCCCGCGCGCCTAGCGCGGCAGCACCCGCACGGCGATCTTGCCGATCGCCGGATGAGCGCGCTTCAACTCCGCTTCGATCTCGGCGATGGCAAAGCGCACCCGCGCCGACCAGGCGGCGGATGCGGCAAAAATGACGAGCGTACCGGCGCGCTCGACGACGCCGCAGATGCGGCTGCGCGCCTCCGCGGGCAGATGCTCATCAAGCCAGCCACGCCAGAGCACCTGGCGCGCCTGCTGCTCCTGCAGGCGCTGCAGGGGCAGCTGCGGGCCCTGCAGCAGATCTTTGACAGAATCGACTCTTCGCTTACGGCGTCGCAGTGGACGGTTATTGCGCTTGTCTCTCTTGATTTTATTCGGCATATTGCTCCGCAACGAGAACCAAGCCGTGCCGCAGGCTGGGGAAACAAAGCGAGCGGTCCAACGTTTGGAAGCTTATGTAGTGAGCTTATGCAAAGGGCGCAGGGCATGCATTCGTATTGCGTAATGCACAAGCCCGGTGATTTTCACGATGCAATGCGGTAGCGATGCATGAACCTGATCTGGCTCTCCCCGCGAGAAGGGCGCGCGCGGCAACTGAACTTGCAGCATCCGGCCGCGCTCGCGCTCCTGGGAGGCCTGGTGCTGGCAATCCTGGGCACGGCCTTTGCCTTAGGCATGCAGCTCGGCGAGCGCAGCAGCCGCGACAGCCACGTCACGCGCACCGTCGGCGTCTTCAGCGGCGCCGTCAGCGATGAGAAACGCCAGATTGCCGAGCTTCGCAGCCGCCTGCAGGACCGCGTCGATGCCATGGCCATGCGCCTGGGCGCGATCAACGCGCACATCCTGCGCTTGAATGCGCTTGGCAAGCGCCTCACGGACATGGCGAATATTGACCCGCGCGAGTTCAATTTCGACTCCGAGCCCGCACTCGGCGGGCCCGAGGCCGACGGTGAGGGCGTCTCGGCGCAGATTCCGGATCTGACCGCGATGCTCGACAGCACCGAGCGGCGCGTGCAGGAGCGCGACTCGCAGCTCGGCGCGCTCGAGAGCATCATTCTCGCGCGCAAGTTGAACGATGAGATCCACCCGGAGGGCCGCCCGGTGCATCAGGGATTCATCTCCTCCTATTTCGGCGAGCGCCAGGACCCCTTCACCGGCGAGGAGGCGATCCACAAGGGCGTCGACTTCGCCGGCAACCTGGGCGATGAGGTGGTCGCGGTCGCCGCGGGCGTCGTCACCTGGGCCGGGGTGCGCGCGGGCTACGGCAAGCTCATCGAGATCAGCCACGGCAACGGCTTCATCACCCGCTATGCGCACAACGAGAAGACGCTGGTGAGCGTGGGCGATGCCGTGACCCGCGGCGAGCCGATCGCGCTCATGGGCTCATCGGGCCGCTCCACCGGTCCGCATGTGCATTTCGAAGTGCTGAAGAACGGCCGCCAGGTCGATCCGCTCACTTTTATCGGGCGCTAGCGCCCCCACTTAAGCTTCCCGGGAGTCTCGCCGGAGCGCGCTTGAACGAATTGGGCGCGGAGGCGTCTATTGCGTACAATGCGCCGCCCCCGCTGCGCTCGCATGGTCGCGTAAGCATCTGTCGGGGCTCGTTTTTTTAAGCTATCGGGATCCGTGAAGCCGTGCCGCAACTCCTGACGCGCCTCTTCGGCAGCCGCAACGAGCGCCTGCTGCGCACCTACCATCGTCCGGTGCGCGAGGCCGCATCGCCATGAGAGCAAGATCCAGGCGCTCGCCGATGAGGAGCTGCGCGCCAAGACCGACGAGTTTCGCGCGCGCCTGAAGCAGGGCGAGAGCCTGGATGAGTCTGCTGCCCGAGGCGTTCGCGGTGGTGCGCGAGGCGGCGCGGCGCACGCTGAAGATGCGCCACTTCGACGTGCAGCTCGTCGGCGGCATCGCGCTGCACCAGGGCAAGATCGCCGAGATGCGCACCGGCGAGGGCAAGACGCTGGTGGCGACGCTGCCCGCGTATCTGAATGCGCTGCCGGGCGAGGGCGTGCACATCGTCACCGTGAACGAGTACCTCGCGCAGCGCGATGCGGACTGGATGGGCCCGGTGTACCGCTTCCTCGGCATGAGCGTCGGCGTCATCAAGAATGCGCAGACCCCCGAGGAGAAGCGCGCGGCCTATGCCTGCGACATCACCTACGGCACCAACAACGAGTTCGGTTTCGACTATCTGCGCGACAACCTCGCGTTCCGGCTCGAGGATCGGGTGCAGCGCGGCCTCGCCTTCGCGGTCGTCGACGAGGTCGACTCGATCCTGATCGACGAGGCGCGCACGCCGCTCATCATTTCCGGTCCCGCCGAGGAGAGCACCGAGCTCTACCTGCGCATCAACGAGCTCGTGCCGCGCCTGACGCGCCAGAAGGAGGAGGACGGCCCCGGCGACTACGCGGTGGATGAGAAGACCAAGCAGGTGCACATCACCGAGGACGGCCACGAGCACGTCGAGAAGCTGATGGCCGAGGCGGGCCTGCTGCGCGAGGGCGAGAGCCTCTACGACCCGGCCAATATCCGCCTGATGCATCACCTGAATGCGGCGCTGCGCGCGCATGCGCTCTACAAGCGCGACGTGGAGTACATCGTGCGCGGCGGCGAGGTGATCATCGTCGATGAGTTCACCGGCCGCACCATGCCCGGCCGGCGCTGGTCCGACGGCCTGCACCAGGCGGTCGAGGCCAAGGAGGGCGTGCGGGTGCGCGAGGAGAACCAGACCGTCGCCTCGATCACCTTCCAGAATTATTTCCGCCTCTACAAGAAGCTCGCCGGCATGACCGGCACCGCCGACACCGAGGCGCCGGAGTTCCTGCAGATCTACGGCCTGGAGGTGGTCGTCATCCCGACCCACAAGCCGATGATCCGCAAGGACAACTCCGACTTCGTGTACCTGACGCAGAAGGACAAGTTCGAAGCCATCATCGAGGACATCAAGGACTGCGTGAAGCGCGAGCAGCCGGTGCTGGTCGGCACGACCTCGATCGAGACCTCCGAGTTTCTCGCCGGCGCTGCTGCAGAAGCAGCAGATCCGCCACGAGGTGCTGAACGCCAAGCAGCACGAGCGCGAGGCGCACATCGTCGCGCAGGCCGGGCCGCCCGGCCGCGGTGACCATCGCCACCAACATGGCCGGCCGCGGCACCGACATCGTGCTCGGCGGCAATCTCGAGGCCGAGCTCGGCGGCATGCGGCGAGATCGACGAGGCGACGCGCGAGCGCGCTGCGCGAGCGACTGGCAGCTGCGCCACGATCGCGGTGGTCGCCGCCGGCGGACTGCACATCGTCGGCACCGAGCGCCACGAGTCGCGCCGCATCGACAATCAGCTGCGCGGCCGCTCGGGCCGCCAGGGCGATCCGGGCTCCAGCCGCTTCTATCTGTCGATGGAAGACAACCTGATGCGCATCTTCGGCGATCCGATGCGCACCAAGCGCCTGCTGCAGATGGCCGGCATGAAGGCGGGCGAGGTCATCGAGAGCGGCATGCTCACCCGCCAGATCGAGAAGGCGCAGCGCAAGGTCGAGTCGCACAACTTCGATATCAGAAAGCAGCTGCTGCTGTTTGACGACGTCGCCAACGATCAGCGCAAGGTCGTCTACCAGCAGCGCACCGAGATCATCGGCGCGCGAGGATCTGTCCGCAGCCGTGCAGCGGCATCCGCGAGGAGGCGATCGACAATCTCGTCGACCAGTTCATGCCGAAGCACGCCGCGCCCGCCGACTGGGATCTGGCGGGGCTGCGCCGAAGCGGTGCACAAGGACTTCAACGCCCGCAGTCGATCCGGCCGCCTGGCTCAGCGCCGAGCCGGAGCTCGAGGAGGCAGCAGCTGCGCGAGCGCGTCGTCGACGCCGCCGCACGCGGCCTACGAGGAGAAGGTGGCGCGCACCGGCGCGCGAGTCATGCGCCACGTCGAGAAGCAGATGATGCTGCAGACGCTCGATCAGCATTGGCGCGAGCACCTGGCGGCGATGGACTACCTGCGCCAGGGCATTCACCTGCGCGGCTATGCGCAGAAGGACTACCGCTTCGAATACAAGCGCGAGGCCTTCGAGCTGTTCGCCGCGATGCTCGAGCGCGTCAAATTCGAAACGGTCTCGGTGCTGGCGAAGATCGAGATGCGCACCCAGGAGCAGATCGATCGCGAGGAGGAGGAGCGCCGCAGCCGCCTGATGCGGGCCCTGCAGGCGCAGCATGCCGAGGCGCAACTCCGCTGCTCGCGCCGCCGCCTCGCCGCAGAGCCGCCGCCGTCTCTGGCGGGCGCGCGTGCCCCCGGCATCGGGGCCGCCGCGGCGCCGGCGCGCCCTGCCGCACCGGCCGCCTCGCCGATGGAGGCGATGAGCACGTTCGTGCGCGCCGAGCGCAAGGTCGGCCGCAACGAGCCCTGTCCGTGCGGCTCGGGCAAGAAGTACAAGCACTGCCACGGCGTGCTCTCGAGTGTCCAATGAGCGCTCGGCAGCGGATCTACCCACGGTCCGGGTCGTCGCCGCGGCGCTGTATGACGCGGCCGGGCGCGTCCTGATCGCGAGCGGCCGCCCGGCAAGCACCTGGCGGGGCGCTGGGAATTTCCCGGCGGCAAGACTCGATCCCGGCGAGAGCGAGGCGGCGGCGCTCACGCGCGAGCTCGCCGAGGAGCTCGGCATCAGCGTGCGCCGCGCCCGGCCTCTGATGCGCCTCGTCCACGACTACGATGACCGGCGCGTGGATATCGCGCTGTGGCTGGTGCGAGGAGTTCAGCGGCGCGCCGCGCGGCTCGTGACGGCCAGCGCTTGAAATGGGTGCCGCCACGCCGCAGCTACAGGCTGAGGACATGCTCGCGGCGGATGTGCCGTTCATCGCCGCGCTGCAGCGCCTGTACAATGAGCTCCACTCTTAATTGACCGCTGACAGGACTGCCATGGCAGCGCCGACTGATCTTCCGGAAATCAAGCTCGACCCGCGCGAGCCTGTATCGCGAGGAGATCTTCACCGACCGCCATGCCGGCACGATCCGCCGCCTGACGCCGGTCAACGCGGCGGGCGAGACCGACGGCACGCGCTTCGTGCTGTACTCCGGGCAGACGCAGCTCCTCACCCCCGCCGGCGTGCTGCCGCTCGGCTTCGACATCGAGGCGGATTCGCTGCAGGATGCGATCGAGAAATTTTCCGAGGCCGTGAAGGTGGCGCTCGAGCAGGCGATCGACGAGGCGCGCGAAATGCGCCGCGAGGCGGCCTCGCGCATCGTGGTGCCGGATGTGGGCGCGGCGGCACCCGCCGGCGGCGGCAAGATCAAGTTCTAGGAGCGCAAACTCGCCTACAGGCAGCAGGTGAGCGTGAACGGCACGTCGCGCTCGGCCTGCGTGGCGCGCGTCGCTCATGCCATTCCAGGTGAGAAAGCGCACGCTGCAGCGGTAGTGGCTGCCGCTGATCTCGGGGTACAGTCCCGCGGCGCCGGCAGCGAGATGCGCAAGCAGCTGATAGGGCGTGTCGCGGTCGAAGGTGATGTGAAAGGAGCCGCCGAGCGCCACCTCCTCGCGCGCGCGGCCGTTCGGCGCGTCAGCCACAGCAGCTCCGCGATCGCATCGCACAGCGGGCGCAGCAGTCCCAGCCACTCGTTGAAGGTGCGCATGCGCGCATCGGCCGGCTGGATGAGCCAGAAGAAATAATCCGGCAGGTCGAACTCGCAGGTGCCGCCGGGAATGGCGCTGCGGTGCTTGATGGCGCTCAGGAACTCGGAGTCGCGGATCGGCTGCAGGAAGGTCGAGCCCGCGCTCATGAGCTCGGCGCGCAGGCGCACGAGGTTGGACATCAGCGCGCGCAGCCGCGCCGCTGTCGACTCCCGGCTTCGCCTGGAATCGTTGAGCGAGCTGCAGCTGGCGCTCGAGCTCCTTCAGCACGTCCGAGCGCACATCCCCGCGGGTGGTGATCGCGAGGATGTCGAGAGGCAGGCGACCGCGGCGCGGCTGCCCCACTGGCTTGCCATCTCGTTGTGGTAGAGCGCCTGGTTGTAGAGGAAGTCCAGCCGCAGGAAGGTGCGCATCCGCTCGTTCAGCGGCTGCTCGAACACCAGCGTCTCGATCTTGGCCGCGGCGATGGCTGCGTGTGCGGCGCGCTCCTTCATGCGGCTATTTTGCTTGAGGCGCACGTGATCCGTAAACGCTCCTCTTGCGCGCGGCTTTCCGGCCGCAGCGCCGCCCGCGCGCTCCAGATACTGCGCGTGCAGCGCGCTCACCTGCGGCGCGCAGCTGGCTCATCGCGCCCGTCATTCGTGATCACATCGTCGGCGACCTGCGAGGCGCGCCTTGCGCGTGGCCTGCGCATTCAAGATCGCGCGCGCCTCGGCGAGGCTCGCGCCGTCGCGTGCGCTGCAGCCGCTGCGATCTGCAGCTCCTCATCGCAGTCGACCACCAGCACGCGGTCAAGCTGCGCGCCCAGATGCTTCTCGACCAGCAGCGGAATCACGATGATCTGATAGGGGCCGCCCGCGGCCGCCGAGCGTGCCTCGGCGCGCGCGCCGATGGCCGGATGCTCAGCGCCTCGAGATCCGCGCGCGCCTTCGGATCGGCGAACACGATGCTGCGCAGCGCCGCGCGATCGAGGCTGCCGTCGGCGGTGCAGGATCGAGGGCCCGAAGCGCTCGACCAGCCGCTCAAGCAGCGGCTGTCCGGGCTCGACCACGTCGCGCGCGAGCTCGTCGGTATCGATGATCGGCACGCCCAAGCGCCGCGAACAGCTTGCTCGACCGTCGACTTGCCGCTGGCGATGCCGCCGGTGAGGCCGACGCGGTACACCTTGCGCTTTCACGGATGCAACCGGGAACAGGCCGAGATAGCGCCGCGACGAGATCCGTGCCCGCACATCAGCATGAGCCAGCCGGCCGCGGCGAGGAACGGCCCGAAGGCGATCGGGGTTGCGCGATCGCGTCCCTGCAGCGCGAGCAGCAGTGCATGCCCACGACCGCGCCGACCGCCGCCGAGAGCAGCACGATCGGCAGCAGCATCTGCCAGCCGAGCCAGGCGCCGAGCGCCGCGAGCAGCTTGAAGTCCCCGTAGCCCATGCCTTCCTTGCCGGTCAGCAGCCGAAACAGATGATAGACGCCCCACAAGGATACATACCCGCCGATGGCGCCGATGACGCTTGAGCGCAGGTCGACCGGGTAGCGATGCTGGCGCTGCGTGCCCGCAGCGAGGCTCGCGAGCAGGCCGAGCCACAGCAGCGGCAGCGTCAGGCAGTCCGGCAGCAGCTGATGGTCGACGTCGATGAAGGTGAGCGCGATCAGGAACCAGGTGAAGCACGAGCGCCGCCGGCCGCGGCAAGCCGAAGCCGAACTGCCAGGCCACCGCCGCGGTGAGCACGCCGGTCAAGGGCTCGACCAGCGGATAGCGCAGGCTGATCGGCGCGCGCGCAGCGCGGCGCAGCGGCCGCCGCAGCACCAGGTAGCTGAGACAGCGGGATGTTCTGCGATGCGCTGATCGGCGCCCGGCACGCCGGGCAGGCCGAGCGCGGCACGACGAGATTGAAGGCGGCGCGTCGCGGGCTTGGCGCCGCAGGCGCCGTCATCCGGCGCGAGCTGCGGCGCAGTCCGCGCGCCACTGCCGCTCGAGCATGAGCGGCAGGCGGTAGATCACGACGTTCAGAAAGCTGCCGACGAGCAGGCCCAGCACGCAGCACGCGCCGACGAAGAAAGTCGGCGAGGCGGCGAAGACGTCGATCAGGCGCAATGCACGTGTCTTAGACGACCGAACCGAGCTTGAAGATCGGCAGGTACATCGCGATCACGAGGCCGCCGACCAGCACGCCCAGGATCACCATGATCAGCGGCTCGAGCAGGCTCGACATCGCGTCCACGGCGTTGTCGACCTCCGCTTCGTAGAAGGTGGCGACCTTGCCGGCCATGGTATCGAGCGAGCCGGATTCCTCGCCGACCGCGATCATCTGCACGACCATGTTCGGGAAGAGCCCGGTCGATCTCCATGGCGCGCTGCAGGCGCTGGCCGGTGGCGACTTCGTCGCGCATCCGCAGCACGCGCGTTCTCGAAGACGATGTTGCCGGTGGCGCCGGCGACCGATTCCAGCGCCTCGACCAGCGGCACGCCGGCGGCGAACATGGTGGAGAGCGTGCGCGCGAAGCGCGCGATCGCCGCCTTGTTGAGGATCGGGCCGATGACGGGCAACTTCAGCGTCACGCGGTCGAGAAACTCGCGCATCGTTTGCGAGCGCTTCTTGAAGTAGAAGAATGTGTAGACCAGCGCCGCCGATCACGATGGCGATGATAGATGCCCTTGGCCTGCACGAAGCGCGACAGGTTGATGACCATCTGCGTGAAGGCCGGCAGGTCGGCGCCGAAGCCCTTGAACAGGCTCTCGAACTGCGGGATCACGAAGATCAGCAGGATGATCGTGACGATGACCGCGACCACCAGCACCGCGGCCGGGATAGAACAGCGCCTTCTTGACCTTCTTCTTCATCGCCTCGGTCTTCTCCTTGTAGGTGGCGATCTTGTCGAGCAGTCCCTCGAGCGCGCCGGCCTGCTCGCCGGCCTCGACCAGGTTCACGTACAGATCGTCGAAATACAGCGGATGCTTGGCGAGCGCCTCGTGCAGCGAGGTGCCGGCTTCGACATCGGACTTGATGTCGAGAATCAGCTTCTGCATCGCCGGCTTCTCGTGGCCGGTGCCGACGATCTCGAAGCCCTGCACCAGCGGAATGCCGGCGGCGAGCATGGTGGCGAGCTGACGGCTGAACACCGCGATGTCCATCGGCTTGACCTTGCCGCCGGTTCTGAGCGCGTTTGACTGCTTGCGGATGCGCGACGGCGGCGATGCCCTGGCGGCGCAGGTCGGCGCGCAGCGCGGCCTCATCGGGCGCGAGGCTGCGGCCCTTTAGGCGCTTGCCCTTCTTGTCCCGGCCTTCCCAGTTGAAGGGCAGGTCGCGCTTGATGGTGCGGACGGTTGCAGTTGCTGCCTGTGCCATGTGCGTTTAATACCTTAGCGTCACTCAACGGTGACGCTGTTGATTTCTTCGATGCTGGTGAGCCCGGCCTTGACCTTTTCCAGTCCCGAGCGGCGCAGATCCCACACGCCTTCCTTGGCCGCCTGGTCGGCGATATCGAGCGCGCTGCCGCCGGCCAGAATGATGCGGGCAATGGCCTCGGTGACCGGCATCACCTGGTAGATGCCGACGCGGCCCTTGTAGCCGTCGGTGCAGCTCGCGCAGCCCTTGGGCCCGTAGATGCGCAGGCCCGCCGCGACGTCCTCTTCCTGGAAGCCTTCCTTGCAGCAAGCGCTTCCTTCGGGATGTCCATCGGCTGGCTTGCAGTGCGTGCACAGCCGCCGCGCCAGGCGCTGCGCGATGATGAGGCTTACGGAGGTTGCGATCGCGTAGGGTTTCACGCCCATGTCGATGAGGCGCGTCAGGGTCTGCGGCGCATCGTTGGTGTGCAGCGTCGAGAGCACCAGGTGCCCGGTCTGCGCGGCCTTGATGGCGATCTCCGCCGTCTCCAGGTCGCGCACCTCGCCGACCATGATGACGTCCGGGTCCTGGCGCAGAAAGGCGCGCATCGCCGAGGCGAAGGTCAGTCCCACCTTGGGATTGACGTTGACCTGGTTGACGCCGGGCAGATTGATTTCGGAGGGGTCCTCGGCGGTGGAGATGTTGGTGTCTTCGCGATTGAGGATGTGCAGCCCCGTGTACAGCGACACGGTCTTGCCGCTGCCGGTGGGGCCGGTCACGAGGATCATGCCCTGCGGCTTCGCCAGATACTTGAGGTACAGCTCCTTCTGAAACGGCTCGTAGCCCGAGCGAGTCGATGCCCAGCGCCGCCTGCGACGGATCGAGAATACGCAGCACGATCTTCTCGCCGTACAGCGTCGGGCAGGTGCTGACGCGAAAATCGATGGCGCGGGTCTTGGACAGGCGCATCTTGATGCGCCCGTCCTGCGGCACGCGCCGCTCGGCGATGTCGAGGCGCGACATGACCTTCAGGCGCGCGCGACGAGCTTGCCGGCGAGCTGCACGGGCGGCTGCGCGATCTCCTTCAGCACGCCGTCCATGCGAAAGCGCACGCGATAGATCTTCTCGTACGGCTCGAAATGGATGTCGGAGGCGCCGCGGCGGATCGCATCCAGCATGAGCTTGTTGACGAAGCGCACGATCGGCGCATCTTCGACGTCATCGCGCGCTGACATCCTGTCTCAAGCTCCTCATCGCCGCCGGAGACCTCGAGCTTCTCAAGGTCGATGCCGTCCTCTTCGGTGAAGGTCGGTCATCTGCGCTTCGGCCTGCTCGATCGCCTTGTCGACTGCCTTCTGCAGCTTGTCGTCCTCGACGACGACGGCCTCGACGCCGAGCCCGGTCTGAAACTTGATCTCATCGATGGCATGCAGGTTGGTCGGATCGGCGACGGCGAGGAACATGCGCTTGCCGCGCTTGAAGAGCGGCAGCACGCGGTGCTTGGCGAGCAGCTTGTCGCTGACCAGGCGCACCGTCTCGAGATCGACGTTGAGCGCGTCCAGATCGAACAGCGGCACGCCGAATTCATTCGAGGCGGCGATGGCGATGTCGCGCGCCTTGGCGGCGCCGCTCGCGACCAGCTGCGTGACGACGCTCGATCTTGCGCTCGCGCGCGGCTGCAGCGCCTCGCAGCATGGCGCCTCCTCCACCACGCCATCCTGGACCAGGCGCTGCGGCAGGCCGCCCAGCCCGGAGCGCGAGCCGCCCGAGCGCTAAAGAAGCGTTATCATTCATGGACTTACGGTTAGCGACCTGCGCGATGCGAAGACCCCAGTCTACCGGATGCGATGACCCGAGGCAATTGTCAAATCCGCAACATGGTCGCACAACAGGCGCCGGGCTCTGCGTGACTGGTTTCCCAAAAGAAGAAGCCCCTCCCAAAGGAGGGGCTTCTGCTATCGACTGGGCAGGTGCCCGGATGCTTACGAGTGACAGTCAGAGGGCAGATACTGGGCTAACAGCGTCGTACCGGCATTCGCAGCGTTCAGCGTCACGCCCACCGGCACGGCCGCCTTGCCGCACACCCACACGACGTCACTGTTCGTGTCAGTGCCCGGCTGAATGATCAGCAGGTTGCCCGCGATCTTCTGGTTCACCTGTGAGCCGCTGTAGGTGATCTGGATGTTGCCACCCGCCACCACTGTGACCGCGCTCACATACTTACCAGTTGATGCACCGGGCATCGGGATGGTCGTGGCGCTACCCGCAGCGGTTACACCGGTGGGGAACGTGCCGTTGTTCTGGTAGAACTCGGCAATGGCCGTCTTGTAGTTATCCGCCAGCGACAGACCTTCCGTCACCTGGGCGCGGATGGTGTAGTTCTGGTACGCCGGAATGGCGATCGCCGCCAAGATGCCGATGATCGCGATCACGATCATCAACTCAATCAGCGTAAAACCTTTTTGAAACGACTTCATGGACACTCCTAGGCTTAATTGAGAAACTGTGGCTCAAAATGATCGGGCCGATGCCCCGCGGCTAGTAGTGCATCCGGCATGCCAGCGCCGCCTGGCGCATTCAACATGTTGATAGTATTGCACTTTAAGCGCGTGCTGCCGCGTGCGTGCATCACACAATGACGAAGCCCCAGCTGACGTGCGCGTCAGAAAGTGACGCAAAGCGTCACCTTGAGCGTCTATTCGATGCCGAGCTTCTTGACCCGGTAGCGCAGCGCCCGGAAGCTCATGCCGAGCAGCTTCGCGGCGGCGGTCTTGTTGTAGCGGGTTTTCTCGAGCGCCTTGACGATGGCGTCGCGCTCGATGTCCTCGAGCTGCGCGCCGAGCGCACCGCCGGCGGGGGCTTGCGACTCGGCACTGTCGGCGCCCGCGCGTGCATCGCTGCGCACGCGCAGGTGCTCGGCGCTGATGACATCGCCCGTGCACAGCGTCAGGGCGCGCTCGAGAATGTTCTCCAGCTCGCGCACATTGCCGGGGAAGGCGTAGCTCTGCAGCGCCTCGAGCGCCGCTGCGGTCGAGCTGCGGCGCCTCGGTGCCCATGCGGCGCGAGAGCCGCCGCAGGATCATCTCCGCAAGGTCCGGAATGTCCTCGCTCCTCTCGCGCAGCGGCGGCACGCGCATCTCGATCACGTTGATGCGGTAGAAGAGATCCTCGCGAAAGCGCCCCTCGGCGACGAGCTCGGCGAGATTCTTGTGGGTGGCGGAGAGGATGCGCACGTCGATCGGCGCTTCGCGCGCCTCGCCGATCGGCGCGCACGGTTTCTCCTGCACCACCCGCAGCAGCTTCACCTGCATGTGCAGCGGCAGGTCGGCGATCTCATCGAGGAACAGCGTGCCGCCTTCGGCGCTCTGGATGAGGCCTTCTTGTCGGCGACGGCGCCGGTGAAGCTGCCGCGCTTGTGGCCGAAGAGCTCGCTCTCCATGAGCTCGGTGGGAATCGCGCCGCAGTTGACGGGCACGAAGCGTCCCTCGCGCCGCGCGCCGCTCTCGTGGATCAGCTGCGCGACCAGCTCCTTGCCGGTGCCCGACTCGCCGCAGATGTGCACCGGCGCCTGGCTGCGCGCGACGCGCGCGATCATCTCGCGCAGCTGCCTGCATCGACCTTCGAGCGCCCGATGAGGCGCGGGCCCTGCATGGTGAGCGTGCGTCGCGCCGTCGGCGCCGGCCCGCAGCTTCAAGGCGCTGCCGACGAGCTTGCGCAGCACGCCGAGGTCGAGGGGCTTGGAGACGAAATCGAATGCGCCGAGCTTCAGCGCCCGCACCGCCGACTCGACGTTGCCGTGCGCGGTGATGACGGCCACCGGCACCGACGGATGGTGCTCCTGGATCCAGGCGACGAGATCAAGCCCGTTGCCATCGGGCAGGCGCATGTCGGTCAGGCACAGATCAAAGCTCTCCGCGGCGAGCAGCGCTCGTGCGCCGGCAAGATCGCGCGCGGTTTGGGTTGCCAGCTGCATGCGGCCCGAGGGTGAGGCTCACAAGCTCGAGCAGATCCGGCTCGTCATCGACGATCAGCACGAGGGGCTTGCTCATGTGACGCCAGCGCTGCGGATCGGCGAATATCAGGCGAAAGATGCTGCCGCCGCCGCTGCGCGGCTCGTACAGCAGAGTTGCGCCGTTGGTCTGCGCAAGCTCGCGCGCGAGGAACAGCCCGAGCCCCGTGCCCCGCTCGCCGCGGGTGAAGAACGGCTCGAAGATGCGCTCGACGTGCTCAGCCGGCACGCCCGGGCCGCGATCGGCGATCTCCAGGTACGGGCGCGCGCCGCCGCACCAGGCGCCCATAGCGCAGCTCGATCGGCACGCTCGCAGCGGTGTGCCGCAGCACGTTGTCGCACAGATTCCATACCACCTGATGCAGCTGGCTCGAGTCCACGCGGACCTCGATCTTCGGGTCGCTGGCGCTGATCGTAAGGCGTTCGCTCGGGCATTGCATCGTGGCGCAGAACTCGCTGCGGAAATCCTCGATCCATTCGGCAAGCAAGAGCCGCTCAAGATGCGTTGCCTCGCGCCGCGACAGGCGCAGCACATTGTTGATGATGTCGCTGACGCGCGCGGCGTTGGAGGTGATGATCTCGGTCAGGCGCCGATCCTCGGCGCCGAGATTGGCGGATTCGGCGAGCAGCTGCCCCGCATGGCTCATGGCGCCGACGGGATTGCGGATCTCGTGCGCGATGCTGGCGCGAGAGCCGCCCGAGCGCGGCAAGCTTGGACTGCTGGACTTTCTCCGCGAGCAGGCTCGTGTCCTCGAGGAACACCAGGATCGGCGCGGGCTCGGAGTCGCCGAGCGGCGCAAAATGCGGCCGGATGACGCGCGCGCCGTCGGCGGCGGTGAAGATCGGCTCGGCGCTGTCGGCATCGATGCCCTTCTGGCGCCAGTTCTCAAGCAGATACAGCAGGCGCGGCGAGGCCTCGCCGAGGAGCGCGCCCGGGTAGGCGCTGCGATCACCGAGCATCTGCGCGGCCGACTCGTTGATGAGCCGCACGCGATCCTGCGTGTCCACCACGAGGATGCTCTCGCGCAGGTGCTGCACGATGTACTGCGAGAGCTGCGCAAGGTTTGCAAGATCGATCTCCTGGCGCAGCACCAGCGCCTCGCTCTCGCGCAGCCGATTGGCGATCGGCCAGGCGGAGAGCGCGATGCCGAACAGCACCACGCCGATGACGCCGGCGGTGATGAAGTCGCTCGGCGAGCGCGGTGCCGGCGACGTAGACGAACATCTGCTGCAGCAGGATGCCGAGCGCCGCCATGGCGGCGATGAGAAACGCGTCGCGATGCTCGGCGAGCACCGCCATCGCACCGACCGGCAGCACCAGGAGGATGCCAAGGCCGCTCGCAACCCCGCCGCTGGCATACAGAATGAAGCGAGATGCCGGCGGCATCGACGCCGCTGTTGAGGAGGGCGACGCGCCGCAGGCTCGGCCAGGAGAGCCGCCGCGCGACGATGAGGAGCACGCCCGCCGAGAAGTACGCGATGCAGGCGGAGAGGAACGGCCCGGGGCGGGCCGCTGAAGAGGGAGGCCTCCTGCCCGGAGAGCCACTGCATGCTGAGCAGCACCGGCGGCAGGAGCAGCCGGTAGAGATTGACGAGGCCGATGACTCGCCAGGCGAGATCGCGCCGCGGAAGAGGGGCTGACGCGGATTCGGCCGGCACTGGGGCGAGAGGGAGCCTTGGGCTACCTGAGGAGGGGCGCGACTTTAGCACCTTCGCGCGCTGGCGAGAGCGCGGCGATTTCGCGAAAATACCGCCCCTTCGCCTTTGCCGAGGCGACTTCCCGAATGCACCTGCACGAGTATCAGGCAAAGGATCTATTGCGCCGCTATGGCGTCGCGGTGCCCCAGGGTGGCGCGGCGGCGAGCGCCCAGGAGGCGGTGTCGGTGGCGCAGACCCTCGGCGGCTCGCTCTGGGTGGTGAAGGCGCAGGTGCATGCGGGCGGCCGCGGCAAGGCGGGCGGCGTGCAGCTGGTGCGCAATCTCGCCGCGCTGCGCGGCGCCGCCGAGCGCATGCTCGGCCATCACCTCGTGACCGCGCAGACCGGCAGCGAGGGCCTGCCGGTCGAGCGCGTGTACGTCGAGTCGGGCTCCGACTATCGAGCGCGAGCTCTATGTTTCGCTGACGCTCAATCGCGAGCGCGGTCGCATCGCCGTCATCGCCTCCGCCGCCGGCGGCATGGACATCGAAGAGGTGGCCCGCGACACGCCCGAGAAGATCTTCGCGCTCAGCGTGCATCCGGCCGCGGGCCTGCAGCCCTATCAGTGCCGCGACCTTGCCTTTGCGCTCGGCCTTGCGGACCAGGCGGTGCGCGATCTGCAGGCACTGCTGATCGCGCTCTACCGTCTCTATCATGGAATGCGATGCGAGCCTCATTGAGATCAATCCGCTCATCGTCACGAAGAGCGGCGAGCTCCTCGCGCTCGATGCCAAGCTCGACATCGATGCCAACGCGCTCTTCCGTCAGCCGCGAGCTTGCCGCGCTGCGCGATCCCGAGCAGGAGGATCCGCTCGAGCGGCGCGCAAGCGCGCACGAGCTCAACTACGTCTCGCTCGATGGCGACATCGCCTGCATGGTGAACGGTGCGGGTCTTGCCATGGCGACGATGGATCTCATCCAGCTGCACGGCGGCAAGCCTGCAAATTTTCTCGACGTCGGCGGCGGCGCAACTGCGGCGCGCGTCAAGGTCGCCTTCGAAATCATTCTCTCCAATCCCAAGGTGCGTGCGGTGCTCATCAATATCTTCGGCGGCATCGTGCGCTGCGACATCATCGCCGAGGGCGTCGTGCAGGCGGTGAAGGCCGTGGGCGTGAAGCTGCCGGTGGTCGTGCGCCTCGAGGGCACGAACGCGGCGCAGGCGCGCAAGCTCCTGGCGGCGAGCGCGCTGGCGATCACGCCGGCGGAGGACCTGACGGATGCGGCGCAAGAAAGTGATCGCGCTCGCGCAGCCAGGTGCGCGCATGAGCATCCTCATCAATCGCAATACGCGCGTCATCTGCCAGGGCTTCACCGGCAAGCAGGGCACGTTTCATTCCGAGCAGGCGCTCGCCTACGGCACCAAGCTCGTCGGCGGCGTGACGCCCGGCCGCGGCGGCACGACGCATCTCGGCCAGCCGGTGTTTGACACCGTGGCGCAGGCGGTGCAGCGCGACCGGCGCGACGGCGAGCATGATCTACGTGCCCGCCGCCTTCGCCGCCGATGCGATTCTCGAGGCTGCCGATGCGGGGCTCGAGCTCGTGGTGTGCATCACGGAGGGCGTGCCGGTCAACGACATGGTGCGTGTGAAGGCAACGCTGGCGCAGTCGGCGACGCGGCTCGTCGGCCCCAATTGTCCCGGCGTCATCACGCCCGGGGAATGCAAGCTTGGCATCATGCCGGGCTTCATCCATAAGAAGGGCACGGTGGGCATCGTGTCGCGCTCCGGCACGCTCACCTACGAGGCGGTGTTTCAGACCACCCATGCGGGCCTCGGCCAGAGCACCTGCGTCGGCATCGGCGGCGATCCGGTGCGCGGCATGAATTTCATTGACGTGCTCGAGCTCTTCGAGCGCGATCCCGGCACGCGCGGCATCATCCTGGTGGGCGAGATCGGCGGCAGCGACGAGGAGGCGGCCGCGGCCTACATCCGCCGCTTCGTGAGCAAGCCGATCGTGGCCTACATCGCCGGCGTCACCGCGCCACCCGGCAAGCGCATGGGCCATGCCGGCGCCATCGTTGCGGGCGGCAAGGGCACGGCGGCGGAGAAGTACCAGGCATTGGAGGCGGCGGGCGTCACGCACGGTGCGCTCGCCGGCGCTCATGGGCGTGACGATGCGCGCGCTGCTGGAAAAAGGCGCGCGCGAGCGCGCGCCGCCGGTGAGGCCGCAAGACCGCGCGCGCGCGCCGCGCCAAACGCGCTGCGACCCGCAAGCAGCCGCGCGCCAGGAAGAGCGCGCCCCGCAGGCATCGCTAGCGCCGTGAAGAACACCTTGAGGGTGGCTCTTGCGCAGATCGACCTCCTGGTCGGCGACGTGCAGGCGAATACCACCCGCATCATCAGCTGCGCGCGCCGCGCGCGGCAGGAGCTCGACGCCGACCTCGTCGTGTTTCCCGGAGCTCACGCTCTCCGGCTACCCGCCCGAGGATCTGCTCTTTCACCGCGGCTTTCGCCGCCAGATCGAGACCGGCCTTGAGCGGCTGCGCGCCGAGCTCGCCGGCGTCGATGTGATCGTCGGCTATCCCGAATACAGCGGCCTTGACATCTACAACTCCGCGGCGCTTGATCGCCGGCGGCGCGATCACCGCCAATCATCGCAAGACCGAGCTGCCGAACTACAAGGTATTCGACGAGAAGCGCTACTTTCTTGCGGGCACGCAGCCGACGGTCGTCGACTACCACGGCTTTCGCCTCGGGCTGCTCGTGTGCGAGGACATCTGGGCGCCCGAGGCTGCGCAGATTGCGCGCTCGGCCGGCGCCGCGCTCCTCATCGTCATCAACGCCTCGCCGTATGAGATTCACAAGCAGCGCGAGCGCGAAGCCGTGGTGCGCGCGCGCCTCCTCGATGTCGGCCTGCCGGTCGTGTACGTGAATCGCGTCGGCGGGCAGGATGAGCTGGTGTTTGACGGCAACTCATTCGTCATGGATGCGATGGGGGAACTCATCGCGCGCGCGCCCGCGTTTGAAGAGGCCACGCATGGTCGTGGAATTCGTGCGCAGCGCCGCCGCGCGCGTGACCCCGCTGCCGGGCCCGATCGCCGCGGAGCTCTCCGATGCGCGAAAGCGTGTATCGCGCGCTCGTCATGGGCGTGCGCGACTACGTGCGCAAGCACGCCTTTCCCGGCGTCGTCATGGGACTCTCGGGCGGAATCGACTCGGCGCTGACGCTCGCGATCGCCGTGGATGCGCTCGGCGCCGAGCGCGTGCATGCCGTCATGATGCCCTCGCGCTATACCTCCACGATGAGCCTGGAGGATGCCGCCGAGCAGGCGCGCACGCTCGGCGTCGAGTACAGCACGATATCGATCGAGGGCATGTTTGAGGCGACGCTGCACGCGCTGCGCGCCGAGTTTGCCGACACGCGGCCTGATTCGACCGAGGAGAACATCCAGTCACGCTGCCGCATGCTGATCCTCATGGGCATCTCCAACAAGACCGGCAGGATGCTCTTGACGACGGGCAACAAGAGCGAGATGGCCGTGGGCTATGCCACGCTCTACGGCGACATGGCGGGCGGCTTTGCACCCATCAAGGATTGCAGCAAGCTGCTCGTGTACCGCCTCGCGGCCTACCGCAACTCGCTAAGCCCCATCATCCCGCAGCGCGTGCTCGACCGGCCGCCCTCCGCGGAGCTGCGCCCGGAGCAGAAGGATTCCGATGCGCTGCCGCCCTATGAGGTGCTCGATCCCATTCTCGAGGCCTTTATCGAGGAGGACCTGTCGGTCGATGAGATCGAGGCGCGCGGTTTTGATCGCGCCACCGTCAAACGCGTACTCGATCTGGTCGCGCGCAACGAGTACAAACGCCGCCAGGCGCCCCCGGGAGTGCGCGTCAGCCGTCGCGCGTTCGGGCGCGACTGGCGCTATCCGATCACCAACGGCTACTGGCGCTAGATCCGTGGCTCTGGGCGAGAAGATCACCAGAAGTGCCACCACGACTTCTTCTGGCCTTCCGCCGGCGGCGGCTTCCAGTTCGGAAAATTGAGCGCGTAGGTCTGGCGTGCCTGCTCGGCGAGCGGCTGCAGGCTGATGCGGTCGTTCGCATCGATGAGGATCTGCAGTGCGTTGCGCACCGCAGGCGCACCGTCGTACTGCTCGATCGTCTCGCGCGCGCGCTGCGCGGCGCCGACATACGCGCCGCGGCGCATGTAGTAGCCGGCCACATGCACTTCATAATCGGCGAGGCGATTGCGCAGGAACACCATGCGCTGCCGTGCGTCGTAGGCGTAGATGCTCTTCGGGTACTGCTCGACCACCGTGCGGAAGGCGTCAAATGACTTGCGCGCGTTGGTGGGTGAGCGCTGCGTGAGATCGGCGTGGAAGAGTCTTTCCAGCACGTTCGGCGGATGCTCGAAATCGATGAGACCCTTCACGTACCATGCGTAGTCGACCCGCGGGTGGGTGGGATTCTCGCGGATGAACTGGTCGGCGGCGTCGAGCGCGGACTCGCGCTCCCCCTCCTTGTAGTACACGTAAATAAGATCGAGGCGGCTCTGGCGCGCCTGATCGGTGAATGGGAAACGCGCGGTCAGCCCCTCATAGGTCCTGATGGCGCTCTTGAAATCGTAGGAGATCATCTGCTTATGCGCGATCTTGTAGAGCGCGTCCGGAGATGCCTTCGCGAGCTTGTCCTCGCGATGGCGGTGCAGCAGGCTACAGCTGCAGAGCAGGGCGAGCGCCACGCACAGCCAGGCGCGAAAGGTCACGGCAGATGAGCTCAAAAAGGGCCCTTCATTGAATTCGAGGTCGGGTGCACGCAAGCGCCGAAGTATAGCGAATCCCCCGGCCCGGGCTGGGACCGCCGCCACCGGGGAGGAGTTCCGCACGCCATAACCTCGTGCTGCCGGAGGAGGCGGCAGGACTGCGACTCGATCAGGCCCTGGCACAGGCGCTGCCCCAGTACAGCCGCGCGCTCCTGCAGGCGTGGATCCGCGCGGGCGCCGTGAGCGTTGATGCACGGCTGCTGCGTCCGCGCGATCGGGTGCAGGGCGGCGAAGCGGTGCGCATCACGGCGCAGTTAAGCGTGCGCGGCACGGTCGATCCGGAGGCGATGCAGCTCGAGGTCCTGTGGTGCGATGCGCATCTCGCCATCATCAACAAGCCCGCGGGACTCGTGGTGCATCCGGGCGCGGGCAACGCGCGCCACACGCTGCAGAACGGTCTGCTCGCGTGGGATCCCGCGCTTGCGCGCGTGCCGCGCGCCGGCATCGTGCACCGCCTCGACAAGGACACGAGCGGGCTGCTGCTGGTTGCGCGCACGCGTCGAAGCACACGCGGCGCTCGTGGCGGCGCTCGCGGCGCGCACCATCCACCGCGGCTACGTGGCGCTGTGCACCGGGGTGATGACGGGCGGCGGGACCATCGATCGGCCGATCGGCCGGCATCGCAGCGTGCGCACGCGCATGGCCGTGCGCGCCGACGGGCGCGCGGCGGTCACGCACTTTCGCATTCTGCGGCGCTATGCCGCGCACACGCTCATCGACGTGACGCTCGAGACCGGACGCACGCATCAGATCCGCGTGCACCTTGCGCACCTTGGCTACCCGCTCGTCGGCGATCCTCTCTACGGGGGTCGGCGCCGTCTGCCCGCGGGCGCAAGCGCGCCAGCGCGGGCCGCGCTCGCGGGGTTCAAGCGCCAGGCGCTGCACGCCGCCCGCCTTGCCCTAGAGCATCCGCTCACCGCGGAGGAACTCGCGTTTGAGGCGGCGCTGCCGCGGGATTTCACCGCGCTGCTCGCGGCGCTCGACCCGCGATGACGGTGGCGCACCTCACGCCCGAGTGGTCCGCGCCGCGCGCGGTGCGCGCCGCGTTCACGCTGCGCGCCGGAGGCGTGAGCACAGCGCCCTTTGACACGCTCAATACTGCCGAGCACGTGGGAGATCGCAGCGAGGACGTCGCGGAGAATCGGCGCCGCCTCAGAAAGACGCTGGCGTTGCCGAGCGAGCCACTGTGGCTCGAGCAAGTGCATGGCGCCGCGGTGCTTGACCTTGATCAGGCGCACGCCTGCGCGCGCGCCGATGCCGCACTCACGCGCCGGCCCGGCCGCGTCTGCGTCGTGCAGGTGGCCGACTGCCTGCCGGTGCTCCTCGCTGCGCGCGATGCAGCGGCGGTTGCGGTAGCGCACTGCGGCTGGCGGGGTCTTGCCGGCGGGGTGCTCGAGGCGACCGTGCGCGCGCTCGACGTTGCGCCGGGCAGGCTCTGCGCCTGGCTTGGGCCCGCCATCGGGCCCGACGCCTTCGAAGTGGGCGAGGAGGTGCGCGCCGCCTTTGTCGCCCACGATGGGGCGGCGGCGCAGGCCTTCACCGCCAATCCCCGCGGTCGCTGGCAATGCGACCTCTTTGCCCTCGCGCGGCAGCGCCTCGCCGGGTTGGGCATCGGCGCGATAGCGGGGGGCGGGCTTTGCACCTACACGGAGCCGCAGCGCTTTTTCTCCTACCGGCGCGACGGCCGCTGCGGGCGCATGGCGGCGCTCATCTGGCTCGCCGCGCAGGAGGAGCGCGCTTAAAGCGCCGTGTTAGGATCAAGCCGCGCCGCCTCGAACAAGCAAGAGCCTTGAGCGTCCTCGCCTCGATCCTCGCCTTCACGACCCTGGGCGGCATCGCCAGTGCCGCCATTGCCGGTGCCGTGCTCCTGCTTGCAGCCCCAACGCGCGAGCGCTTGCTGCCCCACCTCGTAAGCTTTGCGACCGGCGCGCTGCTCGGGGCGGCACTGATCGGCCTGCTGCCCGAGGCGCTCGAGCACGCCGGCCCAGGTCGGGGCGTGGCCGTGGGGCTGACCGTCACCGGCGGTATCCTGCTTTTCTTCATCCTTGAGAAGCTCATGCTGTGGCGCCATTCCCACGGAGGCGAGGAGTCTCACGACCCTGACGCCCTGCAGGCGCATCG
Organism: uncultured Gammaproteobacteria bacterium; assembly: GCA_963695315.1. Lineage (GTDB taxonomy): Bacteria > Pseudomonadota > Gammaproteobacteria > Steroidobacterales > Steroidobacteraceae > PALSA-1196. Next base: position 3,936,335 of record OY968773.1, read on the forward strand.
CGACAAGGCCTCCGCCATGGTCGTGCTCTTGGGGGACGGCATCCACAATGCCCTCGACGGGGTGCTGATCGCGGCCGCCTTCATGACGAGCATGCAGCTGGGCGTCGTGACGGGGATCGCGGTCATCGTGCACGAGATCCCCCAGGAGACCGGCTCCTTCGCCGTGCTCTTGAATTCCGGGATGTCGCGCGGCCTTGCGCTCTTGTTAAACCTCGCCTCCAGCCTCACATCCATAATCGGCGGTACGATCGCCTACTACGCCTTGGGCGCGGCGCTCGGCGTGCTGCCGTACGCCGTCGCCGTCGCCGCGGCGAGTCTCCTCTACGTGGCCATGGCCGATCTCATTCCAGGTCTGCATCGCCGCGCGGATGCGGCAGCGAGCGTGGCCCAGGTATTGCTCATCAGCCTCGGTATCGCTCTCATTGCCTGGATCGGACGCGACTGACGAGGTTAGGTATCGGCATGCGACACGACAAACTCACGGCCAAATTTCAAGCGGCGCTCGCGGATGCGCAGTCGCTCGCGCTCGGCCGCGACAACCAGATTATCGAGCCCGCACACCTGATGCTGGCGATGCTCGACGATGCCGGCGGCACGGTGCGTCCGCTGCTGATCAAGGCGGGCGCAAACCTCAACAAACTGCGCTCCGATCTGGGTGCGCTCCTCGACAAGCTGCCGAAGGTTGAGGGCACGCCGGGTGAGGTGCATGCCTCGAATGATCTCGGGCGGCTTCTCAACGTCACCGACAAGCTCGCGCAGAAGCGCGGCGATCAGTACATCTCGAGCGAGCTTTTCGTGCTGGCGGCCCTGGAGGACAAGGGTCCGCTTGCGCGCGTGCTGAAAGATGCGGGCGTGGTGCGCGGCGCGATCGAAAAGGCCATCGATGAAGTGCGTGGCGGGGAGAAGGTGTCCGATCCCAACGCCGAAGAGCAGCGCGGAGCGCTCGAGAAATACACGCTCGATCTCACCGCGCGCGCCGCCTCCGGCAAGCTTGATCCGGTGATCGGGCGCGACGAGGAGATCCGCCGCACCATCCAGGTCCTCGGCCGCCGCACCAAGAACAATCCGGTGCTGATTGGCGAGCCGGGCGTTGGCAAGACCGCGATCGTCGAGGGCCTGGCGCAGCGCATCACCAACGGCGAGGTGCCCGAGGGGCTGAAGAACAAGCGCATTCTGGCGCTCGACATGGGCTCGCTCATCGCCGGCGCCAAATTCCGCGGCGAGTTTGAGGAGCGCCTGAAGGGCGTGCTCAATGATCTTGCGAAGCAGGAAGGCCAGATCATTCTCTTCATTGACGAGCTGCACACCGTGGTCGGCGCGGGCAAGGCGGAAGGTGCGCTCGATGCCGGCAATATGCTCAAGCCCGCCCTGGCGCGTGGCGAACTGCACTGCGTCGGCGCGACCACCCTTGATGAGTACCGCAAGTACATCGAGAAGGACGCGGCGCTCGAGCGGCGCTTCCAGAAGGTGCTGGTCGATGAGCCCTCGGTGGAGGACACCATCGCCATCCTGCGCGGTCTGCAGGAGCGCTACGAGGTGCACCACAAGGTGGAAATCACCGACCCCGCGATCGTCGCGGCGGCGACCCTGTCGCACCGCTACATCGCCGACCGCCAGCTGCCCGACAAGGCCATCGATCTCATCGATGAGGCCGCAGCGCGCATTCGCGTGGAGATCGATTCCAAGCCCGAATCACTCGACCGGCTCGAGCGGCGCATCATTCAGCTGAAGATCGAACAGGAGGCTCTGAAGAGGGAGCACGACGAGGCTTCGCGCAAGCGTTTGAAGAGCCTGGAGGAATCCCTGCACGGGCTTGAGCGTGAATACGCGGACCTGGATGAGGAGTGGAAGTCCGAGAAGGCCACCCTGCAGGGGGCCGCGCACATCCGCGAGGAGCTCGAGCGCACTCGCACCGAGCTGGATAGCGCGCGCCGCGCCGGCAACCTTGGGCGCATGGCGGAGCTGCAGTACGGCAAGATCCCGGAGCTGGAAAAGCGCCTCGCCGAGGCGATTGCCGCCGAGCAGAAGGGGACCCCGCGCCTCGTGCGCAACCAGGTGACGGAGGAAGAGATCGCCGAGGTCGTCTCAAAATGGACCGGCATTCCGGTCTCCAAGATGCTCGAGGGCGAGAAGGACAAGCTGCTGCGCATGGAGGAGGCGCTCTCCAAGCGCGTCGTCGGGCAGGACGAGGCCGTGCGCATTGTCTCGAACGCCATCCGCCGCTCGCGCGCCGGCCTCTCCGATCCGCGCCGCCCGAATGGCTCGTTCCTGTTCCTCGGGCCCACCGGCGTCGGCAAGACCGAGCTTTGCAAGGCGCTCGCGGAATTTCTCTTTGATACCGAGGAGTCGATGGTGCGCATCGACATGTCGGAGTTCATGGAGAAGCATTCGGTCGCGCGCCTGATCGGCGCGCCGCCGGGTTACGTCGGCTACGAGGAGGGCGGCTATCTCACCGAAGCGGTGCGCCGCCGCCCGTACGCCGTGATTCTGCTCGATGAGATCGAGAAGGCGCACCCGGATGTCTTCAACGTGCTGCTGCAGGTGCTCGATGACGGTCGTCTGACCGATGGCCAGGGGCGCACGGTCGATTTTCGCAACACGGTCATCATCATGACCTCGAATCTGGGGTCGCAGGTCATTCTCGAGTATGCGGGCGAGGGCAACTACGCGCGCATGAAGAGCGCGGTCATGGAGATCGTGCAGAAGAGCTTCCGCCCCGAATTCGTGAACCGCATCGATGACATCGTGGTGTTCCATCCGCTCGGCACGGCGCAGATCCGTTCCATCGTCGACATCCAGCTCGGCTACCTGCGCGCGCGCCTTCTGGAGCGCGACATGACGCTGGAGCTTGATGAGAAGGCGCGCGACCTCATCGGTGAGGCCGGCTTTGACCCGGTGTATGGCGCGCGGCCGCTGAAGCGGGCCATCCAGCAACAGATCGAAAACCCGCTGGCGCAAAGCATCCTGAAGGGTGAATTCCTGCCGGGCAGCCGCATCCGCGCCAGCGTGCGCGACGGGCAGATCGTGTTCAAGCCCATGGCCGCGTAAGCGCTGCTCGGTTAGCCTAAGCTTGGATTTTCGACGCGGGGGAGCCCATGCCGTTTTACGAGTACGAATGCGCGAACTGCAAGTACTACATCGAGATCATGCAGAAGGTCAGCGATGCGCCGCTCAGGAAGTGTCCGTCGTGCGGCAAGAACACGATGAAGAAGCTCGTGTCCGCGCCGGTCTTTCGCCTGAAAGGCGCCGGCTGGTACGAAACCGACTTCAAGTCCGACAAGGAAGGCAAGCGCAACCTTGCGGAGAAGGAGAAGGAGCCGCTGCCGGAGAAGAAGGAGGAGGCGAAAGGCGCTGAGGCGAAGGCCGCGGACAAGACTGCCGATGCCAAGACACCGGAGGCGAAGGCCCCCGAGAGCAAGAGTACCGAGAAGAGCGCGGCCGATGCGGCCGGCTCATCCACCGCGCGCCGCCGCGTGACGAGCAGGCGCGCTGCCGCGAAGGGCCCCACCCCCAAGTCTCGCCCCAAGAGCAGGTCCGCGCCGCGGAAGCACCGATGATGCCGGCCCCGCGCCCGCGAAGTCTGCGGCGCTACCTCGTTGCCGGCGTGCTCATCTGGCTGCCGATCCTGGCGGTTGTGTGGGTGATTCGCTTCCTTGCGCAGCTCACCGATCAGACGCTGCTCTTGGTGCCCGCGGCCTACCGCCCGGAGGCGCTCCTCGGCTTTGCGCTGCCGGGCCTGGGTGCGCTGCTCGCCTTTCTCATCGTGCTCGTGACCGGGCTACTCGTCACGAACCTCATCGGCCGCCATCTGGTTGAGCTGTGGGAGGAGCTGCTGCAAAGAATCCCGCTGGTGCGCTCGATCTACAGCAGCGTGAAGGGGCTTGCCGAGAGCGTCTTCTCACAGGACAACGCCTTTCGCAAGGTAGTGATCGTGCCGTACCCGCACCCGGGAGTGTGGAGCATGGGCTTTCTCACCGCCGAGAATCTCGCGGCCATCAGCGCCAAGACCGGCGTGCCGTGCGCGTGCGTTTTCATTCCGACGACGCCCAATCCGACCTCGGGCTTCATCGTCATCGTGCCGCGCGCGCAGGTGATCGACCTCGATATGAACGTGGATGCTGCTATGAAGATGATTGTCACTCTGGGCGTCGTTGCCCCGCCGGCGCACGTGCTGCCGCATGCGTAGTCATTACTGCGGAGAGGTGCAGGCAGCGCTCGCCGGCAAGGAAGTGGAGGTTGCCGGCTGGGTGCATCGCCGGCGCGACCACGGCGGCGTCATCTTCGTTGACCTGCGCGATCGCGAGGGACTGCTGCAGATCGTCTTTGACCCGGACGCGGCCGAGGTGTTCGCGCAGGCGGAGCGGTTGCGCAACGAATTTGTCATCCGCGTCAAGGGGCAGGTGCGCGCACGGCCTGCCGGGACCGTCAATGAACATCTTGCCTCGGGGGCGGTTGAGCTCCTCGCACGGGAGATGGAGATTTTGAACCGCAGCGAGCCCTTGCCCTTTCAGCTCGATGAGACGGTGAACGAGGAGGTGCGGCTCAAGTACCGCTATCTTGATCTGCGCCGCGAGGTCATGAGCCAGCGCCTGCGCCTGCGCCATCGCCTCACGCGCGCCATGCGCGGCTTTCTCGATGCCAACGGTTTCATTGATCTTGAGACGCCCATGCTGACGAAGGCAACACCGGAGGGCGCGCGCGATTACCTCGTCCCGAGCCGCACGCATCCGGGCAAGTTCTTCGCGCTGCCGCAGTCGCCGCAGATCTTCAAGCAGCTGCTCATGATCGCGGGGTTTGATCGCTACTACCAGATCGTGCGCTGCTTTCGCGACGAGGATCTGCGCGCCGACCGCCAGCCCGAATTCACGCAGCTCGATGTCGAGACCTCATTCTTGTCGCAGGCGTCCATCATGGACCTCATGGAGAAGCTCGTACGGCATCTCTTCAAGGAGGTGCTGGGGAGCGATCTGCCGGACCCGTTTCCGCGCCTCTCGTTCGCCGAGGCAATGCGGCGCTTCGGCTCGGACAAGCCCGATCTGCGCGTGCCACTCGAGCTGGTGGATGTCGCAGACCTGGTCAAGGACTGCGACTTCAAAGTCTTTGCCGCGCCCGCAAGCTCCGCTGAGGGGCGCGTCGCGGCGCTGGTGGCGCCGGGCGGTGGCGCGCTCTCGCGCAAGGCCATCGATGACTACACGGCGTTTGTTGCGCGCTATGGCGCCAAGGGGCTCGCGTACATCAAGGTCAACGAGCGCGCGCAGGCGCGTCAGGGCCTGCAGTCGCCGATCATCAAATTTTTGAGTGACACGGCGCTCGAAGGGATACTCGAGCGCACCGGCGCCTGCGACAACGATCTCATTTTCTTCGGCGCCGATAAGCAAAAAGTCGTCAACGATGCGCTGGGGGCGCTGCGTCTGAAGTTAGGGCAGGACCTGGGCATTGCGCGGCCGGGCTGGCAGCCGCTCTGGGTCGTCGACTTTCCGATGTTTGAGTGGAACGAGGAGGCGCGGCGCTGGAGTGCGATGCATCATCCCTTCACCTCGCCGCAGGATGAGGATGCCGCGGCGCTGCGCGCATACCCCGCGGGAGCTCTGGCACGCGCCTACGACATGGTCCTGAACGGCTCGGAAATCGGCGGCGGCTCGGTGCGTATTCACCGTGAGGAGATGCAGTCGACGGTCTTTGAGCTGCTCGGCATCGAGCCCGAAGAGGCAACGGCCAAATTTGGCTTCCTGCTCGAAGCGTTGAAGCTTGGCGCGCCGCCGCATGGCGGTATCGCCTTTGGGCTTGATCGCCTGGCAATGCTGATGGCCGGTGCGGACAGCATTCGTGAAGTCATAGCCTTTCCGAAAACGCAGACCGCTGCCGATCCGCTCACCGATGCGCCGACCGCGGTCAGCGAGGCGCAGCTGAAGGAGCTGCACATTCGGTTGCGTCCCGCGGCGCAGTGATGCGCCGTGGTCGTGTTCCTGCACGGACTGTGGCTGCAGGGGCGCGAAGCGGCGCTGCTGCGCCGCCGGCTCAAGAGCTCCTGCGGGTTTGACGTTGAGGTTTTCCGCTATCCGAGCGTGACCGCGACGATGGCGCAGGTCACCGGCGAGCTGCAGAGGTTCGTTACGGCGCGCGCGCCGCGCGAGCTGCATTTGGTTGGGCACAGCTTGGGCGGCCTCGTCGCCTATCGCTTTCTCGAGCGCTTTCCTGCGCAGGCGCCGGGCCGCGTGGTGTTTCTCGGTACGCCGGCAGTTGCGAGCCGCGCCGCAAGCGAAGTCGCCCGCATGGCCTGGGCGCGGGCGCTGCTCGGACACTGTGTCGCCGAGGAACTCTTAAGCGCGCGCCAGCGCGCGTGGTCGATTGCGCGCGACCTTGGAATCATCGCCGGTACGCTGGCGCTCGGCCTTGGGCAGCTGTTCGTGCGCTTCGATGAGGCGAACGATGGCAGCGTGGCGGTCAGCGAGACGCGGCTGGCGGGCGCCACCGACTTCATCGCTCTGCCGGTCAGCCATTTTGGGATGCTGCTCTCGGCGCGCGTCGCAAGCGAGATCGGCAGCTTCCTGCTGAACGGCCATTTCTCGCTGCGCGCCGCGCCCTAGCCGCGCATCAATGCCCCTTGGCAGCGAGCGCACGCAAGCGATACAGCGCCGCGTGCGCCTCGCGCGGCGAGAGCGCATCCGGATCGAGACGCCGCACCTCCGCGCGCAGCTCTTCGGCGGCAGGATCGCGCGGCACGGGCGAGAGGAACGGCAGCTCGCGCTGCGAGGCGGCGGCGGCCTGCAGCGCGCCGCGCCGGTCGCGTTCCGCCTCGAGCGCTTCGAGATAGTGCCGCGCCTGCGCGATCACCTCGTGCGGCACGCCGGCAAGCTGCGCCACTTGCAGTCCGTAGCTGCGATTGGCGGGGCCGTCCTTGACGGCGTGCAGGAACACGATCCGCTCGCCGTGCTCGGTGGCATCGAGGTGCACGTTGGCGCAGCCCGTCGATTTGCTGGGCGAGCGTCGTGAGCTCGAAATAGTGGGTCGCAAAGAGCGTGAAGGCTGCGAGGCGCGTCGCGCAGTAGCGCGCGATCGCCCACGCGAGCGACAGCCCGTCGAACGTGCTCGTGCCGCGGCCGATCTCATCCATGAGGATGAGGCTCCTCGCGGTCGCGTTATGCAGAATGTTTGCCGCCTCGGTCATCTCCACCATGAAGGTCGAGCGGCCGCCGGCAAGATCATCCGCAGCCCCGATGCGCGTGAAGATGCGATCGAGCGGTCCCAGCACGGCCGCGCGCGCCGGCACGAAGCTGCCGATGTGCGCGAGCAGCGCGATGAGCGCGATCTGGCGCATGTAGGTGGATTTGCCTCCCATGTTCGGGCCGGTGATGATGAGCATGCGCCGCGCGGCATCGAAATTAAGATCGTTAGGGACGAACGCATCCTCGCAGAAGCGCTCGACGATCGGGTGCCGGCCCGCCGTGATGCTGAGCGCGGGCGTGCTCGCAGAACTCGGGGCGCGTCCAGTCGAGGCTGACCGCGCGCTCGGCGAGCGCGGCCAGTGCATCAAGCTCGGCGAGCGCCGCGGCGCTCTCCTGCATGGCCGCAAGGTCCGCGGTGAGTCCATCGAGCAGCGCCTCATAGAGCTCTCTCTCACGCGCGAGCGCGCGCTCGCGCGCGCTCAATACCGTCTCCTCAAAGCGCTTGAGCTCCGGCGTGATGAAGCGTTCCGCGGATTTGACGGTCTGGCGGCGCAGGTAGTCTTGCGGCACGCGCGCCGCATCGCGGCGCGGCACCTCGATGTAGAAGCCCTGCACGCGATTGAATCCGAGACGCAGGCTGGCAATGCCGGTGCGCTCGCGCTCGCGCGCCTCCAGCTGCAGCAGAAACTCATCGGTGTGGGTGGCGATGCGGCGCAGCTCATCAAGCGCGCTGTCATGGCCGGCCGCGATCACATCGCCCTCGCGCAGCAATGTCGCCGGCTCCTCCGCAATCGCCCGCCGCAGCAGTTCGAGCGAGCCGGCATGCTCGCCGATGCGTGCGCGCACTTCTGCAAGGGGCGCCGAGTCGATCGCGCCGATGAGGCCGCGCAGCGCCGGTAGCGCCGCAAGCGAGCTTCTGAGCTGCGTCAGGTCGCGCGGCCGCGCCGAGCGCAGCGCCACGCGCGCGAGGATGCGCTCGATGTCGCCGACGCTGCGCAGCTGCGCCCGCAAGGGCTCGTAGTGGCGGCCGTCGATGAGTGTCGCAAGCGCCGCGTGGCGCTTGCGCAGCGTTGCCTGGTTGGTGAGCGGGCGGTTGAGCCAGCGGCGCAGCTGCCTTGATCCCATGGTCGTGGCGCACTGATCGAGAAGCGCAAACAAGGTGGCGTCGGCATTGCCGCTCAAGCTCGCATCGAGCTCGAGGTTGCGCCGTGTCGCCGCATCGAGATTGAGGGCGTCGCTGCGCTCTTCGACCGCGAGCGCGCGAATGTGCGGCACGGCGGCTTTCTGGGTTTCGCGCACGTACTGCAGCAGGGCTCCCGCCGCGCAGATCGCAAGCGGCAGCTCGTCGGCGCCGAAGCCCTTGAGGTCCAAAGTTGCGAGCTGATCGGTGAGCAGGCGCGAGGCGCTCGCAAGCTCAAAATGCCAGGGCGGCCGCGCACGCAGCGCGCGCCCGTTGCGCGCAAGCTCCTCGCAGCTTGACTGGTCGGCCACCAGCAGCTCCGCGGGCTTTAAGCGTTCGAGCTCCGCGGCAAGCGCCAGAGCGCCGCTTGACTGCAGCAGCGTGAAGCGCCCCGCGGCAAGATCAAGCCAGGCAAGCCCGAACGCCTCGCCTGCCGCGGCGCCGTCGCGCGCCAGGGCTGCGATCAGGGTGTCGCGACGCGCATCAAGCAGTGCCTCATCCGTGACGGTGCCTGGAGTGACGATGCGTACCACCTGCCGCTCGAGCGGGCCTTTCAACCTCGCCGGATCGCCAAGCTGCTCGCAGATGGCGACGCACTCGCCGCGGCGCACCAGGCGCGCAAGATAGGCCTCCACCGCATGCACGGGCACGCCGGCCATGGGAATCGCCTCGCCCGCTGACTGGCCGCGCGCGGTGAGGGTGATGTCCAGGAGCGCGGCGGCACGTTTGGCATCGTCAAAGAAAAGCTCGTAGAAGTCCCCCATGCGGTAGAAGAGCAGCATGTCCGGATGCTGCGCTTTGATGCGCAGGTACTGCTGCATCATCGGCGTATGTTCTAAGTGCTTGCTTTCCAAGGCCGTAGTGTCCAACTGTCTAACACCTGTCTAACAAAATCAGCTGGTCCTTGTGCCTGGGCCCTGCACCACCGGACTTTCGCGCAGGCGGATGTAGCGGTCGCTCATGCGCGCGCTCGCGTGGACGTCGCGTCTTGATTGATTCCGTCTGCTCCGTTGTTGAGCGACCTCTTATTTCGGTGGAATCGGCGGCGGCACGGGATTTGAAATGGGCTTCAGCGATTGCAGGTACGCGAAGAGTGCCTTCATGTCCCGATCGGTCAGGACCGCCACATCTGCCCAGGGCATCGGAGGCAAGATTGGCCGGCCGACGCCAAAGTGCTTTCCGGTGCGCATCGTCTTGCTAAATTGTTCAAAGGTCCAGTTGCCGAGTCCGCTCTCCTTGTCGGGCGTTAGATTCGCCGCAAAGCTGATCCCCCACGGACCTGCCCAGGCGGTTAGATCGCTGTTCGTCATGGCGGCCCATCGCGACGGTTTGAGCACGCCCATGGAAAGCGGCGTTGGGTCTGCATCCGCGCGGTGACCTGATAAAAGCCGGGAAGTATCGGGACCCGGGCCGTTCGGGGTCATGACCTTTGGGGTGTGGCAGTCGCCGCAGCCACCAAAACTCGCAAGGTACTGCCCTCTCTTGATCTCCTCTGCGCGCGCGTCGCGAGATTGACCAATAGCCGGCTGCGTAACCGCCAGACCCAGGCACAACAACAGCAAAATAGTCCGGCAAGCGCTTACGTATTGCATCTTTGCTCCTCTCATTAAATAAAAAAACTTCTGTCGCGTGCCGCCAGTTGGGGCTGATTCGGGCGAGCAGTTGCCTTCGTAGTCTATAGCGCTCGACAACGGCCGCCTACGTCGCGCTGAATCGGGTCGAACTGCGTCTTTATCGCCGGCAGTGCGCGTGGGTCGGACACGGCGGTAGGCGCATGAGGTCGCGGCGCAGCGCAAGCAACGCAGCCTGTAGGATATTGAGTCGATCTCCTCCGAATCAGACCAGCCGACCCCCGAGTCGCACGCCGCAATTGCTGCACGCCCGCTACGGTTGGGCAGAGCGTCTTGGCCGGCTGCGAAGCTGTGTCATGGCTCTTAAGGTGTCTCGTCAGCTAAAGCCGCTAGCGGGTGAGCCCTGCGCTGCATTCTGCCGCGGAGCGGTCGAGGCGGCGCGGATGCGCTTCAGCCTCTCCGGTGCTGCCCTTCAAGCGATAGCGGTCGAACCAGGCGAGAATGGCGCTCGCCTTGGCGGCCGATTGCGAGGGCCGCCCGGCAAGTCCGCCGTGCGAGGCGCCCGGAACCTTGATCAATTCGGTGGGCACCTCGCGCAGCTGCAGCGCTGCGAAATACTGCTCCGCATCGCTCACCGGGGTGCGATAGTCCTGATCGCCCACGATCGACCAGCGTCGGTGTGGAGACGCAGCCTGCGAACGACAACGGCGAATGCTGCCAATAGATATTTGGGTCTTGCCACGGTTGCTTGCCGAACCAGTAGCGTCCCATAAATGTATAGACGTCGGTGGTCAGCACTTCGCTCGTCCAATTGATGACCGGTTTCTGCGATGCGGCAGCGCGAAAGCGATCGGTGTGACCGACGATCCATGCCGTCAGCAGGCCGCCGCCTGAACCGCCGGTGACAAAGAGATTCTGCGGATCGACGAAACCGCGGGCAATTGCGGCGTCCACGACGCTCATCAGATCGTCGTAATCGTGACTCGGATAATCGTGGTTGATGAGGTCCGCAAACGCCTCGCCATAGGAAGTCGAGCCGCGCGGATTGGCATACACAACCACGTAGCCGGCGGCGGCGTAGAGCTGATCGTCGGTGGAGAACACCGGCCCGTAGGCGGCGAATGGCCCGCCGTGAATCTCGAGGATCAGCGGATATTTATGCGCGGCGTCAAAATTGGGCGGCGTCACGAGCCACGCACCAATGGGGCGGTGATCAAATGCGGACTGCACCGCCAGGGGCTCAACCTTTGCCAGCGTCTTGGCGGAGAGGAATGTGTCGTTGAGATGCGTCAGCTCGCGTGCATGCGCGTGATAGGTGATGGATACCTCAGGCGGGTGTTGCGGATCGCCACTCAGGAAAGCGACGGTGCCATTGGTCGCGACCGAAAAATCACCGCCGGTGTAGGGGCGGTCGAGGCCCGCACCCGCCAATCCCTGCGTCACCGGCTCGACCTGCCCGTCCAAGAGGATGCGCGAGACTTTGGTGATGCCCTGGTCGTCGTACTGAATATAGAGGCTGCGGCTGTCGCTCGCCCAACGCGCCTTTTGAATCGAGCGATCGAGTCCGCCGAGGAGGTGCGGATGGCTGCCGTCACTGTCCATGAGATACAGGTGAGTGTCCTGGTAGCTTAGGCCCTGATCGTCAAAACCCAGATACGCGATGTGTGCGCCATTCGGAGCGACGAGCGGCGCGCCATTAGGGCCCACGCGAGCGGTCACGGCGGTCAGTGCGCCATCGGCAAGCGCCACTTTGTAGACCTCGCTATGCAGCGGCTCGCGGCGCCAGTCCGGCAGGCGATTGCCGCTCATGAAGAGAAATCGCCCATCAGTGCTGAAGGACAGCGGCCCCGCCTCGTTAAAGGCTCCGAAGGTGAGCTGGCGCGGTGCGCCGCCATCGGCAGAGGTCACAAACGCATGGGTGTAGCCGGTCTTGAGATAGCCCGCGCCGTCGGCGCGGTAGGTCACATCGGCCACAACCTGCAGGGGATCAGCCCAATGCGCGCCTTCAGGAGCCTGCGGCGCGGCTCCAAGCTTGGCTTTGTCATCGGGCACGAATGCCGTGAACGCTATGGAGCGACCATCGGGCGACCAGGTGAGCTCTTCCGGCTCATCTATCAGATCAGACTGCGCAGCCGCCTGACCCCCTGCCATCCATCGCACGTAGAGCCGCGGCGGCTCCTTGCCCCCGGTGCTGGCGACATAGGCGAGCCGCGTGCCATCGGGCGACCAGGCGAGCGCGGCAATAGCCGCCCTGTCGGTGACCAGCGGCGTCTGGGCACCCGTGTTGGTGTCGATGAGCCAAATGGCGGCTTTGCCCCGATCGCTCATGAGGTCGTAGCCGTTGCGCACGTAGGCCACGGCAGAGCCGTCCGGCCGGATTGCCGGCTGCGTCGCCCATTCCAGCGCGAACAGGTCGCGACCCTCAAAAAGACGTGACGGTTGGTCGGGTGGCGCTGCTTGCAGGAGCGCCGGCGTCGCGATCGCGACGAGCAGGCATCGGCAGACTAAACGGTGCACAGTAGTCCTTTGAATTGCAGACAGATTGCGCGACCTGAGCCGCCAGCACTCTTTTTTGCCTGCGGCGTCGGCGCGCGCGCCGCATCGTAACTCGGAGCTGCGCCGCGCGGTCAACCTGACCCGCGGGGTTAGCGGTTGACTGGGTCGCCAAGGAGAGGTGTAGCGCTTCTATGATCGATGTGGCCGCGGCCGCTCTGATCGACGCGCGCCAAGGATTTACTTAACGCCTTGATCCTCGTGCGAAATCCGGTGCTCTTCTGGGAAGCGTTGCGCTCGGGGTTCAAAAGCGTGAAGAGCTGCGGGATTTCCCAGCTCGATTCGATGGCGCATCCAGAATCAAGGTAGCCTTGGCGCATGGCATCGGACGCTGATCTGACGACGCTCGCCACCCGGGTCGGCGAGTTGCTGCTGTCGCGGCACAGCCGCCTGGTGACCGCCGAATCCTGTACCGGTGGATTCTTGGCGAAAACCCTCACCGACATTGCCGGCAGCTCACAGTGGTTTGAGTGTGGCTACGTCACCTACTCGAATGCCGCCAAGATGCGTGACCTCGGCGTCGCCGGCCGCACGCTCAAGAAAGACGGCGCGGTGAGCGAGGCCGCCGCGCGCGAAATGGCGGCGGGCGCCTTGCGTGTCGCGGGTGCCGATCTTGCCATTGCCGTGACCGGCATTGCCGGACCCGACGGCGCAGTCGCCGGCAAGCCGGTCGGCACCATATGGTTCAGCTCCTGCATTCGCCGTGAAGAGGGAGTCGACCTTGCTGCAGAGCGCGTGCATTTTGCGGGCGACCGGCACACGGTGCGACACGGCTCAGTCGAATACGCACTGAAGCTCATCCTGCGTCTTAGGCTCTAAGAGCATTCGTGCCGCCGCATACAGTAGGCGCGCGCGCGCTCTACTGTATGACGAGCAAAATTCTCGCATCCGTAGCGAAATGCAGTGCTGCAGATATGCCCGCTGTCAGTCTTGTTGTGGGATAATTGCAGACATAATCCGCGAGGTACGAGACGATGGAAGATATCATTCGCAAGAAGGCGCTCGCCGCAGCTCTCAGCCAGATCGAAAAGCAGTTTGGCAAGGGCACCGTCATGCGTCTCGGCGAGGCTCCGGCGTCGTGGGATGTGGACACCGTGTCCACCGGCTCGCTGGGACTCGACATCGCGCTGGGCATTGGCGGTTTGCCGCGCGGGCGCGTGGTTGAAGTCTATGGTCCGGAGTCGTCGGGCAAGACCACGCTCACCTTGCAGGTCATCGCCGAAGTGCAGCGCGCCGGCGGTGTAGCCGCTTTCGTCGATGCCGAGCACGCGCTCGATCCGGCCTACGCTGCAAAGCTCGGTGTGAACGTCGATGACCTTCTCGTCTCGCAGCCGGACACCGGCGAGCAGGCGCTCGAAGTCACCGACATGCTGGTGCGCTCCGGCGCCGTCGACATCGTGGTCATCGACTCCGTCGCGGCCCTTACGCCGCGAGCCGAGATCGAAGGCGAGATGGGCGAGATGCAGATCGGTCTGCACGCACGCCTCATGTCGCAGGCGCTGCGCAAGCTGACGGGCAATATCAAACGCTCCAACACGATGGTGATCTTCATCAACCAGATCCGCATGAAGATCGGCGTGATGTTCGGCAATCCGGAGACCACCACCGGCGGCAACGCGCTCAAGTTCTACGCCTCGGTGCGCCTGGATATCCGCCGCATCGGCTCTCTCAAGAACGGCGAGGAAGTGATCGGCAACATGACGCGCGTCAAGGTGGTGAAGAACAAGGTTGCGCCGCCGTTTCGCGAGGCTGAGTTCGAGATCATGTACGGCGTCGGCATCTCGCGCGAAGGCGAGATCATCGACCTTGGCAGCGCCGAGGGCATCATCGAGAAATCCGGCTCCTGGTACAGCTACAAGGGCGAGCGCATCGGCCAGGGCAAGGACAATGCGCGCGTCTTCCTGCAGCAGAACAAGGCCATTGCGCGCGACATCGAAGAGCAGATCCGCGTGAAGCTGCTGCCCGTGAAGCAGGTGCGCAATAGCGAGGCGGCGGTGGCGAATACCGCCTAGGCGACGGGCACCGCGCTTGCGCTGGTTCCCCACCGACGGCGCGCATAATTGATGGGCTCTTCCCCGAGACGCAAGGCGGCCACTCCCGAGCATCCGCACGACGCGCGGCGCGGCGCAGTCGACGGCGCTCGCTTTGCTTGCGCGCCGCGATTATGCGAGCGGCGAGCTGCGCGCGCGCCTTGAAGCGAAGGGCTACGAGGCCGCGGTGAGCGCAGCCGTCATCGAGGTGCTGAAGGCGAGCGGTGCGCTCAACGATGCCCGCTTTGCCGGCAATTACGTGGCTTACCACGCCGCGCGCGGGCAGGGTCCGGTGCGCATCGGTGCGGATCTGAAGGCCCTGAAGCTTCCCGGCGAGCTCATCGCGGCGGCCTTGGGCGAGGCGCGCGATTGGCAGGCGCGCGCGCGCACGGCCCGGCTGCGCAAGTTCGGCCGCGCGCCACCCGCGTCCTGGCGCGAACAGAGCCGCCAAGCGCGTTTTTTGCAGTATCGGGGCTTTTCATCGGATCATATCCGCGCCGCCCTCGGCACCGATTTCAACTGGGACGACTGATACTTGAGTACACCGCATTTCATGAGCGCGGCGGAGGTCCGCCGCGTGTTCCTGGAATATTTCCGCGAGCACGGACATACCATCGTGCCCTCAAGCCCGCTCGTGCCCGGCGAACGATCCCACGCTTGCTGTTCACCAACGCCGGCATGGTGCAGTTCAAGGACGTGTTCACCGGCAAGGACAAGCGCCCCTACGTGCGCGCCACCTCGAGCCAGCGCTGCGTGCGCGCCGGCGGCAAGCACAACGATCTTGAGAACGTCGGCTACACCGCGCGGCATCACACCTTCTTCGAGATGCTCGGCAACTTCTCCTTCGGGGATTATTTCAAGCGCGATGCCATCAAGTTTGCGTGGGAGTTTGTCACCGAGCGACAAATGGCTCGGCATCGATCGCACGCGGCTCATGGTGACGCGTCTATCACACGGACGAGGAGGCCTTCGAGATCTGGCACCAGGTGGTGGGTCTGCCGGCCGAGCGCATCGTGCGCATCGGCGACGACCCCGGCGGCGGCTCCGATAATTTCTGGCAGATGGGCGATACCGGACCCTGCGGGCCGTGCACCGAGATCTTCTACGACCACGGCGCGGCGGTGCCGGGCGGTCCGCCGGGCTCGCCGGATGCGGACGGTGATCGCTGGGTTGAGATCTGGAATCTCGTATTCATGCAGTTCGAGCGTGCCGCTGACGGCACGCTCACCCCGCTGCCCAAACCGTCGGTTGACACCGGCATGGGACTTGAGCGCGCGGCTGCCGTGATGCAGGGCGTGCACTCGAGTTACGAGATTGATCTCTTCAGGAACCTGATCCGCGCCGCCGCGGCGCTCGCGCACACGCAGGATGAGAGCTCAAGCTCGCTGCGCGTCATCGCCGATCACATCCGCGCCTGCACGTTTCTGATTGTCGATGGCGTATTGCCGTCGAACGAAGGCCGCGGCTACGTGCTGCGCCGAATCATCCGCCGCGCAATTCGCCACGGCTACAAGCTCGGCATCAACGAGCCGTTCTTCTACAAACTGGTGACAGTGCTGGTGCAGGAGATGGGCTCGGCATATCCCGAACTCGTGCGCGCACACGTGCATGCCGAGCGCGTGTTGCTGCAGGAGGAGGAGCGCTTCGCCGAGACTCTGGCGAGCGGCATGGCGACTTCTCGAGGCCGCGATTGAGCAAGCTGCGCGGCCGCGTGATCGACGGCGCGACGCTCTTCAAGCTCTACGACACCTTCGGGTTTCCCGCCGACCTCACCGCCGATATCGCGCGTGAGCGCGGCCTTGCGGTCGATCAGGCCGGGTTCGAGAACGCTCATGGAAGAGCAGCGTGAGCGGGCGCGAGCCGCGAGCCGCTTTGGCGCCGAATTGCAGCAAGGCACGACCTTGGATGCGCGCACGCTCTTTCAGGGATACGAGGGCTTGAGCAGCGACGGCAAGGTCATCGCGCTCATCAAAGATGGCGCCGCCGTCGATATGTTAAAGGCGGGTGAGGCGGGCGAGGTGGTGCTCGATCGCACGCCCTTCTATGCCGAGGCGGGCGGCCAGGTGGGCGATGCCGGAGAGCTTGCGGCGCCGAGCGTGCGCTTCATCGTCACCGATACGCAAAAACGCGGCATGGCCCACGCGCATATCGGCACGCTTGCCACGGGACGCATTGGCCTCGGCGATATGCTGCTCGCCCAGGTCGACGGACAGCGGCGGCGCGCCACCGCGCTCAATCACACCGCGACGCATCTTCTGCACGCGGCGCTGCGCGAAGTTCTCGGGACCCACGTGCAGCAGAAAGGCTCGCTGGTGGCGCCCGATCGACTGCGCTTTGACTTCTCGCACTTTCAGGCAGTAAAGGCCGATGAGCTGCGCACCATCGAACATCGTGTGAATGAGGAGATCCGTCGCAACGTGGCCGCTGAGACCAATGTCATGGAGTACGATGCGGCGGTCGCCGGTGGCGCGATGGCGCTGTTTGGCGAGAAATACGACAAGGATGTGCGCGTGCTGCGGCTTGGCGATTTTTCGCTGGAATTGTGCGGTGGCACGCACGTCGAGCGCGCCGGTGATATCGGCTTATTCAAGATCGTGAGCGAGAGCGGCATCTCCTCGGGCGTGCGGCGCATCGAAGCGCTCACCGGCGAGGCGGCGCTCAACTACGTTGAAGAAAGCGATGAGATTCTGAAGGAAGTGTCGGGACTGGTGCGCGGTTCGCGCGACGAGCTGCGCACGAAAGTGCGCGACGCGCTGGATCGCGTGCGCGCCATGGAACGTGAGATCCGCACGCTGAAGGAAAAACTCGCGGCCGGACCTGGCGTTGATCTTGCCGCCGGCGCTGTCGACGTGGGTGGCGTCAAGGTGATTGCGACCCGAGTCGACGGCGCCGACGTCGCAGCCCTGCGACACGTGGTCGATCAGTTAAAGCATCAGCTCAAGTCCGCTGTGGTCGTGCTGGCAACGGTTGAGAACCCTGAGAAGGTATCGCTGATCGTGGGGGTGACTGCCGATCAGAGCGCGCGTATACCGGCTGGCGAACTCGTGGCGACCCTCGCGCGCACGCTCGGCGGCCGCGGCGGCGGCCGCGCCGATTTTGCGCAGGCTGGCGGCAACAATCCTGCAGCTCTTGAGACGGCGTTGGCGCAGGTACCGGAGTTCGTCCGCGCCAGGCTGGCGTAACTGTTGCGCAGCCGCATCTAACATCCAGTGGGATTTGTCTCGCTGAGTTGCTGCGTGCAAAACAATTGATTGTCTCTAAGGCCAAAAAAAAGTAGATTCGTCGAGCTTTGGGGAGCGGCTAAAAGGAAGAACAATGCTGATATTGACGCGAAGAGTGGGCGAGACGGTGGTGATCGGCAACGATGTCACCGTTACAATACTAGGAGTTAAAGGCAATCAGGTGCGCGTCGGAATCAACGCCCCCAAGACGGTTGCGGTGCATCGTGAGGAGATCTACGAGCGCATCAAGCGCGAACAGGAAGGCACGAGCGACGACAGCACCGATCCCGCCTCGTCAGCCGAATTTTCAACAGTTTGAAGGCTTCACGCGCGGCGTAAGGCCGCGCTCCTTACCTTCCCCGGTCCGCTTCAGTATTATGACAAGCACGCTGCCAATTCGGGCGGCGGCGCCGTACTGTAACTGACTGATTGAGCATCTAATTAACGGAGAGATGGCCGAGTGGTCGAAGGCGCACCCCTGCTAAGGGTGTAAGGGTCAAAAGCCCTTCGAGGGTTCGAATCCCTCTCTCTCCGCCAATTCAACACATCGAGTGGGCAATACCACCGCGGCGCGGCGCACGCTTTTGCGCAACAACAAGGGATTGACCAATCCTCCGATCCGATGACGCTTAACCTCGTCGGTCTTTGCGTGCACGATTCTCGGTAGGTGGAAAATCCGCTGCCGGCCTCAGCGAGGCCGGGCGGTATACGCTTTTCCTGGCACTCGTCTCGGTGTACGAGACGCATCTAGAAGGTCAGATAGGGCCATCCGATTTTGCTGTGAGTGCTGAATAGGAACGGATTTGGCAAGGTTTCGGTTGCCTTGAGCGATCTTTGTTCACATCTGCGGTATTCCCGCATCGCGCATTGCATCGTTCAGCTGAGCGCAGGCATCGCTGACGGAAGGCTCGGATCGCAGGCTGCGCACGAGCGAGTTGAGATAGGTCCCGAGGGTATTCTTGTTGGGATGCGGCCGTGCGAGTTCCTGCTCGAGAGCACTGATAACCTCGTCAATGTCATCGACGTCGCAACTGTCGAGCTTTGCGGTGCGCACAACGTCGTGGGCCGCTCGCACGGCCCGGCGAATGCCCTCTAGCGCATCTTGCTCCATGATGTTCTCCGTGGTGAGCGTAAGTCGCAATGAGCGGTGCACATTGTGTTCCAGCGAGCTGTATACGTCGAGACGCTCGCCCCGTTGCGCTAGCATGAGGCACGCCATGACGATCGATCGCGCCGCACGGAGGTGAAAGAATATGGGGCTGACACCATTTCACGTGGCATTGCAGGTGCGCGATATCGGCGAAGCGCGGCGCTTTTACACACAGATTTTGGGATGTGCCGAAGGTCGCAGCGCCGCGCACTGGGTCGATTTCAATCTGTACGGCCATCAGTTGGTTTGCCATCTGAATCCGGCTTTGGGCTCCGCGGGGAGGATTTCTGCGCATCACAATCCCGTCGATGGTCACAGCGTGCCCGTTCCGCACTGCGGCGTCGTGCTGGAAATGGCCGACTGGAGTGAACTTGCGAAGCGCCTGCAGGCGCATGGTGTTGAGTTCATCGTCGCGCCCTATATTCGCTTTCAAGGCGAGGCGGGCGAGCAGGCAACGCTGTTCTTGCTGGACCCTTCCGGCAATGCACTCGAGTTCAAGGCGTTCCGCAACATCGCCGCGCAGTTGTTTGCGACCTAGAAATACCTGACCGCGCCCGTGGCTGACGGGCGCGCCGGAGGGCACCCGACATGCATCTGCCACCTTTTCTGCTGGATCAATGGCTCACCGCCCATGAGTTCGCCGCACCGCCAATACGTTACAACCTCGCCGCCAGCACCGGCCCGGTGTGGACCTACGGCGAGCTCCTCGCCCTCGGCGACGGCTCGGTAAGGGAGGAGTTCGAAGCAATTAGCGTTTCGTATGTTCCGCCCGAGGGAACTGCAGCGCTGCGACAGGCCATCGCCGAGCTCGCTGACGTCGCTCCCGAATGGGTGGTCGTGACCACTGGTGCGTCGGAGGCTCTGTCGATCCTGTTGTGTTCGGCAGCCGCGCCGCGCGGCGCAGTCGTGCTGCCCCATCCAGGATTTCCGGCATTTGCCGTCATGGCGCGTGCGTGGGGCTTGGAGGTTGCGACCTATGAGCTCAATCGTGCGAAGCAAATACGCCCAGAGCGCCGATCTTGTACTGGCCGCGGTGAATCGCGACACGCGCCTCGTCCTCGTGAACTCACCGCATAATCCCACCGGCAGCGTCATGCCACGCGCGCAAATGACGCGGCTCGCCGAAGCGCTCTCCGAGCGCAACATCCTGTTGGTCGTGGACGAGGTGTACCACCCGCTGTATTTTCAAGCTCCGCAGCGCTCCGCTGCAGAGTTGCCCAACACCATTGTCGTCGGCGATCTTTCCAAGGCATTGTCGTTGAGCGGCCTGCGGATCGGATGGCTCATAGATCGCGACGCACGCCGGCGCGAACAACTGATCAATCTGCGCAGCTACTTCACGGTTTCAGGGTCCCCGATCACGGAAGCCATCGCGGCGCACGCGCTGCGGCACCGATCGCAGATCCTGGCCCGCCTTGAGCAGGTGGCGCGGCGAAATCGCACCGATCTCGATGAGTTCATGCGCGCTCAGGGCCAAGTTTTCGGCTGGAGCCCGCCGGCAGGCGGCACCGTGGCGTTTCCGTGGCGCCTTGATGATCGCGCTACGCGACCGATGTGCGAGGCCCTGGCACAAGCGGGCGTCCTTGTCGTGCCGGGTGACTGTTTCGGGACGCCCGCAAACTTGCGCATCGGCTTCGGCACGCAGGCCGACGGCTTTCATGAAGCCCTCACCGTCGCGGCAAGCGTGCTTCGCTAATTAGAGCTTGCCCTCGCCCGTGAGGCTTGCGGCGATGGCGGCTGGAGACGAATACGAGCTGACTGGCGCGGATGGCGCACCGGATATTTGACCCTGCGCGCTCAGCCGTTGCTAAGCCCCTGGCGACGATGCGATTATTTGCACCGAAGGAGTCGACGACAGATGAGCGCCTTCCAGCCCGGCGGCTGGCCTACGGTTGTACCGCGGATCCTCGTGCGCGATCCCGAGAAGCTCGTGTGGTTCATCAAGAGCGTATTTGGCGCAAGCGGCGAATACCGTACCGAGACACCCGCGCAGATGCGCATCGGTGATTCCGTCGTGATGGTGAGCGCCGCGGGCGCGCGCGACCCAAGCCCGGCATTTCTCTATGTTTATGTCGAAGACACGGATGCCACTTACCGCCGCGCTTGTGAGGCGCACGCCATCTCGCTCGAGGAGCCCGCGGACATGCCCTACGGCGACCGCCGCGCGATGGTTAAGGACGTGTGGGGAAACATCTGGCAGATTGCCACCCACAAAGAGGATCTGTCTGCCGACGAGATTCACGCACGCCTGCGCGGCCGCTAGCGCGCGTGCATTGGGGGGAAGTTGATGAAAGTTGATGATCTGCCCGAGCCGCGCGTCGCCGCCTACAACGGCCTCACTGAGGCTCGGCATTCTCTGCCGGCACACTATTACTTCAATCCTGCGCATTATGAGCGCGAGTTGCGCCGCATCTGGTTTCGCAACTGGATCTACGTTGGCCGCTCGGAAACGGTGCGGACGCCGCGCTCCTTTCGTACCTTTGATCTTGCCGGGCAACCGATCCTGATGGTGCGCGATGACGATGGGGGCCTGCAGGGTTTCTACAACACCTGTCGCCACAGAGGCGCTGCGCTTTGTCGCGAGGTGCAGGGCGAGCTTCGCTCACCGGCAATCATCTGTCCGTATCATGCCTGGACGTACGATCTGCATGGCGAGCTGCTGCGCACGTCATCCAAAGCTCATGCGCCCGGGTTCGACGTCGGCGACTACTCCCTTTACAAGGTTGCCGTGCAGGAACGCGAGGGCTGCATATTCATCGCGCTCAATGACATCCCCGCCGCCCCTGGAACAGAATTTTGACCTGCCATTCGAGCGCCTGCGCAACTGGTCGCTGGCGGATCTGCGCACCGGGCACATTCTCGTGAAGGAGATGCAGTGCAACTGGAAGATCTTCTGGGAGAACTACAACGAGTGCCTGCATTGTCCAGGCGTGCATTTGCAGCTGTCGCAATTGGTGCCGATATTCGGCCGTGGGCTGCTGGAGGAGCGCGACGATCCTAAATGGACCGAGCATAGCGGCAGCCTGGATCCGAAGTTCAAAGGTGGCTTGCGCAGCGGCGCCAAGACCTGGTCGACGGACGGCGAGAGTATCGGCGCGCCTTTGCCGGCTCTCACCGAAGAGGACCGGCAGGCCGGACACGTGTACGTCACGAGTCTGCCCTCCATGTTTATCGTCGGGCATCCCGACTACGTGCGCATCGTGCGCCTGCGGCCTCTGGGCCCGGAGCGAACCGAGATGTCCGTCGAGTATCTGTTCGCACAGCAGACGCTCGCGGATCCTAATCTCAACATCAGCAAGGCCCTCGAGTTTGCGAACCGCGTCATGAGCGAAGACGCGCAGATCTGCGAGCTCAATCAGCGCGGGCTGCATTCCCTACCGCACGGCCATGGCATCCTCATGCCCGAGGAGTACCTGGTGCTGCAATTTCACGATTGGCTGCGGGGACAGCTGGAAACGGGCTGATCGGCCGAGGTGCGCGCGCGGCCGCCGCGCGCCGTCATTGTGCGCGGCAGACCATACGCAACCCAATAGTTGCATTTCAGGATAGCGCGCACTAAGATGCAACTAGGAGGTTGCATATATGAACTCAGCAACGGACCGCATCGAAAGAAAAATCATGCTCAAGGCGACGCGGGCCCGCGTGTGGCGCGCGCTCTCGAACGCCGAGGAGTTCGGCAACTGGTTCGGAGTAGCACTCAAGGGCAAGGGGTTTGCTGCCGGCGAGCGTGTGCAGGGCAACATTACCTATCCGGGATACGAACACGTCGTTTTCGATATCGTGATCGAGCGCCTGGAGCCTGAGAAACTGCTCTCCTGGCGCTGGCACCCCGCCGCAATTGATAACTCAGTCGATTACTCGCAAGAGCCCACCACGCTCGTGGTGTTTGAGCTCAAGGACGCCGCGGGCGGTACGCTGCTGAGCGTTGTCGAATCGGGGTTCGACAAAGTGCCTGCGGCACGGCGCGCGGATGCCTTTCGGCTCAACAGCGGCGGCTGGGACGGGCAGATGGAGAACATCGCCAAGCATGTCGCGTCTTAGCAGCCGATTGCCCAAAAAGTCGCCGCCCCTGCAGGGGGCGGCGTTGCGCAGTGCCGTCGCGGTCTTTGGAGCTCTCGGTGATGCGACGCGATTGCGACTCGTTGTAACGCTGTGTGCCGGCGGCGCGCTTTCGATCGCGCAACTGACTTCGGGGTCAGACATGACGCGACAAGCGGTCGCGAAGCATCTTCGTGTCCTGGCACAGGCCGGTCTCGTGCGCGATGGTAAGGCGGGGCGCGAGCATCTGTGGGAATTTGAGCCGGCGCAGCTTGCCGAAGCGCTCGCATCGCTTGAGGCGATTGCGCAGCAATGGGATCGGGCATTACAAAGGCTCAAAGCCGCCGTCGAGAGTTGAGCACGCACACCTCAGAGCGGTTGGCGCTACGCGCGCCGTCGCGTGGTGCCGAGTCAGTCCTCTGACTCGACCAGATGCCGGGATTCTCCAATAATCCATGCGATGCCGAGCCCGCCGGAAAACCCGTACCTCTGCTTGACGAGGGGGCTGTCCTCGAAAACGGCTCCCTGCAGGGCGTCGTAGCGGATGAAGGCGCCTACCCAGTACTTGGGAAAGCGCTTTGTCAAAGCCGTTACCACTTGGGCTCCACTGTAGCCGCCGCTGGCATCGTAGAGAGGCCTGCTCGCGGTTGCGTACTGGGGTGCGACGGAATAAAAGTATTCGTTGTACTTGCGCGCCGCGAACACCGGCCCTGCGCCCAGCCCGAAATTCCAGCCCGACAAACTCTCCAAGTTCAAGTCGAGGCGCGGAGCAAAATCCCAGCCGAGATACTGCGGCGGGCTCTGCACCGTAATGGGTAATCGTAGCGGCAGCTCGGCGTCAAATTTCACCCGCGAATCCATTGAGCGCCACAGGTGAAACTCAAGGTCCGGCCCGAGCTCCAGCGTCGAGCGCAGATTGGGCATGCCGGCGCGAGCGTGATCGTGACTATCGACCGGCACTGTGGCGTTGGCGCTAAAGCTTAACTCCACCCAATCGCGCTTGACGAATTCTCCGCGCACGCCATTGCGGTCTGCTTTAAAGAAGTCACCGCGGTAGATGAAGTAGGGCACCGGAAGCGGATAGACCCGCTCCTGATCGGATCCCCGGTAATCCGGGAATGCGACGACGCCGACACCGAGCCCGGCTTCCCAGAGCGGTTTTTCATCCGCCTGTGCGGCAACACATACAAAAAAAACGAGCGCCATTACTGACGCCCGCGCCGATCGGGATGCCATGGAAACAAACACTTGTTGCATCCTCACGGAATTGGCGCCCGGTTGGCAAGGAAGGCTTTGGCCTAATCCAAGAGCTTGCTTCGGCAGTCACGCAGCCGTCATGATGGGTGCACAAACTTGCGCAGTCGCCACCCTGCGGGTGCGCCATCGTCGAGACGTCCATGGACCTTGCCAGGATCCTCCCGGGACAGTTGCGCGTAATCGGCGTTGCGGTTGTGGCCGCTTGGGCGCTCAGCGCAAGTGGCTCAGCATCGGCCGCTGGCGACAGTGGCTATACCGTGCAGAGCCGCTGGCCTGTTAGTGGTGAGGGCAAGTGGGATTTCCTCGTAGTCGACGACGTTCATAATCGACTTTTTGTCTCGCGCGCAACGCGCGTGCAAGTGATTGATCTCACCACCGGCAAGCTGCTGAGCGAGATCGCCAATACGTCAGGCGTCCATGGCATTGCACTCGCCGCGGAGCTCAAACGCGGCTTCACCAGCAACGGCAAGGCGAACTCCGTGACGGTGTTCGACCTGGAATCGCTCGCGACCCTCGGCGAGGTGAAGATCTCGGGCGATGATCCGGATGCGATTGTCTATGACGCGTTCTCGCGGCACGTCTATGCCTTTAACGGCCACAGCAACAACGCTACCGTGATCGATGCCGCCACCGCCAAGGAAGTGGGCAGCGTGGCCCTGCCTGGCCGGCCGGAGTTCGCGGTAAGCGATGCAAAGGGTCTGATTTTCGTCAATCTCGAGGACAAGAACGCGCTCGCCGTGGTTGACGTCGCGCAGAACGCGGTGCGCGCGACCTGGCCGCTCGCGCCCTGTGATGGCCCGACCGGCCTTGCGCTCGATGCGGCACGACATCGCCTGTTCTCCGTCTGTCACAATCAGCGCCTTATCGTCACGGATAGCGAATCGGGTAAACAAATCGCGAACTTGCCGATTGGCGCGCACGTCGATGCTGCCGCTTTTGATGCCCAAACTTTGCGGGTGTTCGCATCCAACGGCGATAGTGCCGACGTAACGGTTGTGCTGGAGGAGTCCGCGGACAAGTACTCGGTCCGGGGCAGTCTGGCAACGGCGGCCGGGGCGAAAACCATGGCGCTCGATCCGAAGTCGCACAAGCTCTATTTGCCAGCGCTGACGCCGCAGGGATTCCAGGTTCTCGTCGCGGTGCCGAACTAGTTGACCGTTGCGCCGGGCGTGCGGGCTGCGTGCGCGCGCTTCTTGCCATCTGGCGGCGGCGGCGGCGGGATTTCTTTACCCTCGTCCCGCGCGCGAAGCTCAAACCGTTTTGAAGCGGGCTGCGC
This sequence comes from uncultured Gammaproteobacteria bacterium, assembly GCA_963695315.1. GTDB lineage: Bacteria > Pseudomonadota > Gammaproteobacteria > Steroidobacterales > Steroidobacteraceae > PALSA-1196. The sequence goes on from OY968773.1 coordinate 3,961,777, forward strand.
GTACTGCACACCCTATAAAAAGAGTTGCGGGCGGCCGACCATGCGGGGACGGCTGTCATAGATCAGCAACGTGGGCCGCCTAACCTAACGTGGCGCCATGAAAAATGAAGAATTCCCGAAGCGCGTCCTTAGCGCCGCAGCCGCGATCTATACCTTGTCTGCGGCTGCTTACGCCAATGCCGCAGTCGTGTCAGGTCATGTCGAGGGCGGCGCCGAACAGCCCGTCGCGGGCGCGCGCATCGAGATCGAGGAATTGCACCGGAGTGTGACCGCAGGAGCAGGCGGCGAATTTCAATTCAGCGGCGTCCCCGACGGGCACTACACGCTGCGTATCGTTGCGCCGGGCAGTAACGCCAGGCCGGTTGAAAAGCGTCTGGACGTGGCGGGTGAGGAAGTCAAGATCGCCGACGTGGTTCTCGAGGCGGCCGCCCCCGGCGGCGCGGGCGCGCTCACCATCGTCGTCACCGCCAAGCGGGCTCTCGACGAAGCTGCCCGCGAGGTGGAGTTTCAAGCGCCGAATATCATCTCAGTGGTCACGGCGGAGGAGATACGCAAACTACCGGACGTGAGTGCGGCCGAGGCCGTGCGGCGCCTGCCGGGCGTGTCGGCGGAAAACGATACGGGGGAGGCGCGCTTCATCAATATTCGCGGCCTCGACTCCGATCTCAACGGCACAACCTTCGCGGGCGTGCGCCTGCTGCCGACAAATCCATCCTCGCCCCTGGGTGGCGGCCGCGCCGTCGCCTTCGACACCATCCCGGCCGGCCTCATCGGCTCCATGACGGTGACCAAGACAAATACGCCCGAGATGGACGCCGAAGCGCTCGGCGGCACGATCGAGATTACGCCGAAGCGCCTCGGGCCCGATGACGCTGCCTTCGTGTCTGGTCGCGTGGGATCGGGCTACGAGCCGCTGCGCGGCACGAAGGTCGGCGACTTCGAACTCGCAGGCGGCACGCGCTTCGGCTTCGGCGACGGCGCGACCCCGTTTTCGGCGGTCGGCAGCATTGCCTACTACGTCGACCGGCGTGGCATCGATGATCTGGAAGAGTCCTATGTCGACAACCAGGCGGGCGGCATTCCGGATAAGGCCTTCAACGACCTCGAGGAGCGCTACTACCAGCTGCAGCGCAAGCGTCTTGGGTTCGGCGGCGAGCTTGCCTATCAGCCGAACGAGAGGCACCGCTGGTACCTCGATGCCTACCAATCGGGATACGTTGAGGACCAGAACAAGGACTACCTTGTCACCACGTTCAACGGCAATCCAACCGTGTCCGCCACCAATCCGAATGTGTTCACGGACACCGTCACCGAGTTCGACCGGGACAACCACGACCATACCGAGACGCTGCGCGCACGCCTCTACTCGTTCGGCGGACGCGACGAGCTCGGCTCCTCCGTGGTCGACTACCGCCTGAGCTACACCGAGGGGCGCTACATCGTTTCCAAGGATTTGAGCTGGGACTTCGAGGCCCCCGGCGGCCAGGCCATCACTTACGACAACACCACGCGACCGAATTGGCCGAGCTTTGAAGTCGGCGCCGGCGCAAATCCGCTCAACCCGGCTGCGTACACGCTGGCGAGCGTCAGTAACGGCAGCGAGAACGATCTGGACAAGGAGTTCTCCACGGTCATCAATTGGGCGTTGCCGGTGCACCTCTTCGGAGCGAGCGAAGAGTTCAAAATCGGCGCCAGCGCGCGGCTGCGCGGCAAGACGCTCGCGCCGCTCACGCTCAATTATCTCAGCCAGCCGGACGTGCCGCTCTCGCAATACGTCGATGGCAATTACATCACCTACTACGCCCACCACTACTCCATCGGCTATGACTTCAATGTTCCGGCGCTCGAGGCACTCTACAACTCGGGCCAGGGTTTCGTGCCGGACACCGTCGGCAATGCTTTGGCGAATGCGCAAAGCTGGCAACACAATCGTGAAGATGTCTACGCGACGTATGCCCAGTACCATTATGCAAACGGCCCGTGGGGCGTGCTCGCCGGGGTGCGTGTCGAGCAAACGCGGGCAAGCTATCAAGCGAATGCGTTCAACGCCGACAGCAACGCGTTCCTCGGCGTAAACACTCAGGACAATACTTACACCAACGCTTTTCCGACCTTGCAGGTGCGCTACCAATTCGATCCCACGCTGATAGCGCGCGCGAGCCTGTCTTCGGCGATCGCTCGGCCCGGCTTCCAGCAGATCACCGCCGCCATCTCGCTCAGCCCCTCGACGAGCACCATCACCCAAGGCAATCCGGAACTAAAGCCGACCACCGGTTACAATCTTGATCTTGCCGTCGATAAGTACTTTGAAAGCGGCGGCATGCTCAGCGTCGGAGCGTTTGCCAAAGCCCTGCACGACTACATCACCAGCACCGGCTATCGCATCGAAGCGAGCGACTTGCCGCCGGACCCGATCTACAAGGGATTCACCGGTGTTGTGCAGGTCACGAGCTTCGCCGACATCTCCGCGGCGCATGTGGCGGGCACCGAGCTTGCTTGGGAACAGCAGTTCAAGGACCTGCCGGGATTCTGGAGCGGTTTTGGCGCAGGTGGAAACTGGACCTGGGTGAGCTCGAGCGGCGATATACGCCCGGGCCGCAGCACGATCCTGCCGAGCACAGCGCGCGACACGGCGAATGCCGAACTTTTCTACCTGAAATACGGCTTCGGCATGAAACTCGCGGCTTATTACACCTCGCGCGTGCTTTTCACGCCCAACACGAGCGATCCAACCGGCTATACCGACGTTTACCAGTCGCCGCGCTTCATGCTCGATCTCGGGTCGACCTACGCGCTCAACAAGAACGCGGGTATTTACGTCAATTTGAAAAATCTGACGAACGACGCCATGCGTTACTCCGAGGGGCCTGACGACCGCCCCATCCAACGCGAGTTTTATGGGATCACGATCCAGGCAGGCGTGGACTTTCAGCTCTAGGCAGACAGTCTTCGCTAGCGGGCGTTGGCGCGCACGTCGAAGGAGTCCTTGCGGGCGTAAGTGTGCGGCGTTGGCGCGTCGTAATCCTCAAGCCTGAACATCTCGCCGCGCAGATGTCCGCCCTCCAGGGTAAATCGCACGTAATGGAAATTGGGGAAGCCCGGATCCTGGTACAGGTCGGAGGGGGCGCGCACCACCGGTACGGGATGGGCGCCGCCACCTCCCGAGACCAGATACACAATGCCGTCCTGTTCGCGCCGCTCGTAGTTATGAATATGACCGGCGCAGACGATGAAGCGCGCGTGGCTGCGCGCTGCGGCTTGCTTCAGATATTCGGCGAGCGCGAGCTCATTGGGACGCGGATTGTGGCTCGCTCTGTCGTCGGTCTGCAGGTCCGCAACCGGCGGGTGGTGTAAGAAGATAAAGACGAAATCGACCGCGCGCGGCAGACCCGCGAGTTGCGCCTCGAGCCACGCGCGCTGCTCGCTGCCGTTGTCCAGCGAGGTATCCGTGTCGAGCGCGATCGCAAGCAGCTGCGCGCCCACGGCCACCGAATACCAGCGCTTGCCGCGAAAGGCCGGAAAGGCTGTCCACCAGTTCTCAAGACAGGTCGCTTCGGCACACTGTGCAAACTCGTGGTTGCCGAATGCCGGATACACGTGTAGCCCGCGCTCGCGCCAAATCACGGTTTCGCTCTTCATGACCTCATAGTCGCCCATGTTACCGCCGTGCCAAGGGACATCGCCGTTCAAGAACACGGCGGCCGGCGCCTCGGCCGCCACCTGCATGACAAGGGCCTGGCGCGCAGCAGGCGAGCTTGCGTCTTTCTCGGTCGTGGCGGTGAAGCGCATATCGCCGTAGGCGATGAAGCGCAGCGCGCCGCTCGGCGCCGGCTCCAAGCGATAAGTTGGCAAACTTGCTGTATCGGCGCTCCAAGCGGTAGCGCTATTGCCGGCGAGCAAGCCGACTGCAATCAGCGTGCCGGTACGTAGATAGACCTTCATGGCTGCTCGTGGGTTACTCATTGCACCGTCTCCTCAAGCCTGGAACGCGACGGACTGCCACCGTTATCCAGCCGGGTATTCTAAGTTACGTGCGTGACAATGGTGCGAGCGGCCGGCTAAACACGCTGCGGCTGATGTTATTCAAGAGGAGCTTTGCGGCAGCCTGCAGCCCGGGCGGCGATGCGACGCGTTCAGCAGCCGTCCACTAAGGTCCCCCGGAGCGTAGGCACTTAGTGCGGGGATCCCCGATCCAAGCGTTGCGTGCTGAGGGCCGAGCTATGATCGCCTCAGTTTTTGATACCCAAGGGGGGCAGCATGCCAAGATTCATTGAGTCCGCCGCAGTGATCGCTGCCGCCGGCAATCCGCCGAAAAAAATCAGTGAATATATTGGGCGCGTGAAAACGGGGGAAGCCGCCCTCAGCATTGCCCGCATGATCAGTCCCCCAGGTTGGATTGAGCCGGGACAAACTCCTGACTTCGCAGAGTACTCATTGGTGCTGCAGGGGGTGCTGCGTGTGGAGAGCCGAGATGGAACTGTGGAGGTTGGCGCAGGGCGGGCTATTGCCCTGAGCCCGGGCGAGTGGGTTCGATATTCCACGCCGCGCGGAGCGGAATACTTGTCGGTCTGTGTCCCGGCATTTACACCGGAAAGTGCGCACCGCGACCCGTAGTCGCTGACAGACCATCACGCGGCATCATGGAAGATGATCCCGAGAGTATGGCGTTTGCCTGTTCGTAGGCGGCTGACGCCGTGACGCATCGCGACCCGATAGTGTCCGCGGACGCCTTTTACGGGTCGATGATTGACAGCGAAAGCGACCCCATCGCCTTGCCGCAGAGGCACGACCTGTACTCGTGACTGCATGCGTGGGCGCTGCTCGGTCAACACGAACTCGCCGCCGCTGAAGTCGCGCCCAGGGGCACAAAGCAGGAAGGCAACCTGCAGCGGAAACACATGCTCGCCGTAGAGGTCCTGGTGCAGGCAGTTGTAGTCATTCTCGCCGTATTGCAGGAGTAGTGGCGTCGGCCGCTCTTGGCCGGCGTTGTGACAACGCCGTAGAAACTGCGCATGCTGGGGCGGGTAGCGCATGCCGGTTCCGAGCAGCGCATTCCAGCGATTGGCAATGGGAACCAGGTATTGGTACAGCCCCGTGCGCAAGGTGGCGATCATCTTGGGCAGCGGATAGCTTAAATACTTGTATTCGCCGCGGCCAAATCCATGACGACGCATCACGACTCGGCTGCGAAAGCAACCATCCTGTGCATATAACGCTGAGAGTGCGTGGCACTCGGCAGGACTCAGAAGGCTCTCGAACAGGGCACAGCCCTGCTGGTCGAGTTCCTCGGACACCGCCCCCCAGTCGATCGCGCTCAGGCGATCCGCAATGTCGTCTGCCGGGATTTTCCTGATGGACCTTGCAGTCACTGCTTTTGCACCCACGTTTAAAATGCCATTCTTACCGATGGGCCAGTCTAAGAGCACTTTGGATCTTGCGGTCGAATTGAAACGCTGGCTTGGCGAACTCGTTTCGCCGCAGCGGTCGCAAGCGAGCAGCTAGCGCGAGAGCTCGGCAGACAATAAAATCAAGTTTCCGGGTGCTCCGAGGTTCGCTCGTGAGTGCCGGCAGCTCGGAAGCCACCGGCTTTTCTTGTTACTGGCGCATCCCCACTTGGCGGTGCGCGGGCGTTTACGATGAAGATCTATTCGTGGAATGTGAACGGTATCCGTGCCGTCCTGCGCAAGGAGCAGTTTCAGCCTTTTCTCAAGACACACCAGCCCGACATCCTGTGCCTGCAGGAGACCAAGGCGGCGCGCGGTCAGATTGAGATCGATCTGCCCGGTTATCACGAATACTGGAACTCGGCCGTCAAGAAGGGATATTCCGGCACAGCAATCTTTTCCAAAGAGCGGCCAATCACCGTGACCAACGGATTTCCCAATGCATTCGCCAAGCAATTTAGATTTGCCGACGAGCTGAAGAGGGATAGTAGTGAGGAAGGGCGCGTTATTACCGCGGAATTCAAGCACTTCTACGTCGTCACCGTTTACACGCCGAATACGAAGGACGACTTGAGCCGCTTACCGTTGCGATTTGGCCACTGGGATCCCGCATTTCTTGCTTACTGCAGTCAACTCGGAAAGGCCAAGCCGGTCATTTTTTGCGGCGATCTCAATGTGGCCCATACCGAGCATGATCTCGCCCATCCCAAGGCGAACCGAGGGAAAAAGGGCTTCACCGAAGAGGAGCGCAAGGGGTTTCAGAACATCTTGGATGCAGGTTTCGTCGACACCTTTCGGCTGTTCAAGCAGGGCAACGGACATTACACCTGGTGGAGTCCCTTCTCCAATGCGCGCGCGCGCAATATCGGGTGGCGCATCGATTACATGCTGGTGTCCCAGCAGTTGCGCAATGCGGTTCAATCCGCGCACATCCATGCGGACGTGCTGGGCAGCGATCACTGCCCCATCAGCATCTCACTCAATCTTTGAGTGCGCGACTCGCAGGCGCGCTCACTCACTCTTTAGGCGCATACCTCGCATGACATTGCCATTAGTTCATAGGGCTTGCGGCCCATGACCAGCACTTCTATGACTTTCAGGGTAGTCATCGATTGAAACGGGCATTTGAAGGATGACCTTCCTCATGCCTGCGTCTCCCAAGTGTCCCCTCCGCTAATCTGTCGATTGAACATATCGCGCGACGTGAGCGCTGCAAGAATTGTGATTCACAACCGCGCGCCCGCAACACATTGAGCATGGAATGCCCCCACTACGGAGCAGCTCGTGCAATGCGGCGCCTGCTGACCCGAATGCGGTGGAGATGCGTCTGCTGAGGTCTCGCAGGCAACAGGGAAGTGTCCGGCACCCAATTTATTGGCGACAACGGCAACCAATCTGCGTTGGCCGCGCGGCCGCGGCTTCTCGTGTGCGCAGCAGCGCAAAGATAACCCGGGTGCTGGATCGGCGCCCTTGAAGGTCTAGAGGTACTCGTCATGAGAATTACGAAGCTTCCATTTGGAACTCCCACTGTGGTCGCGCTCGCAGTACTTGCCGCGCTGCTAAGTTCATGCGGCGGATCGAGCGGCACCACTGCCGCGGCACCCACGCCCCCTGCCGCTGCCATCACGGGGTTAGCGATGCCTACCAAGGTGTCTGTTGTTACCGCGACCAACGTGCAGTAGTCATCGGGAGATCCATCATGCTGCGTTCATTCTGCACATTGCTCCTTATCGTCGCGACCAGCGGCATCGTGGGAGCTGCGCTTGCAGCTCCGCCCGCGACCTCGCCTTACATGACCGATGCTCAAAGCACCTACGTGCAGGATGCCACCTCGCAGAGCATCGGAACCGTCAACATGATTACCTGCATCATGACTTCGATGCGCCCGGATGCTCTCGTGAATCAGGGGCCCTACATCGCGCTCGTGGATCAGAACACCTGTAATGCTGCCAAGAACAGTGGCGTTACCTCCGGCACCAGCGCGAGTGCGGCGCAAGCGCCGAATTACATGACCGCAGTGGTAAATTCGAAGCGAGCATCCAATTCCGACCCTATGCTTGTGCAGGCATGGATCTCAGTCAAGCAGAGCCCGCCGGAGACTGTATTTGCACATATCAGCGTCTCCGCGGCCGCATCGCCGACCGATCCATACGGCACATTTCGACTCGACTATTGTGGCTTGGCGCCGGGCAATGACAGCTGTCAGATGAACGGCTTCCTGCAAGGGGGCAATGGCGCGCTGAGTTACTACGAGGCGGACGACAATGGCGGGGGCCAGAGTCAGACCACGGCGCTGCAGCTATCCAGCGTGGGCACTACGAGCGGAAGTGGCAGTGTGGCCGCGCAGCAATCCGGCAACGGCAACGGCAACTCCTCATCGGCTTTCAACTTCGCATATGACCAGCAGGATTACCTGCGCAGCGACTCTCAGGGCAACAGCGAATGCTTCAGTCGCGATGCTGCCGATCCCGATGCGGGACTCTCGGCAATGCAATACGGGCTTTATGACTCGGTAACCGGGGAGCGCATCGAGCTTAACTCCGGCTTTCCATTCCAATACACCACTGGCGGCAGCACCTATCAGGGTTTCGTGGGCTATTACGGCCTGTCAACGCCGGCCGGAGCTCCGCTGCCCGCCAATGGCGCGTCCGTCCAGAAAATCAACTATTCAAACGGGTCTGCCAGTACGGCGACCTACACCGCCGTTACATACGGCGGGCGGTTGATACGTTACACGAAGCAGACTCGTTCGCTGCAGAGCATCAATCTTCTGCCGTTCGATGTCTTCGTTGGAGCTGTCAATACTTTCGGATTGCCCGACGCAAATACGCAGTACGTGATGTATTGGAACGACGCAACCGCAAAATTCATCGCAACTGCCGAGCTGCAGTGCAACCAGAATGGCTGCCAGACGAGCAATCTGCCTCAGCCTCTGTCGCTCGACCCGTCGCTGTGGGCAAGCGTGGGCGGGGTGCTCCAGGGGTTCTCCCAATCGCTGGGCGGAAATCTGTCGATCGACCTCAATGGCATAAGTGGGCCCGTTAATTCGGCTGCGATCACGGTCGTTTATGACGAGCAGGACCTGGTGTACCCGAACGATCCCAGTTTGCCGACGACACTGTACTGCGCAAGCAACTGCCCGACCGCGGCGTCCCTACAGGCGTATTTCACGCAGGGGCAGGGCGGCCAAGTCGCATCGCCGTACGTCGCAGCGACATACAACAGTTTTCAGCCCTTACCACCGAGTGGCCTCGTCCAATACAGTGCCAGCGGTGCTGTACTCACCGATGGCAACAGCCAGGCCGTCATCGACACTAATGCCAATGACTATCAGCCGTATCCGCAGTATCAGAACGGCGTGATGAGCGGAGTGCTGTTTACCAGCCTGAGTGATGCAGTGTGTCCGGACGGCGCCAATCCACCCGATTATTGCGCCAATCAGGCGAGCTTCGCGGACGTCTATTATGTCTGGCAGACGGGTCCGAGCGCCTACAATCAGTTTGCCGCGGTTAAGGACGCGAGCGGCAACTTTGTGCAGTTCGATGCACCGCTAAATGTTAGCTACAGTGTCCCAGCCACCGGAGCGGCGTACGGTAGCTATGCAGGCACGTCGTTGATCCTGCAATACGGCGGCTTTGGCGATCTTTTTGGCATACCGAACATCTGCGTATCGCAGGTAACAAACCTGCTGGATAACTGCACCGATCCGAATGCGCTCAACGTGGCGCAGTTCATCATCCCCTATGCGCCGGACGCTAATCCCCAGCAGGGCGTGGTCACGGGCACGGACCCCAGTAATCTAACGACTACGTACCTGGTCAAGTGGCTGCAGTTACAGATCCGCCTGGCAAACAAGGGCCTGAGCGTGTGTGCGAACGATAACCTCAAGGTGCCAACAAATATCGTGTTGCCGACCGCGGCCGGCCTCCAGAATCCGAGCGACAGCAGCTCAAGTGTTTATCTGGGCATAGAGCCCGTTGTTACGGCTGCGCCACGCGTAATCCAGGGCGTGGTCGAATACTGAACCGCGGCGGTTGGAATTGCAGCGCGTAACGCAGTCGCACCGGTACGAGTGTGAATGGATTTTCGCGTACAAGCGGGTGAATGAGCGACTCGCTGGTCAGCGACCCGTAAAGGTTGATATCCACCAGATGTTGCCGAGGCCATCCTTCACGCCGGCGGAGCGCTCCTGATAGGGCTTGTCAGCGGGAGCTGCGACCGATTCGGCGCCGTTCTCAAGAGCCCTCTGATACGCTGCATCGACGTCCGGAACGTAGACGTAGATCGAACCGCGGGTCGCGCTCGCATGCGGCGGGTCAGAGACTTCCAGTACGATCATGGAGTCTCCGATTTGGGCCTCAATGTGGAATGAGCTCTCACGTACTTGTTCCCGCTCAAGCTCAACTGCGCCAAACGCCTCCTTGACCAGAGTCGCAAGTGATAGCGGACCATAAACATACGGTCTGACAGAGCTCTTGCCGTGCCGGACGTGCTTTAGCGACATGATCATCCCGCCTCGCGCGCAGCTTTGCGCTTATTCGGCCGCGACGGGCCCCTTCAGGTAACGATCGCGCAGTTCAGTTTGGCGCGAGCGCATCTTTATCGCATGCCCGGCAATCCAGACCTGCGTGGCGGTGGTTGTCACCTCAAGGGGATCGCCGTCCCATAGCACGAGGTCCGCCATTTGTCCGGGCGCAATATTGCCGTGTGAGCCCAATCCGAATATCTCGGCGGGATTCTTCGTAATGGCAGCCAGTGCCGCGTCCCAGGATAGACCATGAGCTACGGCATTGCCCGCAAGCTGGCGAATGGTCCGTGCGTTGTGGCTGTCGCCGCTCGAGAAGGCGATGAGCACACCGGCGCGTTGCAGTTGCGCGGCATTGTCGAGGCGTGAACCGAGTCGGTCGAAGTCGTACGGAAGATCTTGCAAAGTATTCAGGATCACCGGCACGTGGGCCCTCGCAAGTTCTTTCGCAACACGCCACGCCTCATTCCCACCGGAGATGATCGGTTTCATGCCTTGCTTATGCGCGAACGCAATGACCTCAAGGATGTCTGGCGCGCGCTGAACTTCGAACACCACGCGTCCGCCCGCAAGGTAGCGCGAGAGCACCGTTCGCCCAGCGGGATGCAACAAGGCCTGTTCCCCCACCGGACCTTGCGAGTGGGCCTCGCGAATCGCCTGCTCAAGGAGCATGTACTGCGCCGCGCGACTGCCGCCGGAGAACTCCTTGCCTGCGCTTCCGAGCTGTACGAACAACGTGCCGCTGTCGGGTAGCACCGCATCTTCGCGCCCGTCGAGGGTAACCGCTGCGCCTTGACCGGCGATGATGGTGTCGCCGGGGACGGGTGCAAGCACGGTCCAGGTCAACCCCTCGATGCGCGCAACCGGCACCAAAGTCGATTGAGGATCGTACGCCAGCGTGATGTCGAATTCAGGACGCCACTGCTGCTCATGGTCGGGTGCTTCGAGTTTGAGGCGGTCGTCGACCGTGGAGGGCTCGCCATTGATTTCGTCCACACCGATTTGAGATAGACCGGCGAAGATTCCTGGCGTCAGCGGCCGCCCATGCGCATCTATGCGCGTGACATCAGGGGATGTCTTGAGCTTCTGGCCAAGCGCCGCGATCTTGCCATCCCGGATGAGTACATCCGTCTTGTCCATCAATCCGTGCGAAACGGTGTATACCTTGGCGTCCCTGATGAGAATTTCCTGCGGGTACGCCGCGGTGACGACCGTTGTCGCGACGACAATTGTAGCCGCGAAGCAAGAGATCTTCATGGTGCTTCCTCCGTCGCAGATTGCCCGAGGAGGAAGTCCGATGGAGGCTTTTGCGGGGGATGCGAACGATCGAACACCAGAGCACCGTCAATGAATACTTGATCTGCCAACGCATACACGCTGAACGGATTGCTGCTCCAGACGACCACGTCGGCATTTTTCGTGGGCTCTAGAGTGCCGATGCGATCCTCGAGGCCGAGTGCCTTTGCGGGGTTCGCCGTTAGCCAGCGGATGGCCCGCTCGGGAGCAATCTTGAGCCCCGCGCGAACGCCGCGCGCCATGGCCTTGGCCGCCTCCTGGTTGAGGCGCTGAATTCCGTCTTCCGAGTCGGAATGCAGCATGGCGCAACTCTTTTCAGGAGCATCGACGATGGCGATGTTCTCTTGAATGCCATCGTAGGCTTCCATCTTGAAGCCCCACCAGTCTGCCCACATTGCTGCGCACACGCCGCGCTGCGCCAGCAGATCCGCGATTTTGTACGCTTCTACGGCATGGTGGAAAGCTGCGATCTTGAAGCCAAACTCGTCGGCGACGTCGATCATGGTTGCCATTTGGTCGGATCGGTAGCAATGCATTTGCACACGGATCTCACCCTTCAGAACCCCCGCCAGTGTCTCCAGCTTCAGATCACGCTTAGGCGGCACAGGTGGAGTCAGCTCCTTCTTATCTCTCTTATCGGTTCCTTGAGTCTCGGAGGTACCGGCTGAGCTCTTTTTCTTCTCGTATTCCGCGCGCTCGCGATAGTACTTGTCCCACTGATTCTGGTAATCCTGCGCATCGGCGAACGCCTGGCGATAGCCCGCAACATCGCCCATCAACGTTGACGGAAACTGGCCCTTGCTGCCGTACACGCGCTTGGGATTCTCGCCGCAGGCCATCTTGAGTCCGTAAGGCGCATCTGGAAATTTCATGGCCTGGTAGGTCGTGGCATGCACGTTTTTAACTACCACGGAGCGGCCCCCGATCAGGTTGCCGGACCCGGGCAGAATCTCCAGAGTGGTCACACCACCCTCAAGTGCCGTCTCAAACCCCGGATCCTGGGGCCAGATTGAATGCTCCGCCCAGACATTCGCGGTCACGGGATTTGTCATCTCGTTGCCGTCCGCCTGTGCATTGACGCCGGGACTCGCATACACCCCGAGGTGCGAATGAATGTCGATGATTCCGGGACTTACCCAGCGACCCTGGGCGTCAATGATGAGCGCGCCAGCCGGTGCGGGCAGGTCCTGCCCGACCGCCTTGATATGACCGTTTTCGATGAGCACATCAGTCTTATCAAGGCGCGCACCGGTGCCGGTGAGCACGGTGGCGCTACGTATCAATGTAGGAGGCCTTGACGGTGCCTCGTATGTAGAAGAGTAGGGCGCGCGCGCCGCTGGATTTGCAGACGGCACGGTTGTCCGATGAGGCTTCGGGGATTCGACCGTACGCGGTTGTGCAGCACAGCACGTCAGAGCGGCCGAGACGACAACGAGTAATAGTCGCCGCATGCTTTTTTCTCCCTTAGTTTGCGACTAGGGTATCCGCCGATCACGGCGATTAAAAGGCGAGGTCACTGTCGGCAGTCGCCGCCTAGACGCGGCTTATCGATTCCTTGTCGGACCAGAGGAGTGCGAAGAACCCAGAATCCCTTGAGTTGCTTTAGAAACATGCAGCGGGGTGGGCCATTCAACAGCAATGTCGTGAAGCGGCTGCCCTGCTTCTCACCGTCTCAACCAGCGGGCCAGAGCGCCGAAGCTGCGTTGAGCAGAGCGTGGAATAGGGCCGCGGGGACGAGGCTGCCGCTCATGCGCCGTAATTCGCCGGCGATCAGGCCTAATAGGACTGCACTAGCGGCAACCACGGCACCGGAATCCAAATGAATGAGCCCGAAAAGTGCGGCAACGAAAACTACCGGGAAATGGATCGCCCAGAGGGCAGCCACCGGCGGAGCGACACGCGCTATCGTGGTTTGTAACAGGCCACGAAAGATCAGCTCTTCTTGGACCGGAGCTGCAAGAACGAAATAGACGAAAACCATCCACGGGCGCAGCTTTGAAACATCGATTGGAGACGGAGCCGGATAAAGGGCAGCGAGATAGGCAAGTGCAGCACCAACTAGAACGCCCGCTACCGCCGCAACTAGAATATACGATGGCGAACACTGCACTACCCCGAATTCGGCGATGCCGCCTGCGCCGCGTGACAGGATCGCGATGATCAGTGCCGCTAGGCCGGCTGAAACGACAATGATGACGGGAACGACAATTTGAATGCTCGGGCGAAGCCACACCACTACCGAGAAGGCAGGCGCATAGACTGCCGCGAACCAAATCAGAGCAAGACCCGCGCCCTTGAAAGTTGAGAGAATGGAGCTAGTGGCGCCGATGACGAACTCCCATAGTCAGCGGAACATCTAGAGCGTAGTAGCCGAACGGGCCACCAAGACGGCATTCGTGCCGCCGAACGCGAAGGAGTTTGACATGAGGGTGTTGGTTTTCACGCCATAGCGAGCGCGGTTCGGGACATAGTCAAGGTCACAATCATCAGCAGCGACTTCCAAATGCATGGTCGGCAATAGAACATCGTGCTGCGTTGCAAGCAAGGAAAGCACCAGTTCAAGCGCACCACTTGCCCCGAGGAGGTGACCATGTATCGCCTTTGTGGCACTGATTGGAATGCGGTACGCGTCCTCGCCGAAGACCTCCTTGATCGCCGCGGTCTCTACCTTGTCGTTGGCTTGGGTTCCCGTCCCGTGCGCGTTGATGGTATCAATCGATTGAGGAGCACACGCGGCGGAATTTAGTGCCGCCCGCATCGCGGCGGCCTGGCCGGCAACGGTGGGCATGGTAATGTGCGACACATCCGTAACCACTCCGTAGCCGATCAGTTCCCCATGGATGGTTGCGCGGCGTTTGATGGCGCGCTCCCAGTCTTCTAACACGACGATCGCCGCGCCCTCACCCAGAACCATGCCACTTCGGTTCCTGGAGAAGGGCTTACAGGAGATCGACGCATCGGTCGGATCTTCGCTAGCAAGCGTATGCATGGCTTCCCAGGCTTTAAGCGCGCCGAAGGATAAGGGCGCCTCTGCGCCGCCCGCTATCGCAACGTCGAGAGCACCATTGCGCAGCCGTAGCCACGCTTCGCCTATCGACACCGCCGAGGACGAACAAGCTGTGGAGTAGGTCAAATTCGGTCCCGTCACGCCACACTCGATTCCGATCCAGGCGGCCGCAGCATTCGTCATGCCCATCAAAATCGTAAACGGTTTTATGCGGTCGGATTGTTCGGCGTAGAGCGTCTGATATCCGTCATCAGTAGTTTGCGAGCCGCCCATGCCCGTTCCGAAAAAAATCCCCACGCGCTGTGGATCGACCTGCGCAATATCGAAGCGCGCATCGCTGATAGCCTGCCGTGCGGCCACGATGGCGATTTGACTGACGCGATCGAGCATGCGCAGCTTGGGAGGGGCGAAGTGGTCCTCGCCTCTGAATTTCACGCAGGCTGCAAGCGGTGATACGAGTCGCTTACACCACGGCTCGTTAATTCGACAAATGGCGGAGTGTCCGGCGGCAGCGTTAGCGAACGATTCTGCAGCGCTGCCTCCAAGCGGTGAGATCACGCCGATGCCCGTGACCGCAACCCGTCTCATGCAGGCCCATGAGGTGAAGCAGGTGGCGCGCTGCCTGCAGTTGCTGGCGCTCCAGTAAGGTGCTGTGCGGCAAGCAGGCCATCGATATAGGCGACTGCATCGCCCACGGTTGGCAGCGCAACTGGATCGTACGGCAATTGAACTTTGAATTCGTCTTCAATAAAGAATAGCAATTCGAGCATGCCGAGCGAATCAATGCCGAGTTCCCCGAGCGGTCCGTTGAGGGTGAGTCGCGCCGGATCTATCTTGTAATTCTTCACCAGAATTTTTGATAGCCGTTCAAGCGTTGTCATAGATCATGCTCCCAAACGAGTCTTGGCGACGCGATGCGGAGGTTGAGCGAGCGTCGATGCGAGCAATGCGATCGCCGCTGGATTCGACATCCGGCGTATCTTGCCGCTCCAGCGTGCGCTGTGCGTAAGTAATCCGGGCGCCCGGCGCAGCAGCGCTAACACGCTTGCGGTGACAGCGGGACGCATCGCCGCCTGCGCGAATAGGGCGGCAATCCGCATGCGTGGCCGGAATTGGGCGCGCCATTGAGCTGCATAGCGCGCCTGAATGGCCCGCTGGCACTCTTGGCCGTCGGGGCCGCGCCGCAGCACCTCGCGACTGCGAGCAAGCTGCTCGCATAACAAAAATGCCGACTGTATTGCCATGCTTATGCCTTCCCCGATAATGGGATGCGCCTCACCGGCTGCGTTGCCGATCAGGAACACGTCCGGGCGCCTGCGCGGCAGCCGTATACCAGGGCGAATCGGCCCGGCGGCCAGCCATGGCCCGATGCGCGCCGCGCGGCTCAAAGCATCCTGCACCGCCGCACACTCGCGCCGCAAATACGCCTCTACGACGGCGCCAGCCTGTTCCCCAGGCAATGCTCGCCGGCAGGCATTGAGCCGATCCTCGCGAATGCAGCATGCGACAGTGGTCGCGCCATGATCGGCAACGACCATGCCGCCGTAACCGCCGCGAAACGACAACACCGGCAGCAGCCCCTTATCCAGGTGCACGTTGCTGAAGTTTGCCTTGAAAGCTAGCAGATCACTGGCGCGCCGCTGGGCGCGCAGACGTGCCCGATCCGCCGGTAACGGCTGCCACGATCCATAGGCAGCGATCGCAACCGGTGCGCGCAGTGTTACAGCCGCGTCTCTGCCGTCCAAGACTACGCTACAGCGAAAGTTGCCGGGCTCCCCGCTAAGGGATTTTGCGGCACACGGTTGCAGCACGCAGGCTTTGACCTCTTTGGCCCGCTGTAGCAACAGCAGGTCCAAGTGTTCGCGCCCAAGCGCCCGTCCCCAAGGGTGCGTCGCATCCTCGCAGGCGGGCAATGCCGCGCTTAGCGACTGCACGCCGCATAACAGCGCCACGCGCCGCAGCTCCGGTCCCGCTATCGCAGCGAACGCATCGCCAATGCCAAGCTGGTCTAGAAGCGGCAGATTACTGGCCGCGATGCATTCGCCGCACACCTTGCGGCGCGGAAAGCACTGCTTCTCGATCAGGGCGACTGACCAGCCCGCCTGCGCGAGCAGGATGGCGGCGGTCGAGCCCGCAGGGCCAGCGCCGATAATGATGGCGTCGAATTCAGTTTGCATCCGTTGACTCAGCCGCCGGCGGCGCGTCTGGTGGCGCTAAAAAAGTGACTGAAGAGACCCGCCGGACGCTCTTGCAATTGCCACTCGTCGGCGTTCCCCTGCCAAGCGGCCGAGAGTTCCGCGTCGCGGAAGCCAGCGTGTACGCTCAGTACGGCATCCTCGCGTGTGACTTTATTCGCACCTAACGCGCCGATCAGATGACTGCCAATGAGAGATACAGGAGTGCGCCTCGGCTCGGAGGCGACAAACATATTGCTGCGAGCGGCGATCGCGGACAATAACCTCGCGAGCAGCGGGCCGTCGAAGTGGTGCAGGAAGAGATTCGTCACGATTACGTCCCAGCGCGGCGGAAGGTGAGATGGCAGAGGTGCTGCGGCCCAGTCGAGCACATCTATGCTCAGCGTGTGCACCGACCACCCGAGGCGTGCGAACGCTGCGCTCGTGTCCGCGGTGACGAGCGCCAAGCGATCGAGTAACGTCAAGTGTACTGCGGGCCAGGCTGCCGACAACTCTTGCGCAATACGCAACATCAGACTGCCATCGCCGGCACCGAGCTCGAGCACACGTAGCGGTACATCGCCCAAGCGGCGTGCAGTTGCCGGCTGCATCCCCCGGACCATCGTGCGACGCGTGCCCAAAAAGCGGTTGACCCGCTGCAGATCACGGCGCGAGCGAACTGCGCGCGGGTCGCTCACCGGGAGAACGTCGAGAGTCTCCGGCGACACTGTTCTTGCAAATGTCAAACCTGATCCTTTGACGAGACGCAAGTCGTGCCTATGCTGCTCGACATCAAGCGACCTCGAGCAGCGCGCCGTGACAACTGAAGCCTGCGCCAAATGAGGACAGCCACCACCATCCGCCGGGGGCTCCGTCGGCCAGGGCGGCTTGCAGGACAAAGTAAACGAACGCGCTGGAGAGATTGCCGTATTCGCGCAGCATCGCGGCGCTGTAACGAAAGTTGCTGGCGTCTAGGCCGAATCGCTTCTCCAAGGAGAGCAATACGTCGCGGCCGCCCGCGTGCATGATCCAGGCGCTGATCTGTGCAGCGGAAAGACCGGCGCGCCGCACGACGGCGTCAAATACGCGATACGCGTGTTCCGCCGCCAACGTCGGCACTACGCGCGTGAGGATATTGCGCAGCATGCCTTGACGCTGCTCAAACATGAGTGCATTTCGATTAGCCGGGTCGATCAGCGACTCGCTGTCTATCCACGCTATGCGGCGACCGCGCGGGCGCGGCGTGCGCGATAGCACAGCCGCGCCCGCGCCATCTCCAAACAAGCAGGCACTTACCAATACGCCCGGGTCGTTATCGAGGTACATCGCGGCACTACTGACCTCTACGCAGATCGAGAGAATATTCTGACATTGGCCAGAGGCGAGCAATGCGCTCCCAAGGCGCATGTTGGGTAGTGCCGCGGCGCAGCCTTGTCCAACAAGGTCGAGCGCCTGTATTCCGGGTTTGAGTCCCAGCGTCTCAATGACATAGCCAGAGAGCCCCGGACAAAGATAGCCCGTGCACGTGCTCACGATGACAGCATCGATGTCGCCGGCATTGACTTCGGCGGCGCTTAATGCGCGCTCACCGGCCTGTGCCGCGAGCGCCGGAGCGGAGGCAATAAACCGCTGGCGCAACGTATCCGGATCGATTTGGAAGACTTCTGAAAGTGAGTTTAGTGACAGATGCCGCGCTTCGATTCCGTTGTCGCGTTCCAAAACTGTTTGTGCAATGGCGCGTGCGCGTGCATCAAGACGGCCAAACCACTCAGAGTTCTGAAAGGCTTTCCAACAGTCCGCTTTGGTGTAACGCGCTGCCGGGGTTGCCGTTCCGATGCCATTCACAAACATCCGTGATATACGCCTAAGTGTTTTGATGTGTGACTTACCGAAGCGTCATCGGATGCGCCGTACGGACTGACGTGGAACAGGCAGCGGTGCTCCTGCCACGTTTCTATCGCCGCCATCGTAGAACTACTTCGGATCGGCCCGCACATGTCTGGCGGTGCTCACGCCGTTAGTACCCCAGTGTAACGCGGGCGGTTCAGTAGCCGGTGTAAGTTCAAACTGCCAGGACCCACCTCAGGCGTAAGCTGCTGCGCGCATTGAATATTTACGATACGAGTCAATAAAAAGCCTCTAGTAGGCACGCACAAGCTTAGCTCACAACAAGCTCGTAGACGTAGAACTCAGTGTCTCTTTTCCACCCGCACTTTTCGTATAGAGATTGAGCTGTCAGGTTGGTTCTTGCAGTCTC
The DNA here is from genome assembly GCA_963695315.1 of uncultured Gammaproteobacteria bacterium. Classification (GTDB taxonomy): domain Bacteria; phylum Pseudomonadota; class Gammaproteobacteria; order Steroidobacterales; family Steroidobacteraceae; genus PALSA-1196. The sequence continues at coordinate 3,980,480 of OY968773.1, forward strand.
GAGGGTCAAATACCGAGCACCCTCTGAGCGAGCGTACCGCGCAGCGGCCTCAAGCAACAGGCGCCCCGTGCCGAGCTTTCTAGCGGCTACATCCACGTACAGATCACTCAGCACGAAGAGCCGTTTCATCCATAGCGAGGAAAAGGAAGGATAGAGCTGGGTGAACCCAATCGCTTTTCCTGCGTACCAGGCTATGAAGACAGTTGAGTCACGCTTCGCGAGCCGCTCGTGAACAAAGGAACGCGCGCCTGACATATCACTGGCATAGCGATAAAACTGCCGATAGCCGTCGAACAAGGGCGTCAGGTGTTCCAGATCATCGAGCGAGGCGCTTTTAATCTCGATCAGGGGCTCTTGCATATATGAGTTGCCGTGGGTATCGGAAGGAATTCGTGCAGCGGATTACCAAGCATAACCCTAGGCTTAAGGCTGACAGAGTCTTTCGTGCCCGGCCGCGATCCTCAAGTTAGCTGAGTCGCTCGCGGGTTGACGCTGCAAGTGATCGCGCAGGGGATTGTGGGCGCTGCAAAGGCGGAGGCGACTGGCGCGCTTATGCGCCCGCACTCGGCCGCGCGCCCATGCACGCGGAGGGACTCGATCAGGTCAACGGCGTGCAGGTGACCGTGCGCAGAGGCCAGTGTTTTCCGCTTCCTTCCTGGATCAGAAAGCAGTGCGGGCCGCTCTTCACCAACCGAAAATGCCGGGGTTGCCCGATCCGACGCCCATCGAGCGGAGCGCCGTCAGCAGTGCGAGGCTCAACCCGATCGATCGTTAACACGCTCTCGCGTGTCAGAACGTCATTAGCCAGCCTTACCGGGGCGCCGTGCAACGCTGCGCTGACCACCTGCTGCAACTCGGCGAGATCGCTCGCCGAAGGATTCACGAGCAGCGCGGGCTGTTCCGATGCCGCCAGAGCCGCACACCCCGTCGTCACTACAGCCAGTCCAAAGAGGCTGCGCAACCGCGGGAATCTCAGCGATGCATTATTCGGTTTTCCCGCCACAGCGCCCGATGCAGCATGAGCTGCGACTTAATGCTAGGTGCGGCCGCACTTCCGCTCGCCAGCGGACACCCGGGTGCGGAACGATACGTCAGTGCTGCGGCGAGGCGCCCTTCGGATGGATCGCCTGGCGCATGCGTGAAATCGTCAGCTACGGAGCACCCCGGCAGGACCGCGCTTGTGGGGTTCAGCGAGTTCTGCGGTGAAAATCCGTCCGGATAGTTGCCGAAGCTCTTGGCATTGTCGCCCTGGAATTCGATGGAGAAATAGGTCGTGCCACAGTTGTCCTGCGGATAGAACCCATAAGGTTTGCCACAGGTGTTCGAGCCGATTTGAATCACCTGTACGTTTACCCCGTTCAGTCCATTGATGATGGATTCGCTCGCGGAGCAGGTTTCGACCCCTGTCAGCACGAACACGCGCGATAGGCCGAGGTAGGGCAGAGCGGTGCCCGCCGGAGGCGAAGTAGTAAACCCAAGGGAGACACTGTGGAACGGCGTGGGTGTATTGGGCTCGTTGGTGACCGGATTGGTGGCCGAGTACTTGCTGTTGAAGGTCTCCTGCTCGAACGTCATGCCCGCGGTCGGACCCGGGCCGGCGATCATATAGGCGAGCTCGCTGGCGATGTCGAGGTAGCCGCCACCGTTATAGCGAATATCCAGTACAAGATCGGTTACCGCGGCCGATTTGAGTTGATTGATCGCATTGATGAGTTCCGGCTCGGATGTGGCGATGTGATCATTGAAGAGGATATAGCCCACCGGGCCGGTGGCGGTGGATAGCGTCGTAACCGTTGGCACTGGCGTTTCGGTCACGACAGCGGACTGCAGAGTAACGGTCAGAACGCTACTCGAATTTGGATCCTGCATCATGAACGTGTGCGATTCGCCTGCCGTCGCTGGCGAGATGCCCGCATTGAGCGTGTCGACGCTCGTCTGATCATCCGCATTCACCGCGTCCACACCATCGATGGTAAGAACCTGCAAACCGCGCACCAGGTTTGCTGCGGCCGCCGCGCCTCCCGGCCAGACAAGAGCCACATACAATTGCCGCGGCGGAGTGCTGGCCTCTATATCCCACGTGAGTCCGTAGCCGATATCGGCTCCAGCCTGCGACATCTGCTCCCACTGCGCGGTCGGATAGGTGAAATGAAATCGATCCTTTGGCCTGCCAGTGGAAGTAGTCGCCGACGTCTTCAGCACAGCGAAATAGTCGGCCGTCGAACTGTAGTTGCCCGGATCCTGATCGGGCACCTCCGAGTACCACAGATACAACTCATTGGTCCAAGAGCGCAGCCAGTTGTTCTCGTCAAGCGTCGTGCCCTGAGTGTCCGGGTATGGCTTGCTGGTTTCAGGATCCGTGCCGGAGCGCGGATCCTGACACTGCGCCGCGAAATCGGCGGACGGCTTGAAGACACCAGCAACCCATCCATCGCCTGTGCTAGTCGTTCCGGTGGAGCTGGTACCCGTTGAGGAACTGGACCCGCCTCCGCCGCCGCACGCTGTGAGGCCGCTCAAAATGACCAACCAAGCAAGACTCTTAACTGCCATCATCCTTGACCCCTCTGAATGGACCTTTGAGACCTCACACCTTTCAATCTTACTGTAACTCAAAGAATGGTACTGTCCAATCGAAGCGGCGGTAAATTTGATGCGAGGCACACCGCTTACATGGCTTGTTTGACGTCACATTGAGGTTCATGGCGGCTCGGGAGAAAATGTGCTCTGCCGGCCTTTAGGACGGTGTCCAAATATTGCATAGAGGTTGCGCGAGCACGCTTGCGGGCGGTCGGAAGCGGATAAGCGGTGATCGCTATGCGATCAGCACCGCACTCAACGTCACTTGATCTGGCACGTTTCGGTATTTGTGATCAGCGGAATGCGAAGGAGGACTCTACCCATGCTCGCAGCTCACGAGCTCGGCAACAAACCAAACACCGAGCACTATTGACCAAAGACAAAGATCGAGTAGGTCAGCTACTCCGACGTGCGTTTCATCGTAACCCTACTAACAAGAGATTAAACACCACGTGCGTTCGAACGAAACATCACCGAAGCCGTGAGGCGTCGCGTTTCCGGCCTGCGGAGGCTCACGACCCCGCCGTCTCACGGGCACGCATATGGTAGGATGCACGCCCGTCCCGGGGTGGATGCAGGTCGTAGACGAAAAGCCTTTAATTATCAGAGGCTTGAGAGCACGAATGCGCTTTGGGGCGACGAACAATTCAGCGCTTTCTTATCTGCGCGCCCGTAGCTCAGTTGGATAGAGTACCTGGCTACGAACCAGGGGGTCGGGAGTTCGAATCTCTCCGGGCGCGCTCTGAAATCAAATAGTTGCGCGACGCTCAATGCAGCGTCGGACTATTTGCTACCAAAATGCTACCACCGGCGGCGATGATCACGTCGGCCACCTTCTCGCCGGCTTCATCCATTTGCTGGGGTAGGGCATCCGCGTAGACGTCGAGTGTAAAAGCCGCCGAGTGATGGCCCGCAAGCATCTGAGCCACTTTCACGTTGACGCCCGCCTGCAGCATCGCTGTGACAAAAAAATGCCGCAGCATGTGAAAATTTCCCGATACGCGCGATCGCTTCAGGAGCGGCGCCCACACGCGCGAGTGCCAATTGTGGTAGCGCAGCGGTGTTCCGCTTGGACCTGGGAAAACGAGTAGGCCGGGACTGCGCGCGCGATGCAGCGTGAGCTCTTTCAATAATTCCTTGGCGATGGGTACACGACGTCGACTGTTTACCGTTTTCAAGTTCGCCCAGCTCATGCGTAAACTGCTTCTCGACGTGAATCTCACTCTTCTCAAGGTCGACACAGCTCCATTCGAGCCCGGCCAATTCACCGATTCGCAGGCCCGTATGAGCCGCGGTTTGAATCAGGACGCGTGTCGCATCATCGGCATGACAAGTCAGGATCGCCACTTCCGCGGCCGTAAAAGCACGCACTTTCACCCTGAATTTAGGCTTTCGCACCTCTCCGCACGGATTGGCGGGGATCCATCTGAAACGACGCGCGTGCTTGCACAGAAAGCTCAACATCAAGAGTGAGTTGTGAACGGTGCGCGGTCCAACGCCGCCCGAGAGCATTTGTTGCCGCCACTGCGCGACTTCCTCTGTTCTGATCGTGGATAGCTTGCGTGCGGCCCACACGGGTTCAACGTGCACTCGCCAAGTGAGCCGATAGATAGCCCTCGTCGCGAGGCGCAAAGGCACGCCGCCGCGATTGTCATCTCCTTCAACGCCTAGAGACCACCAACTCTCAAAGGCCTCTCGCACCGTGCGCTTGTTATTCGGTGGAACATACCGTCCGTTGCGGAGTGCCGTGACATGCTGCGCGAGCGCATCGATTGCGCCGCGCCGAGTCTCATGGGTCTCCCAATGTCGTCTGCCGGTACCGTCCCGATAGTCTGCCACCCATTTCCCGCGTCGCCTGCTCACAGTCGCCATAACTGTCTCCCGCACAGTTCACCGTTCGTAACACAATGAATACACAAAGCAAAAATTGGGCTGCTACCGGGCTGCTACCAAACCGCCTAAGCTGTGGCCACGGCCAACTTCTACTGTCTGCAGGTGGCAATGCCGAAGGAAATACTGACTCCGCGCCTTAGATGGTGTAGCGTATCCATTTTACTGAAATGCGTTGCAATGTGGTCGCGACAAGGATGAATCGGCGTTCGCTGCGTGCAAAGCATCAGTTTCGAGAAGAAAGAGGCATCAGGCGGTGGTTGGAGGCTCCGTGGCACAATGGGGGCGGGGGCGCTCGCGCGGGTGGATATCACTGGTTCTCGTGCTGTCTTTCTGTCATGCGGTAGCAATTACCTGCACACAGATTCTCAATATTCTTGTTGACCCAATCAAAGCTGGACTTTCGCTTTCGGATACGGAGTACAGTTTATTGCAGGGCTTGGCCGTTGCTGTCTTTGCGGCGGTGCTGGGTATTCCGGCGGGGCGTTTCGCTGACCGCGACAACCGACGTCTTGTCATTGCGATTGGCGTGGCCGTTTGGTCGGTCGCCTCAGCTGCTTGCGGGCTGACTCGCACATTTCAGCAGCTAATGGTGGCCCGAGCGTTTGTGGGTATTGGTGAAGTTCTCCTCTTTCCATCTGCGCTATCACTTATTGCAAGTGTCACGCCCGCCGGAATGTTGGCGCGCGGCATCGCTCTGTTTGGAATGGGCGGACCCGTCGGTGCGGCAGTAGCTTTAATGGGCGGGGGTTGGCTTCTAGTGCATCGACCGCGCGTTGTGACTATGGTGCCGCTACTCAATCGCTATTCGACATGGCAGATCGCATTTTTTGCGTGCGGTGTTCTTGGCACACTAGCACTGATGTCCCTCCTATTGGTAAAGGAGCCTGCGAGAGCGGTGGCTTCCCAAGAGAAGAGGGAGACCGTCCCGGCCCTTCCGCGGGACATGCTAGGAAACCCTCGCGCGTTTGGCGGAACTATTTCAGCGATGTTGCTGTTATCGCTTGCGGTATTCGCAACCTCAGCGTGGGTGCCAACGTTTCTTGTGCGCGGGCAAGGGTTCACTTTCGAGAGCGCCGGTAGACTAACTGGGATGGCGGCACTTTCATGTGCGGCTGGCGGCGCCTGGCTTGCTGGCCTCTCTATTGACGCTATTGATAATCGGGGGCGCTCTGACGGCGTGGTTATTGTCACCATGGCAATTGCAGGGCTTCTCGGAACGCTGGCCTGGGCGATGTGCCTGGCGCACTCGCAATGGGTTGCCGAAGTCTGTGTATGTGCAGTTTACGGCATTCTGGCTATGCCGACTGTCTTGTGCGGGACGGCGCTCCAGCAGATCTCAAGAACCGGTAGCCGCGCGCAAATCATGGCGTTCTACATGGTGCTGCTCAACCTCTTTTCCCTCGGCTTCGGGCCGTCGGCAGTTGCTATACTGACCGATGATGTGTTCAAGAGTCCACAGTCGGTTGGATTCTCCATCGCCGTCGTAGATTCTCTGGCGGCGGGTCTGGCCATCATTTGTCTCGTGCAAACGCGCCGCTCGTTCGCAAACCGGCATCGTGAGCTTATGGCGAAGGCGGCGTTGCATTGTGTTTCATGAAACTGCGTGCAACACTAGCATCGCATTTACAGAAGGCTTGAACACGGGTGAATCTGCCCCGAAGTCGAAAGAGACAAGTTCGCGCCGGCGGCAGCGGCTCGAAAACCATGGACGACATCGCGCGGCTTGCGAAGGTGTCGAAGCCCACTGTATCGAGGGCTCTGCAAGGAAGCCCTCTCGTAAATGCTGCTACTCGTGCACACGTACTGGCGATCGCTCGAAAGCACAGTTACTCGGTTAATCGCAATGCGCAAAAGCTGCGCACAAAGCGCACGAACACGATCGCTGTGGTGCTACATCTACCACCGCATCAGAGTCGAGGCGTGGCAGCACCATTCATTTTCCAGCTTCTAGCGGATGTGCTGAGGGGCCTTTCTATCCGCCGTCAAGACTTGCTGCTGTGCTCGCCAGAAGCAGACGCCGTGTACTCATATCAAACGATGCTTGCATCGAAGGGTGCAGACGGAATTATTTTTCTCGGACAGGGGGCAGGAGACAAGTGGCTTAGAGACTTGGCGCGCACCAACGCGCCCTTCGTTGTCTGGGGCGCCGTGGATGAGAATGGTCCCTATTGCGCGGTGGGCAGCGATAACGAGCGCGGCGGGATGCTGGCAGGGCAACGGTTTGCCCAGTTGGGTCGTAAGAACATTCTCTTCGTCGCCAATCGCGCTCACCCAGAAATGGAACATAGGCGGCGCGGGCTGACGTCGAGCCTCACCACAGGCATGACGGTGTCTGATCTTGAAATTCCCGATTTTACCTATGAGACGGGCTACAGCGCGATGCAAGACTATCTGAGAAAGACCGGTCAGCCCGCGGACGCCGTGTTTGCGGCCAGCGATACGATCGCTATGGCTATGGTCACCGCGCTCCGAGATGTTCAATTGGCTGTGCCTGCCGATGTCTCAGTGATTGGCTACAACGATATGCCTATTGCCGCGCATTTCTTCCCTCCGCTGACGACAATTCGTCAGGACACACAGGAGGCGGGAAGTCTGCTCGTGGAAAAGTTGTTTCAGATACTGGACGGTGCAAAGCCCAAATCCGCGAAACTTCCCACCGAGCTTGTCGTGAGGCAAACCTAGACATTTCTATTGAAGCAGGTGCTTCTTAAAGAATTCCGCCATCACTTCAAATGCTTCGTCACACTCCGGAATGTCGAGGTAGCACCAATGCGCGTGCGGCATCGCCTCGAATACAACCAACCGTGCATCTATTTTGGCCCGCAGGAGAGCCTGATGAAAGATGACCGTCTGGCTCAACATGAAATCCCGTGTGCCACTGATGCATAGCGTGGGCGGAAAGTCCGTCAAGTCCATATAGAGCGGTGAGACCCGCGGATCGGCTTTGTCACATCCTTGAATGTAAGGCTCAACGATTTCCGCGAGCGGGCGGCGATCATCCATCGGTGCTAGGAAGTACTCTGAATCGCCGGCGCGACTGAGATCCGCAGAGCCCGAGAAGAACCCCAAGGCGCGTGGATACGGCGCTTGCGCGTCCTTTAGTCGCGCCAGCAACTGCACGCTAAGAACGGCTCCCGCTGAGGTTCCATATATGCCGATTTGCTGTGGACGATGTTTCTCGAGGAGCGCACTGTAAACCGCTTGCGCGTCGTCGACGGCAAGCGGGTATTCGTGCTCAGGGGCAAGGCGATACAGCGCACTAACGACCGGGATTCCGCTTAAAAAGGCCAAAGGTATATTTTCTGTTATCGAGCCCGAATCGACAATAAATCCGCCCCCATGGAGATTGAGCAGTACGCATCCCCGGTATTTGGAGGACGCGTTCTGAGGTGTAAAGATTCGAACAGGAACGTCGCCCATTCGGGTCTGTTTAACGCGTACCGCATACCGCTCGAGTTGGCGCGCGCCTAGATTCTCCTGCATCTCATCGCAACTTGCTCGATGAGAGGCGAGATCTGCAGGACGAGGTGCCGCAGGCTTTGCAAGCTGCCGCTGAGCGGCTTGACTAATCGTTGTCGGCACGGGCGCTGTCCGCAATGATCGGCTGTCCGTGTTCGTAATCTGGCCGTATGGATTGCGCATTCAGGCCCCTCTAGAACACTCGTTAACTACTGCAACGCATTGCATCAACTCCGACTACCTTATTGTGATGAAAATGAGCTGTTATGCCAACATGAAATGTACCGGTCATTGCAATATGATTAAAACCAACAGCTTAACCGAACTTGGCTTGGCGGTGCACTAGGGTCAATCAAAGCGCTCAAGACCCTTGGTGTGCACCAAAAGATTGCAACGCATTTCATAGAAGCGTATTCTGAGATTAACGAAAAGAGTACAGCTCAGTACTAGCGATAGAGGCGTCGCGTGTGTATTGCTGTTGGTGCGGGTCGGGCATCTAGGGACTAGATGACGGATCGTAAGGGGGCCACATGAAGGTTTCGTCCATCCATAGCCTGAGCATGTCTCCAGATTGGGCCTTGGTGCTCTTCGCCCTAGTAATGACTGCTCTGGCACCGTACGACGCTCTGGGACAGGCTGTAAGCAGCACCAGCACGGTTGCAACGAACTCGAGTCTGGACTCGGGCAACGGAAGTCCTACTGGACTTTCGCTCGAGACTGTCACGGTAACCGCTCGAAGAACAGCAGAATCAGAACAGCGGGTGCCGGTGGCACTCACAGCCTTCGATCAGGCCGCGCTGGATCAAAATCGCGTCGAAACGTTGTACGATCTGATGGACTACGTGCCATCAGCCACGGTCAGCGGATATCAGAACCGCGATCAACAATGGATAACGATTCGCGGACAGGGCGAGACAGGGTTATACACCGGTGGTGGAGTCGGCGGAGGGCCCGCCGTCGTGGGATATCTCTCCGAAGTACCGGTTTGGATTTCGGGACCCGGGATTTACTATGACTTGAGCTCGGTTCAGGTGCTAGAGGGCCCGCAGGGCACCTTGTTTGGTCGAAATACGACAGGTGGCGCAGTCCTGTTCGAGCCTCGACAGCCTACGCACGATCTGCAAGGTTACACCCAGGAAACAGTCGGCTCGTACGGTCGGATAGAAGCCCAAGGCGCGGTGAATATCCCGCTCGCAGATGATCTTTCCGCCCGATTCGCCGGACAGGTGGGATCGCGAAGCGGGTTCACGAACGACGTCATAAAGGACGTCTTGTACGATAACCAAAATTTCGGTGCGGCGCGCATAGGCCTTCTGTACCAGCCGACGTCAAACTTCGAAAACTACTTCCTCGCGAACTATGCAAGCTGGAAGAACAACGGGCCTGGCGAAATTCTCATCGCCGTCAATCCCGCGTTGCAGCCAAAGGCTGTACCTTATCTCCTTGCGCAGGAGGCACGCGGGGTGCGAAGTACTGAGCTCGGAGTCTCCGAGCTCGATCAAGGAGTCGACCTAGATCTGATCAACAAGACCAAGTATACATTTAATGATGATTTGACTCTCCGTAACATTCTTAGTTATTCCTCGCACCGGACTCGTAAGGCTGAAGATGAAGATGGAACCCCGCTAGTAATCATTGATTCATTGGGTTCCTGGGATAACGCCTGGAATGTCAATCTCGCAACTCTAACCGAGGAGCTACAATTGAAGGGCTCAGCGCTCGACAGGGTTGTAGATTGGCAGACGGGCGCATATTACGAAAATACTCAAAGTCCGGAATTCCAGAATTTTACCCAGCAGTTCGGTACCTTCTTTAATCATACGCCCAGCAAAGAGTATGACCATTCCGATGCTCTATACGCACATGTCATCGCAAACCTAGACTCTTGGACGAAGGGATTGCAGTTCTCCGCGGGAGGCCGTTATACCTGGGATTACGTCGGATTCGATCTACAAGACTTTGGCGGCGTCGCACCAACTTCTGGCCCAGAGCCGATGCCTACTGATTTTTGTCTAATTCCAAAGTCAACCGGCTTAGCGGACTGCCAGAAGGATGCGCATGGCACTGACAGCGGAGCTTCCTACGATTTCGCGCTCAACTATCAGGCAACGCCCTCCACAATGATTTATGTGACCACGAGGGAGGGGTACAAGCGAGGCGGATTCAACATGATAGCGGCGGAGCTAGGCGATACCAGCGCCTTTGCCTATAAGCCCGAATTTGTCAATGACGTGGAGATCGGTATCAAGTCGGATTGGTCGCTCTTTGGTATGCCTGTCCGTTCGAACGTCGCTTTGTACGACAGTCGGTACCGGGATGCGCAAGTACTGGCTTCTGCCCTTGTTGCAGGTACGGTGCAGGGAATTACAGTAAACGCAGCACGCGCGACAATCCGTGGTGTTGAACTGCAGAGTACGCTTTTGCCTTCAACTAACTTCAAGCTGAACCTCACCTATTCTTACATGGACGCGTATTACAACAACTACATCACGCCGCTCGGCGCGAATCTCACCGATACCCCATACCCCTATGCCCCCAGGACCAAAGTCGCCGGCGGCGCAAGCTATCGGCTTCCCGTCGCACCTACGACAGACCTATGGTTCAGTGCAACCTATACGTACCAGAGCAGCATTTTCGTCGGCCTCTCGCCTGGCGTCTTCTCGCCTGCTGCTACGATTCCGAGCTACGGCTTATTGAACTTACGATTGGATTGGAATCATGTGTTGGGCTCTCGTGCCGATATAGGTCTATGGATGACCAATGTCACCGATAAGGTATACGAGACGACAGTCGAGGATTTGTACAACGCTCTTGGTACGTCAGTAGCTACTTTTGGTGAACCACGGATGTTGGGTGCAACCATTCGCTATAGCTTCTAGTATGTACTGGTAGATGAAAGTCACACTGGAGAGCCCAAAGAGGCTAATACTCTCGCGCAACACCTCGTTTGATTCCGTCGCTCAGCGAGACGTCTCGCAAGCACGCAAGGATCGAGCTGCGAATGTGCCAGTGCCAAAAACAGTTAGCGAAGAGGCACAGCGTCTATTGAGAAATGGATTTCCTCTACCGGAAGCCGCCGCCAAGTCGTTGGCCGAGCAACGAGCTATCTGCACCAGCATTCAGGAGGCGCTCGGCGCACACCAATTGCAATCCTATCCGGTGCTTATTGAAGAAGGCCTCATTGCTGGTGTCACCGTGCGTCACTTTCAACCGATGGGACTGCCAACCGAAAACGAGCGGATTCTCCTCAACTTTCACGGTGGCGGCTTCATTAAGGATTCCGGCTCTCTCACTGAAAACATTCCCATTTGCTTCCTGACGCAAATGGAGATCATCGCAGTATGCTACCGGCTCGCGCCAGAGCATCGGTTCCCCGCCGCAGTCGATGATGCAGAGAAAGTGTATTCTGCGGTAGTGAAGGTGTACGCGCCACAGCACATAGGGATCTACGGAACCTCGGCAGGAGCGATTCTCAGTGCGCAGGCGATCGTGCGGTTTGCGCGCGATCGGATACCATGCCCCTCCTTATTAGGATTTTTTTCCGGAACAGCAGACCTTAGCCGTCCCGGCGATTCGGAGTACCTGTTTCCTCTGCCTGATGATTCACGGCCGTTTAAAACGAGAGTGGCACCGCATTTGGCCGGCAGATCCGTAGAAGACCCAGAGGTCTCACCACTGTTCGGCGACTTAAGGGAATTTCCCCCAACACTTTGCCTTTGTGGCACTCGCGACTTGATGCTGAGTCAAACTTCGATCTTTCACCGGGCGCTACTGCATGCAGGGGTGAACGCAAAGCTCGAAATATTCGAAGCGATGCCGCACGCTCATTGGAGCTATCTCAACTTACCTGAGTCCGACGAGGCCTTCCGTTCCATGGCCCGGTTCTTTAGAGAACGGTTGATTCACTGATCGCGGCACGTTGGCGAGGCTAAATGAATCCAAGGGTTATCCCCACAAGAGATCGGCGAACAGGGAGCATTACATTGCCCTGCCCGCCAGTCTGGTGGCTTCGTGCGATTAGACGCGAATCCAGCGCGTCGCAAATGCGTCCGATATTAAGTATGCCGATCTTGCTCGATCAACCCCTTACAGCCGCCTAACTCTGAAATATATCGGACAGATCGACGCCAGATTCTCTTTATATATTAGGTACTTCGGAGCAACTTAGATGCAGCCTACGAACCAGGGGGTCGGGAGTTCGAATCTCTCCGGGCGCGCTCTCAAATCAAATACGTTCGTAGTCCGCGCCTATCTTCAACTCCACTCGCTCAGTCCTTCGAGCTCGTAGAGCTTCTTCCAGCTCGGGCGAGCTTTCATCCGCGCGGCGTACTGATGCAGTGCCGCCCACTCGGTCGCCGGCCTTGGCATGTTCCGCGACCAGCGCATCAGCATGATCAGCATGAGGTCCGCTGCCGAGAACTCTGCGCCGAGCAGATACGGGCCTTGCGCCAGCAGATGCGCATCGATTCGCGCCCAAACGCTCTCTATCTTGCGGCACGTCGCGGCGTTCAGTATCGCTTGCGTGTCGGGGGCGTCGCTGACGTCTGCCGGATAAAACCACAGGCGAAACGCGGGCTGCAGCGTATTGGCGAGATACACGATCCACTGATACCACCCGGCTCGGCTCGCGGAACTCTCCGCGGGCGCCAGCCGGGTCTCAGGATGTCGGGTCGCTACCGTTATCAACAGCGCAGCCGTTTCGGTGAACGGTGCATCGTCGATCAGCAACGTGGGCACGACTCCGCCGGGATTGAGCCGCAGATAAGCCGGGTCGCGCTGCTGGCCAGCCTGCAAATCTACCAGCAGCAGGCGGTACCGCACGTTTGCCTCGATCAACGCCTGGTGCACACACATGCTGGCGGTTCCTGGACTGTAGTAAAGCGTATACATGCCGTTGGTTTCCTAGATCGCTCGCTCGGTGCGGCGGTGCAGCAGGACGACGATCGGGGAGTTCGGTTTCTAGTGCGGGATCAGGATGCCGCGTTAGTTCGACCCATCGAGCAACCGGAAATGGCGCGCAAGTCGCCGATGGCGCTGATTCTGCCACGTCGGCACGAGCCGGGTTAAGCTACCGCACGACACCGCGATTGCGGCGTCCACTCCGCCTCTAGTTCTGCGGGTGGCTCGCACAAAACCGACTCGCGCACACGTTTTCCAATCGCCTTGCACCGGCGGCGCCAGACCGTGCACCGCATCGCGTCAGGCTGCGATTTGGAGACACAAAGCGCTTCGGTATGCACAACCCGCAGTTTGTGGGCTTTCGCCTGCAACGGTCGGATCAATCACAGGAGGACTCCGCGTAACGAGTTATGGCGAGCGCACCCATGAGAAGGCTTGAAACTCAACTATGCGCCCACATATTAGACATATGCAGCAATCCCTCATGAGAGGAATCTGGAAAGGCTGCTTTCCCGCCTCTTAGTCTTTCTGAGGAGATACTGCTATGACACTCGTACGTTATGAACCATGGACCGTCATGTCGCAGTTGCAGGAGGGAATCAACCGCGCCTTCAGCAACGTCACCGATACCAACAACAACAACAACAGCAGCAGCGCGACCGCAGACTGGGCCCCTCCGGTAGACATTTCGGAATACGCCGATCAGTTCGAGTTGTTTATCGACCTGCCCGGAGTGGATCCCAAGTCAGTCGAGATTAGCCTCGATAACGACGTACTGACTTTATCGGGCGAGCGGCTCGTAGAGAAGCGGGCAGGCGACAATCACCAACTAATGAGCCATCGCACCGAGCGTAGCTACGGGCGATTTCACCGCTGTTTCATTCTTCCCGATACGGTTGACACGGATCGCGTCACTGCTAAAGGTCGTGACGGTGTGCTCGAAGTAACCATTGGAAAGCAGGCTAAAGCGCAACCTCGGCGGATCAAGATAGCGGCCTAGCGGCTTTGCAGCTTGATGAGCGGAGGCGGGGAGACAAGTGTTTCGGCCGCCTCCGTATCTGCAGTAAGCGCCAACAGAGCCGATTGAGGGTTCTGGTGCATCTGCGGACAACAGTCTGCGCTCCACGGCCGAAGCGCCTAAGGTTACTCTCGTCAGGGAGGGGAAACGGCTTGAAATAAGGCATTTGGGGTTCGCGGCTTGTGGTCTTCTATGCGCCAGGGAGTCTTCGCAGGCCCGAAATCCCTAGATGCACCAGAACCCCTGCCAGCTCGAGTGCTCGTCATCAAGTTCTCGATTTGAGACGACGCGCACCTACGATTCCCAATCTTTCTCCAGGCGCTGCGAAGCAAGAATAAAGAGAATAGCAGCCACCACGTAGAAACCGGTGCCTGCAAGGATCGCATACCGCAGCGAATCTGTTCCAAATCGCAGATGCATGGCGTCCGAAAGCGCGCCGATCAGCGTCGTACCAAGGCCAATGCCAATGAGGTTGTTGACAAACAGAAAAATCGCGGAAGCGGTTGAGCGCATGTTGGGCGCTACGAGGTGCTGCACGGCTGCCAGGACAGGTCCCAACCACGCAAGCCCGAGCGCGATTGGCACGACCATCACTGCGATACTCATTGACAGCGTCGTCGAGAGTACCCCGGCTATAAAAAATGGAACCGTGCCAATGAATGCAATCGCAGGAACCAGTGCATACGCGCTCTTGTGCCGCTGGCCAAGGTGGTCGGCGATGACGCCACCAATCCAAATGCCAACGAGACCGCCGACTAGCACCAATGCACCGAAGCTAAGCGAAGCTTGCAACAGATTCATGCCGAAGCTACGCACGAGGAACGAGGGGATCCAGAAAAATAGACCGTAGCCCATCATGGATGACGCTGCGGCACCGAGGGAAAGCCCCCAAAAACTTGGCTTGCGCAAGAGCGCAGCTAAGATATCGCGAAATGTCGGCTGCACGCGCGAGGTGCCGGGCTCATCGAAAATGCCGCGCACTGGCTCGCGCACCGTAAGTTTGAAGACCGGGGTAATGAGCAGGCCCGCTAGGCCAACGATGTAGAACGCGACGCGCCAACTGATGAGACTGCTGAGAAGGCCGCCCGTGACTATGCCGGCGGCGCTGCCGATCGGAATGCCAAACGAATAAACGCTGAGGGCGCGCGCGCGCGCGGAGCGCGGGAAGTAGTCGCATATCAGGGAATAGGCAGGGGCAACACCGCCAGCTTCGCCGACTCCGACGCCGACACGGGCCAAGAACAACTGCACAAAGCTATGCGTCAGTCCACAAGCGGCTGTCATACCGCTCCACAGGGCAAGTGCGCACGTCATGATTCCGATGCGGCTTACGCGGTCGGCAAGCCGAGCGACCGGTATCCCAAGGGACGTGTAGAAGAGGGCAAACGCGAGGCCTCCCATTAGGCCAAGCTGCGAGTCCGTCAGTGACAAATCAGCTTTGATGGGCACGGCCAGGATGCCCACAATCTGCCGGTCCATGAAATTGAAAGTGTAGACGAGCACGAGGATCGCAAGCACGTAGCCGCGGTAAGCGAGCGATGCTTGTGGCACGGCGCGCTTTTCAATCTCGGTCACGCAGATGCTCCTTGGGTCTTATACGGCCGGCAAAATGCTTTGCGCTTAGCGCCAACGTCCAATTCGATTGAGGATGAGTGGGCTCACTGCGTCGTTGAAACAGTCGCAGTCAATTGTCATGCATTGCCACGCGCGCCAAAATCGAGCCACGACAAAAAACCGTCTATCGCTTCCAGACACTCGGGCTCATCGAGCAAGGGCGTGTGACCACGGTTCGGCACTTCAAGTTGTTCAAGGTCTGGCTTCTCGCGTTTCATTCTCGCGAACGTCTCGGTGCTCAAGATGTCTGAGTGGGCGCCGCGAACGGCAAGAGTTGGGACATCGCCAAGCGCTGCCCAAAGAGGCCATAAGTCCCAGGAACTCTGCGGAGCAGCGCTGAGCGCGGCCCCGATTTTGGGATCCATATCCACCTGAGGAATGCCGGCCGTATCTTCGCGATACGCTCGGCGCACGAGCTTCTCCCAGCGCGCGTCATCCAGTCCGGGCCATGCGTCGCTGTACACGGTCTTTGTCTGCGCGAGCGCTTCTGCCCAGCTGCGAACCTTTGGCAGCCGGCCCGCGTATTGCCTGATGCGCTGGATGCCCGCAGGATCGATCTCGGGGCCGACGTCATTCAATACGAGGCCGGCGACGCACTCGCGGCGCGTTGCTGCCAGCATCATTGCCAGCATGCCGCCGAGTGAGGTACCGATTACCGCCACCCGCGCTGCTTTGATGGTTTCGAGGAGGATCAGCACGTCTGCCAGATAGACTTGCGGATTATAATTTTGCATGTTGGAGTCATGCGCCGAGTAGCCGCGGCCGCGCAAGTCCGGCACGACGACTCGAAACCGCCGCGCGAGATGCGGCGCGAGATCCTCAAAGTCACGCGAGTTGCGCGTTAGGCCGTGCAGGCAAAGCACGCTACCGACGTTTGCGCCGGCACGGGTGTAGACCCGTGCGTACAGCTTAAGTCCTTCGCCGCTGCGGAAGGATATCTCTTGAAATGCCTGCGCCATATCGCTTGTCTAGTAAACCAAGGATGAAAGTTCGAGCCGCAGCTCGCGCTTGAGTAGTTTTCCGTTAGCGTTGCGCGGCAGCGCCGCGCGCCAAACGACGTCGCGGATACGTTGCTGCTTGCCTACGCGCTGGTTTGTCCACTCGATCAACAGCTCCTTAGAGATTTCGCATCCGCTTCTTAGGACCACGACGGCGACTGGTGTCTCTCCCCACTTGCGGCACGCGGCGGCTACTACGGCTACCTCGGCAACGTGCGAATGCTCTCGGATGATCGCTTCAATGTCCGCAGGATAGATATTCTGTCCCCCTGAGAGGATCATGTCTTTTTTGCGGTCTACGATGTAGAGAAATCCATCCTCGTCTAGGCGGCCGAGATCGCCGGTGCGCAGCCATTTGCGCCCGAGCGAATCGGTCCAGGTCGCATCAGCGCTCGCATGGTCTCGGCCGTAGTATCCAGACATCAGCAAACGGCTGAGGCCGACCACCTCCCCGATCGCCCCGGGCGGCACTTCCCGATCATCATCGCCGATAATGCAAAGCTCAGTCCCGAGAAAAGGCTTGCCTACGGACGAGGGTTTGCGCGCGAAATCCTCGGGCGCGAGAATCGTGCATATGCCTTCGGTGAGCCCGTAGAGCTCGATTAGATCGCACTTGAACTCGCGCGGCACCGCCTGTTTCACGTCAAGCGGCAGCGGCGAGCCGCAGCACATGATCGTATCGAGCGTATCAACGCCCTGGCGGGCGCCTTCGGGCAGCAGCAGCAGGCCCTCGAGCTGCACCGGCACAAAGGTGCCGTGCGTAATCCGCTCGCGGTTGATGAGGGTGACCGCGTCCGCGGTGTCGAAAGACGGCATGACGACCATGGTACCGCCCACCAGGATCGTCGCGAGCATGGCTACCCAAGTGATATTGGAAAAGAGCCCTAACGAGCACAGCGTTACGCAGTCGCTGCGATAACGCAGAACCACAGCCAGATCGAACG
Source organism: uncultured Gammaproteobacteria bacterium (assembly GCA_963695315.1). GTDB lineage: Bacteria > Pseudomonadota > Gammaproteobacteria > Steroidobacterales > Steroidobacteraceae > PALSA-1196. Next base: position 3,997,882 of record OY968773.1, read on the forward strand.
CCCAATTCAACCGGCACCGATGCGTGTGCACGATCCCCTTTGGGACCCCGGTCGTCCCGGAGCTATAGATGATGTTGCACATGTCCTCGGGACGGACACGTCGCTGCAGGATGTGCGGCTGCCGTGCAAAGAAATCGTGGAAGTTGAGCCAGTCAGGAGGCGCACCTTCGAGGCCGACGCACGGCATGCGCGACAGTGCTTCCAGGCGTAGACGCAGCTCGTCAATCCGCGCGCAATGATCACCGGAGGCAAACACCGCGCGTGCGCCGGCGTCCTCGATCATCGCGGCGACGGCGGTATCGTTAATGGAAACATTGAGCGGCACGGCGACGCACCCTGAGCGTAGGATGCCGAACAGCAGCAGTGCCATCTCCAGGCTATTGTCCATTAACACCGCCACGCGGTCCTGCGATTGCAGGCCAAGTTCCGCGAGGCCGTTTGCTATGCGCGCGGTGTCACGCTCGAATTCACCCCAACTTAACCGGCGGGCGCTTTCGATCAGGGCGATTTTATCTGGCTGCCACCTACCGTGCTGGGCGATGACGTCCGGCAGCAGTGGCTCATGTGCCGGAAACCAAGTCATAAAACTATGCGCGGCCGCTAGTAGTGATATTGCACCGTCACCGAATACGTGCGCGGTGGGCCATAGAAGCCGATCTGACTCACGCCGCCGACCGCGTTCGCGGCCGAGATCGGCGGATTGCCGAAGTCGTAACCCGCAACGCGATAGTACCTGTTCGTTAGGTTCTTGCCATCAAGAGAGAAGCGCCATGCCTTGTTCGTGGTTGTGAAGGCGAGGCCGGCGGCGAGGAGGCCGTACGCCGGCTGATCGGTCACGCTCGGAGTCGTGTTCGCAACCTTAGTAAAGCTGCGCCAGTCGTAGCCGGCGCGCGCCAGCAACGTGCCTGCTGGCAGGTCCCACGTGTAGCCCGCATTTCCGGAGACGGTCCAGGTTGGCGCATTGATGGGTCGATTCTGGGCGGCGACGTTTACGGGCGGCGAGGATGTCGTACAACCTGGCGTGAAGGCAGTGCAACCTATCAGAAAGTCTTCGTAATAAGAGTCGAGGTAACCGACGTTAAGGCCCAAGGTCACGGGATTGATTGGACGCCAAACCGACTCCAACTCAACGCCTTGATTAATCTGCTTGCCGGCGTTGAGCACCGCCGTCACATTCTCCGGCGTGGGCGTACTGACGAACTGCTGCACGCCGATCTGGGCGTCAGTATACGGATCGTAAAACGCCGTCAGGTTCAGCAGCAGCGTGTCGTTGAGCAGTGTCGACTTGATGCCCACTTCGTAATTGTTAGCAGTCTCCGAGTTGTAGCCGTTCTTCGTCTGCGGATACACGGCGGCGTTACCGCGCATGTCGAAGCCGCCGCTCTTGAAGCCCTTGCTGTAGGACACGTAGGTCATCACCTGCTCGGTCAGGTGGAAGTCGAGTCCGAGGCGCGGCGATACATTCGAAAATGTTCGGCTATTGGTATAGTCCGTGAGGATTCCCGCTGCTGGCGTAGGGAATAGAAAGAAGCCCGGGGGCGGAGCGTTGCGGTTGAAGAACTGCTCATCCGGGAACAGCTGATTCGGCGCGACGCTTGCGTATTGCGCCTGGTATACCTCCGCCGTCTTCTGGTCCTGATTCCAACGGATGCCCGCATCGAGGTTCAAGCGCGGCGTGAGCTTCCAGGCAGTGTCGGCGTAAAAGGCCGTACTTTTCGTCTGCACGCAGCCCTGGACGATCGAGGTGAGGTAGAGGCCGAAGCCATCGGGAGGCGGAGCGGCCAATACGCCGAGTGAGGCGTTGTATGAACCGCACGAAGTGCTATCCATGTAGAAGACGCCGCCGACGGCCTTGACGAGGTCATTGGTGAAGGTAAGTTGCCCCTCACCCGAGCCCTGGTGATCGTTGTAGTGTCCTGGTACCTCGAAAAGATTTTCATTGAGCTCAGCAAAGTTGATGAACTGTTGGCCGTGGCCTTCTCGGTAGGCACCCACGAGTTTGAGGTCGAGCTGGTCCGTCAGACTTTGGGTGTAAGTCGCCGCAGCGCCATCGCGGTGAAAGAAATCCTTGTCGACGGGCATATCTGTGCGCATGTCGAAGGGATTGCTGAGCTGGGGCACGAGGTAGTTGTTGAGGCGCTGACCGCCGGAAGCATTTGAGTTATCCAACGTATCATCGGCGGTAATCTTGAGCTTCGAGCTTTGCCCCCACAGAATAGTGAGATTGGCGCGTCCGGCGAGGATGTCCTCGTTCGAAACGTCCTCGCCGATATGGTTATAGGGACTTGGTTTCGTTCCCGGCTGGGCAACGACTTGGCCGTAGCCGTCGTGCTGCAGATCCGCGAGCGCGATCCCGAAAAAGACGTGATCTTGGATCAGCGGGGTCGATGCGTTAATCTTGAAGTCGTGCTCACCGTAATTACCGCCCGTAGCCGAAGCGGTGATGCTTGCAGGCCCAGTGATGTCGTGAGTGACGTATTTGATCGCTCCCGCGATCGTATTCTTGCCATACAACGTGCCCTGGGGGCCGCGCAGTATCTCAAGCCGATCGGCGTCGATAACATCCAGTAGCGCCGCCTGCGGCCGGGCCAAGTAAACGTCGTCGAGGTAAATGCCGACACCGGGCTCGAATCCCCAAAGGGGATCGCTTTGTCCGACGCCGCGGATATACACGTTGATCGTGCTGCTGGTGGCGCGGTCGGCGGCGATCTTCATGTTCGGCACGAAGCTGTTCAAGTCTGCAAGCGAGGTCACGTCCTGCGCCTGGATCGTGCTGGCGATGATGGCGGTGACGGCCAACGGCACGTCCTCAAGGTTCTCCGTGCGGCGACGCGCGGTCACCACGACCGCTGGCAAAGTGTCCTCAGCTGCTTGCGGCCCGGCGGCGCCGGAGTCCGTTTGAGCAGCGGCAAACGGCACCACTACACCAAGACCGCAAATAGCGAGTAACCCCGCCGCGATTCTTGAACGCATGTTCATTGCGACCCCCTCCACAGACTCGTCGGATCGCAGGCGCTCTGGGTCGCTAGGATCCGCGTTTGTTCTTATGCCGAGAATCTTCCCGGTGTTGTCATGTCACAACACCGGCATCATCCTCAACGATCGTTGAGAATTATTCAACGAGTGTTGAGAAGTGTCAAGCACCTGTCACATTGCGGGGCGCGGTGCAACCGGCGAGAATAAGCAATTTCCTGCTCACTGCTGCGCTAGCGATGAAGAAGAATAGAGTCGGCAAGCCTGCCCAGGAACGCATTCTCGATGCTGCGGAGCAGCTGTTTGCGCACCGGGGCTTCTACGGAGTCTCGGTGCGTGAGATCACGCAAGCGGCTGGGGTCGACGTCGCGCTCGTCAGTTATCACTTTGGTGCCAAGCGCGCGCTGTTCACCGCAGTGTTCGAACGCCGCGCCGAGCTGCTCAATGTCGAACGCCTGGCGCTTCTTGAGGAAGTGCGCCGGGCTCACATGCCAAGCCCACCGCCCCTCGAGGCGATTGTCAGTGCCTTTACGCGACCGCTGCTTGATCGTTCCGCGCGCGGCGGCGCGGGCTGGAAGAGCTACTTTGCGCTGGTCGCGCAGGTAAATAACTCCCCCGAGTGGGGCCCGGTGCTGATGACGCGCCATTTTGATCCACTAGTCGACAAATTCATTGCGGTACTGTGCGAAGCGCTGCCGGATTGTCCGCCGCGAGAGATCTACTGGGGCTATCAGTTCCTTACCGGGGCGCTGACGCTCACTTTTGCCGAGACAGGACGCATCGACAAACTCTCGGGTGGACTGTGCAAGTCCTCCGACCTTGACAGCGTACACGAGCGTCTGTCGCCCTTTGTGGCCGCAGGCTTTCGCGCGCTGTGCGCGCGGACGACTGGCCGCACGGTCAAATCGCGAGCAAAAAAAACCGGTGCGCAAAGCCGGCGCAAACAACGTGCGCTACTGCCTTAGCCAAGGCTACTGCGCGTCGAGCCGGGCGATGGCGAAGCCGTCGTGGACGATGAAATAGTCGCCGAGCGCGACGCCGTCGATCATAACGATCGATATGCGCCTGCGAATGCCGCCAGCCTCGATCTCGATCCATCGATCATCGAGCAATGCCGTGGTCCAAATCGGGGACGGTCCCCGTACTAACGAATTGCAACAACGTCCCCGTGATCACTTCCGGAATGAGCGGGCAGCCGGAGACATTGATAAACGGGCAGTTTCTATTCCGCGCTATCCAGTCCCGCGTGGGGCAAGGCTGGCGAGACTTTGTGGGACACCGCCGCTTTTGCCCTAGCCAAAAACGTGTCCGATATTAAGTATGCCGATCTCGACCAATCAACCCCTTACATGCGCCTAACTCTGAGAAATATCGGACAACGCCAGGAGATTTTTTCTTGTCTTATCAGTTACTTGTATGCAAACGCGGTGCAGCCTACGAACCAGGGGGTCGGGAGTTCGAATCTCTCCGGGCGCGCTCTCGAATCAAATACTTGTGCGCCGGGAGACCGGCAAGGAGTAGGCGGTGAGAGTCCGCCGCGATGAAGGAGTAGCGATCCGCATCGGCCCCGAGCCGTGCGCCGTCATCCGCGAGGGCGGCGGTGAAGCGTCGGCAGGGGAAGGTATAGGCCAGCCATTGAGCCGCGTAAGTGATTATCTCCGGGGTGTCGACGCCGTAAGTAAGGCGGAAGGCAACATGGAGGGGCGCGCCATCGCGAGTGTCCCTCTGACCCCGCGTGGTCTGAGACCCTGGCATGTACGGAAGCTCCTTGTACGGGAACCGGGAGATCTCCAGCTTGATCACTGGCGACATCAGGCAGTGGTCCGCATCGGGAAGGCGAGGAGCCGTAGCCGATGATGCACGAGCCGGAGAAGTCAGACCTCTCCACAGTAGCGACGAAGCCGGCGAACAACTCCGAGGGATCGGAGGCGGAGTCGGTGGAGCGAAGGGAGGGGGCCGAGGGGAACACGATCAAGCACCGCACGCACCGGACACAGAGCCGGGCAAGTGTGTATTCGGGACTTGAACGTGTACGAGAGCGAGCGAGGACAGAGAAGAAGGGACGGTTCACCGCTTTGCTGCACCATGTGGATGTTGATCTGTTGCGGGTAGCGTTTTCCTGGCTCAAGCGGGATGCGGCGCCTGGAGTGGATGGACTGACGTGGCGGCAGTACGAGCAGAAGCTCGAAGGTAATCTTGTAGATTTACACGCACGCATTCACCGCGGTGCCTATCGGGCGCTACCTTCACGGCGCAAGTTCATCCCGAAGGCGGATGGACTCAAGCGGCCTCTGGGGATTGCGGCGCTGGAGGATAAGATCGTCCAGCGTGCGGTGGTGGAAGTGTTCAATGCGATCTACGAGCAAGACTTTCTGGGATTCTCGTATGGATTTAGACCCGGACGCAGCCCGCATGATGCGTTGGATGCGCTCGCTGTCGGGATCACCCGTACGCAGGTGAACTGGATTTTAGACGTCGACGTCCGATCCTTCTTCGATACGGTCAGCCACGAGTGGCTGGCGCGTTTCGTTGAACATCGGATTGGCGACCCGCGCATGATCCGCCTGATACGCAAGTGGTTGAAGGCTGGCGTGATGGATGAAGGAGAGTGGACAATGAGCGAGGCGGGCACCCTCAAGGGGCCGTGATCTCCCGACGCTCGCCAACATCTACCTGCACTACGCCTTCGACTTGTGGGCCGAGCGGTGGCGAGACCGCAATGCCCAAGGCAACGTGATCTTGGTGCGCTTTGCCGACGATATCATCGCCGGTTTTGAGCACGAGAGCGATGCGGTGCGATTTCTGGAGGAACTGCGTGAGCGATTGGAGAAGTTCGCGTTAACGCTGCATCCGGAGAAGACACGGCTCATCGAGTTCGGCCGCCAAGCGGCCGCACGGCGAGCGGGGCGTGGTCTTGGTAAACCGGAGACGTTCACCTTCTTGGGCTTCACGCATATCTGCGGCCGCTCCCGTCGCGGTTCGTTCTTGCTGCATCGCAAGACACGCCGTGATCGGATGCGGGCAAAACTGCGAGCCTTAAAGCGCAACTGAAGCGGCGGATGCACGAACCATCCGCAACAGGGTCGGTGGCTGGCGCAGGTGGTGCGCGGCTATTTTGCGTACCACGCGGTGCCCACTAATGCCATCGGCTCAGGGCGTTTCGCTACCATGTCACCGTTCTCTGGTGGCGTACGCTTGAAGCGTCGCAGTCAAAAGGATTGGACGACGTGGGATCGGATCTCGCGGCTGGTGGAGGCTTATCTCCCCCGCCCGCGTATCCTTCATCCTTGGCCCAGTGAGCGCTTTGCCGTCAAGTACCCAAGGTGGGAGCCCGGTGCGCGAATCGCGCCCGCCGGGATCTGTGCGGGGGGCGCGCGGTAACGGGTGTCCCTTAGCTGCTTACTGCGTCGCATAAATGCCTAATATTCTCGAGGTTGCCTAATATTTTTTTACCGTAGAGGAGTCGCGCGCGGGATCGCGCGACGATACGCATCTTTTGTCGTCTGCGCGTTCGCATGTCCCAAAAGTGCCGCCGCACCCTCGAGCGACGCATAGTCACTTGCACACTTGGCGCGTAAATCGTGGAACGTGAATCGCTCGGCGAACGCAGACGCAGATCCGTCTCTACTCGGACCGACCGCTTTACGCATGAGCCATTGCCAGATCGCCGAGAATCCGCGTGCGGAGTACGGCCCACCGTTGCGCGTACTGAGCAAATACTCGCCCGGCACTCGGGGTTTGAGAGCCTTGGCCCGCGCGACAGGCAGTCCGGTAAGCAGGCGACTCCACGCTTGAACGCGTGTGGCGTCACTCCGACACCTTGTCGAGCCGCGTCGCAATCGGAACAGGTTACCTCTTTAGTAATCTCAAACAGAAGGCTGCGAACACCAAGACAATGCCGATGTTCACTGTCAGCCGTTCCCAGAATCGATTCTTAAAGAAAAGCAAATCTACACTAACGACAACGGTTATCAGCACCACAATGTGAAGCACGACAAACATGCCCTTTGTCATTTCAATCACAAGTTAAGATATATCAACAGCCGTTTAACCATAGAGTTGCCGGATTGCGCAGGGCATCTGGCAGTGGAGTGGGCTGACGTCCGCCTCTGACGCGCTGGGTGGACGTCGGCCTAGCGGTCATCTGGCTCGACGTACCCTCCTACCATCTTCGACCGCAATGATCCGCAAAATATAAGCCACGACTTGACGAATCGTGCCTCGTGTGACGGGCGCGTGCCCGAAGAGCGTGCGGTAATAAAACGGGCCGGTGAGCATGTCGAGCACTAGTTCCACATCGAGCCCATCCCGGACCTCTCCCCGGTTGCGGCCGCGGATCAGCGCCTCCCGCATGGATCTGCGTCGCGCGGTGAGGACCTGCTTGCGAATGGTCAAAGCAAGGGCCTTGTCTTGAGCCATATCTGCCACAAGTCCCGCCAGCGCGCGGCCTAGCGGTCCGGCAAACGCATTTAATAGAGTACCTACAGCCGCCTCGAGATCCCCGCGCACACTGCTCGTGTCGGCAGCTGGGTCGTCACCCATCTCACTGACCACCGCATACGCTACCAAACTGCGCTTGCTCGTCCAGCGGCGGTAGATGCTGGTGCGGGCACGGCCGACCCGCCGCGCGATACCGTCGATCGTCACCGCCCGGTATCCCCCCTCTTTCAAAGCGCTTAGAACGGCGAACGCTACTTCGGCATCGATCCGCTCGTCCCGTGGCCGACCCAGGCCATGTGTAACAGCCGTCCGCGCGCGGCGCGTCCCCCGCCTGCGCGTTGCGCGGGATTTGGGGCTCGGTTTCACTGTGAGGAGGTCTGGTCTAGGAACACAGCTCCATGGTATCAGCGCATTCGTCACTGGAGGCCCGAATTCGGCCGGACTAGACCTTCGACGCGATCCATTTTGGTCGGTCTGCGCTGGGTTTCCGCGACGCACTGTAGCGTATATACAGTCTTGGTACTGGCTGCCTGCTCTTCCACTTGCACGTCTTTCGCTACATACTGTAGCGTATACATTAATGCGCTATGCCGTGATACCTCTCGTTTTGTCCCGCCTGCTAATGGTTGGCGCATGCTTCGCCACGCATGCGACATGAGGAGAATGCCGTGAACATACTGCGAGGAATGTGCCTTTCGACAGTCGTCGTGCTCCTAGCATGTAGCTCAGCCGAGTCGGACTGGAAGAAGGCGGATGCACAAAGGACCGTAGCCGCCTATCAAGCGTTTCTCAAAGACCATCCGGACAACGCGCACGCCGACCAGGCCCGCGATCGGATTCAGGCATTGGAGGATGATCAGGCGTGGGCGGACGCGCAGAAGACCAATACCTTGGAGAGCTTTCAGCAGTACGTGCAGAATCGGCCAAAGGGCGCGCACTTGGCAGATGTGCACGATCGGATCGTGGTGCTAGAGCGGTCAGCTGCATGGAAAATTGCGCAGGCTACCGCGACCGTACCTGCATTGCAGGAATTCCTGGAGAAGTATCCGCAGGGGCCGGAGGCCGATCAGGCTCGCGCTCAGCTTCAGACGCTCAAAGCTGGCGAATATCGCGTGCAGCTCGCGGCCTTCCGCTCAAAGCATGAGGCCGAGACGGTGAGTGCAAGGTTGCAAGCACGGTACGGTAAAGAGCTGCGTCAGGTTACAGTCGTTCCGGCTGTTCCGCCGGACAAACTCAATCACGTGGAATCCGCGTCAATGACTCTTGAGGACGCTCAATCGGCGTGCGCGAAGCTGAAGAAGGAGCATCGGCACTGTGAAGTCGTCAAGAGTTGACAACTGCGATCCAGCGAGCGCGCTCTCGGACAAGTAAGCCGGCCCCTCACTCACGAGCCAGTTGCGACGTTCTCTAGGCTCTCACGCCAAGACGGGCTCGATGCGCTCGAGATCGTCGTGCCAACATCCGGCGCGACCCGCACATATCACCCAGGACGCTAGCCGGCTTCACGTCGAACGCATCAAGCTAGGCTGGTTAATCGGATGCCTCACCGCTTCATCGCGGTACGTTCTATTGGCCAATCTTTTTGAGGGATTTTGCGCGACTGCAGATTCTGAACGACGAGCTCTCAAAAATACCTATTTGATGACTACGATTCCTACTCGGCGCCATGCAAAACGATGACAGCCACAGACTAAGTCTGTTCTATCTTACGATGCTCGCGCTCGCGCTCGGTCTCCTGACGGGATTTGGCGCCTTCTTTTTTCGCGAACTAATTAGCCTGCTCCACAATCTCTTCTTTACTGGACGCTTCGTGCTGCCCTACGACGCCAATGAGTTCACGGTGTCGACTCGATGGGGACCTCTCGTCATTTTGGTGCCGGTGATCGGCGCAGTGATCGTCACCTTTCTGGTCAGTAACTTCGCTCCCGAAGCCAAGGGTCACGGCGTCCCGGAGGTGATGGACGCAATCTATTATCGCGAGCGGCGTAATTCGACCAATTGTTGCAGTGGTCAAGTCCTTGGCCTCTGCCGTCGCGATTGGCAGTGGATCGTCGGTGGGGCGCGAGGGTCCCATCATTCAGATTGGCTCGGCATTGGGTTCGACCGTGGGACAGATCGTCCGAATGCCGCCAGGTCAAAGGATCGCGCTGGTCGCAGCCGGCGCAGGAGCTGGCATCGCGGCGACGTTCAACACGCCGATCGGCGGGGTGATGTTCGCCATCGAGTTAATGATGCCGGAGGTAAGCGTCAGTACCTTTTTGCCGGTTGCTGTCGCAACAGGCGCGGCTACTTTTCTGGGGCGGATTTTCTTTGGGCAGCAGCCGGCATTCCTCGTTCCGCCGATGGAGCCGCTGACCGCCGATGCGAATGCAGCCGTGCTGCTGTTGCTGTACTCAGCGTTGGGCGCCGTCACGGGAGTGGCCGCGGCAGGTTTCATCCATGGGCTGAATCTGGCGGAAGTATTGTTCGACAAAATCCCGTGGCGCTATCCGCGCCATATGCTGGGGATGCTGCTTGTGGGCTTAATGATGTACGGCCTGTATCGAGCGTTCGGCCAGTACTATGTCGATGGCGTGGGCTACGCGACGATTGAGCACATTCTTGTCAGGCAGATGTCATCGGTTTGGCTACTGGGCCTGTTATGTGTCTGTAAGGCGCTGGCGACATCGAGCAGCCTCGGGTCGGGCTCGTCGGGCGGGATTTTCTCGCCGTCGCTTTTCATGGGCGCGACGCTTGGCGGCAGCTTCGCGGCTCTTCTCTCAGCCCTGGGCTTCCCGATTCCCTTAAGCATCCCTGCTTTCGCCATGGTTGGCATGGGCGCCATGGTCGGCGGAGGCACCGGCGCGGTAATGACCGCAGTTACCATGACATTTGAGATGACGCGCGACTACGACATCGTCATGCCGATGATTCTCGCCGTCGCCACCAGCGTCGGCGTGCGTCGGCTGCTGTCGCGAGAAAACATATACACCTTGAAACTGGTCCGCCGCGGACGGACGGTCCCCAAGGCCCTGCACGCCAACATGTTCCTTGTGCAGCATGCGCGCGAGGTGATGGATTCTGATGTGCTGGTCCTTCCAGCCGAGGACAGCTTCGACAGCTTCCTGCGGGAGCACGAGAAGGAGGGCCGGTTGCGGCACGTCGTAGTAATCCGTAAGTCCCGGATTTACGGAGTCATCCGAGTCAATACCGGCCTAAGACGCGGCCTTGAGGGAGCCCATACAGGTGTCACCCTCGGAGATGTGGCCAGCCGTGACTTCACGATCGTCGGCGAGGATGACGTAGTCTACGACGTCATCGATAAGATGTGGCGAAAACATGCGTTCATGGCGGTCGTCGTGCGCGGACACGGAATGCGCGGCAGTGAAGACGTTCTGGGCGTCATCACCAAGGAGCACGTTGCAGACTCGGTCGCGAGCAGCTTGAAGAACTACCCGCGTTGATTGGCTTCGTGTTTGCCCAACGCATCTTCATCCCTTTCACGCCACGGCCCGCATGGATCGCATCGCCGCCATCGGCTTCGCGCTCGCGGCCTATGCGGCGGGGACGGAGCGCGGGTTCATGTCACGTGCCGCGGCGGTGCAGCGAACGCTCTCGACACTGCGCTTTTTCTGGAACAGCCGGCAAGGCCCCGGGGCAGACGCGACCGGCTATCAGGGCTTTTACTATCATTTTCTCGATATGCAGACGGGACGGCGAGCCTGGCAATGTGAGCTTTCGACAGTGGATGGCGCCTTCCTGCTCGCTGGTATGTTAACTGCGAGAAGCTATTTCGATGCAGATACAATGGAGGAGCAGGAAATCTGTACACTTGCCGATGCGCTCTATTGACGTGCCAATTGGCAGTGGGCTCAAAACCACGGCGCGACATTGACGCACGGCTGGACGCCCGAAGGCGGTTTCCTCCCGTACCGATGGGAGGGTTACGATGAAGCACTCCTACTCTACGTCCTTGCGCTGGGGTCTCCAACTTATCCGTTGCCTGCTAGCAGCTACGAAGCGTGGAGCTCAACTTATCAATGGGAACACAGTTTCGGATATGACTATCTTTATGCTGGATCGCTGTTCACGCACCAGCTGTCACACATCTGGATCGACTTTCGCGGCATCCAAGACAAATTCATGCGCGATAAAGGCACGGATAACTTCGAGAACAGCCGTCGCGCAACCTACGTGCAGCAACAATACGCGATTAGCAATCCACTCAAGTTCTATGGCTATGGCAGTTGTTGCTGGGGAATCACGGCGAGCGATGGTCCCGGTCCTGATACGATCAAGGTCGACGGTGTCGAGCGGCGTTTCTTTGGCTACCTTGCACGCGCGGTGCCGCACGGACCGGATGACGGCACTATTGCGCCGTGGGCGGTGGTCGCGTCGCTACCGTTTGCGCCCAAAATTGTACTGCCTGCGATCGACCATTTCATTCACCGCCTTAAGCTAAAAGAGTTCAATTCGTACGGCTTCAAGGCGACATTCAACGCGACCTATCCGGGAAAGGCCGGAGGCGCCTGCGGTTGGGTGTCGCCTTGGCATTACGGACTCAATCAAGGACCGATCGTGCTGATGATCGAGAACTATCGCAGCGGTTTGTTTTGGCGGCTCACCCGAAACTGCTCCTATATCTGTAGCGGACTGCGGCGCGCGGGTTTCACAGGAGGATGGCTATGACGCTGGGCATTCCGTCCTTTCCCCTACCAACCGGCTTGCGGAAAAGCCGTTGCGAGATCGCGCAGAGACCCGCGCGGAGTAATGGCCTGTAGTTCGGCGCTTTCAGTAAAGCCTCCTCGTCGGCTGACTTCGTGCGATGAGAAGGGAATCCAGCACGTCGAGAATGCGTCCGATATTAAGTATGCCTATCTCGCTCAATCAGCCCATTACAGCCGCCTAACTCGGAGAAATATCGGACAACGCTAGGCTATTTTCTCTTGTCTTATCACTTACTTGCGCGCAAACGCGGTGCAGCCTACGAACCAGGGGGTCGGGAGTTCGAATCTCTCCGGGCGCGTCAATCAATCAATGTAAGGTCTCAAGACCTCGGTGACACACTGGCAGTGGATTTTGCCAGAAGCCGCTCGTAGCCTGCGCCACGTTCCGCGGCATCGCGCTGGCTTCGTGTAGTGGGTCTCGCCCAAGTAAAGGCAGGCTGACGTTTGGAGCAGGCAGGGATTTCCGCAGCGCAGCAGCGCAGTAGAAGGATCAGCGGAGAATCTGTATCAACTGCTGCACTTGCACGGCGTAGAGGTGCCGCGCGCCATGCGCCCTAGACAAACAGCAACTTGGCCGCCGTGCAGACGGATACGCAATCCGATGGTTCGTTTCGTCGCTGGCGGCCAGACTTTTAGCGGCTTAGCGCTGCTGCCTGCCCCGTGCTCGTCGCCGCTGCCGCATTGTCGTATAAGAGGCCATGTCTGGGACGCACAGCTATTGGCTGATCTTGTTGTCGGTCATCGTGGCCACGATGGCGTCGTTCGTCGGGCTCGATCTCGCGGGCCGACTCGAGCGGTTTCGGCAGCACGGGATGCGATCACTTTGGCTGGTTGCCGGGGCGCTTTCCATCGGCCTCGGCATCTGGAGCATGCATTTCATCGGCATGCTCGGGTTCCATCTGCCGATCCCGGTGTCCTACGACATCTGGATCACGCTGCTGTCGCTGGCGTTGGCGATTGCCGGCTGTGCAGCGTCGCTTATTCTGGTGAGCAGCGGTTCCCTGGGCGCAGGCAAATTGTTCGGGGGAGGTACACTCATCGGCGTCGCCATCGTGACCATGCACTACACCGGCATGGCGGCCATGAGAATCGTCCCGCCAATCCGGTATGACCCCTGGCTCGTGCTTGTGTCGATTCTCATCGCCGTGGCCGCCTCGGTACTTGCCCTGTGGAGCGCATTTAAGCTCCGGTTCGATAATTTTTTCTCGGCCTTCTGGAAGAGGGCGGGCAGCGCAGTGATTCAGGGAAGCGCGATATATGGAATGCACTACACGGGTATGGTAGCCGCCGCATTTGCTCCCGGCAGCCGCAGCACTGTCTATCCCCGGCAGCAATTCGACCCCACTGCACTTGCCGTGATCCTGGGCGCCGCATCGGTGGCATTCCTACTGGCCACTCTGCTCATCTCCGCCTACGAAACGTTGCGCGCCAGCCGGTTAGAACCGCATGTGGAGAACCTGGGACGCGCCGTTGAGCACGCTTCCGAGGAAATTCGCGACCTGTCGAGGCGGCTGGTTGAGTTGCAGGACGCCGAAAGGCGCGGGCTTGCGACCGAGCTGCACGACATCGTCGGTCAGAACCTATCCTCTTTGGTCACCGAGCTGGCCCTTATCCGCAGCCGCTTGCCGGCCGCGACGGATCCCGAGCTGCCCAAGAGTCTCGCGGATGCGAGCCTCCTCGCGAAGCAGAGTGTGGAGGCTGTGCGCAAGGTCATGGCGCAATTGCGGCCGCCGGGCCTCGACGAGCTGGGGCTACCCGCGGCCTTGCGCTGGCACGCGAGCGCCTTTGAATCCCGAACTGGCATAGCCGCGAAGGTCGACGCCGACGAGTCACTTCCCAGGCCTCGGGCGGCCGTCGAAGACGCGGTTCTGCGGATCTACCTCGAAGCGCTCACGAACGTCGCGAAGCACGCCTCCGCCCGTGTGGTTCGGGTGAAACTTGAACTGCGCAATGAGCAGGTCAGGCTGAGCATCGCCGACGACGGAAGCGGGTTCGATGTGCAGGCTCGCCCGCGCGGTGAGGCTGCCCGCTGGGGGCTTGCAATCATGCAGGAACGCGCCGCAGCCGTCGGCGGAGAACTGCATATCCGCTCGGCACCCGGCGCGGGAACCTCCATCGAGTTCGCGATTTCTAAGCACAAATGGGCATAACTGTCCTGTTGGCCGACGATCATGGCGTGCTGCGTGACGGTGTACGCCGTCTGCTGGAGGCAACTGGCGATATTCGGGTCGTCGCCGTGGCGGACAACGGGCGCGAGGCGCTCGGAGAAGGCGACTGAAGTCAGGCCCGACGTCGCGCTCCTTGACATCGCGATGCCCGGCCTCAGTGGAATCGAGGCGACGCGAGCGATCATGGCCAGATTGCCCAAGACTGCGGTCGTGATCCTCTCGATGCACTCCTCGACGGAATTGGTCCAGGAAGCGCTACGCGCGGGGGCGCGCGGTTATCTTCTCAAGGAGTCTGCCGGCGAAGAAGTCGTCAAGGCGGTCCGTGCGGTGGCCGCCGGAAGACGTTACCTCGGGGCCGGGATCACTGAATTGGTCATTGAGGGCTGTATACATGGCCGAGTCGCCACCGCTGCAAACCTCACAGCGCGCGAGCGCGATGTGCTGCGGCTGGTCGTCGAAGGCAAGAGTAATATCGAGAGCGCCGCTGCGCTGGGCCTTTCTCCCCGTTCAGTGGAGACGTACCGCCTAAGGCTCATGCAGAAGCTGGGTCTCAGCGATCTGCCGTCGCTGGTCAAATTCGCGATCCGGCACGGCATTACCACACTCGAATAGCCGCAAGGGGATCGTAGAAACCCGATACCCCAGGGCGGGTTTGTCCGGTATCGCATTCATTGCCCGATCCCTACCATTGCGACCCATGTACTCGAAGCAGTGGATGATTCGCGGGCCTGCGACACCGGTTCGTTCGGGAGCGCACTCTCAATGCACCAGTAGGTTCCTTCACCGGTGTGCATGTTGCCCCGGCAGATTTGACTGCGGTGCGCGATAGAGTCGCTGTTGATTGTCCCGCGCAGCAGTGGGCATGAAACGTCGGCCGGCGAAGGATTTCACAGCGATCTTCTGCTACGGCGCGCCCAGGTGCTGGGGCACGCGATCGGCGAATTGCTTATTCCCACGGACCAGCAAGCGAAACGAGCCCGAACTCAAGCTCCCCATCTCATCGCTCCGGCTATTTCGGTAGGCCGACGACTCGCAACGATAGGACGAGCAATGTCGCGATGGCAGTCGTTCGTTCGATCAAAGTCGAGGCGTGGCGAATCTGCACTGTGCGCGATCTGGTGGTCCTCAAGGCGCTTCAGCGCGGTACTGCGACTCAAAGGAGTACAGCATGGATTGTCACTCGCGCAACGCGCCTGATCGTAGCCAATTCGTCGTGCACCATGTGGATGTCGAAGTCTATTCCTCAGTCAATCATACGGGGCATGTCAGCTGGCGGCTGATCAGCTTGGAGACTCTTGGCGCACTCCTAAAGGTGTTGCGTGGGACCCTGCAGCCCGGCAAAGCAACGATTCCGCATCCGCATCCGACGCTGGACCAGTTCTGTTACATCCAAAGGGGGGCGGCGCAGATCACCGTCGCGGGCATGGCCGTAACGCTTTCAGCAGGAGATATTTGCTTCTTGGAGGCCGACGGCGATCACGAAATCCTCGTTACCGGCAATCAGCCTATCGAAATACTCGTGATTTACCTGCCATCTTATGGCGATGGCGAATCGGGCGTTGAGAGCTAGGAATAGACAAGAACCAAGCCGCGAGAAATGCTCTGCAGCGTTAATCAGGCCGCGTCCTGCAGGAAAACCGCGGTCTTACGGCTCGAGCGCCTTGGCTGCGCGGGTAGAAGAAAACTTCGCGATGGACACACGAACGACGCCATCGAGACATCAGTAACCGCGACGCGCAGGGTTCCGTGCGTGTTTGGTTGTGCTCCGTTGTGCTTGGTGGTGCAGGATGGGACTAGATGCGACTCGCTGGAAAACCTCGCGTGAATCAGTGCTCTTAAGCGCTTATGCGCGCTGCAATGCACAAAGTCGGCGGTTGATGCGAGTGGTTGCCCTTTCCACGAGTGAGGCATACATCATACTTGGGTCTTACGATCCAACACAGAATCAAATATTGGCTGCACTGACACCCGCTGAACGCGCAAGAATCTACCCGCACCTACAACGAGTCCCGCTGCGGCTCGGTGAGGTTCTGTACGCGCCAGGCGCTGCGTTTAGACATGTTTATTTTCCCGCAGATTGCATCATTTCGCTGCTCCACGTTTTGAAAGATGGAGCCACTGCGGAGATTGCAGTGGTCGGTAACGACGGGCTGATTGGCGTCGCGTTTTTTATGGGCGGTGAAACCACGCCGAGCCGGGCAGTCGTGCAAAGTGCTGGCCACGCCTACCGATTGGTCGGTAAAAGGCTGACAGAGGAGTTCCATCGAAATGGACATATGCGATTCCTGCTGCTGCGATATACCCAAGCGCTGATGACCCAGATGGCACAAACCGCTGTTTGTAACCGCCATCATTCGGTAGACCAACAGCTATGCCGATGGCTGCTGCTGTCGCTGGATCGACTGGAGGCGAACCAGTTGACCATGACCCAGGCGCTCATCGCAGACATGCTTGGCGTTCGCCGCGAAGGCGTCAATGAGGCCGCGAACAAGCTGCAAAACCTTGGTGTCATCCGCTATCGGCGTGGACGGATCACGGTTCTCGATCGCGACAAGCTGGAACACCTGTGCTGCGAGTGTTACGCGGTCGTCAAGAGGGAAACTGATCGCCTGATACCAGCAAAAGGCCTGAACACGCCGCTTCAGTGATTCGTATCACCTATCGTGTAGACGGCCGAAGCCTGGAAGTGGAAGCTGAAACTGCTGCAAGCGCGAGAAATGCAGCATCGCCGCGTGGCCGCCGGCTGCTGCAGTGCAGGAATCCGTAGTGCACTGCATCCAACGCGCGCGCGCTGCCCTCAACTAAACATGTCAGTGCGCGACTTAGAGCATAAACAGGGGGCCTCCGACGAATTGCGCGAGAGCGAGCGCCGGTTCAGCGAGATGCTGAGCAACGTCGCACTGATATCGATGATGCTCGATCGTCAGGCAAACATCGAATACTGCAACGACTATCTACTCAACTTGACGGGTTGGCGTCGCGAGGAGGTGCTGGGACGATCCTTCTTGGAGCTGTTCCTGCCGCTGGATATCCACGAGGAGCTTCGCGGCGTCTATGCAGCGATGCTCGAAAACTCTCCCGCGGCTTGGCATCACGAGAACGACATCCTCACACGCTCAGGAGAGCGGCGGCTAATCCGCTGGAATAATTCCGTGTTGCGCTCGAGCTCCGGCGCAGTGATGGGGGTCGCAAGTATCGGCGAGGACGTGACCGTGCAAAAGCGCGCGGAAATGGGAGTCAAGCGCCTGACTCGCGTATATGCAGTGCTTAGCCAGATCAATGCGCTCATAGTCCGTGTGCGCGATCGAACCGAACTGTTCCGGGAAACATGCCGGATCGCGGTCGAAGCGGGTGCGTTTCGGATGGCGTGGATAGGCGGTATCGATTCGCAAACGCTCGACGGCAAGGTTCTCGCTTGGCACGGCGGCGAAGAAGGATACATCGACAAAATCAAGCTCACGGCGCGCGAAGGGACGCCTGACAGCGAACGGCCGGCGTGCCGCGCGCTGCGGCATTTGCAACCCGTGATTTGCAACGACATTGCGACCGACTCGTCCGTGAGTGAGCTGCGGGAGGAATTGCTAAAACGGGGGCACAGATCAGTAGGATGCTTTCCGCTCACGGTGGCGGGGCGGACAGAGGTTGTTATCGCGTTGTTTGCGGGGGAGGCCAATGCCTTTGACCAAGAGGAAGTGCGCCTACTCGTGGAGTTAGCTGACAACATCTCATTCGCCGTTGATCACATTGAGAAACAGGAACGGCTCAATTACTTGGCCTACTACGACGAGCTCACGGGACTTGCCAACCGTAGTCTGTTCCTCGAAAGGGTCGCGCAGTACATACGCAGCACCCCCGCAGCCAGCGGAAAGCTTGCAGTGACGCTGATCGATCTGGAACGATTCAAAAATATCAACCACAGTCTTGGCCGCCCGACCGGAGATGTCCTCCTGCAGCGAGTCGCAAAGTGGTTGATCGAGAACTTTGGAGACGCCAGCCTGTTAGCGCGCGTAGATTCGGACCATTTTGCGATAGTATTTCCGGCCGTCAGGCACGAAGCGGAGCTCGCGCGCCATCTCGAAAGGACGTTGGAATTGCTGCTGCAGCATCCGTTCCAGATCAATGGCGACGCTTTTCATGTCGGCGCTAAGATTGGAGTAGCGATGTTCCCTGATGACGGTGCCGACGCCGATGCGTTGCTCAAGAACGCAGAAGCCGCCCTCAAAAAGGCCAAGATGAGCGGCGAGCGCTACCTCTTTTACGCGCAGAGAATGACCGACACGGTCGTGGGCAGGTTCACGCTGGAATTTCACCTGCGCGAGGCGCTCGATAAAGGAGAATTTGTTCTCCATTACCAGCCCAAGGTAAACCTTCTTAGTGGCGAGCTCACCGGCGCCGAGGCCCTCCTGCGATGGAATGATCCGCGCACGGGCCTTGTGCCGCCGACAAAATTCATTCCGCTTCTGGAAGAAACAGGCTTGATTTATGCCGTCGGGCGCTGGGTATTGCAAAGGGCGATCGATGACTACCTCCGCTGGCGCGCGGCAGGCCTGGAGGTCATGCGCATCGCGGTAAACGTGTCACCGCTGCAGTTGCGCAATCGCGGTTTCATTGCCGAGTTGAAGCAGGCTGTCAGCATTAACGACTATGCGGCAGCGGGACTCGAGCTTGAAATTACCGAAGGCGTGATTATGGAAGACATCGGGCACAGTATCGCGAGCCTGCGGGCGATCAGAAGCATGGGTGTGAGCGTAGCGATCGATGACTTTGGTACTGGCTTCTCATCGCTGAGCTACTTGTCCAAGCTGCCAGCGGACACGCTGAAGATCGACCGTTCGTTCGTCAACGATATGACGGCAGGCACTGCTGGACGCGCGCTCGTGTCCACAATCATAGGTCTGGCACATGCGCTTGAGCTCAAGGTCGTGGCAGAGGGCGTTGAGACCGAGGAGCAAGCAAACATGCTTCGGTTGCTTAACTGCGACGAGATGCAGGGCTATTTATGCAGCAAGCCGCTGCCGTGCGGAATATTCGAAACACGATATCTCCGTCGTCCGTCGACTAGTGTATCTCATATAATTTGACGCCGAGAGCGAGACGCCCAATGATCTTGGCCCAACTCCAGCAGTCTCTGGTAATACCAAAGAGCGCAATGGATCCCAACACAAGCGAAGCAAGAAAGATTCCAGTTCCGATAGTCATGAGCAGCTTGCGGAGGGGCCGGCAGGCGAAGTGGTTAATGTGCGCTTAGGAGAGAGTGCAATGGCGAAGTGTCTCTCCCCCGCATTCGATTCGTCGAGGCGGTACAGTCTATTCATCATCACAGAGGCTGACGAAGTTCTTGGCAGCAACCAGGCGTCGTAAATGGGGAGGATGTGGCCGGCGCATTGGGCTGCGATGTGTCCGGTTGCTCGCTACCGGCGCAATGCTAGAAGCGCGCGATTACAGTCGCGAAAATATACCGTCCCAGCGAGTCATAAATCTGCGGAAAGGTATTCCCATTGGCGGAGGCATTATCGCTCCCGACTACGGGTGGATCCTTGTCGAAGATATTGTTGATTCCAGCCCTCAAGGATACGACCTTGGTCAGCTCCAAGGCTGCGGTTAGATCGATGTAGCTTCGTGAGCTGAGCCGCGCGTCTGTGTTCGAGATACCGCCGTTGATGAGAGCTGATAGCGCGAGATTGGGGTTCGAGCTTGTCGAGTCAAGCCTCACCGGCCCGAAGTAACGCCAAGCCAACGCCACTTCGAGTCTTCGCCATGGGATTTCCCAGGTAAGGCGAGACGTTTGACGCCACTTAGGTCTGGGCGGTCCGCAAAACGAGCCGTAGTACCCCGCGCAATCGTAGCTGGTCGTCGCGATCCCTTGGATCGGCTCGGTGACATCGCTAATCATATAAGTGCCCACCGAGTTCAACACGACATCCCCGTATTTTCCAGCTGCGAAGTCGTAACCTAAGTCGGCATCTATTCCTCTTTGTTCAAGCTCGCCTTCGTTGGTGAGTATATCGACGGTATAACCTTGTGGCGTCAACCAGAGCGATCCGAAGGCATCGCGGTGGACGAGGGCACAGAAGAGATCGTTTGCAAGGCACTGCTGCAAGATAGTGTCGGCGCCGATCTGCTGGATGACGCCCTCGATACGAATCTCGTAGTAGTCCGTTTGTACGCGGAATCCCTTTAGAGACGGAGGACTCCAGCCGACTCCGAACGACATAGTGGTTGCGGTTTCCGATTGCAACTGCGGATTGCCGCCGACGAGACCGTTGTACAATTCGGTCGCACTCGGCGCGATATTGCCGTACTGCGCGGCAGTCACACCCGTGCGAGCGCATTGTGCTTGCGAAAACGCCGGCGTGATTCCCGCACAAGGATCGGTTGCGCCGTCAGCAGTGACCGACTGTGACCCAAAACGCTCTGCAACGTTCGGCGCACGTACCGCACGCGACCAGCTACCGCGCAGCCTGAAATCACGCACAGGAGTCCACTCGAGGCCAAACTTGTATGTGTTGGTGTTAAATCCGGCTCCATAGCTGGAGAATCGGTACCCGGTGTCGAAGTTGAGCGACTTGGCCAACAGCTGGTCCGACAGGATCGGTACATGTGATTCCGCGAAGACCTCGCGGGCAATGATCGCGCCCGACACGGGCAGCACCGGCCCATTTCCTCCCTCCGCGTCGCCCGACTGGAACTCGAGATTAGGGTTGAATGAGGATTTCACCTCGCGCCATTCCGCGCCCAAGTTGACCTTTGCACCTTCGCTGGCCGTTGGTATTCGCGCGCCGTACTTACCGAGATCGCCGGTGAAATTTGTAGTGAGGATTTGCTGGGTCACCTCGCCGCGATCGGAAAGTGAAGCTGCTATATAGTTGAGGGCTTTGGCGTTAACGCCGCCGGGTTGAAAGATATTCCAGGGCACGCAACTGGCGTCGCTGCCGGCATTCGGGTACACGCCACTGAACGATCCCGGCAGCGCTGACGTGCAGGTAGGAACGGAACCCGCGCCTCCGACAATGCCGGTGGCCGAATTGTAGCCGACGACGCTCAGCGCATTGATAACTTTCTGTATTGACACGTCATTGTAAGTTGCCTCCGACGCGGTGGACATTGCTGTATTGGCCGCTCGCGTCGTACTGCCAGGCGTCGTCGATTGCGCCTCGTGTCCCGATTACTACTCGCCACGACGTGTGTTCTATATCGTCAATACGCGGACCACCCTCAATGTTGCGGCGCCCGATGAGAAGAGTCGCATTGCCTGCCGTGCTGCCGCCACACCAGTTGCTTATCATGCTGGCTGATAGTTCGGGGTCGTTGCAGTTGACCGTGTCGATACTGTTACCATAGAAGGCGCCCGACGCCGCAATTTGCGCGATAGTGCGATCCCTCATGTACTGGATTTCTGAATACGCGGTGGCGTGTTCATTAAACGTGTAATGAAGAAGCGCCCCCCCGGTATAGCGCTCGTCGGGACGCTGAAAATAGTTCGTGGGGCCGAAAGTTATAAGTATCCGCAGGGGTGAACGGGATCAGATTTCCATGAGGCCCGATGGTTTGCTCCGGGCCGGTATTACCGCTGTCCGGATCGATCGTCTGGAAGAGGCCGGGATAAGACGTTTCGGAGCCAAAACACTGGAAGCTGCCACCGTTCGCATGCTTGCCAGTAAGGTAACCGGAGGCCAATGCGCACGCGCTGTAGGAATACTGAGACTGCAACACCGCGGCAACGTTGCGGTAGGTCGCGTAGAACATGCCATTGCCTTTGCCGTCGGGTGTGTCGAGGCCCGCGAGGAGACTCAAGTCCTTTGTGAAGCCAGTGTCGACATGCCTCGGCGCTAGGGCGTCATTCGCGCCGACAATTGCATCATTCACGCCTTGAGGGTTGTCGTTGGTGTGACTGTAAAAGCCGTAATTCGCCGTGACCTTGAATCCTTCGAAGTGATCAATCAATTTGAAGTTCACTACGCCGGCCACCGCGTCCGCTCCATACACAGAAGAAGCGCCGCCCGTAAGTATTTCTATGCTGTTGATCAGCTCAGCTGGGATCTCGTTGAGATCCGATTGACCACCACCTTCGGGATCACCAGGCCCGAGCCGGCGCCCGTTGACGAGTACAAGCGTGCGCCCTGAGCCGAAACCGCGCAGGTTGACGGCTGCCGTGCCGTCCGCGCCGTTCGAAACCGTGGAACCCTGGTCGGCAAATACTTGCGGCAGGGAGTTGAGGAGGTCTTCGATCCGAGTTACGCCGGCTCTCTCGATGAGGGCTGAGCTGATTTCGGTGACGGGGCTGATGGCAACGTCGTTCGGTATCGGAATACGGGAACCGGTCACCACTACTTCGACGACCGCGTCTTCGCTAATCGGCGGTGGGGTCTGCGCGCTCGCGACTCCAAAGTACGCGACTAAAGCGCCGACGCTGAGCGCGGCAAGTGAGAACTTCCGGGCTGGGCGACCCCGCCAAGTGTCACGACGCATTGAAAGCCCGCCCCGATTGGAGTCGGCGTGCATTGTTTGTCAAAATGGCATGTTGGTTTGGTTGCAGAGCAGCAAATCTGCAACCAGTTAATTTATATACTTATTTGCCTCGTCCGCCGTGCATGTTGATACCACAACATCGCGAACGAATGGTGCCCCCAATGCTCTTCACGCTTTCGCAACCGGCAGTATCATACTGAAACTACGCTAAGTCCCCAGTGAATGCTCACGCTAAACCGGCGATGGCGTCGGGAAGGTTGTGGCGCCGGATTTCGGCGCCCGACGACCCTTGCGAGGGACTCTGCCCGGCCTGCGGACATCTCATCTGTAAATCCTGTGCCTGAGGAACGTAATACGAGTGCGAAATCGCAGCCGCAGAAGGCCGCTTTGCCGGGACGCCGATGTGGATTGCGGGCAGCAATCAAGGCAGCACTGAAGGTACCTCTGGCTGGGGACAGGTTGAGCGGTTCCGAAGCTGCGATCCCGCCAGTTCTCCAGTGAGCGAATCACCCAAGGCCGTTTTCCTGAGCTACGCCTCGCAGGACGCAGATGCTGCGCGACGCATCTGCGAGTCGTTGCGCGCTGCGGGTATCGAAGTATGGTTTGACCAGAACGAACTACGCGGTGGTGACGCCTGGGATGCGTCGATCCGCAAGCAGATCAAGGAGTGCGCGTTGTTCGTGCCGATCATCTCGGCAAGCACCAACGCGCGCAGCGAAGGGTACTTTCGCCTGGAATGGAGGCTCGCAGTCGAACGCTTACACCAAATGGCGGACGATCAGTCGTATCTGCTTCCCGTACTGATTGACGATACGCCGGAAACGGCGGCGCGCGTACCGGATCGGTTTCGGGAAAGGCAGTGGTCACATCTCGCGGGCGGCGCGACGCCGCCCGCGTTTGTCGAGCACGTAATGCGCTTGCTCGCCGGCGCTACGGCGAAGGCGCCAGTCGATGCGCGCGCGCGGGTCGCCCCGGCTGCATCGCGCAAGCGCCATGGGCTTCTGGCAGGGACAACTCTATTGGTACTGTTTGTTATAGGTGCCGTAGCAGTCAGCGTGTGGATCGGGCGACAAAAAGATACAGCGCAGACGCTCAGTCCAAAATCGATTGCGGTGATGCCGTTTGACAACCTAAGCGGTCACACCGAGGACGCCTACCTCGCCGACGGTTTGCAGGAAGAAATTTTGAACGCGTTGGCGCGCGTGCGCGAACTCAATGTGATCTCGCGCACCTCGGTGATGGAGTTCCGCGGCAAGGCCCGCAACATCCGAGAAATCGGCCAGCGCCTAAACGTAGGGTCCATCCTTGAGGGCTCGATCCGGCGCGATGGGAACACGTTGCGGCTCACTGTACAGTTGATAGACGTGCGCGACGATCGCCACATACTGGCCACGAACTACGATCGCGACTTGGCGCATATACTTGACCTACAGAGCACCGTCGCACGACAGGTTGCCGACGCGCTCGCCGCGACATTGACCCAGTATGAGCGCGGCGACCTCGAGCGTGTCGCGACCAATAGTGGCGATGCGTACGACCGCTACCTGCGCGCGGTCGCAGCGTTCCGCAAGGAGACACCCACTGATAACACGGGCTTGGTGGAATCAAGGCACTTGCTTGAAGAGGCTGTGCAACTGGATCCACGCTACTCCGACGCGCTCGCGTTGCTCTCGCAGGTGGATTCCTTCGCGTTTCAAATCTCTCAGCGTTCCGAGGATGGCGCCAGAGCAAAACAGGCGTTTGAGCGGGCGCTGGCGGCAGATCCGCAGTTGCCTGAAGTCCAGCTGGCACGCGGGCTGTACTCAATGTACGTCACTCAAGATGTCGACCAGACCATCATTGACCTCAACGGGGTTCTGCGGATGCGCCCTAACTCGTCAAAGGCTCACGCAGTTATCGCCTTCGCACTGCGCCGACGTGGGCGCATGACGGAAGCTCTCGAACATTTTCAGCGCGCCTGGGATCTTGACCCGTTGAATACTGCTTACGAGGGAGGGCAGGCCAGCACTTTACTTGGGCTGCGGCGATTCCCGGAAGTCGTTGAGTGGACCAAGCTTCTCGCAAAGCGTTTTCCTAACGACCCTGACCGGTATATCTCACGCGCGCGTATCGACAGCTACCTGCAGAACAGCGTGGAGCCGCTACGTGCACTGTTGCGCACACACCGCAGCTTGCTCGACCCGGTTGACCAGCATTACATCGAGGCAGGGATTGCACGAGGCGAACGGCGTTACCTTGACGAAATAAAAGTCTGGGACGGGGTGCCCGCAGATGATCCATCCGAGCGCGCAATACTCATCGGCTTTTTATACTGGGCGGCTGGTGACGCTAGCCGCGCGGAACAGAGTTTCCGCAGCGCCGAGCGCGAGGCACGAAAGATTATAGAGAGCGCACCCACACATACGGACGAATATGTGCATTTGGCTCTGGCGCAGTCGATGCTGGGCGAGCATGCGGCGGCGCTGGCCTCTGTTGATACGGCGCGCACTCTCTCTCCGGAAGAGCGCGACGCAACTAATGGGCCGCATGTTTCATTTATACGCAGCATCATCCTGGTCCGTGCGGGACGCAGTGGCGAGGGGTATGCCGAAGTCAAGCGTCTGTTGCGCGTGCCGTTCAGCGGACGTCAGGAGTATTTTGGCGAGACGGACCCCGAGCTTCTATTGGTCGAGCACGATCCGCACTATGACGAACTTGTCAACCACCCACCTAGGTTGTGAGCGTGCGTAGGAAACACTTCCTCTGAATATCAATGCGCCACGAGGCAGATTCACTTATCCCGCAGAGAAATCTGTCCAAAAAAAGCGGAGTCACCCCTCCCATCAGGGGCTCATATACCAAAGTAAGGAGTTTCGACTCTGACATGTGTCTTACGCTTGCTTAAACAAATGTGCGTGCGCCGCACTCACAGGCAGTAGCTCGCTGCGGTCTCTCAACTTTATTTCCAGCGCACCGCGAAACGAGCGGAATATTGTATCGATGGCGCTGACGTTGACGATGATGCTTCGGTGAATCCTCCAGAAGATCGCTGGATCGAGCCTATCTTGCATCTCCTTTAGCGTGGAGTTGAGTAGGAACGTGGCGCCGCGCGTGGCGACCACAGTGTATTTGTTGTCCGCGCGAAGATAGTAAATTTCTGCGACGGCCACGACATGCAGCTCGGACCCTTTCGGTACCGTGAGCCATTTAAGATAGCGCGGCCCATCGTTGCCGGCGCTCCTGAGTAACTCGATGAGGTTGCCTAGGTGCGCAGGTTGTTCGCGCAGACGCTCCCGCAAGCGCGCAACCATCACTGCCATTCGCGCAGCCTCAACAGGCTTCAAGATGTAGTCAATTGCACCTTGCTCAAAGGCCGCGAGAGCATATTGGTCGAAGGCGGTAACGAAGACGACGTGCGTCTTGCCGCTGGCATGCCGCGCCACCTCGAGCCCGCTGAGCCCCGGCATTTGGATGTCCAGAAAAGCCACGTTCGGTGCATAGCGATCCATCGCCTGAATGGCTTGAATGCCGTCGCCGACTTCCGCCTTAATCTGGAGCTCCGGCCAGTGTTCGCTCAATGCGTCGCGAATCTCGGAGCGCTGCAGCGGCTCGTCCTCAGCGATAATCGCCGTGGGCAAGCTCACAGTTTCGCCGCCTCCGATTCAGTGGTGACGACCGCTCGGGCCAGCGCGCGGCGCAACCGTTGAATGAGCGCGTCGAGCTGCTCTTCGGCATCCGGTGCAGCGGCACTGAGCTTGTTGCGGATTTGCGCCAGCGCACTGAACAGCATCTGCGGATCCACCTGCGCCTGTGCTGAGGCTAGGCGAGATTCGACGAGCTCAGCCTCGAGGCGCACGCGTCGAAGCTCGGCCACCCGCAGCCCTTGGGCCATCCGTTCCGCAATGCGACTGTTAACGTAGACGAACACCGCGAAAATTCCCCATAAGCTATAGTCGATTCCGAAACCTAATAGTCCTAGCCATCGCCTCGTAGGCGAGAAGTTCCCAATATGCCATCGGCCGATCACGGCAACAGCGCAGTTGATCAGAAGCACGCTCATAAGAGCGAACGGATACACGCGCCGCAGCCGCACGCCGCGCTTCACCAGCTCGTCCGCACCCAGCGCAACGAGCAGATTGCCGACTGCACAGAGTGCGACGACGAGCGCCGTCGCAATTCCCATTGGACGTCCGCCCTCCATGAGCCCAATCAGATTGAAAGAAAACCCCACGGTCAGCATGATTAATACTTTGCGCCATGTCAGGCCCGACAAGGCTAGACGCATGAAACTCATGATGCGTTAGCCATCGGAATGGAGACGGTCGCTACCATCCCGCGCGACGCGATACGGCCTAACGACAGCACTGCACCATCGCCATAAAGCATCGACAGCCGCCGGCGAATATTGGCTAGGCCCATACCATGGCCCTGAGTCACCGTCAGGCCTTGTCCGGAGTCGGTTACTTTAAGCACCAGCGCGGCGTTCTCGCAGGTCGCGCTGACACAGATTGCACCGCCCTCGACTGCCGGATTGATACCGTGTTTGAGCGCGTTCTCCACTAGTGTCAGCAGTAACATGGTCGGGATACGCTCGGTGCGAAGCTTCTCCGGTACCAACAACTCGTACGATAAGCGCGTGCCCATGCGAATCTGGTGGATGCGCAGATACGCCTTGACGAGTTGCAATTCCTCGTATAGCGAGGACTCATCCTGACGCAACTGCGGCAGTGCCTCAGACAGGTATCGCATCAAGTTGTCGATCATATCGACGGCTGCGATGCGGTCGAGGCGGACGAGCGTTCGAACCGTGGCGAGCGTGTTAAACAAAAAGTGCGGTTCGATCTGCGCGCGTAGCAGCTGCAAGCGTGCGTGCTTGACTTCTGCCTCGAGCGCGGCGCTATCGATCTGACGCTGTATAAGGACACTGGTCACGCTGCGGGCGGAGTTGCGAAATGCGACGGCCGCAAACACGAGCACGGCCTGGAAAAGGCACGGAAGATTACTTGCGCGGAACAAGACAAACCGCGAAGTCTCCCCGGTTATCCAATCAAGGCTCGCCCAATAGATCCACATCATCATCATCGCGGCGAGCAACCACATGTATCGTCGCACACTCGCAAAAGGCGTTCGATTGGCAATCATCACGAACAACGGCACCATCGGCAGTGTGTCGGCGAGCACCGAACCCGCAAAGACGCCCGCTTGGCGCAGGGCTACCCCAGCTCCGCCCTCCGGTAACATCGAGAGAAAAACTTCCGTTACATAAACCATTAGCCACAGGGACATCATCGCCAGGGCAAAGCCGGTACCGTCCAGTAGGCCACCACACCGTGCGCTCCAGAACTCGCTTCGCTTGCGAGGAGGTGCATCCATGAATGCCGAATTTTCAGGCATGTCCCGATCCTAGTCCTCTAGATGCACAAAATCACGTTGCTGTTGTGCGCCGCAGGCGCGTAGCGAGGGCTGCTCAATTCGCCTAAAGCGCGTTCATTGCATTTCGTGCTGTGCGTCTGTTGAGCATCGTTACGCTACTGGTAGGCCGCGGCTGAGGAAGTCACACGCGAATCACGAGTTCGCTCGCCAACACGGCCTCGTAGCGAACGCCTGCCCATATACAGACTCACTCCGAGTTTTTGGCGCTTCACTCCCCAAACGGCGTGCTTCGTCGGAATCTTTGGGCGATTGGTCGCATAGCCGGGAGATGATGGCACTGCGGACTATCAGCCGCGTCTGTTGCGGTGGAACGAGTTAAACTTTAAGGAGTAGTTTCGTGAAGAAAACATTCGTTGGAACGGCGCTGGTCGCAGTGTTATTCCTCGGCCTCGATGCACATGCAAGCTGCGCGGATCCAAGAGCCGGGGCCCAGGCGAGCACATTTGAACATATGCCCCTCGTCGATCTGCAGCAAAGGCCGATGGTGAGCCATCTCGACGCGGAAGCTGCCAGCATCAAAGCGGAGAATGCCAACCAGGGGATAGTGGGAACCTGGGTCGTGACCTACGCGACCGAAGGGACTACAACTGGGGTGGCCTTCATTCAATGGCACAGTGATGGCACGGAATGGGAGAACATCAATTTCCCCGTGCTGGGCGGTAACATCTGCTTGGGTTCGTGGAGGTCGGTCGATCAATCGCATGTTTCCCGCAACCATTACGGCTGGCTCTACAACAACGGAATCCTCGCGGGATATTTCGACGAAAACGAGACGGATGAAGTGGCGTCGGACGGGAACTCGTATACCGGAACCAATACACAGGTACTCTATTTTCTCTCGGGTCCGCCGGTAATACTAAAAGGAACAGCGTCGGCGAAACGGATCGCGCCGTAATTCCAAGTAAGGCTTCGGAATCATGCTTTCCGTCGTCCAAGGTTCTCGGACGCGGAAAGCAGAGGTGGGCTGATTTTTTTTCGGACACGGGTATAAGTGGACTTCAGGCTGGGCATAACCGGAGGATTGAGGTCGATGAGGAAGCCAAGACGTAATCATTCGTCGAAGTTCAAAGCGCAGGTGGCGCTGGAAGCGATCCGCGGCGAGACGGCCGTAGCGGAGATTGCGGCGCATCACTAGGTGCATCCGAACCAGGTGACGAGCTGGAAGAGCCAGTTGCTGGAGAATGCCGCGGCGGTTTTCGGCCTTCTCACCGAGCGCAACGGCCTCGGCAATTGCCTGCATCCCGATTCCCAACAGGGTGTTCACGACCAGCTTCATGGTTGCTCCCGCTCGGCCCCAGATAAAAATACTTTCTGGCGATCACTCTAAAGATCGACTCGGCGGCGGCGAAGCATCCCTGATCTCCGCCCCCGAACAGGGTCAGCGCCCCCTGCTCGGCGGCCGGTGTACTCCCCGATATGGTCGCGTCGAGGACATCAACTCCACGCTCGGAACCCAGTCTCGAGAGTTCCTGCGAGGTCTTCGGATTCACTGTGCTCAGGTCGATAACCAGGGCGCCGCGGCGCGCATTGGCGAACGCACCATCTGCTCCTCCATAAACATGCAGCACAGCTTCATCGCTCGCAAGGCACGACAATACGACGTCGCAACTGGAGGAGAGTTCTACAACGCTTGCCGCGACTGTACCGCCATATTGAATTAGCTCCTCCGCTTTGCTGCGGTGCCGGTCATAAGCGACCACCTTGAAGCCGGATTCAAGCAACCTCTGCGCAATCGGCCGGCCCATGTAGCCGACTCCTACAAATCCGAGTTTGCTTTTTTCTGATGTGATCGCAGTCATGTCTATTTGGCCTTTGGCGAGCGCTGAGCGAATTTCATCCAGCTTTTTTTCAAGCGGCTCCCGTCCCGTTTCGAGATTTTCATCGGGCGGTAAGGGGCTCTCAGCCGGACCACCGCGTCCGGCGGAGATCCTTCCAGGGACCGCCATCTACGTAGCGCTCCGGATACAGCGCCTTCGAACGCGGGTCTTCGGCGGTGTCGAGCTGAAGGACCATCCACTTCGGATACGGAACGCCCGGATCGGACGCTGCGTCCAGCAGGCGGACTTCTTCGTCCGTAAGCCGAAGGTCCACGGCACGGATGTTATCTTCCAGCTGCTCAGCCTTGCGCGCAGCGACGATCACACTGCTGACGGCCGGCCGTCCCAATACCCATGACAGCGCCGCACGGGCCGGGCTTGCCTCATGCCGAGCGGCCACTTCCTTCAGCGTGTCCACGACGCGGTAGCCCATCTCCTTGTCGAAGGGCACGAACGCACCCGCCTCCGCGAATCGTGTGCCGGCGGGAGCAGGGTTGTCGCGGCCGTACTTGCCGGCGAGGAAGCCGCCGGCAAGCGGGCTCCAAACCAGAATACCGATGTTGTAGTACTCGGCGAACGACTGGAACTCGTATTCGAGACCTCGGCCGACGAGGCTGTAATGCATCTGCGCGGTCACATATTTTTCCAACCCCAGGCGCTCCTGCAGCATAACTGCGGTGGCCGCCTGCCATGACAGGAAGTTGGAGAGCCCGATATAGCGGACCTTCCCCTGGCGCACAACATCGTCGAGCGTGCGCAGCGTCTCCTCGAGCGGCGTGTTGCTGTCCCATCCATGCACTTGGTAAAGATCGATGTAATCGGTCTGCAGGCGTTGGAGACTGCCCTCCACCTCGCGCATGATGTTCACTCGGGTCGCGCCGCTTCGATTGAGATTTTCGCTCATGGGGAGCCGGACTTTGGTGGCGAGGACGATCTCCGCCCGCACGCCCTTCAAGGCATTACCCACCAGAGTTTCGCTCTCCCCAAGGCTGTACACGTCCGCGGTATCAATGAAGTTGATGCCCCTGTCCAGGGCTAGCTTCACCATTCGCGTTGTGTCCTCCTGACCGAGATTGCCCATGTTCATCTTGCCGCCGAACTGCATCGTGCCAAGCGCCACTTCGCTCACGATGAGTCCGGTATTCCCCAGTTTCCTATACTTCATCTGCATACTCCTTGCGGCCGCACTCCACGAACGCGGAGCCGTCAATGATGCGCTTGTGCGGCGCATCGCGCCGCTGGGGTGCGTAGCCGCACCGGTTCTGAGCGCCGACTACAGCTGGGATGCCAACAAGCGGGTTGCCAAGGGCAGACTTAGGCGACTCTGCTGGCCTTCCGCGGACAACAGTCCTGCGCTCCACCGCAGCTTTTTCAAGACGCCTGCCCCGACTGTCGCGCATTTGTGAAGAGGGCAAGGCTCAAGTTCTCGGTCGTCTAATTGTCATAAGTGGTGCTCCTTATATATAGGCGGTTGCAGCGAAACCCGCCACGCCGGATTGAAGCCATTGATCAATCGATGCCAAAATCGCGCTGCGCTCGCCGTGTTCGCGTGTGAACTCGCGCAACCATCGGACAAGATGCACCAGAACCGTCCTGCCTTAGTCCCGCGATCAATGCGGCCGCGCCCATCAGGAAAGATCAACGGCCACGCGAGGTTTGCCAGCGACCATGCCGCCGATTAGCCCCGCATGTGCGCATCCATACCGTTCAAACGTTGCCATCACTTCGACGAGCACGTCCTGGGCACACGCGACCAACAGGCCGCCTGAGGTTTGCGGATCGCACAACAGGGCCTTGTGGCCGCTTGTCAGGTGTGGAGCAACCTCGACGTCAGCGCCGTAGGAGGCCCAGTTGCGTGCCGACGCACCGGTGACGAACCCCGCCTCGGCCATCGCGAGCACGTTGTCCAGTAGCGGCACGTCCGCCATTCTTACGCGCGCGCCCAATCCGGAGCCACGACACATTTCCAACAGATGCCCGAGGAGCCCGAATCCAGTGACGTCGGTCATGGCATGCACGCCGGGCATTTTTGCAAGCTCCGGACCAGCGCGGTTGAGGCAAGTGGTGAGGTCGACCAGAGAGCGGTAGTCGGCTGCTTCGAGTTTGTCCTTCTTGAGAGCGGCCGACAGGATGCCGACGCCTAGCGGTTTGCCGAGTACCAGCGCATCCCCTACCCGCGCGTCGCAGTTGAGTTTCACCTGATTGGGATGGACGAGTCCGATCGCAGCCAGGCCGTAGATGGGCTCCATCGAATCGATGCTATGACCGCCCGCAATGGGAATATCCGCTTGCGCGCAGATCATCTCGCCGCCGCGCAGGATATTGCGGATGACATCGGGTGAGAGCACGCTGATCGGCATGCCCACAATGGCAAGCGCCAGGATCGGCGTGCCACCCATGGCATAGACGTCCGACAAAGCGTTGGTGGCGGCGATGCGGCCAAAATCGAACGGATCGTCGACGATCGGCATGAAGAAATCGGTGGTGGCGATGAGCGCCTGCTCGTCGTTGAGCCGATAGACGGCTGCGTCGTCGGCAGTTTCCGTGCCGACCAACAACTGCGTGAACAACTTAGGCGGTGCCGATCGTTTGAGCAGATCGGCAAGGGTGCCCGGCGCAATCTTGCAGCCGCAGCCGCCACCGTGTGCCAACGAGGTCAGCCGGGGCGCGGATGGGTGCGCTGTGGTCATGGTCGAATTCTGAGCGGAATTGCGCGAGAATCAATGGCACGCCGCCGCCCCAGGGGACATATCATGAAGCGTCGCGATTTCCTGGCACGCTTATTCCCCGTCTCCGCCGCCGCCGCGCTCACCACGGTTGCCGCCCGATCGCGCAGCGCGTGGGCCGCCGAAGCACCGTACGGCCCCGATTGGCGCACGTTCGAGATCATCACATCGGTCGATGTTGCAAGCCCGGCGGGCAGAACGCGCCTGTGGCTGCCAGTCCCCTTGAACCACGGCACGAGCTACCAGCGCGCGCTCGGCACTCAGTGGGACGCAACCGGCGCGTCACGCGCCGAGCTCGTCACGGTTTCTGGATACGACGTCGTATTGCTGTGTGTCGAGTGGCCGGATCCCAAGTCAGTGAGCCGCGTTACCCTCATCAACCGCGTGGCTACTCGCGACCGGCGGGTCGACCTGGATTCCCCGGCCGCCGTCAATGAGTCGCGTGAAACCTCACCAACGCTGCAGACCTATTTGCGGCCGACGTCGTTGCTTCCGACGGATGGCATCGTCAGGGAGACGGCCGAGATGATTACACGCGGCTGTCACGGCGAGATGGAGCGCGCGCGCGCGATCTTTGAGTGGGTTGTGGACAGCACAAAGCGCGATCCGAAAACGCCGGGCTGCGGCATGGGAGACGTCGCGACGATGCTCCAGTCCGGCTACCTCGGCGGCAAATGCGCCGACATCAACGCGCTGTTCGTGGCGCTTGTACGTGCGGTGCGGATTCCCGCGCGCGATGCGTACGGCGTACGCGTTGCCGACTCCCGCCTCGGCTTCAATAGTCTGGGCAGGAGCGGCGATATCAGCAAGGCGCAACATTGCCGCGCCGAGTTCTATGCCCAAGGCTACGGCTGGATTCCCGTCGATCCGGCCGATGTGCGCAAGGTCGTGCTGGAGGAAGTACCCGGCGGGCTGCCGATGCATGATCCGCAGGTGCAAGCGGCGCGTGCTGCGCTGTTCGGAACCTGGGAAATGAACTGGGTGGCATACAACCACGGTCATGATGTTGCCTTGCCCGGCTCGAGCATCGGCGTGATCCCGTTTCTGATGTATCCGAACGCCGAGACGGCCCAGGGGCGCCTCGATAGCCTTGATCCGACGACGTTTCGCTACGAGATTCGTTCGCGCGAGCTCACCGCGTGAAATGGCGGAAGGCAGCAGGAGTCGAACCTACCAGGAAGCGCTTGACGCCCCCTCCTGGGTTTGAAGCCCAGCCGCACCACCGGGTACGTGTGCCTTCCGTATGTCATTTGGATATGCGCCAGCCGCTGTCGCGACGCAGTACATGGGAGTCTTGCACGCGACGCGTGTAGCCCACGCGATCGAAGAACTCCAGGATCTGAATCGCGCGCTTGCGGCCGACTTCGACGGCATCCCGGTAGCGCGCTGCGCTGACGGCGCCGTGCTCTTGGGCGATTGCGGTAACGACCCCTGCAAGCTCGCTGATGCACTCGCGATCGTAGAAGAGGTCGCGCACAACCTGGTACACGGCATTCTGCGTAACCTGCTTGCGCAGCACCTCACGCACGCGCATTTCAGGCGCGTGGGCGATGACGGCCAGTTCGCGCACCCACGGCGGATCGAAGCGTCCTGCAGCGATCAGCGGCTGCAGCTTGCGTACGAGTGCCTGGTCGTCTTCCGATAGCATCATGGTGTGCTCGGGTAGATGCAGCCACGGCGCGCTTCGCAACATGATGCGCTCGTGCACGAGCGCATCGATCAGCGCACGCCAGAGAGCGTCGGATGAGTCGGGCATCGCGATGCGGCGCAGCCGCCCGATATCCGGACCGAGCTCGTCCGGCACCTGCGCGTGAAAGGTGCGCAAGGCGCTCACGGCGCGCTCGCGCAATGCCGACCAATGCGCGGCAAGCAGCACATAATGCTCGTGAGCGCAGTCGATCGTAACGGCATCCGCGGGCAGCGGAATGAGGTCCGCAGGCAGTCCGGTCAAGCGCACCAGGTCCGTGATCCTCACCCCATAGGGCGCCTGCTGCAGTAACGGGGCGACACCTTCTCCGCCGATCAGCCGCTCGAGCGCCTCGAGATAGTTCTGGCGCGCCACCGAGCGTCGCTTTCGCGAGGGCGCGAATGGGTCGAGCACGACGCCGCCGCCCACGGTGTGCGTTGCCTGCGCGTCGCGCACGATGAAGCGGTCACCGGGCATTGCGCAGACCGGCGAGTCAAAGACCAGCTGCACGCGTGCTGACTCGCCGGCCGACACGAGGGTGGATCCGAGCAAAGCGAGGTGCGCAACACGGTGCGTCGTGCCCAGGTGCACGTGCAGCGCCGACCAGGAGTTGCGGCGCAGGTCGCTACCCGCGAGCAGATGCAGCCGCACATCGATGCGCGTTGTCGGCGCGAGCACGCGCGGCTCGGCGAGCCAGTCGCCGCGCGCCAGCGCACTTTTCTTGACGCCGGCGAGATTGAGTGCGCAGCGCTGGCCGACCGAGCCGCTGTCGGCGGCGCGATTCTGAGTATGGATGCTGCGCACCCGCACCAAAGTGCCTACCGGCATCACCGCGACGGTGTCGTTGGTGCGCACCTGACCGGAGAACACGGTTCCCGTTACGACGGTGCCGTGGCCAGCAAGCGTAAACACGCGATCCACCGCGAGGCGGAACAAGCGCTCATCGCGGCGGGACGCGAAGCGGGCCGCGAAATCGTGCAGATAGCGGCGCAGAGATGCCGTGCCCGGATCATCCGGCACCGTGGCGTTCAATGGAAAGATCGGCGCTGCCCGCAGTGCTGTGGAAGCGAGCGTCGCGGTGACCTCAGCCTGCGCTTCCTGCAACCGTTGGGTATCGACGCGATCCGCCTTGCTCAGGGCGACGGCCCCGCGCGCAATACCGAGCAGCTCGAGAATCGCCAGATGTTCGCGCGTCTGCGGCATCACACCATCGTCGGCTGCAATCAGCAGCAGTGCGAAATCGATCCCGCATGCGCCCGCGACCATCTTATGCACGAACCGTTCGTGACCGGGGACGTCGATAAAGCCCAGCACGCCGCCGTCATCGAGCGGCGTATAAGCGTATCCGAGCTCGATGGAGATGCCACGGGCCTTCTCCTCCTTGAGGCGATCGGTGTCCACGCCGGTCAGGGCACGCACCAGCGTGGTCTTACCATGGTCAATGTGACCGGCGGTGCCGATGATCATTGATTGAGCCCAGCCCACTGCGCAACGAACTCCGCTTCGTCGGATGCGTCCAGGCAGCGCAGGTCCAGCCAAAGAGTTTTCTCGGCAGCGCGTCCGATCACGGGCCGAGACAAGCCCCGCATCAAGACTTCCAGACGATCAAGACCACCGCGTTTTCCCTTGGCCGTACGAATGGCAAGACCATGGCTCGGCAACTGCTCGATCGGAAGCGCGCCACTGCCGATCTGGCTGAACATCGGCGCGTCGGACACCTCATACGCATCGCCTACGGCCTGCTGAACGACCGGCCGAAGCCGCGCGGCCTGATCCTGCATCGCAGCCGCCGGTCGAGTGAGCTGCCGCAATGTCGTCAGGCGATCCACTAAGAACTCTGGTGTGCGATACAGCGCAAGTACGGGCTCCAGGGCGGCCAGCGTCAGCTTGCCAACACGCAGCGCGCGCTTGAGAGGATGCTTCCTGAGTTTTGCGATCAGATCGGCTCGACCGACCACCAAGCCCGCCTGGGGTCCTCCGAGTAGCTTGTCCCCGCTGAAGGACACCAGATCGGCGCCCGCCGCCACCGTCTCGCGGACGGTCGGTTCTTTGGGAAGCCCCCAGCGCGTCAGATCCACGAGCGACCCGCTGCCCAGATCAACCGCCAGCGGGACGGAGCGCGCCCGTGCCAGCTCTGCGAGCTCGGCAACGGCGACCGTGCTCGTGAAGCCGCTGATGACGTAGTTGCTGGTATGCACTTTCATCAACAGCGCAGAACGCGATCCGATCGCGTCGGCATAATCCGCCAGGTGCGTGCGATTCGTCGTGCCGACCTCGACGAGCTTCACACCGGACTGCCGCATGATATCGGGCATCCGGAATGCGCCCCCGATCTCGATGAGCTCCCCGCGCGACACGACGACTTCGCGGCGTGCAGCCAGAACACTGAGGATCAGCAACACGGCCGCTGCGTTGTTGTTGACCACCGTTGCGGCTTCGGCACCGGTGAGTTCGCAAAGCAGCCTTTCGACGAGCGTGTCGCGTTCACCGCGCCGACCCGATGCAAGATCGAATTCGAGGTTGACGGGCGCGCGCATGGTGTCGACGACGGCGCGTACGGCTGCCTCAGGGAGCAGGGCACGGCCCAGATTGGTATGCAATACGGTGCCGGTCAGATTGAACACGGGACGCAAGCGCCGCCTCGCCGCCGCGCCAAGTTTCGCCGCAAGGATCTCTGCGAGCGTACTTTCATTCAATGCTGTTGAATTCAAAGTTCCAGCCAAAGCCGCGCGACGCAGATCATCAAGATGGGTGCGCAGGGCGGCGGTGACCTGGGTGCGTCCGTGGCGGGCGAGAACGCTCTCCAAGGCCGGGTCATTCAGCAGCCGATCGAGCGACGGAATGTCAGCGGCTGCAGCGCGCCGTGTGTCCACCGCTCAGGCTCCCGATGGCTGCCAGAGCAGGGGATTGCCACAGGCGCGGCGATAGCCGTCTTCGGTCATCAGAAGGTCGAGCGCCAGGCTGCCGAGGTCATCGGCCACGGGTTCGACCGCGGGATCTTTTTCCTGGTAGAGAATCTTGCGGTACGTGCGGCAGTGGGCGCAGCTTTCTGCGCGAACTGCATCCGAGCTGCCCTCGACAAAATGGTAGCGGATGCCCTCGGTGGTGAGGCAATGGCTGCACTTGATCCGCACCAGATGCCACTCCGTCGCGCACAGCGCACAGTGAAGATAGCGATAGCCCTGATACTGCTTGTCTGCGCGCACAACGCTGGCGACGGGGAAGGTGCCGCACGCCGGGCAGACGCCCGACACGTTCGCGTGAGCCGCTTGATCGCGATCGGCGGCCAGATCCCCAATCAGATCCAGGGGCAGCGAGGTCACCATGAAAACCCAATACACCTGGAGCGCGGCCATGATGAAGGGCGCAGCCTCAGCATGGATCCCGGAGATGCGTGCTGCCAGCAGCAGATCGGCCTGCTCTTCCAGGTGCGCTGATTGCCAGTCACGCACCCGAGCGCAGACGGACCGTACCTCGCCGGGAATGTCGGCTCGAGCGATCACGCTGTCGCAGAGTTCAGCGAGGAGGGCGCGCCAGCGGCTGTCGCGCGGCCACCCAGCCGCGTGCAGCAGCGGCATGCCATGCCTGCGGGCGAGAATTAGCTGTGGGTTGATCGACGGGGCAGCTTCTCCGCCGGGCGGCGGCTGCGCGCTCAGCGCGCCGAGAGCTGCCTGCTGAGCATCACTGACGGCGGCCATCAAGCGCAGGTAATCACCTACGGCGTGGCCTTTGCTCAGCGCGCGCAGGCGTGCGGCGCGCCGCGAGAAGAGAGTGGCAGGATCGGGAAGCCGGACGCGTGGAATTGATCGCTGGGCGAAAGCTTCAATCTGAGCGGGGTCGAGAATTCGCTGCACGGGTCATGATCTCGCGGAACCAGGCCCGATGATGCTTCCAGGCCCACCCCGGTGTCACCTTGCCTCGAGTCATCGCCTGGACCGAACCCTTCACCCAGATTGCTGCATAGATGTGGACGATGATGGTGCAGATCAGCACCAGCCGCGCACAGGGCGTGCACGACGGACGCCAAGCGGACGACGGCAACCGGGAAATACAGCGAGAAATAGGCGCGCCAGATGACGAGACCGGACAGCAGCAGGCCCGCGAGGCACAGAACTATCGAGTAGAACACGAGCTTCTGGCCCGCGTTGTACCGACCGACCTCAGGGAGGCGGTCCTCCCGGTTGTTCACGACGTCGCGGTACTGGCGCAGCCAGAGCCAGTCGCGCGGCTGCATGCGGTTCTCCGACCCGAGCCGCAGCGCGAGCGGCAGGAAAGCGAGCACCATCAGCAGCCCGATGAAGGGATGCAGAATCCGGGTCCACGGTCCTCCGCCGAACAGGCCGCTCAACCCAAAGAGCGCCGGATGGAAAAGGGCGAGTCCGGAGAGCGCGGCAAGCACGAAGGCCATGGCCACCAGCCAGTGATTGGTGCGCTCCCCTGCGGTGTAGCGCAGGATCATGCTGCGGTGCTCCGCGAAGGCCGCATCGCGACGCTCCGGGCCGAGTTCGAGGTCGCTCACGGGTTCTTCTCCAGTTTCTTCGCCAACTCCTGCGCAGCCGCCTCATCGCGCGCATCCGTCTCGTTCGGCCCGACGCCGAATGTAGTGAAGGAATCCGGCGAGCGCGGTGAATCCCATAACGGCGAGCGCAAGCGGCTTCGAGACGCCCTTCCACAAGCGAACGGCGGGGCTGATGTGCGGGTTCGCGGGCAGATCGCTGTAAAGCTGCGGCTGGTCGGCGTGGTGCAGCACGTACATGACATGCGTGCCGCCGACTCCGGCCGGGTCGTAAAGACCGGCCTGTTCGAATCCGCGAGACTTCAGATCTTCGATGCGCTCCGCCGCATGCTGCTTCATGTCGTCCTTGGTGCCGAAGACGAGTGCGCCGGTGGGACAGGCCTTGATGCAGGCCGGCTCGAGCCCCACCGCAACGCGGTCGGAGCACAGGGTGCACTTGTAGACCTTATGGTCCTTCTTCGAGATCCGCGGGATGTCGAAAGGGCAGCCGGCGATGCAGTAACCGCAGCCGATGCAGTTTTCTTCGTGGAAATCCACGATGCCGTTGGCGTACTGCACGATCGCGCCCGGCGAGGGGCACGCCTTCAGGCAGCCCGGATCCGCGCAGTGCATGCAGCCGTCCTTGCGGATCAGCCATTCCAGATCCCCTTTGGGGTTCTCGACTTCGGCGAAGCGCATCAATGTCCAGGTGCTCGCGCTGAGATCGTGCGGATTCTGGTACTGGCCGATATTCGTGCCGATCTCGTCGCGCAGATCGTTCCATTCCATGCAGGCGACCTGGCACGCCTTGCAGCCGATGCATTTTGTCGTGTCGATGAGCTTGGCGACTTCGCGTCCGCCGCTCGCCTCGCGAATGTCGGGCGACCGGGTTGTTGTGGCCGAGCGTCGGACGATGTCAAGTGACTGCAGTGCCATGTTTGTCTACCTACAGCTTCTCCACCCGGACGAGGAACGATTTGAATTCCGGGGTCTGCGAGTTGCCGTCGCCAACGACGGGTGTGAGCGTGTTGGCCAGGAAGCCCGGCTTCGCAAGCCCCTTGAAACCCCAGTGGATCGGAATGCCCACGTGGTGCAGTGTCTTGCCGTCCACCTGCAGTGCTCGCAGGCGCTTGGTGACGACAGCCACCGCCTTGATGTAGCCGCGGTTCGATTCCACTTTGACCTGGTCGCCGGAGGTGATGCCGAGGTCTTTCGCGAGCGCATCCCCGATCTCGACGAACTGTTCGGGCTGGATGATGGCGTTCAGGCGCACGTGCTTGGTCCAGTAGTGGAAGTGCTCCGTGAGGCGATAGGTCGTGGCCGCGTAAGGGAACTGAGCAGGCTTTCCGAACGCCTTGCGGTCATCATCGAACACACGCGCGGCCGGATTGTTCAGGGCCCGCGGCTCCTTCGGACTGAGCGGGTTGGTGGCAAGTGGTGTCTCGAAGGGCTCGTAATGCTCAGGGAAGGGCCCTTCGGCCATGTTGGTGCGGGCGAAAAATCGGGCGACTCCCTCCGGGTTCATGATGAAGGGGCCCATGCCGTGGGTAGGATCCTCATCGGCCTTGAAGTCCGGAATGTCAGCGCCGCCCCAGGCGGTACCGTTCCAGGAGATGAGCGCCCGATCGCGGTTGAATGGCTTGCCGCTCGGATCGCAGGATGCGCGGTTGTAGAGGACGCGGCGATTGGCAGGCCAGGCGAACGCCCAATTGATGGTCTGGCCAATACCGGTCGGGTCGGAGTTGTCCCGGCGGGCCATGAGATTGCCTGTCGGCCCCCAAGCGCCGCAAAAGATCCAACAGCCGCTCGAGGTGCTGCCGTCGTTGCGCAGTTCTGCGAAGCCTGCGAGCTGCTCGCCGGCTTTGCGCGTGACCTTGGTCGGGTCTTTGGGGTCGGCGAGGTCCTTCAGCGCCTTGCCCGAGTACTCCCGCGCAAGCTCCTGCGGCGAAGGGCTGTTGGGATGCGCGTACGGCCAGGAGAGATTCACGATCGGATCCGGAAATGCTCCTCCGTCGGCCTGATACATCGCGCGCATGCGCGTGAAGATCTCGGCCATGATCTGCAGGTCGGAGCGCGCCTCGCCGGGCGGCTCGGCGCCCTTCCAGTGCCATTGCAGCCAGCGCGACGAATTCGTGAGGGATCCTTCCTCTTCCGCGAAACACGAGGTCGGCAGGCGGAAGACCTCGGTCTGAATCGCGCCGGATCGACGTCGTTGTGTTCGCCGAAGTTGCGCCAGAATTCCGATGTCTCGGTCGCAAGCGGATCCATCACGACCAGGTACTTCAGCTTCGCGAGGCTGACGTTCATCTTCGCCTTGTTCGGAGCCGCTGCGAGCGGATTGAATCCCTGGCAGATGAAACCGTTCATCTTGCCCTGGTTCATCAGCTCGAATGACTGCAGCATGTCGTACAGTTTGTCGAGCTTGGGAAGGTAGTCGTAGGCCCAGTTATTCTGTGCGGTGGCGGCGTCCCCCCACCAGGCCTTCATCAGGCTGACCACGAACTTGTCGACATTCTGCCAGTAGCTCAGTTGATTCGGCCGCAGGGGCTTGAAGGCGCGGGCGGCGATGAACTGGCCGTAGTCCTGCTCCTTCTGGCTGGGGAGATTGATGTACCCCGGCAGCAGCTGCGACATCAATCCGAGGTCGGTCAGACCCTGGATGTTGGAATGTCCGCGCAGCGCGTTCATGCCGCCGCCCGCGACGCCGATGTTGCCGAGCAGCAGCTGCACCATGGCCCCGTGGCGGATCATCTGCGATCCGACTGAATGCTGCGTCCAGCCGAGCGCGTACATGATCGTCATGGCCCGCGTCGGGGTTGCCGTCGAGGCCATCATCTCGCAGATCTGCAGGAACTTGGCTTGTGGGGTGCCGCAGACCCGCGCGACCATCTCCGGCGTGTAGCGCGCGTAGTGCTGCTTCATCAGCTGATAGACGCAGCGCGGATGGGCGAGCGACGGATCGGTCTTCACGAAACCGTCCGGGCCGACCTCGTAGTCCCAGGTGGATTTGTCGTAGCTGTGCTTCTCAGCGTTGTAACCGGAATACAGGCCTTCTGTAAACGCGAAATCCTCGCGGACGATGAACGTGAAGTCGGTGTAGTTCTCAACGTACTCGTGCTGGATCTTGTCGTTCGCCAGCAGGTAGCTGACAACGCCGCCCAGAAAGACGATGTCCGTGCCGGTACGGATCGGGGCGTACACATCGGCAACGGAGGCCGAGCGGGTAAAGCGCGGATCGACGACGATTAGCCGCGCTTTATTGTGCGCCTTGGCCTCGGTGACCCATTTGAAGCCGCAGGGGTGGGCCTCGGCCGCATTGCCGCCCATGATGAGTACGATGTCGGCATTCTTGATGTCGACCCAGTGATTCGTCATCGCTCCACGGCCAAACGTCGGGGCAAGACCTGCCACCGTCGGGCCGTGTCACACACGCGCTTGATTATCGAAAGACAGTACGCCGAGGCTGCGGATGACCTTATGCGTGAGATAGCCGACTTCGTTGCTGCTCGCCGACGCGGCGAGCATGCCGGTAGTAAGCCAGCGGTTCACCGTTAGCCCCTCGGGCGTCTTGGCCACGAAATTGGCGTCCCGGTCCTGCTTCATGAGCGTGGCGATTCGCCCAAGCGCATCGTCCCAGGAGATGGGTTGCCATTTGTCGGAGCCCGCAGCGCGGTATTCGGGGTGCACCAGGCGGCTTGGGCTGTGCACGAAATCGAGCAGCCCAGCGCCCTTCGGGCACAGCGTGCCGCGATTGACCGGATGATCCGGGTCTCCTTCGATATGGATGATGCTCGCCTTGGCGTTCTTGGCGGCATCGCCCAGTCCATACATCACGATGCCGCAGGCGACAGCGCAGTACGGACAGGTATTGCGCGTCTCCGTGGCGCGCGCAAGCTTAAATTCACGGACCTCCGCGATCGCTGCAGCTGGGGAGAAGCCCAGGAGCGCGAGGCTCGATCCAGCCAGGGAGGCGCCCGTTACGGCCAGGAACTGGCGCCGGGTCATGTCAGCCATGGAAACACCCTCCGCATGCCTGCACACTTTTTGAGTGTATGCCCGCGCTCCGGCGTCCACAAGGCGCAAAACCGGGCGTCGCCATACCTGTCTTCCGCGCAGTTTGCCGTTCGCAACACAATGAAAACGCGGCCCCCAATATCCAGCTGCTGCCGGCCTGCTACCAAGTCAGTAGTGGTAGCGGGTCTGGTGCATCTGGGGACTAGCGGCCTGAGAGATACCCTGGCGGGTAGAAGACCCCAAGGCCGCGAAATCCCCAATGCCCTATTTCAAGCCGTTTCCAGTTTGCAGAGGCCGCGCAAACACTTTGCGCCGCTACGTCGTCTTGGTGGTCGTTGAGCTCGCGCGCCCAAAAGCGCAGTTCGGCGCTACGTGCGGATGAAGCGCGCAAATCTTCGCTATATCGAGCTTGCCGCCGGAGTCGATCGCGTTCAGCGGGGCGGCGGCCTTGCGGCCACCCCTGAAAAATATTCCACCATTTCAGGAATAAAGCTGCCGACACAGAAGTCTTCCTGGTTGAACACCCTCAATGGAGACGCCCGTGTCGAACGACAACTTTGTGAAATCGCGCCGCGATGCCCTCAAATGCATGGCCTACGGCGGGGCTGGAACCCTTTTCGTTCTCGCCGGAGGCGTCTTCACGCCGGTTGACCTGGCGATGGCCGGCGAATACGGCCGCCG
The DNA here is from genome assembly GCA_963695315.1 of uncultured Gammaproteobacteria bacterium. GTDB lineage: Bacteria > Pseudomonadota > Gammaproteobacteria > Steroidobacterales > Steroidobacteraceae > PALSA-1196. The sequence goes on from OY968773.1 coordinate 4,041,470, forward strand.
CAGTGCAAAGTCCGGAACGCCCCTTTTCGTACAGATTAGCGACACTCATATCGGCTTCAACAAGGAGGCCAATCCGGACGTCAATGGGACGCTTACGCAGACCATCGATATTGTGAACGGCATGTCCGCGCAGCCGGCGCTGATCATCCACACCGGTGATATCACCCATCTGTCCAAGGCCGCTGAATTTGATCTCGCCCAACAGATGCTGTCGCGTCTGCGCACGACCGAGCTGCACACGGTCCCGGGTGAGCACGACACTACTGATGCCACCGTCACGGAATATTTCAGTCGCTTCGGCAAGGCGTCCAACAATAAGGGCTATTACAGTTTCGATCACGCCGGAGTCCATTTCGTTGCGTTGATCAACGTACTGCAGTTCAAGCCGGGCGGCCTCGGCACTCTCGGTCAGGAGCAACTCGACTGGGTGGCGGCTGACCTCAAAGGCCGCTCCTCCAGTACGCCGATCGTCGTGTTCGCACACATGCCGCTCTGGACGATCTACGAGTCATGGGGCTGGGGGACGGGCGATGCGGATCAGCTGATGAGCCAACTGCGTCGCTTCGGCTCGGTCACCGTGTTGAATGGGCACATTCATCAGATCGTCCAGAAGGTGGAGGGCAACATCACATTCCACACCGCCCGCTCGACCGCTTATCCGCAACCGCTCGCAGGCGAAGGTCCCGGCCCTGCCCCGTTGAAGGTCGCCCCCGAGCAGTTGCCGAAGATGCTCGGCGTCACAAGTGTCACGGTGGTAAAGCACCCGAGCTCATTGGCGCTCAACGACACGACGCTGGCCTGAGGAGAAACGCACGTGAGCATCAAAAATCATCGCGCGCGGCGCATGCTGGTTGCCCTGGCAATGCTGGCAAGCATCGCGAGTTTGGATCCCGCCGGCGCTGCAGCGGCGGACCAGGCCAAGGTCCTCATCAAGGACTTCATGTATCAGACCGTGTCGCTGACCGTCAAATCCGGTACTACGGTGACCTGGACCAACAACGACGATGAGCCGCACACGATCATCAGCGACACTGGCGTGTTCCGCTCGGCCGCTTTGGATACGAACGAGACCTTTTCCTATAAATTCGACAAGCCGGGCTCGTATCGCTACCACTGCTCCATCCACCCGCGGATGGTGGCCACCGTTGTGGTGGAGTGAGGGTATGAGAGCTGCAGCCCAAATCGGTGTCGGCATTGCCGCTACCGTTGCGGCATTTGGCGGGAATAAATTCGGCTCAGCGGTGGTCTTGTCCCCAAACAGGGCGTGAGGACTATCCAGTGAACCGAAACACACTTATTACCGACGGCTTCTTAATATGCACATTCATCGTAGCTATCTCTATCGCTGGGGTGGCGCCAGCTGCGGCCGGCACTGTTCTCCATGGCGATGCGGTCCATGGAAAGACCCTATATCAAGGGTGCCAGGGTTGCCACTCCATCGATGAAAATGATTTGGGGCCTAGACATCGCGGCGTGGTTGGACGCCGCGCGGGAAAAGTTGAGGACTACGCCTATTCCAAGGCCCTGAAGGATTCAGGTTTAACCTGGGATGAGGCAACGCTGGACCGCTGGCTGACCAACCCCAGCGCGCTGGTTCCTGGAACTAAGATGTTCTTCAAGATTGACGACGCGCAAGCTCGCGCAGACATCATCGCCTACCTCAAAGAACTAAACTAACGCCGCCCGCGGGGGCTTCTTTTCTTGGATTGATGTCTGGTTGTGACACGTCGGCGATCGATCTTCGGTCGCGGCGAGATTAGGGCGGTCGTTCTTCGATCAGCGCAACGAACTACCGCCCAATATCGCAGGCCTCATGCGCGAAACCACAGGAATAAAAGTCGTGACTCCGCGGTCTGTAGTGTCGTCAGAACCAATTACGGCAGTCTTAAGATAGAGCGCAATGAAAGACAGCCTACCTGATCGAGTGCATTTGACGTCGGCGGGCGGTCAGACGTCTGGTATTCCACGTAGAACAGAGTCGAGCCGTCTTTGTCAACCCATACCTTTGGGCTCTTGCTTTGTTTCATGCATCAGGGCGCAGGAGCTGGCAACGGGGGTATGGTATTGAACAATCCTGCTATAAAGATCGCGGTAGTAGCCACGAGAAATATTATCGCGAGTATCGCGATAATGACGGTTCGCCGGCCACGGCGCCGCCGTGCGTCTTTAGCAGCTAGCCAAGCGGTAACTTGCCTATGCTGCAAGTCTTCTGATAACCCCCAACCGCCTTCGCTCAAATGTTCGCGGACCCAGGCTTCGCCCCGTGACTCAAGGAACCTAAACAACGGATCATCAGGATCATCAAACCTAGGCAACGGATCATCAGGATCATCAGTCATTTCTTACGCTTGCGTATCAGGCCGGCGATTGGCCGGCACAAGCCCGCACTTGGCGGGTAACTTTGGGGCGCAGCGGCACGCACGCCGGCCCAAAACTGCGTGTGCCCCCGCTCTGCTCCCCGCCGCCGGCTGAGTCGTCCTTAGTCGCCAGCAGATCGCTGCGCGCAGCACTTGAAGGGGCCGAACTTCGCGTGCCAGTCGCGCACCTGAGAGCGGCGCAAGTCCCGCCGCGAGCGCGAGCCGAAGTGTGGGACGAGGAATTTGTTCGCCACTCATCCCCGAGCGCCATCAAGCGCTTTCGGCCCTGTACGCATCGGCGGTCGCCGCGCCCGGTTTGGCGTGCCGCGTCAATCGCCCGCTTTGTTAGGCTCATCGCGAGTTACCAATGAGTCGCCCGTTTGCAGAAATTACGGATTTTTCTCTCTGATGTCGAGCACTCCGTGAAGAAAGCCAAGAGTTACGTTTACCAAGAAATGGTGGTTTCGGCTGATGTCATAAACTCACGCTTCGAACCTGAGGGCCGAGAGTTAGGATCTCTCCGGGCGCGATTTCACATTGCGCTCGCATTTGGCCAACCTTGATTCAGCGCAAGGTCAGCGTTCAGTCGGGCGTCCTTTGGCGGGAAGGGACCGCCGAACCGGCGATGGGCATATATCTCCGATTGTTTCACAGCCTTAAGAGTAACTGGCGGCCAGTGGTTACTAGCCCTAGCGCCTTTCGACTTTAAGATCCACTTATCGCCAGCCTTGATAGCGCGGCGCCCCCGCTTGCATGCCGCCGCAAATTCACGCGCATCGGCACTGAACTATTTCCGCAGCTCTCGGTACTCACGCCCGCAAATTACCTTTTACTCATGGAGAGCAGCAGTGAATTCCCTTCGCATCATTACAAATAGAGTACCGGCTTCGTGTGCAGTTGGCGCCATATGCGCCATGGCCCTCGCCGCGTGTGGCGGAGGTGGCAGCGGCAGCAGTAGCAGCAACCTCACGACCTCAATGACGACGACCTTCACGGATACCGCTCTGGTAGCGAACAGGGAGATGGGCTACGCCACCTCAACCGTTATCGATGCCAACCTGCAGAATCCCTGGGGCATAGCGGTCGGACCGGGCCTGCCGTTCTGGATTGCCGACAACAATGCCAACATCGCTACCTTGTACAGCGGTACGGGCGAAGTTGAGACGCAGGAGATCACCGGCTCGGCCGATGTCGGCATCGCGATTCCCGCCTCGGCAGCTGCAGTGCAGGCCAATCCTACCGGCCAGGTCTACAATGGCAGCGACGCCTTTGCCGTTCCCACGAGCAAAGGTCAAGAGCCGGCGGTGTTCATCTACGACGGCGAGGGCGGAACGATCGCCGGCTGGGCGATTGACAGCGGCTCGACGACAGTCACGGCGTATGACGACGGCGTGCCCAATGGCGCCAATCATGCGGTCTACAAGGGCCTCGCGCTGGGAGCGGTCGATGGCGCAAGTTACCTCTACGCTACCGATCTGCATAACAACAAGGTAGATGTGTTCGATACCAACTTTGCCAAACCTGCTGCCATGCAGGGCAAATTCATCGACCCGGGCATTCCCAGCGGCTTTGTGCCGTTCGGCATCGCCGCGGTGAACGGCCAGTTGTACGTGACGTTTGCCAAGCAGGATGCAGCCAAGCACGACGAGGTGACCGGTGCCGGTCTTGGCTACGTTGATATCTTCGACATGAGCGGCAACTTTGTCAGCCGCTTTGCCTCGCAAGGCGTGCTCAATGCCCCCTGGGGAATCGCAGTTGCCCCGGCCGGATTCGGCCCGAAGGAAGGCGCGGTGCTGATAGGCAATTTTGGCGATGGCAGGATCAACGCATTCACTGCCAACGGAGCGGCGCTCGCGACTTCTGTCGGACCGATGGTGGATGTCAATGGGCAGCCGTTCGCCTTCCCTGGACTTTGGTCGCTAGCCTTCGGGAATGGCGATTCGGATAAGCCGCTGACTACGCTCTTCTACACGGCCGGTTTTGCCGACCAGACGGACGGGCTTTTCGGCTCGATCACCATGTCGACCACCATGACGAGCTCGACTGGCTACTGAGCATTCAGCGGCAAAGCTGTTCTCTCCCGAACCTGGCAACCCCATGAGGCCGCCTGTGAAGCTGGCGGTCTCATGTTGCGGTTAGGCTGGCGCGACACTGAAGACAGCAGCCCATACCGCGGCGTCTCGCGGGACGCCGAACGCCGCACCCCGCGCGCTGCCGATTGAGAAGCCTTCCACGCTGGCGCTCGCGGAGTGCTCCGAGTGTTCGCGCGCCTGGTCGGCTCTACCGTTCTGCGCTCTCCCTTCTTGGACTCAGCGGGCACTCCCATCGAATTGAGACGTCCGCATCCCGCGCGCCGCACGCGCTGCACACCAGGGCGCGCAATAGGCGTCGTCCGCGTAGGCCCTTGAGTGCGGTCTCGGGGAGCTCGGCGCACCAGCGACAACGCCGGCACACAATGCGCGCGATGTGACGCCCCCCTTCCGGCAACACCACCATGCGGCGCAGCATGGCCGTCACATGCGGCGGACGTCCATCCAGTGCGCGCGCCACCGCACCGCTGTATAAGCACAAAATGCAAGTCGAATTGAGCTGCTTTCAATGCAATTAGGAACTGCCGAACGAGCAGCATCGCGTGTGAGTGCGAATTCGTCGAATTGAACGAGAACGGACAAAGTCGAATGTACGCTGGTCACAGCGAGTACGTTTGTTTAAAAAAACTGTTCGAGCTCGTACTAAGCCGTACCAGCTTTATTGCGCCGGTAAACATCGAAACTTACACGCCAATTGTTCCGTAATGGCAGCGCCTTCGCCCCGTTCGTGCGACCTACTCCTCAAAGCGACCCGTGGCGTCACGATCGCGGTCGTATCGTCTCGTGAGCGGAAACGGCGGCAACCAGGACTCGCGACGGACGATCCAGCTTTCGTAGGTTGGCATCAGTTGGTCAGGGGCATCCAGGGATCCTAGGTTCACTTCGATTTCGTCTGCGGTGCGTGCGAAAATGGACGAGCCGCAGCGGGGACAGAAAAACCGCCCGGCGTAGTCGCGTGTTTCGCCATCGATCGTCACCGCATCCTGAGGGAACACCGCGGAAGCGTGAAAAAGGGCGCCATGATGCTTGCGGCAGTCGAGACAGTGACAAAGGCCGACCCGGTATGGGAGTCCCGACGCCACAATTCGGACGTTGCCGCACAGGCAACCGCCGGTGAATCGGTCCATGCTGCGTCTCCTCTAAAATCAAGCGGTCGGAATGCATACAACAAACAGCATTGTCATTGCAATTGCCCGCTGCGGGCGGGGATACGCCGTTCTTCAGTGGCGGGCGATAGTGATCATCGCTTCCAGGCGAGAGTCTATCAAATGACACTCCTGCAACATCGGAGCGTTTGGGTGGTTCGCGTAGCACACAGACCATTCGGCCACGCAGCTGGACCGTTCACCCATCCATAATCGCGCCGAGCCAGCGCGCAGTTATAGTGCTAGCAGGACGATGAAATAGCTTGTCTGCGACGGCAAAAAAATAGGGCATATCAATGAGTGCGGGCCTTATTTATGGTGCGGAGCTCGTTCCAGACGATTTTTGGGCTTTCTTGTTATTATCCTTTTGCTTTTGCACGGTCACCGAAACGGCCACATCCAAGGCGTTGTGTATGCCGATGAACAGCAGAAGCGTAAGCGCCGCGGCGATGCAATTCAGCGCCAGCTGCAGTCTGTACCAAATGAGAAAAGCCGTAGCGAGAAGCGCTGCATAGTCAAAAGTCGGCAAGATCACGTGCCAGACCCAGTCCTCGATGACTGGCGCATAGTCAGTGGCGAAGCGACGCACATTATTAGCGATCGCGGCGGTGTAGATTAGCGTCCCAATACCGCAGATCGCTAGTCCTACGCTAAGGCTCAGCACCGTGTGATTAGGCACGCTCATGTACGCAGCAAGTGCAAACACGGTGCCGAAGTGCACGATGGTCGGTGTGATGTAACCCTGCATGCCCGCGGGATTGGCGCGACGCGCATCCGACAGGAGCGCGATAACGACGAACGTAAGGCCGATGAGACCCGCAGCGGCCGACCCGAGGATCACGTAAAAGTTGTCCCATCCCTCCAATAATTTCATACTTGGCCCGGCTGGCTTTTGGGGACAAAAGCGTACTTCGTTATCTCATTGATCGCAATGGATTGCGAATCGCATCAATTTCAGAAATTCACGTCCAAAATTTCAGTATTTGATGCCCAATCTGTGCATTCCAGGAAGCGTCGGACAGAAAGGGCGCAGCCCATAGATCCCAATGTCAAGGGTTCGTTCCGAATCCAGGATCTGCCGACCCCAGGCATCACCGCCCCGTAGCTCGCTCTGATCGAACCAGACCTCGATTCCGGCAGCGCGGAGTGCCTCGCAAGTCTTCTGGGGAGCCTCCGCATCCTGTGAAGCGTAGCTAGACCGTGTGCGATGGCTCAGTCACGACGGACTGCGGGGTTAGAGCTTCCTATTGCGCGGAAGCAACTAGGCGAATGATCATTCACTATGCCAACGGCTTGCATAAAGGAATGGCAGATCGTAGGGCCCACAAACTTGAAGCCTCGCTTTTTGAGTTCCGTGCTCATGACTGCACTGATGGCTACGGCGGACTTTCTCTTAGCCCCAATCAAAGGAATTCCGGCTACAAACTTCCAAATATACTCGTCAAAACTTCCTAGCTCGCGTTGAACTTCGAGGAACGCCGTTGCGTTGTCAACCACCGCTTTGATCTTAAGGCGGTTACGCACGATGTTCTCGTTTCTTAGAAGCGAGGCTCGTTTTCGGGTGGTGTATTTTCGGATTGCCCTGGCATTAAAATTATCAAACGCCTTGCGGTAACCAGCACGTTTCTTGAGAATCGTGAGCCAGCTCAAGCCTGCTTGTGCGCCTTCAAGATTCAGCATCTCAAAAAGCAGGCGATCATCATGCACCGGTACGCCCCATTCTTTGTCGTGATAGGCGACAAGCAACGGGTGAGAATTAGCCCATTTACATCTGATTCTCGACATCACAGTTCCCGTTAGTATCGAGGCAAAGGCTGATTCTCCTCTAAATGACAGTTTCCATCGCTATCACTCAAAGGCGTCAAAGCTCTAGCCTGAGGATATCTGGCGCGCGAGCCGAAGGATTCGCGTTGACCCGTTTCGGTCCCTGAGCTGTCAGCCGTGAAGGCGACGGCCTTGCGGGTGGCACTCAAAGGTCGCAGCAGTGAAGCGGCACGACTCATCTCTAACCGCTCAACTCCCCTCATCCCAGATGACTTTGAACTGGGTGGCAAGATAGTCGATAAAAACGCGTACCGCCGACCCCAGACCACGCTTTGTCATAAACATCAGAGCCTTATCCTGCTACTTGTTTGCGCAAACTACGCGCCGCGGTCTGCGTACGCGCAATTTACCTGCGACAGTTGTGAAGTTGAGATCGGAGCGGGCGCAACGTACGACTACTGGGCCAGGACCGGCAGCCTGGTCCTGCCGGTTACTGTGACCTGGAGCGAGAACCGCTACGAGTTCGGTATCTTTCGCTTCACCGATCAACAGCTGCTGCCGCTGCCCGGAACGCGCCGAGAACGCCAGATGGCTGATCCATACTGGGGAGCATCCCTCTCACGCCTCTGGCAAGTATTCGAGCGCGGACCGGTGCAGGGATACTTTGGCTTCAGATTGGCCGCGAGAAGTGAGTCGGATGTTCTGAGTGTCACGCGATGGGACTTCGCCTCTCAGCTGGGGCTGCGCTTTCGTCTGGCTGACAGCCGCGTGATAGGCGAGGTCACCATGCGGCACTGGTCGAACGCGGGCATCCAACTTCCAAACCACGGTCAGGACTTTGCGACCGTGACATTCAAGGTGAATTCCGGGCTATTTGGCCTCGGTAAAGGGGACCAATACGCCATCGATCCGTCTTTCAACCTCAATCGGCCACCAGTAACCGACGATCCCGGCTGGGGAAGGGCAGCCTTGCCATGAGCGACGAAGAGTTAGAGCAAGTAATTCACAAGGCGCGGATGTTCACGGAGCTGCGTCGCGCGAAAGAGCGCGTCAAACGTCCAATACGATCGCTTTGCGATTGCGCATGCATCTTGGCGCGAAGGCTCGAGAGCCATGGGCGGCGATCCTCGGCACAGCGAAGGCGCGCGCGCCCGCGAAGGTGCTCAACCCATGCTGCCGCAGCCGGTAACTCCTGGATGCTGGATTTGGGAACGGACGCTGGGTACCTGGAGCAGCACCCGTTGCGGGGTCTACAGGCTGCGAATGGGCATCGTCAAGATCTAGCGAGCCGACTAATAAGCGACTGATCGTGGGCCTTGCTCAGAGAATTGGTTGGCGGCCATTTGCGCTCAAGACGAGCCGCCAACGATCGACTGAGGAGGTTCGCAAAATGATTGCGAGACCCTGGAGAACTACTGCCCAGTCGGTTCGGGTACTGGTAGTGATTTCCCAGCGGACCTGCGCCGGTTCGTGCTCGAGCTCGCGACATTGCTCCCCCACATGCTCGCGGATGATCTGCGCCAGCCGCAGCGCTCCGGGACCGGCGTAGTCGCGATCGGCGAACACGAGGTAAAGATCACCCCAGCGCTCGCCGCCCTCGCGCAGAGGCAAGGGCTTGAGCAGGCCGCGCTCCAGTTCGGCTGCGCACCGTGTCCTCGGGAAACCAGGCGAATCCCAGCCCCATGCCAACAGCGTGGATCGAGGTGGCCTTGTTGCTGACCGTCCAAATCTGCTCCGAGCCCACCCAGCTGCCACTGCGGCGCTGGCTGCCGGTGTCGCGAATCACCAGGTGGCGGTGCTTGCGCAGATCCTGCATCGTCAGTTCGCGCCCGAGCTGGTGCAACGGATGCTGCGGGTGTGCCACGGCGATGAACCGAATCCGCATCAGCGGGTCGCCGGCGAAACCCGGCGGCACCTGCGAGCAGATCGCCAAATCAACCTTGCGCTGTACCAGCGCTTCCTCGGTGCCGCTGATCACGGTCTCGTAGAGCTCGATGCGCATCTGCGGCTGCTCCGCGGCGAAACGCGCGAAACATTGCAACAGCAGCCAAGTGGGGAAGATGATCTCTACCGCCAAGCGCAGCTCCGATTCCCAGCCCGCCGCGAGACTGCGCCGCAGCCCCCTCCAACGCGCCGGATTCCTCCAGCAGGGCTTTGGCGCGCCGGTACAGGACTTCGCCGGTCGGCGTCAGATGGGCCTTGCGGCCGATCACTTCGAATATTTTCACCGCCAGTAGCGCTTCAATCTTCTGCACCGCATAGGTCACGGCCGATTGGCTCTTGTGCAGCACTTCGGCGGCTTGCGCGTAGCCACCGGCATCGACTACGGCGAGAAGGGCGCGCCATTGCTCGAGCGAAATGCGGGGGTCGGTCATAATGTATCTCATTAAATAGATAGGTAGGCGCTAATTATTCTACTTTTTATCTAATAAATAAATACTTATATAGGACTCAGAGGAACGGACCGTGACCACACCTACATTTAAGGAGCTCGCGCCATGACCACCCTGCTCCAGGTCAACGCTAGCATCTACAACAGCCACGGCCAGTCGAGCCAACTGGCTGACCAGTTCGTGGCCGCGTTTCGTCGTGCGCAATCCTGCCGCGAAGATCGTGGTGCGCGACGTCGCCGCGGCTGAACCTGTGCCGCATCTGAATGCCGAGCGCTTCGGCGCCTTTATCACCAAGCCCGACGAGCGCAGCGCTGCGCAGCACGCGGTGGTGGCCTACTCCGACACGCTGATCGAGGAACTGAAGCAGGCGGATGTCATCGTATTCGGCTTGCCGATGTACAACTTCGGTGTGCCCTCGCAGTTGAAGGCCTACTTCGATCACATCGCACGCGCCGGCGTGACCTTCAAGTACACCGATCAGGGTCCGGTGGGCCTGCTCACCGGCAAGAAGGTGTACGTATTTGCGGCTCGCGGGGGCCTTTATGCCGGCACGCCGCTCGACACGCAGACCAGCTACGTGCGTGACTTCCTGCGCTTCCTCGGGATGACCGACGTGGAATTTGTCTATGCCGAAGGTCTTGCCGTCAGCCCGCAGAGCAAGCAGGCGGGACTCGCCAAAGCCGTCGCAGAGATCGCACGACTGGCCGCGTGAGATGCGCCACTCAAGAGAAATGCATGGTGAATTGGCATCCCGCTGGCGAGAGTTCGGTGGAGTATTCGACGGAGACTTAACGTGAATATACGCACTCTGGTCCAAATCGTCCCGTCGATACCGACTTCCGATGGCGCCGGCGTCAAGTTGCGCCGCAGCCTTGGCAGCCAACGCGGTCTGCACTTGGATCCGTTCCTGATGCTCGATGAGTTCTATTCGGATGACCCGAACGACTACATCGCCGGTTTCCCTGCGCATCCGCATCGCGGCTTCGAGACCGTCACCTACATGCTCGACGGCCACATGCGCCACGAAGATCACCTCGGTAACCGCGGTGACCTTGGTCCTGGCGACGTGCAGTGGATGACGGCGGCGCGCGGCATCATTCATTCCGAGATGCCGCAGCAGAGCGAGGGCCGTATGCGCGGCTTTCAGCTGTGGATAAACCTGCCGTCGAGGGAAAAAATGAAACCGGCTCGCTATCGCGACATTCCCACCGCCGAGATCCCACGCGTAAAGCTGCCGCAGGGCGGGGAAGTGAAGGTCATTGCCGGCACGCTCGAGCTCGACGGCGACGCCACCAGCGGCCCAGTCAACAGTCGCGGCACCAAGCTCAGTACCGATCCGCTGTACCTCGACGTACGCCTGCCGGCCGCAGCTGAGTTCAGCGCCTCAGTTGCCCCGGGTTACAACGCCTTTCTCTACGCCTATGAAGGCAGCGCCCACGTCGGTCCGGCCGGCGCCGCTGAGTCGCTACCGCATCGAGCGGCAGGAGTATTGTCTGACGGCGATGGCGTGCGCGTGCAAGCTGGAGCCGAGGGGGCGCACTTCCTACTTCTGGCGGCCAAGCCGCTGCGCGAGCCCGTCGTGCAGTACGGGCCGTTCGTGATGAACACACGCGAGGAGATTGAGCAGGCGCTCGCTGACTATCGCAACGGACGTCTGGCTGCGGTGGCCTGAACCTGGCGTGTAGAGCTCTCTCGTGGGCGCGACCGGCCAAACGATCATCTTTCCTCACTGCCTGTAACCGCAACGAAGCGCGGTGATCCATCACGAAGGACACGGAGCAGCAAAGGGTAATCTGTCGAAGGCGGACCGACGGAGGCGAGGTCAGCGACGTTCGTTAAGTGCTTCGTTCCCGCGTGAGTGAGAAGGTCACCGATCTTTAATCCAGCGAGCGCTCCGGCGCCTGCCGGACGCAGTTGGGTCACGATCAGGCCGCCAGTCTCCGCATCCGCCTTGATTGCGCTGCGAATCTCCGGGGTCGTATTGGCCACTCCCAATTTGAGACTTGGCACCCAAGTATCTCGGTCGCCCATCAGCAGCGGACTATTAGGTGGATCAGGAAGCTGACCGATCTTCACCGGTACCACTAGTGGCAGTCCGTCTCGCTCGACTGTTGCCTGCACCGTTGTACCGGGTCGCAATCGCGCCGTGATTTTACCCAGACCCTCAAACGATACGGGTTTGGAATCAATGCTCAGTAGCACGTCCCCGACATGCAGGATTTTGTCCGCGGGACCGTGCGGTTCTAGCGCCGTGATGAGCGCGCCGGTACCCGATTTCACGCCCAGCGCCCGCGCGAGCGCCGGTGTCACAGCTTGCGCGGAGAAGCCAAGATAGCCCCGATCCACCCGCCCATGTGCCTCAAGCTCTCCGATGACCGATGCCACGGTTTCGGCCGGGATCGCAAATCCAAGGCCGACGGAGCCGCCGTTTGGTGAGAATAGCGCCGAAGTGACCCCGACTACCGTTCCATCTGTGGATAGCAGCGGCCCACCGGAATTACCTGCATTGATCGCGGCGTCGGTTTGCAGAAAATCAATATACGGATCGGCTTCGAGCGTCCGGCCGCGCGCCGAGACAATACCAGCGGAAACGGATTGACCGAGACCGAACGGATTGCCGATTGCGATGACGGCATCGCCGACCGAGATATTCGTGGAAGACCCAAGTTGCAGCGCCGGCAGGGGGCCGGCACTCACGCTGAGCAGTGCGATATCGGTGGCCGCATCGGCCCCCACGACTTTAGCTGGGAACTCTCGACCGTCGGAGAGCTTGACCTGCACTTTGCGCGCGCCTGCGACTACGTGGCGGTTAGTCACAATGAGCCCGTCGGCACGAATAATGAACCCTGAGCCTAACGCCGAGTCGCCGGTGCCGGCTTCCAGATTACTGCCTGGGCCAGACAGCAGCCGACGCATGAATGCGCGTATACCGTCATAGTCACTTTCGGCGCTCGCTCGCTCGACAGCTCGTTGACCCGCACCTTCACGCTGTTCTTCAACGAGAACGGTGACGACGCTTGGCTTGACCTGCCGGACCAGTTCGGCGTAGCCGCCAGCCGCGGCATGGGCTGCGAAAGAAGCCGATACCAGGACTGCTAATGCAATGACGCACGCAGCGCAGCGCGCACGCGCGTTTACTGTAATGGGTGCAGGCGAGATCTGCCGCGCTCCTCCGGCCACGGTTTGCAAGCGCACAAAATTTACTCGTGCTGCATTGCCCGGCAGGCAGCGTTGTACCGTTCGCTCATGTCGAGCAGAACGAGTAAACAGGTTAAGAATAAAACGTGACACTCGGTACTGACCATTCGCTAATCCTCAACGGCTAATTCCAGCAAGCGCCATCGGATTGAGATGTCGCTATCCTGCCGGTGCGCTCCGGTTGCATGCGATCAACACCGGGAACAGCCCGTCGCCCTGACAGTAGGCGCTTCGTCAGCAGGGGCTGCAATTTGTTTCACTCCATTATGTCTGAGACACCGTCGGCCAGAAAAGCTATGACTTGGCCGCGCGGTACCCTCCTGGGGCACTCCTTGCCGGGTAAGCGAAAGCCGCTCGCGGGCGGCCTGCAAAGCATTCGAAGCCAGGTAGTTGCGGGACTTCGAAGCACGTGGTCCAGGCGGCGAGCAAGCTGCGCCCGATGCGCGCGTGCAGCAAAAGAGTCCTTCAAACAGGTCGGTACCAGACTAGGTTTTTGTCGTTAGCCAATACTGCAACAAGAACTCCGTCTTAGGAATTTGAAGCATCCTCGCGCTACGCCTGCATGGCGGCTCACGGAATCTTAGAACTCCCACGCTAGCCCGCCGAAGAAGCCGCGCCGGGGTCCAAACTGCGGCGCAAAGACGCCTATGCCGCTGCCGCTACGGATTTGGTAGACCTTGTCCGCCACGTTGATGATGTCGAAGCGCGCCGTCAATGGGCCGCGCCCGCCGACCTGGAAGGCGTGACTCAGGCCCAGATTGATTTGCGTATAGCTTGGCGTGTGATCGCCATTTGGGATGACAGAACCATTGGGAAGCGTGAAATCGTCACGCAGGCCGGTTCCGAAAATCATGTCCGCACTGAAGCGCGTGCCCGCCCACAAGTAGGAAGCTCCCGCGGATGCTGCCACACGTCCTTCATGATCGAGATGGATGTAGTTGTCAGCAATATAGGCTAGCTGAGGTGCGCCGAAGTTGAACTGCGAGGACTCAACGTCTTTGCCGTGCGCCGCCTGAAATGACACGTTGGCGTACGTGGAGAAATTCTTTACTGAGTAGTTGGCGCTGAACTCCACTCCTCCAATGAGACCATAGCGGTAATTGAACGGGGTGAGAATGATCGGCGCGCCGAACTGTCCTTCATCGATAAGATGTTGAGACTGCTCGTAGAAGCTGTCGGCTCCGAGCGTCAAAGTATTGTTGAGAAGTCTCTGTTGCACGCCGAAGTCGTAGTAATTGGCGCGCTCGGCAATGGGGGGCGTATCGAGCGTGACCGTGCCGGGCGGCAGGGCGCTTGTGCCAGCGAATTTGACAAAAGTCTCTCCGCCAATGAGCTCAAATGGCGGCGGCGTGAAATAGCGCGAGTAGCCGCCGTGGACGGTCGTACCAGTAGGCAGCTCCCAGACGAGGTTGACTCGCGGGCTGAGCTGGCTGCCGCTCGAGAAGGCACTGTAATGATCAAAGCGCAAACCATAATTTAGCGTCACTTGTGACCCCAGCTTCCATTCATCCTGCAGGTACACACTCTCCACCGCTTGGCTCTGCGCACCGTTGTCAATGATCGTGACCGGCGTCTCGCTTGTCTGTATGCCCGCGGCATTGATCGGAAGCGCTTGCGAGGTCGTGTCACTGGTTGAGCTGTCATGCTGGAGATAAAGTCCCGCGCGCACCGTGTGTGTATCGTTGAGTTTGTAGGCCGCATCGGTCTGCCATCCCAAGGCGGTATCGTCTTTGAATGCATCCTGAGCAATACCGTTGTAGAGCACATCTCCGGTCAAGTCCGGCACAAAGTGAAGGCTCGTATAGCGAGACGATAATGAACTCTGCCAGTTGAACGTATCTGTAGAATGCTGCCAAGTTACGATGGCATACGACGCCAGTTCGTGTTGGTGTTCGTTGAGATTATTGCTGAGGTAATCGCCTTGACCGTCGACCGCCAAACCCAAGGTCGGCTGCAGGCCGCGCTGGTTGGGAATCTGAAATGCGTCATTGGACGTGCCGAGGATGAGTGAAAGACGGTCGTTTGGATCGATAATGTCCTCGAAATAGCCGAACCCGTGAACTTGCGTCGAATGGTCGTGTAGCGGATCAGTGCTGCCGTCGGGCGATTCAATACCGAGGTCGTTGCGGCGCATGTCCCCGGTCACGAAGTAGCTGAAATTGCCAGCACTGCCACCGTATTCGCCAGAAGGCTCGATGGTTCCATAGCTCCCGCCATAGACTGAGACCTGACCGCCCGGCTGCAGCAACCCACTGTTTGTGGTCAAGTCGATGATGCCGGCGGTGCGCAGGCCATACTCCGCCGGCAATGCTCCGGTGATCAATTTCAGAGATGATATCAGCCGCGGACTCAAGGTCTGGCTAAAGACGCTGATGCCTTCGGGCAAAATGACGCCGTTGAGCCGGTATTGCAGATCGTTGTGATCCGCGCGCACGTGCAGCTGGCCGAAGGAATCCTGAACGACATCCGGGGCCTGCAGCAGTACCTGATTGAGCTGAACATTCTCGCCGCCAGGGGTCGCGGCAATCGCGGCGCTATCGATCGTGTAAGTCGACGCGCCCGTCTGGGTCTCAATTTCGGAACGGGCGGCATTTAGCCGCCGCGCAGTGACGATCACGGTCGAGAGCGGTTGACTCGTCGACGAATCGGCTCCAGGGCTCGCGTTGGAGGTGGCATCCCCATCACCGGCGAGCGTTGCGTTGGCAGCGCTGTCGGCCGCAAGAATCTTGGATGCAGCGAAGAGTGAGGCGCAAAGAAAGAATAGGCACACGGGCAACGCGCGCCGCACGGCCCAATATCGGGTATCCAACATGAAGAGTACTCCACAAGAGCTAACGCGTTGCGGCACTCGATTGCTCGAGTACCGCGTCGTCGAATCGACAGTTCAGCTCAGGCTTGCGGAGGACCGCGACTGCAGGGATTTGGGGGATCCGCTCCGACGATGCCTTCGCAGGACGTCGGAGTTAGGAGGCATCGCGCGGTGCACGCGGCAACGATGGTCGCAGCACCTGCGGCGGGGTTCGCCATCTGCGCGAAGGCCTGACAGGTAAGACACGGACTTGCGTCAGCGGCCGCCTGGCTTTGATGCAGCCTCGCATTTTCAGCGCGATCGAAATGCAGATGGCTGATCTCATGCAACACCGCGCCGTGCTGGGCGAATACCAGCAGAAACGAGATGACCCATGGGAGAGACAGCCGACGCATTGTCAAGCTAAATCGCGGCAAAACCTGTATCGAGTCTAGCTCACGCATTCGCTGTTTGCCAGCACCCGCAAAAGGCGCCACAACCTACAGCATTGCCGAATGGTTATGTCGTTGGACGACGTTAGAGCTTTTCATGCCGAGGCTCTTGAGTCGTCCCGGATGCGCCGAATTACTCGGAATGCTCTCTTGGTTGGATCGGCGGCATCGCAACAGATACTATACCCGGTTAGGGTATCTGGAGACTGCGATGAGTCATACAGTTCGGGAGAAGATGAAGTTGCTCGCGCGTGTGCGGCGTATGCGCGGGCAGGTTGAAGCGCTGGAGCGCGCGCTCGAGGCGGAGAAGGGCTGCGTCGTAGTCTTGCAGCAGATCGCGGCGGTCCGCGGGGCCATGAACGGGCTGATGGCGCTCGTGATCGAGGATCACCTGCTAACCCATGTTGCAAGTCCGTCCATTACGAAGAATTCAGAGCGAGCGAAGGGCGCCGACGAACTAATCGATGTTGTCCGTAGCTATCTCAGGTAAGCACAGGGAGCTTCCAATGAGCACACAACCCGATGACGCGCCGGACTTGGTTGAGCAAGCGCGGAGCCGCACGACGGTACCGCCAACCGGCGGACACGAAGTCGATCAGGACCACGATCAGGACAGTGAACACAATCACGCCTTTGAATGGCAGGAGATGCTCCGCATAGCTTTCGTGGCCGTGGCTGCGGCCTTGGTCTGGTGGCACTTGTGGGAGCCATTTGCTGCATTCAGCCTCATCGGTCTGGTGGGCCTGGCGGTTGGCGGTTGGCCCATCTTCACCGAGGCCCTGGAAAACCTTCTCGCGAAGCGAATGACCATGGAACTGTCCATGTCGATCGCAATCATCGCGGCGGCCGCCATTTCGCAATTCTTCACAGCTCTCGTTATCACACTGTTCGTATTAATCGCGGAAGTGCTCGAAGGGTTGACCGTCTCTCGGGGGCGGCGCGCGATCCGTGACCTGCTGGACTTCTTGCCGGCTGTGGTATCAGTTCGCCGCGGCGGCGCCGTTGCGGAGATTGATACCGACGCACTCGGCGTCGGCGACGCCGTTTTGATTAACCCCGGCGGCCGTATCCCGGTGGACGGTACAGTGATCGCGGGTGACTCATTCGTGGACCAGGCCCGCATAACCGGTGAATCGATGCCGCTCGAGAAGAGGGCCGGCGCGCCAGTGTTCGCGGGGTCCATTAACCAGTCCGGCGCCCTGGAAATCCGCGCCGAACGGATCGGCCGCGACACGAGCTACGGCAAGATCATCGAGGCAGTAGAGCAGGCGGAGCGCTCGCGTGCTCCGGTGCAACGCCTTGCGGATCGCTTGGCGGGCTACCTGGTTTACTTTGCCCTCAGCGCCGCGGCCTTGACTTATCTGCTGACGCGGGACATTCGCTCGACAATTTCCGTGATCATCGTGGCAGGCGCCTGCGGTATCGCGGCCGGCACGCCGCTTGCGATTCTCGGCGCCATCGGTCGGGCGGCGCGCGCTGGCGCGATCATTAAGGGCGGGTTATATCTTGAGCAACTCGGCCAGGTGAACACCGTCGTGTTTGATAAGACCGGCACCCTGACATACGGTCGGCCTGAGGTTCGCGCGATCGTTCCCGCGGGGGGAGTCGAAGCGGGCGAACTCCTCGATACCGCGGCATCGGCGGAGCTTCGTTCAGAGCATCCCTTGGGCAAGACGATCGTCGCGCATGCAAGGGCTTTAGGGCGCACTTTTAAGGAGCCAGAAAGATTCGGCTACACGCCGGGTCGCGGCATTGACTCAGTGCTGGATGGGCAACTCGTTCTGATCGGCAACCGAGCGCTCATGCGTGACAACGATATTGCTGTGCCCGCTGATGCGCTTGGGCGCCACCCGGAGGCTTCGGAGGTCTTCGTCGCACGAAATGGGAAGTTGCTCGGCGCCATCATGATCGCCGATACGGTTCGCCCCGAGGCGGCCGGCGCGATCAAAGCGATCCACGCCATGGGCATCAAGACTATTCTTTTGACCGGCGACGCGAACGCCGTTGCCGGGGTCATCGCCCGGGAGCTCGGCATCCCCGAGGTCGCAGCCGAGCTGCTTCCCGAGGACAAGCGCATGCGCGTACAGGGTTTGGTTGCTGGAGGACGGACCGTGGCGATGGTTGGGGATGGCATCAATGACGCTCCCGCGCTGATCGAAGCCCAGGTAGGCGTGGCCATGGGCTCCGGCACCGATGTCGCTCGCGAAAGTGCAGATGTCGTGTTACTGGGGAACGATCTATTGAAGTTTGTCGAGACCTTGGAAATCGCGCGTCGCACTCGCAGAATCATCTGGGCGAACTTTGCTGGCACGATTGGAGTGGATGCGCTGGGCATCGGGCTTGCGGGGTTCGGTTTCCTCAACCCCCTGCTAGCGGCGTTCATTCATGTGGCATCCGAGCTCACATTCATTTTGAATTCCGCGCGTCTACTCCCTCGGCGATCGAGCAGTGAGCTGCCACCTCAAGCGGTTCCATCCGTTGCAGGCCCGACGGTCGCACAGGCCGGATCGATATGACGTCGAGGAATGCTTTTGTGCGCTCAAGTTACCGGGGGGAAACTGGCAAGCGACGCGGTTTGGTGGCGGGACATAGCTCGAGATCTTCTGATTTGATGGCGGGGTCGCTTATGAATTACGCGCTTGCGCCCTTCCTTTCGATACCTGCAAAAGCCGCGCTTATTCGGGCAAGATGCCGCCTAGGGCTTGAATGGCGGCAGCGGCATCGCGTGCAAGATTGCGAGTCGAGCCCCGCACCGAAGCGCTACGGACGAGCTTGAGGCGGCAGAGTGCACTTTGCCGGTGAATTAGTAGTGTCGCGGTGGCAAGCTTGAATCGTGGATCTAGGGCTGGATGCGTCGCCATGAACGAGGTGTTTCAAACCGCTTGCTGAATAACGCGCTGCGACGCTACCTCCAGTGGGGACCAAAGCCAGCGCGCAGCGCGGTAACCGACCGAGTCGAGCGCGCCGTACGGCAGGAGGAGGCAGTGTCAGGCAAGGGCGACCAGAACCCAGCGACGCGGTCGGAATCGCAGACTTCCACCGATAGTGCTACCGCACCTGCTGCAGCGACCTCGGCGGCACCGCTGACTGCGCCCGCGGCGCCTGCTCCCCCAAACCGGTCGTTCTTCGATCAGTACAAAATATTCTTTATCGCAGGACTTCTGATCTTGATCGCCGCTGCGGTGGCGTTTGGAATCGGGCGGCTCTGGAAGCACTCTGGTAAGAACGAGAACCGTTTGGTCCTGTACGGAAATGTCGATTTGCGCCAAGTCGACCTCGCCTTTAACAACAGCGAACGGATCGCGGATGTTCTGGTCCAGGAAGGGGCGAAGGTCAAGCGTGGACAGGTGTTGGCCCGCCTCGATACGAGCCGGCTTGAGCCACAGACGGCGGTGGCCGCGGCGATGGTGGAGGCGCAGCAGGCGGTCGTGGATAAGCTGCATCACGGCAGCCGCCCGCAGGAGATCGCGCAGGCCGACGCTACGGTTGCGTCGGCCAAGGCAGACTTGGTCAATGCCCGGCAGCAATGGACACGACTGATGGCGTTAACAACGCTCACCACCGGCAGGGCCATTAGCGAGCAGGACCTGGAAAGCGCGAAAGCCGCCATGGACTCTGCACAGGCGCACCTGGTAGTCGCGGAGAAGTCCTTCGATCTTGCGAGAATTGGCCCAAGGAAGGAGGACATCGCACAAGGTGAGGCTCAGCTGCGCACCAATCGGTCTCAACTTGAGCTTCTGCGCCGCCAGCTGGCTGACTCCGTACTCTTTGCCCCGTGTGATGCCGTCGTGCGCACCAGGCTCTTGGAGCCTGGCGAGATGGCGTCTCCTCAAAGACCCGTTCTTAATTTGGCAATCACGGATCCAAAGTGGGTACGGGCGTACGTTTCCGAACCCGATCTGGGAAAAATTCACCCGGGGATGAGAGCATCGATCAGCACGGACAGTTTTCCCGGTCGGGCCCTCTCGGGTTGGGTCGGTTTTATTGCCTCGGTTGCTGAATTTACGCCGAAATCGGTGCAGACCGAGGAGTTGCGATCGAGTCTCGTGTATGAGATTCGTGTCTTTGTGCAAGATCCGCAGGACGAAATGCGTCTTGGCATGCCCGCGACCGTGCTTCTGGAGCTGGATCCGGGCGCGCGGCGCAAGCCCTAGCAAGGTGTTACGCACATGTTACTGGCAGCATTCCGCAGAACTCTTGCGATAGCCGTGATGGTTGGTGCCGGTGGTTGCGTGGTTGGACCGAACTATCATCCTGTTCGCGCAAACGTCCCCACCGCGTGGATCTCGCCGGTGTCCGGTGGGCTGACAAGTAATACGACGTTTACCGCGTGTCCTGGTGGGCGTCGTTCAACGATGGCGAACTCGATTCTCTCATCCAGCGCGCGGCGCAATCGAACTTGGATCTGCGTGTTGCGGAAGCACGGTTGCGGCAGGCTCGTGCGGTCCGCGCAGGCAGCGCCGCCGATTTTTGGCCTGCGGTCACGGCCTCCGCGTCAGCCGCCCGGGCAGAGCAGAGTAAGAACCAGCCCTTGATCGGAGCGCTGCCTCTGCCGCCCAACTTTCCCTTCGAGTACAGCGTCTATCAAGCCGGGTTCGACGCCTCATGGGAGATCGACGTCTTTGGCGGTAAGCGGCGCGCGCTCGAGGCCGCCACGGCGGATTGGGAAGGAGCGATCGAAGCTCGCAATGATGCGATGGTGAGTCTTCTGGCCGAAGTCGCGAGAAACTACGTCGAAATGCGAGGTGCTCAGCAGCGCTTGGAAATCGCGCGTCGCGACGTGAAACTTCAGGAGGAGGCGTTGGAACTCGCTCGCGCCCGGCTCGAAGGCGGTGTGGCAACCGAACTTGATGTTACGCGGAGCGCCGCACTGTTGGAAACTATGCAGGCAGCGATTTCGCCACTCGAAACCGACGAGCGGGCGGCGATGTATGAGTTGGCCGTCCTGCTCGGGGAACAACCCGGCGACTTAGTTGGCGAACTCTCCGCTTCTGGCACGCTCCCACAGGCTCCGCCCGAGGTTCCGATTGGGCTGCCGTCGGATCTTCTGCGCCGCCGCCCGGATGTGCGTCGCGCCGAGCGGCAGCTCGCGGCCGAAACGGCCCGCATCGGAGTGGCAGAATCGGACTGGTTCCCTAAAGTCTCCCTCACCGGCGACGCTGGGTTCGAAAGCGTCAGCCTCAGCAAATGGTTCGAGCCCGGTAGCCGGTTCTGGTCGATCGGGCCGGGTGTGCAGTGGAATGCGCTCGATTTCGGCCGAGTGCGTTCCGAGGTGCACGCGCAGACCGCCGTGCAAGAGGCGGCGCTCGCTACGTATCAGAAGGCCGTGCTGGTCTCACTGCAAGAGGCGGAGGACGCCGTGGTGGCGTATGCGAAAGAGCATAACCGACACCGCGCGCTTGCTGATGCGGTGACGGAGAACCGCCACTCGCTGGAATTGGCCGATGCGTCTTTACCTCAACGGGCGCGTGAATTTTCTCGACGTACTCGATGCCCGCCGCTCGCTCTTCCAAGCCGACGATCAATTGGCGATGAGCGATCGAGAGCGTTGCGCTCGATCTCATCGCGCTCTACAAGGCACTGGGCGGCGGGTGGGAGACGCTGCCGCAGGCGCCCGCGCTTGCAACCGCCGCGTCGCCGTGACGATGCCCCCATCGACGCCGGCGTTGCAGCTGCAACGCGTCCGCAAGTCTTTTCGGCGCGAGACCGGTGAATCGGTGCTGGCGCTCGACGACATCTCGTTCTCGCTGCGCCAGGGTGGCCTCGCGGCCGTGATCGGTCCGGACGGCGCGGGCAAGACGACGCTGATCCGCCTGCTGGCCGGGCTTATGAAGGCCGATAGTGGGACCGTCAGTGTGCTTGGAATTGACGCGGCCCAGGATCCACAGGCGATGCAGTCGCGGATTTCGTACATGCCGCAGCAATTTGGACTCTACGAGGATCTGACGGTCCGCGAAAACCTTGACCTCTACTCCGACATGCACGGCGTGACGGCAAAGGACCGGCACACGCAATACACGCGCCTGATGGCCATGACGGGCCTGGAGCCCTTTCAAAAGCGCCTGGCTGGGCAGCTATCCGGAGGCATGAAACAGAAACTTGGCCTGGCTTGCACGCTGGTCCGCTCACCCGAGTTGCTGCTCCTGGATGAGCCGACCGTCGGCGTCGATCCGCTCTCGCGTCGCGAGCTCTGGGAGATCATTCGCCAACTGATCAAAGAGGGTCTGACGGTGCTGCTCAGCAGCAGTGATCCTGATGAAGCTGAAGAATGCGACGGCGTGCTGGTGATTAACGCGGGCAAAAAACTCGTGGACGCACCGCCCGCACAAGTAAGCCGCCTGGCGTTCGGCCACACCTTCCTCGCGCAGCCACCCGGCGGAACGAAGGCGCGTGACTTCCAGGCACGACTGTTGGCAGAACCCGACGTCATCGATGCAGTGCCGGAGCGCGGGCAGGTCCGACTGGTGAGTCTGAGGAGTTTCGGTGGATCCGAGGGCCGAGAGTTCGCCGGCGTGGCTGCCGGTCAGACCCCCTCCCGGTTTCGAGGATGGTTTCATGGTGCTTCTGCACCAAGCCGGAGGCGCCCATGCAGCCGACAAACGGGCGCCTGACCTGCAGGAACCTGCGCGGGGTGCCAGCGGAGACTCCGTCGTCGAGGTTCACGATCTCGTCCGGCGCTTTGGAAAATTCGTGGCCGTAGATCCGTAAGTTTCTGCGTCAAACGCGGCGAGATCTTTGGCCTGCTCGGTCCGAACGGCGCCGGCAAGACCACAACCTTTCGCATGCTCTGCGGGCTGCTGCCGGCCTCCGCGGGCATCTTGAA
This sequence comes from uncultured Gammaproteobacteria bacterium, assembly GCA_963695315.1. Classification (GTDB taxonomy): domain Bacteria; phylum Pseudomonadota; class Gammaproteobacteria; order Steroidobacterales; family Steroidobacteraceae; genus PALSA-1196. Next base: position 4,064,480 of record OY968773.1, read on the forward strand.
AGTCGCCGGGGTGGACGTGCGCCAGGCCCGCGCGTCGGCCCGGCAACACCTCGGCTACGTCGCGCAGAAGTTCTCTCTATATGGGCAACTCACCGTCGGTGAAAACCTGGATTTCTTTGCACGCGCCTATGGCCTTGAGAGTGACCGCAAGCGTGAACGCATCGCCTGGGCCTTGAGTCAGTTCAAACTCGAACCCTTTCTGCGCCTGCCGAGTGCGCAATTGCCCGGAGGGTTCAAGCAGCGCCTGGCCATGGCGGCCGCACTGCTGCATCGGCCAGAGATTTTGTTCCTGGACGAGCCGACCAGTGGCGCCGATCCTTTCGCCCGCCGCGAGTTTTGGCAGCGCATCACGGCGCTGGCGAGCAGCGGGGTGACGGTCATCGTGACCACCCATTTCATGGCGGAGGCCGAATATTGCGATCGAGCCTTGATTCTCGACGACGGTAAAGTGCTTGCCCAGGGCACACCTGCCGAACTGCGTGCTCTCGCGCCGGGGCAGGCCGGCCGCAGTCGCGACGATGGAAGATGCCTTCATCGCGATTGTTGAGAAGGCGCGCATCGAACCCGCGCGTAACTCTGCACAACGAGCCTCATGAAGGACTGGCTCGCAGCATGGCGGCGGATCCGGGCGCTGACCGGCAAGGAAACGCGACAGATCCTTCGCGATCCGAGCAGCATTGCCATTGGGATCGTCTTTCCGCTGATGATGATTTTACTGTTCGGCTATGGGCTTTCGCTCGACGTACCGAAAGTCTCGGTCGTCATCGTCGACCAAGACGCCTCTGCGGACAGCGCTGGCCTCATCGCTGCTTTCCGCTTGTCGCCTTACTTCGAGTTGACGGCAGCTCGCTCAATTGCTGAGGCGACCGCGCTGGTGCTCGACCGGAAGGCGGATGGAATAGTGCAGATTCCCTCCAATTTCAGCCGGCGCTGGCATGGCAGGCGCGGCAGAAATCCAGATTCTGGTGGATGGAACGGATGCGAACCAGGCGCGCATCATGCAAGGCTACGCGGCGGGACCGGTTGCGCTATGGAGTGCGGCGCAGCAGGGACCTGGGACCTCGGTCGCGGCCGGCCCGGCAGCCGTTGTGAGCCGCATCTGGTTCAACGAGGCGAACGACAGCCACTATTTCATAGTCCCGGGTCTGATTGTCTTGGTCATGACGATCATCGGCGCGTTCCTCACTGCCATGGTGGTCGCCCGCGAATGGGAACGGGGAACGCTCGAGGCGCTGTTCGTGACGCCCATGCGAGCGGGGGAATTTCTCATCAGCAAGTTCGTTCCCTACTTTGGATTGGGAATGATCGGCTTTGTGCTATGCCTCTTGGCGGGTCAATTTCTATTTCACGTTCCGCTGCGAGGGTCGCTGTCCCTGCTCTGTCTCGCCTCGATGGTCTACCTGGTAGTTGCCTTAGGGATAGGTCTGCTCGTGTCTACGCTGGTCAAAAGCCAGTTTCTCGCCAGCCAGTTAGCCATGCTGCTGACTTTCTTGCCGGCGATGATGCTGTCGGGGTTCCTCTACGACCTGCGCAGCATGCCGGGGTTTATCAGGGCGATCACCTATGTGCTGCCGGCGAGATATGCCGTCTCGCTGCTGCAGACCCTTTATCTTGCGGGCAACGTCGGCAGCGTGATCTGGCTGAACGTCGCAGTGCTTACGGCGATGGCGGCGGGGCTGATGCTCGCAACCCGGCTGGCCACCCGCAAGCAAATTACCTGAGGGCGTCGGCGTGCGCTCCTTACTTCTTCGTATCCTGGCGCTGATTCGCAAAGAATTTCTTGCCGTCCTGAAGGATCCCCGCAGCCGATTCATCATCTTTCTGCCGCCCATGCTGCAGTGCCTGATCTTCGGCTACGCCGCCAGCTTCGACCTCAATTCCGTCGCCTACGCTGCCTTTGATCAGGATCGCAGCGCCGCGTCGATCGCCTTGCTTGCCCGCTTGGACGGCTCCGGGATTTTTCAACGCCAGGCCAACCTGACTCGCGCCGAGGACATTGCGACGTGGATCAATAGTGGCCGAGCCCTCCTGGTCATCCAGATCGATCAGGATTTCCAGCGGCACCTGACGGCCGGCGTGGCCGCACCCCTCAGGTGATCGCCGATGGGCGCAATTCCAATACCGCCGGCACCGCCCTGGGCTATCTCGACCAAGTGGTAGAAGACTTCAACAGTGACTGGCAATCCAACCATGGGCAGTCCGGTCGCAGCGTTCGAATCCTCACCCGCTCGTGGTACAACCCAAACCTCGACTCGAGCTGGAGCATGATCCCGAGCCTGATCGGCACGTTGACGATGATGGGCACCATGATGTTGACGGCTTTGTCGGTCGCCCGCGAGCGCGAACAGGGTACCTTTGATCAACTGCTCGTTACGCCCTTTCGACCCTACGAAATCATGATCGGCAAGGCTGCACCCAACATGGTCATCGGCCTGGCGCAGTCGACCACTGTTTTGCTGATCGCGCAGTTTTGGTTTCGCATTCCCTTCGGCGGATCCTTCATCGTTCTGTATGCGGGGCTTACGCTATTTCTGATGGCCGCCGTAGGCCTGGGGCTTTTTGTCTCCTCCATCGCCAAGACCATGCAACAGGCAATGCTGTACGCATTTCTCCTGGTGATGCCATTCGCGCTGCTTTCGGGTCTGACGACGCCATTCAGCAGCATGCCGCACGTGCTGCAGACTGTGATGATCATCAATCCCCTGCGATACGCGCTCGATCTCACCAAAAGGGTTTACCTCGAGGGCGCGGGTTTCGGCACTCTGATCCCCGATTTCGTCCCGCTGGTCATCATCGGCGTGGTTACCCTCACCGGCGCCGCGTGGCTGTTCCGACGACGATTGACCTAAAACGGCACTCGTGCGGCTGCAACGCCCCTTCCGCAAAGCTGCCGGTATACTACGCATCAAGGTCGGCACCGCCGGCCGGTTGACAACGGCAATGCCCCATCAGAGTGCGTCTGCAAGCCACGGAACGATTGTGTCGGTGCGCGGCAGTGTCGTCGAAGTTCGCTTCCAAGCGCGTTTACCACCCATAAACTCGTTGCTTCGCGCCGGCAAGGACGGGCATATCCTCATCGAGGTCTGGGCGCAGCTCGACGTGCACCGCGTACGCGGTATTGCGCTGACGCCCACCCAAGGTCTAGCACGGGGCATGGCGGTTGAGGATACGGGCGGACCGCTGAAGGCCCCAGTGGGCAAGGCAATACGCTCGCGCATGTTCGATGTATTTGGCCGCACCATCGACCGCGGAGTAGCGTTGCAGGGCGTCGAGTGGCGATCGGTGCACCGATTGCCCCCGTCGCTCGCACAGCGTTCAACAAAGTCCGAGATCTTCGAGACCGGCATCAAGGCTATCGACGTGCTGACACCGCTCGAGCGCGGCGGCAAAGCTGGCCTCTTCGGCGGCGCTGGGGTCGGCAAGACGGTATTGCTAACCGAGATGATTCACAACATGGTTGGGCATCACGACGGCGTGAGTATCTTTTGCGGCATCGGCGAGCGCTGCCGTGAGGGCGAAGAGCTGTACCGTGAAATGAAGACTGCCGGTGTACTACCCAACATGGTGATGGTGTTCGGGCAAATGAACGAGCCGCCTGGCAGTCGCTTCCGCGTCGGCCATTGTGCACTCACCATGGCAGAATACTTCAGGGACGACGAACATCGTGATGTACTTCTGCTCATCGACAACATCTTCCGGTTCATCCAGGCCGGCTCCGAGGTGTCCGGACTCATGGGTCAAATGCCCTCGCGCCTCGGCTATCAACCCACGATGGGTACGGAACTCGCGGCGTTGGAGGAGCGCATCGCGAACACTGCGAGTGGCGCCATTACTTCTATCCAGGCTGTGTATGTGCCGGCCGATGATTTCACCGATCCGTCAGCGGTTCATACGTTTTCTCACCTGTCCGCTTCGGTGGTACTGGCGCGTGCGCGGGCCAGTGAAGGGCTGTTTCCGGCCATCGATCCGCTGCAATCCAATTCGAAGATGGCGACCCCCGGCATAGTCGGCGAGCGCCACTATCGCCTCGCGCAGGACATTCGCCGCACTCTGGCGCAGTATGCGGAGCTCAAGGACATCATCGCGATGCTCGGCCTTGAGCAGCTCTCACAGGAGGACCGCAACGTTGTCGCGCGCGCGCGGCGGTTGGAGCGATTCCTGACGCAACCATTTTTTACCACGCAGCAGTTCAGCGGCATGAGCGGTAGAACGGTGAGCCTGAAGGATTCGCTCGATGGCTGTGAGCGGATTCTGCGCGACGAATTCAAGGACTTTCCGGAAAGCGCGCTCTATATGATCGGAGCCATTTCCGAGGCCAAGCGGCCGACCGCTGCCGAAGCTGCGCCGACGACCCAGGGCGCGCCGCTGATCGAACACAAGCCAATTGCCCATGCAACTTAGAGTACTTCTTCCCTACAAGGTTTTTGCCGAGTGCGAGCGGGTCACGCAGATCGTGGCGGTGACACACTCGGGCTCGTTCGCACTCTTGCCACATCGGCTCGACTGCGTGGCGGCGCTGGTGCCGGGGATTTTCAGTTACTCGACTGCGCCGGAAAACGAGGTCTACCTCGCCGTCGATGAGGGCATGCTGCTCAAGAAGGGGGCGAACGTCCTCGTGTGCGTGCGCCGCGCCATCGGCGGCGCGGATCTTGGCCAGCTACGCACAAGCGTCGAGGAGGAATTTCTGAAGCTCGATGAGCAGCAGAAATCATTGCGCTCGACGCTTGCTCAATTGGAAAGCCGCTTCATCCGGCAATTCGTGAACCTCCAGCGTGTCTAATCGGCCGAAGGAAGATCCGCGCGCCGACAACAGCGAGTTCAGCCGCGAAGTAGGCGCGCAGGAGGCGCGCAAGCTTACGGCGCGCCGTCGCGGTGCGACGGCAGTCTGGTCCGGTTTTGGGATGTTCGGGCTTATTGGATGGTCAGTGTCGGTACCCACGCTGTTCGGCGCACTGCTTGGTACTTGGCTCGACAAGCGCCGACCCGGCGCGCATTCGTGGACTCTGAGCCTGCTAATCGCTGGTTTGTGCTTGGGTTGCATCAATGCGTGGTATTGGGTTTCCAAGGAAGAGCGTGAAATCCACGCAAGCACGGAGGAGGGCGATTGAACTCGACTAAGCTTGCGCTCGCTGCATTCGCAACCGGCGGGTTGCTTGGGGCGGTGTTCTTCGCCGGGCTTTGGTGGACGGTCAAAAAGGGGCTGGCTACCAAGAACCCCGCGCTATGGTTTGCGGGCAGCCTGGTGCTGCGCATGGGCTTGATCCTTGCCGGCTTCTACTTGATTTCTACTGACGGCTGGCAGGGGCTCACGCTGTGCGTGCTCGGTTTTCTCACCTCCCGCGCCGTCGTCATGCGTTGCACACCAGCCCCACTGAACACACACCGTGCGCCTTAGTTCCGATCAGCTGATCCTCTGGCAGCATGGCTTCGTCAAGCTCAACGTGACGATCGTTACGACCTGGGCATTGATGCTGATTCTCACGGCAGGCGCCAAGCTGATGACGCGCAGGCTGGCAGCGGAAGTCCGTATTTCTCGCTGGCAATGCGTGCTCGAAATTCTCGTCACCGGGATTGTCAGGCAGATCGCGGACGTTGGCTTGCGCGCGCCGCGCCAGTACCTCGGCTTTATAGGCACTTTATTTCTGTTCATCGCCATGGCAAATACCTTGACGATAGTGCCCGGCTACGAGCCTCCCACTGGATCTCTGTCGACCACCGCAGCGCTCGCGTTGTGTGTATTCATCGCCGTGCCACTCTTTGGGATCCGGCAGCTCGGTTGGCGGGGCTACTTAAGATCCTATCTGCAGCCGACTGCCCTCATGTTGCCGTTCAACATCATCAGCGAGCTCTCGCGCACACTGGCGCTCGCCGTCCGCTTGTTCGGCAACATGATGAGCGGGACAATGATTATTGGAATTCTCCTCTCCATCACGCCTTTCATCTTTCCGGTCGCGATGAGCGCCCTCGGGCTCCTGACTGGCATGGTGCAGGCCTATATTTTTAGTATCCTGGCGACGGTCTACATCGCCGCGGCCACCGGCACTCGCGAAACCTAGGCCGGCCACACGAGGAACATCGAATGGACAGTATGACTCTCATAGGCGCCGCTTCCATCTTCACAGCCGGAATCACCATGAGCGTGGGGGTCTTCGGACCGGCGATGGGGCAAGGCCGTGCGGTCTCTACCGCTTTGAGCGCCCTCGCCCAGCAGCCTGACGCGGCACCCACCATTACCCGCACTTTATTCGTAGGGCTCGCAATGATCGAATCCATGGCAATCTACTGCTTCGTGGTAGCGATGATTGTGCTGTTTGCAAATCCGTTCTGGAACCACATCATTGCTGCCACCGCCGGAAAGTAACCCATGTTGATCGACTGGTTCACCGTCATCGCGCAGGCGGGCAACTTTCTGATTCTGGTTTGGCTTCTTAAGCGCTTTCTTTACAAGCCGGTGCTCGCGGCCATTGACGCGCGGGAAGCTAAAATTGCAGCAACGCTCAAAGACGTCGATGCCAAGAAGGCAGAGGCCCAGTTGGAGCGCGACGAGTTCAAGACAAAGAACGATGTCTTGGAGGCGCACCGCGCTGAGCTGCTGCGCAGAGCGGCGGATGAGGCCGGCGCCGAACGTCAGCGCCTCCTCGATACTGCTCGGCAGGATGCGGCCACGCTGCGCGCAAAGCTCGACGATGCGCTGAAGAGCGAGCGCAATGCGATCAATCGCGAGATTGTGACCCGCACTCAGCAGGAAGTATTCGCTCTCACGCGCCAAGCGCTAGCGGACCTCGCTGACGTAAGCTTGGAGGATCGGATCGTAGATGTCTTCGTTCTGCGTTTGCGCCAAGTGCGCACCGAGCAGGGTACACTGCTTCCCGCGAAGCCGGGTATGGCCACTGCACGCGTCACCAGCGCATTCGAGTTGCCCGTGCCCAAGCGTGCCGCAATCGAAACTGCAGTCAAAGATTGCCTGGGCGCCCAGATCCAAATCAGCTTCGCCACTGCGCCCGGACTCGTAAGTGGTATCGAGCTCAGCGCGGACGGACGGAAAATAGCCTGGAGCATCGCAGACTATGTGGCGTCGCTCTCCGAAAACGTCTCGACGCTTTTAGCTCAGATCCCTGAAACGCCCGCCGCGCCGCCGTCGCGCACGGACACCGAACATGCCAGCTGAGGGCCTTCGCACTGAGCTTGAACGGGCATTTGTTGCAATGCACCGGGCACGCGATGCCTTCGTCCCGCAACTTGCAGCGCGCGAAGTTGGAACGATCACCACCGTTTCGGCAGGAATCGCCACCGTGGTCGGACTTCCGGGAGTCGGCTTCGAGGAACTGGTGCGATTTCCTGGTGATCTTTTCGGTATGGCCTTCAACGTGGACGAGGAGGAAATCGGCGTTATTTTACTTGGCGATTACTCGCATGTTCAAAGTGGCGATGAAGTATCCCGCACGGGCCGGGTGATGGACGTTGCGGTAGGTGAAACGCTCATCGGCCGTGTGATTGATCCATTGGGCCGGTGCTTGGATGGCAAAGGCGCAATCGCGAGCCCGCAGCGCCTGCCGATCGAACGTGAAGCGAAAGCGATCATGGATCGCTCGCCGGTCATCGTGCCGTTACAGACTGGCATTAAGGTGATTGACGCCGTCACGCCCATCGGCCGCGGTCAGCGCCAATTGATACTAGGCGACCGGCAGACAGGCAAGACCGCTATTGCTATCGATACCATTCTCAATCAACGTGACCAGAATGTCATTTGCATCTATAACGCGATCGGCCAACGCGCTTCCTCCGTAGCGAAGGCGATTGCGGAGCTGCAAGCGCGTGGCGCGATGGAGTACAGTCTTGTCGTCGTAAGCGAAGGCAATGATGCGCCTGGTCTCGCCTACATCGCCCCGTATGCCGCCACGAGCATCGCCGAGCATTTCATGGAGGCCGGCCGCGACGTTCTGATCGTCTACGACGACCTCACACAGCACGCGCGCGCCTATCGGGAGATCTCGCTGCTGTTGCGTCGGCCGCCCGGTCGCGAAGCCTTCCCTGGAGATATCTTCTACATCCATTCGCGCCTGCTGGAGCGCGCCACACACCTTCGCCCGGAGCTCGGTGGCGGCTCACTTACGGCTCTGCCTATTATTGAAACAGAGGCTCAGGACATCGCTGCCTACATTCCGACCAATCTAATTTCCATCACAGATGGGCAGCTTTATCTTTCACCCACGTTATTCGAGCTGGGTGTGCTGCCGGCGGTCGATGTCGCCAAGTCTGTCTCCAGAGTTGGCGGCGCTGCGCAGCTGCCGGCCTATCGCGCCATCGCCGGCAATCTCAAGCTCGCCTATTCGCAGTTTGAGGAACTCGAAGCCTTCGCCCGATTCGGCACACGCCTTGATGAGAACACACGCAAGATCATTGAGCATGGGCAGCGCATCCGCGCCTGCCTCAAGCAGGCGCAGTTCGAGGCGTTATCGGTGCTTGAGCAGATCACGGTGTTGATGGCATTGACCGCGGGACTTTTGGATGATCTGCCTCTCGAGCGGGTCGCTGCTGTCGAGCGCGCCTTATGCGCTTCGACCGGGAATATCACCCCCGAGATCTGCCAGCGCTGTCGCGGCGGCGTCGAGCTAAGCGAAGCCGACCGCGCGCTGATTTTGCAGGTGGCGCGCGCCGCATCGCTTCCCTTTCTGAGTACGTCATGAGCGACACGCTGGCAAGCCTGAGCCGCAAGATCAACGGCGCCGAGAAGCTCGAAGCGGTGGTGCGCACCATGAAGGCGATGGCTGCCTCTTCCATTGGTCAGTACGAGGCCGCAGTGCGTGCACTTGAGGATTACGAGAGAACCTTGGAGCTCGGCTTGAGCGTCTGTCTTCAAGGCAACGATCACGAAGCCGCGCAAGAAGTCGAGCGCAGTCCTGAGCGATTAATCGGCGCGATCGTTTTTGGATCGGATCAAGGATTGGTCGGCAGATTCAACGAGGTGATTGCGGACTTCACGAAGCGCACCCTGGACGCCTTACGGGGCAACAAGGAAGTATGGGCGGTTGGTGAACGGGTGCGCGTGCAGCTTGAGGATGCAGGCCTATCGGTTGCCGGACAGTTCACCGTTCCTAACTCTGTCGCTGCCATCACCGCCCTGGTGGGCGCGATTCAACTTGCGAGCGAGACGCGCCGCGCTCAGGGTCAATACAGCCAAGTCTATGTTTTTCATAACCGTCCCCGATCCGCAACGTTGTACGAGCCTGTCAGTCAGCGCTTACTGCCACTCGATGAGCAATGGCGCCGCCGCCTGGCAACGCTTCGCTGGCCGACGGCGAGCCTGCCAGAAGCAGTGAGCGGTCCGGCTGTTACATTGGGCGCATTTGTACGCGAATATCTCTTTATATCGCTTTACAAGGCTAGCGCGGAGTCACTAGAGAGTGAAAATGCGAGTCGGCTGGGAGCCATGCAGCGCGCAGAAAAAAATATAGCAGCCATGACGGCGGACCTGCGCCAGTCGTTCTGCCGCCTGCGCCAAAGCTCGATCGACGAAGAGCTCTTTGATGTGATTGCCGGGTCCGATGCTGTGTCCGCAAAAATCTGAATTGCCAAAGATCGTGAGAACGCATTAGCCGCCGACGGTTCGGATGCATGTAGCGATTCCGGACCTGCCAAGACCGCCTGGCGAATAGAAGGCCCGAGGCCGCCACTCCCAAATCCCTTATTGCAAGCAGTTTTCCTCCCCGGCGGGAGTGACCTTAGGCGCTTCGGCGGCGTAGCTTCGCCCTTACCGTTCCAGATAGTCAATTGGCCTGCAACAAGCCGTGAGGCGATGTGCTTACCGTGGACGCGGGGGTCACGTAACACGCGCGCTTTGCCGATCTATGCGTCGTGAGCCAAGACACGCCCGCCGCGGCACTTCACGGGGGTGGTCGTGTGGAACACGGCGCGTGACCATGGGCACGTCCACTGGCAATTGCGAGTTCAACCCGATTAGGCCCGGCAACGAAGTGCCTGCCGATATCGAGCTTGCTCCAAAGGTTGGATTGTCAATACATATAAATAGCGGCTGCAGCGAGCCCGGCAAGCCCAAGTAGAATCAGTTCTACGGAAGGACGAAGACATGCGCGGCCTCCACCAAACGCGAGGGCGTATATAGCCTTCAAGAAATTGTTGGACGATGCTGCTATTAGGATCGCCGTGGACATTGCCTGCAAGGACATGCTAGGAATTGCGCCCTGCGTGAGGCTCAGTACGAAGGGGTCGACATCGGTGGCTCCCGTAATCACGGCGAGAGCAAAGATGCCGCGCTGACCAAAGGCGATTCGTGCCCAGTTCGATGCCGATGTGATAATGACAAATGCTGCAGTGAACGCCAGTGCGGTGCCGAGCTGTAGGGGGTTGATCGCCGGCACTTCTGTCGTCGCCTGTGGGGCAAGCCGTTTGATTCGACTCCAATCCCAAGCCGCAATTCCGGCGCCAATGAGGCATAGCGCTGTCAGCGCGGGCAGCAGCAGTATCGCCAATGACCAGTTGAAAAGAGCGATGACGATACCGATTCTCAGATACATGATCGATGTCGCAATGACGATACCAACCAAAGCACTCTTGCGCGGCCCCGCAGCGGCTCGCTGCTGACGCGCAAGAGCGACTGTGGTAACGGTCGATGAATAGAGACCGCCAAGGATTGCTGGGATTAGCGGATATGACTTAACCGGCAAGTACCGCTGTAGCAGATAGCTTAGGTAGGACAGCGTCGATACCGCGACGAGTGATAGCCAGACCTTGAAAGGAGTCATTGGCGTCCATGCGACGACCGCATGGTCTGGCACTAGGGGGAGCACGACTCCAATGAGAATTAGAAACTTACCGAGCGTGAAGACCTCATCGCGGGCCACGCGGTACACAAGCCGATGTAGTAACTGGCGGCTCTCGAGCAGTACAACCGCGGTGACCGAGGCGGCCACAACAACCCAAGGGGGTTGCGTAAGCGCGACCGCACCAAGCGTGTATGAGAATAGATTTGCAGTCGGAATCATCAGGCTCGGACGCTGATCGATAGCGGCCGGTGCCAAGCGAATGTGAGCGTAGAGCCATGCTGCAATTGCAAGCAAGCCGACAGCGAATGGCAAAAGTATCTTCGGATCTAGCAGAAACAGCATTGCTCCGAGGGTCGCGAGTAGTGGGAACGTGCGGATTCCGCCCGGGTTCTCGTGGTGCTCGCGCTTGTAGATGCTCTCAAAGGCCAAGCCGAGGAACACCGCCATGGCGAGCGCCAACCCGAGCCGGCCAGCCACATCGATTGGGGGAAGTCCTTCGAGCATTTACGGCTATCGCTGCGCGACCATCCATCCGCCGGAGAACTCAGGACTAAGGGCACCTTTGGTCACTATTCTTTCACTCACCGCCGCCGCCGGACGGTTCTGAGCACCCTCCGGCGGCTTCCGCTACTACTAACATGAGGTCAGGCCTCTGACACCAACTTCCGCCTCAGTAGGAAACCGTCAAGTTGTCTACTACGTTGCGCACACCAGGGGTCGCCCAGGCAGAATTCCTCGCCAGGTCGCGCTCCGACCAACTATGCACAGTTCCGCTCAACGTCACGTCGGCTCCTTGCACTTTGACCGAAATGTTCTGAGCATCAAGCAAAGCACCGCGCTTCAATGCCGCCTCAATATCTGATTTCACCGCAGGCAAAGAGACCTTCGGCTTAATCAGTACTTGGTCACTGACGCCGGTCACACCAATGAGATAGCGCACTGCATTGGCAGCGGCGCGCCGCTGATACTCCCAGTCGACTTCTCCCGATAGGGTAATCCAGCCATTTTCGACCTTCACCTTGATGGCACTCTTCGGCAGATTGGCCATCCATTCCAAAACGTTCTCCGCTGAACGTGCGATATCCGCATCCGTCCGCTTACTCAGACCCGGTAGCCTGACGTCTATCTCTACCGCCAACGCCTTCACGCCTGACACGCGTTGTGCAGCGCGCTCGGCATCGTATTTCTCCGCGTAACTATCGACATGACCGGCTAAGGTGACGATACCGTCTTTGACTCCGACACCGATCTGTGCTGCGTTGACCGAAGGCTCCCAATTGAGTTCTGCAATGACATCTTGCTGCAGTTGTGCATCCGTTTTCATAAGGTAATTCCCCATTGTGTTAAGGCCCGCAAATCTTGGTCGGACCATGCTACCTGCGCTATCCGGGAAAACGCTTATTGCTGAGAGCAAACCGTGTCGTGAATGGACGCTAGTTCAGCCGCCACCTCAGAAAACCCAATCCAATGCTGACCACTACTTTGGGCGCGCTCCGCTCGCCGACGACTCTGCGCGCTCGTTGCCTGCAAACGCGGTAGTGTCGCCTCGGAAAGGAGTCATGAGGCTAAGGCCAGAATGGCTTGGCGTTGCGCCATCGTTTGTGGATGCGGATAGCTTTCGCGAGGAGTTTCGGTTCGTCCTTATCACGGGCTCCTATCAAGCGACCGGCGAGGAACGCCATTTGGGGGCTGCGGCCGGCTATCAAGCAAGCGGTGCGGCGGGCTGCCGCTGTGTCATTAAGGTCACCCAAAGCGCTCAGAAGGCCACTCAGCGAAGCTAGAAAGAGGGAACGGCGTTTCCTTCGGTGTTTCCCAAACATGCTGGCGAAGAATTCGCCGGCGTAGCGCAGCTTCTTGGCAGCAATGCGGGCCTTGTGCCTCTTTGCAGGTTCGAGACTAGCAAAGTGTTTGCTGCTCTTGAGTAAGGCGCTGCGAAATCGAGTGAGGGATTCCGAGGCCAGCGCTACAACGGTCGCATTACACAATGCAGCCCTCTTTGGGGTGTCTTGTTCGGACGACCGTGCAGTCGGTGCGCATTCGGCGCAAGTCAGGAGAAACGTCGAAAAACGATTGGAATTCACCGCCGAGAGAGCCCGGGAGTAAGCTATGTCTCGAGCGCGCAGCAAGTGTTCATCGAAATCAGCCAGGGTTGTGCAGTCGATTGCGGCTCTCGTTTCTCGAGTCTTTTCAATGAAGACATCGATTTCACGCGCCGAATTTAGTTCGGTGCTAAACCAGCTGATCTCGTGCTTCAAGCCATCGACGCCTGCGGTGGGAAGGATTGGCCGAAAAGCCGCAAGCGCGGCACGTAAACGGCGAAGACCTATACGAAGTTGGTGGATGACTTCGGCATTTTTAGTCGCGCGCAACAGTTGAGCATTTGCGGAGATTTGCGCAATGCAGCTGCGAGCGACGGCAGCGAACGCATCGATAGCTCTCATGTCACTTGCTATCTCGGTCGGCTCCGCTTTGCGCGCCAGTTCGCTTTCATGCTCGACCAACCTATAGCCGCGCTCGGCTTTGCTTTCCAGCGAAAGCCATAGTCCGGCGCGTATCGGCAACCGACGTGCGGCATCGAACAGGCATGCGGCATCTCCACGTTTCAGCTCCAACTCGACTTCGTCGATCGGCTCGCGCATCGCGCCGGCGACGACCTCGCCTCGATCAAGACTTACTTCGATCAGGCTGCCAGAGGCGCGCAGAAGATGGACCAAGCGAATGACCTGGGTCGTGAAGACGGGAGCCAGCATTTCCATACGCTTGTGCGTCAGCACGTCCGCAATAGGGGTTCGTGCCCAGGCCGAGCGCTCCGGGGCCTCACCATGGATTGCGCTTTCCCATTCGTCACGATCGAATAGGCCTGAGACAGCCTGACGTTTTACCGTCTGCAGGAAGACACCGTCCTCAACTCGCACACGAAGACTGAGCCCGCACTTGCGTAAGTCGCAGTTGGGAGTGTCGTAGTAGATTGACCGCAGCTGGTATTGTTTTGTCTTATGCTTAAAGATGGGGTCGGCGAGCACGGCTGCAATGGTATCTGGCGACACCTGAAACTTTAATTCAACCTCGGGAGACGGCATTGATAGTGGATCCATGAACATGCTCGATGATGAGGGATTAGTGGCTCGCGTTTATTCACATGGAAGCGGAGGTGAGCCGAATTCTTAGCGCACGGAAGCTTTATTTTTGGGCCTGCTCGACTCCTTCGCGCGACGCCGTTTTATTACTTCGTACCAGATAGCGTTCAGTACGCCGAAGGTCAAGACCAAATGACTTGCATAGCCCTTGTCGGCATGCCCCAGCGTAATCCCGATGGTGCGCTCATTCGGATTCGTCCGGTATAGGTACATTGCGCAAAGCGATCCCCTTGTCCGCGACATAAGAATGTCGCAATCTGGCGCACCAGCAGAGCTCCTACAACAAGTTAACGATCGCAGGACGCTCTGGTATAGGGTGAGAGTTCTCGAGCGCTTGGAATTGTTCCACACATGATTCATGAAATGGAGCTTCTTCCGACTCATGGCAGGGATTTGAGGATTTGACGCCATGCGTGCTATGAGGCTTGTAGCGCCGGGCCAGCTGCTTGAACTGATCCATATTCCCCCACCACCGCCGAACGCCGGGCAAGTGCAAATCGCTGTGGCGGCTTGCGCTGTCTGTCGCACGGACCTTCACGTCGTTGATGGGGAGCTGTCGCATGCAAAATTGCCAATCATCCCAGGTCACGAGATCGTGGGGCGTGTGACCGCTTTGGGTGCTGGGGTAACCCATCTGAAACTTGGCGATCGTGTCGGTGTCGCGTGGCTCGGATGGGCATGTGGGAAGTGTGAATTTTGCCGCCACGGGTCGGAGAATCTTTGTGCTTCGGCTCGCTTCACGGGCTATCAGATCGATGGGGGCTTTGCGAGCGAAACAATCGCCGACGCACGCTTCGTATTCAAACTGCCAGATGGCTATTCGGATGAGGACGCCGCGCCGCTCATGTGTGCCGGCGTTATCGGCTGGCGCTCACTAAGGATTGCTGGTCCCGCATCCCGGGTCGGACTGTATGGTTTCGGGGCCGCAGCTCATATCGTCGTGCAGATCGCACAGGCGCATGGGCAAGAGGTCTTTGCCTTTGTCCGACCAGGCGATGACAAGGCCCGTGCCTTTGCGCTTGCGATGGGCGCCACTTGGGCGGGTGGTTCAGATGAAGCCTCTCCTGAGCCGCTCGACGCAGCGATCATTTTTGCGCCAATAGGAGAACTGGTGCCGGCGGCATTGCAAGCAGTGCAGCCGGGGGGCACGGTCGTTTGCGGCGGCATTCATATGAGCGACATTCCATCATTTCCATATAAGTTATTGTGGGGTGAGCGCGCCCTGCGCTCAGTTGCAAATCTGTGTCGGCGCGACGCCGAGGAGTTTCTTGCTTTTGCGGGCGCGACGAGAATTCGGGTGGCGAGCGTGCGGTATCCCTTGATAGAGGCTAACACGGCATTAGCGGATCTTCGAAGCGGACGGCTGACCGGTGCCGCCGTATTGGTTCCGTAGGGCATAGCAATCTAAGTACTTTCCCTCGTGAAGTACGTAGCTGCGCGCATTCCGCGGACACGAGCTATGTCGTAAAACCCAGGGGCAGTATGGCCATCGCTTCTTTACGCGATGGCCAAGTAGATCTGATTCTACCCTGGAATGCGTTACATGCCCGCGCGGGGTAAGGGTTTTCGACCCGGAGGAGGATGACGAGGCCGCGGAACGGCAAGCTGAAAATAAGGTGGAAGGCCTTAGGTACCTCCATACGCTTCAGGAGTCCAACCGCAGGTCTTACTCAACATCCCTCACTTCGAGCGCAAACCTCATTAGCTTTTGAGGGTTCTCTCGCCACTTGCGAGGACGCCAGGCAGTCATCGCACCGGCCTTGAGGTCTGCGCAGACGCAAAGCGGACCGCTCCAGTAAATAGGGACTTTCCGCAATGTTCGCGCGATTTGTGCGGATTACTAAGCGAGCGGCGCTCAGAGATCATATTCACATAGGCCCGGGGGCTACAAACGATCGATTACGAATGAATGGCATATTGACCCTCGCCTTCAAGTTGCTCGTCAACGATCGCGCAAAATACGCGGCGCTGCTTGTCGGAATCACTTTTGCAGTTTTCTTGATGATCGAGATGACGTCGCTTTTTGCCGGCATTCTGACTCGGTCATCGGCTACGGTAATCAATATCGGAGCCTCGATTTGGGTTATGGATCCTGCAATTCAAACAGTTGCCAACTCCATTCCGCTGCCTGACTACGTCCTCGACGAGGTTCGCAGCATACCGGGCGTCAAATACGCGGTACCACTCTATTCAGGCTCGGCACTGCTGAAACTGAAGGATGGTACGTATCAAGCAGCGAACGTACTTGGGCTTGACGACTCAAGCCTGTTCGGGAGGCCAGCGCTTGTTGCCGGCAAAATTGAGGATATATATGGTGAAAACGGCTTCATTGCAGTCAAGGACTCCGAGTTCTACAAGCTTGAAAACCCCGCGCTGGGTACTGAATTCGAGCTCAATGACCATCGAGGTGTAATTGTCGGCATCGCACATGTCGCTTCCAGTGGGCTCTTTGGCGTGCCCACGCTGTATACGACGTACAACCGAGCGCTGCAGTACATACCGAATACGCGCTTTACGATTACGTACCTGTTGGTAGAGCCAAAGAGCCTGGCCGACGTGGCCTCGATTAAACAGCAGGTCGCGGCGTCAGGTTACTTGGCACTTACCAAGGAGGAATTCATTCAGAAGATCTCTGACTTCTACAAGTACCAGACCGGCATCGGGACCAACATGCTCATCATGACGGTCATAAGTTTCATTATTGGATTGTCCATCTCAGGACAGACCTTCTATACGTTCGTCATCGAGAATATCGAGAAGTTTGGTGCTCTAAAAGCGATCGGAGCCAAAGGACGCGAGCTAATAATCATGATCCTGTTCCAGGCGACATTTGTGTCGCTGACGGGATATGGCATGGGGGTGGGGCTATGCGCCCTCATAATCTGGCTTGCGCGGCTCAAACTACCCGACTACGCGGCGATCGTGACGTTCGGCAACCTGGTCTTGGCCTTCGTCATGGTCGTTGTCATTGCCGCGATCTCAAGCTATGTGGGCGTCCGAAAGGTCTTGAAGATTGAGCCGTTTGATATTTTTCGAGGCTAGCCGTGCCACAGGTTGCCATTGAAGCTGTGGGACTCAACAAGTGGTTCGGCGAAGGCACCGCCAAGACCCATGCAGTCAAGGATGTGAATTTCGAGGCGCACTTCGGAGAGATTCTGTACGTGGTCGGGCCATCCGGAAGCGGTAAGACCACGATGCTCAGCATGATATCGGGAATTCTCCGGCCAAATGCAGGTACCGTGAAGATCGAGGGCACCGATATATGGGGTCTTTCCAACGATGCCCTTGCCGAGTTGCGGCTGCACAAGATTGGCTTTGTGTTTCAGGACTTTCATCTCTTTCCGCGGCTTACGACGGCCGAAAACGTGGCGATTCCGCTCATTCTTCAAAAGCGCAACTGGGATGAGGCGCTCAAAGAGGCGGTGGTCGATCTTGAGGTCGTTGGATTGAAGGAAAGAGCGCAACTTCCGCCCGTGAAGCTAAGCGGCGGCGAGCAGCAGCGGGTCGCAATTGCCAGGGCGATTGTCAGTCGCCCCGACATATTGATTCTCGATGAGCCCACGGCGTCGCTGGATGGCGATACGGGCCGAAATATTGTGGGCTTCGTTCGGCAGCACATTCTTACCGATCACCGCTGCATCGTCATCATAACGCACGATAGTCGTATATATGAGTTTGCGGACCGCATCGTGAAGATGGAGGACGGCAAGACGATGAGTGTCTCCAGGGAGAATCTGGATGCGCAGTAAGGTGATCTTCATCGTTTCCGCGATCGGTCTGGTACTCGCGCTTGTCAGCGCGCTTATCTCCAGCCAGCAACCCGGCGCGCAGCCGCCGGTCTTCAATCCCGCGGCGAACCCCTACGCAAAGGGAATCTACGCTAATGGGATTATCGAGAGCGTCCAAGCCCAAGGCGAGAATATCAATATCTACCCTGAAGTCGCAGGGCCGATTACGCAGGTGCTGGTCGCCGAAGGCGCCCGCGTGCACAAGGGAGATCCCCTTCTCCGGATCGACGACTCTGTTCAGCGAGCAACGGTCGAGCAGCAACACGCGCAGGCGCAGGCTGCACTCGCCATGCTTGAGGAACTCAAGGCGGAACCCAGACCGGAGACTCTCAGCGTCGCCAAAGCACAGGTCGATAACGCCAAGGCAAGTCTCAAGAATGCACAGGATCAACTCGCGAAGCAGGAGCGCGCCTATACGGTCGATCCCAAGGCAGTGAGCCGCGACGCGTTGGACAATGCGCGAAATGCCGAGAAAATCGCAGCTACCAATTTGAGCGTTGTCCGCAGGCAGTATGCGCTAACCAAGGCGGGCGCTTGGACATACGATGTTCAAAATCAAGAGAGGCAATTTGTCGCATTGTCCAATGCCTACGCCGCATCCGCGGCGCTACTTGCCAAGTACACCATCAGTGCCCCGACTGACGGCATCGTGCGGTCCGTGCAAGCTGCCGTCGGCAGCTACGTTTCCTCACAAGGCGCCTACGATTCCTACACACAGGCCTTCGGTCCGCTGATTGTCATGGGAACACCGGATGACCAGCTGCAGGTGCGTGCCTATATCGATGAGATATTAATTCATCGCCTCGCCGACCCGGTCAAGATGAACGCTGAAATGTTCATTCGGGGCACCGACACGCGCATAGCCTTAAAATTTATCCGCATACAGCCCGTACGTGTCGCCAAAGATCGAGCTTTCAGATGAACGGCAAGAGCGGGTCGACTTAAGAGTACTGCCCGTGATTTTCCGCTTTGCAAGCCAAAGAGGTCTTACGCTTTACCCTGGGCAACTGGTTGATGTCTACGTCAATGAGAAGTAGCCGGCAGTCACTACAAGGCGCCCAGATGCCGCGCATCGGCTTCGGCAGAGTGCTCAGCTGCGGAATCGCTTTCCTGGGTGCGATCGCAGGTTGCGCAGTGGGTCCGAATTTTGTTCGCCCCAGCGCGCCTTTAGCGACACATTATTCGAGCGGTGCAGATCCGACCGAGACTTCGGACGCTAATGGAACTAAGCAGCGCTTTAGTCCTGGTGCGACGGTTAGTGCCGAGTGGTGGCAGCTTTTTAAGTCGGCGCAACTTGACGGGCTCATGGCGACAGCCCTTGCGAATAATCCTGGACTCGAGGCAGCGCAAGCAAGTTTGCGGATGAGCGAGCATACCCTGCTCAGTGGATATGGCATTTTCTATCCGCAGATTGATGGGTCGGCGGCTGCCACGCGACAGCGGTTCAGTCCTCTAAAGATCGGGGAGAACGTGCCGGGAAGCGTATTTAATCTTTTCACTTTATCGGCGACGGTTACCTATGCGCTCGACGTTTTTGGCGGGGAACGACGCATGCTAGAAGGGCTACGCGCTCAGCGAGATCTTGCCGGCGCAACCGAGCAGGCGACCTATCTCACCTTGACCGCCAATATTGTCAATACTGTGATTGCAGCAGCCGCTTACCGGGAGGAGATTGAGGCCACGCAGCAACTCATTGATCTTCAAGGTGCTCAAGTCAACTTGGCCGAAGTCCAGGCGGAGGCAGGAACGGTCCCTTATTCAAACGTGCTAAGTCTGCGCAGCCAGCTGGCTTCCTATGAGGCGACGATTCCACAGCTGCAGCAGAAACTTGTACAAAGCGATGACCTGCTAGCGACGCTTTCGGGGCGCTTGCCGTCGGAGTGGAGCGCGCCGCCAGTGAGCCTGGCAAGTCTTACCTTGCCCAACGACCTACCGGTCAGCCTTCCGTCGCAGCTGGTACTTCAACGACCGGACATTCTCGTTTCTGAAGCCAATGCTCATGCGGCCAGCGCTAATATTGGCGTAGCTACCGCCGCGCTGTTGCCGAGTATCACGTTGAGCGCGACTTCTGGGAGCAATAGTACGACTATAGGTAGCTTGTTTAGCCAGAACGCCAAATTGTGGGATCTCAGTGCCAACGCGACGACACCTCTGTTTGACGGCGGCACGTTATGGTTCCGGCGCAAAGCGGCGATCGATTCCTATCGACAGGCAATGGCCGTATATCGAGAAACAGTGCTCGGCGCCTTTGAACAGGTCGCTGACACCCTCCAAGCGCTCGACCACGACGCTGCCGCTTTGCGGGCCAATAGCGAAGCGCTGGCGACCGCAAAGCAGGCCTTGCATCTGGTACAGGTCAACTACGCAGCCGGCCTGACAACATACCTAGATGTGTTGAATGCGGACGCGCAATACCATCAAGCAGAACTTGCCGACGTCCAGGCGGCTGCCCTGCGTTATCAGGACACCGTTGCACTGTTTGCTGCGCTTGGCGGGGGCTGGTGGTCACAAGAGCATGCGAGCGTCGCTGCATCGATGTCACCAGATGCACTGCTGTCTGCCACTGACACACGGGGCGCCGTTTTCGCAGCAACGCATTCTAAGGCAGACTAGGATAATGACTTCAAGAGCAACCTGGGTCCGAGTAACCTGCTTGCCTGTAGCTGTGTGCAGGGATCCTGAGTTATGAGCATGGGACGCGCGGTGCTTGCGATCGCTGTCGCGCTTTTGACCGCAGCACGATGCATGGGAGCAGAGCTGACGAGCGCGCAGCAATACTCACAGGCCACGCACGTAACGCCTGACCGCGAGCACGGTGAGCGCATATTTCGCAATCGATGCGAGGTATGTCATGGAGAGCATGCGGAAGGATATCCGGGCGGTCAGGTGGCGGCATTTCCGGTAATTGCGGGCCAACATTTTCGTTATCTAATCGTTGCGCTTATTCAATTCAGAAATGGTCGAAACTCGCCTCATGGCATGCAATATTCAGCAGATACGTACAGTCTTACTGGAGCGCAGGATGTGGCGGACGTGGCGGCGTACGTAGCCACGCTGCTGCCGCCGGCGGCTATTGGCAAGGGGGATGGCTTGTCGCTCGGTATTGGGGCTCGTGTGTATCTGCGCGAATGCGAGGCTTGCCACGGTGCAACGGGCGCGGGGAACCCTGACACGCCGGTGCCACGCCTGGCAGCTCAGCACTATCGCTATCTGCTGCATCAGTTAGATGCTGGCGCAGATCCCCGACTCGATAGTGGAACACACTCTAAGCGAATAATGCGGCTGACTGCACAAGAGCGTGCTGCAGTGGCCGATTATCTTTCCAGGTTACTCCCACCAGCTGTTAATGGGAACTGATGAGGGTGACGCCTGCGCAGCTGGCAAACGCAAGGGCATTGCCTAGCACGCACGACCCAGGCACTAACGCGAACGGCTTTCTAGTGCCTGCGCAAGCTCATGACGTATCGGGCAATCGCACTGGCATCGGGTTCTATCAGCATAGGACTTGGCATCTGCATCGGCAGAGTTTTCATGTCCCAATGAGTCTGCAGAACAAACCGGCGCACGCTCTCCAACGTGATGCCCGAACGATTGGCTATATCCTCGAAACTTGGGGCCGGTGGTCGCAGTATCGGAGGAAACTCCTGGTTATGCGCCACGACGTGACAGGCTGAACACACTAACTGTGCGATATGTTCGCCGCGCCTAAGCTCCGCGTCTCCTGACATTCCCTGCGAGTACGCTGGTCTACCAAAAGCGGCGATAAGCACGCTACACGCCAATGCAGCCGTTCTCTTATGCGCGCCCGTCCGCAGTGTGCGCAGTCTTTGGAATGTCCATATTGGCAGGTGCTGCTGATCCGCGCGCGCGTCCCGCTCTGGAGGGTGTACGCGAGGTGTCGAGTGCCCGTTGGCGGGATCCGGCGTGATTATCACCGCAATTTCCCTAATGCCACGACGATACTCTTGTCATCTGGATCGGGGTGCATCTTAAATCCAAGGTCGTGGGCGAGTTGGATCATGTGCGTGTTTTCCGCGAGGATATCTGCATGAGTATGGCAGAAGCCTTGCGCTCGGGCGTAGTCGAGCAACAGATGCATGAGGATCGTGCCGACGCCGCGCAACTGCCATTCGTCTGCGACCGCGACGGCGAACTCGCAGTCGGCGCCGGGTTTGTCGGTTGCGGCATAGCGCGCAACACCAATAATCTTCTCAACGCTGGATTCGCCGACTGTGGCAACAAAGGCCATGCTGCGCCGATAGTCTACATTCACCATTTGCTGAAGGAAGCCGCGCGAGGGGTCGCGCAGGGCATGCAGAAAACGCTCGTAGCGCGATTGCTCGCTCAGAGTGTTGATAAATTGACGTTCGCGCTCTATGTCGTTACCCCGTATGGGGCGAATGTGGATTTGAGTACCGTCGCGCGTCCGCTCGGAGCGCGCCCAAGTCGACGGGTACTCATTGTGTTGCACAGCTTATTTGACGCCGGAATGACTCAAATCCAGCATCATGCGTACGGCTTGGGCCAAGGAGCGCGCTGCCAGTTTTTCCATGACGCGCGCACGGTGAATTTCCACGGTTCTCTGACTTATCCCCAGGTCCGCTGCTATGCGCTTATTGGCCTTGCCGGCGATCATCATTTCGAGTACCTCGCGCTCACGGGGTGTGAGCAAGGCAACGCGCGCGCGAATCGCCGCGTGCTGCGAGAGGGCTACGCGATTTTCTTCATCCTTTGTTAAGGCTAGTTGTACGCGGTCGATCAGGGCCTGATCGCGAAACGGCTTCTGCAGAAAGTCGAACGCGCCTTCCTTCATCGCCGCCACTGCCATGGGAACATCACCATGTCCCGTAATGAAGATTACGGGGATGATTGCACCGCGTAAATTCAATTGCTGCTGCAATTCAAGCCCGCTCATGCCTGGCATGCGAATATCGAGCAGCAAGCAGCCCGGCTGCGCCGCGTCGTGGCGGGCCAGGAACGCCTGTGCCGAGTCGAGCGATGTCGCCGCAATGCCGACCGACTTGAGCAGAAAGCTCAAGGATGCGCGCACCGCCTCGTCATCATCGACGATATAGACCATCGTGGATTCGGAATTCATGCCTCAGTGCCTTGCAGTGACGGCAAATGCACGAAAAAGCATGCGCCAGTTGGGCGGTTGGCGCGATAGCCGATAGAGCCGCCGTGTGCTTGGATAATCGTTCGACTTATTGCTAGGCCGAGTCCTGGCCCTGTCCGCTTGGTCGTGACGAAGGGATCGAACATGCGATCAGCGATTGTCGGGGTAACTCCATCACCATTATCGCAAACGCAGATCTCTACGGTGTCATCGAAGGCTCTCGTCGTAAACGTAATTTCGCGTTCACGACGAGATGTGGTTGCGAGCGCCTCGACGGCATTACGCCAGAGATTCAGCAGCACCTGTTGGATTTGAATGCGATCGATGTTGACCGGTTGCAGTTGCGGCTCAAGTTCCATCCGCAGGCGTATTCCGCTGTGGCGCGCGTCGGCTTGCGTCAGCATCTCGAGATCTTCGACAATTTGTCTTACCTCACAGACAGTGCGCAACGATTCTTGCTGGCCGACGAGAAGGCGCAACTTACGAATGATGTCACCGGCGCGCAGCGCCTGTGAACTGATTTCGTGCATGGCGGAGCGAAGCTCGGACAGGGCGGGGTCACTCCGGGCAAGCAAGCGGTCCGAGGCCTGCGCATAGTTTGCGATGGCTGTGAGGGGTTGATTCAGCTCGTGCGCGATGCCCGCGGCCATCTCCCCCATCGTCGCCATTCGCGAGGCGTGCAGCATGAGTTCCTGCGATTGCCTTTCACTATCGCGTTCCCGCTCGATCGCCGCCATCGCCCGGCGTTGGAGGGTGATGTCTCTAACGAAGCCGACGAATTTGGGCGGCCCGGCGCCCGCGACACGTCCCACTGAGAGAAAAATGGGAAAGATGCTACCGTCTTTGCGCTGTGCAGTAAGTTCCCGGCCCACACCTATTATATGAGGAATCCCCGTGGCGGCATATCGAGCGAGGTAACTGTCATGAGCGCTGCGCTCAGGTTCAGGAATAAGAATGCCGACGTTCGCACCGAGCAACTCCTCTGACGTGTAACCAAAGAGGCGTTGGGTCGAAAGGTTAATGGCGCTGATGTATCCCTGATGATCAATGAGAATAACCGCATCCACGGCGGTGTCGATCAGTGCTTGCAGTTCAGGGGAGCACATCGTAATTAGTATCCCGTAAATGGGGGAAACCGGCGGTACGCACTTTCCGCAATGTCCTATGCCTGCATTTGCGAGGAGGATGGCATACCGGACGAAACCTGCGCGAAATGATAACCAACGCCGACAGTGCGCTCAAAAGATGCCTTGAGGCAGAAAGGCTCGGTCCTGATGAGTGGCAGCGGCGCCGCGCACAGCAGGGCCTGAAGCGCCTGAATGCAATTCTGGTGATTGCCGATCTCAGCACTTCGGTGCAGCAAGTTCTCGCCAAATCGATGGTACTGGCGCGCCATTTCGGCGCCAGCCTGGAGCTCTTTTTCTGCGACTCCGAGCATGCCTATGCGCTTAAACACGCCTATGACAGAGAGGGCATCGAGCTAGCACGGCAGCGCTGCCTGTCGAACGCCCGTACCTATCTGGAGGCATTGCGTCGTTCGATTATTGCCGAGGACGTCCCGGTCTCCATTGACGTTGACTGCAAAAGCCCGCTCTATGAGAGCGTTGTGCACAAAGTGCTAACAAGCAACCCCGACCTTGTTATCCGAGGTGTGGCGGGCGAGCAAAACCAGGCCCGCTGCAGACTGGATACCAATGACTGGGAGCTTGCGCGAACGTGTCCAGTCCCGCTGATGCTGACGTGCGGCCGGCCATGGCGCGCACGTCCGACCTTTGCTGCGGCGGTAGACCTATTCGCCGATAAGTCGGTAAGCATGGCCCATACCATCATGTGTGCCGCCCAGTTCCTGGCGCAGGGATGTCATGCTGAACTGGATGCTGTGTACAGCGAGTTGCGCCCCGATCAGGGCGCGACAAGTCGCGCAATGTTGATGAGCGAGATTGGCGCTCAAGCTGGACTCGCGACGGACCATCTGCATATGTTATCTGGTGACCCGCAGATCACTCTTTCTGCATTTGCGATCGAGCGGCACTACGACATGGTCGTTCTCGGCGCACTAGGTCACGATCGAGCGCCTGCCACGCTCGTCGGAACATTGACGAGCAAGCTGGTTGAGTCACTGAGCTGCGATTTTGTGTTAGTGAGACCCGGGAACGCAATCGCCTTAGATTGACCGCCACGCTCACATTAGCATTGGTAGCCCGACCGCAACCCATCTGGCGCCACGAGTTGTGCGTTGTACATGTGTTTTGAATCCTCTTGGCTTGACGACAACTACATCACACTTGAGATCGTCTAGCACACGTTCTGCGGTGTTGCCGATGAAGACGCCCTTCAGTCCCGAGCGTGATACGGCACCCATGACAACAATTGAGCTGCCAATTCTTCGGGCCACACCCGGTATTGCCTGCCAAGCCGATTGCTCGATGAGATGTTGGTGAGAGCGCCGAATGTGCGAAAATTTCAGAGCATGCGCGAATTGCTTCTTCGCGCGAGCTGCGGCGGATGCCTCAATCTGCGCTACCACATCAACCTTGGCCGCCGAGCCCGTGCCGGCGTACAGGGGTAGCGGTAAATAAGCATGCAGCGCATGCAGGGTGCCACGCAAAGCGCGCTGGAGGTCTGCGCCATTGGACAGGATCTCCTCATCGAGGTGTGTCGGCTTGGAGAAAGCATGCGTGGGATCAATGGCGGCTAGAACGACCGGGTGATGGTACGGGCGCGGGCTCTTGACCAGAAGAACGGGGATCGGGCTTTGGCGGAGCAGCTCCCAATCGGTTATATGCAGAAGTCGCGGCACTATGCGACGGCCCACATGGCAGTCCGCGACGACAAGATCTGCTTTGATAAGGCGCGCTCGGCGCACAATCGCTTCATATACCGGAAAATCGTACTCCGCATGTGTGGTCACGCTTATCTGGTGGCGGCGCAGCCGTGCGGCAACATTCTCGAGCGAGCGCAGGTGCTGAGCGCGCACATCGCGCTCAATTCGCCTCGCACCCGCATCTTGCAGGCTTAACATGTCCGTATACATGGTGCTGGCAATGCTGTGAAAGAGTTCGAGTTCGGCACCGCAGGCTTTTGCGAGTTGCGCCGCTTTTAGCACAGCCGGGGAGGGTTTCCCCTTCGGATCTTTGACCGCGACGAGAATTCGGCGAATGTCGCGCATAAATAGAATTCCTTAGCCGTAGGTCCCATTTTTGAGTATGACAGTGCGAAAGCCTATGTCAGGATTGATGGCGTTCGCAGTTGGTATTTACACGTATGGTGATTGGGCCAGTGGGGGAGTTCGTGAATCTACAAGGCTGGCTGGTGTGGGCCAGCGTTTGGGTGCTCTGCTGCCTGCGTGCCTGTGGCGGCGGCCGACCGCGCTACCTCGGAAGGTAGGAACCAGCGCCGATCGCGGGCACTCGTGATGGGGATTTCTAGGAGAGCTGAGAATTCGACTCTTTAAGCAGAGACTGCAGCGTATTGAGCAGCTCTTCGGCCTTGACCGGTTTGCTCGTGAGCCGCAGGTGCGCATCGGCGCCCAATTCACGGATCGCGGACGATGTATCTCCGGTCACGAGAAGTGCTTTGAGTGTAGGCCCGAGAGCCTCGCGTAGGCGGCTGATAACCTGCAGGCCGGTTTCATGTCCATGAAGATGGTAGTCGGTCATGACCAGATCGATGTCCGGGGTTTCGTGGGCCCGCGCCAGAGCTTCCTGCAGCGATGCCGCGATGCTAACGCGATAACCCTCAACGCGGAGCAGAAGACGCGTCGCATTCAATACCGCAGGGTCGTCGTCGACCAGGAGTACGTGGGAGCTGATCGACTGAGCGGTACCATGAAGCGGCTGCGTCACCAAGCGATCATGATCCTTCAGCATAGCGGGCGCCGCAGGCAAATCGAGCGAAAACGTGGATCCCCGATCAACTACGGATTGAACGTGAAGTTTGAGATTGAGCAATCTCACCAGCCTTTGAACGATGCTCAGGCCAAGGCCGTATCCGTCGCGTGACGTGTTGGGGACGGCGCCGACCTGATAGAATTCATCATAGATATGCGGCAGGGCGCTGGGCGGAATCCCAATGCCTGTGTCTAGAACCTCCACACGCACAAATGCCTGGTCATGCAGGCATTGCAGTCGCACGCAACCTTCTTGCGTGTACTTGATGGCGTTTGAGATGAGATTTCGGAGAATCTGACTTACAAGTGCCGGGTCGGAGTGGGCGTAATCCGCGCACGGCTCAATGCTCAGCTGCAGCCCCTTTTGCGCGGCCAAGCCGGCAAATTCGGCGCGTAACTCGGCAAAGATCTCAGCAACCTTGAAATCGGTTACCTCGGGCTTGATTGCCCCAGACTCAATCTTATTGATGTCGAGCAGCGCATTCAGAAGGCGCGACATTGCGCCAATGGCCTGTTCCTGCTGCAACAGGACCTCGGCGAGCTCGCGGTCAGTGATCGTGCGCCGCAGGGCGCCATTGAGCAGCGCAAGCGCCTGCAAAGGTTGGCGAAGATCATGGCTCGCTGTTGCTAGGAAGCGGCTCTTCGCCTGGTTCGCTCGCTCGGCGGCCTCGCGTGCCGTCTTAAGCTCCGTTTGTATCGTGCGACGATCGGTGACATCACGTATAGCCGCGATGACGAGTACCTCGCCTTTGTTCGGCAGCGGGCTTAAGCTGATTTCGACGGGAACCTCTCTGCCATCTTTGCGCAGCGCGAGTAAATCGAGCCCACTGCCCATCGGGCGGTTACGCACGTTGCTGGTGTAAACCTGGCGATGCCTTACATGGCCGCTCCGCCAGCGCTCGGGCAGGAGGATCTCTACGCTTTGGCCCTTAAGCTCGTCGGTCGTGTAGCCAAAGAGCTCCGTAACCTGATGATTCGTGAATACGATCGAGCCCGACGCATTAATGATCACCATCGCGTCAGGTACCGAATCCAGCACAGTGCGTACAAGGTCGGAGGACAGCACGGTATCCCGGCCTCTGGAGTAACAGGTGATGTCCCTGTCTGCTAAGGAATGTGTGATTTTACGCAATTGCCGAGGCCGATCTAAAGAAGCATTGTTTTATGCTTCCCCTGCGGGCAATTTTTGCGTGCGCGTGGCACCGGGCTGGTTTGCGCCATTAGCAAACTAACACCGGACTACCATGCGCTTGCAGATCAAGCGCATGGCATTGAATAGGCTGGCTTTTTAGTATCTCACCTGGAGTTTTAATGGGCACTAACATCCTGCGACTTCTGAGATGATCGCCGAAACTGTCATTTTCTCGGGCGGCTGAAGCGGTGTGTTTTGATCTTCCTGAGCACCTGCGGGGATTAATGTCGCCTGCGGCCTATCCGCACCCTGTCGGGCAGATCGAGCTCGTGCAGACTCACATCTCCTGGGTGCTGTTGACTGGTGAATTCGCGTACAAGCTCAAGCGCCCGGTTCACTACGCGTTCGTCAATCTCAGCACCCCGGCGCGCCGCGAGTTGTCGTGCCGCGAAGAGCTTCGGCTCAACCGCCGTTTTGCGGCTGAGCTATATCTCGACGTTTGTGCCATCACCGCCGTGAACGGCGTTACGCGCGTTGGCGGCGGCGGTGTTGCGGTCGAGCATGCAGTGAAGATGCTGCAATTTGAACGTGGGGAGGAGCTGGACCGGCTGCTTGAGAGGCACGCCATAGCGCCTGCTGAGCTCGACGTCTTCGGGCGCGAACTTGTCGGGATTCATGCGCGGCTGCCGAGGAGTGCTCCTACGGACGCATGGGGCTCTGCGGGGAAGATTCAAGAAATTATTTCTCGAAATGTCGACGATTGCATTGAGGCTGCAGCGCGCTTCGGCTCCCAGTCTGACGTTGAGGCGTTACGCGCACCGCTCTTGGCACGCTTATCCTTGCTTGCCGACTGCATGGAAGCACGGCGTGCCGCCGGCTCGATTCGCGAGTGTCATGGTGACCTTCATGCAGGCAACATCGTGCGCCTAAATGGACGCCTCGTCCCGTTCGATTGCATGGAATTTGAGCCAGCCTTTCGCTGGATCGATGTAGCCGACGAGATTGCGTTTTTGATTTGCGACATGGCGGCGTTCGGCAGCAGTGCGCACGCCCATGCCTTTCTTGGCGGCTACCTTGCGCAAGGCGGTGACTACCACGCGTGTCGATTACTTCGTGCATATCAGGCACACCGGGCACTCGTGCGCGCCAAGGTTGCGGCCCTTAGCGCTGCTGGTGCCAAAGACTCGGAACTCGAAACGTTGCGTGCAAAGTTCAGTCGGCCGATTCATTACGCGGCTTCCGTGCTCAGCGCTCCGCGGCCGCGGCTGTTACTGACCTTTGGCCTATCGGGAGCAGGCAAGACGTGGCTTGCACGACAGCTCGCGGCGCGCTTGGGAGCGATACATCTGCGCTCGGATGTGGAGCGCAAGCGTCTCGCTGGACTCACGGAAGGCGCCCGCTCGGGCTCTGCGCTTGGCGAGAGCCTGTATGCGGCGGCGGCAAATATGCAGGTGTATGCAAAACTGTGCTGTGATGCCGAGGACGTGCTTGCAGGCGAATACGACGTCATCGTTGATGCTACCTTTGGGCGGCGCGAAGACCGGGCTCGATTCCGGCAGCTCGCCGCTCGGCTTGGCGTCGAAATCGTGCTCATCCATTGCCAGGCCCCCATCGAAACTCTGCGCGCACGAATAGCAGCGCGGCGCGCTGCGCAGGGAGAGGCATCCGAAGCGGACGAGCGCGTGCTCGAATGGCAGATTCGACATCATGATCCGCTCGACTCAGATGACGACGCACGTACCATCAGCGCGAACACCGCCGGCGCAAGCGTGCTTGAACAGGTCATCGCGAAGCTCAACGCCTGACGCGAAGAGACCCCAAGGCCCACGAAGGAGCGTGTGCGTCTAGTCGGGTAAATACGACAATAACGTAGCGAAGATTCGATAGCGCCCAGCGGTAGCGCTCTGGCTACGCTTGGCACGTCTCGCGACCCGGCTGGTGTGACTGATGCCCTGAAATGCAGGCACTTTATGCGGTAATATGCCGCCTAAGCCCTCAGGAGCGCAGCGCCGTGTCGCAACACAATGACCGTCGAGTTCTTGGCCGTTTCGATCGCCGAAACTTTTTACGCGGTGCCGGCAGTGCTGCGCTCGCGCTGCTTCCGCTGGGCGTTGCAGGCGCGCGCGCCCTCGAGCAACGCACGCTCTCATTTGTGCATACTCATACCGGGGAGAGCTTGTCGACCGCATATTTTCAGAACGGAGCCTACAATCCGGCAAGCCTGGGGCGCATTGATCATCTGCTGCGCGACTTTCGCACCGCTGACGTTCACGCCATCGACCCGCGTGTGCTCGATATTCTTTTCGACCTTCAGACACTCGCAGATCGAGACGAACCGTACCAGGTCATCTGTGGATACCGCTCTCCAAGTACCAACGCCTTGTTGCGCAGCCGTTCCGGCGGCGTCGCCGAGCACAGCTTGCACATGGAAGGTCGCGCGATAGATGTTCGCCTAGGGGGGGTTCCGACGCGCAAGCTGCGTGAGCTCGCGTTGCAGATGCAGCGTGGTGGCGTAGGGTTCTACTCAAAGTCGGATTTCATACATTTGGACAACGGGGCAGTGCGGTTTTGGTAACTGGTGCGTTTTAGCGCTCCGTCACTGCGGGCAGATGCAGTAGCGCTTCGAGCCTGCGATCATGCCCGTAGATGTCCTCAAAAAACATGACTCCGCCGTCCTCGGTTGCGAGTACCGTCCCGTAGAGAATCATTACCGGGATCGGATTCGCGAGATTCACGCGCCGTGTGACCGAGCCATTCATCGCCGCCTCGATCGTTTCTGTTGTCCAATTTCCCGGCGCGCTACGCAGGACATAGGCAGCAAGGGCAACTGGATCGCTGACACGAATGCAGCCATGGCTGAAGGCGCGCTTGGACTGGCTGAAAAGCCGCGGAACCGGCGTGGAATGTAAGTAGACATTGTGGGTGTTTGGCAGGACGAACTTGATGAGACCCAGGGCATTATCTGCTCCTGGTTCTTGCCGTAACCGCAGCGCTCCGGATGCGAGGGCATCTATGTTGCCGGGCGTTGGCGGAAGCGCATCTGCCGAGTCGCTCGAGCCGCGAACTATCTCTAAGTGCTCGCGTCGCAGATAGTCTGGATTTGCGCGAATCAGAGGCAGCATCTCATGACTCATAATGCTGAAGGGGATGTCCCAGTACGGCCGGAAAATTACGTATTTCATCTCCGCCGCGAACACCGGAGTGCGCAAGCTGGAATAGGTGCGGCCGACGATTACGTCCATCTGCAGGATTTCGGATTTTCTATCCTGCGTCGAATTGAAAGCAAACAGACGATATTGCGGTATGTTGACAATGATTGGCGGCGATGTGAAAGCCGGAAGCCAGCGCCACCGTTCCAACGTGAGTTCGATTTGACGAATGCGCCGCGCATAAGGTGCCGTCAATCGCTCCGTGGGTGTCGCAATGGCGTCTCCCGTTGCCAGTAGCCGATAACGTGCCAAGGCATCCTTAAGAAGGCGATAGTGGAGAAAACTGGGCTCGACAGAGTTTGCCACTTGCTCTGCCGAGTCGGTCACCGCCAGGCGTTCGAGTAGGCTCGGGAGATCAAGCGGCGGCCGGGCGCTGCCGAGCTCAAACCCCGCGGTGTGTGGATCCACTCGACCAAAGTGCAGGTCACTTAGAAACTGCAATCCCGCGGCAGATAGCGCTATGTCAAACTGGGCCGTGGAGGCGCTGCGCAATGTACTGCTGGATGTTAAACCGGCGTACTCATCAATGTCAGTTCCTGCCGCGTAGTCAGACGGCCGCAAGCCGTATTTGTCAGCCGCTTTGAGTTCGCGGATTAGGGCGATGGCTCGCGCTGTAGGTGCTCCAGCCTGACTCCACCACGGGTTGTAATTGTGAGCCGCATAAACGGCCTGTAGCGCGTCTTCCCGGTGCTGCAACGCCGAGGTGTCTGGTGTGCCATAGCGCTTGGTTACAAGGAGCGCATGAATGTCCGCAGAAACCGCTTGGCTGTCCGCGGCGCAGACGTTGCTTGAGCAGAATGCACCGAATGCACCTATGAGTGCAAAAAGAGTGATTATGCGGTTAATGAGAGTCGCCCCGCTTCATGCTGTGAGACGTGTTACGGTGGCCATGATGTCATGGCGCGCGCAAAGTCGGCATACGCGAGAATGCATATGTGATGGTAACGCGCCCCTCGTGGATCTAGACTCAGCGTCGCAAAGCTACCAAAAAGATATGAAACAAAGTTCACCAGCTGTGACGGACGAGGCCTTTTCGGGACGATTGCCGCAAAACCGAGCAAGCATTGCCCGTGATACTACGTATAGCCTTGTGCGCTCGCATGCGCGAACATCCAATCTGCCGAACCCTAAAGCGACTGGCATGGCGATATGTTGGGACTAAGGCAAATCCATTTGTTGTGCATTGCGGCGGTGCTGCCGCTCACAGCACTAGCGGCATCAGTAGAGTTGCAAGAATTTAGCGACGCGACTCATCTGCAGCCCAATATCGAGCACGGCATGGAGCTTTTCGAGACGTGTTCAAAATGTCACGGGCCGGCGGGAGAGGGCTCAAGAGCGATTGGCACGCCTGAGATTGCCGGCCAGCACTTTCGGGTGCTCGTCAAGCAGCTCGTTGACTATCAGCACAACAGGCGCTGGGACATCCGGATGGAGCAAATCGCCAAGCAGCATGATCTGACAAATGCACAGGCGGTTGCCGACGTGGCAACGTATGTCAGTGAGCTTAAGTGGAAGGCGGCAGGTGGCATCGACGACGGCGAACTCGTTGATCATGGAGAATCGGTATACCGGCAAAGTTGTCTGTCATGCCATGGACTAACGGGCGAGGGCGCGGCGGACAAGCTGGTTCCGCGAATTGCCGGACAGCACTACGGCTACCTGCTAAGGGAGCTGCATGATGCTGTCGAGGGTCGTCGACCTAATTTCTCTCTGCACCACATTCGCCTGCTCCAGAAGCTCGATCATGATGATTTTGTCGGCTTGTGCGATTATTTATCGCGGTTGGATCCAGGCCGTAACTGATTTCACAGACTGACTCAGCATCAGTCTGGCAGTGGAACCTGGGTACTCAGCGATATGCTTGGCTAGTGGCCTGTAACAGTCATTTATAGACTATAATGGCGTGCATGACAGACGCCATCACCTTGACGAATGCGGAGCGTATGGAGCTGACACGGCGAGCCAACAGCCGCACGGATCGGGCGGAGGATGCCCGACGCGCGCGGCTGATTTTGGTGCTGGCCGAGGGCCATACGTGGGATGAAGCCTCTGAGCGGATCGACTGCAGTCGCGGCTTTGTAGCCAGTTGGAGTAAGCGCTTCGCTGAGCAACGTATCGCGGGACTCTACAGTCGGCATATCGGCCAGGTCGCAACCGTGCTCACCCCGGAGCTGGAAGCGCGGATCTGGAGTGCACGCGCCACGCACCGAGTCCCTCGACGCATTGGACCACGCGCAAGCTTGCCACTCATCTGGATGTCAGCCACATGATGGTGGCGCGCGTTTGGCGCGAGCACGGACTGAAGCCCCATCGGATCGAGCGCTACATGGCCTCGAACGATCCGGACTTTGAGAGGAAGGCGGCCGATATCATTGGCCTGTATTTGAACCCGCCCGCGCACGCCGCGGTGTTCTGCGTCGATGAAAAGACGCACATTCAGGCCCTGGATCGCAAGGACCCCGTGCTGCCGCTGTCCCCGGGCAGAGCAGAGCGGCACGGCTTTGAGTACTTCCGTCACGGTACCTTGTCGCTCTATGCGGCCTTCAACACCAAGACCGGCGAGGTGCTCGGCAAGACCGCTGAGCGGCACACCTCCGCCGAGTTCGTCGCCTTCCTCACCGACATCGTGATCAATCAGCCCCGCGGCAAAGAGATCCATGTGATCGCCGACAACCTCTCCGCTCACAAGAGCGCAACGGTCAAAGACTTCCTGGAAGCGCATCCGAAGGTTCACTTGCACTTCACTCCGACCTACTCATCCTGGCTCAACCAGGTCGAACTGTGGTTCGGCAAGATTGAGCGCGACGTCATCGCCCGCGGGGTGTTCACCTCCGTCCCCGACCTCAAGAGAAAACTCATGCGCTACATCCGTCATTACAACAAGGCGCCCCGAACGGTGAAGTGGAAATACGCCGATCCATCCCGCCACATCAGTACACAATCAGTTGGTACAGGCCACTAGCCAGAGCCGCGGCCTACCGGCGTTCTCAGAAACTGCGTCGGCAGCGCTGCATCAAAGTCTGTAAACATGCGGCAACTCGCCGCGAGCAATCGCATTGTCGATCTGACGCTCAGCGCAAAGCCAATCTTGCAGCTCATGCCCGTGTTCAAAGCCCCTGTGCTCGGCCAAGAAGTATGCGGCTTCGGCGATCATTGTTTGTCGCTGGTCAGGTGTACACGTTACGAAAATGCACTTGACGACAGGATTGGGCGCCTGCGCCCCACGTGCAGCCTGCGCCGCTATTACTCTCTTATTGGAATGTGCCTGAGGCTCGCTGCGCAGGCTTGGTTTACCTCGAGTGCTCATCTGCCTTCTCCTTGGGAACAATGCGATGGCACGTGCCATCATCTTGCTAGCACAAGGCATGCTCAATACGCAGTTGCCGCAATCTGGGGAGGCGATTGTGCGCCGAGGGCGTCGATCCACCGTATCTTGCAATTCGAGGCTCATCGGTGGGTGGTTACCGGCGGTATGACTGTAAGGGCCTCTGCGCCGATCTCATAATGCTAACCGTGCAAACCGCCCGCACTAAGAGATGATGAGCACATCTATCGGAGTGTGGTAAGCAATACGGAATCCGATCCCGCCCATGGTGCCGTGCATTCCCAGAGGCCCAAGCGATTTTCGTCTACCTACCACGACGAGCTGCGGCTCGCGCGCAGTTACTTCGGAGAGCAGCGTTGCCACCGGTTCACCGCTGACGATGTGCGCATGCATTTTGGCCGCGCCTTGTGCCGCACCCAGCAAGTCCTGTGACATGGTCTGTGCAGCTTTGCGCGCTTGCTGCATTCGACTCTGCAGCACAGCGTCCGGATTGGCGCCAAAGCGCATGCGTTCGACGTACGGAACGCCATAAGCGTGCACAAGGTGGCAATCTCCACCTGGGACGAGACCACTCGCCCAATCGATCGCGCGCCGCGACAGGTCGTCCGGAATGTCCACCGCAACCAACGAAGTTGCGTAAGATTTTTCGGGCGCAGCCCGCACGAAAAGCAGCGGCAGTTCGATCTGCGAGAGCAGTTTGAGTGCCGTACCGCCGAGGAACGGCTGGGGGCGGAAGGAGTCGTGCTCTCCGTTAGCGCCGAGTAACAACAAATGTGGTTCCCAGTCCAATGCGACGGCGCCGATCACACTACTTGCTTTGCCCATGCGTGAATCGCATCGCGCATGTACCGAGAATCTCGTCGCGAGTTCGGCCAATAGCTGGCGCAGCGTAGCGTCTGCGCCCTGACTAATGTCTTCGTATGCGTCTTGGGTCGCTGAGCTCCAGCGAGAAAACAGATTCCAGTCGGGCCTCGCGTGAACTAGATAAAGTGCGGCCTCCCATTGCTGTGCGAGCTGACCTGCTCTCATTACAGCCGAGTGCGCCGCCGCCGAGAGATCGGTCGCTACCAGAATGCGCTTCAGGGTTGGCATTGGAGGGCTAGTCTTCTAGTGGGAGAGACGGGACGTGTGGTCCAAGCAAGTCGAGTCACCAGCTCTGGTCCTGTCCAAAGCGGTCCTGCTCTCCTGGGACACAGATGCAAAACACTGAATCAACGGCGCTAGTTGTTGAGCAAGTCGCTTGGATTCATCGTTGCACTTGCGAGCGCATGCGATCGTCGGCTTGGAAGTAGGATCGGGCAAACGCGAGCAGTGCTCCTTCGGTCGGATGATCGAGACTCTCAACTCCCGATACTTTCTTGGCAAGCTCGGGATGAACTCGCTTGAGGTAGTCTGCCAATTCCGTTTTGGCAGACGCGGGCCCCGTGACCAAGATCGCGCCGGCATGCATGAGGCCTTTTGCAACACGCTCGAGGAATGCGCGGTCCACAGGGACGTGCCCGTTGTCGCGGGAGTTGGCCTTATGATGAAGATGCTCATGGCGATGGCTACTATGGATTCTCAGGCGATCGCTGTCGGTAGCGTCGAAGTGATAAATTCTTGCCTCCTGATGGTCGATCCAGACAAGCGCGTGATAGTGGATAGTCATGACCTGATCTCCATCTCATGAAGCGACGTAGCGTTGGAGGCTGACTCAGGGCGCCCCCGTGCGCCATACGCATATACACGGACTTTCCTGCTCGAGTGCGAGCGTAAGTATATGCCCCCATTTCGAATTCGATCCTAGGCGTTAGCCTGCCGCATAGAAGAATGGAGGAGTCCGAAACATGAATGTAGGTAGTATATGTCGGCGCGAGGTGGTCACGATTGCTGCCGAAGAAAGCCTCGCCGCTGCGGCGCGGCTCATGCGTGAGCGGCATGTGGGTTTTCTTGTGGTGACCCAGGCCAGCCCGCTTGGCGTCGACTTGAAGGTGACCGGAGTTTTGACCGACCGCGATATCGTTACATCGGTCGTCGCGAAAGAGGCCGACGCGCGTGCTCTCAAAGTGGGGGATGTCATGACACGAAACCCGCTACTTATCGATGCGACCTGTCCGATGCAGGCCGCTTTGCGGCATATGCGTGACATTGGCGTCCGCAGGGTTCCGATAGTGGATGTCGCGGGCAAACTCCTGGGCGTGCTCTCTCTGGACGATGTGCTCGAATCGCTGGCCAATCAGTTTAACGATGTCGCCGGAGCGATCCGCATCGGACAGCAGCTGGAGCGCACAGCGCGCCCGTAGCCGGTGCTGCTAGGGCGGACCCCGCGAATTTTTCGTAAAGCGCAGCATATACTGCGCCCCCAAGATGAAAGCGATGCATCGCGGGCGTAAGAGCGTCCTCGGGATCCTTTGGGCGCGTCTGAAAGAGCACCCTTTGGCGCGCCTGGGACCGGGGCTTATCACCGGTGTTGCCGACGACGATCCAAGCGGCATAGCCACCTACTCTCAGGCGGGCGCGCAATTCGGCCTCAACATGCTGTGGACGATGCCGCTTGCCTTTCCTTTGATGGCGGCGATCCAATCGATGTGCGGCTTCATCGGGCGGGTTACCGGAAAGGGACTTGCCGCGAACATCAAGGCCACGTTTCCACACATCGTGCTGCAGGGCGTCGTGCTGCTGCTGCTCATCGCCAATATCCTTAACATCGCCGCCGACGTTGCCGCGATGGGGGAAGTTGCGGAGCTGGTCACGGGCTTCAATCGCCATCTCATGACCGCGTTTTTCGTATTCGGAACGCTTTTGTTGCAAGTGCTCGTCCCCTATCACCGTTACGTTTTCTTCTTAAAGTGGTTGACGCTGTGCCTGCTGGCCTACGCGGCGGTCTTATTCACGGTTCACGTCCCCTGGGGTCAGGTGGCTCTGCGCACCGTCTGGCCCAGGTTAACGCCAAATTCCGCCGCTGCTGCGGTTGTCGTCGGAGTCTTCGGCACGACCATCAGTCCTTACCTTTTCTTCTGGCAGGCGTCCGAAGAGGTCGAGGACATGAGGGCAGGAAAAGGAGTCTTGCCGCTGGTGCGCGATGCGAAGCCCGCCGCTGCGGAACTGCGCCGCATCCGCTGGGACACCTGGAGCGGCATGCTCTACTCCGACATCACGGCCTACTTCATCATCCTGGCGACCGCCGTCACCCTCAACGTCGCAGGAATTACCGACATCAATACTGCGGCGCAGGCAGCGAGCGCACTTCGCCCGCTGGCGGGCAACTTCGCATATATGCTGTTTGCGCTTGGCATTCTCGGCGTCGGTCTGATCGGCGTACCCGTATTGGCGGGCTCGGGCGCCTATGCGCTCTCCGAGGCGATGAGTTGGAAATGGGGTCTCGAACGAAAGGCGACTGACGCTCGCGGATTCTACGGGGTTATCGCCGTCAGTGTGCTTGCTGGACTCGTCATTCAATACTCGCCAATCAGTCCAATGAAGGCCTTGTTCTGGAGCGCGGTCATCAACGGGGTCGTCGCGGTTCCCCTAATGGTCGTCATCATCCTGCTGGTCTCGAAAAAGTCTGTGATGGGCGCTTTCACCGCAAGTCGGCCGCTCATCATCCTCGGCTGGATAGCGACGGCGGTCATGGGCGCGGCGGCAGTGCGGATGTTTATCCCCGGTTAGGAAGGATAGTAAGGACTTACCGTCCGTGGCGAATTGCTAAGTAAGCGGCGATGGTTTGTGGAAAGGACGATGACGATGTGCTTGCCGGGAGAACTGCCGCAGCAGGACAATCCGGGGCGCAGCATGGCCTCGCTTCCAATCGCAATCTTCGGGAGGCGATTGGGGGCGACCCAGAAAGGTCCTTAAAGTCGCCGATCTCGGAGAAATATCGGACAATGCCGGGAGATGTTCTCTCGTACTATCAATTACTTGTGCGCAAACGCAATGCAGCCTGCGGTGGTTGGTAGCACCTTGCCGCAGCCGCGCGATGTGCTGGTAATGCAGACTTTGGGCGCTGCCCTGTGCCCGCAGGCAGTCGCCCTGTGTGCACTACCAGACGGAGCAATGCACGAAAGATGTGGTTGCATACGATTGGGTGCGCATGGAGGGCGCCATGGCTCAAAACTATAGGTATTTGACAACATGAACATTTTCGAAGCTGCTGGAGACTTCGCGAGACCTGGTTTCGGAAAGCAGGTGTGGGCTGCCGTCCTGGCCCTGTCGTTGTTGTTCGCAGCGTGGCCGCAGAACCTTCTGGCCTATCAAGACGCGCCAGCCGCGGCACAAGATGCGCCGGCGGCGGCGGCGCCCGCAACATCCCAGCCGCCTTATACACAACAAGCCCCCGGGCAGTTGCAGCAACTCGTCGCGCCGATTGCGCTATATCCGGATTCGCTCGTAGCGCAGGTTCTGGCGGCATCCACGTTTCCCGAACAAGTCGTTGAGGCCGACAGATGGGTGCAAGCTCATCCCGATTTGCGGGGCAACGCTTTGGGTCAGGCCGTGGACCAACAACCCTGGGACCCCAGCGTCAAAGCACTCAGTGCATTTCCATCCATCCTTGGAAATATGGACAAGAACCTTTCTTGGACATCATCGTTGGGCGATGCTTACTACAACCAGCAACAGGACGTCATGGATGCCGTGCAAGTGATGCGCCAGCGCGCGCAGGCGGCCGGCAATTTAAAGACCACGCCACAGCAAACCGTGGCGACGCAGGACTCGTCAATCGAGATTCAGCCCGCGAACCCCGACATCGTTTACGTTCCCGCCTATGATCCATGGGTGGTTTACGGGGACCCTGTGCTCGCGTGGCCGGGTTGGTACCCGTATCCGGGAATCTGGTACGGCGGCCCCTATCTCTCGTTCGGAGTCGGCTTCGGGATCGGCTTCTTCGGAGGTTTCGGGTGGGGTTGGGGGCATTGGGGATTTGATTGGCGTCATCGATACCCGCTCTATGACCACGGGCGCTACTACTCCAGAAGCAATACGTTTTACAACCGCAGCAATTACTACAGGGCGGGAGGTCAGCGCGGCGTGCAATCCAACGTAGCGCGTGGAATGAACGCGAGCCATGCTGGCAATGCCGAACGCTCCGGCGGTTCTTACAATAGGCCAGGCACAACGACCGAACCCTTCGGCGGACACAGCCAGGCGGCTCGCGGGTACGCTGAACCGCGCGGCGAGAGCGGCACCCGCTCCGGCGCCTTCAGCGGCTACGACCATGGCGGCCAAACCAGAAGCTTTTCGTCACGCGGAAGTTCCAGCTTTGGCGGTAGTCACGGCGGCGGCGGCGGTGCAAGCCACGGCGGCGGCCGACCGCGCTAATCGAAGTTACCTCATGTTCCAGGCTGGTAAACATTTGAAACTGGGAGAGACGCCACATGCGGCGCACAAAGCTGAATTTCGATAAACCTCATCGGGCGCATCTCCTCGAGCTGGCCGCCTTCGCTATCCTTCTGCTCGCGTGTTTTGCGCTGCGTTCCGTGGCCCAACAGCCGGGTCAGAAAACCTTTTCATCGTCCGAGGAAGCGAGCAATGCACTGATCAACGCAGTGCAGAGTAACGACGAAAAGGCGATGCTCGACTTACTAGGCCCACATGCAAAGCAAATCATCTCATCGGGAGACGAGACCGAGGACGCCAATAGCCGCGCTAATTTTGTACAGAAGTATCGGGAAATGCACCGTCTGGTGAAAGAACCGGATGGAACCACCACATTATATATTGGCGCTAGGAACTGGCCCACGCCCATACCGCTCATGCAAAAGGGAAGCTCGTGGTATTTCGACACCGATGCCGGCAAGAAAGAAATTTTGTATAGACGAATTGGCCGAAACGAAATATCGACCATTCGCGTGTGCCAGGAACTCGTCGCCGCCGAAAATGAATATCACGCCACGCGGCACGGCGAATATGCTGAAAAAATGCTCAGTGATGAAGGGCAGCATAACGGTCTTTATTGGCACGCCGCCGCGGGCGCACCCCAGAGTCCTATCGGGCCGCTGGTGGCATCCGCAGTCGCAGAGGGCTATGCCGGCGGGAGCAAGAGTGCTCTAACCCCGTACCGCGGCTATTACTTTCACGTGCTGACGCTGCAGGGAAAAAATGCCGCGGGCGGCGCGAAGAGCTACGTCGTAAGCGGCAGGATGACCGAAGGGTTCGCTTTCGTGGCTTATCCAGCCGAATACCGGTCGTCTGGCGTAATGACCTTCATCGTCGGTAGCGATGGAGTCGTATATGAGAAGGATCTCGGAAAAGACACCGGCGTTGTCGCCAGAGCCATGGCGAAGTACGATCCCGATGCCACTTGGCACAAGGCTCAAGAGGCGCCATAGGAGACCGTCAGGAGAAGTCCAATTGTTGATGCGCTGTCAAGTGCGCGGATTTCATCTGACGCCGCAAGTGGACTGGGACGTCAACTAGCGGGTTGCGCTGGCGTAAGTGCTGCAGGCGCTCGAACGGATACAAGAGCCAATTAGCGCCGCGCGAACTGACTGGACGCTGCCTGCGGGGGCAGCACTAATGTCCTCCGTAAGCCCTTATCGGTACGCGCCCGATTTGCGTCTCCGCAGGTCTTGTCTTCTTCGCTAACCCCCGATTTAGGTAGATCGTGCCCACTCCCGTGGTCACAGCCGCGGCTTGAGTCGTGGGAGGCATGACAAGTAGCGTCCGGGTATCTAGCACGCGTCGGTTGCACTTGTGGAGGCCGCCTTCTGCAGGTGGCTTGTTGACGTGGTCTCGACGATGGTCAATCAGTCCAGCCGGATTTGCTGCTTGGGCATCATTATTCTCGCCGAAAAAACGGGAGACGCTCTACCACCCATCGGTATGGCTGATTTATTCAGGCCATCGTGTTTAGATTCCGTAAGGCGGACGGCTTCGGCGTTCGGTGAACAGCAACCTCGAATTGATCCACTTGATTTCTCTAAGAGAGCTTTTCGGGCCTGTGATTGCAGTCGCGTGTCTTGCGCTACCCAACCCCTCGTTCGGGCAGCGTGCTGACGAGAACGCCGTGACTGCGGCCCAGGACGCCTTCGGTACCTCGATCGGTTTCCAGACCGTCGGTCTTTATTCGGCGAACGATGCGCGTGGATTTAGTCCGCAGCAGGCCGGAAACTTGAGGATCGAGGGGCTGTACTTCGACCAGCAGACATGGGTGACCGGCGACTGCATGGTACGCGAGACGACGATGCGCGTCGGGATCGCGGCGCAGTCCTACAGCTTCCCCGCCCCCACGGGGATCGCCGACTTCAGTCTGCGCACGCCCGGCGACAGAGCACTGCTGAGCGCTATTCTCACCCGCGGGCCGTTCGACGCCGCGACCGCGGACCTCGAGGCGCAGCTGCCATTACTCGATGACACGCTCGGCGTCGATCTGTGTGCTGGCTACCGCAAGGACTTCGAGATCGACGTCTTCCGCCAGTCGCACGCGGCGATATTCGGGACCACGTTCCGCTGGCGCCCGACGCCAGGTACCGAGATCATCCCATTCTGGTCGTACGTCGGGGGCGGGGCGCGCCAGATCGTACCGCTGGTATATACCGACGGCACCGTCCCGCTGCCGCTGTTTCGAACCCAAGATCTCAGCACTCAGGACTGGACTACCTGGGGTTGGCACCAGACAACCTTTGGAGTAGTCCTCAAAACCGCGCTCGCGGATCTCTGGGCGCTCGATGCGGGTCTGTTTCATTCGTTGGAGAGCGATCCGATCGGTTACGACCCGTATCTGACGCTGTTGACGCCGCGCACTGCCGATGCGGTGATGGATGTCGCGCCGCCCTTCAGGGCCGAGTCGACCTCCGGCGAGTTGCGGCTGTCCCGGGTATTCGGTAGCGGCGCTCATCGGCAACAGCTGCAGCTAGCGGTTCGCGGTCGTAGCGTAGAGCGCCAGTTTGGCGGCGATTCAATCACGGACTTCGGCACGATCACGCTGAACAGCCAAGCACGCTTCGCCCAACCACCACTGGCCTTGGGCCCGACAAGTCGCGACAGCACCCGACAGCTCGATCTTGGGCTGACGTTTGAGGAGCGCTGGCAGGGTGTGGGATCGTTTGCAACCGGAGTGTTAAATGATCACTACTCCCGCACCGTACTGATGCCCTTCAGTGCGGTCGACACTGACCGCACGAGCCCGTGGCTGCTGAATTTGCGGGCGGCGAGCGACTCTGCCAGAAACCTAATTTTTTACGCCAGTTTTGTGCAGGGTCTAGAAGACTCGGCCCTTGCGCCGACGTCAGCAAATAACCGCAACGAGCCGCCACCGGCGACACGCACCCGGCAGGTCGACGCCGGCATTCGCTGGGCGCCGTCGACGCGACTACAACTAATATTAGGGGCTTTTGACATTCACAAACCGTACTTCAACGTCGACGCTGACAATTTCTACGCGCAGTTGGGACGCCTACAATACCGTGGCCTTGAGACCTCACTCTCATATAACGACGACGGCGGGCTCACGGTGCTGCTCGGCGGCGTACTCCTGCAGCCTC
This sequence comes from uncultured Gammaproteobacteria bacterium, assembly GCA_963695315.1. Lineage (GTDB taxonomy): Bacteria > Pseudomonadota > Gammaproteobacteria > Steroidobacterales > Steroidobacteraceae > PALSA-1196. The sequence continues at coordinate 4,107,319 of OY968773.1, forward strand.
GGGTCGACCGCGTACTCCCCGAACCGGGAGCGACCGGAAACGTGCCACTGGGCGCTGTGCCGTTGACCGTGACGGCCAACGTGGATTACGCGCCGCCGCGATGGGGTCCGTGGGCGGCCTCGCTACAATGGAATCGCCTTTCGTCTCGCGTAGCCACAACCGACAACAGTATCTATCTGCCAGCGCTTGCGACCCTCACCGCTGGCATTCGTTATCACTGGACCCTACGGTCTCGTCCATGGACCGTCCGGCTTGACGGCTTTAATCTGCTCGACGCTCGCGGCCTGCACGTGTCGAGCCTCGACGAGGTGCTGCCCGAACAGCGTCGACGGTTCATGCTGACGCTTGCGACGGATCAATAGCAACCGTGTGAAACCGGTTCAATAGCCTGCTGAGGCGCCGTGATCCGTGCTGCTAGTACCAGAATCACGCCCAAGATCAACGGAAGGCAAACACGCGCGACGCTTTCGGAGTTGGACCTGGGTTCGCGCTCACTTTTGCACCGCCAACTCATTCAAGTTCCGGGGCCGGGCGCCTTGAATGCAAAGGCAAAGAACGCAGCGACGGCGAGGAAGGCGAATGCCACGAGATAGTTCCAAGCGAGCTTCTCTTTGAGAAACAGGATCGCGAATACAATAAAGACCAAGATCGTGATCACCTCTTGGACGATCTTGAGCTGAAATCCGGAGAATTGGAGGTAGCCGAGGCGATTGGCGGGTACCGCCAGACAATACTCGAACAGTGCTATTGCCCAAGAGACGAGGATCGCTTGCCACAGCGGCCAATCGTGGCCGTACTTCAGGTGCCCATACCAGGCGAAGGTCATGAAGACGTTTGACAGCATCAATAGAAAAATGGTGCTCATAGCTGCTCGATGAGAAAGCTTTTTTCTCGTGTTTCTGGCATGAAGAAATAGCGCTTCGCGTCAGCGCTCATCGGCGAGCGCGAGGTGATCCGAAAAGACATCGACTGGGCGCAACACTCCGCTTTTTTTTCCAATCAAGCGTCCACAAGACGATCACCATGAGCTAGACAATATCAATCGGCGGTCGTCGCGTCCGAAGTGGCAGGTTGGTGACGGTCGGTCATCGAGCGCTCTGCCGCACTGCGTCACAATTATGGCAAACTGCTGCCAATCTTGAATCGCAGCGCCGACGCTTCAGCCTCGCGTCCCGCAGGTGCGGCTCTCGGCCTCATGATGAGGTAAGCTGCCAATGCCTCGATTTATCACTTCCTTCTAGATCCATTCGATCTGCACTTCTGCAATGACTGGATTCGTCAAGGCGCTCGACTCGTATCTAAGCGGCAAGCTGTCCCGCGATGAATTATTTAGCGAAGTCGATCGGCTGCTGGCCAACCGCGCGACCGATTCCGGCATCCTACTTTCGGCGCTGTATGACGAGCACGCGCAGGCGCGTCTTCCGGGCCCCTTGCACGGCGAGCTGATGCGCAAGTTGCTGCGTCACGGCCCCATTCCCAACCTACACCCCGCGCAGGCCCGCGCAGAAATGGCGGCGGGTCCCGCGCTGCGCGACGACGCCGCGACGGTTGTCTCGAGCGACAACAGCGGCATCCACGTGGAAGGCTTCGTCGAGTCGCTTTCCGCGTCACGGAACAAGCCGGACATCTCCGTCGGGAGCGTCCTGAAGCGACGCTTTCGGCTGATCGAGCCGATTGGTGAAGGCGGCATGAGCGCCGTGTACAAGGCAATCGATCTGCGTCGGGTCGAGGCCCGGGCCGCTAATACGCACGTAGCCGTGAAACTGCTGACAGTGCCGATCAGCGATTTCACGCGCTCGCTGGAAGTGCTGCAAGGGGAGGCGCAAAAGCTGCAGATGCTGCCTCACCCCAACATCGTCCACGTGATTGACTGCGACCGGCACGGCCGCACCGTCTTCATGACGATGGAGTATCTCGCCGGAGAGTCATTGAAGCGCAAGATGAACGCGCCGGATTTCAAGGGCATGCCGACGAAGAACGCCGCGCGCATCATCGATGCCATCGCCAGTGGCCTGACCTTTGCCCATCGCCGCGGCATCGTCCATGGGGATCTGAAGCCCGGCAACGTGCTCATCACGGATAGTGATGAGGTCAAAATCATCGATTTCGGGATCGCGCGGCTCATGACGCGCGAGCCGGGCGCTACCATTGCCGGGGACGAAAGGCCGAAGCTCAGTGCGCTGACGCCGCCGTACGCCAGTCCTGAAATGCTGGAGAACGGTACCCCCGATCCGCGCGACGACATCTATGGCTTGGCATGCATCGCGCACGAGCTGCTCACCGGACGGCACCCCTTCGAGCGCAGAGTCGCCAATGAGGCACGCGACAGCGCTTTGAAACTCGTGCGCCACCGACCGCTCACGGCTGCGCAGTTCAAGGCAATCGCGCACGGACTCGAATTCGATCGAGCCAAGCGCACGCCGTCCGCGGAGCAGTTCGCCGAGGAGTTTCGCGGCAGGTCTGGCGTCGGCGGCGCCACCCGAGCGGTGCTGGGCGGGGCGGTACTGCTCGCCGCGCTCTGCGCCGCGTACTTTCTGTCAGCCGGACGCCTCTTGACGTGGATGCCGCTGCACCGCCCCGCCGCCGCACCCGTGCCGGGTGAGGTGTTTCGCGATTGCCCCACCTGTCCCTTGATGAAAACCTTGCCGCCGGGTCGTTTCGCACAGGGCGCTGCCGCGAACGATCAGGATGCCGCAGCCCTTGAGCGCCCGCAACATCGGGTAGCGATCGCTTATCCCTTGGGCATCGGCGTTAATGAGGTGACGGTGGGTGAGTTTCGCCAGTTTGCCGCCGCGACCGGGTATCACGCCGCGAGTTGCGCGACCTACGACGGTGCCTGGAAAGAGCGTGCGGGCTTTGACTGGCAGAACGTGGGTTACAAGCAAACCCCCACGCACCCGGTTGCCTGCGTTTCGTGGCGCGACGCGCGCGACTATGCGGCGTGGCTATCGAAGAAGACCGGACAGAAATATCGGCTGCCGAGTGAGTCCGAGTGGGAGTACAGCGCGCGTGCGGGTTCCGGCGCCGCACGACCCTGGAGCGACAGTTCTGGCGCGTGCGCCAATGCCAACGTAGCGGACCAAAGCGCAGCGCAGCACTATCCGGGCTGGACGGTTGATCCCTGCAGTGACGGCTACGTGTACACCGCGCCGGTAGGCACTTTCCGGGCCAATGCGTTCGGGCTCTACGACATGCTCGGCAACGTCGCCGAATGGGTGCAGGACTGCTGGCATGACGATTATCAGGGCGCACCCGCGGACGGCTCGGCATGGATGAGCGCAGGCTGCACCGAGCACGCCTTGCGCGGCGGCTCGTGGTTTACGAACCCCGCGCGGGTCAATGTGAGCGCGCGCAATCGCTTCGACGAGGGGTATCGCAGCAATAGTGTGGGCTTCCGGTTGGTAAGGGAGATCAAGCAATGATGACCCATTCGCAGTACGCGGCGCGGCTCGTCATGATGGCGCTGCCGCTCCTGGGCGGTTGTGTGAGCCGACCGCCCACGATCGCCCACGTGCACATCGGCCATGCGATCACCGCAGTGCATGTGACGCCTGACAAGCAAGGTTACATCGTGGTTGCGCAGCGGCGTGCGCAGGAGGCGATTGCGTTCGCGGCCGAGGCCGGCAGCGCGACCGAGCTTGACGAAATCAAGCGCAAAGTGGAGCTCGCCAACCATGCGACCAACTCACGCGATGACTTTGGAGTGAAGGAGTCGCTCGTGATGGCGGTCAATCATGTCTCGTTTGCGGCGACCTCCGACGATGCCAGTGCAAACGTGCAAAAATCAGCTCCAGAATTTGCGCGCGACGCCACCGGCGTCGTGCAGCGTTGCGATCTCATCGAATTGCTCAGCAAGGATGTGGCGGCGAGCACCTCAACCCGCGAGGCATCCGTCTCGGCAGTAGAGATCGTGCGGTTGGCACGTGCCAACCTAAATGGCGACACCATCAATAGCGCGGACAAACCCGGCGCGCCGCCGGCACAATTTGGGCTGATCCAGCTGCGGCAGGAACTGGACGCCATGGTGGCGCGCGAGAAGCCGCCGTACGTCACCGTGGACCGCTGGTACCTCTTTAATCTGGTGCGATTGCCGAGCGGGCGCTGGGTATTCGACAAGTTCGGTCGCGGCGGCAACATCGAAGGCTACAAGTAACCGAGGCGCGAAAATCGTGCGCGAGCGAGAACGAGTTCTAGCGGCGGCGCGGTGCGGTGCGTGGCTGCGCAGTCTTGCGGGCGATCTGGCTTTGTGGGTGGTGGTGCTGGCTGCGCTCGCGCATGCCGCGGCGGTCAGCGCGCAGCCCACAGCACGTGCCGCCTGTCAGCAGGGCTCTGTGCCGGAGTCGGTCAGCCACGCCCGGACCGTTTTTCAGAGAAATCCTGATCAGCTCGGGCCGCTGCTGCAATTGGCGGACGCGCTGATGGATCAGGGTTGTTATGAGGACGCCGTTGCCGTGCTGGAGGCGGGGCAGTCCACATTTCCCCACAACGGCGAGTTGTCCGGCAAGTTGCGGGATGTGCGCAGCATGCTCACCGAGCAGACGTACATCAGCGGCATCACGGAGGCGGAGGACGTGGCCAAACAACAGCATGAGCAGTTGCGCTGCACGCAGCTCTCGGACGTTGAAGCATGCAACGAAGCGCTGCGCTTGAGCCCCAATGACACCTCACTGCTGGTGGGCAAAGCGGACGGGTTGATGCAGCGGGGTCACCCAGCCGATGCCGCGGCCGCTTATCAGCGCGTGCTGCAACTGAACCCTGGCAACGAGGCGATGCGCGCGAAGCTCGCCGCCGCCACGGCGCGCGCGAATGCAACGAGCGCATCGTTGGACGCTGCGACCCGGGAGGCATCCGCAGCCGCCCCTGCGCCGCGCACCGCGCGGCGCTCACACGCCGCACTTGATAGCTCGGGGACCGCTGCGACCAATGCTCAAACCGCCTCTGCGGTTGCGACGCTGAGCGCGCCGAGCATCGCACTCAACGCCGATGCCGCGCCGGTGAGTGCTCTGGCTTCCGCCACCGCGACTCCAAGCTATTCGAACGATGCCGCGCTCGGCCGATCCAATTGATCAAGAGCACTATCTGATATTCGCAGGCGGCGTCTGCGTACCGGGCGCAACGAACCCGGGCTTTACGATGTCCCTTTGCATGGGCGCCAACAGCGCCATGACCTTGTTCTGCAGCCGATACGGCACATGCTGCCGATCGAAGGCGCGGTACAGATCCTCGGCCAGGGCATTGAACTGCGCATTGTTGATGTTGAGCTTTTCATGCGCGGTACGCATGTCCCGGCCGGTGTAGCGGCACGGCCCTTGAGTGATCGCGCACAGTTGCTCGAAGATCAGCTGCTTGAACTTCGATAAGTCGGTGTCGGCAAACGCAAAATTGATGCGATCGTCGGCCACGATGAGAGCGGTGAACTCCTCCACCGTCGCCCGCAGCTTCGGTTCACCGCCGATCCGTTCGTACAAAGTGGTCCCTGCGAATACGAGCCGCGCGCTGAGCAGTAGTGCGAGGCTTATTCCAGTTGCGACGGCCCGTCGTTGAAGCACACTCATAAGGTTTCTCGCTCTAAAGGTGCGCAAGCTGGCCTAAAAACCCGCCTGCAGTGACACATACACACCATCTTGGTGCCGCGTGACGCCGGTGACGGGAGCGAGGATGCTGCCGAGATTCAGATAGGCGGCCACGAGAGAAAAGTTCTTGATCGGCGCCCAGGCGGCAAATACATCCCAGGCAACCGTTTCATCATCGACGGTGAGATTATGGGGGCTACCGCGGATCTCGGCGCCGAAGGCGATCTTGCGGGTCAGCAGGTACGCCAGCGTGCCCTCCGGTTGCACCGAGTAACCGCTTTTGCGATCCCCGCCGAATCCCAGCAAGCCGAATTGATTCGCCTTGGTCACGCGCAGCACGGCATTCATGAGCAGGCTCTCATCGAGGAACACCTTGCTGGCGGCGACGTAGTAGTCGACTGAGTGATCGCTCGTCGCGCCGAGCTGCGTTGGGCTGGTCAGTCCGGGCAGCCCCACGGCGGCGGCATTTGAAATGCCCTCGTTGTGCTTGTACTGCGCCCCCAGCGCGAGCTGCGGCAACCAGGAGTCCTGCCCGTACACGGCATCGCCGAGAATCTTGACTTTGGCGCCAACGACATCCTCATCCACGATCAGGTGATCGAGTGCGGTGCCCGTAATGTCCAGGTGCTGGCGGGTATAGGAGAGCTCCACGCGGTCGAACAGGCCTACTGCGCCACCGAAGGTATGCAGGCGGTAGTCGTGCAGCTCGATGTCCGTGACATGTGCGTTGGCGCCCCAGCTGTCTTGGGTGCCGTATCCGGTAATGAACGCCAAGGGCACCAAGCCGCCACCGCCCGCACCCTCCAAGTCACTGAAGCCGGCAGTCAGCAGAAGCTTGCCCTGATCGCCCATGAATAGGCTCTGCGCATAAGTTGCAGAACTGCCGAGCAGTAAGCCCGTAACTATCGCGACGCCGGTAATGCGGGCAGGGAGCTTCATGCGAGTTCAACCGTGGGTTGCCATGCAGCCGTGCCTCTAAGATTACTCCGCTCAATCGATTCTGGCGCGCTCGCACGAGGGTCCGGCGTATGGGAAATCACTCTGGCGAGAGCGCGGCGGCAAGCGACCGTCGGCCGCTCGGGTGAGAGCGCACGGCGCGGCTTAAGCTGAAACTCGCTAACCTTGGCCTATGGCGCAGTGCCGGCTGATGCGTCGCCGTCATGTGTTTTGCAACGCGACATTTCACCGAATTCAGCGGGCTTTGGGCTGCAGATCGTTGCAGCCGGTCCGGTGCATCTGCGCCGTTTCCAATTGCAGCCGGCCCCGATGCGACTTGAGCGTCGCGGCGCAATTTGGGAGAGGCGTAACGGGTAAGCGAAGCATCCGCGGCTGCGTGCTCGCCCAGCCTCTTTGGGCGCCTGCCAGGTTAAGCGCAGAACAACGCTGCGCGCGACTGGCTTACCCTCTTAACCGCTTGCGCGCGCCAAGCTGGCAAGTTTGCTGTGCGTCTGCGCCGCTGCATCTTCGACAACCCCGGGCTCGCCTCTCACGAGGGCGGCGAATCGCTCGGGGAGCAGCGCCGCGCTGAAGTGAAATCCCTGGTACTGATCGCATCCGAGCTGCGCGAGTAGCGCCAATTGCTCCGGGGTCTCGACGCCTTCTGCGATCACTTTCAAATGCAGGCTGTGCGCCAGCGAGATGATCGCACGCACGATCGATGCATCCTCCGGACGCCGAGTCATATCCTCGACGAAGCAGCGGTCGATCTTGAGCTTGTCGATCGGGAAGCGGCGCAGATAGCTCATACTCGAGTAGCCGGTGCCAAAGTCATCGACCGATACCAGAACCCCCATGCGACTGATCGCCTCCAGAATGCGTATCGATGCCTCGGGATCGCTCATCACCGCGGTTTCGGTAAGCTCGACCTCAAGGTACTGCGGATCCAAAGCAGTCGCCTCGAGCGCCCCGCGGATCTGATCGACCAGGTTCACGAGGCGGAATTGCGAGGGTGCGAGATTGACTGCGACGCGCATGGGACGAAGGCCTTCGCGCTGCCACGTCTTGGCCTGGCGGCACGCTTCAAACAGCACCCACTCACCGATCTCATCGAGTAAGCCGCACTCATCGGCGATCGCAATGAACTCGTTCGGCGGCACGAGGCCGCGCTGTGGATGCCGCCAGCGGATCAGGGCTTCGGCGCTATTGATCCGGCCGGTGGAAGTGTCGACCTTCGGCTGGTAGTGCAGTTCGAACTGCCGCAAGCGCAGCGCGTCGTGCAGGTCGCTTTCAAAGCGTACCCGTTCGTGCGTAGCCGAGCTCATGCCCTCTGCATAGAACTGCATATTGTTGCGGCCACGCTCCTTCGCGCAGTACATGGCGGCGTCCGCGCGCGCGAGCAGTGCGTCCACGCTAGACCCATCCTTGGGGAAGAAGGCGATGCCGATGCTGGGAGAGATGTGCACGTCGATCCCGAGCAATCGCACGCACGGTTTCATGACCTCGATCGCGCGCTGGCCGATCTCGAGTGCTTCCGCCTGCGTCACGGGCCCTGCGAGGAGGATCACGAATTCATCGCCTCCGGTGCGCGCGGTCGTGTCGATGCCGCGAACGGCGCTGCTCAAACGCTGGGCCACCTCGCGCAGCAGATCATCGCCCGCCCTGTGCCCCAGGGAGTCGTTGATGAGCTTGAATCGATCAAGATCAATAACGAGCAGCGCGAATTCATGGGAGGCGCGCTGCGCCTGGGCGATGGCCTGGGCAATGCGGTCATCCAGCAGCAAACGATTTGGCAGGCCCGTGAGTGCATCGTGCGAAGCAAGGTGCCGCAGCTGTCGATTCGCCGCCTCAAGCCCCTTGGTGCGATCGGTAACGACCAGCTCGAGACTTTCCACATGACTCCTAAGTGCGCGGGCATTCTGCCATTTGCGGCTCAACGCGCTGGCACACTGCAGGATCTCAATCGGCTCGAACGGCTTCTTGATGACGATGAGCTTGTCCGAATGCCCGAGTCGTGCCAGGAGCTCCAGCCAGTCGTAGTCGGCGTAGGCGGAGCAGATGACTACCTGTATTTCCGGATCAACCTGCCAGAGGTGTTCGATCGTTTCGAGCCCGTCCCAGCCGGGCGGCATACGCATGTCGACAAATGCGACCGAGTACGGTTGGCCTGCGGCGAGAGCCTCGCGGGCGCGTTCAACCCCATCCTTGCCCTGCATCGCCGAGTCCATGTGGAAGGTTGGGCGCGCCTTTCCAGGCTCCAGCCCGTCGAACAATGCTGCTTCGGCTGCCGAGATTTGAGCGTCGTCATCGGCCGCTAGGATCTTGCGATAGTCCTTGTGAATCGCCGGATTGTCGTCGATGACGAGGATCCGATGGGCGGGCAGCTCGGGTTCATTTTGCATCGACGTACTCCGGAGACACGAGCGGCAACGCCAGAGTAAAAGCAGCGCCGTATCCCGTGCCGGCGCTCTCTACTTGCAGCGTGCCTCCCATCTCTTTGGCCGCGATCGCGCTGCTGTGCAGTCCGAAGCCGTGGCCATCAACGCGAGTGGTGAAGCCGTGATTGAAGATGCGCTCGAGGTTTTCCTTGGGAATGCCGATGCCGGTATCGATGACGGAAATGGCGAGCGAGTCATTTGTCGAGCGGATCCGCACCGTGATCCGCTTCTCATCGCCAGGCCCTTCATCGCAGGCGTACTTGGCGTTGCGGATGACGTTGACCAGGATCTGCAGGACCTTGTGTCGGTCGACCTGTACGGGCGGCACGTCCGCGTAGTCGCGGCTGAGGTGCACGCCGTGTCGGCTGAAAGCCCCCTCGTTCATCCGCAAGCTGTCCTCCACCAGAGCGCGTATGTCCACCGTTTCGATCAGGCCACCGCGCTTGGCATAGCTCTGCTGCATCGCAACGATTTCCTTGATGTGTTCCACGTTGCCACGCAGCTCGGTCAGTTCCGAGACCGCCGTATCGCGCTCGCCGAGAAGATCCGCGGCGAGCTCCTGAAGATAGCCTGGCACGTGCTTGCCTTTCGGGCCTGTCAGGAAGCCCGCGAGGTCGCCGGCGTGTGCGCTCAGCAACGCGGCGACCTGAGCGAGTTTGGCGCACTTGGATTTCTTGATGCGCTCCGCAACCACACTTGCGGACACATTCACGCTGTTGAGCACATTGCCGACGTTGTGCAATACGTTGGTGGCTACTTCGGCCATGCCTGCGTGGCGCGATGCGACCAGCAGTTGCTTGTTTAGGTGCTCAAGCTCCTGCTCGGCGCGCCGCCGCTCGGTAATATCCTGAACCATCCATACGGCGCCGAGTGCTTCACCGGCCGGCCCTACCAATCGTCGCGCGCTCGAAAGTGTGGTGCGCACGGCATCGCTTGGCGTGACCACCACAAGCTCGACATCGCTCACGTCCTCGCCGCGTAGCGCGCGCGCTTGCGGATACTCCTCGTGAGGTAGCGCCGTCGTCCCATCCGGCCGATAAATCTGCGAGCGGATGAGCTCGGCGCTGGCGCGCGCGGCGCCTGTATCCTCAGAGGGAATGCCAAAGAGTTCGACCGCGGCGCGGTTGAAGTTCGTCGCGACGCCGTTGACGTCGCAGGCGAGGAGCGCGTGCGGCAGTTCAGCGAAGGCAGTAGCGAGTAGAGTCCGGCTTTGCAGCAGGGCGGCCGCCATCTTCTTGCGTGGCGAGATGTCGCGCAGGAACTCGACCGCACACACCGGTTCGCCGCCATGACGAATGAGCGAGGTGGTCACGCGGACCCATAGCGCACTGCCATCCTTGCGCACGCAGCGCTTCTCTACGTCCAGCTGGTCTATTTTGCCGGCCCACAAGCGCTCAACGCCTGCAATGGTCGGCTCGAGGTCCTCTGCCAGCGTGAGACTCGTGATGGTCTGGCGGGTGAGTTCTGCCGCACTGAACCCGAGCATCAAAGTGAATGCCTCGTTGCAGTGGCGGTAGCTGCCATCGCGGTTTGCGAAAGCGATGCCGATGGTTGCCTGCATGAAGGCATCGCGCGACAGCGTTTCAAGCGGCGGGAGCGCCTCGCCGATCTCGCTCGGCTCGGTGAGGCCGAGAATATCCTCTGCGGTGTTTGCGGCGCGGACGGGCTTCATCGCAGCGCTCGGGGGCTGTGAGCAGGAAATGTCAGAGGTGCAGCGGCGATACGCATTTGGAAGCGGGCTCTTACGTGACAGGTTCACGGGGAGTTAACAAAATCGGCAGGAATTTCAGCACGGCAAAGCCATCGCGCACAGCGATCTATGTCGCAGCTGCGGGAAGTGCGTAGCGCGGCCCGCGGCCGCGAAGGGCGAATTTGATAGGCCGCGATTGGGTTGCGAGCGGTTTTCGACGCGGTAACCGCGGCCACTCACCATAATGCGGAGGCCTTCTTAGGCTTGTCGCGCAAGAGCAGGGGTGCCCAAGGGGGTCGCCTTCGACGGCTACTGCGCGAGTGCTGAGGCAAGAGTTCGGAAGAAACGGCGGCCGGACTCGGGTCAGTCAACGGTGCGCCGAGCGGCTACCCAGGCTTGGAATTCCGGGTCCTCGAAGCGATAGGCTCCATGGTCGATGCGCGCCAGCAGTTGCAACTTCGGACTCGTGAGCCGCCGAATCGATGTTCGCGGCGTGCTGGCGGTGACTTGCGCGGAATCCAGCATCTCCTGCAGCTGCTTGAGGGCATGCATTCCGTAAAGGTCTTGCACGCCACGAGCCGTCAGCAGCAGAACTGCCCGATCAGGGCGATTCAATTCCTTCCAGGCTTTTGCGTAGCTCGTGTCGTCGTGTATGCGTGCGAGCGTGTACTGCAAGGCCTCCTCGGCACCTTGAGCTTGATACATCAGGTAGCGTTCGATATACCAGCGAAAGAACTCGGGTGTCTCTTTTAGAGCGGTGAACGCCTGCAGTGCATCGTCGAGGCGCAAGGGCTGCTTCGCGACGGTGGCCAACTGCTTGACCATGGCGATGACGAATTCGCGCCCCAGGAGTGGAAAAGGCTCGAGCGGTGCCCAGTTGTAGAACGGCGCGGCTGCGCGCGAGAACATTTCCCTGAGAGCTGCCTCGGAGGAGCCGGCAAACAAGACCTTGACGCCGGCTTTGCGGATATCCAATCCCGCGCGCAGCGCATGCGCGACGGTCTTGTGTTCAGGCGCGGCAAGTACCTGCGCCTCATCGATGACCAGCAGTAGCCGTTTCTTGGCTTTGTCGGCGGCCTGCAGAGCTGCCTGGATTGCAGGAACGGCCGCTTTCTCCTTTTCGGCGAGGTCCAGTTCGATGGAGCCTTCGATGCCTATGGGCAGCTTGGCGCCGCTCTTGAGTTTGCGGACTGGCGTATTGAGATCCGCCCAGAATTTGCCGAGGCCCCTGGGCTGCGTTGCGAGCAGAATGGCGGTCGCAAGAGCCTGTCCTGGGTGGTCGGTGGCATCCCAGAGGTTGGTGTAGGCCGCGAGGTAATCCGCCGCCGCCGCCGCGGGCAGCAGATCGTGCTTCAGGAACTCGCTCTTGCCCATGCGGCGGCGCGCGAATAAGCCGCGCGCCGAGGTCAGCCCGAGATCGAAGCCCCGCAAATACGCATGCGCAAGATCGGGGCGGGGGAAATGCCAGGGATCTTTAGGGTCGCTCATCCGACACATTCTGACAGTTAATTGTCAATTGACAAGTATTCGTCATTACGGGTCGGAAACGGTGGCCAGTATCCATTTCGTCCTCGCCATGCAGCTTAATTGCTCGAACGTAGGGGAAGCTTCGTGTGTGGGGCGTGCACCTCGCAGCGAGCCGCCTCATCCTCTTGGGACGACTGCCATTCGATTCGGCTTGCTATCGAGCTCAGCTTATCCGGCGCCAAGTGCGCGTAGCGCAAGACCATCTCGTAGGATTTCCAACCGCCCAGTTCCATCAGTTCGGGTAACGAGGTACCGCTTTGCACGTGCCAGCTTGCCCACGTATGCCTGAGATCGTGGAAGCGAAAGTCCTCGATACCGGCGCGCCGTCGCGCTCTGTCCCAGGCCGAGCTGCTCTTGATACGCTTGCCCGCGAACGTGAAACACCAACGCGGATGTTGGCCTAGTGTTGATTGCAGGGCCGCCGCCGCATCCGCGTTGAGCGGAATGCCACGGCCTTCTCCTGACTTGGTCGCACCGTGCTCGAGCCAGGCAACCTTACGTGTGAGATCTACCCGATCCCATTCAAGTCCAAAGATCTCACCCGCCCGACAGCCAGTCGCGAGCGCGAATCTTACGATCGGCTTCATGTGCTTCGGCATGGCATCAAGCAATCGCTGTGCTTCTTCGCGCCGCAGAAATCGTACGCGACGGCGCGGTTCCTTGAGCATGCGAATCTTCGGGGCCGCGCGGATCCAGCGCCAATCCTGCTGCGCGAGGTTTAGTATTCTGCGAACGATCTCGAGCGCGCGGTTGACGGTCGCGTTCGCCACTTCGTCCTTTGCCTTTCGATCGCGGATGAATGGCTGCAAGGCGCTCATGTCGATGGCGTGCAGCTGGTGCGAAGTCAGATAGGGCTCGAGCTTCTTGAGGTGATCGCGATCATCGGAGAGGCTTTTCTTCTCGGCACATTCTTCGAGGTAGCGCGCGACGGCTTGTGGCCACGCGAAAGAACTCGAGTGCTGATGGCCGCGCGCCTCGGGCGACTCGCGCGTTAGTCGAACGGCAAATGCCTCGGCCTGCGCGCGCTCGACGCAACGCGTGCTTTGACATACACGGCGTCCGCTCGGAAGTACGAGGTGTACCCACCAGTAGCGCGAGTCTTTGCGGCGGTAAAGCCCAGGTTTACGAGCCATAGAAGTCGCCGGCTTTGCCAGCACTCACTATGATGATTTAGGAAGAGGGCGGTGATGCGCATTTGCGCTCACTTCCTCCAAGAAATCGGATGAACGCGTCTTGGGGTCATATTGCGTGGCAGGTCGCGGCCAAATCTCGCAGGCTGGCTTTCTCGATCGCTTAAGCAACTGCTACGCGGCGGTCGCGCGCCGCATTCCCTAGGTGAACGAGACGCCTCGATCATACCGCGGCTCAAGGGATCGGTAGTTTCAGGGCGGCTCCCATCCACGAGGGTATCGCCTGGCGGCGTCGGGCCTCGGAACGTAGCAGAGCGTAGCGTCAGGCGCCTTGTCTTGCGCGACTAGGTCCGTTTTGAGAGAGTCTGTGGTTGCTAAGCCGTTGAAAAATAGGAACTGCTCGGATCGTCAGGGTGGGTACGAACCAGGGGGTCGGAAGGCCCAATCTCTCCGGGCGCGCCCAATCAATCAGGTCCATTCCGATCACTGGGGCGAACGCTTGCGATTCGCCAGGAAGCCATGCAGGTCGCGCTACGCAAAACGCGAGGCTAGCGTTCAGGTTGTCGTTGCGCGCTGAAGGGTAATCTGCGCTCGGATGGCGGGAGTGAAGGCTGCGATGCATAAATTTCTATTCCGAGCGATTTGCGCTTTCCCCGCGCTTGCCCTGTCTGTCATTGGCCTAATCGCCATGGGCGAGGCAGAGGCGGCGCAGAGATCACTTTGCGTGAGCGTTTCCAACGCGTGCACAGATTGGGTGATACTGCGCGGAGGTCCGGCGCGCGCCATGATCTATCGTACGTATCCGCTGGGGGTTCGCAACCCCGCCATCCGGCGCGCGCTGATCATGGTGCATGGATCGCTGCGCAACGCCGACCATTACTTCGCAACTGCGACGGGCGCGGCCTTCCTCGCCGGCGCGTTGGACGACACATTGGTTATCGCGCCTGCCTTTCGCTCTTGGGACGGCGCTGACTGTCAGGACAAGCTGCAGCCCCCCGAAGTGAGCTGGAGCTGCCACGGCGACAGCTGGCGTTCGGGCGGCGCGGCGACCAGCGCTCCGGCGCTCACGTCCTTCGACTTTATGGACGAGATCCTGCGCCGGCTCGCCGACCGGAAGGTCTTTCCTAATCTTGCGAATATTGTGGTCGCCGGCCATTCCGCGGGAGGCCAGTTCGTCTCCCGCTATGAGATGGCCAACCGGGCGCAGGAGGATTTGGGTGTCACGGTCAGCTACGTCATCGCGAATCCGTCGAGCTATGCGTGGCCGGACGCGACACGCGTGCTCCCGGTCGATGACGCTTCCCCGGCGAACGCCGCGGAAGGCTGGAAGGAGGAGCGGCCGCACACGAAGTTCAGCTACGGGAAGTTCGATGCGGCCGCGGAGCCAAGGTACGACCAATGGCCCTACGGGCTCGAGAACCGCGCCGGCGGTTACACGGCGAGTACGAGTGACGATCAGCTGAGGCGGCAACTCGCCTCGCGCACCGCTACCTACCTCTTGGGCCAGGTCGACACCCTGCCGCTCGGTGGGTTCGATGACTCTCCCGCGGCCATGGCCCAAGGTTCCACGCGACGCACCCGCGGTGAAGCATTCGTCAAATATCTGGATGAGCACTTGGGCGCCACAAACAGCAGGGCGCTAATCGTGCCGGAATGCGGCCACAACGACCGTTGCGTCTTCACGACGGATGCTGTGCTGGCGGTGTTGTTTCCGGGGCAGAGGAAGTGACAGGCAGTGGCGCTCCCTAAAGCGCGCGCGGGTTGAAGAAATTGGGCCTCACTGCGCGCACCATAGATCGCCTGCGCGGGGTCCGTAATCGTTGCCAATGGGAGTGTCCCTGTGATTGTCACGACCTTTCCCAGAGCTGTGCGGGTCATCGAGCATACTTTGATACCGTTGAAAGACGGTACGACGCTGGCGGCTCGCATCTGGTTGCCGGAGGATGCTGAGCAGAATCCAGTTCCCGCAATCCTCGAGTATCTGCCGTATCGCAAGCGCGACGGGACTTACGAACGAGACGCGCTGACTCATCCCTATCTCGCAGGTCACGGCTACGCGGGCGTCCGCGTCGACATTCGAGGTAGCGGGGAATCGACGGGCTTGCTGTTCGACGAGTACGCCCAGCAGGAACAAGACGATGGCGTGGAGCTAATCGCTTGGCTCGCGGCACAACCTTGGTGCAATGGCGCCGTTGGAATGATGGGAATCTCTTGGGGTGGGTTCAATGGACTTCAGATCGCGGCGCGCCGTCCCCCGGCACTCAAAGCAATCGTAACCATTTGTTCAACCGACGATCGCTACGCTGACGACGCGCACTACATGGGCGGCACGCTTCTTACCACCGCTGCACTTGAGTGGGCCTTTTTCTTTTTCGGCTTGATGTGCCTTCCGCCCGATCCGGCGCTGGTCGGCGATAGCTGGCGAGCGATGTGGTTGGAGCGCCTGCAGAACATACCGCCGTTCTTGGAAAATTGGCTGCAGCACCAACGACGCGATGCGTATTGGAAGCACGGATCGGTATGCGAGGACTACGCAGCGATCCAATGCCCGGTCTATGCCGTCGGTGGTTGGACCGATGGTTATAAGAATGCAATCCCGCGCCTTCTCGAGCGACTGAAGGTGCCCCGCAAGGGTCTCATCGGGCCATGGGCACACGCCTATCCGCACTTTGCACTTCCCGGACCCCAGATCGGATTCCTCCAAGAAATCCTGCGTTGGTGGGATTATTGGCTGAAGGGCGTCGATACGGGCGTGATGGATGAACCTATGCTGCGTGCGTGGATGACGGAAAGTGTGAAACCGGCGGCCCACCACGACACGTTGCCGGGCCGGTGGATTGCAGAACCTTCGTGGCCACCGCCAGGAATAATGCCGCGGCGGCTGTTCTTGACCGATGAGGGGCTGCGAGAAGCCGCGGCACCTTTGACGGCTCGCGCCGTATGCTCGCCGCAGACGGTTGGTAAGTGTGCAGGCGACTGGGTTCCATTCGGTCGTGGGCACGATCAGGCACGCGACCAGCAAGAAGATGACATGCGCTCCTTGGTTTTCGAGACGACGCCACTCGATGAGCCGATCGAGATCCTTGGCGCTCCGATCGTAACGCTCGATGTCGCGTCCGACCGGCCGATTGCGAATCTAGTCGTTCGGTTATGCGATGTGCACCCGTCCGGTGAATCGCTGCGTGTCAGCTATGGTGTGCTCAACCTCACTCATCGCGAGAGCCACGAACAGCCCGCCCTGCTGGCGATAGGTGAGCGCTACCGAGTGCGCATCCAGCTCAATGATGCAGGCTCGGTATTTCCACCCGGCCACAAGGTGAGGCTTGCGATATCTACGGCTTACTGGCCGATGATCTGGCCCAGTCCGGAGACGGCGACTGTGCTGATCTTTGCGGCACGCTCGATCTGCCGCAACGCTCGCCAAACGTCGCAGACGCCAGGCTCTCGCCTTTTCCTGAACCGGAGACGGCGTCACCCGAGAAGCCAACCATCTTTCATCGCGATGGTGTGCGGGTTGAACACATCGACCGCATTGGTCTGGAATTGGGCACACAGTACAAGTCGGAGTATCACGTCGAGGAGAATGATCCGCTCAGCGCCGTTGCCGAACTGCGCAATACCCAGACTCTGTCGCGAAACGAATGGCAAATCCGGGTCGAGACGCAGCTGCGGCTGTCATCCACGGGCAATGCCTTCCTGCTGCAGGGAAGTTTGCGCGCCTGGGAGGGCGCGAACGAAGTGTGTCGTCGCGAATGGGATCGCACTATTGCCCGGGATTTCTTATGATCGATCTGAATAAAGTGTGTTTGATGTAGTGCATGAGTCTTTCTGGTCCGAAGAGGACCAAATCCGAATTGGAGTCGTCTATGAGCCAAGTACAGAGTCGAGCAGAAAAGCTATCAGATGCCGCCGCAGGATGGATTTACCGTCGCACACTTTCTCACCGTCGCCGACATCGAACGATCGGCTCGATTTTACGAAACGGTCTTCGGAGGTCGCATTCTGAGCAGAGGCGACAGCAGCGGCGCGCCGGGGTACATCCAGATCGCGAACACGTGGCTCATTGTCAACGTCGGGGGCGGTCCGACACCCGACAAACCATCGGTAACGCTCAGCGTTCCCGCCGACCCCGATTCAGTCAGCAGCTTCATGAATATCCGCGTTGCAGATATTCAAGCGTGCTATGAACTATGGCGAAATCGAGGAGCCGAATTTATCACCGAGCCAAAGGACAAGTACGGCGAGACGCGCTGCTACATTCGCGATCCTGATGGTTATATTATAGAAGTTGGGCAAAGCAAGCCGGAGTTCACTTACGGCTAAACGGCACACATGGAAGCATTTTGCGGTGACCGCGTAAATTTCGGCGAGATGAGATCCCGTAAGGCGGATTCTCATGGGCCGCGGGCGCCCAAGTCGCGGCAGCTCTGCACACCTACTTGGCTGGCACAGGAGCGAGTCCAGCAGTCTCGGCCAAATCCCAGATCAAGGTCATCGGATAACGCCCATTGGTCCGTCCGGCGAGGAAAAGCAACTGAGGCAACGGGAAGTCAGAGCCTATGAAGTCTGAGAGGGATGGCATCAACCTAGCGGCCAAGCCAGGCGCAACAGGTTGCGTCGAATGCTTGGCTCTGGGCCAATGGTGGTTGCATCTTCGCAGATGCGCCGAATGCGGTCACATCGGCTGCTGTGATAGCTCACCAAACCAGCATGCATCAAAACATAACGCCGCTACGGGTCACCCGATAATCACGAGCTTCGAGCCGGGCGAGCAATGGTTTTACGACTATCGTACAGAGGAATTCTTCACTGGCCCGAAGCTTCACGCTCCTCACTCGCATCCGTTGGATCAACCGGTACCGGGACCGGCCGGAGCGGTGCCTTCAAACTGGCAAACGCTACTTCACGAATAGGGGCGGTTCTTTGGCGCGGCCGCAAGCCACGCGGTCAGATCTTGGCTTCACAAGACCTCCGCCGCAAAATCGCCGGAGTTGGAGGCTGCCCGATGTTGATTCCGTACCTGAGCATCGCCGATGACTACGAGTCGATGCTGCCGTGGAACATCAAAAGAGAGGCCCAGCTATGAAGTCGCAATCGCGGAAGTTGAAACAGCAAATCGTGGGCTGGTCGCTCGCCTGCTGTATCGCCGCCTCGTCGGTCGCCACGGAGCCAACGAGCCCCAAGGCTGCTCCGCCGACTGCCGCAAGACAACAGCTACTGGACCTCGAAAAGGAGTGGGCGGCCGCCGAGGACAAATACGACCCGACCGTGCTCCGGCGCATTCTTGATGAAAGGTTCGTGGCGACCTTCAACGCTGCCAAGACGTACGACAAAGAAGCTTTCATCAGGCTATTCGCCGGTGATGTCGATCCTACGGCATCTCAAACCTTGACTTACGAAGCGGTGATCATCGACGGCGACACCGCGGTCCTCGTTGGCATCGACACCGCACACGGGACGAGAAACGGCGCAGCGTACACGGAGGTCTACAAATACACGGCAACCTATATCCGCCGCCAAGGACGATGGCTAGCGCTGGCAGAGCACATTGTCGACGTGCCGCAAGCAAAGTAGCGACGACAACGCGGTTGTTTGATCGCTTACGTTGATTCAGTGCCGCACGTATTTCTTGATCTCTCATACGACTCTCCTGAATTCTGCGCCCGTCGCGTCTGCCGACCAATTTCCCACCCGGGTTACGCCGCGCTCAAACATCAGCGCTGGCTTCGGGAATTAAGCTCACCTAGCATTGTCGGAATCAACTCCGACACCGTCGGATGGATGTGCACGGCGCGCTGCAGGGTCGTATAGGGGGCCTTGGCGTACATGATGTCGAGAATGCCGTGGATCGCCTCATCGCCGCCCGTTCCCAGGATCGCGGCACCGAGGATCAACTGGCTGTCAGCGTCGACGAGGATTTTCATGAAACCTCGTGTTTCACCTTTCTCCACCGCTCGTCGGACTTCTGTCATCGGTCGAAAACCGACAAGCAAGCGCTTGCCTGCAGCCTTCGCCTCTGCTTCGGTCAGTCCGACCCGACCAAGGGGCGGGTCGGTAAAGAGAGCGTAAGCGGTTATCCGGTCACTGACTCGACGTCTGTCTTGATCGAGCAGATTGGCTGCGACGATTTCAAAGTCATTGTAGGCTGTGTGAGTGAACGCTCCCTTTCCGTTGCAGTCGCCCAATGCCCAGATGCCCGGCGTGCTGGTGCGCAACTCGTCGTCGACAACGATGTAGCCACGCTTGTCGATCTCTACACCCGCCGTTTCCAGCCCAAGGTCATCGGTATTCGGTCGCCGACCTACAGCGAGAAGCACGTGCGATCCCAGGATCTCCGGCTCACCGTCGCGGCAGATGACATGGACGCGTACATCCTGGTCACTTGCTTCGAAGCGAACGCATTCCGCATCCAGGCGGGTCTGGATGCCTTCGGCCGCGAGAATCTCCCGGACGCCGGCCGAAACTTCCGGATCCTCGCGCTTGATGAGGCGATCGGCCATTTCCACGACCGTGACTTCCGACCCGAAGCGTCGATAGATCTGGGCGAACTCGAGCCCAACATAGCTACCGCCGACAATTACGAGATGGCGCGGTAGAATTTGCAGCTCGAGTAGGCTGCTGTTGGTGAGGTAGGTCACCTGATCTAGACCCGGCAGATCAGGAACGTTCGCCCGGCCGCCCACATTGAGGAAGATCCGCTCGGCGGTGAGCACTTCATTGCCCACCCGCACTTGGTTTGCTGATTCGAGCCGTGCATGGCCGCGGTAGATCGTGCAGTTGCGCAGGCTCGCCAGCCACGTTTCAAGGCCCTCCCTGGAGTTGCGCACCACGGTATCCTGCCGCGCCTTGACCTTCTTCATGTCCACGGTGACGGTGCTTCCCAAGCTGACGCCGTAGTCGCCCGCGCGGCGCGCTAGATACGCAGCATACGCGCTCGCGACCAACGTCTTGGTCGGCGTGCAACCGGTGTTCACGCAGGTGCCGCCGAACAACTTGCGCTCCACCAAGGCCACTCTCATGCCGGCATCCGTCAGACGGCCGACCAAGCCGGGGCCTGCCTGACCGGCACCGACTACAATCGCATCGAAGGTTTGGATCATGGTTTGCCGCCGGTTCAATCAGCGCCCGTGTGCGCCGCCTCGCCTGAGTCACACCACGCTTTATCAGAGCCGAGGGTGTGGGGGCGTGACGCGATTGCGCGATGGGACGGGTACCTCCCTCGCGGCCGCTGGACACAAAACGCAGCGCGCGCTGCCGATAGCCTCGATGTGCGGCCGGCGAAGCGCCGAGAGCCGAACGCGCGAGCCATCCCGCGCTGATGCCTTACGGGGCGTTCGAGACCGCCGACGGACGGCTCATCATCGGCGCCGGCAACGACCGCCTGTTCGCGAAACTCGCGTGTGCGCTCGGCCATCCGGAATGGGCGGAGGACGCGCGCTTCCGCGACAACCGCGCCCGCGTCGCCAACCGCGCCGCGCTCACCGCGCTGATCAACGGCCGGCTGACGCAGGATCGCAAGGCGGCCTGGGTCGAGAGGCTGGAGGCTGCCGGCGTGCCCTGCGCGCCGATCCGAGCATTCCCGAGGCGCTGTCGCACCCGCAGACCGCGGCGCTCGGCATCATCCAGCGCCCGGACGATGGCAGCGCCGTGCGCACGATCGGCATGCCGCTGTCGTTCGACGGCAAACGCCCGGCGGTCAGGCTGCCGGCGCCGTCGCTCGACCGCCGCGATGGCTCGCGCAGCTGGCAATTCTAAAACGAGAGCAGCGATGATTCTCTATTCCGTCTCCGACCACATCGTCGAGATCCGCATCAACCATCCGCTGGTCACGGCCTCGGCGTCGCCAGGATCGACGACCTGATCGCCGCGCTCGGGGTGCGCCGCCCGCCGCTGACGACGTGCGCGCGGTGCTGATCACGAGCGCGGTGCCGCGCCGGTTCTGCGCCGGGCTCGACCTCGACGGCGTGCTCAACGGCGTCTCAGCGGCCGCGGCCTGGTGCACAAGCTCTACGCGCGGCTCTCCGACGCGCAGCAGGCGCTCGGGTAAGCCATCGATCGCGGTGGTCAACGGCGCAGCGCGCGGCGGCGGCATGACGCTCGCGGTCGTCTGCGACGTGGTGATTGCGGGCGCGACTGCGACCTTCGGTTACCACGAGATCGTGTCGGACTGCTGCCGGCGATCCATTTCGTGCAGCTGCCGCGCGTGTCGGGCGGCACCGCGCGTTCGACCTCCTGTTCACCGGCCGCAGCTTCGCGCGCAGCATCCCCCGTATCCACACAAAGCCGCGATGATCGGATTATAGAGATAGCGCAAACTGGCGTCCGTGATCCGGTGAAGATTTGCGACGCAGCAATCAAAGAACTCGGCCCTCTCGCAGGGCGGTCGCGATCGGGGTGCTGCGCACGCTGACCCCGTAGCTCGCGGCGCTCGACGCCGCCGACCGCACCAGCGCCGGTGCCATCGTCGCCCGATCCGGCAATTCGACGACATCGGCGCCGTCGCCGGCCGCCGCAGGTGCGGGTCAGTCTGCTGGTGATTCGGCGCGGTCCTCGTGCGCGAGCAATGGATAAAGAGGAGGAACGCGAGACCCCGATCTCAGGTGCGGTCGCGATCGGGGTGTTGCGCTCGACGCCGCCGGCGACGTCGGCCAGCAGCGGCGCCAGCGGGTCGCTCTGCTGAGCGACCGTGTGCATGTCGTCGCGGTGCGCGGCGCCGCACCGCCAAGGGATAAAGAGCAGCATCCCGCCAGCCCGAAATGTCAGAGCGAGAGAGCGGCGGAGACATGTCCGTCAACGCCATGAACCTCAAACACGTACTTCGCCAAGTCCAAGCCTATCCGAACGACCTGCATGGTCATTCTCCTCGCTGCAGTTCACGCTCGACATTCGACCTGGCCGGAAGGGCGGGGTCCATACCATTGGCGCCCGCGGTGCAAGAGGAATCTGATGTGGTGGACGGCGCCCGCTCCGTTACAGCAGCACAAGCCAACAACACGCGAAGCGCCAAATTGTGCCTTTCGCAAGGCGCCTCCACTAATGAATACTTCGAATACTTCGCGTCCTAGTGGATCAAACCTGACGTTTGAATCCCGGGAGGGATTTCCGGCGGACTCGATACGTGCGAGTTTGGCGCATGCGAACTGGAATCTCCATTACTCTCAAGCCCGCTGATCGCCGCCGCCTGGCCACGCTCGCGCGGGATCGCAACGCACACAGAAGCATGTCTGGCGGGCCGAGATTGTCCTGTTGAGCGCCGACGGCGTCGGCACCAATGAGATCATGCGCCAGACTGGAAAGTCGAAGACCTGTGTGTGGCGCTGGCAGGAACGCTTCATGCTGGCTGGTTACGATGGCTTGCTGCGCGATAAGACGCGACCTTCGCGCATCCCGCCGCTTGAGTCGGATATCGCTGAGCGTGTCGTTATGCTCAGCCAAACCGATCCGCCCGCCGAGGCGACCCATTGGACCGCCATCATGATGGCGAAAGCAGTCGGCATCAGCGCAAGTTCCGTCCAACGCATCTGGCGCGCGCATGGTCTCCAGCCGCACCGGGTCCAGCAGTTCAAGCTCTCCAACGACCCGAAGTTCATCGACAAGCTGCGCGATGTGGTCGGGCTCTATGTCGATCCGCCCGCCCATGCCATCGTGCTCTCGATCGATGAGAAGTCGCAAATCCAGGCCCTCGATCGCACCCAGCCCGGCCTGCCGATGAAGAAAGGCCGTGCCGGCACAATGACCCACGACTACAAGCGTCACGGAACAACGACGCTGTTCGCTGCCCTCGACGTGCTCGAAGGCAAGGTCATCGGCCGATGTATGCAGCGCCATCGGCACCAGGAGTTCATCCGCTTCCTGAATGCTATTGAGGCGCAGGTGCCGACCAGAAAGTTTGTCCACGTGATCCTCGACAACTACGCCGTCCACAAGCATCCGAAGGTGCGTCAATGGCTCGACCGCCATCCGCGCTTCGCCTTCCACTTCACGCCGACCTCGTGCTCGTGGCTTAACGCAGTCGAAGGATTCTTCGCCAAACTTGCCAAGCAGCGACTGAAACGCGGTGTCTTCCGATGCGTGGTCGATCTCCAAGCTACTATCAACCGCTTCGTCGCGCAGACCAACCATGACCCCAAACCCTTCATCTGGACCGCAGACCCAGACAAAATCATCGCCGCTGTCAGGCGTGGGCACCAAGTGTTAGATTCCATCCACTAGGTCGATGGCGCAACCGTTCCGCCCTTTCGACGTTATCATGCCGGAAGATAGACGCCATGAAATCCGCCTCCCTCATCCGCACGTTACGGCGGAGCCTTGATCAAGCGATGAAGGCAAAGCTTCGTGAACAGCCGAAGCGGCTCATCGTTTCGCTGAAATTAAAACGCACAAATAAAGCCGCTTAGTTGGCGCCCCGCTAGTTGGTAGCGACGGACGCTGTGCCGGCCTGGCATTGCCTAACCGGGGCAGAAGTGTCGAGGAACTGAAGCCTGCACCAAAACGATTATTTGCAGAGGTGGCCTGTGTCGAAACGCGTCAACAGTTCCAAGGCGGACAAAGACAATTCGACCTTGCTTGACAGGGTCGAATCGGCTGCAACGTAGACGCCATCCGGCAATCACCTCGTGGCAGAGCAACGGATGAAACCGGCTATTTCAGTAATAGTGGCCTTCCTTACTTGGATTGGTATTGGCACGTTTTCTGCTTCTCCGGCCCAAGCACAAACCGCAAGAGAAATGCTGCATGTCTGCGAGCTGCTTCAACGTGGAATTCATGTTAAAGGCAGTCAAGTTCTTATCCCACCTGGCTCAGACGTTGCTCAATGCTGGGGTTTTATGCTTGCAGTTCAGCAATATTCAATCCTCGCCGATCACGATGGAAAAACATTGCTCGGTGCGTGTCCCAAACCTGATACGACAACAAGGCAGGTTCTCCGAACATTCATTGAGTATGCTCGCACCCGGACAAGCTTGATCTGCCAGCCGCCGCTGTCGCCTTCAACGCTATGGCAGATGCGTTTCCTTGTGAGACGGCGCAGTGATAGACTAAAGAGGACAGACACCCGGAGGGTACTATGTGGTTGGGTAGGGTAGGTTCTAGTTCGAGATTTGATCACCAAGCGAAATCGACAAACTATAGCTCGCACAGTACCTATAGAGCCGCGAGAAACGACGGCGAACACGTCCACATCCACTTCCCACGTTTTGGTACTAGCTCAGAAAGCACTAATGACTTCAGAGTATCCTTGGATTGGTCAGATGTTAAATCGGCTATCCGCTTATTTTGTGAGACGAAGCATCCTGAAGCGATCCGACTGATGCGTGCAAAAACATTGACAGCAGCCATCGAAGATTTTGCAAAACGTCCAAGTTGAAAGCCGGCCAGCGTGCTAGGTTCTGTCTCCGCCGCTCTCTCGCTCTGACATTTCGGACTGACGGGTTGGTACTCTTTATCCATTGGCGGCGCCGCGCCGCGACGACATGCACCCGGTCGGTCAGCAGATCGACCCGCTGGCGCCGCTGATTCCTTGTTCCCGAATGCCGGATCGGGCGACGATGGCGCCGGCGCTGGTGCGGTCGGCGGCGTCGAGCGCCGCGAGCTACAGGCGACGGCTCCGGTTTGCATGACCTGCGGCTGATAGAGAGGCCGCATGTTCATGTAGCGCTTGGTCGACCATGCCGTACCGGCGATGTAGCGCAGCCGTGCTACAGCAAGGTTGAGGCATGATTGACCGTCTGGAAAGGCCCCGACCACGCGGGTTCGGCGGCGGATCTCTCGCATGATCCGCTCAAGCGGATTATTGGTCCGGATCTTCTGCCAGTGGATGTCTGGAAAGGCGTAGTAGGTCAGCGTCTCGTGTGCGCTCTGCTCGACGAGGTCGGCTGCCTTGGCCATCTTGCTGGCCCGAAGATCCTCGATGATCGCCCCGGCCTTCTGCTCGGCGGCCGCCCGGCTCTCCTGCGCATGAATGGCTTTGAGCATGTGGCTCACGTCACGGACCTTTGTTGCCGGCACGTGGCTAAAGACATTCCGAACCGGCAACAGAACTAATCAGGACCCAACGGAGTTGGGAAAGGGAGTCTGAGTAAGAGAAAGAAAAGGATTCGAGGGCCATGGTAGGCGAGATGTACAATACAGACATTAAATTGCCAATTTCTCTCGAAGCACTCGCCCATTTAGGCGACGGGCAAATTGCGTATTTAAAAACGATCCGGTCCGAGGAGGCGCGCGGGCTGTTTCCTCACGTGCCGGAAATGGCGCCTGGGCTGAAGCTCTTCGCGCTGCACGCCGCGGACGGCACAACGATCATGCTCACCGACAGTCGCGACGCCGCCCTTGCGGATGCTTGGAGCCAAGAATTGAATATGTTGAGCATCCACTGAGCGGCGAAGAGTTTAACTCAACGCTAGCGCCGCGCGCCGGGGACTGAATCTTACAGTGAATATTGCCACACAAAAAGAGCCGCCGCTGCCGACAAAGCCAGCAGCGGCGACAGAGCTCGGTTCTTGCGACGCCCTAAGAGGCCATTACTTGAAAATGTAGTTCACGCCCACGCGCACGACATCGATGTTAGTGTTCGCCGAACTGGTGGATGTTGATGTAAAGGGAGCGCCGACGACGGTGCCAGAGGAACTGAAGGATTCTCCGACCCCGTTAAACTGCAAGTGCAGGTACTCAAGCCGGGCAGTCCAGTTGCGCGTAAAGGCCCACTCAAGGCCTGCTCCTGCCGCCCAGCCATTCGCTGTCGTGGAAGCTGATGAACCACCGCCGGTGAAGGCCGTGCTGGTTCCAGGACAGAGGACGCCAACGCAGGTGAGATTGGATGTCGTCTTAGTTTCGCCATAGGCCCAACCACCCGTACCGTAGAGGAGCATGTTGCTCCAGGCGTAGCCCAACCGGCCTCGTACAGTGCCAAAGTCCTCGAGCTTGACGTTGTCGTTCACGCATCCGGCGGTAAAGCCCGCAGTAGTAGTACTGCAGACGCTTGTCGAGCCGTTGATATCCGCCCAATCGATATCGGCCTCGATGCCAATCACCCAGCTGTTCGAGAACTGATAATTTGCCCCGATCTGACCGCCGCCTAAGACGCCGCTGCGTTGATCGCTGCCGGAAAAAGTCGAGGCGACCCCACCGAAGAGTGTATTGCCACTAAAGTCCGAATTGGCCCACCCGCCGCCGAAATTGCCGCCGACGTAGAAGCCGCTCCAATTGTAATAGGCGGGAGCCATAACCGCCTCTGGCGGCGGCGAAGGCGCTCTCATCGGCAAGTCTGCCGCAAGGGCGGCGCCCATGGGCGCGGCGACAACCAAAGCTAAAATGCTAACGCCAAATAACACTGTACGCTTCACGATTAGACTCTCCTGACATAGGCCACTCAACCCGCCTGACGTTAGCATTTCCGCCGATGAGGCAACTGGCGGTCTTATCGCCCTGCGCTTTTTCTTGCGGCCTGTTGCACTCGGGGTACACTCGCTCTAAACGCCAAACTTCTCATTAACCATTGTTTGGCCCTTGGAACTTGGCTGTTAGTTAGATGCCGGCCTAAAGGAATCGTGGCGGCGGCTGGCGTGCAGCACCGCAATTCGCAGGCGATCGGAGAAGAGAGGGGCGGCCTTTCTGAACTAACAAGGGTTGTGGTTAAAGATGGAACTTTCCCAAGCGCGCACGAGCCTCCGATCCCAGATCTCGGCCTCTTTCGTTGTAGAAGCAAAAGTCTGGGATTGATCGACCTGAAAAACAACAAACTGTTGCAGCCAACGCCTCGTGCCCGGTCGCAACAATGCGACAGCCATAAGGTCGCAGTCGCAGTCGACTTCGGCTCGATGCCCTCATCGACCGATGTCAGGCTGCGGCAGCATTCCGCTTTGGGGTGTAATTGCGCGGCTACGAGCTTTCACGCTCCCCCGCGCACCAATTCCCCTTAGTGAGATAATAACGGCTGCGTCCTCCGGATCCGATGCCTTGGCGGGTGGGCGCAGACAGCGTCCGTCAAGATCAGCGTCGGATATACGCAGCGACTTGGGCGCGCCGTTCGACACACCGAGCGGAACGTCAGCAATGTTGCCCGGGCGGACATTTCTTAGGCGGAGCCGGGCGTGGTGGGGCCGGGCGTGGCGGTGGCGACGAAACAGTTCGCTGTGGTGGCGGCGGTGGTCGATTCACCTGACGCGGTGGGGGTGGCGGCCAATTCACATGAGGCTGCGGTGGCGGCGTTGGCTTAGACACCTGCGGAGTCGGATGCCCGTTGAAATCCTATTCCCCGGCGCCGGCGGGGCGGAGCCACGGGATGGGCTGACGGTCGTACGCGCATGTTGGCGCACATTGGGTGCCACCGCGCGGCCGTTGCCCTGCGTAGGTTCCTCAGGGGGGCCTTTTTGTTGGAGGTTTCCTGTCCCAGGCTTTTGGCCAGGTGGTACAGTCGCATTTAGCGGCTGTCTCGGTGCAGTCACTCGATGACCTTGAGGTTGAATGGCGGCGACTGGCTGACCTGGATGGGAGGTAACAACGCCTGGACCTTTGAAATCCGCCGCGCGAGCTGTAGCGGCAACGGTCGGATGCCCCTGGTTGTTGTTGAGTGCCAGCGCTGGATCTTTCGCCGCCGCTTGCACGTGCTGGACCTGCTGTGAAGTGGGAGGCGTGTGGGGGTCGTGGGCTGCCGCTAGCTGCGCCGGCGTTGGCCTTGCAGCAAGACCACCCGAGCCGCCATTGAAGCTGACGTTCGTAGTGTTATGCACCACAATCGTTTTGCTGTAGACGTTCGTGATCGACACGACGCCGATATTGTTGACCGTGCGGTTATAAAAGAACGCGCCGTTGCGCCAATAGCCGCCCTCATAGCCAACGCCGTCATAGCCGAAGCCGTAATACACGCCGCCATAGAAACCGATGTGCGGCCCCCAATAGCCGACGTGGAAGACATAGACGCCGTCATCCCAACCCCAATAGCCTGGCGTCCATAGCAACCCGGCAGACGGCGGCAACACCCACGTCCCTGGCACCCAATAGTAGCCGATGTCGTCGTCCCAAGCCCAATAACCCGGCGCCCATAAATAGCCATCGTCCGGCATCGGCGGCTGGTCGTAGACCGGCAATGGCGGTGGCGCGAGATCAACCTGGATGTCGATGTCTACCTGGGCGCGCGCAGGCGTAAACGCGACCAACGAACTAATGATTAGCGCGACGGCCAAAGCAAGTTTGCCAAACGTGCGCATAGAAACGCTCCTCAAATGTTCCCGGCCACAATATTTTCAGAAGCTAGCCGACTTTATCTGAACCCATTCTGAATAGGACAGTCAGCAGCAAGTCATCTCAACCTACTGTAAAAACACGAAAGCAGGGCCGATGTGTGGCGCGACATGAACTAATAGGACAAGAAGCGCTAGGAAGATGGCGTTTTCGATCGATGCTGTTCGGGCTTAATGAGCGGGGTGGGTATTCGCCGTGCAAAATCCGCCAATCGGCTTGAACGTCACTTGCCGCAATGCAGCGAAATACTCTCCTAATTCCGAGCTTTCTGTCTTAATACGTCAGCGCTCACTAGGGCCGGTGAGTGCACCGCGTCGCGATCGCCGGATTCGCGGCCATTTCATTTCCACGACACGATGTCTGCCGGCTCACGCAACGTCTACCCGCGTTGGACGTTATTTAGATGCGTAGTGGTCGCGCCCGGAGTCTCCAAAAATGCCTCAGGGTCGACCCGGGAAGCCCCGGTTGGTTCGTCCCCCGCCGGGGCTTTTCTTGTTTGACGTCGGCCGCAACCGCAGCGGCATGTCATCAACGTGCGCAGGCTCATTCGTAAGCCTTCAGCGCCTCGTCGATATTGGCGATGGAAGTGAAGTTCATTTGTTTGTTACGACATCGCACCGATGGAACTTTCCGGAACGAACTATCTAGTTCGCGACTTCCCTTATTGGAGGGTCCCAGGGCAACAAGGGACCGCTTATGACAGATGACCGTCAGTGGCCAGACGACCCGGAGGTGCAGCGCCTCATCATACATGAAGATCGCGCACGACCTAAACATGCTGTACTTGGTAGAAACGGCATTGCCACCTCGGCTGCAAGCGTTGGTGCAGAGACTGGATAAACAGCGGGAGTAAACCGATTAGCCCACCTCAGGTGGCGTCCTCTACGTTTTCAGGGAGCGCGGTGGGCGCCATGCGGCAACGATCAGAATGCGGTTTACGCTTCAATGGGTCTTTTTGCCCGCAGCTTTCGGGCCCACCATCCCGTAATTCGCGGTTTGAATTTGGCTTCGAAGCGCATGCGACAGCCGTGCTGTGCCTAACTTGGCCACCGCAACATTCAGCACACGGTGCGCTATACGGAGTTAGTCGCCGACGCGGTTCAAGGATTTCTGGAAAAAGTGACAAACTCGTCCAGCGAAACGCCGAAGCCCATGCTAATCTGTTGCTGACCGTCTGCACGGCTCTGATCCGGCGGACTGGGTTCAAGGAGAACTCGTATGCTTCGCATTGCGATTGCGGCAGCGTCCATCGCTGCTGCGGCAATCACCGCGTTTATGCCGTCGCCTGTCGAAGCGCAAGGGAGCCGCGTCCAGATCGGCACACTTAGGTGCTCACTTTCCTCCAGTGTCGGCTTAGTCGTCGGTTCGGAACGCAATGTCAGTTGTATCTTCCGCGCCGATAACGCGCCTGACGAAGCCTATGAGGGGCGAATGATCAAAGTAGGACTTGATCTTGGTTTCACTACCGGCAGCAAAATTATTTGGGCGGCATTTACCAATACCAACCGGTATGAGGGAATGCTTTCTGGACGCTACCTCGGAGCGACGGCGGAGGCGAGCATCGCGGTGGGTCTCGGCGCCAACGTTCTCGTCGGTGGATCGAGCGGCTCGGTGGCCTTGCAGCCGCTGTCGGTCCAGGAACAGACGGGTTTCGACATTGCGGCCGGTGTGGGTGAGTTGACGCTGCACCTCGCGGGACCGCCGCACTGAGAGGCGGCGGGGCGCTATCTCCCGCCTGTCGGCCTAACCCGTCAGCCCCCAGGCCTTAGAAGCCCCGACAAAGGGCCGCGACACGCAAGCCGACTCTTTGAGGCCATTGCGGTCGGAGATTTTGATTTGGCCGCGAAAGTACTGAATAATTATAAGACCAGCCTTTCTGCGCACAAAGCGTGACGGTGAGTGCGCCGTGTGCCGAGCATGTGTGAGAGGAACTCCTGCGTCAGCGGAACAATGTCGGTCTCGGTCATGTCCTGGGATTGCAAGAGCCAGCGACACGGCCGAGCTTCCACGGTGTGAAGCGCGTGGCAGGCGATGGATTACCGGCAGTCGTCCCGGGTCTGCACCGCACCACTTTGCGCTTTCGCGCTGGGTGCTGCGCTGCGCCCGAAAGCGGCTTTAGGCGTCGTATTCCGCCGAAATGTCCTTGCCGGTGAAGTCCGGCATGAACGAGGCGGAAATCAAGCTGATAACGGCGCAGGCGGCGATATAGATGGCGATCGCGTAGCCGGTATGATAGGCGGCAAACAGCGCGGTGGCGATGATCGGCGCCGGCCCACCGGCGATGATCGAGGCGAGCTGATAGCCGAGCGACGCGCCGCTGTAGCGCAGCCGCGGTGTGAACAATTCCGCGATCAGCGCCGCCTGCGGTCCGTACTGCATGTCATGAGGGATGAGCGACAGCACGATGGCGATGAACACCGCCGACGGGATCGCCGTATCCACCAGTCCGAAATACAAAAACCCGAACAGACCGATGGTGACGACACCGATCAGGTACATCTTCTTGCGACCGATCAGATCGGAGATATGGCCAGAGAGCGGGATGGTGACGAACGATACGCAGGCTGCAGCCATCACCGCTGTAAGGATGAAGTTTCGGTCCATCTTCAACGTGCCGACCGCATAGGAGAAGACGAAGGCGGTGAACACATAGAATGGCGCCTGTTCGGACATCCGCAGCAACGCAGAGAGGATGATCTCCTTCGGCTGCTTTTTGATGACCTCGATGATCGGCGCCTTCTCGATCTTGTCGGTATCCAGAAGTTTCTGGAACACCGGTGTTTCGAGGATGCCGAGCCGTATCCACAAGCCCACCCCGACCAAAACGATCGAGAGCGCGAACGGGATGCGCCAGCCCCAAGTCACAAAGTCGGCGCCAGCCCATGAGCTGAAGGCAAAAATCGCGAGATTCGCCAGGAGCAACCCGCAAGGGACGCCGAATTGCGGCCACGAGGCTACGAGCCCGCGTTGGCCGTGTGTGCGCGACCACTCCATTGCCAGGAGCACCGAGCCACCCCATTCGCCGCCGACGCCGATGCCTTGCAACGCCCGCAAGGCGGTCAACAGCACGGCGCCCCAGATGCCGATCGACGCGAAGGTCGGCACGAAGGCGATGGCGAAAGTGGCAAGTCCCATGCACAGCAACGTCGCGATCAACGTCGCCTTACGGCCAATGCGATCGCCATAATGGCCGAAAATCGCGGCCCCGATCGGCCGACCGACAAAGCCGATGAAGTAGGTTCCGAAGGCGAGAAGCGTTGCCGTGAGCGCGTCCTGGTTAGGGAAGTATAGCTTACCGAAAACCAGACCCGCTGCCGTGCCATAGAGAAAAAAGTGTACCACTCGATCGCGGTGCCGACAGTCGAAGCGATGACGGCTTTGCGCAGTTGCCATGTCTCCGCTCAACAACGCTCAATATACCGATGCAGGACCTTTCGCGTGGCTATAGTTCGTAGGTCGAACTCAGAGGCGGCCAGCGGCGGCGAGTTCCGTTTAGATGCGGTGCAGCAAACGATCGCACAGATTTGTCGGGCGGCGGCTCAGCCATTCGACATTGTCCGGAAAGGCGTGTCCCTGTGTTCAATCCACGTGATAATTCCGAAGCGATCCTCGATGTGATGCCCGCGGAACCTTCCCGGCGGTGCACTGATGGAGCGCGGCGCCAAGCGGCCTGACGGCGACAAGTAGCTATCGAGCACGACGTCACTGGTCGGACTAAAAACATGTGAGGCGGCGCCAGCCAGGTGCCTCACTTCGCAGGCCGTACCTCGACTTCTAAACCTGTAAGTTCGATGCTGCGAGCTAACGTTAGCCATCGGTGTTCGAGCACGAGCTAGCAGGCCGTTGAAAAAGGCTCTGGCCAGCGGACTCGCCCTGTGATTCCTTCGCTTTGGGTTTGGCGGAGGCGCATGCATGCGGGGCGGGGACGAGCGGTCGGGGTCGCTGTTCAGCTACGTCGATCTGGAAGCGCGGGTCGGCAAGGATCACCCGTTGCGGACCATCCGCGGCATCGTGAGCGAAGCGCTGGCGGCGCTTTCGAGCGAGTTCTCAGCGCTCTATGCGCGGATGGGTCGACCGTCGATTCCGCCCGAGAAGCTTCTGCGGGCGATGCTGTTGCAGGCGTTCTATTCGATCCGCTCGGAGCGGCAGTTGATGGAGCGGGTGGAGTTCGACCTCCTGTTCCGCTGGTTCGTGGGCATCGGCGTCGACGATGCGGCGTGAAATCATTCGACGTTTTCCAAAAACCGCGAGCGCCTGCTGGAGGGCGACATCGCCGCCAAGCTTTTGAGCGCGGTGCTGGCGCAGCCGCGGGTGAAACGTCTGCTTAGCTCGGATCATAAGACCTCCCGGTCGACACGCTTCTTCCTCCTCGGCAGCCGATATTGCGAGACCGATCGCTTCATCGATATCGCGTGGACCCAATTTGGAAATGTTCCCAGAGGATGGAGCCTTTGTTCAGGCGATCTGCGATTATGTTCACGATCGCATTAAGTTTGGTTATGAACACGCGAGTCCGACCAAAACAGCATGGGATGTCCATACCGAAGGGCGCGGTGTATACCGCGTTGGCGCGCGCACTGCACGTGATTTTCCCGGAAGTATCCGGAGTTAGCCTCGTCCGCGTCCCTGTTTAGACACTTTGGCCCTTCAAGACATTCCTGGCTAAACCTTTCCAGGTCCCATCTCTTCGAATGCCATTCGCATGGACTCGGCAAACTGGCTGGCGACAGTTGAAAGGACACCTCGGTCTCGCTGAAAGAGAGCGAGTTGCTGGCTTAGCAAATGGCCTTCACGAATTGGAATGAAGACGAGCTCGCCGCGCCGAACCTCAAAGTCGACATTGATACGGTTGAGAAACGCGACCCCGCGGTCCAGGATCACGAAACGTTTCATCATCTCAAAATCGGTCGCCTCGATGACCGGATCAACATTCAAGGAAGTCATAGCGAATGCTTCATCAAGAATGCCACGGAACACCATGCTCGCACCTGACAAATTCACGGGGTGCGCGACACAGTCGACGAGTTTCACTACGGAACGCGATGCCAGTGGATGGCTAGGAGCGACGACGAGGCCCAATCGTGTCTCAATGGAGAGGATCAGGCGGATCTTTGGATCGCGGCGAACCCCAAAAGCCAGGCCGAGGTCCACTTCGCCTGACGTCACGGCCGCTAGAATGTCATTGAGCGAGTTTCGCTTAAAGACAAGGCGGACGCGCGGATGGCGCTCCTGAAATTGGATGGCGAGCCCAGTCAGAAAATTCGAGGCGAGACCCGCCATGGTCGCAAGCGACACTTCGCCCCGCCGCAATCCTTTGAGGTCTTGAAGTTGTGCTTCCAGGCGTTCCGCATCGTGCGTTAGACGCCGGGCGTAGGCGATGATCAACTCGCCAGAAGCGGTTAGTCGCAGATTGCGCGGCAGCCGCTCAAAAATCGGCGCCTCTACCTCTCTCTCCAACGCCAGGATTTGGCGGTTCAGGGATGACGGCGACACATTGAGGCGGGCTGCAGCCTTACGCATTGATCCTGCGCGCGAAACCACGTCAAGCACCTTCAAAACCCGGAGTTGCAAGGTATACATCGCGATATCTCCCAGAGGCCAGTGACCCAAAATATGGGACACAATGTATATGAATTGATGCTTGAATTACGACACGACGCTTTGTAACAAATTCAAAGAAATGCCCCCTGAGTAGGGGTCGTTGGCCAGCGCCCTTAAAAAAGCGAGGACGGAATGGCGGATCTGGCAGGCTTCATTTCTGCACTCGGCGACATACCGCAAGAGACCGACGCAGGCGCGGTGCGGGCCAAGAGCCGCGACATGTCGCTGATCTTTAGCCCGATCATGAAGCGCGAGTTATCCGATCGCACCGCAGACATTGTGGTACGGCCGCGCAATAAAGATGACGTGTTGCGTCTTGCCTCGGCGGCGGCGCGGCATCGGGTTCCGCTGATCGCTCGCGGCGGCGGCACTTGCAATTTCGGCCAAGGCATTCCGCTGCAGGGTGGCGCCGTCGTCGACATGACGGCCCTCAATAGGGTTCTTTGGATCGATGGCCCGCGAGTGCGAAGCGAGGCGGGCGCGCGCTTGATGGCCATCGACGAAGCTACGCGGCCCACGGGCTGGGAATTGCGCATGCACTCGTCGACCAAGCGCGTAGCGACAATCGGCGGCTTTATTGGCGGTGGGCACGCCGGCATCGGTAGCTGCGTTTATGGAATCCTGAGGGACCGCGGCAACATACTCGGCCTTAAACTGGTGAGCGTCGAAGAAGCGCCGCAGGTGGTCGAAGTGCGCGGGAAGGACGTCAATCTCGTGCACCACGCCTACGGCGCAAACGGACTGATCACTGAAGTCGAGATGCCGCTCGCGCCAGCATGGCCGTGGACTGAGATCATCATCAGCTTCGCTGATTTCATGGCCGCGGCGCGCTTCGCACACGATTTGGCGACGGCCGACGGCATTGTAAAGAAGCTGATTTCGATCCTCGGCGCGCCGCTGCCATCGATGATGAAGCCCTTGGCACTGTTTGTGCCGATATCAGCCCACATCGTCCTTTGTATGGTGGCGGTATCGTCTGTCGAAGCACTCGAAAGCTTGGTTGTGGACCACGGTGGTAAGATAGAGTTGCGGTCACCCGAAGGTGAGGGGCCCTACGGTATTCCGCTGTACGAATTTTCCTGGGGCCATACCCGGTTCCACGTGAACAAGACTGATCGCTCCATCAACAGTGTAATCGGCTTGTTCATTGAGGACGACTTGCTCGACCAGATAGAGCGCTGTTATCGGCGCCTTCGCGACATCGGGCCGTTCCATTTTGAAGTCAAACGCTTCGACGGCGGTTTGGCATTTCAAGGCTCGCCTGCCTTCAGAGACGATAACGACGCTGTTCTTCCTTTCGTCGTCGAAACATTGGAAGCGGAAGGCGTCCGCGTCGCCAACAATCACACCTTCCTGGTTAAAGAAGGCGGCATGAAAAGCATTGTCGACGAAGACGTTCGGTTTAAGCGCCGAATGGATCCGTTCGAACTGCTCAATCCAGGAAAGCTGACCTTTGCAGGCACTGAGATCATGGAGAGCGCCGGGGCCGCGCTTCCCACGAGCGGATGGAGCTATCGCGATACTGGTTAGGTGTAAATCGCCGGACCGGGACGGCTAACGGGGCTCGATGCCCACTGGAGATGTACTATGACCGGACAACCGATTTCTCGTCGCAAGACGTTAGGACTAATTGGCGGGGTTGCGGGAACCGCCACTCTGGGAACACGGCGGCCGCGCGCAGCCACCCTCGACAAGGTAAGCTTCCTCAACGGTTGGGTTGCCGAAGCCGAACAGGGAGGCTTCTATCAAGCGCTTGCAACCGGCATCTATCGCGATCATGGACTTGATGCCGACATCCGGAACGGCGGTCCGCAACTCATAGCAATGCTCAGTTGCTGAGCGGCCACGTCGACATGTGTGGGGGCGATGCGTTCACCGCCATAAACTACGCCAGCAAAAACTTGCCCTTCCTATGTGTGGCGGCCTTCAACCAGAAAGACCCACGCATCATTATGTCCCATCCTAACGTGGGCAATGACAAACTGCCGGACCTTAGGGGCAAACCCATTTTGGTTGCCAGCTTCGGCCGGACCACCTTTTGGCCCTGGCTGCGGGCCAAATACGGCTTCACCGACGAGCAAATCCGCCCCTACACCTTCAGTATGGCGCCATTCCTGGCCGACACCAAAGTATCAATGCAAGGATTTGTTTCGAGCGAACCGCTCGATGCCAAGAAAGCCGGCGTTGACCCGGTTATCCATCTACTCGCCGACTACGGGTTCGCCAATTACCAAACCACGATCTCAACGTCGGCTGCAATGGTCAAGGAGCGCACAGAAGTGCTTCAGCGCTTCATCGATGCTACCACGAAGGGCTGGTACAGCTATCTCAACGGCGGACCGATCCAGCAAACGATCTTATCAAGAAGATCAATCCCGAAATTACCGATGAAAAGATCGCTTTCGCCATCGCGACGATGAAAAGCTCAGGCATTGTCAATTCGGGTGATGCCAAAACCTTGGGTATCGGCGCGATGACGGATGAACGCTGGGCCAGCTTCTACAATGCCATGTCACAGGCCGGTGCACTTCCCGCCAGCGTAGACGTGAAGCAGGCCTACACGCTGCAATTCGTCAACAAGAAGATCGGTATGCCCGGATAGTCCAGCGTGTCGCTACAATTGCGCTGCAACTTACGGAGCCGTTAGGATACGAGGTGACGCGTCAATTTCATCTTCTTGCCGGAGCGCCTCGGCCGGTGGCACCCTACAGCCACGTCGTCGAGGTCGACGACTGGCTGTTTGTCACCGGCCAGTTGGCGACTGACCCGCTCGACGACCCGCTTCCGATGCCAGAGGGCATAGAGGCTCAGACCGTCAAGGTGATGGATAATCTTGCGCGCGTGCTCGCGGGCGTGGGTTCGAACCTAGCCGACGTGGTGAGCGTGCGCGTCTTCCTGACCGAATTTGCGCGCGATTACGAAGCGATGAATCGGATCTATGCTAGCTATTTCCCGCCAGATCGCCTGCCGGCACGGACGACGGTAGGCGTGACCGGATTGGCACGGGGCGGTCTCGTTGAAATAGACCTCATCGCCCTCCGAACCCGTTCCACCCGATGACGGCGCAAGGCTCGGCAGCGGATCTCAAAGAACGTGTCGAGCGACCCATTTTTCGCTGTCAGCAGATCAGCAAGCGTTTCTCGACCGGAACGCTGGCCTTGTCAAAGGTCGATCTGACCGTTACGCGCCATGAATTTTTATCGCTGTTAGGACCGTCGGGGTGCGGCAAGAGCACGATGCTGCGGATGATTGCCGGCCTGACCGAACCGACCGAGGGCGTAATCGACTGGCCGGTATCTCAATACGACTACGCGGGCATGCCCGAACGCAATCTATCTTTTGTATTTCAGGAGGCTACGTTGATGCCGTGGGCGACGGCGCTTGGCAACACGATGTTGCCCCTTAGTCTGGCCCATGTCGTCAAACGCGAAGCGCGAGTGCGCGCCATGGCAGCGCTGCGCCTAGTTGGTCTCGACGATTTCAGGGATGCCTATCCGCGCGAACTTTCTGGCGGCATGAAGATGCGCGTGTCCATAGCGCGAGCGCTCGTGACCCGGCCTTCGGTGTTGCTGCTCGACGAGCCGTTTGCGGCGCTCGACGAGATCACCCGCTTTAAACTGAACAACGATCTGCTGCAACTTTGGGCCGATGGCGACTTCACCGTGATTTTCGTTACCCACTCAGTCTTTGAAAGCGTTTATTTGTCACAGCGCGTCGTTGTGATGGCTGCCCGCCCTGGCCGGGTCATGGATGACATCGCCATCGAAACCCCCTATCCACGCGGTCCCGAGTTTCGCCTGTCTCCCGGTTACAGCGATTATTGCCGCCGCGTAACGCACGCCCTGGAGCGTACAATGATGCAAGGCGGGCTCGAATGAGCAGCTTTATCGCCCGCAAACATGCCAAACGCGACGACCTTGATCCAGGCTTGCGGACCCCTTCGCGATTTGCGGCGCTTTTCGGACGCCGCGTCATTGCGCCGATCCTGCTCGCCTGTGTCGTGTTCGGCGGATGGGAGTTTTTGGTCCGCTACAATCACGTCCCGATCTACATCCTGCCGGGTCCGATCCTGATCGGCAAAACCCTTATCAGCGATTGGAGCACGTTATCCGGCTCGCTAGCCATCACTCTAGCGATCACGCTAGCAGCGCTCGTCACCGCGGCCGTGGTCGGAGCGCTGCTCGCCATATTGTTTTCCCAGTCGGCTTGGATTGAGGCTTCATTTTTTCCCTTCGCGGTGGCCCTGCAGGTCACCCCGATTGTATCCATCGCACCGCTGATCATCATCTGGGTC
This sequence comes from uncultured Gammaproteobacteria bacterium, assembly GCA_963695315.1. Lineage (GTDB taxonomy): Bacteria > Pseudomonadota > Gammaproteobacteria > Steroidobacterales > Steroidobacteraceae > PALSA-1196. The sequence continues at coordinate 4,145,745 of OY968773.1, forward strand.
GATAATATAAAACTATCGCTTTTGATTTGCGCATGGCTGGTCGCATTTTTCCCCGTGCTTTCGAATACGACGCTCGGCCTCAACTCAGCCGACCACAATCTTTGCGATTTGTTTGAACTCTATGGCGCGACGCGCTGGCAGACCTTGTGGCGCCTTCGGGCGCCATCGGCGCTGCCGTACTTTCTGGCAGGTCTGCGTATTTCTGGCGGATTATCACTTATCGGTGCGGTCGTAGCCGAATTCGTAGCGGGTACCGGCGGTAGCCAATCGGGCCTTGCCTTCCGAATTCTCGAATCTGGATTCCAATTGAATATAGCGCGGATGTTCGCGGCGCTGGCGATGATCACTATTTGCGGCGTTGGGATTTTTCTTAGTCTGAGTTTGTTGTCCCACCTGCTATTACGCCGATGGCACGAAAGTGCAGTCGGACGGGAGCGGTAACTGATGGCGGAGCGGGACCTAACCGGCTTCCTCGCCGCAATCGGCGAAATTCCGCGTGAGCTCGATCCGTCACGGGTGCGGCAAAAAAGTCGCGATATGACCATGCTGTTTAGTCCGGTTATGAAGCGCGAGTTTACCGGCAAGACTGCGGAAGCCGTGGTTCGCCCGCGGACTAAGGCTGATCTGTCGGCTGTCGCCGCCGCGGCAGCCCGCTATCGTATGCCGTTGTTAGCGCGCGGCGCAGGCACCTGCAATTTCGGGCAGGGCATTCCGCTGCACGGAGGCGTGATCGTTGATACGACCGGCCTTGACCGAATTCTCTGGATCGAGGGAGCGCGGGCGCGCGTCGAGGCTGGTGTGCGCCTCGCCACGATCGATCAGGCCGCACAATCCAAAGGCTTTGAACTACGCATGCACTCATCCACGCGACGCGTCGCCACTATCGGGGGCTTCATCGGTGGCGGTCATGCCGGTGTGGGCAGCTGCGCCTACGGTATCTTGCGTGACCGCGGCAATATCCTGGCCATCGAGGTAATGAGCGTCGAAGAAATGCCGCGTCTCATCGAACTGCGTGGCAAAGAAGTCAACTTGGTGCACCATGCGTACGGCGCCAACGGGCTGATCACAGAGATTGAAATGCCGCTGGCGCCAGCTTGGCCCTGGGCTGAAATGATTGTCACGTTCGATGCCTTCATGGCGGCCGTTCGTTTCGCCCATAGCGTCGCTGTTGCCGATGGCATTATCAAAAAGCTTGTCTCCATAGCAGCGTGGCCGTTGCCGACTTTGATGCGTCCATTGGCTTCGCTCGTCCGAGAAGGCCATCATATGGTGTTATGTATGGTCGCGGAGCCATTCCTCGAGAGCTTTAAGACCCTGGTGGCCGATTATAGAGGGACATGTGTGTCGGTCTCTGCGGAGGGCAAAGGCCTTTATCAAGTGCCGCTCTATGAATTCTCCTGGGGCCACGCCCGCCTGCAGGTCAACAAAGTCGATCCAACTATAAATGACGTCATTGGATTGTTTCCGCCAGACGATCTTCTCGGCTGCATCGAGCGTGTCTATCGACGGTTCCGAGAACTGGGCCCCCTGCAGCTCGAGGCCAAGCGCTTTGATGGTACGCTGACCTTTCAAGGGTCTCCTTATTTTTCCTACGTCGACGACGAACATTTGCGGATGATCGTCAGGGGACTCGAAGAAGAAGGCGTTCAGGTCGCCGACAGTCAGACCTTTCTAGTAGGGCAAGGTGGCATGAAGCCGTTACACGGCGATGACTTCGCCTTCAAAGCGGCCATGGATCCGTTCGGCCTCCTCAACCCCGGCAAGTTGGAGAGTGTTGCCGAGCGGCCTCGTTCTGCGTCGCATGGTAGCGGCTGGCGATATAAGGCCAAGACAAATCGCACTCTATAATTGGGTTCGCGACCCAAACTGATTGCGCGGAACTCGCGTCCATTCTCAAGCGGACGGCACAGAAATCTGCGTGCGCAACATTGCGCGGGCGCGACTATGGGCGGCGCCAAACTGCTTATCGACGTGGTCGAACCGGTCGACCATTTCCGTCTTAAGGTCAGCGATGTCCTCGACGAGCGCGCTAAAGCGTTTGTCAGCCGACGCCGCGGTGTGAGATATCAGTGTCGCAAGCAATTCCAGCGTCATTGGCTTTCGTGCTGACTTCTTTGCGGCGATATAGACTGACTGTAACACGACACCCGATATTCAAAAGCGGCAGTCGCCACACCGGCGGACTGAATATTGTTGTTTCAATTACCCCTGGGCGCGACCTTCCTGGTAGGATAGGTCCAATCGCAACAGCCTGGAACGGTTGGCCACGCGGCTGGACTGGGACCGCAGCGTCGCGCCTCTCAAGAGGAACTGAAAATGAAGCAGGTGTCCCGCTATCATCCATTGCTGGTGACGCTGCATTGGGTGCTTGCCGTCCTGATCATCGCGGCGTTGGCCATGGGTTTTTTCGTGCTCGCAGCGATGCCCAATGTCGATCCTCAGAAGATTGGTGTTCTGCGGGTCCACATGGCGGGCGGAATGCTGATACTCGCCTTGATGGTCATCCGCTTTGCCGTTCGAATGTGGACATCGCGTCCGGCAGCTGCGACGACAGGTTATGCCCTCCTGGATCGGATCGCGGCGATCACCCATTACGGATTTTACGTCCTGGTCCTCTCGATGGTGGGGAGCGGCTTCACAACGGCGATTCTTGCGGGGCTCCCCGCGATCGTTTTCGGTGGCTCAGGCGCCCCGCTACCACCGACCTTCAAGATTTATCCTAGCTTTGTGGCACACGGCTATATTGCGACGATCCTTGCCAGCTTCATCGTTTTGCACGTGCTTGCCGCGCTCTATCATCAATTCGTTATGAAAGACGAACCGTTCCGGCGCATGTTCCTCGGGCGACGTGTCCAGAATCCCTCAGCCCCGACGGAATGATTCCGCCGAACAGCGACTCTGCTCAGTCGCTTTGGGTCAACCGCGTGCCTCTCAACGTGCTTCAGGCATTTCCGAAATTCACCTGAGAGCCGACATTCGGTTGCACCGCAGCAAGTGAAGTGACGGTAGAGTCGAGGATAGGCCCGGTAACTTGGGCCATTCGGCAACGTCCCGTTTCCTATCCGCGCTCATCGAACCGGACGTGCCGATCCCCACTCGCTAGCCGCGTCCGCTTGGTTCAAGCACTCTCCGCTCGAAATGCTCCAGTTTCGGTGTCGAGATATGTGATGCGCATGATCAGACTGTCGTCCGGGTAGCAGAACTTTATGGTTCGGGGATTTGCCTGAGCATCTTCCGCCTGAATGATCACGACCCGCACCAAGCAATCACAGTACCTGCACGCCCACTTAAGGTTGGCAATCCATTGATTGCTGATGCGTCGCAACTTGCCGCTGTAGATTGGTCGGTAGCGCGATTGATAAATTATTTGATCGCCCTGGCGTTCGAATTCGTCCTCCCACATCGCCAACACGACACTTTTTCCATCGCTGCTGACAGCGGATAGACTGAAGTGACGATGAGAGGAGACCACGCCAAAGTGCGCAAAGCACGCCGGTAGCGTCCAAATTTTCGCCATCGCTGACACAGAGTTCGCGGCCCGGCCAAGTCACGATAAACCACCCACATTCTCTGCGCCACAAGGTGACGGTCCATCCCCTGCCACCCCAACTTCGTGACTGGGGAGTACTTGCCGGTTTCCGAGCCTAATAATTAGAGATAAGCGGCGAGTTTCACGAGGTTGCCTTAGAGAGCTACAAGAGGAATTGGAAGCCGCCTATGCTGACGCGCCCGGCGGCGGGCGCAAAGCCGAGTTTGACCGCGTTGTGGCGCTCGCCCGCAAGTTAATCGCTATCGACAACGCCGCTAGGCGAGCCGCTTAGCGTAATCCTTCACAGCGTCGCGTTGCGTGGTCCGCTCCCGCGCTGTGGGCCAGGCCAGCAACGCGGCCTGTTGCTCCGGCGAGAATTCGAAATCAATCCAACGAGAATGATCCAGAGACCGACGTTTGTGCTCCTTCCGGGTAATCCAGACGGCTTTGCGCGTCTCCCGCAATGCGAAAGATCGCCGCTCACCTCGATTGTCGTCAGAGTGTTGTCCGCCGGGGGCACGTCCGCTGGCAGCTCAGCGATGATTTTACACAAAGGTTACGATTGGTGCCAGCGATAAACGCCGCACTCGACGCGGATGTATCCCGAACGTCAGGTACCATTTACATGATGCATCGGGACGGCAAATGCGCTAGAATTATTTTGGCTGGGGCTTTCCCAAACAGGGGAGTTCCGAGATGTGTGATTACAGTCTTCAGAACGTCAAGTCGCGACCCGCGAGGGTTGGCGACAAACTTACCACAAGCGACTTTCGTACAGGCACGCGGGGGTTCGCGGCATCGGAAGATTCGAGCGTGGCGGTCTGCGTTCTACCGGGGACGGAATTGTCGTTTGCCGAGGAGATTGTGTTTATATCGACCGGACCGCTCGGTTGGTACACGAAGGAGATCAATCACAAGACGGCGATCTTTCGGCAAACCAACAAGGAAAAGGCGCTCGCCCATCACGATGCGCTGGAATTTCCGGACGGGCAGATCGTGCTCCTGACATTCTTGCGCGAGGGTCAGCGCGCTACAGTGCTTCAGTTGCCGGCGAGCCAAAGACTGCTGTTGAGATCTGACAGCCAGCGGCGGGTGGCTTACGCAGGCTGACCGTTCGCAGCAAAAGCGAACAGTGTGCCTGCTTTGACAGGTGCCGATGTAACGCGGAGGCCCCGGATCGCCATACACCGGGGCTTCTTTCCCTCAACCCGTCTCGACGCCGGGCAGCTCCATAAATACCCCGCCCCCGTGCGAGTATGGGATCGCTTTGAGTGCTATTCTCGACGGCCCAGGAAATCCTGGATGACGGGCAAATGTCCATTGCCGGAGCTGGGATTAGGCGACACCCACCCGAAATAAACCTCGTTTTTGAGCCCCTGCGGAGAATGCTCCGCTTTGCGCAACTGGTCTGAGCGTCGCCATTGCACTGGGGGAACTTGAGCCATCCGGCGGCTGGCGGTCCAGTCGTGTGTGCCAGCCCAACCGCGCATTTTTTTGCCAACTCAATGTGTGGCGTGGAAGCAACATCATTAGTGCAAAATAGTA